>NZ_JALAHQ010000003.1:0-537037 GCF_036983985.1 Rheinheimera metallidurans
AAGTGAAACGCAGCTGCGACGATGGTAGTGTGGCATTCGCCATGCGAGAGTAGTTCACCGCCAGGCTCCCAATTCAAAAAAGCCCGTCTCGTAAGAGCCGGGCTTTTTTACTATTTCTCCGCCTAGCTTGCTAAGATTATTGCATCGAGTTTGCGGAGTATTGGTTGCCTGAAAGCAGCGCAAGATCAGCCGCGGTAATTCTCTCACGGTAAAACAAGCCTTTTAAGCCTTGCAAACCACCGGTATGAAAAAAGCTCAGCCTACTTCCTGCTGCAATAGCGCCGGAACTAATTAGTGAAAATACCCCAGCCAGTGCTTTGCCAGTATAAACCGGTTCAACATAAAGCTGATGCCGCGCTAGATCACGACAAAACTGCAATAACGTCTCGTCAAACTGTCCGTACCCTTTACCGGTGAAGGCCATATTAATTTGCCAATTTTTGTTGGTACTGTCGGTTGTTAATAGCTGCTTGACGCGTGTTGGTAACGACTGATCCTTTACGACAGCAATACCTAATATATTGCTGGCATGCCGCTCAATAAGTCCGGCTAAGGTGCCGCCACTGGCCGTTGCTGTAGTAATTAAGTTAGCTTTACCATCTGGCGTATTAAGTAAGTCAAGCTCTGTTACGCCTCGCACGCCAGCCTCAGATGAACCACCTTCTGGTACGATTAATAGCGTTGGGTGTTGGCTCTGTAATTGACTAATAAATGCGGGTTCTGAGCGGCGTCTGTAGGTTGTTCTATCTAATGCATGTAGTTGCATGCCCATACGCAAGCAAAACGCTAAAGTGGGGTTTGCTGTATCTAACGTGTCTGTTCTAACGTAGGCCACGCTTTGTAAGCCAAGCCAATTGCAGCTGGCGGCAACCGCCGCAAGATGATTAGAAAACGCGCCACCAAAGGTGAGTATGCCGGATTTGTTTTCAGCGACAACCTGTTGTAGGTGATACTTCAGCTTAAGGCATTTATTACCCGAGACTTCAGGCAAAGAAGTATCAAGATGGCTAATCCAAAGCTGAATATGCTTTTGTTGTAACAACGGATGCTGCAATAGCTGCCAACGTTGTTTCGTCGCAATAAGCTGGTTTTGGCACGAAAGCGGCATTATTTAGAGGTTTTTTTCAGTAAAGGTTCATATTTTGTCATTATACTATGTCAATTTTTTAATACTGGTAGAAAAATTCAACCAGAACTTGGTTTAATTGAATAAAAATGTAAGATAAAGCTATTCACATGGCGGTGACTTACTTAGAATAACCTCCAGCTTTTTTATCTTCACTGTTATGCTACGACAAAACGGTGCTGAGTAGTGTCTGTTTACTCAGGTTTATAAGGATCCGGTTCTTTCATGTTTAATAAATTGCGTGGCCTATTTTCAAATGACTTGTCCATTGACCTTGGTACAGCTAACACTCTTATTTATGTTAAAGATCAAGGTATAGTGCTAGATGAGCCGTCCGTAGTTGCTATACGGCAGGAGCGGGCAGGTGGACCGAAAAGTGTTGCTGCAGTAGGTCATGCTGCAAAGCGCATGCTGGGTCGTACGCCGGGTAACATTAAAGCGATTCGCCCGATGAAGGATGGTGTTATAGCTGACTTCTACGTAACAGAAAAAATGTTACAGCATTTTATTCGCCAAGCACACAGCAATAGTTTTTTTCGGCCAAGCCCTCGCGTTTTAGTGTGTGTACCTTGCGGTTCTACGCAAGTAGAGCGTCGAGCCATTAGAGAATCAGCGCAAGGCGCTGGTGCACGAGAAGTGTATTTAATTGATGAACCAATGGCTGCGGCTATTGGTGCTGGCTTACCGGTGTCTGAAGCGACCGGCTCTATGGTAGTCGATATTGGTGGTGGTACCACTGAAGTCGCTATTATCTCTTTAAATGGCGTAGTTTACTCATCATCAGTGCGTATAGGTGGCGATAAGTTTGATGACTCTATCGTTAATTATATTCGTCGTAACTATGGCATTTTAATTGGTGAAGCCACGGCAGAGCGGATTAAAACCGAAATTGGTTCTGCTTATCCTAGTGACGATGTACTAGAGATAGAAGTTCGCGGCCGCAACTTAGCTGAAGGTGTCCCGCGTAGCTTTATTATGACGAGCAACGAGATTTTAGAAGCACTGCAAGAGCCCTTAGCCGGCATTGTTAGTGCGGTTATGGTTGCGTTAGAGCAGTCTCCGCCAGAATTAGCATCAGACATTTCAGAGCGCGGTATGGTATTAACCGGTGGCGGTGCATTATTGCGAGATTTAGACCGCTTATTAATGGAAGAAACTGGGATCCCAGTTGTTGTAGCCGATGATCCGCTAACCTGTGTTGCCCGAGGTGGTGGTAAAGCATTAGAGATGATTGATATGCATGGCGGTGATGTGTTTAGTTATGACTAACTGAACTTATAGATGTATTTGAACCTGTATGAACCAGATTTATAGCAGGCGCTCTTCATTACCACTACGGTTATTTTTAGCTGTGGTGTGTAGTGCTGGATTAATGTTTTTAGACCGCTACACCGATAGTTCAACGCAATTACGTAGTTACCTTTCTACTGCTGCTACCCCATTTTTTTACGTTGCCAGCTTACCGCAAACCTTATTCTCTGGCGCTTCTGAGCAGTTTATGTCGCAGCAAGAGATGTTAGAACAAAATGCCCGTTTAAAAGAGACTCTGCTCAAGCAAAATGGTCAGCTACAATTGTTGCGTTTTTTGCAGCAAGAAAATGAAAAGCTACGTGCATTGCTTAGCTCTACTGCCGTTGTTGAAGATAAGCTGCTAGTTGCTGATGTGCTTGCGGTTTACAGCCATCCCTTTAGCCATCAGGTAATGTTAAATAAAGGCAGTAATGATGGCGTAACAGAATTTCAACCCATAATTGATGAGCAAGGTGTGGTTGGTCAAATTGTTAGTGTTGGGCCAACAAGTAGCCGAGCACTTCTAATATCAGACAACACTCATGCTTTATCAGTGCGTACCGAGCGTACGGGTGTGCGAGCCGTTGTTGAGGGACTAGGACAGTGGGATGTATTGCGGGTGATGTATCTACCGCACAGCACCGATATTCGCGAAGGTGATCGCTTATTGACATCTGGTTTAGATGGGCGTTTTCCTGAGGGTTATCCTGTGGCTCGTGTAACCATGATTAGCCAAGATGCAAACCAACCCTTTATGGTGGTTTATGCCGAACCTTTCGCTAGATTAGACCGAATTCGTCACGTTCTACTGCTGTCTGGCCGCACTGTGGCTCCGCTAGCACCTATGATACCAGAAGCACAGGAGCAGCCTTAATGCGTAAACCACAGGGCCTAGGCTTTATTTACTTGTCATTACTGGTTGCGTTGCTATTAACTGTAATGCCCATGCCACAAGCAGTTAAACTGGCGCGACCTGATTGGGCATTGTTGGTTTTAATGTATTGGACCATGGCATTGCCGCAGCGTGTCGGTGTTATTACGGCATTTTTTACCGGCGTTATTGTCGACGTGTTGGTAGGTACAGTGCTTGGTGTTAATGCGCTGGCATTTTCTGTAGTTATGTTTGTTTTGGCACAGCATCACCTAAAAATGCGTAATTTTGGTGTGCTACAGCAGTCATTAGTGCTGGGTATCTTACTCGCTTTTTACCAACTACAATTGTTTTGGTTAAGCCATTTTCTTACCGGCGTAAACTTTAGGCCGCAATATTTGTGGCCAGCGCTTACGGGCATGCTAGTTTGGCCTTGGCTATTTTGGTTATTACGCCGCTATCGGCGACAATTGAAGATCCAATGACTTACCCAACCATCGCTTTAGCTTCTTCTTCTCCGCGGCGCCGTGAACTGCTGACACAATTAGGTGTCAACTATGAACTGGTTAAAGCCGATATCGATGAAACCCCGTTTAATAATGAATCTGCAGTGCATTATGTGCAGCGGCTGGCCTTAGCTAAGGCTCGCGCTGGCTTAGCGCGATTAAGTGTCGAGCTACCTGTGCTAGGTGCTGATACCATTGTTGTCGTTGATGGCAATATCCTAGGTAAACCAGCAAGCTTTGCTGAGTTTAAACTGAGTATGCAGTTGTTGTCTGGGCGCAGCCATCAGGTAATGACCGCAGTGGCACTAGTAAGTCATACTCGGCAGCTACAACAGCTGGTTTGTACCGATGTGTACTTTCGCGTGCTTAGCGAAACAGAAATTAGCCATTATTGGCATAGCGGTGAGCCACAAGATAAAGCAGGTGGTTATGGCATTCAAGGCCTGGCAGCAAAGTTTATCCAGCGTATTAACGGCAGTTATACCGGTGTCGTCGGCCTGCCTCTGTGTGAAACTGAACAAATGCTACGACAGTGGCAGGAGCTAGAATGAGTGCAGAGTTACTGCTAAACGTCACCCCAAGCGAGACTCGGGTTGCACTAATTGAAAATGGCGTACTGCAAGAGCTGCATATCGAGCGCCAAGCAAGGCTAGGTTTAGTTGGTAATATTTATATTGGTAAAGTAAGTCGCGTTTTACCGGGAATGCAAGCCGCATTTGTGGATATTGGTTTAGATAAAGCCGCGTTTTTACATGCTTCCGACATTGTGCAGCACGACAGTCTAAGCGAACTGGACGGCCGGCCACAAGCGAGCAAAGACATTCGCGTGTTGGTGCACGAAGGCCAGTTTTTGTTGGTGCAAGTGGTTAAAGACCCGCTGGGCACCAAAGGCGCTAGGCTGACGACAGATATTACCCTCCCTTCGCGTTATTTAGTGTTTATGCCGGGTTCGCCGCATGTTGGTGTGTCGCAGCGTTTAGAAACCGAAGCTGAGCGGCAACGGCTAAAAGATATTGTTAGTCAGTATTTAGATGACAGTGGTGGTTTTATTGTTCGTACCGCCGCAGAGGGCGCCAAGGAAGAAGAGTTAGCACAAGATGCAAAGTTTCTCAAAAAACTCTGGGCTAAGGTTATTAAGCGCAAGCAAAAAACGCGTAAAGAAAGTGTTGTTTATGAAGATCTTACTTTAGCTTACCGTATTCTTCGTGATTTTGTCGGCACTGAATTAGAGCGAGTGCGGGTTGATTCTAAAATAACCTATCAGCAACTTACCGCGTTTTGTGAAGAGTTTATTCCGCATATGACACCCTTGCTCGAATATTATCCTGGTGAGCGGCCGATCTTCGACATGTTTGATGTGGAAAATGAAATACAGCGCGCATTAGAACGTAAAGTACCGTTAAAAAGCGGTGGTTATTTGATTATTGATCAAACCGAAGCCATGACCACCATTGACGTAAATACCGGTGCCTTTGTTGGCCATCGTAATTTAGAAGAAACCATATTTAATACTAATACCGAAGCGACCCAGGCTATTGCCCGCCAGCTTAGGCTGCGTAATTTAGGTGGTATTATTATTATCGACTTTATTGATATGCAAAGCAGTGAGCATAAACGACGGGTATCTCATAGCTTAGAGTTAGCGCTGTCGCGTGATCGGGCGAAAACCAATATTCATGGTTTTTCAGCGTTAGGCTTAGTGGAAATGACGCGAAAACGAACCCGCGAAAGCTTAGAACATATTCTGTGCTCTGAATGCCCTGTTTGCGAAGGGCGTGGTAGTTTAAAAACAGTAGAAACGGTGTGCTTTGAAGTGCTGCGAGAAATAGTCCGCGTAAATAGAGCCTATGCGGCCGATAAGTTTATGGTTTATGTGTCGCCAGCAGTAAAAGATGCCCTAACTAATGATGAGTTTCACAGCCTAGCTGAGCTTCAAGTATTTATTGGCAAGCAAATTAATATTCAAACAGAACCGCTTTATACTCAGGAACAATTTGATGTGGTGATGATGTAGTGCAAAAGGTAAAACAGTTTTGTTTTTACTGTTTACACAAACTCTGGCTGACACTGGCCGTGTTGCTGGTGCTTTTGGCTGTGTTTATTTCGCTATTACGTTATAGCCTGCCGTATGCCGATAATTACAAGCAGCATATTGAACAGTTAATTCAAAGCCGTTATGGCGCTGCTGTGCAAATTAACGAGCTTAGCGCCGGTTGGCAAAAGTTTGGCCCCGCACTGTTACTCAACAACGTTAAGTTATACAACGACCAGCAACAGTTGCAGCTTAGTATTGCTGAAACTCGCGTGCAAATCGATTTTTGGCGTAGCATACTAAATCGGCAACTCACGGCTAAGCATTTCGAACTGGTTGGCCTGAAATATCATATTGATGCAAATAGCTTGCTTGCCGGTGAATCGGCAGCCGCCTTAGATACCGCTCCGGTATTAGCTGCATTAGAAACGTTGTTTTTTCAGCAGCTGGCCTACTTTTCGGTGCTAGATAGCCAGTTAATACTACAAAGTGAAAACGAGCTCGACGTTGTTGTTAATATTAAACAGCTTGATTGGGCCAATAGTAGTAACCGCCATCAGGGCTATGGTGAATTATCTTTAGCTGGTGTTACTGTTAATACGTTATCGTTTATTTTAGATCTGAACGGTAACACGCTAGACTCAGCGTCTGGCCAGCTGTATTTAGAGGGTGATAAGTTAGACGTATTACCTTGGCTGGCAACTATTTTGCCGCCTAGCCAAAAATTACAACAAGCGAGCATTAATTTTAAGGCTTGGGGCAGTATTGATAAAGGCTTATTACAACGTATCCAAGTAGAGCTAGCCGATAACAGTGTAAGTTGGCAGCGAAATGCCGAGAGCCATTTATTGCGTTTAGGCCAAGGCCAGCTGTTATGGCAGCCCACCGCAAGCGGCTGGTCATTATACTCTGGCGCGCTAACCATGGCTGCAGAGCAGCAACAGTGGCAAGACCTACAACTGCAGTTACATCATGCCGATGGTGTCTGGCAAGGCGGACTAAATAACTTTCGTCTTGAGGCCGTTACACCGCTGGCAAATTTATTAGCAGATGATATTGAGCTACTGCAAAAGCTAGTACTGCATCAGCCAAGTGGCCATCTAAAGCAATTGCTTTGGCGCATTAGTGATAAAAAATGGCAACTTGCTGGGCAGTTTGATGCGCTACATTTAGCACCTAGCAATGATATTCCCGGTGTTAATGATATTTCCGGACAGTTTTGGCTTAGTAATGCTGTATCTAAGTTAGTCGTGCAGGCTGAGCATGGCGAGTTAAGTTGGGACGGTTTATTTACTCAGCCCACCGCCTACGACAGCCTTGCTGCTACCGTATATTTGCAGCCTATAGCCGATACTTGGCAAGTATTAATACCGCAGTTCAGTTTAAGCAACCCTGATTTACAGCTAGATGCGAGTATCAAGTTTGAACACCGACTAGAAATTCTTGCCCGTGTACAGCAAGTTAATGCCGCAAATGCCAGCTTATATTTTCCGCAGCGTTATATGCCAGAATCAGTGCGTGACTATTTAACCCCAGCTATTAGACAAGGGTTAGTAACAAATGCCACCTTGCTGTGGCATGGTGTGCCAAATGAGTTTCCGTATCATGAGCAGCAAGGTGTATTTCAGGTGTTGGCTGAAGTAGAGCAAGCTGAGTTCGCTTTCGCCCCTGATTGGCCAGAACTTACCCAGCTAAGTGCGACACTATGGTTTGAAAATGCGGCTATGTCGATTCAATCTAATGCCGGAGAGTTAGCTGGGTTAGCGCTAGAGCAAAGTGTAATGGCAAGCATTCCTGATCTGTTTCATGCTGATACTATCGATATTTATATTCAGCAACAGTTGCCGGCGGAAGACGTAACTGCATTAATACAGCAATCGCCATTGCAGCCTAATTTAGGTGCAACACTGCACTATCTTGGCGCAGTTGGTATGGTGCAAGGTGACGTTAAGCTAGCCATTGGCCTACATCAGCCTTCGGTTTTAGCCACTGGCGATGTCAGCTTTTCTGATATAAGCCTGACATTGCAAGCTCCAGATATGTATTTGTCTAACATTGCCGGTAAATTATCCTTTGAAAATGAGCGCATTTTTGCTGACAACTTAACATTAAGCTGGCGCGGCTTGCCATTAACGGCAGCATTGCAGGGTAAAGATAGCGATGCGGGTTATCAGCTAGCGCTGCAAATGCAAGGTAAGCAGGGTGCAAAGCCGTTGTTAGATGCCGTATACCCACCGGCAGCTGTGTTAGTTGATGGTAATACGCAGTGGCGGTTACAGTTGGCGCTGAGTTTGCCAGAGCAAGGCTTTAGCTATAGCGCTAAACTGCAATCAACACTGCAAGATACGGCGTTATTGCTACCAGCGCCTTACAACAAGCCCGCCGAGCAAGCTACTGAGCTAACAATAACTGCTGATGGCGATGCCACACGCTCATTATTAGCGGCACACTTTAATCAGCAATTACATTTTCATGCCGAATTGCAACATGACAACCAGCAGTTTAGCCGTGTGCATCTTATCGCTGCTGAGCATGACAGTGGTTTAAACAATGCTGGTTTTTTGGTTAGTGTGGACTTAGCCAAATTAGAATTTCTGCCTTGGCTTGAGTTGTTACAGCAGCAATTATCTGCCAGTGCACCGTCTGGGCAGCCGTTATTTCCAGAATTATTGCGTGTAGCAGGTAGGGTGCGTCAGCTTGATGTTGCTCCCGGCGTGGCGTTAAATAACACCGTATTTGAGCTAAACCAGTTGCCAGAGCATTGGCAGTTACAGCTAAATGGCACCGAAATAGCGAGCCAGTGGTTGTTTAGTAAAAACTGGCAGCAACAAGGTATTAGCGCGCAACTAGATTATTTGCATTTACCTATGCCACCGCAAGAAGCTACCGATACCGAGCTGGTTGCGCAGTTGGCACAAACTGCACAGCGCTGGTTATTAGAGCTGCCACCATTAACGCTTAGTTGTGCTGACTGCTCTATCGGTAATTATCAGTTTGGTCAGGTGCAAGCTAAAGCCCAGAGCACAAATAATCAGTGGCAGCTTACTGAGCTAACTGCTCGTTATAAACGTAACCAACTTAGTGCTAACGGCTATTGGCAAGACGATGGCTTACTGGGGAAAACTGAGTTTAGCGGTAAATTAAAATCTAATAATTTAGGTGCGTTACTAAATGAATATCAGATTACCTCGGCTATTTCAGGTAGTGCGGCAAATATTGATTTCAGCTTAGGCTGGGCTGGCGCCCCTACGCAATTCGAGCTGGGTAAACTTGCGGGTAATATCAGTTATAAACTGGCGGATGGTTCGTTAACCGAGGTTAGCGATCAGGGTGCTCGGTTGTTTTCGTTGTTTAGCTTAGACTCTTTACTGCGCAAATTGCGCTTAGACTTTCGTGATGTATTTTCTAAAGGCTTTTTTTATAACAGCATGAGCGGTAATTTGGCGCTGTCAGACGGCGTAGTGCAAACCAGTAATGCCGCTATTGACGGTGTACCCGGTAGTATACAAATTCAGGGTTATGCCGATTTAGTCAGTGAAAAAATAGATTACCAAATGGCGTTTTCGCCTAAAGTTACTTCAAGTTTACCCGTAATTATTGCTTGGATGGTAAACCCGGCAACCGGTTTAGCCGCGCTGGCGCTAGATGAAGTATTTCAAAGTGCCGAGGTTATCTCAAAAATCAATTTTACTGTTACCGGTACTTTTAGCCAGCCGGTAGTTACAGAGGTTAACCGCCACAGCAAAGAAGTGCCTGTGCCAGTGCGAGTAGCGCAACCGGATACCGTTATCGAACAACCCTCAGAGCAAAACTTAACACCAAAGCGGAACCCAGCACATGGCTAATTGGCGTTTGTCAGCGATTCAACTAACTAGTACACCGGAACCTGCGCAAAATTTTGCCCAGGTAGTTAACTATTTGCAGCAGCTGTGTGCCACCCATGCTGATGGTTTGCCGCATCTGGTAGCATTACCGGAATGCTTTGCCATTTTTGGTGGCCGCGATGGTTTGCAGCTAGAGCAGCAAGAGGTATTAGGGCAGGGCGTGATACAACAAGCCTGTGCCGCGTTAGCTAAGCGGTTTGGCGTGTATTTGCTGGCAGGATCTTTGCCTACCACTAGTCCAGAACCACAGCGCTTTAGCGCGAGCAGCCTATTATTTGCTCCTGATGGCAGCCTAATAGCTGATTATCAGAAAATGCATTTGTTTGATGTACAAGTGGCCGATAATACCGGTAGTTACTTGGAATCGGCCACTACTTACCCTGGGCAAAAAATTACTCTAGCCACGGTTGCCGAACTAAAGCTTGGCTTATCGGTGTGTTATGATGTGCGCTTTCCAGGTTTAATGCAGGCGCTTGGCGCACGTGGTATGAATGTGTTAACCGTACCTGCCGCCTTTACTAAGGTAACCGGCACTGCGCATTGGCATACCTTATTAAAAGCGCGGGCGATAGAAAACCAATGCTTTGTGCTGGCGCCTAATCAAACTGGTGTACATGCTAATGGCCGCGAAACTTATGGCCATAGCCTAATTGTTAGCCCGTGGGGCGAGGTGCTGGCTGATGCCGGTACCGAAGCCGGCTGGGTTTCAACCGTAATAGATTTAACCGATTGTGTACGGCTTAAGCAAAAAATGCCCGTGGCACACCATAACCGATTTAACAGTGAGCTCAAACCATGACTGCACCCGAGCAGAACCTGATCACCGCTTCAGAACTAACGGCTGATGATCTACAGCAAACGCTAGGCTATTTATTTGACCATCAGCTCGATTTTGCTGATTTGTATTTTCAATCCAGCGTGCATGAATCCTGGGTATTAGAAGATGGCTTAGTAAAAGACGGCTCGTTTAATATTGAGCGCGGCGTAGGTGTGCGAGCTATTAGTGGTGAAAAAACCGGTTTTGCTTATGCCGATACCATTAGTGCTGCAGCCTTAAAGCAAGCAGCTACCGCCGCGCGCGGCATTGCAATACAAGGCCAGCAGGGCAGTGTTAAAGCGTTTAGCAAAAGCGGTAATAGCAATATTTACCTGCCGTGTGAGCCGTTACAAAGCGTAACTAACACCGAAAAGGTAGCGTTACTGCACCAAATTGAAGCCTATATTCGCACCCTCGATAGCCGCGCCGAACAGGTAATGGTGAGCTTATCTGGCGTATACGAAGAAATATTAGTTGCAGCCAGTGATGGTACTTATGCTAGTGATATACGGCCATTAGTACGCTTAAACTGTTCAGTATTATTGCAGCAGGGCGACAGACGCGAGCGCGGCAGTGCAGGCGGTGGCGGTCGTACTACCTATCTCTATTTTACTGACTTAGTTAATAATGAACCGCGTTGGCAAAATTATGCCCGCGAAGCGGTGCGCCAAGCGCAAGTTAACCTAACTGCTATTGATGCGCCAGCTGGCGCAATGCCAGTTGTATTAGGCAGTGGTTGGCCAGGCGTATTACTGCATGAGGCAGTAGGGCACGGTTTAGAGGGCGACTTTAACCGCAAGGGTTCATCTACCTTCTCTGGCCGTATTGGTCAACAGGTGGCGTCTAAACTATGCACTATTGTTGATGATGGCACCTTAGCACATCGACGTGGCTCACTAAACGTAGATGATGAAGGCGTGCCAAGTCAGTACAATGTGTTAATAGAAAACGGTATTCTTAAAGGTTATATTCAAGACAAACACAATGCTATGCTGATGGGTGTTGCACCAACCGGTAACGGTCGTCGCGAGTCATTTGCGCATTTGCCGATGCCACGTATGACAAATACCTATATGTTAGCTGGCCAGCATGATCCACAAGAAATTATCGCCAGTGTAAAAAAAGGTATTTACGCGCCAAACTTTGGTGGTGGTCAAGTAGATATCACTTCCGGCAAGTTCGTGTTTTCAGCCTCTGAGGCCTACCTTATCGAAAACGGTAAAATTACTGCGCCAATTAAAGGCGCTACGTTAATTGGTAGTGGCCCAGAAGCGATGCAGCAGGTATCTATGGTTGGTAATGATCTAGCACTTGATGCCGGTGTTGGTGTGTGTGGCAAGCAAGGCCAAAGCGTACCGGTAGGCGTAGGCCAGCCAACTTTAAAGCTAGACATGCTAACGGTTGGTGGTACTCAGCATTAAATTTATAACTGGCTAGATTTAACCGCCTAGCCGGTAAAAACAACCCAGCAGGAAATTTAAACAATGGCAGCATTTGGCACGGTATTTACCCCGGAGATGATAATCTCTCGCTTTAATAGTAATGGTTGGAGTACGCCAGAGGTAGTGGCAAGCAACAGTATTAATTTGCACCCTGGTGCGCATGTGCTGCATTACGCCAGCACCTGTTTTGAAGGCTTAAAAGCCTTTAAACATGCAGATGGTTCAATTTATATCTTCCGTATGGAGCAAAACGTAGCGCGTTTGCAGCAAAGCAGTGCGTTATTAACCTTGCCTAAAGTTGATACTGCCATGCTGCGCCAAATGATTTTAGATATTGTAAAACGTTATGCTGTCGATGTACCAACGCCGCCGGGTTCTATGTACATTCGCCCTACACATATCGGTACGGAAGCCTCTATTGGTAAAGCTGCGGCGCCAAGCTTAGAGTCTATGTTATATGTGCTGTTATCACCGGTTGGCGACTACTTTGCTGGCGGCAGTAAAGCACTACGTTTATTGTTAGAAGACAACGCCCGCTGCGCTTCACACATGGGTATGGTAAAAAGTGGTGGTAACTACGCCAGTGCCTTGCAACCGATTATTAAAGCGCGGGCTACGGTAAATGCCGATCAGGTATTGTTTTGCCCCAATGGCGATGTGCAAGAAACCGGTGCGGCAAACTTTTTACTGTTCGATGGCAACGAAATTATTACCAAAGCGTTAGATAGCTCATTTTTGCACGGCATAACCCGTGACTCTATTTTAACGCTAGCCCGAGACCGTGGTATGAAGGTATCAGAGCGCGAGCTTACAGTAGACGAATTATTAGAACGGGTGCAAAAGCCGGGTACGGAAGCGGCACTGTCAGGTACGGCTGCGGTATTAACGCCAGTAGGCACGCTAATTCATAATGGTAAAGATTATGCAGTGGGCTCAGGCACTAGCGATACTACTAACGCACTGCGTCAAGCACTGAATGATATTCAATGGGGTAGCGCTGAAGATAAACATGGTTGGTTAACCAAGGTTTGTTAGTTAGCATCTAGCTTATAATCGCGTTGTCCACACCAACACGTGGTAAAAGGTTGGTTTAGGACAACGCTATTTAACTACTCTTTATATCTAACTCGTGTTTAGCTGCGTTTAACTTTTAAGAATTAACGGTTTAATTAACTGAAACAGCTCGCGGTAGGCTTTTGGCGGCAGTTGTTTTTCTTGTTCTTTTTTCGCATTACGAATTAGTTGGCGCAACTGCTGGGTATCGACCGTTGGGTGATCGGCAATAAACGCGGTAACTACGTCGTTATCTTCTAGCATTTTATCGCGCAACAGCTCTATTTTATGAAACTGCCGCGTCGCCGCTTGGTTAGTATTACGCAGTAGCGCTAAGCCTTGCTCTAATTCTTTTAAATCACGATCACGCATTAGGCGGCCAATAAACTGAATATGGCGGCGCAGCGCTTCGTGTTTTTTACTTAATTTATCGGCCAGTAACAGCGCGGCCACTAACTCTTCATCTAGCGGTAGTTTGGCGCGGGCGGCTGGGCTTAATGCCACTAGCTCTTCGCCTAACTCTTGCAGGGCGTGCATTTCGCGTTTTATCTGCGACTTACTCTTGCCTTCTTCTTCGTCCCAAGTGTCGCCGTTTATAAAATTAGTCATTGTGTTGGTTCGCATTAGCCATAATGTTGCTAAGTATACATGATAGTAGCGCACAGCAGCAGCCAGCTTTCGCAGACTATGATAAACTTGTGGCAAATAATTTGGCTGAACTAACATTATGCACGTAACACAACCGACTATTTGGCAAGAAATTGACGAAGTAAAACAAGCTGTAGCTGAAGTTCTGGCCCATGCTAAACAGCTAGGTGCAACTAGCGCAGAAGCATCAATGAGCCGTACCAAAGGCCTAAGCGTAGAAACCCGCCACGGCGAGGTAGAAACGGTAGAGTTTAATCAAGACGGCGGTTTAGGCATTAGCCTGTATTTTGGCCAGCGCAAAGGCTCGGCATCTACTGCCGACTTAAGCCCGCAAGCACTACGTCGCACCGTTGAAGCCGCGGCCGATATTGCCCGTTATACTTCGGAAGACCCACACACCGGTTTAGCCGAAGCGGGCTGGTTAGAAATGTCGCCACCTAATTTAGACCTATACTACCCTGATACCATCGGCACTGATGAAGCCATAGCGTTATGTGCCAGCTCTGAAGAAGCCGCATTTGCAACCGATAAGCGTATTACCAACTCAGAAGGTGCGTCGTTTTCATCGCATACTGGTTTAAAGGTTTACGGCAATAGCCATGGTCAGTTGGTAGGGCATCCTAGCTCACGCCACAGTTTTAGTTGCGTAGTTATTGGTGAAGACGGCGACGATATGCAGCGCGATTACAGCTTTACCGTCGCGCGTCAGTACAGCAAATTGCTGGATCCAAAACAGATTGGCCGTGAAGCGGCATTAGAAACTATCGCGCGATTAAATGCGCGGCAAATTCCGACACAAAAAGTACCAGTAATATTTCGCGCCGATATTGCTAGCAGCTTGTTTGGCCATTTAGTGTCGGCTATAAGTGGTGGCAGCATTTACCGTAAGTCGAGTTTTTTATTGGATAAAGTAGGCCAGCCAGTTATGGCGCCAACGGTGACTATTTTAGAGCAGCCACATATAAAACAAGGCTTAGCATCTAGCCCGTTTGATGGCGAAGGTGTCAAAACCCGCGATCTTATAGTAATAGAACAGGGTGTATTAAATACTTACCTAACTACTAGCTATTCGGCGCGTAAGCTGGGTATGGCTAGCACTGGGCACGCCGGTGGTATTCATAACTGGCTAATTCAGCACGGCGATGCTGACTTGGCGGCATTGTGTCGTCAAATGGGCAAAGGCTTGTTAGTAACCGAGTTAATGGGCCAAGGTGTCAATACCGTTACTGGCGATTATTCGCGCGGCGCCGCTGGCTTTTGGGTTGAGCATGGCGAAATTCAGTTCCCAGTAGCTGAAGTAACCATTGCCGGTAATTTAAAAGATATGTTTATGCAAATTGCCGCGATAGGTAATGATGTAGACCGCCGCGGTGGCGTGTTAACTGGGTCGATACTGATTAGCCAAATGCAGGTAGCCGGTAGTTAATATTCATTGCTAGAAATAAAAAAGCCCCGCAGTTAGTTGCGGGGCTTTTTGTTGGTGGTGCTTGTTATTACTTAAGTGACTTGCTGTGGGTTTGCTCACACCAACACGCCGTAAATACATCCCTGTAGGCTCGTTTATAAACTTCATCCATGAAGTTTATCCTGCGGACCAGCGGAGCTGTTCAAATTCGTTCCTGACGAATTTGTCAGACATCCATGTCTTCAACGGTCGGTTTAGAGCAAGCACACAGCCAGCGTGGTTCGGATTAATCGACTTTAGTTTTTAAACCACGACGAATTAACAGCGCGTCAGTCGTTGGTTCTTGGCCACGAAAGGCTTTATACGACTCCATCGGCAAGCGTGAATTGCCCACAGCTAAAATATTTTTCCGATGATTTTGGCCATTCTCTAACTTTAAACCGCCTTGTTGTTGCACATAAGCAAAGGCGTCGGCGGCTAAAATTTCGCTCCACATATAGGCATAATAACCGGCAGAGTAACCGCCACCCATAGAATGCGAAAAGAAGGTGGATTTATAGCGTGGCGGCACCGCAGCTAGTGTTATACCGTGCTTTTTAAGTGCAGCAGCTTCAAAGGCATTAACGTCTTGTAGTGGCTCATCCGCGCTTAATGAGTGCCATTCCATATCCAGTAGCGCCGCTGACAAGTATTCTAAGGTATCAAAACCTTGATTAAAGCTACGTGATTTGATCACTTTCGCCAGTAGTTCAGCAGGAATAGGTTCACCGGTTTGATAGTGCTTAGCGTAGTTAGCAATAACCTCAGGGTGAGCGGCCCAATCTTCTTGGAAGGTTGACGGAAACTCAACAAAGTCGCGAGATACCGATGTGCCCGCTAGCGTAGGGTAATTTACGTTAGAAAACATGCCATGCAAGCCGTGGCCTAGCTCATGGAACATGGTGGTAACGTTGTCATAACTAACTAAGGTTGGCTCGCCATCTGGGGCTTTAGGAATATTCATTACGTTAACCACCACTGGCTTTTGACCAAGTAGTTTTGACTGGCCAACAAAGCTGCTCATCCAAGCGCCGCCGCGTTTACCGTCACGCGCAAAGTAGTCGGCATAAAAAATGGCTAAGCTTGAGCCGTCAGTATCAAATAATTCATAGGCTTTTACATCTGGATGATAGGTCGGTAAATCGGGTCGTGGTTTAAAGGTAACGCCATATAAGCGATTAAAGGTGTAAAATACCCCGTCTTTTAACACCCGCTCAAACTCAAAGTATGGCTTAACTTCGTTTTCATCTAAGTCATATCTGGCTTTGCGCACTAGCTCGCTATAAAACTCCCAATCCCAAGGTTCAAGCTCAAAGTCTGCACCAGTTTGTTTCATCATTGCGCTAATAGCGGCCGCTTCTGTATTGGTATTTGCCACAACCGCTGGCACCATGGCACCTAACATATCAAACACCGCTTGGGGTGTTTTTGCCATTTGCGACTCTAAGCCATAGCTAGCCCAGCTGTCATAGCCTAACAACCGCGCGCGCTCTGCCCGTAATTGCGCTAAACGAGCTACGATAGGGCGGTTATCGGTAGAGCCGGTTTGGTTACGGTTTGCTGACGCTTGCCATATTTTTTTTCGCAACTCACGGTTAGTTAACTGGCTTAATATTGGCTGGCGCGTAGTGTTAGTAAGGCCTAGCAAATATTTACCTTCGTGGTCTGCTTCGGTTGCGGCTAAGGCGGCGGCAGTAATTTGTGATGCTGACAAGCCATCGAGTTCCGCTTTATTATCTACTACTACGGCAATGTTTTTTGTTTCAGCCAGCAAGTTTTGCGCAAACTGGTTGGTTAGCGTTGAATGCTCTTCGTTTAGGGCGCGAATGGCGGTTTTTTGCTCATCGGTTAGCTGGGCACCCGCGCGAACAAAGCGCTCATAATACACTTCAATTAAACGCACCGACTCAGCGTCAAGCTTTAGCTCATTGCGCTGGTTATATACGCTTTTAATGCGGGCAAACAATTGTGGGTTAAGGTTAATGTTGTCAGAATGCGCCGCCATTTTTGGTGCTAGTTCAGATTGTATTTCACGGCGTTGCGGGTTTGAATTAGAGCCAACCAAGTTGTAAAAAATGCGCGAGACACGGGTAAGCAGCTCACCACTTTTCTCCAGCGCAACGAAAGTGTTTTCAAAGGTAGCTGGCGCAGGGTTGTTCGCAATCGCCATTACTTCGGTAATTTGCTGCTTAATACCTTCTTCAAAAGCCGGTAAAAACTGGCTGTCTTTAATTTCGGCGAAATTCGGCGCTTCGTATTGCAATGTGCTTACACTCATTAGCGGGTTGGTTTGAGCCAGTTCGACCATTGTTGTTACCTCGGTTTCGCTTTGCGGCGCAGTGTTCTTCGTAACCGCCGTATCGTCTGAACAGGCTGATAACGCCAGCGCTGCGGCAACTGAAGTGGCAATAAAAGAGTTTCGCATTAGTATTTTCCTACAAAGTAAATTAACAAAAGGGTTTATAGCTGTAACGCTGCAATATAGGGTAAATCGAAATAGAAGCAGCTACCATGTTGTGGTGCTGGTTTATAACCCATATTACCCTGCATCTGGCTAATTAAGCTGTAGCTAATGGCCAAACCTAGCCCTGTGCCGGCATAGGCGCGGCTATCTGAGCTATCTGCTTGGTTAAAGCGGCTAAATAATAACGGCACAAAGTGCTCTGCTACACCGTTACCTTGATCTTGCACCTGCAGCCTAATGTTATCTGCAACTACGCTAATGCTTATAGAGACGCTGGTTTTTGCTGGTGAAAACTTTATCGCATTACTCAATAAGTGCTGCACCACGTGCTGTAAATGTGCGGCATCGGCATTTACGTTAATCTGTTGTAGTTGTTCTGGGCATTCCAGCATTAGCGGCGTATCAGGATGCAGTAGCTGCGTTTGCTCAACACATTGCTGCACTAACGGTAATAATGCAACGGGCACAAGTTCGACATTGAGTGTACCGCTTGTTATCTTTTCTACATTCAGTAAATCGTTTACTAACTCAGTAAGCTGATGGCAGTTGGCTTGCGCCAGTTGTAACATACGCTGTTGCGATGGGTTAAGCGCGCCTAACGCACCTGACACCGACAAACCCAGTACGCCGTTTATTGATGTCAGAGGGGTGCGCAGTTCGTGGCTAATGGTAGAAATAAACTGCTGTTTTAATTGTTCAGTTTTGTGGCGCTCGGATAAATCTCTAAGTACCAATAGCTGTTTTTGTTGTTGCTGTAGCGTGATCTGGCTGCGCAGCACCATTATTGGAAATAAACTGTTATCGCGTCGCCGGCCTTGAGTTTCAAACTCAGTTTTAGCGCTAGACGTGGCACTATATAACTCATCTAAGCGTTCTGGCTGCGCTAAAAGCTCTGACCAATGCATGCCCGGCAGCGTATTCGCCGCATAGCCAAACATCGGATAACACGACATGTTAACTTGCTCTATGCTGCCATCTAACGAGGTAGTAATAATGGCGTCGTTTACGTTATCCATCATGCTGCGTAAATACAGCTTACTTTGCTGTTGTGCCGCGGCACTTAAGCGGAGCTTTTGCCAAGAAATAAGCAGCCAAGCTAACAAAAC
This sequence comes from Rheinheimera metallidurans, assembly GCF_036983985.1. Taxonomy (NCBI): domain Bacteria; kingdom Pseudomonadati; phylum Pseudomonadota; class Gammaproteobacteria; order Chromatiales; family Chromatiaceae; genus Rheinheimera; species Rheinheimera metallidurans. Next base: position 18,684 of record NZ_JALAHQ010000003.1, read on the forward strand.
AATAAGCAGTACTGTGCCAGTATATGCCGCTATGCGAATGTACCATACCCGATCTGGCGGTTTAGCCAATGAACGTACCGCCATTTGCCATAAAGCACCGCGTAAATTAATGCTCAGCAACAGGCTGTCATCATAAAATAAGCGGTTATCGCCATAAAACACCGTACCGCCGTGGCCAAGCTCCGACAAGTTACGAATGGCAACCTGCACATCTTGCTCTGTGGTTTGTTTTTCTAATAAAGCCCACACTGAATTTATATCAACAACCGTACTAATAAGGCCCCAATATTTATCGATGCCCAAGTACACAGGTATGCGGTAAATAAAGGCAATACCGCCCTGAGTTAAATCAACAGGCCCTACTAACCGCGCCTCATGCTGGGCAATAATGCTGGCTATTTCTGGCCACTGCTCGGTTAAATCGGGATAGTACAAACCAATGGCTTGTTCATTACCTAACGTAGGGTAAATAAAACGCAGTGTATTTTGCGGCGCGACACTAATATTGCGAATATGCCTAGCCTGCCGCGCTAAATCCGGCAGTAGCATATTTAATTCTCTATCTGAAATATTGCCGTTATTGGCCTGTATGTGCGCAGTAAGACCCAGCGTAAGATAAAGTGGAATACTAAGTTCAGATTCAATAAGCGCACGTAACTGCCCCGCACTGGTCACCTCGTGCCGAAACTGCAAGCTACGAGCATGCTGCTGCTCATGTTGCACTAAGGTTTCGGTGGCCAATATGGCGCAAAGTAGCAGCACTAATAACAACAGGCATTGCCAAAAAGATAACAGAAATTTATTACTCATTAGCCAATGCGCAGTACCAAAATTAATAATTAGCACCACTCTATCGCTAAGCGGTTGAACTTGTAAATACGTTGCCCAATTCTAACTGCGGAAAAAACGCGCTGATAAGCAATAGACAGGCAGGTTAAGGCTGTCTATAATGCGCAACTTCTGTATAACAGCAGATTACGCACCCGTAGCTCAGCTGGATAGAGTACTGCCCTCCGAAGGCAGGGGTCCCGCGTTCGAATCGCGGCGGGTGCGCCATAAAACATTAAAACCACCTTCAGGGTGGTTTTTGTGTTTTTAGCACTTGCCCGATGAGAGCGCGTTGCTCGACCAAAATGTCGAGAGCGTTGTTGATATGCTCTGCTAGATAATTAATGGCGCATCACGTATACCGACTCAGTTTCTACGCATATAACTTTAATGATACCAAACAACACATTACTAACTGCTAGTGGGCTGCTTTGCGGCCACAGAGAAATTTCACGTTTTATCCGCTTTACGATAGTTACCTTGATAATCAAAAATTCGTTCTTGTACCTGCCAATAACGCTTCTTTTTGCGGGCAATAACGAAATCAGGTACTGGCAATAAGGTTTTTATTGCCAGTACTTGTTCAAGCTGGCTGAATGCTTGTGGTAATTGGCTATTAGCTAAGCGCCGACCAAATAACTTATTAAAGATATTACGCTGTGCCGGTTTACTGAAATCAAACCACTCGCTAAGCTCTTCGCCGTCTTCACCGTGATAGGTAATTTTTAACTTACTTTTATGGTTGCTAAGCGTGTTATCTATCGTAGCTTCGGCATTTAAGCTAATGCCAGCACAGCGAATTACCATAGCGTCTTTTAGTTTTAGTGCATCGCGTAGCTGGTCATCGGGGTCAATAATGGCATTTTTACACTGATGGCAATTACGCGCGGCAATATCATTCTCGCTGCCGCAGTGCGGGCATGCTTTAAAACGAAAGCGATAATCACATTGTTCAGGGCGCGGGTTAGGCGCTGTAAGCTCGTTATCTTCATCAGTTTCTAATAGCCCCTGACAACGGCGGCCATAGTGTTCAATTACTTGGCCGTTACCGTTTGTTTTGCCCCAAAATATATTGGCAAAGCCACAGCCTGGGCATAATACCTGCACCGGCTCAGTGTCGGCGTTTGGTTTTTTTTCACCCACCTCAGGATGATATAAATTAATATTATTCCCCGCATAATCAATAACTAGGCAGTTTTGTTTGCCTTCGCTTAAACGTAAACCACGGCCTACAATTTGCTGATACAAACTCACTGACTGAGTAGGGCGCAAAATAGCAATAAAATCGACATGGGGCGCATCAAACCCCGTTGTAAGTACAGACACATTAACTAAATACTTTAACTGGCGCTGTTTAAAGCGCTGGATCAGCTTATCCCGCTCACGCTGCTCAGTGGCGCCGGTAATTAATGCGGTGTGTTCTGGTGGCAAATAGCCGATGATCTCCTTAGCATGATCTACTGTTGCGGCAAAAATCATCACTGCTTGGCGTTTAACGGCTAGCTCTGTCACTTGCTCAATAATGGCTTGGGTAACACGTTGGTGCTTGCTTAACAGCTGGTTCACGTCCTTGTCAGCGTACTCGCCAAAGCGGTTTTGCGTTAGCGCTGAGAAATCATATTGCGCCACCGCGGCGTCAATTAACTCAGGCTTAGTTAAATAGCCTTTATTAATCATATAAATCAAAGACAGCTCGTTAATGCAGTGCACAAAAGGTTTGTTTTGCTCGTCACTCTGGTTATGGCAGCTGCGCACAAAGCCACGATAATGATAACGGTAGATCCAACCCGTGCCTAAGCGATAAGGTGTGGCGGTAAGCCCCAGCACTTTAAGGCCGACATTTTGCTGGCGCAGTTGTGCAATAATGCGCTGATACTGGCTGGTCTCATCGTCACTGACTCGATGACACTCATCAATAATAACTAAAGAGTATTCATCTTTAAACTGCGCTAAACTTGCCGACACAGACTGCACGCTAGCAAACGTTACCTGATAACGGTGTTCTTTACGGTTTAACCCCGCAGAGAAAATACCCCCCACTAAGCCATAACTTTGGTATTTAGCATGATTCTGCTCAACCAGTTCTTTTACGTGAGCCAGTACCAGAATTTTACGCCGTGCAAGACGGGCCAACTCGGCAATAACTAAACTTTTACCGGCACCGGTCGGCAACACTATTACCGCAGACTCATCTGATTTACGAAAGTGCTTTACCGTGGCATCAACGGCTTCCTGTTGGTAAGGCCGCAGTTTAAAAGGCGCATTCATTTGGCATTACTTAATATGATTAGGCTCAACGCAGCCATATTAACAAATACTGCCGCTATTACTTGCCCGCCAGCAAAAAAACGCCGAACATATCAAAATGCTGTGTTGGCTGATAACTTACCCTGTGCTCTAGCCCCGCGGTAGTCCCCCTCATTTTTAATGGAAGTTAGCGGTAGAATTACGCTTAAATTAGATCACTACTTAAATATTTATTTTTGTAATATCAGTGGCTTGTGAGCGTAAGTGCCTTGTTCTAGCTAAAATGTTATCACTTACTTTATTGAGATATTCAATATCTTTAAGTGTGATAAATGTGTCGTCTTTCATGGCGTTGATTAACTGCTTACTGGTAAGTAAATCAATAACTATATCAGCTAAGTTTATTAATAAACGTGTTAAGAGTTTTTTGTTGATGCCGCAAGTTTCTGCGAAATCAGCTAGTTGATAAGCATTTATATCGTTTGGTTCAAACTCATCGCCCATTGCCATGGCTAATACGTGTTTAAATTGATTAAACATCGCTACATTAACGAGATCGTAGCTTGGGGTAAATTTACTGGTGTTTTTATCAAAAAATATTGATATGTTTTTACCATGGCTATCGTAGTTGTTGATCATTAAGTTGAACAACTGCCAGTTGATAAGTATTTGGGTGCTTTGAGCTGGAGCACTCATCGTTTTACAAAATGCGAATAGACTCTCTAAATTTGCACCGTCTCGTATATGCTTTACGTCACGCCCGTCGCCTAAGTTTCGCTCATATTTATAGTCCCTAGGTAAATTTAATGCTTGGCAGCCATCAATAACATGCCGGCGCATAACTTTATTTGTATTACTTACATATTTACGATCAAATCGGGTGACGAGGAGGGCAGGATGTTTTCCAAACCTGACAAATTTAACGTCTGCCGTAGGTAACTTTGCGGCTGCCGATAGTCTCATACAAAAGTATTCATTTAGAACTAGGTTTGGACAACTTTTTTTTTCAAATTTAATGATATGGGTTGAGCATAATGAGCCATCCCCAAATCCTATGTTATTTTGGTCGTCAATAAACACGTTTAGCTTATCTTGAACCCCTGCAACACTTAGTCGCGGTTTGTCGTCCCAAATAAGTAATCCAAGCTCTTCTTTATGATCTAAGCGCGTTTCTAACTCTTCGGGTTCTAGATGCCTGAATATAGCTTGAGAGTTTGTACTGAGTTGGTTATTTGGAGGTGATAATTTTCTAAATGTTATGGCCCCAGCAAGATCATTCCCTAGCTCTCGTACTTGTGAATAAACATTTTTTTCGGATACGCCTAAGTTTTCAGCTAGCAAGGTTCTTGCTTGGCCTTCGGGTAATGCGTTGTCAAAGTAGTTATATGCTACTTCGGGCAAATGCAAGTTATCTAAAGAGAGACTAGGTGATATTGCAAAGCCATTTTTTTGCCAATACTCATTATATTTTAACTTTAATAAGTTGGTGGTTTTATCTAGAAACAGTGTGCCTATTAATGTATCAGCATAATTAACATCTAAAGAATATGCTGATTCGAGTGTAACTTTAGTATTCATAGCTTTTAAATCCACTCATCGTTTAAAGAGGAGTCTTGTGGATCTAATAACTCATTGGTAATGAGTTTGATCCCTAAGCCATTGAGTACTGAAAAAATAGCAGACAAAGTGCAATTAGCATTGCCATTTTCAATACGGGATAATGTATTGATACCGATCCCACATAATGCAGCACAATCAGCCAGTTTTAGGCCTACCCCTGTTCTTTTCGCTTTGATTAGTTTGCCTAACACCTCAGCATTATCAATAAATGGAGAAGTAGGCATTTCTGACGCAATTACTTTATTAGCCATAAAGATTCTCTATTATTCATCGCAAACGGTGATTATATTTAAAATTTCTGATTTTGCAATAATATTCACCACTTACGGTTAATATATGCTTAGCATTAGCTTCAAACGCACTAATCATCGATATTGGTTAATTATTGTCGTGGTGGTTAAACTATTCTTATAGATAGGAATAGCATTATAACAACTGAGAGTTATTACCATGAAACGCAAAGATGATGTTGCTCGCTTTAAAGTTAAAGAAAAGTGAGTGATATTGAAAACGACATAGGCAATCTTTGACAAGACAACGTTAGCGGCGAAAGCCGGTACTCCTTTGCACGGTTAAAGCTAGACATAATAAAGGGTAGTAAAGAAGTTAACGAGTTAAGCTTGGTTTAACCCTAGTTTCATACAGCAGCGTTAACGCTTCATCTATTGTCATATCTTCGTCTTCACTTAAATAGCGGTCTACTTGTTTGTGCACAAAAATAACTGCTTGCTTATGCTGTTTGGCAAATTGGTTACAACGCGTTTTTAATTGCTTTTGAAACGCTTTATCAGCTACTTCCTTATGGATGGCGATAATCGCTTTTTCAAAGCTATTATCGTGGTCAGCAAAATACTCTTTAAGGGTGTTTTTAGAAATTCGATACGCTTTACTGGCAAAGTCTAGTGCATCTCTAAATGTGGTAAATTGCTCGCCGAACACATCAAAATGCTGTGCTGGCCCATAATTTACTTGGTGCTCTAGCCCCGCGGCTTCAAACTTAAAACCCGGAAACAATAAGCGATTGGTGGTCTCTTCACCCAGTTGCAAACCTGCTGCCACACTGTGGCGCAAACTAAAATCTAAACCATCTAATTCTTCTTTTGACCACATTTCATAAATAGTAAGCGCTTTATCGTACTTTTTCGCCAGCCTTTTTTTAGCAAAGTCTTTGCGCTCATCAAGCGAGCCCGCTTTACACATTTTCAAATGCTCATAACACTCGTTACAACATGGTATTTTTAAAAATTCAGACGGTTCTTTGGTTGCCAGATAAAACTCAAGATACTGTAAAGGCGGAGCATAATCGTGCTCGCTCGCAATACAGCCGCAATAGAAACAAGTATTAAAATTAGCGCTGTGAGAAGGAATTAATAAAAAGTACTGCTTATCTATAACCATTAAATTACCAACGTAAAAGTGTTTATTGCAGTCTGCCAGGCGCAGTGAATCATTATTAAGTTAATCTGCCTAGAGTTTCTAACTTATATCAGTTAAATTGCCAATAATTAAATGCGTAATTAATAGCAAAATTGCTGTCAAAAATACCCCAAGGAACGGTGAGTTGTATGCCTAATTCCACGCTCACTTATTATAACAACAACGCACAAAGCTTTAGTGATTCAACTCGCAATGTTGATATGTCGGCGTTATATGCTGAGTTTTTACCTCTTATACCCGCACAGGGTTTTATCGTTAGTTGTATTAGCACTGAGGGCAAATGAACAAACTTGATGATTCTTTAATGCATTATGTTGATACCGATTTTACTGAGCTTGATGTAGCTTGTAGTGAAATTGACGGTAAGACCTTTGCTAATTGTACGTTTAAGCGCAGTAATTTTAGTGAGGCCACGTTGTCGAGTTGCCGCTTTGAAGAGTGTGAGTTTGTTAGCTGTAATTTAAGTTTGGTGAAAATTCCAGATTGTGTGTTTTATGAAACAACCTTTACTGATTGTAAACTGCTGGGGGTTAATTGGACGAGTGCGCGTTGGTCTAACGTAAAAATGCATGCGCCCATTAAATTTACCGGTTGTGTTGTTAATGACAGTTCATTTTATGGTTTGCACCTTGCTGAAATTCAATTTCAACACTGTAAAATACATGACGTCGATTTTACTGAATGTGTACTGGACGATGCCAGCTTCTGTTTCTCTGATTTAAGGCACAGCGTATTTAGAAACACGAGCTTAAATCGGGCCGATTTTGTTGATGCCACAAACTATCAAATTGATATATTTTGTAATCAGTTAGAACAAGCTAAGTTTTCATTGCCTGAAGCCTCGTCATTGCTTAACAGTTTAAATATCGAGCTATACGATTAATCTTTATGATTATTTTGGTGCCCAATATCATTTAAGTAGGACAATTATGAACAAAACTAACAGCGGCGCGCAGGCCTATCAGCAACAAGAGCAAGGCTATCGCGATCGGGCGTTAAAAATGTATCCTTGGGTGTGCGGGCGCTGTGCCCGTGAATTTGTGCATTCTAATTTGCGTGAGTTAACGGTGCATCATATCGATCATAACCACAGCAATAACCCAGCCGATGGTAGCAACTGGGAATTACTGTGTATTTATTGCCACGATAATGAGCACAATAAGTATCACGAATATGTTATGTACGGCGGCACCACCGAGCAAAAAGTAGCCGCGGCCACGCATAACCCGTTTGCCGATTTAAAAGCGCTGCTTAATAAGCCTAAATAGCCGTATAAAACCGCAGCTAAGCTTTAAATTGGCTTTAGTTTACTTCCGTAATAAACTGCTCGCGACTGCGGCGTACTTTGGTTAGGTTTACCAACCAGTCGCCGTCATCAGCACGGTAGCCAAGTGGCATTAACAGTACTGAGCGTAAGCCTTTTTCTTGTAAATTCAGTATTTCATCTACTTTAGCCGGATCAAAGCCTTCTATTGGCGTACTGTCTACTTTTAGCTCTGCTGCAGCAATAAGCGCTGAACCTAAACCAATGTATGCTTGACGCGCAGCATGTTGGTAGTTGGTTTCAGCATCGCGCGGCGGGTAGGTGTTAAGTAGCTGGTTGCGGTAGTTTTCCCAACCTTCGTTTTTAAAACCACGTATATCATTGGTTAAATCAAACATCTGGTTAATACGCTCTGCGGTGTAGTTATCCCACGCGGCAAATACCAGTAAGTGAGAGCAGTCGGTGATCTGGCTTTGGTTCCACGCATGCGGTTTAATTTGTTCACGCACGGCGTTATTCGTAACCACCAAGACTTCATAGGGCTGTAAACCGCTTGAAGACGCGCTTAAGCGAATAGCTTCAAGTATTAAATCAACCTTATCTTGGGCAACAACTTTGCTTGGGTCATACTTTTTGGTGGCATAACGCCATTCTAAATTGTTAATTAAACTCGACATCTACTACTTCCTTACTACATAAGCCAACAACGGCATAAATTATGGGCTGATTATACGTTATGTCGCTTCGGTTGGTTTAGTTAAAGTTATTCTAATATAGACAAAATTAACCTGTAATTTGGCATTGAAAATGCGGCGCGTTGCCCGTAGCGGTATTAAAAAAATAAGCTATTGCGTTGTACCGATACTCGGCCATCCGAGAATAGCCAGCGGCCTTTAGCCATGACGGCTTTGAGTTCTAGGCTGGTTTTGTCTATGAGTAATAAGTCAGCATCCGCACCAACTTTCAGGTTACCTTTGTGTGGTAACTTTAAAATGCGCGCAGGGTTGGCCGTTACCACGCGCAGAGCGTGCTCTACCGGTACACCTAGGCGAATCGCGTCGATCATTTCTTCATATAAACTGGCAATGCGGCCTTCACCTAAGCCGATAAAATTATTTTGCGCATCAAATACCGGCAGCGAAGCATTGGCGTCAGATGAAAAAGTCAGATGTTGCAGATTAGCGCCGGCGTTAACCGCTTGCAGTAGTGCGTCGGCACACTTAACTTCGCCCATAGCAATATCTTGTGCGGTGGTGCTGGTGGTTAAATCGATATAACCGCCTTGGGCAATATATGCAAAACCCATTTGCAGTAGCTGTTGATTACGGTTCATATGGGTGGGATAAAACTGAGTGATAGGAATATCGGTAGTGGTTGCCACTTGCAGTAGTTGCGCAATGCCTTCAGGCGAGGGGCCAACGTGCACGCTAACAATACCGGCTTTGCCGGCCAGCATGCCGCCAACCCGAGCTTGTGATGCCAAACGTGCTAACTCTTGTACCGTAGGCTGCGACGAGCGGTGATCAGCAATGGCAACTTCGCCAACGCCTATAAACTTGTCAATTAGCACGATATCTTGCAGCAAATCACCCATCAGCGTGTAGGCTGGGATTTGATAAGAACCGGTGTGACAATAACAAGTTAGGCCTTCTTCATCTAATGCATGCGCTTTAGCTAACAGGTTGGTGAGGGTGCGGGTAATGGCATCTGTGCCTAGCACGCCAACGAGGGTGGTAACGCCGGCGGCAATCGCATCGGCGACTTTTAGCTCGGAAGTGCGGCTGCGAAATCCGCCTTCGCCGCCGCCGCCAATAATATGTGCTAATGAATCAACTAAACCAGGTACAACCCAGCAGTCGCTGGCGTCTACCGTTTGCACTATCTCACCTTGCAGTGTTGCTTGCTCACCTAATGCGGCTATTTGCTGGCCGGCTACTAATAAATCAGTTTGGCCTAAAGGTTCTGGCGAATAACAGATCCCGTTTACTATTCTGGTGATCATAAAAATCTCTTCTTCTTTGGCTGACAGCAGCCGTTAATAACCTATGGCAACGGCGACAAACATTGTCAGCATGCTCATTGTTGTTAGTAATAACCATAACGGCCACATAGCGCGTAACCACTGTGTAAATTCAACGCCAGCAATAGCTAAGGTGCCCATTAACGCGGCTGATGTGGGATAAAATAGATGAGCCAAACCATCGCCGAGTTGAAACGCTAAAACGGCAATTTGCCGACTAACGCCAACCAGATCCGATAACGGCGCCATTAGCGGCATAGTAAGTGCGGCTTGGCCGGAGCCAGAGGTAACAAAGAAATTAAAGCCACTTTGAAACACCAGCATGGCCTGTGCAGCAAATAGCTCGGAATGGCCGTTAATACTGGTCGCTGCGTAATGCAGCATGGTATTTAAAATAGTGGGTTGCTCAGGGTTGGTGCCGCCAAGCAGTAAAATAATACCTTGTGCTATGCCGACCACTAATGCGGCCGGTAACAGTTGGTTTGCGCCGGTTTTAAAGGCGTCGACATAATCATTTAGGCTGGCGCTATTAAGTTTAAGTACCGTGCCTAAGGTCATGCTAATAATGGCCATGACAAAAAACTGTGTGGCAATTTCACGCAAAAAATAGCCCTGCATTACTACACCCCACACCACCCATACCATACCGCCCACTAGCGTGAGTACTACTAACGAATGGCCCCAGCGAAATTGATGGCTAATTTCAAAGTCGGTTTTTATATCCGCTTTACGTCTAAGCCGTTCTGCGCGCCAGATAAACCATGCGATATAAATTAAGGTAAACACCAACCACATAGCAATACGAAAACCAGAGCCAGATAAAGGCTGCAAGCCAGCAATGCTTTGGGCGATAGCAACAGAAAATGGGTTCATCCACGAGGTAGCAAAACCAATTTGGGTGGCGCCATAGGTTAATAAGACTGCTGTAATAGCGTCATAGCCCAGCATGCGAACCAGTGGCACCAACAAGATGGCAAAGGCCATTGCCTCTTCACCCATACCAAAAATAGCGCCGCCGAGTGAAAAAAACAGCGCCATAACCGGTAGTAAATAACGGGCTTTATGCTGCATTTTGCTAATTAGCAGCTTTAATAGTTCGTCAACGGCGCCGGTGCGCAGTAACACGCCAAAACTGCCGCCGACTAGGAGAATAAAAATAATTACGCCAATAGCTGAGCCATTTCTAGAGCCTGAGGTCATGCCATCGAAAAATGCGGTCAGCACACCGGTTTTTTCGCCATCGGCAAATAATGATACTGCCTGCGGCTCGCCGTTAAATGCGCTACGGTAGCTATCGGCAACTAATAACTGCCGCCCGGTATTGGCATCTAGCGCGGTGTCAAACTGGCCTTGTGGCACAATTAAGGTGAGTAACGCAGAGCAAAGCAGCACCGCAAACACAATAAGCAAGGTGTCTGGCATGCGCCAGCCGCTATTTATTGACTCTGCTGGCAGCTTACTCATAGTTCACCTGCAAACTCATGGGTAAGTTTAGGTAACGCCACCGACCATCGGCACGTTGGCAGGCTTGCACTTGGCCGGCGTCGGCTTGCCAGATCCGGCCATCTGCGTTGCTATAGGTGTTGGGCGCTACCTTGCTGTTTTCCATTAGATCTGGCGTAGCACATTGCAATGTAGCGCGCTGAATGCCGTGCTGAAAAAATGCACTGTCACCCGCGAGTAAGTGGGTAAACTTCATGCCGGTTGCAGCCCAGGCGGTGGTTTTATCCGTTGGTTTTACTACTGTCGTTTTTGTTGCGCTAGTATCGGCAATCCAAACACCACCGCGGCCTTCAACCTGCAGCTGTGCGCTGTCTGGAGTAGTAAAGTTGGCGCGCAGTACGGTAGCTTCATCCATGCCAAAGCCAAAATTGGTATTGGTATCGATGAGTAAGCGTAATAACCGGCCTTCGCGGTTGCGCTCACGAAAATGGGTGTCGGTAACACCTAACGTAAAAGACTGTAAGCCTCCTGCTACGCGATAGGTTAACAAGCTGCTGTCTAGCTTAGAGCTACAGCTTTGGTGAAACTGGCACAAAGGGGCATTAGGTTCGTCAGCATAGGCGCCATAGCGCAAGGCTTTACTGGTTTGGCCGCCACTGATCATGGGGAAGTTTTTTACCGGATGTCCCGATTGCACCGCAGTGCCGGCACTAGAACCCGCCAGCGGTACACCGGCATTAATGCGTTGGTGCAGTAGCTGTGCTAGTTCAGTAAATTCGCCCGGTTTTTTCTGTAAGCTGCGCATGGTGTGCGACTGATCACCACCGTTAATAAAAATGGCGTCGGCTTGCTCAAGTAATTGCCTCATTAGCGCCGGCTCACGGCACATTTTCTGTTGATAAGCGGCTAGCTCTGGGTAGCGTGCGGCGCGTTTATATTGGCCATTCCAGCGAAATCGGTCTTGATCTAAGGTCTCGCAATTACCCGCTTGTACTAGCGCAGGTTCAATGGGTAGCCACACCGCATTGGCTCCGGCGGCGTTAAATAATTGCAGGTAATAATCGACCCAATCCATAGAGCTATTCGATGAAGCGGTAATTAATACCAGTGTAGGTTTTTGTGTTAACGCTTGTTGTGCTGCGGCCGCATTTAGCTGTTTAGCCCGCGCTATGGCGCGGTTTTTTGCTGACTGAATAAAGTGCTGAAACATCTGCTGTACATAGAGCTCAGTACCATCAAAATACACTTTAACCTGCGCGGTGCTGCCATCTTGCAATACGGGGCGCTGTTCAAATATATCGTCGAGTAGGTTCTGCTCATCGTCTGATAAATCAAAACGCTTAAATTCGTTGTACCAGCTATCTTCTGACCAGCTTTTGTTGAGCATCTGTTGCAGTTGCGTCAGTAATTCTGGTTTTACCTGCTGTTGTCGAATGTGGTTAGCCGGCCACGCAGTTAAGGCTTTTAATTCGTTTAGCGTTTGCGGTTCTGGTCGAAAATGTTTTTCGCGCACCGCTTGGTGTTGTGTAAAGTAAGCCTCCGCTGCAGCTGTTTTATCTGGCGCGCAGCGCGATATTTCTACACTCGAACAAATAGGCTCTCCGCCACCAAATAGCCAGAGTTCTTTGCCAGTAACACTGTTTGTAGCCGGTTCTATTGCTTGCACGTAAGCCGCGAAACACAGCGCTAACGGCAGTAACAGTTGCGAGCGCAGTAGTAAGCGTTGGTTATAGGTTTGATTAAACATTACATCAGATCCCGTTGGCATTGTTGGCTATAACATATAGCGCAACCGAACAAAAAGACGGGCTGTTTACACAGCCCTGCCTTAATTTTAAAGCGAGTGTTTAGAATGAGTAACGCGCGGTTAAACGCACAGAGCGCGGGCTCTGATAGTTTTGATCGTTTAAGAAATTCGGGTTTTGCCCCGCATCTTCCAGCGACAAATCACCTTTTTCATTGTATTCGGTTACTCGGCCCATATTTAATACGTTAAACACGTTGGCTTGCAGTAATAGGCCTTTTGCCCAGTCCGGGCGATATGAGAGGCCTAAATTTACCGTGTAGGTCCAAGGTGTACGGCCAAACTGGCCACGTTGCGTTAATTCTTGCTCGCCCGTGGCATTGCGACAATACAGGCTAGACGCGGCATAGCGCTCAAATACCTCATATTCGGGATCGTCTTCGGCAAACGGAGGATAACCAAAGCAGCTAACCGGGCGACCCGATTGCAATAATACGTTGGCCGATATTTCCAATTGCTCGGTTAGCTCATAACCACCAAATAGTTTAACGGTGTGACGACGGTCGTTTGACAGGTAGCCGTCGGTGCCATCAACAAACACTTTGTGGTCAAAATCGTTGGTTAAACCCGGCGACTCAGACTCTAGCCAGCTATTCACTAAGCCTTCGCTATTACCTTGGCTTTTTGCAAAAACGTAACTGCCTTGCATGTACCAGCCGTTATCGCTGGCGCGCTCAACGTTAAACTCGAGTGCTTGGTAAGTCCGTTTATAGTTGTCTAGTTGCAGATAAGAGTTAGGCACGGTAACGCGTTTTAATACGCCATCGCCAGCCACGTCCATATCCATTTCTAAGTCTCTACCTGGGTTTAAAATGATGCAGGTAGCTAATGAATCAGCATCAAAGTCGCTGTAGCCTTGATCGTCAGCAAAGTTGATAAACGCTTGGCGGCCACAGTAATCGTCGACACCATTTTTCACTTCACGATAAATAAAGCTAACACCGCCGGTCCATAAGTCAGACAGTTGGCGCTGGTAGCCTAAAATTAATTCGTCTTGCATCATAGGCTCTAAGTTTGCCGAAGCCACCGTGGCCGGATCAGGCGAGGTATTACGGCCGCTGGTTAACGTAGAGCCAAGCTTGTCACCTAATTGCAGTGGCGCCTGAGTTGCAGGGTCAACTAGGCCATCGTACAGATAATATTCTGTCGTGACATACTGCCAGTTAGAGGCGCGGATATTGGTGTTGGCAGCAATAGGAATATAGTAACGGCCAGCGTTGGCATACAGTTTAGAGCTGGCATCACCGTTTACGTCCCAAACAAAACCTAAACGTGGCGCTATCATGTTTTTCGCATCGACAAACGACACACCATCGGCGTTTAAGTTGTCAAACGACTCACTGCGCAGGCCAGCGTAAATCATCACGCTGTCGGTAACGTAAAAGCTGTCTTCAATGTAAAACGCCGAGTTTTTTACTTCGTAACGGCCTGATGGCGACGTGCGGGTGCGTTTGCGCACGACATGCGCATCGGCAGGTATATCAACACCATTCCAGCGATCGGCAAAATCTACTGGCGTATAGCGGCGGTAAAATACGCCGCCAGAATATTCAGCACCGGCAATGCGCGAGGTAAAGGTTTCGTCGTCATAACCAAAACGCAACGTATGCTCACCAATACGCCATTCGGCATCAAAGCGTAGCGCTTTGCGCTCGTCGTTATCGGGGCCAAAAGCCAGCGAACGCACGTTAATATTGTTCCAACAACCAACGTCTATTACGTCGTCGGTGTCTTGATCATAAATATCAACTAATGGGCATTCGTCGCCGGCTAACGGGTCTGGCGTAATATAACCAGAATCATTGGTTAAACGGCCAACTAATACGCCAAGGGTAAAGTCTTCGGTTAAATGGCCGGTATATTTACCAATTAGAATTTCACCGCCGTTACGTTCGGTATAACGTACTCGTTCGGTGCCATGTTGGCCGGTAAAATAACGGTCATCTGGGTTTAAGTAGTCAACATAATCGGTTTTTTCAACGTTACGAATACCGGTTACTTCTAAAATGTGGTTGTCGGTAATATACCAGTCAAACTTCACTAAACCGTTAGGCGACGTGTTGTCACCTGCGGTGCTGCGATCGCTGCCGTATGAATCAAAGCTGTCTTTTTTACCTTCAAGCATGCCGTAAAAAAACAACTTATCTTGCACTAAGGCACCGCCGCCTGACACGCTATACGACAGCTCATCTTGTTTGTCTGCTGAGCGGTAAGCCGAGTAATAACTGCGCTCGCCTGCAACACCTGTGCGGCTGATGACATCCTTACCTGAGGCGGCTAAGTCGGAAGGTGACCAAACCACAGAGCCGTTAAATTTCCAGTCGTTAGTACCGCGTTTGGTCACAATATTTACTACACCACCCAGAGCGCGGCCATACTCAGCGCCAAAGCCACCGGTTTTTATTTCTTGCTCGCCAATGGCATCAAAGGGTACACGGCCGTATGATAAAAATGTACGCGCGTTGGTAACGTCAAAACCATTGATGTAGTAGCCGTTTTCGGCCACCGACGAGCCACCAAAAGAAGCCAGCTTACCAAAACCACTGTCGCCGCGCACAGTACCTGGCGCTAATAGGGCGACATCGCTAATATCACGGCCGATGGGTAAGCGCTCCATTTGTGCGGCGGTAAATACCGTGCTCGACTCCACTGATGAGGTATCAATAGGGCTAATGGTTGAGCCAACAACAGAAATACGCTCCATGGCGTCATCACTGAAACTGACCGGCGTACCTGTGCCTATACCAACCACAACTTCGCGGGTTACGCCTTTGGCCACTACTTGATAACGGCCACTGGGTAATTGTGAGAAATTAAATCGGCCGCTATTGTCGGAGGTGAGTTCACGTTTTAAACCGGTTTCTAGATTTTTTACCGAAATGGTGATGCCGGTGTCAGTCTGGCCAAAAATAGACCCGACAGATAAATCGGCATAGGCCATATTCTGGCTAAGTGCGGCGGTAATAAATATTGCTAAGGCGGAACGGCGTAGGTATTTAAGCTTCTGTTGTGTCATGTTATTAACTCCGGCTTGCTGCTACAGGTCCATGTCCGCCTGTTATTGTTATTTTTTGGGCTTGTTTGTAACAGCGTAGCTCTGTTTTAGCCGTTAGCGCCCAGCTCTTATTCTTTCTACTCTGATAATAGAGAGTAAAAGTAAAAGCTTATATATCCTGTTAGGTATAGTAATTTACAGAATTGGCCAATGAATTAGCGTTGCGCCTACCCCGAAAGAAATAGTCTGTTTTTTAAACAGCGCAGTGCTGCATTAGTATTGGTGCTGCGCTAATAACAGTATTTAAAGCCGATGATTTTGCTGATACAGCTGCAGTGGGTCGCTGTCTTCATCTGGCCGTGCAAAAGGAATGCAGTTGATAAATAAAGAAAAAAGCTCAGCCTGCGAGCTGATTTCTAGTTTACGGTAAATGTTCTTGCGGTGAATTTTTACCGTACCGTCTGAGGTATTTAGCTTCTGCGCCGTTAGTGCTGACGAATAACCACGCAGCATATATAGCAATACATCGCGCTCGCGTTTTGTTAACAGCGAGCTAGCAAAATGACTTAACGTACATTCTACTTGTTGATGTGTTTTATCGTCGGGGTTGGCCTGTGGCAACGCGGTGGCTAGCTGGTAGTGTTTAGTTAATGCCTCAGATAATATCGGCAACACCATATTTAATGCCGTTAAATCAGCTGCGGTAAATTCGTTGCTATGAATATTACGCTGCATAAAAAACACTAAGGCAGAATCGTCATCAATTCGCCACAGCACATCAATAGAGTCAGCGACACCGGTTTTAGAATAAAAGGTTTGGTAGTACTCGCTAGAGTAAAAATCGTCAGGCGCAACATTACGCAGCCAATAAGCACCCGTTGGGCAGCCCGCTAAAAACAACCGGTATTGCGGATCTAACGCATAAGGCCCAGTAGAATAAATATCGGCGGCAACTTTACGTTGCACGGGGTTAAAGCGGTGCAACAAACTTAAGGGTTTACGCTGGCGGTAATACACTAAAATACCGCAGGAGTCGGTGGCACATACCGCATCTAATACGTCCATTACCGCCGCGCTAAAATCGGCGGTGCCCAAGCAGCGCCAAAGGCTTGCAAATGCGGCAATAACGCGCTCGTCAAAGGTTAACGCTAAGGTTGATCTATAGGTTTTACCCTTGGTTGGCTCCATGCTTACCTCTGTTAAAAACTAAAAACCGACGACACGGGTAACGCTAATATTTATAATTACGGTATTAAAGCGCAGCTACAGTAGGGCGGCAAACACTGGCAGGCTAAACTGTTTAACAAGCGCCGAGTGTGGCAAATTTATTGCTAATTGCATAGCGCTACCGGCGGGAATATAAAGCTCAAGTGAATGTGTTTGCGTCATAAGCTGTTGCAGATCAACTTTACTGAACTACATTAAGCTATCATAATGCACAAAACTACGTGGCTAAAATTCAATCAAATGTTATTAGTTTTCGCTTAATTTCTGAAGGTTACTGCTAATCTAATGCATAAATTCAACGAATATTTACCGATTAAGCTCGTAATGGCTCGTGAAGTAACCATGTCTTTTTTCCGCCCGATACTGCATGAAGCGGACTTTACCGATCAGCAGTGGCGTGTACTTCGCGCTTTAAGTGAGTTCAGCGGTTTAGAGTTTAAAGAATTAGCTAAGTTAACCTGTATTTTAAGCCCGAGCTTAACTGGCCTTATTAAGCGGCTAAAAGAGCGAAATTTAATTTAGTAACGGCATATTTTCCGAGCCTAAATGCCGCACCGAACGCAGTAATTCATTATCGGCAGTAAGGCTAATTTGCAGCACATTACTAAAGCTTTGAGCAATGCGGTCGCTGTAATTAAGGTCGTTCATTAACGAGCTAGCCTGCATATTGTTTAAGCTTTGTAGCCGTATCGCGCTAAAAATACGATGGCGAAACTCTTTAACAAAATGTTCGGTTTCGCTATTTATTTTGGCTAACGCTTGCAATGATTGCTCGTCGGTTAAATCTGTGCGGCTTAATTCGCTAGCTTGGCGTAATACCCAAAACACATGCCGGCGTAGATCCAAATAAAGATTACGCGCAAAAATAGAATCATCACGTAAATAACGATAGAGGTTCTTCTGCAAATGCTTAGCATTTTTTACTGCGTCAACTAATTGCAATGCCACCATGTGGCAAGTCATCCAAAACTTTTGCTGTTCTTCATCTAACTCAATATTTAACCGGCTCATAAAGCCTAATAAATCAGAGTAAACCCCTTTAATATGGGTTTGATACAGCTCTTTTGCATCTAAGCTTTTACTGTCGTCGGGCAAGGTGTTAAGTATTTTATCATCTACGGTGTGAGCGTTAAGTTGCTCAGTGGGTAAATACACCGCGTGGCAAATTACCTCTAAGCTTAACCGACCTAAATGCTGAAGCTCTTGCACCACCGCACTAGCTGCTGTATCGGCAGAGGCTAGCGCTGCGTCGTTAAGATAACGCGCATGGTTACTGGCAACTTGTAGTTTTTTCGGCTTAACCTGCGGCTCTGGCGGTACATCTACGTCGGTAATCAGTATTTCTGGCTCAACCACATTGGGTAAAATGTAGCACAACCCGCGTTCTATTTTGCTTTGTAATGGCCAAAACATTATTACGCCAATAAGGTTAAATAAGGTTTGAAACAGCGCTAATTGTAGCAGCGTGTTATCAGCTGCACCAAACAGTGCCATAGTCTGTTGCGACAGCCACATTAATGGCATTAGTAAGGCAAGGGTAACGATACCGGTAACGATATTAAATAACGCATGCACTAATACTAAGCGCTGACCGCTGCGGTTACCACTTAGCCATCCGACTAATGCGGTGGTAACGCTACTGCCAATATTGCCGCCAATAGCAATGGCCATAGCTTGCCATAATTCTATTTGGCCACCAGACAACGCGGCTAACACTAACATCAGCGTGGCATGGCTAGATTGCAGAACGGCGGTTAGCGCAATACCCGCTGCGACAAAAGCTAACTGGCCTAATAGCGTGGAGTCAAATTGCTGAGTTAAATCTAAGTTACTGCCAAACTCACTAAAGCCGCCTTTAATTTGATCAATACCTAAGAAAATAAAGGCAATACCCAACACAATACGACCTGCGGCTTTACTTTTCGGGCCATTAAAACCGGCTAATACACCGAACACCAGTAAAGGTAACGCCAGCGGACTTAAACTAAAGTTTTGCCCCGCCGCCGCTAATAACCAAATACCGGCGCTGGCACCTAAATTAACCCCTAATAAAATCGCAATTCCGCTACCCAGTTGAATTAAACCGGTACTAATAAAGGCGATAGTTAGTAACGACACTAAGGTGGTCGATTGCAGCAACATAGTGCCGCCGATACCAATTAAAAAACTTTTAAACCGCGTAGAGGTGCCGCGTGCTAAAACTTGTTCAAGTTTGCCGCCGGCTAATTGTTTTAGGCCTTCTTCTAAACACTGCATGCCGAATAAAAATAACGCTAAGCCCGCACAAAGTTGCAGCCAACCGCCGCTAAACCAAAAGCTGACAGCAAGCAGCACTAAAATTACAACAGGCAGTAATAAGACTTTAAATTTACGCATTAATAGCTCAACAACCTCGGGCAGTTAAAATGCGCTTAGATTAAGGCTTAGCGCATAACTTGGCTAGTAGATTCAATATTAGCGGGCATTAAAATGCATAACGAGGTGATCGTATTTGCCGTTAGTTGACTATATAGCTCAAAGCATTGCGAGTTACTCCAATATTAATGGTAATTAAAAAAGCACACTTGCCAGAAAAAATATGTAGCAGATGCCAGCGGCCGTTTAGTTGGCGGAAAAAATGGCAAAAAAACTGGTTAGAGGTTAAATATTGCTCAAAACGCTGTGCAGGGCAGCGTAACTGAATGATCTAGACTATATTTTATTTGATACAGAAAGTTCCATATATGCGTTTAAGTTCTAGCTTCATAAAATTAATTATAATTACGCTATATAAAATTGATGTATTGTTTATACATTGCTTAATAAGAGGACAGCATGATGATACCTAAAATTTCTTACTTGGCATCAAGCCTAGGTTTGGCCATAGCCGTTAGTGCGCCAACTGTTTTTGCGCAGCAGGTTAACGATGCTGACGTAGAAAAAATTTCGGTAATTGGTAGCCGCTTATCAGTGCGTTCGGCGACAGAAAGTACCGCACCGGTAGATATTATTGGTGTTGCCGAACTGCAAGCTACCGGTATGACTGAAACCGCCCGCGCGTTACAGTTTTTAGTGCCTAGCTTTAACTTTCCTACCTCATCGATTACTGACGGCAGTGATGCAGTGCGCCCGGCGAGTTTGCGCGGTTTATCGCCTGACCATACCTTGGTTTTGATTAATGGTAAACGTAGGCATGGTTCTGCATTAGTGCATTTAAACGGCACGATGGGCCGCGGTAGTTCTAACGTTGATTTAAACGCTATTCCAATGAGCGCAATTAAACGAATTGAAATATTACGTGACGGTGCAGCCGCACAATATGGCTCAGACGCGATAGCGGGTGTAATAAATTTAGTACTAAAAGATAATATGTCGGGGGGCGAAATTAGCCTTAACGGCGGCCAAACCTTTGATGATGATGGCGAACAATACAAAATTAGCAGCAGCCAAGGCATACGCTTTGCCGAAGATGGTTTTGCTACCATTAGCGCTGAATATCACCATAAAAATAAAACTAACCGTGCCGGCTTAGACCCTCGTAAACAATATGCCGATATTAACGGCCAACCTGATCCACGTGAAGCCACCGCCAACCGCTTAAATCACAGCGTGGGCGATGCGTCTTTTGAAAACTTAGCGCTAATGGTGAATGTGGGTTATAAGCTAGGTGAAGGCGAGATTTATGCTTTTGCTGATATCTCGCAGCGCAAAACACAGTCGGGCGCATTTTTTCGCTTACCTTCAGATGCGCGTAATATTCCAGAAATTTATCCAGATGGTTTTTTACCAGAAATAGCACCAGAAACCAATGATCACGCTATTACACTCGGCTATAAGTTTGAACTTGCTGATTGGCAATGGGATTTATCGGCGAATACCGGTGCCAGCCGTTACCAATATTATGTCAATAATTCACTGAACGCCTCACTTGGTCCAACTAGCCCCACTAGTGCTTATGCCGGTGGCATGAGAAACAACGAGCAAAACCTTAATTTAGACGCCAGTAAATTGTTTGCCTTTGTGAATGATTCAGATTTAGTCGTATCAGGTGGCGTTTCCTACCGGAAAAACAGTTATAAAATTTTTCAGGGTGATGAGCTTTCATACCAGAATTATGGTTACCAAAATAAAGGTGCAGGTATGCAAGGTTTTGGTGGCTTTACGCCAGCGTCAACGGTTGACGAGTCACGTAATAATGTCGGCGTTTATGTTGAAGTAGAAAACCAATTAACCGAGCAATTTAACTGGGGTGCGGCGCTGCGCCAAGAGCATTATTCTGACTTTGGTAATAATACCAGTTGGAAGTTAGCTGGCCGGTATGAATTTGCGCCAAACTGGGCTATTCGTAGCACCATAAATAGCGGTTTTAGAGCGCCAAGTGTGCAGCAATTATATTTCTCTAACTTATCAACCCTGTTTGTGGCCGACCCCATTACTGGCGTACTTAACCCAGTGGAATCGGGCACCTTTAATAACACTTCGCCAGTGGTTAAAGCCTTAGGCCAAGGTGAGTTAAAAGCGGAAGAATCGAGAAGTGTCAGTTTGGGCTTAACCTATCAGGGTGATAATGGTGTGACTTTTACCTTAGATGGTTATCGTATTGATATTGACGACCGTATTATTTTAACCGGCAGTGTAAGCCGAGCTAACCCTGTAATAGATCAGTTACTTGGTAACAATGCCGCGCAGTCGGTGCGGTTTTTCACTAATGCGGTAGATAGCCGTACCCAAGGTGTGGAGGCCGTAGTGGCTTATCAAATGTCGTTAGCGGAATATGGTGACGTAAAGTTAAGTTTATCGGCACAATATAGCGATACGGATATTAAACAGATAAAAGTACCTAGTTTATTGGGCGGTTTAGAGCAAGCGTTGTTTGATGATGTTGAAAAAACGCGCTTAACCGACGCTAACCCGAAAAACAGCTTTAGTGCCGGTATCAGCCATACCTATGGCGACTTTACTACTAACTTACGTTTAAACCGCTTTGGCCCTTATACACTGGGCTACGCCACCGGTAACTACGAGTTTGGTGCGAAAACTATTGCTGATATTTCCGTTAATTATGCGGTTAATTCGCAGTTAGATTTTACCTTAGGCGTCAATAACTTATTTGATACTTACCCAGATGAGCAGCCGGTGATTAATCAGTTTAACGGCATTTTTAAATACCCAAATACCAACGCGCCATTTGGTTTTAATGGGGGTTACTATTTTGCTGAAGCACGTTATACGTTCTAATTAGTGATGTAATAGGCTGACCAAGTAAAACCGCTTTATGTTTGCCAATAGCTGGCGCATTAAGCGGTTTTTTGCGTTAGCTGGTATTCCTACATTAAACCTAGGCTAGCGCTCTAAAGGTATTGGATGTTTTGTTGTGGCGTGAGAGTGACTTATAATATTGATGATCTGGACGCGGTAAGCCATATAGATAGTGGTTATTAAACAGTTTTTTTGTAATTTTAGCAGTCTTATATTGATTACATACAGACTTGTATGTATATTGCCGTTCTTATTCTGCCTAAGCTTTACGTTGTGTTAATTGGGCAGTGTCTCACAGGAGTTTATATGCGTGTAAAAATGAAGCTGTTAACGGCACCGTTAGCAGCACTGTTGTTGGTAGCCTGTAGTGAACCGCAATCGGGTGGTGGCATGGGAGCGCCGTCTGCGCCAGAGGTTGGGGTTGTAACTTTGAATACAGCGCCATTGGCATTAGTCACTGAATTATCAGGTCGCACTACTGATTTTCGCCAAGCGCAAATTCGGCCACAAGTAAATGGTATTTTACAACAACGCATGTTTACTGAAGGGCAGTTAGTGTCGGCGGGCGATGTGTTGTACAAAATTGATGCCGCACCGTATCAGGCGGCACTGGCCAATGCTAAGGCAAATTTAGGTAGTAATAAAGCGGTAGCGCATAACGTTAAGTTAAAAATGGAACGTTTAAAAGGCTTGTTAGGCAGCAAAGCGGTAAGCCAGCAAGACTATGATGATGCCCAAGCGACATTAATGCAGGCAGAAGCTGGCGTTGCTAGTGCAGAAGCTGCGTTGCAAACCGCGCAAATTAATATGAACTATACGCAAATTACGGCACCAATTTCTGGCCAAATTGGCCGTTCTGAAGTAACCGAAGGTGCGTTATTAACAGCAAATCAGGCGCAGGTATTGGCTACTATCCGCCAGTTAGATCCAATTTATGTCGATTTAACGCAATCAAGTGCAGAGTTGTTAAAGCTGAAAAAGCAGAACGCCAGCGATAAGGTAACCGTAGATTTGCTGTTAGATGACGACAGCACTTACGCTGAGCAAGGCAGTTTACAGTTTTCCGAAGTTAACGTTGACCCAAGCACGGGTATGGTGACATTACGCGCGGTATTCCCAAATAAACAGGGTGACTTATTACCGGGTATGTTTGTCCGTGCTCGCTTGCATCATGGCGTGGATAATAACGCACTGCTGGTACCCCAAGCTGCCGTAAGCCGCACGCCTAAAGGCCAAGCATCCGTTATGCTGGTTAATGCTGATAATCAGGTTGAAGCGCGCATTATTGAAGTTGGCCGTGCGGTTGAGCAAGGCTGGCAAGTGCTGTCAGGCTTAAAAGCCGGTGATCAAGTTATTGTTACGGGGCTACAAAAAGTGCGGCCAGGTAGCCAAGTGAAAGTCGTTAACGCAACGGCTAATAAAGCAAATGGCACTAACAATACTGCTACGCAGTAAGCAGGGGTAGCAGATGGCGAATTTCTTTATAAGTAGGCCAATATTTGCTTGGGTAATTGCCTTAGTAATTATGCTGGCAGGATTATTGTCAATTAAACAGTTACCGGTAGAGCAATATCCACGTATCGCACCACCGGCTGTAACTATTAGTGCATCATACCGTGGTGCATCGGCACAAACGGCAGAAGATGCAGTAACTCAGGTTATTGAGCAGGCGATGAACGGCTTAGATAACCTGATGTATATGTCGGCTAGCACCGACTCGTCAGGCGGCGTTAGTTTAACGCTAACCTTTGAAACGGGTACTGATGCCGATATTGCCCAGGTACAAGTGCAAAATAAGCTACAGCAAGCCTTACCGTTGTTGCCACAAGAAGTGCAGCAAAATGGTGTGCGGGTAGCTAAGTCTAACGGCTCATTTTTAATGGTTATAGGTTTTATTTCTGAAAACCAAAGCCTAGAACGAGATGATATTGCCGACTTTGTGGTAGCTAACGTAAAAGACCCAATTAGCCGCACCGCCGGTGTGGGTAACGTAGTGGTATTTGGTAGCCAGTATGCAATGCGGGTATGGTTAAATGCTGATCAACTTAACCAATATCAGCTTACGCCTGCCGATGTTACCGCAGCGATAAAAGTACAAAATAATCAGGTTACAGCGGGCCAGTTAGGTGGTACACCAGCATTACCTGGCCAGCAATTTAATGCGGCAATATTAGCGCAAACTCGGTTAACGTCTGCCGAAGAGTTTGGCGAAATTTTGCTACGTGTTAACGCTGACGGTTCTACTGTTAAATTGTCTGATGTTGCGCGCGTAGAATTGGGCGGTGAAGATTACTCCGTCATTGCTCGTTACAACGGCAAAACTGCAACAGGCATCGCAATTGAATTAGCCACTGGTGCCAACGCGCTAGATACCGCCGCGGCAGTGAAGAAAAAAATAGCCGAACTAGAACCGTATTTCCCTGAAGGCGTTAGCACGGTTATACCCTACGATACGACGCCGTTCGTTGAGCTATCTATTAGTTCAGTAGTGCAAACCTTAATTGAAGCTATCATTTTGGTGTTCTTGGTTATGTATCTGTTTTTACAGAACTTCCGCGCAACACTGATCCCAACTCTAGCTGTACCTGTAGTTTTATTAGGTACGTTTGGTGTAATGTCAGCACTGGGTTTCACTATTAATACGTTAACCATGTTCGGTATGGTATTAGCCATCGGCTTGTTAGTTGACGATGCTATTGTCGTTGTTGAAAACGTTGAGCGGGTAATGAGCGAAGAGGGCTTAGGCCCAGTTGAAGCTACGCGTAAATCTATGGGACAAATTACCGGTGCCTTAGTTGGTATAGGCTTAGTATTGTCAGCTGTATTTGTACCTATGGCGTTCTTTGGTGGCGCAACCGGTGCTATCTATCAGCAGTTTTCTATTACTATAGTCACGGCGATGGCCTTGTCGGTATTGGTCGCGTTAATTTTCACGCCAGCACTATGTGCCACTATGTTAAAACCAGTAAAAGGCAACCATAACACTAAAAGCGGTTTTTTTGGTTGGTTTAATCGTGGCTTCGATAGCACTAACCACAATTACCAGCGCGGTGTGGCCGGCATGTTGGCACGGCCAAAACGTTCAATGTTGGTGTATTTGGCGATAGTGGTAGTGATGGCGGTGCTATTTGTGCGCTTGCCAACGTCATTTTTACCAGAAGAAGACCAAGGTATTTTTATTACCTTAGTACAACTACCTACTAGTGCTACCCAAGAGCGTACTGAAGCGGTGATGGATAAAGTAGCTGCGCATTACGGTAATGAAAGTGCAGTGCAGTCGGTATTTACCGTATCGGGTTTTAGCTTTTCTGGTAGTGGCCAAAATATGGGCTTAGCCTTTGTGCGATTAAAAGACTGGGACCAACGTGGCCCAGCTGATAGCGTACAGGCGGTTATTGGCCGTGCTTGGGGCTTTTTTGGCTCAGTAAAAGAAGCACAAATATTTGCTTTTAACTTACCGCCGATCATGGAGTTGGGCCGTGCCACTGGTTTTACGCTGTTCTTGCAAGATAGAGGCGGAGTAGGGCACGAAGCACTTTTAAATGCCCGTAACCAATTACTGGGTATGGCATCGCAACAACCCAATTTAATTGGTGTGCGGCCCAATGGTATGGAAGATGCGCCGCAGTTACAAATAGAAATTGATCAGCTAAAAGCGCAAGCCTTAGGTGTATCGTTAAGTGATATTAACCAAACGCTGTCGATCGGTTGGGGTTCAACCTATGTTAATGACTTTGTTGACCGTGGCCGAGTGAAAAAAGTATTTGTGCAGGCCGAACCTGAGTTTCGTATGACACCAGAAGATATTAATCGCTGGCAAGTGCGTAATAATAAGGGCGAAATGGTGAGCTTTGCTTCTATTGCCCGCAGTCACTGGGTTTACGGTGCACAGCGTTTAGAGCGTTATAACGGCGCCTCGGCCATGGAAATTCAAGGCGAACCAGCACCAGGTACAAGTTCTGGCGATGCCATGATGACAATGGAACGGCTAATTAGCCAATTGCCAGCCGGTGTCGGTTTTGAATGGACTGCAACGTCTTATCAAGAGAAGCTGTCAGGTTCGCAAGCGCCAGCGCTATACGCGTTATCTGTTTTGGTGGTATTTTTATGTCTAGCTGCTTTGTATGAAAGCTGGAGCGTGCCGTTCGCCGTAATCTTGGTAGTGCCATTAGGTATTATCGGTGCTTTAATTGCGGCCTATGTTAGCGGGCTTGGTAATGACGTGTACTTCCAAGTGGGATTATTAACTACGATGGGCTTGGCGTCGAAAAACGCGATCTTAATTGTCGAGTTTGCCCGAGAACTGCAGCAGCAAGGTAAAGAGCTTACGGAGGCGATATTAGAAGCGGTGCGCTTACGTTTACGTCCGATTATTATGACGTCGATGGCGTTTTCGTTAGGTGTGTTACCGTTAGTTATTAGCTCTGGTGCTGGCTCGGCTAGCCGCAATGCTATAGGTACTAGTGTGCTAGGCGGAATGATTTCAGCGACGGTACTGGCGGTGTTTTTAGTGCCGGTGTTTTATCTAGTGATTATGAAGTTGTTTGCCAGTAAGCCAAAACCTACTGTGTAGCATTACCGGATAACTTATAGCGGCTTAGGCCGCTATAAGTGCCAACCTAAACCGACTGTATTATGCTAATACAGTCGGTTTTTTTATATCTTTTCGGCCTACTTTTTCAGCCCTACTAGCATGGTGTCTATCATGGCACCGGCGTGTTGGCGCAAATCACATTGTTGTGGCTTTAATAAAAACTTACTAATAATACCACCAACATACATATGCAATGCCAAGCCAGCTAGGCGTGGGCATAGGCCATCACGTAGTGTGCCGGCTTGCTCTGCGCGTTCAAATGCGCGTTGCAATACGGCTACCGCTAATGTGTCTAAATCATCTTGTTTGGTTACGGCTGGGTTTAGCTCGTCAATATATTCGCAGCGATGAAATACAATGGTTAGTACGCGATGATGTTGTTCACTTGAAGCAATTAAACTTAAGCTATCTATCATCAAATTCCGTACTTGTTCAAACGGATCTGCGGTGGGATTTTTGTCTATTTCGTCAAGCAAATGCTGATAAGGCAAGCGCACTCGATCTAGCATGGCGTTAAATAAATCGGCTTTGTTTTGGAAATGCCAATAAATAGCACCGCGAGTTACATTAGCCGCGACAGCGATTTTTTCTAAAGTAGTGCGTGATACACCTTGTTGAAAAAACAACACTTCAGCGGCATCTAAAATTGCGGTTCTAGTGCCTTCAGCTTCTGCTTTGGTGCGTCTTGCCATTTTACTTCTCTCAACATAACTAATTGCTTATTACCGCAGCAATTCTACCACAAATTGGTGTTGTGAACCTTAGCTATTAAGTTAAGCAAGGCTTAACACAGATCATAGTAATGGCGTTATTGTATGACAAAATCAAAGTATTGCTCGGTATACACCGGCGGTTGGTGGGTAAAATGCCACCACTCCATGTTATAGACTTTAAAACCGGCGCTAAGCATTAGGCTTTCGAGTAACTGCCGATGTTCTTGCTGCCGCTTTGTAATACTAGCAGCACCAACGTTGGATATGGGGTCGAACAGATCAAATGGTGAACCCATATCAATAGGTTGCCATTGGCCACTCGCATTTTGCCGCGCTAAGGTTAGGTCAACGGTGCTGCCACGGCTATGGCCAGATTTTTCTGCTATGTAGCCGCCGACCAAGGTATCTTTAGCTAAATTGGGGTAAAACTCGGCTTTGGTGCTGGTATCTGCTAAATCGGCAGCCCAACGCATAAAATGATCAACCGCGCGTTGTGGCCGATAGCAGTCCCAAATCCATAGGCTGTAGCCGTTGGCCATGGCGGCTTGTTGCACTTTAACTAATGCTTTGGCGGCATTTTGTTGTAGGTAGCATTTATTGGCTTTATAGCCGTCGACCGGGGCACCAACAAAGTTATTGCCACCCAAATAGGCCATATGCACCTGGATATCAGCACTAAGCTGGCTAACATCGTTAAAATCAGCTGGTACGTCTGACGCTAATGCGGCTGTCGAACTCGTTGCCAGTAATAATGTGGCTAAGGTGGCTAGCTTCATATCATCAATACTCCTGCGGCTAAAAATGCCAGCAATGCTAAGACCCCACAAAATAGCGCATAAGGTAACTGAGTTTTAACGTGCTCTAATAAATCGCAACCGGAGGCGACCGAGCTCACGGCGGTACTGTCAGATATGGGCGAGCAGTGATCACCAAATACGCCGCCGCTTAAAATGGCGGCCAACACCAACGACGGTGGTAAGCTTAGTAATTCAACCATTGGCATACCTATCGGGATCAAAATAGCAAAGGTGCCCCAACTGGTACCTGTGGTGAAAGATATAAGTGCACCGGCTAAAAACAACAGCGCCGGAATAAGTACCAAGGGTAGGCTATCGCTAACAATAGAAGCAATAAAGGTGCCGGTGCCCAGTACTTTTAAACTACTGCCTAACGCCAGCGAGAGCAGCACTATAGTAACCAGTGGTAATAATTCGCTCATGCCTTTAAAGCCAATATCTACCAACTGCTGATGCTTAAAACGCTTACTTAGTAGCATCATGCTATACGCAACTAAACAGGCTAAGGTAGTGGCATATAATACCGACTGCGACCCCGAACCCTCTACTAAGCGCCCATTGCCTGTCATTAACATAAAACCGATCATTGACGCGACTAAGGTAATTAAAGGCACCAGCATATAGCGAGATTGCGTAGGTTTAACATCAATTTCAGTATGTGCCGCTAAGGTATGCAGTTCTTTTTCTGAGCGACGCATTGGGCCATATACCTTGCCGGTAATGATGGTGTATAGCACTAAAGCTAAGGTAAATAAGGCATAGAAATTTAGCGGTATAGTGCCAATAAGCACGGAAACAGCGTTGTCGCCCAGCGAATAATTACTTAATAAACTTAAAATATAAGCGCCCCAGCCATTAAGTAAAATAATGATACAAATAGGCGCACTGGTGCTGTCTATAATATAGGCCAGCCGAGCGCGGCTCATTTTAAATTTATCAAATAAACCGCGTGAGCTAATACCTGCAGTTAACGAGCTAAGGTTAGACTCGATAAAGGTAACTGAGCTAATAAAAAAAGTGAGCAAGCCAGCTTGGCGCGGCGTTTTAGCGATGCCTTTTTCTACTAATAATTTTACCGTTGCCGACACGCCGCCCGAATCCCGCATATACGCTAGTAAGCCGCCAACCAGTAACGAGAACATAAGAATGCGCGCGTTATCACCATCTCGGGTTACGGCCACGATGCGCTCTATGGTTTGAATGCTACCGTCGATGAGTAAGCCACCACCAAGACCTTGTGCAGCCTGGATAAAAATCAGTAACTCGGCACTAAATAATGACAGCAGTAAGGCTAGAATAACTTCTTTACGCCACAATACGACGATAATGGCGACCAACGCCGGGACTAAGGTGAACCAATCAGACAAAATAGACTCCTGGTATTATTATTCTATTTTTCAAAGCGCAGAATAATTTATACAGTTTGTGCCGGCGTGTCGCAAGCACTGCGCCTAATTTTGCGATAAAGAGGGTCTTGCGATGGACAGCGCTATGCAGCCGATTGCTGGTATCAACGTGTCTTGCTATTTCTAGCATAAGTACCGATGCTAACAGGTTAGAGTAATTCAGTAAGGGTACTTTATGCGGTGTGCATTAAGAGGGCTTCTGGTCGGTGTTTTCAGTTTAACGATGGCGGTGCAGGCAATGACAGTAAATACTTTGTCGGTAGAACAATATCAGCAAATTAAACAAAGCGGGCTAGATAAACCGCAACTTACGTATAATGATATTGCGCCTGTATTAAAACAACACCAGCAAAACCCGTTATTTAAATTTACGCAATTGGGGCAGTCAGCACTGGGTACACCCATTTGGCAAATTGATATTGGTACTGGCCCTATCAAGCTTTTAGCGTGGTCGCAAATGCACGGTGACGAATCTACCGCCACTGCCGCCTTGATGGACTTACTCAACTTTATTAGTGCTGCTGAGCAGAAAAAATGGCGCGATACTTGGTTAAATGAAGTCAGTTTGCGCTTAGTACCAATGGTAAACCCAGATGGCGCTGCAGCGCATACGCGCTTTAACAGTATGGGCATAGATATTAACCGCGATGCCAAAGCGTTACAAACGCCCGAAGGGCAGCTGCTGATGCAGGTAGCAAAAGACTTCAAACCCGATTTTGGTCTAAATTTGCATGATCAAAATCGTTTCTATGCAGTGGGTGATAGCAACAAGCAAACAACTATTTCTGTTTTAGCACCAGCATTTAACGATGCCAAAGATATTGATGCACCGCGAAAAAAGGCCATGCAACTGATTGGTGATATGGCTGATTTAATGGCACAGCAGTTACCGGGATATTTAGGCAAATATGACGATACGTTTTCTTGGCGTTCGTTTGGTGACACGTTTTCAGGCATGGGCATTAGCACCATACTTATCGAATCTGGCGGTCACCCAGCTGATGATAACCGGCAGGTAGCGCGGCGTTTAAATACCCAGCTGCTGGTAATGAGTATAGAAAGTATCGGCAGTAAGGCATATCAACGTCAGCCGCTTACGGCGTACCAAGGCATACCTTTTAATCGCAGTGATGCCATTAAAGACGTATTGATTAAAAACTTAGGCATTAGTGTTAACGGACACAGTGCAAGGGTAGACCTTGCATTAGAGCTTGGCATAAACAACAGTAAGCCGGCGCGTATTCAAGATATTGGCGATCTCTCTATTTATTCTAGTTACCATCAATTTGATGCGAGCCAGTTGGTTTATCAAGCCGGAAAAACGTATGCGTTAACGAAAAAACTTAAGCTTGATAAAACCACCTATCTTCAGCTATTACGTGATGGTTACAGCCATTTTAGTGGCGACACTAAGCTTATTGAAAACCAAACAGATTGGCCTGTCGTGTTTAGCAATAAAGGTCTTAATTCAGCTTATCCAATGCGTTATCAACAGGCTACGTTTTTACTCGCTACCGCCGAAGGTGTTGAATTTGCGCTACTTAATGGCCAATTATTAGCATTAACTCAGGCTAGGCTGCTATACGCAAATGGCCGCTAGCGGCGCAAAAAAGAGCAAATGAAACTAGCGCTTTAGCGGTGATATGCCACACTTCTAATCAAAATCACTATTTTGGGGATGTGTGGTGTACTTTTTTAGGTCGCTATTATTACTAAGCTTGCTGTGCTGTAGTGCCAATGCCGTGGATGCGTTGGCAACTAATAGTAGGCTAAAGTCGGCTGCACTTAAGCAGGATGCTGGTTCACAAGTACTTCGGTTTGGTTTGTATTACCCGCATTTATCGCCATACATTTATACCGCGCCAATCAATAATCAGGTTATAGGCATAGTGCCTGAGGTGCTGGCACCGTTTTTTAAGCAACATAATATTACTATTGAATATGTGTTTGATAAGGTATCAGCGTTAAAGCGGCGGTTAAATAATAGCGACATTGATATGATGATTTTAAATGCGTCCTGGGCGATTAATCCTGAACAGGTGTTGTTTTCTGCAGGGGTAGTGCCGTACAACGATTACTTATATTCACGCCTGCCAGAACAAGAAATTACCGAACCGCAACAGTTAGATAATAAAGCGATATGCACACGCCAATATTATGTTTATCCTAAATTGTCGGCGTTGTTTACCGGTGAGTTATCGCTGCGTGTTGATTCTTCGAGCCAGGCAGCACAGTTACGTATGTTATTTAGTCAGCGCTGTGATTATGCCTACATCAATGAGATCGTGGCGAAGTGGGAATTACAAAATCAGTTTCAGAACCAGCAAATATATCGCTCTGCAGTATACCAAGGCGAGTCAATGCTCACGTTAGGGGTTAGCCCGAAATTGGAGAAACTACTACCAGAATTAAACGCCTATATACAGCAGCAACAGCAAAGTGGCGAAATAAAACGGATTATTAATCGTTATGTTCATTATGACTAGCGGTACAATAAATAAGGTTGTCGTTGTTGCTTAAATTGCGCTAACCCTGCTTGCCAACTGGCACGGATATCATGCTCTGACATACCCTGAGTAATTTGTAAACGCAGCTGATCGGTACCGGCAAGCTTATCCATAAAGGCCGGTGCCGTAAAAAATACGTCGTTATGCTTGGCAAACAACTGCTGCCAACGCAGTAAATAGCTTAGGTTTAAGCCTGAAGCGCTAACATGGCGTAAATCTTCACCGTGCAGAGCTTTATTCATTAATGGCGGCGTTAATGCTGCACCGGGTGTTGATACTGGTGTAAACGCAAAATCGCCTAGTGCAAACTTGTCATAGCCAATAACTTGAAATGCAAATGCAGTACCGCGGCCAATGCTTAGTGGTGTGGCCTCAAAAAAGCCGAGTGACGGGTAAAGAGCAATTGACTGCTCATTGGGCAAATTTGGGCTTGGCCTAACTGGCAGCGCATACGGCATATCGCGCTGATAACCGGCCACTGGAATTACGTTAAGGGTTAGCTTATCGGCATTAGCTATCCAACCTTCGCCTTTTATCATTTGTGCAAGTTCGCCCACTGTCATGCCGTGCAATAGTGGAATGGGGTGCATGCCTACGAAAGATTGAAATTTAACATCTAACACAGGGCCGTCAACATAGGCGCCGTTAGGGTTTGGCCGGTCTAACACTAACATAGCCACGTTATTTTGCGCCGCCGCTTCCATTAAGTAATGCATTGAACTGATATAGGTGTAATAGCGCACCCCAACGTCTTGAATATCAAATACCACAATATCAACTTGCTGCATTTGCGCAGCACTAGGTTTTTTATTTGCGCCGTATAAAGATAATAGTGGTAAGCCAGTTTTGCTATCGGTGCTGTTATTAACCTTGGCACCGGCGTCATAATCGCCACGAAAACCATGCTCAGGGGCAAAAATACTGACAATATTAACGTTGTTGGCTAGCAGTACATCGACTAAATGTTGTTCACCTACCTGCGAGGTTTGGTTAACCAACACGGCCACCCGTTTACCCTGTAACAGCGGTAAATAACGTTCTAACTGCTCTGCGCCAGTTTGTATTGGCGTAGCCCCTAGGTTGTTGGCGTTAGCGGCGTTGATGAGTAATAAACCACTAAGCAGCAACCAGACTAAGGTTTTCATTAGCTGTTGTCCTGCTGTAATACTTTACGAATAAAGCCCTGTTGTTGCTGTAGCTGAATTTTACAGTGTGCAACACTCTGGCCGCTAAGAATATGCAAAATAGCCAGTTTAGCGTTCATTTCGGCGGCTTTTAACGCTTCGCGCGCAGTAGCAAGGTCGCATTCAGTCGCTTGCACTACAATACGAATTGCCCGTGCTACCAGCTTTTCGTTGCTGGCGTGTAAATCGACCATTAGGTTTTGATACACTTTGCCACTGCGGATCATCGCGCTAGTACTAAGCATATTTAAAATTAATTTTTGCGCTGTGCCGGCTTTCATTCGGGTAGAACCGGTAACCACTTCTGGGCCGACAACGGCACTAATGCCAATATCAGCGGCACTGAGCACCGGTGCATTGGCATTGCAGCTAATGGCTGCCGTGAAACAACCCATACTGCGTGCATAAGCTAAGCCACCTAGCACATAAGGCGTGCGGCCGCTGGCGGCTATGCCAACTAAGATATCATTTGCACTTAGGTTTATGCGCTTTAAATCAGTTTCTGCCAACTGTGGGTTGTCTTCAGCACCTTCAACCGCTTTATAGATTGCACTCTCGCCACCAGCTATTAGCGCTACTACCTGAGCGGCGGGCACGCTAAAAGTGGGCGGGCATTCTACCGCATCAAGTATACCCAAGCGGCCACTGGTGCCTGCGCCTAAATAAACTAATCTGCCGCCAGCGGCAAATGCATCGACAATGCGATCGACTACGGCAGCTACGCTGGGTAAACATTGCTGTAGGCTTTTCGCAACAGTTTGATCTTCAGCATTAATACGCTGCACTATCTCAAGGCTAGATAGCAAGTCAATATCCCAACTGTTGGGGTTGCGTGCTTCTGAGCTCATGCTATTGAGTTGTTCCAGTAAAACGTCCTGAGTATTATTCGTCATGAGTGTGTCCAGAAAAGGGTGAAGAGCTGCTTAATTGAGATGCAAGAATATAGGCGCCATCTAAAGCCGTGCCTAATGCAGGCTGCAGTAAAGTTCGACAATGCTCAGTTAATAACGGCTTGGTTACTTCGGCCAAACCACCAAGTAGCACTACCGGTAAGTCAAATTGTTCACGTGCGCTAAACACCAACTGCTGTACCGCATCAACATGGCGTTGCAGCAGGTTAGCAGCGAGTGGACATTGCCAAGCATGGTTAAATATTAACGGTGTTAACGCTGCGAATTCAGCAGGGCTAGCGGTTTTTAACCAAGGCAGTAAGCTGGCGGCATTGTTGCCAATTTGCACGGCTATTTGCTGTAATAACGGGCTGCTTATACCTGCTAGGCTATCTATTTGCCACAGCAACTCGCGTACCGCTTGTTTGCCTAACCAAGCGCCACCGCCTTCGTCGCCAATATTAAAGCCCCAGCCACCTACTTGATGTTCAGAGCCATCAGCTAATAAACGCATAGCAACCGAGCCAGTGCCTAAGGCCACTACTAATACCGGCTGGCCTAAATTGGCACCATATAAAGACGTTTTAGCATCAGTGGTGAGTAAAAAGTTTGCATAATGCCCACTGAGTTGCTCGCTGGCTAGTTGTTGTTGCTGCGGATTACCTGCACCAGCTAAGCCCATAACGGCAAAGGCTTGTTGGCTGCTGATACCGGCTTGTTGGCATACACCTCTGGTCAGCTGGTTAATATTGGTTATTGCCAAGGCAAAATCGTTGGTCAACGACGCCGGTCCGGCTTGTTGTTGCCAGCGTTCACCCGTGATGTTGTTCGTTAGGCGTGCCAGTGTTTTACTGCCGCCGCCATCAATCGCGATGGTCCACATCATATTATTCCTATACTACCAGTTGCTTCGTACTAGCAGAGCCACTTAAGCAGACTAAAGTTGCTATAAAAGTGCCAATACAGAGTTGCCAGGTAAAGCCTAAATCTAACGCTGCCAAGGAAGGGCTAAGGTATTGTAAAACATAGGGCTGCAGTAATAGTGTGACGACAAAGCCGCTTAGTAGCGCGGCAGTTACCGAATAGCGGTTACCGCGACGACTAAATAAGGCAGTAAAAAATACGCCCAGTAATCCACTGTATGAAAACACCATTACGCTAAGGGCAAAGGCTAATAACGGCATGTCAGAGTATTGCTGCCAGTAAAAGCACAGTATGGCCATTGCAGCCAAGGTTATAGCCGTAATTAACATACCAAATTGCCCCGCACGAACAAAATGTTGCTCAGTTGCAGCGGGTTGTCGTTTCAGTTTCCACGGTTTATACATATCAGCCACTAATACGGATGACATAGAGTTTAACCCTGATGTTATGGTAGAAAGTGCGGCGGCAATGACGCCCACAACCACTAAACCACGTAACCCTGACGGCATTTCATTTAATACATAGTACATAAATACCGTTACTTTTTCGCCGGCAAAATTGTCGGCAAAGTTTTGTGTCGGGAGATATAAGTCGGGCCGTTGGTAAAAAATATACAATAAAAACCCAATTAGAATAAACACCAACATGGTGGGGATCACCATTAACGCAGAGCTTAGTAATGCGCGCGCGCCAGCTTTGCTGTCTTTACAGGTTAGCACCCGTTGCGTCATATCTTGATCTAAACCAAACGCAGCAATATTTAGCAGAATAAAGCCCGTTAGTGCCGACCACATATTAAATACGCCGGCAGAGCTAAAATCAAACTGCCAATCAAATAACAGTAGTTTAGATGGTCCGCCTTCAATCGGGTGTTGTAGTGCGTGAGTCAGTGTGCCAATGTCTAAGCCAATACTGTGATACAAATACCCTAACACTAATAATGCCGCTAAAATATATACCGCGCATTGCAGCGCATCGGTATAAATAACTGAGCGTATACCGCCTACTACCGTGCAAGCTAGGCCAATAAAGGCCAGTAATACCACGGCTGCTAGCACGCTACTTGCGTCTATATTGTTAAATAACAGCATAGCTACGGCAATTGCTGCCATATATAACCGCGCGCCGCTGGCAAAAACACGGCCAAACAAATACATTTGCCCCGCGTGTTCTTTGGCGCTGGCACCAAAGCGCTGCTCTAGTAACTCGTACACGGTAGTAACTTTAAGTTGGTAATAGCGTGGCAACAAATAGCGGATCACAATAAAGGTCGCAATGAGTGCGCCAATATTGGTGGCGATATAACTAAGGTTGCCGCGAAAGCCCATGTCGGGCCCGCCAAGAAAGGTAGCGGCAGATTGTGAAGTGGCAAGCACAGATACGGCAACGACCCATACTGGCATGCTATTAGCTGCAAGAAAATAATCGTTACTATTACCCGCTTTTTTCCGGTTTACTAACCAGCCGACTAATACTAATAAAGTGAAGTAAGCAAAAAATACTGCCCAGTCTAATAGTGTCAGTTGCATGTATAGCTCATCAAAAGAAGAAAGTACTTAACCATAGCATAATGTATAGTTGACGAGTAAAGTATTCATTTAAATTTAGCTTGTGTGAATAATTTATTTTTGTTGTACTGCGAGCAGCTTTCGCCACAATAACAGGATACCGTCGTGAACGTTCACTTTTTTAGGAATGCTATGTCATGCTTCAGCCGTATTTCTCTATTTTTGCTCAGTACCGGCACGTTAAGTTTACCGGTGTTTGCTATGCCTGTTGAAACTGCCATGCCAGCCGCCAATATAAAACAAATGCTAGGCCAAAAACTGATGTTAGATTTGCGATATTACTGTGCGCAAATTCCGGTTAATGGCCAGTGTCGCACACCCATGACCCAGCTTCCGCCAGAACTATTTGCGTTAATACGCGATTACGATATTGGCGGCGTTATTTTATTTGCTGAAAACTTAGTTGATATTAAGCAAATTGTGCAGCTTAACCGCGACTTACAGCAAGCTGCGGCTAAATCTACGCTTAAGTTACCGCTGTTTATTAGTATTGATCAAGAGGGCGGCCGGGTTGCACGTTTACCGCGCATGTTGGCTACCTCGTTTGCCGGCAATATGGCAATAGGCGCAACCTACGCTGAGCATGGCACCGCTTTTTCCAGCCAAGTAGGGCAAGTATTGGCCGATGAATTGCTGGCTCTGGGGATTAACCTTAATTTTGCGCCGACTATAGATGTAAACGTTAACCCAGATAACCCAGTCATTAATGTGCGCGCCTTTGGTGAAGATGCAACTATGGTGGCCGAGCTTGGTGGTGCTATGACAGCTGCGATGCAACAGCAAGGTATGATCGCAGCACTAAAACACTTCCCTGGCCATGGTGATACCGAGGTAGATAGTCACTTAGGTTTGCCGCGAGTTGAGCACAGTAGTGAGCAAATTCGCAACGTAGATTTACTGCCGTTTGCACAAATTATTAAGCAGCATAATCCAGGAATGATTATGACCGCGCATATTCAATATCCGGCATTAGATAACACCACCTTTGTGTCAAAAGATGGCGAAACCATGCTAAAGCCGGCGACGTTATCGCATAAAATTTTACAGGGCGTATTACGCGACGAACTAGGCTATAACGGCGTAATAGTAACCGACGCGCTAGATATGGCCGGTATTAGCAAATTTTTTAGCCACACTGAAGCGGTAGTGCAAACCTTTGCTGCCGGTGCTGATATTGCGTTAATGCCAGTTAAATTACAGCATCCAGCTGAGCTAACGGCGCTATCAAGCTTACTTGATGCCTTGCAAGCTGCGGTAAATGACGGCGTTATTGCTAAACAAGAGCTGGCAGCATCTTATCAGCGCATTGTGGCATTAAAACAACAATACCCGCTGTTACCGGCAATCGCCTCGGCTGATAAGCAAGTACAATATGCGCAGCAGTTATTGGGAAGTGCTGAGCATCGTCAAGCTGAATTAGCTTTGGCAAAAGCTGCATTAACCCAGGTAAAGCCGAGTTCGAGCACGTTGCCTTTTACACTGAAGACAATGAAAAAACTGTTGTTGATTATGCCGGATACGCAAAAAGGGCAAGCATTAGCTGCGGCATTACAACATTATAGTAAGCAACGCTTTATTGTTGATATTATAAGTTTACAGCAAACCGATTTAAGCCTAGCGGCTAAAAAAATTGCCACAGCTGATGTGGTTATAAGTGGTTTTATCTCGCCAATGCAAAGCTTGGCCGATATTGGTGGCATGGACGATTTAACCGGTATAGCCAATATTGCTGCGGCCTATCAGCGGCAGACCTTGCAATATGAGCATCTATTACCGCAAATTAAAACACAGCACAAACCGCATGTTTTTTTAAGCTTACGTGCACCTTATGACATAACTCGTTATGGGCAATACGCTGATATTGTCTTGGCAACTTATGCCTATAATACCGCTGAAGATGTTACAGCGATGGGGGCGGGTAATGCCACCTATGAGGCGCTGGCTCAAGCACTGTTAGGCCAATATAAGTTAACCGGCACCTTGCCGGTAACCGTAGCAGCGAGTACAAACTAATGTTTGCTGCAATTAAGCGACACTGTCAGGCAATTTTGTCACAGACGCCAACTAACCGCTTATTGGCGTTAGATGTGTTGCGCGGCCTAACTATTACCGCCATGATTTTGGTTAATAACCCCGGAAGCTGGAGTTATGTATATGGCCCATTGCGCCACGCAGAGTGGCATGGCTGGACGCTGACCGACCTTATCTTTCCGTTTTTTATTGTTATTGTTGGTATTTCGTTGCAGCTTAGCTTGCAGCGCCAGCAGCTGGTTGGCAAGGCAGCCGCGATAAAGCAGGCGCTACTGCGCTCGGCAAAATTGTATTTGTTGGGGTTATTTTTAGTGCTGTTTTATTATAATTTTCGCGATGTTAATTACAGCTACATTGAGCAAAAGCTGACGGTGGTTAGGGCGCTTGGCGTATTGCAACGTATTGCGCTGGTTTACTTTTGCACCGTGCTTATTGCTTTATATTGCGCCACTCGTGGGCGTATCGCCGCTATTTTTGGTTTATGTGCAGTCTATCTTGGTGCTATGTATTGGTTGCCATATCAGGATGCACAAGGGCAGCAGTTTGTTGGCTTATTCGAATTTGGTAATAGCTTTGCTGCCTGGCTAGATAATGCCGTATTAGGTGCTAACCACGTTTATTATGCTAAAGCCACACCCTTTGCGTTTGATCCAGAAGGTTTATGGTCAACCTTGCCTGCTATCGCTAGCTGTATCAGCGGTTTGCTGATTGCCCAGTGGTTACAAGCAGATCGCTCGGTAGTGCAAAAACTACGAGGTCTGTTGCTGTTTGGTATTATTGCTGTATGGCTGGCTGAGTTGTGGCATTTTACCTTACCCATTAACAAAGCTTTATGGACGCCCAGCTTTGTATTGCTGAGTAGCGGCTATTGCGCGATCGCATTAGCGGCCTGTTTATATTTATGTGACGTAAAAAAGTATCGGCTATGGGCCGCGCCCTTTATTGTATTTGGCGCGAATGCCATTTTGTTTTATATGTTTTCCGGTATTGTTGCTAGGTTACTGGGTATGATTTCGGTAGGGTCAGTTTCACTACAAAGCTGGCTATTTAATACTATTTACCAACCAATGCTGGGCGATTTTAATGGTTCACTTGGCTTTGCACTGAGCTTTTTAGCCTTATCTTATCTAGTAATGTATGGCTGCTATAAGCGCGGCTATATTTTTAAGGTGTAAGTTAAAATATAGCCACAACTTAGGTTTATTTATTGCTCGCCATCAAAATAACTGGCTACGCGCTGCGGCCAGTTGGGTGCATTAATCCTATTTAATAAGCTGGCGTTAATTTTTTCTCGTAACGGGCTGTTGTTAGGTAACACAAACACATAATCTTGTCGGGCTAAGGTTAATGGCAGTACTTGCAGCTTGCCAGAAAACTGCTGATTAATCGTCCAACGTAATAGTGGCTCATCATAAATAACCGCATCTACCTTACCGTCTTTTAACTGCTCTAATGCTTGAGTTAAATCAGTCGCTTTGTTGTAACTTAGTTTACGGCTATCTAACCATAGCGAGCTGGTGCTGCCGCTAAGGCTGGCAATATGCATACCTTTTAACCCATCAGCATGGCTTAGTCGGTTGCTTAACTGGCCTACCGTTAACGCACTGGTGATTGATGCGGTAAAAAATGACACAATAATTAACGCGGTTAGCATCCAGACTAGCCCTAGCAAGCGGCCACCTACGGTTTTAGGTGCAATATCGCCATAACCAACGGTAGTCATAGTAACCATGGCCCACCAAAAGCCAGAAAATAGGCCTTGCGCGGTACTGCCGCCAAACTGCTCTTGGTTGCGTTTGTGCTCTAACAGCCAAACAATAAAGCCGACGATTAATAATACGATGATTAATAACGTGATAATTTTTAAAAATGCCTCTGAGGCTAATGCAGATAAAACTGCCATCCAGCCTGATGACCATTCGCTACGTACAGCTACTGATAAGCCAGAGCTGCTAACGGTATGCGTAAAATCCATCTTCGCTGCGCGTTCTGCTGTGGCGGTAATGGCACCTAAACCAACATCAATAGTGCCGTTAGTAGCGGCGTTTAATAAATCAGTTAAACCGTGGGGTTGGTATTTAAACTGCCAACCATGTTCATCAGCAATTTCTTGCCATAAATCTATAGATAAGCCGCTATAGGTTTCGCCATCGTACATTACAAAGGGTGGTGCTTCTTTAACGCCAATGCGTAATACTTTGTTCTCAGTAGCGCTAGTTTTATCTTGGCTATAGCTCGGCGCACTGGTAGTGAAAAGTATCAATATGAAGAAAAAAAACAGCGGAAATAGCTTAGATGACATGAATGTCCTTAGTAGATTTAGAGCGAGAATTGACAAAAGAATACAATATTTCGCCAAGCTACGCACCAACTTGGCGAAAACATCTGGTGGGGTGGGGGGTTAATAATCGAACTTGTATGCGCTAAATAGCTGTTGTGCCTGAAGCCAAATATCGCCAACTTGGCCATTACCAACCGGTTGGTCGTTAACCCGTAATACTGGGGCAATTTCTTTGCTAGAACTGGTTAGCCATATTTCATCGGCGGCTAATACTTCAGCTTCGCTAATATCACGCTGTTCTACTTTAAGCTTGCTGTGTTGTTCGAGTATTGCCAGTAGCACTTGCCGGGTAATGCCGGGTAATAACCTGCTACTTAACGGCGGGGTAGCAATAATGCCGTTTTTCACTACAAATACGTTAACGGCGGCGCCTTCGGTTAAATTACCATCTTTATCAAACAATAATATTTCTTGTGCGCCCTGAGTTTGGCTTTGCTGATAATGCAGCACGTTACCTAATAATGAAGTTGATTTAATATTACAACGCTGCCAACGTAGGTCTTGCCCAGTTACCACGGTGTAGGTGGTGGCTTTAGCTTTATCAGCAATAGGTTCAGGCGGAATAGCAAAGGCAAAACCAAATACGGTAGGGGCAACATTTGTTGGAAAAGCATGACCACGTTTGGTGTCGGTGCCACGGCTTACCTGAAAATACACACCTAGGTTACTACCTAGCTCGGCGCTGTTATCGGCAATAAGTTTATTGGCAATTTGCTGCCAAGCGTCATGGTTAAGTTTTATATCTATAGATAACTGGGCAAGGCCGCTGTGCATGCGATCAATATGTGGGGTAAAACCAACAAAACGGCCGCCGTAGCTTGGGATCACTTCATAAATGCCGTCACCGAATAAAAAACCACGGTCCATAGGCGATATTTTTGCCTGTTCGGCTGGTAGAAAATCACCATTTAAATACACTGTTGTCATAGCTGTTCTCGTATTAAAGCCGTTTAGTTGCTGTTTATGTTCGTCGAACTGATTTGCCCACGCCAACACGCCGTAAATACGTCCATGTAGGCTCGTTTCCGCCCGTCCAGGGCTACAACGGTCGGCTTAGGGCAAACCGGTTCTCAGTAAGTCAGAGCACGTAAATCGTTAATTAGGTTTAAGCCTTCGGTATGCGCCAAGCCATCTTCAGTTAAGGTATTTAGCCGGGTTACGCCATCAACACTGCCTTTGCTTGATAAGTACTGCAAAATAGCCAAGGGGTTCGCATGTTTCAACAAATCTTGACCACGCAGTGCGCTAAGCATTGCAGCAATACCCCAAGCAGCCCAGTTTGAAACATCGGCGACAATTAACTCGTCACACTCTGTAACCGCTGGTGTAATATTTAGCTGACTAACCGCTTGTTGCAAGTTGCCCATACCAATTTCGTTACCGCCATCGCCTATCGCAATAGTGGGGCAGGTGGCGAGATTTAAAAAATAGTCGAAACTGGCGCAGCGCGCAGAAATATCCTCACCACGCATATTAAAATAACGCTGCTGGGCATTAAAACCCGGCCGCTCAATACAAATAACCAACTGTGGCTGTAATTCAGCTAGCGCTTTTTCGGCAATGGCAGATAACGCATGATACTGGTTTACCGTAATTTGATGGCAACGATACTCTTGCTTTAGTGCGCTGTACAGTGGGTTGCCACAAACAATAATTGGTGTTGCGCCTAAAGCTTCTAGCATTTGATATAAGGCAATAGCACCAACTGGGCCGTCGGTTTCAAAGGTATCAAGCACCGGAAAGCCAGTACCAATTAGCACATTACCACGACACTGATTTATTAAACGCGCAGCACGCATAATGTAGCCTGGTCGTAATAGTGGTTGTAACGTAGCCATGCCACGCGGATTTTGTCTTACTAGTAAGCGTTCTATTTTCTGGCTAAGTGCCAGATAGTCGGTACATTGTGCTGACATTTACTGGCTCACTAGTTGGTTGGTTAGCGCAGAAAAACGTATTTTAGCTAAGTGCAGCGCATGCTGTGCATGCTCTGCACTAATTGGCGTAAAGTATACTTTAGTGCCGGCAGTAGCTTGTG
Organism: Rheinheimera metallidurans; assembly: GCF_036983985.1. NCBI lineage: Bacteria > Pseudomonadati > Pseudomonadota > Gammaproteobacteria > Chromatiales > Chromatiaceae > Rheinheimera > Rheinheimera metallidurans. The sequence goes on from NZ_JALAHQ010000003.1 coordinate 61,800, forward strand.
CTAATAACGCACAATCTAATGATAATACTGAGCCTATTTTGGGATAACCGCCCAGTGTTTGCCGATCATTGAGTAGCACTATAGGTTGGCCATCGGGTGGAATTTGTACTGCGCCATAGCAGATCCCCTCTGACAGCAATTGGCTTTGTTGGCAAGCAATAGCGGCACCGGATAGCTTGTAGCCCATGCGATCAGCTTGTGGCGTTACCGTATAGCTATCTGAATAAAAGCGTTGGCGTTCAGCACTGGTAAAACTACTTACCTGATAGCCTTCAATTAGTCGTAGCGTAAGCACACTATTAATTTGCGGGCGCAGCGCTTGCGGTAAACTTAAGCGTGGCAAGTTGCTTACCATTGCTGCTGGCAATATATCGTTGGCTTGTAACTTATTACCATTTAAACCGCCAATGCTTTCGCGTAATACAGTAGAGCTACTATTAAACTGCAGCTTAATATTAAAACCACCGGCTACGGCGACATAGACTCTTAAACCTTTAGTAACCATGCCCAACTTGATAATGTCGCCTGACTTAACTTGGTGTACAGTCCATAATTGTAGCGGGCTATCATTAATACTCAGTGCTAGCTCGGCGCCAGTAACAACAATGTAGCTAGTGCAATTAGCCTGTAGCTGTAAACCACCAACACTGCATTCAATTAATGTGGCGTTTGTCGGATTACCGAGTAAATAATTAGCCCAAGCCGCGGATGTGGTATCCATTGAGCCACCGCTAGTTAAACCTAGCGCGCCTTGGCCAAAACGTCCTTGATCTTGCAGTAAGCTAAGTATGCCCGGCGCAATAACACTAAAACTACTCATAATTCACCGCCAAGGCGCAAAAATTCACTTTTATCAATGGCAACAAAGCGTACCTCATCGCCTACTGTAACTGGCATTATGGGGGTAGCGTCGGGGTTAAACATTCTCGTTGGGCACAAGCCAATTAAATTCCAACCACCCGGCGATGCTGCCGGATAGATGGCTGTTTGACGATCGGCAATAGCAACTGCACCGCGAGGTACCTTTGCGCGAGGCGTGGCTAGGCGTGGCATTTGTAATAGTGGGTCTACTTCGCCTAAATACGCAAAACCTGGGGCAAAACCTATGGCATATACGCGATAACTAATCGCCTGATGGCGCCGTATTACTTCGGCAATGCTGATGTTTTTACTGCTAGCAATAAGTGCTAAATCTGGCCCGCTTTCCGTGCTGTAATAAACCGGTAGTTCAACCAGTTTGCCGGTTTGCTGTTGCTGAGTAGACAGCTGTGTTAAGCATTGCTTTAGCTGAATTTTTACTTGGTTTAAATCAGTTTTAAACGGGTTAAATACAATAAGTACAGACGCATAAGATGGTAGTAAGTCGACTAATGATTCGCCAAGCTCCGCGCGTATTAGTGCACAGGCGTGCTGCACCGTGGCCGAAATAACCGGGTCGATACGCTGCGCAAAATACAGCATTAACGCATTTTCACCGGCTGGCGTTAGGCTGTATTGCAGTTGATTCATGCTAATAGCGTCCGAATTTTTTCTATCTGTGCGACAGCGATCTTATTATCGCCATGCACGCATAAGGTATCAGCGCTAAGCGCAAGTGTGTTGCCAGACTCTGTGGTTACTGTGCCGTGTTGTATCAATTGGCGAACCTGTGCCAGCATCTCTTCTTCGTGTAATACCGCACCGGCTTGGCTGCGGAGGGCTAGTGTGCCGGCATCGGTATAGCGGCGATCGGCAAAGGCTTCAAACAATAAAGTTACGCCTTTTGCTGCGGCCAGTTCGCGGTAATGTTGCTGCTGCGTAGTGGCTAATATCATTAGTTTAAGTGGCTGGTAGTAGCCAGTAACGGCGTCAAGCACTGCAGCAAATACTGCTGGTTTGCTCATCATATCGTTATATAACGCGCCATGGGGTTTAACATAACTTAAGCTTAAACCGTTGCTGCGTGCCATACCGTCTAAAGCGGCAATTTGGTAGTGTATACAGTTAACAATTTCTTGGTGAGACAACGCCATACTGCGGCGGCCAAAGCCCTGTAAATCTGGGTAAGATGGATGTGCACCAATGGCAACGCCATATTGCTTCGCCAAATTAAGCGTATGCGCCATTACATCGGCATCACCAGCATGAAAGCCGCAGGCGATATTGGCCATATCAATATGCGGCATTACCGCAACATCCAACCCCATTTGCCAGCTACCAAAGCTTTCGCCCAAATCACAATTGAGTTTCATGGTTTATCCCGAACCGTACCGCTGAGTGTTAACAGTGTGCGATAGCCTAGAAATGAAGTCTAGTCAGATGTGGCGCACCGTCATTGTATTTTATCGCAAAGCTTAGCAAGCTAACAATAACACCCAAATTAAAGATGTCTAGATATTAAGATGGCTTGTTATTTCCGTTTGGTATATCAAATGGTTATTTGGTCGTTTTCTAATATGTGTAACAGCCTAAAATAGCCGCAAATACGCTTTATTGTTAGGTGAATAATGACTTCGTTACAGCTTCCGGTGTTGGACATCAGCCTATTGCATGGCAATGCGGTGTCACGGCAACATTTTTTACAGCAGCTGGCAGTGGCTGCGCGCGATATTGGCTTTTTCTATTTGACTGGCCATGGTATTTCTACTGGGCAACAACAGCAAATTTTGCAATTGGCGCGCCAGTTTTTTGCCTTGCCAGAGCCTGAAAAGCAGGCCGTGAGCATGGTTAATTCTGCGCACTTTCGTGGTTACACTCAGGTGGGCGGCGAGCTAACGCAGGGGCGAGTTGATCAACGAGAACAGTTTGATATTATGCGTGAACAAACCGCGCTTGCACTAAACTCAGCTATGCCAGCATGGCAGGGCTTAGTTGGGCCAAACCAATGGCCCGCCGCGCTACCTTTAATGCAAACGGCTTTATTGCAGTGGCAGCAACAGCTTTCTGAGCTTAGCGTAACTTTACTCAGTGCTTTTGCTCAAGTGTTACAGCAACCAGCAACAGCGTTTGCTAACACACTTCAAGATGGCGCTTATACGCATATGAAGCTGATCCGTTACCCGGGGACTAGTGCGGTGGCGCAGCAAGGTGTTGGAGCGCATAAAGACCCAGGCTATTTAACCTTGGTCTTGCAAGATCAGCATTCAGGGCTGGAGGTATTAACCGATAATGGTTGGGTTGATGCGGCGCCGTTAGCGGGTGCTTTTGTTGTAAATATAGGTGAACTATTAGAGTTGGCATCTAACGGTTATTTAAAGGCGACACTACATCGTGTTGTTAGCCCGCCGAAAGGCATTGAGCGTTTTTCTTGTGCGTTTTTTATGGCGGCACAGCTTGATGCCACAGTACCATTATTAAATTTACCGGCCGAGCTTGCGGCACAAGCAAAGGGCCCTGCTAGTGATCCAAACAATCCGTTATTTTATCAAGTAGGTGAAAATGTGTTAAAAGGACGCTTACGCTCACACCCTGATGTGGCACGGAAGCATTATGCAGCGTTAACCCAGGTAGTATAAAGGAGCCAACCAATGAAATTTAAAACCCAGCTATTACATAGTAATGGCGGTGCAGACGCGCAAACTGGCGCCCTAACCACACCTATTTATCAAAGCAGCACCTTTACTTATGGCACTGCCGCAGAAGGAAAAGCCCGCTTTGCCGGTGAGCAACCGGGCTTTATTTATAGCCGAATGGGTAATCCAACGGTGCAGGCCTTAGAGCAACAATTAGCGAGATTAGAAGGTGCTGATGAAGCACTGGTTGTCGCCAGTGGCATGGCCGCGGTAAGTAGCATATTTTACGCTTTAGTGAGCCAAGGCGATGAAGTTGCCTTTATTGATCCGGTGTACGGCGGCACAGCGGCATTTTTAGTTAATACGCTAACTCGTGCAGGTATTAAGGTAACGCGCTATCAAAGTGATGACGAATTAGTGGCAAATATCAGCCTCGCGACTAAATTGGTGTTATTTGAACCCATAACTAATCCTAATTTACGCGTTAGTGATTATCGTAAAATTAAAATCGCTGCGGCAAAAGTGGGTGCTATTACGGTATGTGATAATACGTTTTTAACGCCGTATTTGTTTAAACCGCTTGAACATGGCATTGATATTGTAATGCACAGTGGTACTAAGTACTTAAGTGGCCATGGCGATATTATTGCCGGCGTAGTGGCGGGGCGGCGCGAGCTAATGCAACCTATTCGTACTATTGCGTTAAAGCATATTGGTGCACCTATTGGCCCTCAAGAGGCGTATTTGTTGCAGCGCGGCATGCGTACTTTAGCACTGCGTATGGATGCGCACTTAGCTGGAGCTACCGAAGTGGCCACGTACTTAGCACAGCACCCTAAGGTTAATAAGGTAATGTTTCCCGGTTTAACCAGTGATGTTGGTCATAAAATACTTGCTGAAACGGTTGGCGCTTTTGGTGGCATGATTAGCATTGAGCTGGCCGGCGGGTTTAGCCGCGCGGCGCAGTTTTTAGACAAATTGCAGTTATTTACCCAAGCGGTAAGTCTAGGTGATTTAGAAAGTTTGGCTTGTCATCCTGCGAGCACTACCCATGCGGCGATGGACCAAGCTAGCCGCCTTGCTGCTGGCGTTAGTGACGATTTAATTCGCTTTAGCATTGGCGTGGAAGACCCAGCAGATTTAATTGCTGATTTACAACAAGCCTTAGAGAATTAAGCGTATTAGAATACCGACAGTTTACTATTAGGTAAGTCGGTAACTAACATATACCCAGGGCTGTGGCTAATGCAGATGTCTAATTTTGCATTAGCTATCGCCACTTGTGGTGTTACGCCACAGGCCCAGAATACCGGCACTTCACCGGTTTTTATTGTTACTGCATCGCCAAAGTCGGGTTTATTAATATCGCTAATACCAATAGCAGCAGGATCGCCAAAATGCACCGGTGCACCGTGCACTTGCGGAAAGCGTGAGCAGATTTGAATAGCACGAATGGCGTCGGCTGGTCGCATCGGCCGCATACTTACCACCATACCGCCAGAAAATACGCCGGCAGGTTCACAAGCAATAGTTGTGCGATACATTGGCACGTTAACTTGCTCGGTAATATTACGAATTTCTAAGCCATCGGCAATTAATGCTTCTTCAAATGAAAACGAACAGCCAATTAAAAAGCTAACAAAATCATCCTGCCAATACGCTTTAATATCGTTAACCTCGGCAACCAGTTTGCCTTGTTTAAACACCTTATATTTAGGGATGTCGGTGCGAATATCCAGATCGGCGGCTAATTGTGGCATATCAACCGCACCGGGTGTGGCCGACATGGCTAACAGCGGGCAAGGCTTAGGGTTAAAATGACAAAACTGTAAAAAGTCAGCCGCATACTGTTTCGGCATTATGGCCAAATTGGCTTGCACGAAGCCCGGCGCTTGGCCCGAGGTATTACGATTAAAGCTGCCTGCACGTATTTGCTGGCGCAATTGAAAAGGGGTAAGCACTGACATAATAAGCTCCGAACAGACAATGAATAGGCAAAGCTATACTCGGGTATAGCTCAAGTAATTATTAGGCGTTGCTGTATATCTCTTTGTTCGCTAACCAACGTTTAATTAGCTGTAAGCTGGCAGCCTGGTCTTGTTGCCATAATTGCGTGGCAATTTGTTGCGCCGTAGGCAGTAGTTCAGCATCACGACTTAGATCGGCAATTTTAAACTGCAAAACGCCAGTCTGTCGGGTGCCAAGTAACTCGCCCGGGCCACGTATTTCTAAATCACGTTGCGCGATAACAAAACCATCATTGGAATCACGTAATACTGCTAACCTAGCTTGCGCCGTTTTTGATAATGGCGCGTGATATAGCAACACACAATGCGAAGCTGTGCTACCCCGACCTACGCGACCGCGTAGTTGATGTAATTGCGCCAACCCTAAGCGTTCGGGGTTTTCAATAATCATTAAACTGGCGTTGGGTACGTCGACACCCACTTCTATTACCGTGGTTGCAACTAATAGATCTAATTCTGCATTACTAAACTGCTGCATAATATTTTGTTTTTCAGCTGATTTTAGCCTGCCATGTACTAAACCAATTTTTAACTCGGGCAAGGCTAACTGCAAATTTTCTAGCGTATCTTCAGCGGCCTGACATTGCAGCGTTTCCGACTCTTCTATGAGCGTACATACCCAATAGGCTTGACGCTGCTCACTAATAACAGCTTGGCGTACACGCGCAATAATATCGTCACGGCGGGTGTCGGGTATCGCCACTGTGGTTACTGGTGTTCTACCGGGGGGTAATTCATCAATAATTGACGTATCTAAATCGGCGTAGGCGGTCATGGCGAGTGTGCGAGGAATAGGCGTTGCGGTCATAACGAGCTGATGCGGATACACACCGGGTATGCCGCCTTTTTCGCGCAATGCTAAACGTTGATGCACGCCAAAGCGGTGTTGCTCATCAATAATAATCAATGTTAATGCTTTAAATTCAACTTGTTGCTGAAACAAAGCATGAGTGCCAACTACCATTTGCGCGCTACCATCGGCAATAGCCGTTAGTGTGGTTTGCCGCGCTTTACCCTTAGTTTTACCGCCTAACCAAGCAACACTTATATTTAGTGGCACAAACCAGCGCGTAAAGTTTGCCGCATGCTGCTCTGCTAATAATTCAGTTGGTGCCATTAGTGCCACCTGATAACCATTACCAATGGCAGTTAATGCGGCAAGCGCGGCCACTAAGGTTTTACCTGAGCCAACATCGCCTTGCACCAAGCGCAGCATAGGTAAGCTTTGGCTTAAATCGTGGCGTATTTCCGCTGTTACTCTGCGCTGGGCATGAGTAGGAGCAAAAGGCAGTGCCGCTAAAAATTGCTGCTCTAACGCACTATCAGCCGATAGTGCGATACCGCGTTGTTGCTGGCTTTGGCTGCGTAATTTATACATACTCAACTGCTGGGCAACCAGTTCTTCAATAATTAAACGTTGCTGCGCTGGGTGCTTGCCCAGTTCTAGCAGCTGTAAGCTGGCATCTGGCGGCGGTCGGTGAATATAATTAAGCGCTTCACTTAGTGACCAAGGTTGTTGCAATAGCTGCGCTGGTAAATATTCATCGGGTGGGCTTTGGTGTAAACGCTGTAGTGCTGCGTCGGTTAAATTGCGCCATGTGGCTTGGCGTAAACCTTCGGTAGTGGGGTAAATAGGCGTCAGAGTTTCGCTAACTTCAGCGATAAGTTCATCATTGTGCAGCCGATATTCTGGATGTAACATTTCTAAGCCACGCATACCCCGTTTGGCTTCACCAAAACAGCGTAGTAGCACGCCCGGTGTAACGGCGTTTTTTTGCGCGGCGCTAAAATGAAAAAAACGTAATGTGAGATAACCACTGCCGTCTTTAATTTTTACTAGCCAACTACGACGTTTACCAAATTGTATTTCGCTACTTACTACTTCTCCCAACACCGTGCCGTGCATCAGTGGCATTAAATCGGCAATAGCATATATACGGGTGCGATCTTCGTAACGCAATGGTAGGTGAAACAGAATATCTTGAATACTAAAGATCCCAAGCTTTTCAAGCCGTTCTGCCGCCTTGGCGCCGACACCTTTTATGCTGGAAATAGACTGATTAGCTAACGAGTTATGCGCGCTCATTAGGGAGCTGGGCTTTCCGTTGAGGTTAGTAAAGGTTGTATGAGTTTGGTGTCGTATAACCGAGTTACTGTGCCGTCTTTAATCATCGCGTTTAGATGCTGGCGTAATTCATCTAACATAGCAACATGCTGGCTATTTCTTGACAAGCCAATATGAATGTAACCACTATTGCCACGGCTGAAATCTAACGGTGCTTTTTGAAAGCGGTAAGTGTAACCGGAAATGTTATTAATGGCGTCGGTGGTGCTAATTGTGGGTGAAATTATGGCATCAACCCGACCGCGTAATAATAGTTCTAACGCTGCTTCAATAGAGTCTACGTCGGTAACGTGTCTTGGATGTTGTTGTAAATAGGCCATGGTATCGGGGCTATATAAGTAGCTACGAATACGCACTAGGCTCATGTGGCGCAGTTGCTCAGTGGATTCAATAATGCGTTTATCGTCGTGACGCAAAAACAAGCTTTCAGGCACCGTTTGTCGGTAAGGCAACATATGTATGATGCGGTTACGTTCAGGGCTGTATCTTAGGTTAGACATTAAATCTACCTTACCCTCTGCCATTAAACGCAAACAGCGGGCACTGGCAGTGCGTGGTGTAAACGTGAGTTTAAAGCCAGCGCGGCTTGCTAGTTCGCGCATTAAATCAACGGAAAGCCCGTATGGTTCTGCAGTGTCTTCATAATTATGAAAACGCGAAAAGTGATCTAAGCACCATATTAGTTGCGGCTGTGCGGTATCTTCTCGTGGTAGCAATTCTTCAGCCCAAGCTGACGCGCCAGTTAACAAACTGGTTAGCAACAGCAGGCTGATGAAGAATTGCTTTAGCAAAGGCATGATAAATTAATGTGTTGACGGTACTTCCATTACACCATCAATTTCTATTTGGCTGGCGCGAGGTAAAGCGGATACTTGTACTGCAGCGCGGGCTGGATAAGGCTCAGCAAAATACTGGCTCATAATTTCATTAACTACAGCAAACTGACCTAAATCAATAAGAAAAATATTTAGCTTAACCATATCGTTTAAGCTGCCACCAGCGGCTTCACATACGGCCGATAAGTTTTTGAATACTTGGTGGGTTTGCTGAGAAAAATCGTCAGACACCATTTGCATTGTGGCAGGCACTAAAGGAATTTGGCCTGACAAATACACGGTAGTACCAATTTTAACAGCCTGGCTGTATGTGCCAATGGCGGCCGGAGCATCGCTGGTACGTATAATTACTTTAGACATCTTAGTTATTTCCTTCTGTAAACTTTTTGTACATCTGGCATAACGCGAATTTTTCGCATTACGTTAGCCAAATGTATTCGGTCGCGAACCGACAAGGTGATTTTTATTACGTATTCACCGTTGTCTCTGTCATCGGTGGCGAGATCTTGAATGTTTGAGTCTTGTAATGCAATAAGCGTGGTTAGTTTGGCGAGTAAACCTTGTTTATTGGTAATAAACACGCGTATATCGCATAAAAATTGTCTATCGCCAGTTTTATCCCAACGTACAGGAAAATACTTGCCAGGTTCTTTATCCCAGCCTTTGATATTGCGACATTCTGCACGGTGTACGTTTAACCCTTTACCTGGCGCGGCATTAGCAACAATCTCATCACCTGGTATTGGGCGGCAGCAACGAGCAAATGTAAGTAACATACCTTCAGAGCCAATAATAAAAGCCTTACTTTTCGGCATTGGCCCCGCATTATTTTTATTGCCTTCGCCAGACTCAAATTCGCCCAGCAAGCGCCTTGCAACAGCGATAGGTAATTGATTACCTAAACCAATTTCACTGCACAATTCGTCTAATGATTTTTGTTTGGTATTTTGTAATACCTGTTCAATCCGCTCTGGTGCGATATCTTCTAGTTTTACGTCGCCCAAGGCGGAGCTTAATAAGCGTCGGCCTAAACCAGTAGATTCATTTTGCTGCTGTTTTTTCAGATAGTTACGAATGCCTAATATGGCTCGGCTGGTAACAACATAATTTAGCCAGTTAGCATTGGGTTTACCGCCAGGGCTGGTGATAATTTCAACAGTTTGCCCGGTTTCCAAAGGTTTACTTAGTGGGTAAGGTTTGCGGTCAACTTTAGCACCAACACAGCGATTACCAATGTCGGTATGCACGGCGTAGGCAAAATCGACGGCAGTTGCGCTGATGGGTAGCTCAACAATCTTACCCTTGGGCGAAAACACGTATAACTCTTCTGGGTACAGCTCAGATTTTACGTTTTCAACAAATTCAGCACTGTTACCGGCGTTTTGTTGTAGTTCTAACAGGCTTTGCATCCAGTGCCGAGCGCGAATTTGCGCCGTGGTATCTTGATGCTCATCGTCGGCTTTATACATCCAGTGAGCGGCAATACCTTTGTCGGCCATTTCGTCCATTTCAAGGGTGCGCATCTGAATTTCTACCGGTATGCCGTGGGGGCCAATTAATGAGGTATGCAGAGACTGGTAGCCGTTTTGTTTTGGAATAGCGATGTAGTCTTTAAAGCGAATTTCAATCGGTTTATATAAATTGTGTACCACGCCAAGCGTGCGGTAACAGTTGTCTATGCTATCTACTACTACACGAAATGCATAGATATCCATAACATCATTGAACATCAGCTCTTTGTTTTTCATCTTACGATAAATGCTGTAAAGATGCTTTTCTCGGCCTAGTACATCAGCTTTGATGCCTGCTTGTGCTAGCCGAGTGGTAATTTCAAGCTGTATTTTTTCGAGTAATTCGCGTCGATTGCCACGTGCTTGTTTTACGGCAGTTGATAAAGCGCGGTAACGCATTGGATAAAGCGCTTGAAAACCCCAGTCTTCAAGCTCATTTTTAATATTATGAATACCTAAACGATTCGCTATCGGCGCATATAACTCTAAGGTTTCTTTAGCAATGCGGCGGCGTTTTTCTGGACGTAACGCACCTAGCGTGCGCATATTATGTGTGCGGTCGGCTAATTTAATTAAAATAACTCGAATATCCTGCGTCATGGCCATAAACATTTTTTGCAGGTTGGTTACTTCAAACTCATGATAATCTTTAAATTTTACTTTATCTAGCTTACTAACACCTTGCACTAACTCGGCCACGGTTTTGCCAAATAACCGGGTTAACTCTTCTTTATTAACCGGCGTATCCTCAATAACATCATGCAATAGCGCAGCCATTAAAGTTTCATGGTCCATGCACATATCGGCTAAAATGCTACTTACAGCAACAGGGTGGGTTATGTAGGGCTCACCACTAGAACGGGTTTGTGGCGCGTGCGCGTCTCTTGCCACAATATAAGCTTGTTGCACTAAGGCAACCTGCTCGGGTGGCAAATAAGCACTAATTTGGTTTTTTAGACCTTCAAATAAATACACCTGTGCTCCCAAACTGCGACAGCAAACAAAATACGCCATTAAGCGCGGGATTTATTATGAATATACGTCTATTTTTTACAGTTGCCAACGGCTAATGTGCCGCTGGCATGCATATGGAGAGGTTTTTAGTGGTCTGAACCAATAATGGCTGCCACAGCGGCCATTTCTGACGCTTCTTGCTGAATTTGATCACGGCGTTCTTGCTCATCCAATACGGTACTGGTGATCAGGCCTTTTTCAATTTCACGCAGCGCCACTACGGTAGGTTTGTCGTTTTCAATGTCGACCAGTGCTTCTTTACCTTCAACAGCCAACTGACGGGCACGGCGTGCAGCCACCAGAATTAAGTCAAAACGGTTACCAATTTTATCTACTGCATCTTGAACAGTTACGCGTGCCATTTACCACTCCAGTGTTCGGGCTTTCACAAGACCGCATAGTGTACGCTAATTTGCTGATTTCGCCAATAGTTGCTTTATTAGGCTAGTATGCTTACAAACTTGGCTATGATAGCCGTTGCGTTGCGCTAAAACGATGCACTCAAACTCGGTTAAAGCCGTGTCAAAGTTATCGTTAATAATTAAGTATTCGTATTCATTGGCATGGCTCATTTCGCTGTGAGCTTGTGCCATACGTTTAGCAATAACCTCGTTAGAATCTTGGCCGCGCTGGTTTAAACGCTGTTTTAATTCATCTAGGCTTGGCGGCAAAATAAAAATGCCTTTGGTGGTAGACGCTTGCTGGCGAATTTGCTGCGCACCTTGCCAGTCGATATCTAAAAACACATCGATACCCTTGGCTAAACTATCGCGAATGGTGCTTTTTGATGTGCCATAGTAGTTGCCAAATACTTCAGCCCACTCTAAAAATTCGTTTTGTGCAATTAGTGCTTTAAATTGCTCAACACTAATGAAATGGTAATGCACGCCGTCTTGCTCGCCAGGGCGAGGTGCGCGAGTGGTGTGTGACACACTAACGTGCATATCGCTATGACGCTTAAGCAAAGCTTGAATTAAACTAGATTTACCAGCGCCACTGGGCGCCGAAATAATAAACAGGTTGCCGGCAAGTTGTTGCATAGGATCCAAGCCTGAAATTAAAACAGAGCGAAAGTCTAATCGTTGTTGCGATTTGGCGCAAACTAGCCTTTATGTTTAGCTTTGGCTTTTATCGATAAGGTTAGCGTAAAGGTTGCCATGGGTTCATCACCATGTAGCGTTGGGCAAGTTACTACGACTGATACCGGTTTATTAATGCGTTCACCGCTGACTAACGACTCGTCAATCATGGCATCAATAATATCACCATCATGGCTAGTAAAATGCACTAGTGCTTCTGGCCGCTTTAAAAAATGGCCTTGTACATCTTTAAAAGCAAAATTGGCATTTACACCGCGGGTTTTAGCTTTGCTAAACACTAAAAAAGCACCAGCTAAATCGGCACCTATCGCCAAAGCGCCAAAATAAATACTACCTAAATGGTTTTTAGTGCGCCAACCGTGCGGCATGGTCACCTCTAAAGTTTTACTGTCCATATGCACAATACGCGGTGAGCAAAAACCAATGAGTGGAATATAACGCCAAGCAAATAGTTTTAAGCCCCAGTTGGCTTTACGCAAAGAGATTGCCATTTGTTTGGCTCCTAGTTAAAAGTTGATTCAAAGCTTACACTGGTAAGACCATTGTCGCAACCTGACCGCTCAGACGCTTAAAAATACCGCTCGTCTAAGTTCGTTAACTGGCATTAATCAGGCTATAGTAATGTTACATTATATTTACGTTCAGTAAGAAGGCCTTTGCGTAGTGCGGCGCTATTTATATCTAGTATTAGTGTTACTTAGCAGTAACAGTTGGCTAAATGTGTCGGCAATGGTGTTAAGCCAAAATGACTATTTATACCGTATTTGGTCGGTAGAGTCGGGCTTGCCGCAAATATCAGTTACAGCATTAGCACAAGATGAGCAAGGGTTTCTTTGGGTTGGAACACAAAATGGCTTAGCCCGTTTTGATGGCTTAAATTTTCAGGTATTTAACACCGCGAATACAGCTGATTTTTCTTCTAATTTTATTACCGCGTTACATTTTGATAAGCAGCAGCGTTTATGGATCGGCACTGTTAATGGTTTAATGCGTTTCGAAAATAAAACATTTACTCGTTTAGACCGCCAACCACTAAAAGGTGGGGTAACAAGCATTGCTGAGCTGGCTGATGGCCGCATATTTATTGGTGCTGCGCATTTATATCAATGGCAAGAGCAACAACAGACGCTAGAGCGGGTTATGGCACATCATGGCCCCGTATTTCAATTGCATCAGCAACAAGATGCTTTGTGGCTTGGTGGGTTAAATGGTTATGCGCTATTAGAAAACGATCAATATCAATGGTTTGGCGCGCCAGAGCAGACAGCAGAATTACAGGTTACCCAGATAGTAAAGCAAGGTAAGGATCTGTATTTAGGTACTAACCAAGGTTTGTTTCGTTATCAGTATGAGCAATGGCAGCCGCTGCCGTTGCCAGGCTCTGTGGGTAATACCCGAATTGAACTGTTGTATTTAGACCCTCAGCAGCGGGTGTGGGTGGCCAGTTATGATAAGTTATATCAGCTAAAGCAAGGGCAGTTAACAGTAGAAGATGGTGTTTTAGGTAAACCCGGCGAGTTTTCTTGGGTTGAATCTATGCTGCAAGATAAATTTGGCAACTTATGGTTAGGCAGTCATTCGCACGGTTTAAAGCGGCTGCGCCGCCCGCCAACGCAGCGCTTTAGTAAAGAGCAAGGTATTAACGATCCCTATGTTTGGGCGGTGCAACCTTGGCAACACCATATACTTGCAGGCACCAATAGTGGCATATCATTGTTGCAGCATGGTCAGTTTCAGCCGCTAAGTGCTAACCAATATTTACCCAACCTCTTTGTTTACAGTATGTTAATTGACGGCCAGCAGCGGTTATGGGTAGGGACCAGAGCAGGTTTAAGTCGGCTTGATGGCAAAACCTTAGAATGGCGGCGTAATTACAATGAAATATCGCACGTACTAGTTACCTCGATAACGCAAGAAAATGACCGTATTTGGGTGGGAACGAACGGCGGCTTATTTTACGTTGATAACGACGAACTGCATCAACAGCAGGTGCCTGAAGTCTTGCGCAGTGCACAAATACGTATTGTGATGGTGGATAGCCAGCAGCGCTTATGGGTAGGCACAGAAAACGGCCTGTTTTTACGTGATGGCGATAGCTTTGCCAAGCTCGAGGGCATGCCATTATCCGATCGTTTTATTAGTGCCATAAAAGAGCTTGCCGACGGGAACATTTTTATTGGCAGCTTTGATCAAGGCTTTGTTTTAGGTAAACCTAAGCATTGGCAGTGGTTTACGCAACAAAAAGGCTTACCCAGCAGCGGTGTCTTGCATGTTGAGCAAATAGAAAATCAGTTACTGATTAGTAGCTTCCAGGGGTTTTATCGGATTAATTACCCTGAACTACGCCAAGGCCGGGTTGAGCAAGTGTATATGTTGGTTGATGACCGTCGGCCTGAAGCCGCCTCAGATTCTCATCGTTGTTGCAATGGTGCGGGTAGCAGCAAAGGTGCAGTGCATCAAGGCCGGTTGTGGTATCCAACATTAGATGGTGTATTAGCACTGCCGTTGCAACAGCTGATTCAATATGGGCCGATACCTCAACCCGTACTAGATAGCCTTACGGTAAGTGGTGAAAACTATAGCGCTAGTAGCGTTAATTTATCACCAAACAAACGTGATTGGCATTTTCGTTTTACCGCACCATTTTTTATGCATGCAGCATCGGTGCTGTTTCGTTATAAATTAGAAGGTTACGACATTAGCTGGGTTGATGCCGGCCGCCGTCGTGAAGCCTTCTATACTAACCTACCGCCTGGCCAGTATCGTTTTATTATTCAGGTGCGTCTTGCCTCCGATTATCGCTGGAGCGAGCCAATAGGTATGAATGTTTACCTAGCACCGCACTGGTACGAAACCGCAACTGCGCGGGCACTGGCATTAATTCTTTTATTGTTAATATTTTGGGCAGTGTATCGCTGGCGACTTATGGCTTTAGCTAAGGCGAAACAACAGTTGGAAATTATCGTTACGCAACGCACAGCTGAGTTATATCAGGTGAATAAAAAATTAGAATGCATGAGTATGCAAGATGCATTAACTGGTCTGAATAATCGTCATTATTTAGATACTAATATTAAACAAATTTTATCCAGATCCGATCGAAGCAATGAGCCGCTTGTTTGGGCGCTACTTGATTTAGATTTTTTTAAACGCATTAACGATACCTTTGGCCACCATACGGGTGATGAGATTTTAATTATTGTCGCAGAGTTATTGCGACAAAATAGCCGCGATACAGATCATCTTATTCGTTGGGGCGGCGAAGAGTTTTTGTTGGTATTAGAGCATAGTCAAGATGCATTACTGGTATTGCAGCGTATTCACCAGGCCGTTGCACAATATCCTTGGCAGCAAGATATGGGGCTAAAGCAATCGTTAACCTGTTCAATTGGTGCGGTTGCGCAACTGAGTGATTGGGATTGGCAACATAGCCTGCGCTTAGCTGATCACGCACTGTACTGGGTAAAACAACATGGTCGAAATGGTTATCTACTGCTTGATATTAGCTCACCAGCGCCTGCAGAATTATTGGACGAAAACGTTAATATTACGGAACTACTGGCGCAAGGAAAGCTGCAGGCAACAAGTAACAAAGACATTACAGAGGCGACCTGATGCGCCAAGCTTAAAAATTGTAATGTTGTGAACCCAGCATAGTGCTGTGGTAAAATAGCCTCCTTATCGCTATTTCGTTATACGTTACAGGAGCCTGCAGTGTCAGCATTAGCATCGTTATATCCGCAACCATTATGGCAATGGTTCGCACAAATTTGTGCCATTCCGCACCCATCTAAACACGAGCAAGCCCTAAGTCAGCATATTCAAGCTTGGGCGCGCAGCTTAGGCTTAAGTGTTATTGAAGACAGAGTAGGCAATTTAATTATTAAAAAGCCGGCTACTACGGGTATGGAAAACTGCAAAACAGTGGTTATTCAAGCGCATCTAGATATGGTGCCGCAAAAAAATGCTGACAAGGTGCATAACTTCACCACAGATCCCATCGATGCTTATGTTGACGGCGAGTGGGTTAAAGCGCGTGGCACGACCTTAGGTGCTGATAATGGCATAGGTATGTCATCGGCACTGGCTATTTTAGGCAGCAACGATATTAAGCATGGCCCACTAGAAGTGCTATTAACGGTAGACGAAGAAGCCGGTATGACCGGCGCCTTTGGTATTGAGCCAGGCATGTTGCAAGCTGAAATTTTAATTAACACCGACTCTGAGCAAGAGGGTGAAATTTACATGGGTTGCGCCGGCGGTGTTGACGCTGAGTTTAGCGTGCCAGTGCAGTGGCAGCCAGTTATCGCTGGGTCGCAAGCCTTTACCTTAAGTTTAAGCGGTTTAAAAGGCGGCCATTCAGGCGTCAATATTCATTTGGGCCGCGGTAATGCTAATAAATTATTAGCGCGCTTTTTAGCCAATTACGCCAAGGTGTTACAGCTTAACATTGCTGCATTTAATGGTGGCTCGTTGCGTAACGCTATTCCGCGCGAAGCGGAGGTAACCTTAACGCTACCAGAAGCACAACTGACTGAATTACAGCAAAAAGTAGCGGAGTTTGAAGCCATTATTAAGCAAGAACTTAGTGTAGTAGAGCCGGCCATTAAACTGAGCCTTACTAAGGTTAATGCGCCAACACAGGTTTTAACATCAGCGGCGGCACAACAGTTAATCAATATCTTAAATGTTTGCCCTAACGGCGTAATGCGCATGAGCGACGAAGTGGCAGGTGTAACTGAAACTTCACTTAATGTTGGTGTAGTAACCACTAAAGAAAACAGTATTCAAATACTGTGTTTAATTCGTTCGTTAATCGACTCTGGCCGCACGCAAATTGAAAGCATGCTTAGCTCACTAGCGCAGTTAGCGGGTGTTAAGGTGAAATTTAGCGGTGCCTACCCAGGTTGGAAACCCAACCCAGACTCGCCGGTAATGGCTATCGTAAACCAAACCTATCAAGATATTTATCATAAACAGCCGGTAATCATGGTTATTCACGCTGGTTTAGAATGTGGCTTATTTAAAAAGCCCTATCCAGACATGGACATGGTTTCAATTGGCCCAACTATTCGCTACCCACACGGGCCAGATGAAATGGTAAATATTAAAACGGTTGGCCAATACTGGGAACTGTTGTTAGCGGTGTTAGAGCGTATTCCAGAAAAAGCGTAAATCGCGAGTAACTTGTCCGAGTCAGGCTCAAGTGGTAATAATGGGTCTGACTCTCTTAGGCTAGCGGACCCTTATGCACGCAATCAGCAAAATTCTTAGCGTCTCTCTATTAAGCGCACTAATATCAGCCTGTAGCTCTACTACTAGCAGCATTGTTCACAGTGATATTACTTTAGACCAGAAAATTCGCGATACCGCGCAGGCAAGTCTGCAAGCGTTTAATATTCCTGGCCTTGCCGTAGTGGCAGTACAAGATGGCAAGGTGGTGTTAGCCGAAGGCTTTGGTATTCGTGACTTAGCAAACCAACAGCCAGTAACAGCAGATACCTTGTTTGGCATTGCCTCACATACTAAAGCTTTTACCGCAGCAGCTATCGCACAATTGGTTGAACAAAAAAAGCTAGATTGGGATGACAAGGTTATTCAGCATTTGCCCCAGTTTCGCTTAGTCGATACGCATTTAACCCAAACGGTAACCATCCGCGATTTGTTAAGCCATCGCACCGGCTTAGGCTTAGGTGCAGGTGATTTAATGATCTGGCCAAATACCGATAAAACCTCAGAGCAAATATTAGCTGGCGTAGCACAATTACCGATAGCCGCCGATCTGCGGCAGCGCTTTGCTTACAATAATCTTATGTTTGTTAGCGCAGGCCTGCTGATTGAGCGGGTATCAGGCATGCCTTATGCGCAATATATCGCTGAGAATTTCTTCCAACCGCTGCAAATGGACAATAGCGTAATCGGTTTTGATAACCTAACGCCGAATATTACCAATATTGCCATTGGTAATATTGAATACGCAGGCGAAGTGCAGCGCTTTGCGCTAGATTATCTGCAAGACTTTGCCGCAGCTGGTGCCACCTTATCTAGTGTCAATGATATGGGCAACTGGCTACTGACATTGCTGAATGAAGGCAAAACCGCTGATGGTAAACAAATTATTGCACCCGCGCAGTTAGCGCAAATGTGGCAACTAACAACGCCGCTGCCGGTGGCGGCCAAGCCGGGGCCGCAAGCTACCCACTTTAGGGGTTATGGCATGGGCTGGTTTGTTAAAGATTATCATGGTGTAAAACACGTTTCGCACAGCGGTGGTATCCTGGGCATGCTGTCATTAACCACTTTGATACCAGAGAAAAATTTCGCCATTACGGTGCTGTCTAACCAGCAAGCGTTTCAAGGCCTAACCACCATAACCGAAGAGGCGCTAGAAGACGTACTTAACCTACCAGACACCGACTGGCTGGCTTTGCAAACAAAACAGTACCAAGCATTTATGCAAGAAAAAACCAATTTTAAACTTAAACCTGTAGCGAATAAAACACCAGCCTTAACACAGGCGCATTATGCTGGAGAATATCAAGACAGCTGGTATGGCAACGTTACCATTAGCCAGCAAGCCGAACAGTTGCATATTAGTTTTGCTCACACCGAAATGCTAAAGGGTGTGTTAGAGCATTATGACGGCGATACCTTTATTGTGCGTTGGAACGAGCCGTTATTAGAAGCTGATGCTTATATCCGTTTTAGCCGTGATAACCAAGGCAATATTAATAGCGCCACGATGGAAGCTATTGCCGACTTTACCGACTTTAGTTTTGACTTTCATAATTTAAAACTGAACAAG
This sequence comes from Rheinheimera metallidurans, assembly GCF_036983985.1. Lineage (NCBI taxonomy): Bacteria > Pseudomonadati > Pseudomonadota > Gammaproteobacteria > Chromatiales > Chromatiaceae > Rheinheimera > Rheinheimera metallidurans. The sequence goes on from NZ_JALAHQ010000003.1 coordinate 80,709, forward strand.
CAGCCTTAAACAGGGTTACCGCCAGCGGTGTGAATTAAAGGGCTATATAAGCCAACGCGGGTAGCTGTTGATGAGTAAAGATAAGGACGTTTAGAGTGGTTAACGCAAGCGCAGCGCAAAGCGTGTCTTATTTTTCACCCGGAATGGTGATTGCGTATGGTCAGTCAATCGATGCACGCCCGCACCAACATAAGCTATGGCAGCTTTGTTTGCCAAGCCAAGACAGCTTGTTAAACGGGTTGCCACTGCTAACTGGTGTGGTTATTAAGCCAAATGATATGCATCAGCTTGTTATGCCCAGTGGTTGGATAATTTTGGCTGAGCCAGAAAGCCGCTTAGGTGAGGCCATCAGCGAGTTACCTAGTCAGTTACCAAGGGTAGCACCTGATGCGCAACTAGAAGCGCTGCAGCAACAGCTAAGCGGTTTTCAATCACTAATAACAGCCTTAAAATATAACCCTTATCAATGCCAAGATCGCCGTTTGTTGGCATTGTTAGCAAAGCTAGATAGTTGCCTTAACGGTGAATGTGTAAAGCCAGAGCAGTGGCGCGCAAAAGACATTGCAGCAACGTTAGGGTTGTCTGAAAGCCGATTTTTACATTTAGTTAAAGCCGAGTTAGGTATAGCGTGGCGGCCATATTTATTATGGCGCCGGCTTGTTTGTGCAGTACAAGCGATAAAACATGGCGCCAGTGCGACAGATGCTGCCTACAAGGCGGGTTTTAGCGATAGCGCACACTTAAGCCGCACCATTAAAACTACTTTTGGCATGACCAGTAAACAACTGTTAAACAGTTTTGTCGCACGATAGCCAGTTTATTCAATTTTTAAACCGCAGCACTAATTAAACTGCCTCTTTACTCAGGAGGTTAGTATGACCAAGCCACTTACCACAACAACGCTTATTCTTAATTACCAAGATGCCAGTATTCAGCAGCTTATTCAGCAAAAAGGTTGGCGTAAGCTAAACCAACAGCAAGCCGTGCAGCAGGTTTATTACTTTGTGCGAGATGAGATAAAGTTCGGCTATAACCATGATGACAATATTGCGGCCAGTGAAGTATTGGCAAACGGTTACGGCCAGTGTAATACTAAAAGTTCGTTATTTATGGCGTTATTACGTGCACTAGATATACCCTGTCGCTTACATGGGTTTACTATTTACAACGCATTGCAGCGTGGTGCTATTCCTCGGTTTTTAATGCTATTAGCACCAAAGCGTATTTTGCATAGCTGGGTTGAAGTGTTGCTTGATGACACCTGGCTTAATATTGAAGGCTTTATTATTGATCAGGCATTTTTAAGTCAGGTGCAAAGTGCTTTTGGTGACTGTAAAAACTTTAGTGGTTATGGCATTGCCGTACCTTGTTTACAAAAACCAAATAACGAATTTAATAATAACAGTACTTATATTCAGGCTGAGGGTATTGCTGATGACTTTGGCGTTTTTGCTAGCCCAGATCAGTTTTATGCCAAGCATGGTAGTAATTTGCGTGGTATAAAAAAGTGGCTGTATCGCTATGTGTTTCGGCACTTAATTAATTACAACGTTAAACGTATTCGGCAATATGGTTTAACTGCTAATAGTAAATAAAGCCTCATAATTAGCCTACACAAATCTAATACTAGTCAGTTAGCAGTGTGTCTGCTAACTGACTAGGGAATATTAATTTTGGCTTAACAAATAATCCAGCGCACCACACACTGCGGCTACTTGCGCTTGTATGCATTGCTCAGGGGTTGCTGTTGCGCTATCTGGATAAACCTCAGTAGTGCTTACTAAAGGCGCATCGGTAACGCTGCCGCATAAACCCAAGCTGGCTTTGGCATAGTTAATTACACCCAGCTGCTGAATGGGTTCGCCAATCAGTTTGCCGTTTTCGTCGGCCTCAGCAATATGGGTAATTTTGCTTACCGCATCAATAATGGCTTTTTGTAATGCTGGGCTTGGGTGTTCGCTGTCGTCTACGGTGTAATAGCCGTCAGGAATATTCCAGTTTTTATTTACGCTGCCATCTTGCGCGGCTTTGGCTGGGCGAAACTCACTGTTGTCACTATCGGTGGTTTCATGCAAATCGATATGTAGTGCAAAAGACTGTTTTAAGCCGGTTAAATAGGCTTTAGCTTGCAGTGCTTCGGTCGCTTTACCGTTTGCGCCAAAACTACGGTTTGGATCTATCGCTTCTGGGTTCCAACGGTTAATGGTTTCGTAACCCCAAGGGCTAATGCAAGGTAATACCAGAATATTAACTGTTGTGCTGTAAGCTTTAGCTTTAGTTTGTAAAAACCGAAGCGCGCCGTGCACACCACTGGTTTCATAGCCGTGCACGCCGCCGGAGACTAAAATAGTGGGTTTATTGCTTTGCCAGTTACGACTTTTTACCGCATACAAAGGGTAGGTTTTGCCGCTAATCTGTTGATAATTTAGCTCGCCATATTGCTCAATATCGAACTCGGCTTTTAGGGCATTAATGCTGGGTAATACTTCGTCAAAAAAGCTACGTTTAATCGTTTGCTCGTTTAGCCATTGCACTTTTTCAGCGTCGCCCCACGGCTGGCCCACGGTGCCAATATGATAAATTTTGTTCATCTGTGATCCTATATTACAGCTTGCTACGTGCGTCCACTATAACATTGTGTTTTTGCCCGCGGCTAGGTTGCTGCTATGAAATGCAGTTAACCTAAGTTCTCTGACGTGGGCCCGTTAAAAAACACCAAGCAATGCTGATAAAACGCTTTTACTAGCCGCGGCATGGGCGCGTGCGCTGAATGAATAAAGCCATATTGATGCGAAACCGTGTCGCTAAGGGGTACCAATTTTATCGAACTATCAAGATATTGAGTGGCTAATACCTGATTAATAATGGCAATGCCCAATTGACGTTTTACAAAGGCGCAGGCAGTTGCCACGTTATGCGTTTCAAGTTTTATTTGCATGCTAATGCCAGCATGACGAAATAACTGCTCTAAGTTCAGCCTAGACGGCCTACCTTGACCCAGCATAATTAATGGCTCGCTGGCCAACTGCGCAAGATCAATGCGGCTTTGCGTGGCTAGTTTATGTTGGGCTGGCACTGCGCATACCATAGGGCTGCTAAGTATAGGGTAGCTAATTAAGCCTGGGTGTTGTTCAGGTAACTGAATAAAGCCGCAGTCGATTGAGCGCTGGGCCACTAAGTCTCGTGCTTGCTGCGGGCTGTGTGAATCAATGCTAATAGAAATAGACGGATAATGAGTAATAAAACTGGCAATAGCATCTGCTAATGGGCCTGAGCTAAAGCTGGCGGGTGCCACTATGGTTAACGAGCCGCTGTCAATTCGACGCATGCTTTGTGCTAAGGCAAGAAAGCGGTCTGCGTTATTAAGTAATACGTCAATTTCAGTGCTTAAAAGCCGAGCTTCATCGGTAGGTAGCAAGCGGCTGTGTTCGCGATAAAATAACTGAAAGCCCACCAGCTCTTCTAGCGAAGCGAGTAAACGGCTAACACCGGGCTGAGTTAGGCCCATTTGCTTGGCGGCAGCAGTGGCTGAGCCGGTTTGCATTATCGCGCGAAAACTTTCTAGGCTTCTTAGGTTTAACATAGGCTGCGCTCTTGGCTATAGCAAAGTGTTATGCATGCATAACTATTAATCATAATATTGCATAGGTAAAACGGCTTTGCTAGCTTTCATTTAAACAGAATAACTATAACTTAATTGCAGCAGGGTGATTAAATGAAACGACAAGGCTACAACTTATCAGTGCTAATGCTTGCTATGTACGGTATGGCGGCATTGCCAGCGCAGGCGCAGCAAACGGACGCTAATAGCGAACAAGAAGCTAAAGTAGAGGTAATTTCGGTAACCGGGTCGCGCATTTCTCGCCGTGATGAAACCGAAGGCAGCCCAATACAAACCTTAACTAAAGCAGATATGGAAGTTAAGGGCGCGTTATCGTTAGGCGACGTGCTGCAAGATATGCCTGCAGTGGGTGGCAGTTTAAATGACAACGGCAGCGCGGGTACTAGCCATGGTACGGCCAGTGTTAATTTGCGTAATTTAGGCGAAAACCGCTCGTTAATTTTAGTGAATGGTAACCGCTGGGTTAATGGTGCGGGTAGCCGTGGCTTTCGTGACTTTGTCGACTTAAATACCATTCCTTATGCCATTATTGATAGCGTTGAAGTGTTGCAAGATGGTGCTACTGCTATTTATGGCGCTGACGCTATTGCCGGTGTGGTTAATATTCAAACCTTAAAAGATTACTCGGGCGCTAAAGTTAAAGCCTATGTTGGCCAGACCAGCAAAAGTGATCGCGAAACCATTAATCTTGATGGCGTAGTCGGCACCGATATTGGCGCACATAACCTGATGTTCTCGGCTAGCTATTCCAAGCAAAAGCCGATAATGACTCAAGATCGTGCACTAACTGCTTTACCACTAAACGGCTTGCCGCTCGGTAGCGCAGAAGGTTTGTTTCGTGAAAATAATTTAAGCAATGTGCTTGGCTTTACTATTCCAGCGCAGGGCATTACCCGTGATCCTAATGCTGATGGTAATAATATTGCTAACTGGCGTGCAGCTACCACCAACGATCGTTTTAATCGCTACTACGACAACTACGTGGTTGGACCTAGTGAGCGCTTAAGTTTGTACGGTCAGGGCGTATTTCAACTTGGTGATATGGGCGTGTTTACTGACACCGTAGTGCGGGTTGAAGCCTTACATAACGAGCGCACTTCAGATCAGCAGTTTTCTTCTGTTATTCCAACAGTAAACGGCAGTCGTGGTTTTATTATTGCCAATGACCCCAGAGTTAACCCGTTTGGTGTGGAATTTTCCGGCAACGATTTTGTATTAACTAACTTTTTTGTTGATAACGGCCTGCGTCGTAATGAACAAAAGGTGAAAACCGATCGCGTTGGTTTAGGTATTGAAGGCTATTTGCCCGGCGATTGGCGCTGGGATGCGTTTGCCTCTTGGGCGCAAAACAAAGGCAGCTTTACCTCTTATAACCAGATGCATTTTGACAAGTTAGCCCTAGGCCTGCGTGCCTGTGATGCAACCGGCATTACCGCTGATATTAGTGATTTACAAGCAGGTTGTGTACCGGTAAATATGTTTAACCCGTTAACCGCACAAATGGTCGATTACATTAACTTTACTGGCCATGATGAAAATAAAACTGAACAGTTGCATGGTCGTTTTAACCTAACCAACGCTATTGCCAGCTTACCTGCTGGTGATTTATTAATGGCCGCAGGTGGTGAATATCGAAAAGAGAAGGGCACTGATACGCCTGACCAAATTATTAACTCAGCCGCGCGGGTAACCAATTATAACACCACATCCTCATCACCACGCACCGGCACCGAAGGCCAGTACGATTTGTACGAAGCCTATGCTGAATTTAATATTCCGCTACTGGCTGATGTGGCATTCGCCGAATACTTAGAGCTAAATCTTGCCAGCCGCTATTCGGATTACAGCACCTTTGGCAGCACCACTAATAGCAAGGTTGGTCTGGTTTATCGACCCATAACCGACGTGATGTTGCGTGCTACTTGGGCACAAGGTTTCCGTGCGCCATCGTTGTTAGAATTATATGAAGGTGAGCGTGAATCATTCTCGCCAGTAACCGATCCCTGCTCGGCCAATAAAACCTTAGTAGGCTGTAGTGGTGTGCCAGCCGGCTATGTGCAAGACGAAGCTAACGTGCCTATTACCGTAGGAGGCAACTTACAGTTAACACCAGAAACCTCAGTAAATCGTTCAGCCGGTATTGTGTATACGCCAGCGCAGCTAGAAAACTTTAGCATTACGCTAGATTGGTACAATATTCAGATTGAAAACACTATCAGTACCTTTGGTACGCAAAACTTACTTGATTTATGTGCCTTTACCGGCCGTAACTGTAACGTTATTAGTCGCGAAGCTAACGGTAAAATTAGTAACGTAACCGATGGCCCAGTTAACTTAAACCGTACCGAAGTAACCGGTGTAGATGCGGTAGCGCGGTATCGGCTTAACAGCGAAATTGGCCGTTGGGATTTTACTGCCAGCGTTAGTAAGTTAAACGAACTGCTTGAAGTATCTACGTTAAATGACGGCAGCGAAGTGGTGCTAGATAAAGCAGGTAGCGCTGGCGTACGCGAGGCCTACCCAGAATGGCGTGGTACTTTATCGGCACAGTGGCAGTATGACGCTTGGTCGGCAGCCTATAACGTACGCTACATTGGCGACAGTACTGAAACCTTCGCTAATGCGCCACGCCATATTGGCTCCATCGCTTATCACGGTGTTTCAGCTGGCTATAAGTTTGAGCCGGGTTTGGCGCTGCGTGTCGGGGTGAATAACCTGTTTGATAAGCAGCCACCGGTGTCACTAGTTAACGTAAATATTAACTTTGACCAGCAAACTTACAATGCCGTGGGCCGCTTCTTATATCTGCAGCTAAGTTACGAGTTCTAATACTAACCCGTTCGAGCGGCTATTAGCCGCTCGGCGTTGGACCTACGCCATGACGTTACACACAACCATTAGCACTGCACCGGCAGAAAGCAGTGAAAGCTATCAGCTGTATTTGCCGCAGCAGCCATTACCACTGGTATTTGATTCACCGCACAGTGGTATGCAATTGCCAACAGACTTTAATACGCTAGCCAGTGTGGCGCAGTTACAAAGCGGCTGGGATGCGTTTATTGATGAACTGTGGCTACCTGCCGCCGAGCAGGGCGCTAGCCTATTAGCGGCGCAAGTATCAAGAATGTACATAGATTTGAACCGCGCCCCTGACGATATTAGCCCAGATATGCTAGAGGGTAGTTGGCCAAGCGCACTTAACCCTACTGCCTATAGTAGCCGTGGTATGGGCTTGCTGCGGCAATGGGCGTTACCTGGGCAAGCCATGTATAAAACCGCGTTAACCGTAACACAGGTACAGCAACGCCTTGCGCGATACTATCAACCTTATCATCAGCGGTTAAAGCAGCTGTTAGATCAGTATTACCAACAGTTTGGTGCCGTGTGGCATATTGATTGCCACTCAATGAAATCTTATGGCAATGCGATGAATATCGACGCTGGCACACCCCGAGCCGATATTGTTATTGGTAATCGTGATGGCCAGTCGGCAAGTGCTGAATTTACCGCGGTAATTGTCGAAGCTTTTAGCCAGCTGGGCTATAACGTCAGTTTAAATTATCCGTATAAAGGCGGTTATTTAACCCAGTGTTATGCTAACCCTGCCCAACAGCGGCATAGTTTACAAATTGAAATTAATCGTAAACTGTATATGGATGAAGCGGCATTTAGCCCGCATCAAGGCTTTACTGAGCTGCAGCAACACTTGCAGCATATTACTGCGCAGGCGACTGCGTATATTCAGTCTTATCTTGCCGTAAATACTAAGGACGAATAATGCCTTCTTTGCCAGCTGCTAACCAAGCTAAACCGCGCAACCCAATAGTGGTATTGTTGTTTATTCTGCTTATTGCCGCAGCCTTAACCTATGTGCTCGACTCAGGTAGTTATCAGCGTGCTAATGGCTTAGTGGTGCCAGATAGCTATCAAACTATCGATAAAGACCGCTCGGTGTTGCATATTTTAGGCAGCGTTAAAAACGCACCAGCACAACAAGCAAGGCCAGTAGGGGCGGTAGATATACTGATGGCTATTCCGCAAGGCTTGCAGCGTGGTGGCGGCCTTATTTTTATGGTGCTAGTTATTGGCGGCATGTTTGGCATTTTAAACGCCTCTGGCGCGGTAGATGCGGGGCTTGAGCGAGTGCTTAGCATGGTAAGAGGTAATGTATATGGCCTCGTCATTTTTTTGATGACCATTTTTGCCTTAGGTAGCACGTTTTTAGGTTTAGCCTCTGAATATCTATTAATTATTCCGTTAATGGTAGAGCTAGTTAGGCGGCTCGATATGCCGCCGTTAATTGGTTTGGCTATTGTTACCGTAGCGGTAAAGGTGGGTTATTTATCCTCAGTAACTAACCCACTGCCGTTAACTATTGCTCAGCCACTACTAGGCTTGCCGGTGTTTAGCGGCGCCGGTATGCGCGCGGTGTTTTTTGTCTGCTTTTTAGTCGTTGGTGTGCTCTTTGTACTCTATGCTATTCGTAAAACTGGGTTTAAACAGCAAGCGGATCTGGTTTTTAATAGCGCGAAACTTAGCCTACGTCATGTACTAATGTTACTCACCTTAAGTGTGGGTGTGGCGGGGTTAGTGTATGCATCAACAACATGGCAATGGCATAACCCGCAGTTAACCGCCTATTATTTAGGGCTAAGCATGTTACTTAGCCTGATCAGCGGCATGGGTGCTAGTGCTGCGGCCGATGCCTTTGTTTCCGGCATGAAAAAAATCTTGTTGGCAGCCATTTTAATTGGCTTAGCCATGGCTATTGCTATTACCTTAGAGAATGGCCAAGTACTGGATAGCGTAGTGCATGGTTTAGTGTCGTTAGTAGGTAAAGATAACCCCTATTTTGCGGCCATGGGCATGTTCTTTTCACAGTTGCTGCTAGACGTGATGATCCCATCAACCTCAGGTCAAGCTGCTGTTAGTATGCCTATTTTAGGGCCAATGGGGCAGCTAGCTGGTGTATCTGGGCAAAATACCGTGTTAGCGTTTTTATTCGGTAATGGTATTACCAATATGATTACACCAACCTCTGGTACCTTGCTGGCCTATTTAGCCACTGCACAAGTGGGTTGGACCCAATGGGCGCGCTTTGTTGCACCTTTGGTCGCCATCTTTGCATTAATGGCCTGCATAATGTTGATGTTTGCTGTGTACATTGGCTTTTAAGATAAAGCCTAAGTCTTGCAGCTTGTAAGTAGTAACATGGCACTGCTGTTCTTATAATTGAGCAGCAGTGCCAGCCATATCGCAGGTGTAGTGGGTTACTTAATACCGTGCATCAGTTTGTTAATTAATGGCGCAATAAGTAACAGTAAAATACCTGCGCCCACTAACAAATAAAAACTAAAGCTAAAGCCCGATAATGCTGACTCAACAGTCATACCCGTTTCACCCGATATTTCACCGGCTAATAAACCCGATAAGTTGTTACCTGTAGCAATACTTAAGAACCACGCGCCCATAGCTAAGCCAACATAACGCACTGGCGCTAGCTTAGTTACCATAGATAAACCAATTGGCGATAAACATAACTCACCTATGGTTTGAAACACGTAACAGGCAGCTAAAGGCCAAAATGGGATCATACCGTTGCTATCAACTAATGACGTTAACGCATACATTAATACTAAGAAACCCGCCGCATTACCTAATAAGCCAAAACCAAACTTACGTGGGATAGACGGCTCAATGCCTTTTTTCGCGGTTAGATACCAAATGTAACTAATAACAGGCGCAAAGGCTAAAATAGCCAATGAGTTAACCGACTGAAACCAACCGGTAGGAAAGACAAAGCCGCCCTCACCAAACAGATCTCGGTTTACCAAGTTTTGCGCTAAAAAGTTAAACGACGAACCGGCTTGTTCGAAAAACATCCAAAATGTTACGTTAAAACCAAATAAAATAAGTAACGCCAGTACGCGGTGCATTTGCACCTTGCCTTCGGTTTTACCTTCCATTAATAGCATTAGCGCCACAATAATAAACATGATGCCTAATAACCACGCCAATGCTTCGGCACCAACATAAGCCATTAATGCGTAAACAACTGGAATAGCCACTAAAATACCGGCAATAACATAGGCCATCATTTTAGTCGCTGGCTTATCCGCAGGTACTTTACCCAAACCCATTAGTTGTCTACGGCCTAAGAAAAACCAGAAGGTGCTTAACAACATACCAATACCGGCTGCAGCAAACACCACTTTGTAGTTTTGATATTGCGGTGTGCCGAACACTTCACTGGCTAACCAGCCGGTTAATAGTGGGGCTAAAAAACCGCCCATGTTAATACCCATATAAAATATGGTAAAACCACGGTCACGGCGTTCGTCTTGTGGCGCATAAAGTTGGCCCACTAACGATGATATGTTTGGCTTAAACAAGCCATTACCAACAATAATAACCGCTAAACCTAGCAAGAATAGTTGCTGGTTTGGCAGCATAATCATAAATAGGCCAGCCGACATCACCACCGCGCCAAGTAAAATAGAGCGCTGATAACCAATTATTCGGTCGGCAACATAGCCACCAAAAATGGCCGTGGCATAAACCAAGGCTAAATAAGCACCATAGGTTTTTGAGGCGTAGGCTTCACCTGAGGCGTCACCAGCAAAAAATTGTGCCACAATATAAAGCGTTAATGCCCAGCGAATACCATAAAAGGCGAAACGCTCCCAAAATTCTGCCATAAAAAGCATCCATAGTGGCTTGGGGTGCCCCCATAGATCAGTAAAACTTGTCGTTGTGGTGGTTGTACTCATAAAACCCTCCCTATTAAGTCGGCGCTGCTTATTGTTGTTGTCAGCTAACCGAAAAGAACGCACGTTTTCGTTATTGTGTCGTACTGAATTTATGACACAAAATACAGTTGTAATTAACACGGCTGGCGAAGAATAAACGCGTTTAACGCGCAATACCATAATTGTTAGCTAACAAAACAAGAAAAATATCCGCATAGTTGAGCGTTGCTGCGGGCTAGCTGGTTAGGTTGTTGCGCCATTTTCCCTAAGTAATCATAAGCCTAAGGTAGCTGATTTGTTGCTGGCTGTGCTAATCTGGCTGCATCATGTTTTACCCGAGAAATAGCATGCTAGAGCCCGGTTTTGTGGTGATCCATAGTAATCAACTTGAAACACTGCGCGAACTTTTAGTGCAGTGGATCAGCAGCCATCCGATATCGGTGTTAGGCACTGAAGAAATATTGGTGCAAAGTAATGGTATTGCACAGTGGCTAAAAATGGCCTTAGCCGAAACCGCCAATAACCATCCTGGCATAGCTGCCGGTTTGCAAGTAGAGCTGCCTAACCAGTTTGTCTGGCAGCTCTATCGCGCCGTGTTGGGTGATAGCATTCCAAAAAGCTTACCCTATGATAAAAACAACTTAAGTTGGCGTATTCTGGGCTTGTTACCCGAGCTTAGCGCTGAGGTTTTTGCGCCGCTGCAACGTTATTTGCAGGATGACAACGATGGCAGAAAAAGCTATCAGCTGGCACTGCGCTTAGCCGATTTACTCGATCAATATCAGGTGTATCGTGCCGACTGGCTGCAAAGCTGGCGCGACGGCCACGATTTACTGCCAAACAGCAAGCAACAACACGTACCGGTCGATCAGTTATGGCAACCGGCATTATGGCGGCTGTTGCAGCAACAACTCGCCAGCCATAGCGCGGACAATGCCTATTCTAGCCGTGCCGACATTCATAGTACCGCGCTTAGTGCGCTACGCTTAGGCCAATTAGCTAGGCCAGATTTACTGCCAGAGCGCATTATTGTGTTTGGTGTGTCGTCATTACCACAGCAAACAGTAGAGCTACTGGCCGCATTAGGTGCGCAGCGTCAGGTGTTATTAACCGTACTTAACCCATGCCGGCATTTTTGGGGCGACATTAGCAACGTTAAAGATGAAATGCGTGGTGCGCAAAAACGCCATCAACGTAAACCAGGTTTACCGGCACAGCTCGATGCCGATGCGTTATATTTACATGCCCCAGTGTTACTGGCTAGCTTAGGTAAGCAAGGCCGAGATTATGTAAGCTTGCTTGACCAATTTGATCAACCCGAGCAATACCAGCATTGGTTTAATGGCCGTATCGACTTATTTTCTGAGCCTAGTGCTAACGTTGCCAGCCTGGGGTTACTAGCTCAGCTGCAACAAGGTATGTTAGAGCTAGAAGCCATGCCTAACCCAGCGAGACTGTTAGCGGCGTCAGATCAGAGTATTAGCTTTCATATTGCCCATAGTCGCCAGCGCGAAGTGGAAATTTTACAAGATAATTTGATTGCCGCCTTTGCTGCTAACCCCAGCTTGCAACCGCGCGATATTATTATTATGACGCCTGATATTAGCCAGTACCAAAGCCATGTGCATGCCGTGTTTGGCCGTTTAGCGCAAGACGACCCACGCTTTTTACCCTATACCTTAGCTGATCAAAGTCTGCGCGGCAGCCAACCTTTGTTAGTCGCACTGGAATATCTGCTTGATTTGCCCACACAGCGCTTTGCGTTAAGTGAAATGAGCGATCTACTCGATGTGCCAGCCATACAACGGCGTTTTAATATTAACCCCGAAGCCTTGCCGCAGTTACGGCTATGGCTTAGTGAAGCGGGCGTGCGCTGGGGGCTAGATGCAGAGCAACGCGCCGGTTTAGCGCTGGGCGAGCTAGATAGCAGTTATAGCTGGATGTTTGGTATTGAACGTATGTTGTTAGGTTTTGCAATGGGTGATGAAACCCCGTGGCAAAATTGTGCACCCTACGCAGAAGTGGCCGGTTTAGCGGCGGCTGAACTTGGCGCAGTGCTGCAATTTATTCAACAGCTAAAGCATTGGTTTAGCATTATTAGTCAGGCTAAAGCCCAAAGTTTACTCAGCTGGCAGCAGCTAATGTTATCAGAGCAGGGGCTGTTGCTAAGCCTGTTTGATTTTGCCGATGAACAAGACCAGCTAATTTATAGCCGCTTAAGTGACGCGCTAGCGCAGTTAGTTAGCGCGGCCGAAAGTGGTGACTTTAGCGGCGATATTAGTTTGCCGGTACTGCGCGAAGCGTGGTTAGAGCAAGCTAGCCAAAGCGGCTTAAGCCAGCGCTTTTTAGCGGGCAGCTTAACGTTTTCTACGCTGATGCCAATGCGGGCCATTCCGTTTAAACGTATTTATTTATTGGGTTTAAATGATGGTGACTACCCTCGTACCCGCATGCGCGACGACTTTGATTTAATGGCCTATGATTATCGGCCTGGCGATCGTTCACGGCGCGATGATGACCGCTATTTGTTTTTAGAAGCACTACTAAGCGCCCGCGAAGCGGTTTATATCAGCTGGGTAGGGCGCAATATACGCAATAACAGCGAGCTGCCGCCCAGTGTATTAGTGAACCAGCTGCGCGATCTACTTAACAGCGGCTGGCATACCGGCACTGAGCAAAGCGTCGCCGATAGCCTAAGCCATACTTATCCATTACAGCCGTTTTCGGCGCAGTACTTTAATGGCAGCTATGCAACCTATGCCCATGAATGGCAGGCGGCGCATCAAGGTAGCGTGCTACAAAGCAGCTTGTCAGAAGGTGTGTTTGCAGAAGGCAGCGAACCCTTACCGTTACTCAGTGTGCGCTTACTCGATGATTTTTTAGCTAACCCCTGTCGGCACTATTTAAGCCAACGTTTTAAAACACGGTTTTATCGCTCAGAACTGAGCGGCGAAGATACCGAACCCTTTGTGCTTAATACCTTGCAGTTGTATCAATTAAAAATGCAGCTGCTCGATCAACTGCTAATACAACCTGAGTTTAACCTTGAACAGGCTATTGCCCAACTGGCCCGCCAAGCGCAGTTACCATTGGCATTGTTTGGTCAAATAGCTGGGGCACAAATTGTTCGTGAAGCACAAGTGGTTTTTGCCCGCTATCGTGCCAGCGGCATTACTTGGCAACGCCGCGAACAGGCATTAACACTGCAATTGCAACCCGCGGGCATAGCGCTAAACGATACGTTAGCTAACCTATATCAAGGTGATGCTGGCCAGCAGGCGCTTATTTTACTGCGGCCAACGGCAGTGCGCGATAACGGCGCTTTGCGTTGGCACACACTGCGTGGTGCCTGGTTGCAGCAGCTGGTGGCTAATGCTCAAGGCGAAGCCGTATCCATTTATCAGTATGGCTTAGACGACGCCGTACAACTATTACCGCAAACTACTGGCGCGGCGCAACAGCAACTTATTAACCTAGTACAAAGCTGGCAAAGCGGTTTGTTACAGCCCTTACCACTGATGCCAAAAACTGCGCTGTGTTATTTACAAACTCAAGATGAAAACAAAAGCCGTGAAGTATTTGAAGGCGGTTATAAGCGTGCAGGCGAACGTGACAATGCGCCAGAACTTACCCGCTATTACCCCGATTTTGCTAGCCTAATGGCCGCAGGTTTTACCGATTGGGCGCAGCAAGTTTATGGCCCACTATTGCAAAGCAATATTGCGGGTGAAGAGGCAACCGCCAGCAATACCAACCAAAGAGGTAAGCCATGAGTCGTGTGCAGCAGTTAGATGCGTTAACTTTTCCACTGCACGGCAACCGGCTAATTGAAGCCAGTGCCGGTACGGGTAAAACCTATACCTTGGCGGCACTCTATTTACGTTTAGTGCTTGGTCATGGTCAAGCTGCACCCGCCGATGCGGCAGAGCCAAACAATGCCACCGCGTTTAGCCATGCCTTAACGCCGCCAGATATTTTAGTGGTTACCTTTACCCGCGCTGCAACCGCAGAGCTACGTGATCGGATACGGGCGCGGTTAGTCGAAGCCGCTGACGCATTTCGTGTTGGCAGCAGCACCGACGTAATTCTTAATGGCTTATTGCAAAGCTATAACACAGCGCAATATCCGTCTTGCGCTGGTGTACTAGAGCGTGCCGCACAGTGGATGGACGAAGCCGCTATTTTTACCATTCATGGCTGGTGTCAGCGCATGTTGGCGGAACATGCCTTCGATTCCGGTATGGCCTTTGGCGAGCAGCTTAGCGACGACAACCAGCAGTTGTTGCACACACTAGCCTGTGACTATTGGCGGCGGTTTTTATATCCATTAACCGACGGCCAATTACTTGGTGAGTTAGGTAATATTGCCAAGTCGCCAGAAGCGCTACTAGCGGATATTCAGCCTTGGTTGCAGGCCGATGCGGTAAATATGCAGTTTAATGCTAACGGTAAACCTTTGCCTGCGCCGCTTAGCCCCGAACAAGTTGCCGCGCCACTAGCGCAGTGGCAACAGCAAATGCAGCAGCTATGCCAGCAGATACAACCGCTATTGCAAACCGATGTTTTGCAGTTACTCGACGATGCTTTTGCTAATAGTTGGCTCAATGGCAATAAATTTAAAGCGCCAAGCTGGCAAGCAGAGCGACAATGGTGGCAAGCGCAGTTAGCCGAGCCTGCGCAGTTTAATGATCATCAAGCCGAGTTTGCCAAAATGGTGCTTAAGTACAGCGCTACTAACTTAGCGGCGGCACAAAAAAAAGGTCAACCGCTAGTTAGCCATGCGTTATTTAACCAACTAGATGCGGTGCTTGAATTACTTAATGCCAAGCCACAGTTAGCGATTAATGTGCGCCAGCATGCGGCGCTGTGGTTAGCGGCTGAATTTAGACAGCGAAAAAAGCAGCGCGCCGAGCTCGATTTTAATGATCTGTTACTGCAGTTGCATCAAGCACTTAAAGGCGAAGGCGGTGCGGTATTGGCCGCCAGAATTCGTAGCCAGTATCCGGTGGCAATGGTAGATGAGTTTCAAGATACCGATCCGATACAGTTCGCGATTTTTCGCGCCATTTATCCAGATGTTAGTAGCCAAACCAATGCGTTAATTATGGTTGGCGATCCCAAACAAGCTATTTATAGCTTTCGTGGTGCCGATTTATATACTTATTTACAGGCGCGCAGCCTAACGGCAGGGCGGCATTACAGTTTAAGTAAAAACTTTCGCTCAACTAAACCGCTAGTCGATGCGGTTAATCAGCTATTTAACCAAGCCGAGCTAGCGCGCGGGGCCTTTGGTTTTGGTTTGGCCGACACCACCCCATTGCCGTTTATTAATGTTGCCGCACAGGGCAAAAACACGCAGTTACAACAAGCAGGGCAAAGTGTGCCTGCACTTAATTACTGGCGAATTGAAGCTAACGAGGGCGAGCTAAAAAAAGGCGGCTACCAAACGCTAATGGCCGAAGCTTGCGCCAACCAAATTACCTTATTACTGCAACAAGCTGCTGCCGGTAACACCGGCTTTGTTAACGAAAGCGGTAAGCTTAGTGCATTGCAACCGTCTGATATTGCCATCTTAGTGCGTGATCGCCACGAAGCCGCATTAGTGCGGCAACAGCTTAGCCTGCGCAATGTGCGTTCGGTATATTTATCAGATAACGAGTCTATTTTTCAAAGTGCTGAGGCCAGCGCTGTGCTGTATTGGTTACGAGCCTGTCATCAGTTAGAAGATGACAATTTACTGCGCGCGGCCTTAGCGCTGCCACTCTCTGCTAATACCGATGGTCAGCTGCAACACTGGCTTAATGACGAGTTAGCGTGGGAGCAACTTACCGAGCAAATTCGAGATTTTCGACAAATTTGGCGGCAAAAAGGCGTGCTAGCGATGGTCAGTGCTTGGCTGCATTATTTTGCCCTGCCAGCAAAATGGCTAGCGCAAGATTACGGCGAGCGCTGCCTAACTAACGTATTACATTTAGCCGAACTACTGCAAAGCGAAAGTGCGCAACGTGACGGTGAAACCGGTTTAATTCGTTGGCTAAACGAGCAGCTAGACAAAGGCTCGGCTAATGACGAGCAACAACTGCGACTAGAAAGCGATCAGCAATTAGTGCAGGTGGTGACCATTCATAAAAGTAAGGGTCTGCAATATAACCTGGTGTTTCTACCCTTTATTTGTGGTTTTAAGGCGGCGAAAAAAGATCGACCGCAGCGCTATTTTGATGGCGAAAAAATGATACTCGATCTCACGCCCGACGATGCGGCACTTGAACAAGCTGAGCGTGGCAGGTTACTAGAAGATATTCGTTTATTATACGTGGCACTAACTCGGCCGGTTTATGCCTGCTGGCTAGGCTTAGCGGTATTTAGCGAAGGTAATAGCAAAAAATCTAAACTGGCACAAAGCGCGTTGGGCTATTTATTAAATTTACCGCCAGAATGCACTAATGCCGATTTAACGGCCGCTTTGGCGGGCCTGCCTTGGCAACAACAAGTTATGCCAGCGGCACACGCTGGGCTAGTGAGCGCACCACTGCAGCAACTTACGCCAGCGCTGCGGCTAAGCACGCCGCTGCGACGTGAGCGTTGGTGGATAGCCAGTTATTCTGCACTGCGCACCGAAGGCGCCATGGCCAGCACTACTGATATGCCCTCGGCACTGGCCGCAGATACGGCGCTAGATAACCTATTACAGGAAGAATCTACCGAGCCATTACTGCATAGCGAGCAACAGCAAAGTATGCATGATTTCCCTCGCGGCGCTGTGCCGGGTACGTTTTTACACCAATTACTTGAAGATGCACAGCAGCAGGGTTTTGCGCATTGTGACGCGACCTTTATTAGCGGCTTATTGCAGCAGCACCTAACGCGCTACAACTGGCAACCATGGCAGCCGGTATTACAGCCTTGGTTAGTACAAATGCTGCAAGTACCATTAACCGGCATTAACCAAAGCCTAGCGCAGTTACAAACGGTGCGCGCGGAGCTAGAGTTTTGGTTGCAAACCGAGCAGGTTAATGTACGCAAGCTTGATCATTATATTAGCCAAGCTATTTTGCCCGGCGTGCCAAGGCCAGCGTTGTTACCCGATACCTTAAATGGCATGTTAAAAGGCTTTATTGACTTGACCTTACAAGCTAAAGACCAACGCTATTGGGTACTGGATTATAAATCAAATTGGTTAGGTACAAATAACAGCGACTATAACCTAGAGAACATGCAACAGGCGCTGCTAGCACGGCGCTATGACGTGCAAGCCGCGCTATATATGCTGGCGCTACATAGGTTATTAAAGTTGCGTCAACCTGGCTATTTAGCCGCGCCAGAACGTTATTTCGGTGGTGCTTTTTATTGGTTTGTGCGTGCGCCAGAGCAAGGCCAGCTGCAACTTACGGCGCCTTTTGCCCTGCTACAGCAATTAGATAAACTCTTTTCCGGCCAGCCGGTAACGGACGATGCCAATGCAAATTAATTTATTTAATGACGACGCGCCATTAGCCGCGCCTGCGGTTAGCCAGCCTAGTACTAGCACCTTAACGGAACTGAAACAGATGCAAGCCTTGTTGCAGCGCTGGGTAGACCGACGCTGGCTAAGAGCCTTAGATATGCAGCTGCCGCAAACGCTTAATCAACTGGCAACCGAGCCACAACCTTTAATCTGGTTGCTCACGGCATTACTCTGTCATCAGTATGGTCGAGGCCATAGCTGTATTTTACTCAGTGATCTTATCTCTGATCCTGATGCGTTATTGAGTTTACCGCCACAAAATCAGTTTTTGCAGCGTTTTACCGACCGGCCGTCTAATCTGTTAATGGGTTTAACACGGCAAGATTATCAGCAAGCGTTAGCTGCTAGCCCTTGGTTACAAGGTGAACCCGCTGCCCCCTTGGTTTGGCTGGACAATCGGCTATATTTAAACCGCTTGTATCAAGCCGAACAGCAAGTAAAACAAGGTATTGCCACAAGAGTAGAAGCCGTGTTGCCGATAGCGCCCAAGGTGGCGCAAAGCTTAGCAAGCTTATTTACCGCTGCGACACCTAGTGCTGCAACCGAACCTGACTGGCAAAAGCTAGCTTGTGCTATGGCATTGCAGCGGCGTTTTGCCATTATTACTGGTGGGCCTGGCACGGGTAAAACCACTACGGTAGTAAAACTACTAGCCTTATTACAGCAAGGGGCAGCGCAACCGTTAAACATAAAATTAGCCGCGCCAACGGGCAAGGCTGCGGTACGTTTAACGGAGTCTATCAGTGGTGCTTTAGCCAAATTACCCGAACATTTACGCCATGCTATTCCTACCGAAGTAAGCACCTTGCATCGTTTGCTTGGCGCTTTACCTAATCGACGCAGTTTTAAACATCATGCAGATGCACCGCTAAGTCTAGACGTGCTGGTGGTAGATGAAGCCTCAATGGTTGACTTAGAAATGATGGCGGCATTACTCAATGCATTACCGGCACAGGCTAGGTTGATATTACTTGGTGATAAAGATCAGCTATCTTCGGTAGAGGCCGGCTCAGTGCTGGGCGATTTATGCCGAGGTGCTGAGCTCGGCGGCTATCAAGCCAGCAGTTTAGCCTTATTACAACCTTACTCTGAGCAGCCATTAGCGGCGTGGGCCGGTGCGGGCTCAGTGCTTAATCAAGCTACGGTAATGCTACGGCATAGCCATAGGTTTGATGCAAAATCAGGTATCGGCCAACTGGCCTTCGCGGTTAATCGCGGCGATACCAATGCCATAGCGTTATTTGCGCAATTTACTGATATTCAGCTATTGGCTGAGACAAAATTAGCCGCGTTAAAAGATACGGTGGTAGCCGGTTATCGTCAGTATTTAAGCGTATTGGCTGCGGATAACAGCCAGCGAGATGTTTGGGCAAAAGCTCTTCTGGGCTGCTATAGTCAATTTCAGTTACTTAGCGCTTTACGCAGTGGTGACTGGGGTGTTGAAGGCTTAAATATCTTGATCAGCAAGTGGTTAACGGCCGCGGGGCTAATTAATGCTAATCAGCAATGGTACGCCGGACGCCCCGTTATGATGCAGCGCAATAACTATAGCTTAGGCTTAATGAATGGCGATATTGGTATCACCTTGTTCGATCCGCTAACTGGCAAATTACGTGTCGTATTTCAGCTTGCTGATGGCAGTATAAAGTGGGTGTTACCCAGCCGATTAACTGACATAGAAACCGCATTTGCGATGACAGTACATAAATCGCAAGGTTCTGAATTTACTCACTGTTGTTTAGTTTTGCCGCCTGAGCTTAGCCCAATTTTAACGCGCGAACTGCTGTACACCGGCATTACTCGCGCTAAACAGCAACTTACCTTGTTGTGTGCGAATACGCATATTTTTCAACAAACCATCGCTAAGCGAGTTACTCGCAGCAGCGGGCTTTAATCGCGCACGCATCTCACGTTTTAAGAGGACATTATATGCAACAGCTAAAAGTAGGCGTATTGGTAAAAAATGCCAGTTTTATTAATGGAAACTGGCTCACTAATAACACGCAGTTTAGTGTGCATAACCCGTCTAATCAGCAGCTATTAGCTAACATTGCTGATGCCGGTGCAGCAGAAGCCGAGCAAGCTGTGCTAGCCGCTGATCAGGCTTTTGCTAGCTGGTCAGCACAACCGGCCAGTAAACGTGCTGAAATTTTGCAGCGCTGGTATCAATTAGTTATGCAACATCAAGATGATTTAGCTCGGCTATTAACCCTAGAGCAAGGCAAGCCATTGGCCGAAGCTAAAGGCGAAATTGCCTATGGTGCATCTTATATGCAGTGGTTTGCTGAAGAAGCCAAGCGGTTATATGGCGATACTATTCCAGCGCCTTCGGCCGACAAACGTATTATTGTGCAGCGCCAACCGGTTGGCGTAGTGGCGGCAATAACACCATGGAATTTCCCTAATGCGATGTTGGCACGCAAGGCCGCCGCAGCCTTAGCCGCAGGCTGTACTTTTGTGGTTAAACCGGCGCAGCAAACGCCGTTATCAGCACTGGCGTTAGCCGAACTTGCCCAGCAAGCCGGTGTGCCCGCTGGCGTGTTTAACGTGGTGGTTGGCACTGATGCAAAAGCCATCGGTGAGGTGTTGACACAGCACCCTAAAGTAGCCAAATTCAGCTTTACCGGCTCTACCGCTGTGGGCAAACAATTATTAAAACAATGCGCAAATGGCGTAAAACGGGTATCAATGGAGCTAGGCGGTAACGCCCCCTTTATTGTATTTGACGACGCCGATTTAGACGCCGCTGTGCAAGGTTTATTAGCGTCTAAATTTCGCAATGCGGGCCAAACCTGCGTTTGCGCCAATCGTATTTTAGTGCAAAGCAGTGTGTATCAAGCCTTTATCGATAAGTTGCTGCCCGCCGTCGCTAAGTTAACGGTTGCCAATGGCCTAAGCAGCAACAGCCAAATTGGCCCCTTAATTGATAAAAAAGCGATAGAAAAAGCCGAAACACTGCAGCAACAAGCACTAGATGCTGGCGCAACCTTATTACTTGGCGGCAAACGCGACAGCAGCGGCGAGCTATTTTACCAACCTACAGTGCTGGGCAATATCAACGCCGATATGGCCATAACCCAGCAAGAAATATTTGGCCCTATTGCCGCCATTCAACAATTTGATACTGAGCAACAGGCTATAACGCAAGCCAATAACACCGAATACGGTTTAGCCGCTTATTTTTATAGCCGCGACATCGGCCGCGTATTTCGCGTAGCACAAGCACTACAATACGGTATGGTTGGCATTAACGAAGGCATAATATCTAACGCCGCCGCCCCTTTTGGCGGGGTAAAGCAATCAGGCTACGGTCGCGAAGGCTCTAAATACGGCCTAGACGATTATACCGATATTAAATACCTGTGTTTAGGTGGATTGGCCTGAAACTTTTCTTTTAGTTACCACTTTGTTGGCAAATACTGAGTGAAATATAAAGGCATCACTATATTGGTTTGCTCTAACGCGGTAGAGCCCTGCGTGCCAGAGGGTACAGAAGTTGAGGCCGTTGTTGACCAATGGTTGCATGCACTTGCTACTGGTAGTAATTTTTTTGTAACCCCTCGTTAAATGAACCTGCTGAGTTACCGCTTTATCGAGCGCGATTTCTGCCAACATAGCTTGGCCAACGCGCAAACTAAACCTAAAAGTAGGATATAAATCCAATTATAATGAGTAAAATGGGAATATAGTCCCACATTTAACTTGTTGGAGTTGCTTGGGCTTCAAAGTTGGACTATATTCCCATTAACGGTTTAATAATGGGAATATAGTCCCTTAGGTTGGTGATATGGCTAAGCGTGATTTGCACAATGTACTGTTTCCAAAGCAGCGCAGAATCCTGACTCATTTTGGTGAAGACTTGCTGTTGGCTATGAAACGACGTGGTTTTACAAAAAAGCTGCTGTGTGAACGTACTGGCTTTGACCATAAAACCGTGAACAAAGTCTTCGCAGGTGATCCGGGCGTTGCCATAGGCACTTACTTAAAGGTGATGGCCGTTCTTGGCATGGAAAGCAACTTTGCAGAAATGGCCGCCCATGATGAAGTGGGTATCAAGCTGCAAAATATAAAATTACTGGAAGGTTCAAGATGAGCCGTGAAATCGTTGAAGTCTATGCCGACTGGCAGCCAATTGAAGCGCCTTTGCTAATAGGACAGCTTGCTTACAGCGATTCAAGCCGAGGTGGCGTGTTTAGTTTTGCCTACGATAAAGCATTTTTAACCTCAGCCTATCGCTTGCAAATTGATCCAATGCTGACGCTTCACTCCGGTGAACTTTACAACGATGAAGCCGATAAAAACTTTCGCGCATTTCTTGATTCATCGCCTGATAGATGGGGGCGTATTTTAATGCAGCGGCGTGCGGCGATTGAGGCGCGCAAGGGTATTCGAGCAACAAGTCGATTAAACGAATTGGATTACCTGCTGGGCGTACATGACTCTTATCGGATGGGGGGGATTCGATTTAAGCGAGTAGGCTCGGATGCTTTTTTGGACGACAATTCTGAATTTGCTGCGCCGCCAATGACTTCTCTGCGAGAGCTAGAGCACGCAGCAATGCAGATTGAACAAGACGATAACATCGACAGTGACGAGTATTACCGCTGGTTGAAAATGCTGATTTCTCCAGGCTCATCATTAGGTGGTGCAAGGCCCAAGGCTTGTGTGACAGATGAGCAAGGCCACTTGTGGATTGCCAAGTTTCCCAACTTAAATGATACCCATGACGTGGGGGCGTGGGAGATGGTTTGTTATGAATTGGCGTTGGCGGCAGGTGTTGACATGTTTCCAAGTGAGATTAAACGATTTTCCTCTGGGCATCATACATTTTTAACAAAACGGTTTGACCGCGACGGTGAAAAGCGGCTGCATTTTTCATCGGCTATGGCACAGCTTCAATACTATGACGGTGAACAATCTCAAGGTGCCAGTTACTTAGAGATTGCTGAATTTATTTCCAATTGTGGTGCACAAACCGAAGCTGATTTAGCACAGCTATGGCGTCGTATCGTGTTTAATATTGCGGTGTCCAACACCGATGATCACCTGCGTAACCATGGATTTTTATTAACAAAGAAGGGTTGGAAGTTATCACCCGCTTATGATTTAAACCCGATAGTGGGTAAGCATGGCCTGCATCTGAATATTACCGATGCAGACAACGCTTTAGACTACCAATTAGCGTTTGACGTAAAAGACTTCTTCCGACTTTCGCAAACCCAAGCCACGCAAATTTACGATGAAGTATTAATTGCGGTTAAGCAATGGCAAACCGTTGCTAAGCAGCTAGGGATCAGCCGAGCCGAGCAAACCATGAAACAATCGGCGTTTAACGTTTAATGAGTCAGTGAAACACTATTTTCATTTTTTAGCAGACATAGAATTTCCGGAATCCATTTGTACTGGGGCACGTGCCGTGGGATGAATACATGCGATCAGCCTGACGCATCAAAGACGGAAAATATCCTTGCGCTATTATCAGCAGTTGATAAGATGTGCAGCTTATGTATAAGCGTACAGTCTTTTTATTGGCCAACCGCTGTTTTATCTACTTGCTGGGAACCTAGTGAGCAAACGATTCGAGTAAGCTATGCAAGTAAAGCAATGAAAAACGCAAAACAATCGCGCTGCGTGATTGGCATTAAAGGGCAAAGCCAAGACCCCGATTACCCCGTTGATATCTGGTTCGACTCGCTGAAATCGGTGGCCAATGTGCTGTCGAAAGAAAACCAGCAGTTGTTAAAAGTAATCGCTGAACAACAGCCGCAATCGATCACTGAGCTGGCCATGCTGACAGGCCGAGCGGTCAGTAATGTGTCGAGAACATTGAAAACATTGGGCAAGTACAACTTGGTTGAAATGACAAAATCACAAAATGGATTGGCGGTAAAACTGCGATATCAATCGATGTTGTTATTGATCCAGCCATTAGAATAAAAGGAATATCATGCAACAAGTCGGAATTTATGAGCAGCTTATAACGCAGCTTATCGAGAGTCGTATTGACCGAGAGCGATTCTATGTCGGCGAACGTGAGCTTAATAGCAGTGAAGCATCAACATGGTTATCTCGTTTCCTATCGCACATACTTGAGTACGCGATTGAGTCCGTCCCCTCAAGTGATGATCGTCTGCAACAGCAAATTGCTTTATCCAATCAATTGTTACTCTGGCTAAAAACACAAATTCAAGATAACGATTTTATCGAAGACAATTTGCTTGCCAGTCAAGGTAAAATTCTGACCGCGCTCTATGAGCTCGAAAATCCTGTCTCAGCCGATTTAAAAAATTATATTAACGACATTTTTCCGTTAACAGGCTTAAGCCAAAGCGAGTTGTTTTGTGGCAGTAATGCGGGATTGTCGCTTGAATCTGAATTGAAGCGAGAGATTCTGTCTGCGGATAAAATTTACTGGTTAGTGTCATTTATTAAGTGGGCAGGGATCCGCATTTTTCGCAAAGAGCTAGAAGAATTTACCTCAAGTGGTCGCGAGCTAAAAATCATCACCACCTCATACATGGGAGCAACGGATGCCAAAGCGGTTGAGTATCTGGCGAGTTTACCGAATACCGAGGTGAAGCTGAGTTACAACACTGAGCGTGAACGTTTACATGCCAAGAGCTACTTATTTTTACGCAACACGGGTTATCACACTGGTTATATCGGCTCTTCCAATCTTTCCCATTCAGCGCTAACCAATGGCTTAGAGTGGAATTTAAAAATCACTTCACAAGAAATCCCACACATTATCAATAAATCATTGAGCACCTTTGAAACCTATTGGGTTTCTAATGATTTTGAACACTTTAGTGGCGATGCAACAAGCAGTGAAAAACTCAAAAAAGCCTTGAGTCAGCAGCGCGGAGATTTTGAGACCAGCCCGACGCACTTCTTTGATATCTCTCCGTTTCCTCATCAAAGTGACATTTTGGAACAACTGGCCGTTGAGCGTAGTGTTCACCAGCGCTTTCGTAATTTAGTCGTTGCGGCTACCGGCACGGGGAAAACCCTGATTTCAGCCTTTGATTTTGCACGCTTTATCAAAGAGAAACCGACAGCAACGTTCCTGTTTGTTGCACACCGAGAAGAAATATTAAAACAAGCTAGATCTGCGTATCGTGGGGTATTGCGTAATGGTATGTTTGGTGAACTTTGGGTTGGCGGACATACGCCGGAGCACTATCGGCAACTGTTTGTTTCTATTCAAACTCTGAACAATCAACTGGAACAGCTTAATCTAACTGCTGACTATTATGACTTCATTGTCATTGATGAAGTGCACCATATTGCAGCGACTAGTTATCGCGCGCTACTGGAACACTTTTCTCCAACTATTTTACTCGGCCTGACTGCAACACCTGAGAGGCATGATGGCGGTGATATTTTAGCGGATTTTGGTGGCGTGATTGCGGCAGAGATCCGTTTACCGGAAGCGATTAATCGTCGCCACCTTTGTCCATTTCAGTATTTTGCTATTGATGATGATACCGACCTTCGCAACATTGCATGGAGTCGTGGACGTTACGATATCGCTCAACTGACCAATCTGTATACCCACAACCAAGTCCGCTTTGACAAGATTTTGCTGAGTATGCGGGAAATCATCACTGATATAGGCAAAATGAAAGCATTGGCCTTTTGTGTGAGCAAAGAACATGCACTGTACATGACAGAGCAATTCTTATTAAAAGGCGTTAAAGCGGATGTGTTGACCAGTGATAACAGCCACGAGCGGCAACAAAAGCAGCAAGCGATTCGTTCTGGCAGCATTAACGTGCTTTGCGTGGTCGATATCTTTAATGAAGGTGTCGATATCCCCGAAGTCGATACGTTATTGTTTTTACGACCGACAGAAAGCCTCACCATTTTCTTGCAACAGCTTGGCCGAGGTTTGCGTTTATCGGACGGTAAAGAGTGCTGCACAGTACTCGATTTTGTTGGTAATTCCCGCCCAGAGTATGACTTTGCCAATAAATTTAGAGCCTTAGTAGGTAAAAGTCATCGAGCGATCAGCGAAGAAATAAAGCAAGGGTTCCCCCACGCACCGCTAGGTTGTCGCATTGAATTGAGTAAGCGCACTCAAGAAATGGTGCTCAGCAACATTCGTCAAGCTTCATTAACGTTGAAGCGCCTAGTCGCAATGATTCGCCAATATCCTCAGCACTCCATACTGCCGTTAACATTGTCGAATTTCTTAACCTTAAATCCTCACATCGACTTGAATGAGCTTTATAAGCGAGGGAGTTGGTCGCAGCTGGTTCAGCAAGCTAAGGATGAAATCAACGAAAATTCAGTTGATGAAGATCTGCTAAAAATGCTTAGAAAGGCCATTTATAACCGAATTTTGACCTGTGATGATCATGCCTATTTGAGTTTCTTAAAACAGCTTTGCCAAAGTAACTTTGTTATTAAAGATGCTGACCATCGTTATGCCTTAATGTGTCATTTCGATTTTTGGCAGAAAACGGGGCCTGAATGTGGATTCGATTCCATTGCTCAAAGCCTAGCAAAACTGAATGCTTGCGAGTTAAAAGCAGAGTTAATGGATGTTGTGAATTGGCAACTCGCACAAACCAAGCATGAGCAACCAACAATGCACGCTTTACCTGAGGTCGCATTGAGGCTGCATGCACGTTATGCGCGTGAGCAAATATTGGTGGCATTTGGTGCGACCACTTTTGAGCGCCAACCGCCAGCACGCGAAGGTGTGTTTGTGTTGAAAGATCAAAATATTGAACTGATGTTTGTCACCTTGGACAAAAACGAAAAGCAATTTTCACCTACTACTATGTATCACGATTACGCGATCAACGAACACCTGTTTCACTGGCAGTCGCAAAACAGCGCAAGACCTGATAAAGGCCGAGGTTTGGAGTACATCCAACACCAAAAAATAGGTAAGCGTCTGTTTTTATTTGTGCGTGAGCAAAGCAAAGATGAATACGGCCGAACCATGGGTTTTGTGAATTATGGTGAAGTAGACTACGTATCGCATACAGGTTCACAACCGATAAGCATTACTTGGCAGTTAAAAGAGCCAATGCCACACTTTATGTGGCAACAAGCGGCGAAGTTAGCTGTAGGTTAAATATCATGATAACTCTAGCCACCGACAGAGTTTACCCCCTTTGGCGCTTTATTCTGGTAGAAAAAACCGAGCAAGAGGCAAAGACCAATCAGCAACGTGGACATTTCCCACTGTTGTGATTGGCTAACTTTGCTGCGTTGAGGAACCGCTTTGATGACAGTAATGAAGATATTGAAAATACCGATTACGTACCTGACGATGCCATTAACCAAATGCACCGTTATCGTGATGCGTTAATTCGCCTTTCAGGATCAGACATAGCCCTATCGAGCAATAACTCGACTAGCCAGAAAACTAAGAAAAGTCGACCTGTATTTGGCGCATTTGCGTTATACCCAGGCTATTTTGATCAAACACAAGAGCAAAACCCGTACGCTAAAGCGATTGAAGAAGTTGGGATTGGTGCATTTGCGTTATTACCAAGCCAAACCGAAAGCAATTATTGCGGGCATCAATGGTTGTTGGAATTTTTACAGGCGCAAATTGGCATCGTTTCAAGTGCGCAAGCAGAGCAAACAGATGATGTCATGTACGCTGTGGCTGGCATGGCAGAAAGGCTCTATGTGCAGGAGGCGGCGCGCATCCCTTATTATGGTATGCGTCAAGTGTTGTACCCGGATCTTACGATGACGGTGGCGCTGGGTGGCCAACGCGGACGAGACAAAAGCTACTTTGCAGCGTTTGAGCAAGGCACAGCACGTTGGTATCACTTGCCACAAAGCACCTTTTTGCAAAAATTTAAACAGCATATTGCGGAGGAAATTCGTTACTTGGCTTTGGCGTCTACTTCGGATACGCAAAGTGCCACTAAGAAAATAGATAAACTTTGGCCAGTTAAACGTGTAGTAGTGTTACCTCGTTATGCAATTAGTGACGAGCAATCGGGGAAAAAATCAAGCGCTAATGCGCTTTATTACTTGTTCGAATTAGGTAGGCCGTTAACGCTGCAAAGTGCTGTGACCAACGTTCCGCATCAACCTATAAGAAACTCGATGAAACTCACAACTTTAACTCGGCTAGAGAGCGTAACTAAGTTTGCTGAGGTCGAAAAAGTGTATGAAGAGGCAATGGTGTGAGTAAGTGCGTTCTATCAATTATGAAGAAGATTAAATAATCAAAGGATGGCGATATGGACATTGAAATTAAAAACTGTAACAACATCACGATGGCCAAAGTGGCTATCGTGCCAAGTAAGTTGAATATTAAGTTTGCCCCGAATGGAACCGGTAAAAGCACAATTTCTAAAGCCATCCAATACGCTGTAACAGGTGACGAAAAAGCGCTTTTTGAACTTTTACCTTTCAAATTTCGCAACGAAAATTTGGGCAACACCAAGTGGCGCATTGGCAGAATGGCCGGTGAAACGGCAGCACAAACCGCAGAGCGCAAACAACAATATCAATTAATAGCTAAGCAGTTACCTTACTTAGCGCAATCAGGTGTTTTATTGCTGGCGGGTAGCGATTCTGCGGCACTAAATACCTATGTTTATCCAGCGCAAGCGCTACATGATGAATTAGCTTTATTTCAGCAAGCAGGTTTAACACCCGCGCAAATACTGCGTACCGCCACCATTAATGGCGCGACCTTTATGGGAGTTCAGGCCGACTATGGCAGCATAGCGACAACAAAACAGGCCGATTTACTATTACTGCCAGCAAACCCATTACAAGATATTAATGCGGTAAAAAATATTGATACGCTGATCTATGGCGGCAAAGTGTATAACCGCAAGGCGTTAGATGAAATGTTAAACCAGGCCGCAGCACGAAAAATAGAGCTAACTGAGCAACGGAAAAGTAATCAACTGAATTAAAAAACTTAAGTTGCCGACAGTATAAAATTGAGGGTAATTTCAACGGTAAATATAATAACTACTAAGTAGTCGCAGATTAAAAGATGTTAATTGTTTTTGTTACTGCTAGCATAAGTATCGACTTATTCAGAGATGATTTATGCGTTATTTGTTACTTGCCTTATCGCTGCTAATTTTTGTCTCGCCACAGGTGTATAGCCAACAGCAATATACCGAAGGCGCCTGCATTATGCTGCAACAGCAAATAGACCGTTTTAGTCATCAGAAACAAAATAGTAATTTTGTTAGCGCGACGCGCGAATACGAAAAGTTTTGTCGCAAGCCGGTGCGGTACATACCGCGTCAGATAAAAAGCAGCGATGATACTGCGGTGGCTAAAGACGATTCCTCTAAAGCTACAGAAGTTGCAAGCGTTAGTGATATTCCTGAGAAAAGTGAACTAAACCAGCCTGAAACATCGTCGTTGTCGCAGAAAGACACAGCGACGGTTGCTACCGAGGTTGATAAAAAGCCGCCAGATAATACTGCCACAGTAATACCTATCGCCCCAGCAATAAGCTCTGGGCCTAAAGTTATCGACCAAGTTGTGTTGGTTGAAGCAGTTAAAGCCGAACCGTTAGTTGCCGTGCTGCCTGATAGCGCGGTTGTGCATCAGGAAGCCGAATTTTCTTCAGACCTGCTTATGCCGTTATTGAATAATATACCGATAATAGCGGCTCTCTTGTTTGCGGTATTGCTAACCGTGTTTCTAGTAACATCTTGGCTTGGGCTTAATTTGCCAGGTTTTAAAGGTGTATTTGCAGAATATAAATTAAATAGACTACTGCGCTGGCGTTTGTCGGATGAGTATCAGCATTTTCGCAAATTAAAATTATTTACAGCCAATGACGAACCCGTCATTGTCGATCACTTAGTGCTGAGCCCTTATGGTATTTTTGTTATAACCGTAAAGGGTGAGCGCGGGCACATTTCAGGCACTGAAACCCAAGCCAACTGGACGCGAAGCTACCTTGGTAGCACAAAACACTTAATGAACCCATTACATCAAAACTTTAAAAATGTTGCCGCGGTAAAACATTTTTTGCACCTAAAAGAGGTTGATGGCACTAAGTTAGTCCACTCAATAGCTGCATTTAGCCGAGTAGCAAAATTTGAAACCGCAATCTCAGCTAATATTACTTATGTTGATACGGTTTCAAATTATATTAAACAGTTTAGCCAGTCTTGTTTGACCAATGAGCAGCAAAACCGCTTTGCTGCGCTGCTTAGCCAAGCAAGTACGGATCTCTAAAAACACGCAAGTGACTGCGGCGTCTAGCAGGGAAAACGTACTCAGAGCCAATAGATCTTACTTTTAACTCATTGAGCCACTAAAGCTATTCAGATGACTACGAAATACTCTAAAAACATTGTCTAGTTCACTCAGTTCCAATGCACGTTTACGGGACTTTTCTAACCCGCCGGCATCATTTATTGTAAAAGGAGCAGCAGGATTATTTGCGGTTAACTCTAGCTTTAGCGCGTGCTTGAATAACTGCTTCATATAACCAAGCGTGTCATTCGCTATGGTTGGACGGCCACTATCCCTAGCCCTTTGGATGATCTCTCTAACATCCAAAGCTGTTACATCTTGAATTTTTAGCTCTCCAATGACGGGTTTAATATCTCTCCGATATATTCGAGCTGGAATGTTTGGATGTTTTAGCCTTGGAGCCAAATCGTTCTTGAGTCATTTGCTTACGCTTGCTGTTACCACTATATCGAAGTGCCCAGTACGGAGCACCAGAGTCTGGTACAACAAAGTAGAGTCCTTTTCCGTCGGATTTTCTTGTCGGCTCTCCTAATTTTGCAAGTGACGCCACCTGCTTTGCGGTCATTGATGCCATTGGGCCTCCTAATACTCACCATTTGACTTGAGTATACAGAGCTATTACTCACCAGTTAACTCACCAGAAAGATGAAACAATGTGAAACGAAGTAGAACACTGTGAAATTTAAAAGCCCTTTGAAAACAGGGCTTTGATGAAGAATGGAAAGAAGGGAAACTAAGAATAAATCATTCGACGTTCTGGATCTACTTGTAGAGTATAAATTTATTTTTGTTTTAAATCAGTAATTTGAGTTTTATGTTGTTGGTGTTTTTGCTATTTTACCCGCCAGTTTACCCACCGTTTTTATTATGCTTGGGTTGTCCCTTAAATAACAGGAAACATCTATTGCCACTATAGATATGCTAAACGTTTAAAGGTGTTTTTATGTATCTGCATCATTCGTTTTGCTTCGCTCAAAACGATTAGCTTCCCCTCAGGAGTATCCAAATTGAGCTTCTTAACCGGCTTGATCTTCGGTCGTTTAACAGGTTCGGTAACACCATATTTTGCAAGTGGGTTTTCTTTCATCTTAAGGCTCTAGCTGATTCTTTCGCTGCTTAGCGACTTGATTTTATACTACAAACTGCAGCGTTTACTATCTGCGAAGGGCTTAGTTTATGAAGTACTAAGCAAAGTGTCGTATTTTTGCTAAGCTGATACCAAGAAATGTCGGAGGTGTCTTATTCCAAAGTTAAGTTTAAAGCAACAGGTTGAGCAGCAAATTAGTCGCACTAACCAAGATGTTTTTCTGCGTGCTGATTTTGAGCAATTGGGTGGCTATGATCAGGTAGGGCGGGCACTTCGAGAGTTAGTGGCTGAGGGTAAGCTACTGAAAATTGGTTATGGCTTATATGCTAAAGCCCGGATCAGCAGCATCACAGGTAAACCTATGCTGGCATCTAACGGCGGTTTTAAGGCCGTATCAGAGCAAGCCCTAGAGCGGTTAGGTGTTGCCTGGCAGCCATCAGATGAACTTGTGCGCTACAACAAAGGTGAAACCACTCAGGTTCCTGTAAATACCACAGTTATTATAACAAGACGTTTTAACCGCAAAATTTCGTTACGTGAGATGCAGTTGCGGGTTGAGCGCGGCTCTTAGTATTGGAAGCCGCTGAGCGCAAAAGCGCCATTGAGCGACTTTCTACAGCGACGTTTGTAGTGGCAATCGGCATATATGTTGGTGAGGGCTTTGATTTACTAAGGCTAGAGACCTTGTTTCTTGCTATGCCAATCGCCTGGAAGGGAGCCCTGGCGCAGTACGCCGGCAGGATCCACCGTGAAGTTGATGGTAAAACTCTGGTGACAACTCATGATTACGTTGATACTTATATTCCAATGCTGCAGCGTATGTTTGCCAAGCGAGAGAAAAGTTATAAAGCAATAGGGTATAAAGTGGCTTCTGATGCAGTCACTGGTAAGGAAAAATGAATTTATATCCAAGCTTATTCCTATTTGCTGAGGTGATTAATCTTGCTATTCGCCTCACTATGTGAGTAGATTGTGCAACGTATTCACCTCAATCAGTAGGAGCCTTGCCTATGTGGATCTGGCAACAACCCGATTGGCCTGGCCGTCAGCAAAATGCATCGCCAGCCTTTCGTTATGATCATGCGACACTGACGCCTAAGTTACGTGAACTGCACTTTTTGCAGGGCGTACTGCTGGGCAAAATGGGTGTACAGGATAACCAGCAGGCCGCACTGGATACTATGCTTGCCAATATCCTTACCTCTAGCGCCATTGAGGGAGAGCGTTTGAATCATAGTGTAGTGCGCTCATCATTAGCCCGAAAGCTAGGTATTGCTGAGCAACAAAGCGTAGCAACGACAGCCCAATCGGATGGCCTTGCTGCGATGGTGACAGATGCTATTGGTAATTGGGAACAGCCACTAACGTTAGAGCGCTTGTTACAATGGCACTCCTGGCTATTTCCGTCTGACAGTTCATTGATGCAGAGAGTACAGGGCGGGCAGCTTCGCGGTAACGAGCCGATGCAGGTAGTCTCCGGCCGGATAGATCGGCCCAAAGTACATTTCGAAGCACCACCGCGTCAGGTGTTAGAAAGCGAGCTTGATTGCTTTATCGATTGGTTTAACCGCTCGCAAAAAGATGCCAATTTAGACCCGCTACTACGTGCTGGCATTGCGCATTTCTGGTTTATCACTATCCATCCGCTGGAGGATGGCAATGGCCGCTTGGCCAGGCTCCTGACCGATCTGGCGCTGGCGCAGGCCGAGCATCAGTCTATCCGCTTTTATGCCATGTCTGTTGCCATTTTGGAGCGACGCAGTAGCTATTACGACATCCTGGAACAAAGCCAAAAAGGCGATACCGACATCACTGCTTGGTTGGTTTGGTTTCTTGACACCCTGGCCGCTAGCCTAAAGCAGGTGCTGACTGATATTGAGCAAACGCTGCAAAAAACGCGATTTTGGCAACGGGTAGACCAAACGCAACTGAGCAAAGAGCAAGTCAAAGTACTAAACCGGTTGCTTGATGGCGACTTCAGCGAAGGCATCAGCAACAGCCAGTACGGCAAAGTAGCCAAGGTAAGCCCGGCGACAGCCAGTCGGCATTTAACGCAGTTGGTTGAAATGGGGTGTTTGGTGAAAACTGCAGCGGGGGGCAGAAGTACCAGGTATGTACTTACACAGTAGTGGGTGTTTTAGATTCGTTTTATAGCCGCTATCGGAATACCCACCAATTTACCCACCGCGGATGTTTGGTTTTTTGGTGGGTAGAAAGATGTTTTTGTTAGCTAAAAATAATTATAAGTTATTAATATTCATTGTTAATTTCGGTTATTCGATGTTTTGAATTTTCTTGTAGAATATATAATTATTTTATTCTAAAATCAATAAGATATATCTAATTTTGCTGGTGATTTTGTGCCTTTACCCACCGTTTAAATTTTTATTTGCTCAGTTTGTCAAATTCCGCACTGATCAGTCTTTTCAAAGCGAGTTTAGTGGTATAACCCTTCTTGCGTGCAATCTCATTTAACTGATTGAGGTAATCTGCATTCAGCCAGATGTTAGCTCCTCTCTCATTATTTGGCTTCAGCTTGGGACCGTTATTATAAAAGTTACTATAAGCCTTGTTCAGCATTAGCGTTTTTTCAGCTACTCCTGTTTGCCAAACATCTAAAATGGCAAATGCGCATCCAAAATACTCAGTGTCTGTAATGGGCGATAGAAACCAATGAGGCACTTTAGCATTATCAACTAGATATTCCCAAAACCATTTTCCATGCTCAATATGGTCATGTTTTAAGTGTTTGAATAGCCTGTGTTTGAATTCATTTTTCTTGTTCCAGTGACTTTTCAAACAATCAATAAACTCACTTTTAAAAGTTTGGTTTGGATGCCAGCGACTAATGAATTTAACAATGTTCTCTTTGCATTGAACTGAGTTACTGGGCATTTTCGATAAACATAGATAATCGTAGTCTCTTCTAGTTAGCATCTTTATTTCAGCGTTATAGATGTTGAGTAGATCTTCTGGATGCTTAATTTCTCTATCCAAGCCTGATATAAGTCTTATCAAGCACCACAGGTAATAGCATTGCCGTTGATTTTTTTCATCTATCCAATCTAACAACTCTTGCGGAATTCTAGAGCTTGAGTACAACTCATCAATATGGTTAGCCTCCGCCAATCTGGACTTTTCGTCTGGGTAATGTTGGTTAAATAGGTTTTCAACACTAAGAACCATCTGAGCGTAATCAGGAAATACAGAACCAACTGGGTAAGTTATTAACTTATTGTGAAGTAGATAGTTGTATGTAAATGACAGTTTTTCCCTATCTTTTAAATCTAGCTTTTTGAGCCAAGCGCTCCTATATCCGTCATTTACCAGAGACATCTACACACCTATTTTTGACAAAATTTTCAATGGTTTTTTGTTGAGTATTTATTAATTTATTGATGATTATTTACTGATTTTCTAATCTGTTTTTTCTGGTTTTCTAGCGTCATTACTGAGATTTTACCATAGTGTCTCAGAAACTAGTTTGATTATGGATGGCAGCTTGATTTTTTTCAAATAACTTCAGAGCGTATAACTCCGAATAATTTTATGATTTTCTTAAACTAGCTTGCTAAGCTGAAGCGACTTGTAGGATTGAAATAAATAAATTTTGTCTGTATTAGAAATATCAATATCAATCAATCTTTCAGCATGAATTAGAACAACAGAGATTTGTGCATTAGGCATCTAGCAATACCAAAATTACTGTAAAGAAATACATGTCAGGTTAATCCATGTGAGATGACAACATTAAGGATTAATCATGAACACCTTGAACTTAAATACCGCGAACGTACCCACAATAGAACGCTTTACTGACTATCCAGTTTTAAAAAGTATCGGGCCTTTGAACCCTTATTACTTAGACCGGATACTAACAGTAATAAACAGAGCATTAGCTGAACATCCCAGAACATTAGCGATAAGGTTCGATCTGCATCTTCCTTTTGGGTACGGTGATGTTGGCTCAGACTTGATGACCAAATTTGTCGAATCGTTAAAAGCACAAGTTAAAGCTGACTTATACCGAAGGGCTGCACAAGGTAAGAGAGTGCATGATTGCAATATGCGGCATATCTGGGTAAGAGAACGTTGTGACTCGGACTCACCACACTTTCACGTAGTTGTCTTTCTGAATCATGATACGTACCACACCTTGGGAGCGTACGC
Organism: Rheinheimera metallidurans; assembly: GCF_036983985.1. Lineage (NCBI taxonomy): Bacteria > Pseudomonadati > Pseudomonadota > Gammaproteobacteria > Chromatiales > Chromatiaceae > Rheinheimera > Rheinheimera metallidurans. The sequence continues at coordinate 116,057 of NZ_JALAHQ010000003.1, forward strand.
CGATGAGCAGAGACGAAATATGGCCTCTAGAATCAGGAAAGCTTGGGCAAGTGCATTAAGACGATTGCCGGAAGCGATATTAGGCCTAGTCCATTTCCCAACAAATCCAACCTACAGCTTAAATGCCAATGCACATGATTTTATGGCAATAAAGGCTGATCTATTGCGTCGGCTAAGCTACTTTGCAAAGTTAAAAACAAAGGAGTACGGCACAGGTAGTCGAAGCTTCGGCTGCAGCCAAAAATGAGCAAATAAGGCGTTTTTTGAAAATAATATAGGTCTGAGTTTTTACCGGTATCGTCATTCGGTAAAAAATTCTTGCAAGCCATCAGCAAGCGGGGTAGCCTTCCTCACAGGCGCCCGCCTCACTTACATGCGAGTGAAAACAGGCAACAATCGCTAACGCGTATCTATGCTATGTCTTAAATAAATTTACTAACTTAATTCCAGGTTGAGCTACCTGGCCTTAATCGCATGCGGTCATGGTTAATTGCCCAAGGCACTCAGCCACCGGAGTTAATGTATGTACAATTTATCCTCTAACGCGCATGCGGTGCTTCAGCAACTAAAAATTCAAAACAGTGTATTGCCAACTCGGGCTCAGATACTCGAGCTGCTAGCTGCCTATTTCGGATATAAAACCTATGCTGCCTTCAAGGCTGATTCAGCCATTAGCGAAGAAACGCTTAAAGCTGCGATATTAGACCGTGTTGCATCGAATACACGTTTAGTATCCAGGCTGTTTGAGCTCTCATTACCAGAGTCGCTCGCTAACCAAGTTACGAAGTGCATTATTCAGCAACTTCAAACTGCCAAGCTTGAATCCAAAATTAGCCTTTTGCGAATCGCGCAAGATTTGCAGATCGCTGTTGGTCAGGTAAGGCTTGATAGTAAGGAAATAAAAGCAAGTCATGACTTTTTAGCTAAAAGTCATGATGCCGAGAGTGTGCTGCTTAGGTACGTTTGGCAATCCCATGACCTGGGTAGCGATCCGGATGATGAAGATGTTTATGCTGGTGCCAGCGCTTATTGGTACGAACAGCGTAAAGCGGGTAATCAGCTTTCTTCTGCTGCCAACGAGTGGGCTGATGCATATGAGCGCCAGTTAGCAGCGGAAAAGCGCCTACAAGATTTTCTATCGGCTTTTGCTGATACCACGTTGGCCAAACCCAATGCTATCGAAGTTATTGAACAGGGCGCTGAACCCAACCTTTGTTGTCAGCTCGACGCTTCATATCTGCTGTTCTTGTTTGGGCGTTTACCAACGGCGACTATGACCGACGACTTTTATTATGAATGGCATTATTTGGCGACCTTACAAAGGCCTGGCCATGAAAGCTTGGTCGAGTTAGCTGAAGGCATCGACAATCCGATTGAGCTATGGGCTCTATATTTATTCGGGTTAAGCAATAAAGTTGATATCACTGCAAGTAATTACCGTTTGATTAATTCATACACGGGTGAAGAATGGGATGAATATGGCCCTGCTGAACCCGTTGGTTATGACGGCATTACGTTACCTAATATCAGTGACAGTCAAAAGCAGGATGCCAAGTTAATGGCTGAGCGTATGCAAAGCCTGATGAACTTGGTGCGCCAACCAACAAAAAAATAAACCCCAGCACAAAGGCTACCGCCGAAGCGGTAGCCGATAGCTGTGTTAAATTTCCAGATCAACGAAGTCCTTATCAATATCTTCCTGAGTAATACCGATGTAGCGCAGCGTTACTCCTTCAGAGCTGTGCCTTAACATTTTCATCACCCGGCCGATGTCTTTGGTGCTTTTGTATAAATGGTAGCCTCGGGTTTTACGCATTGAGTGCGTGCCCAGGTCGATGCCAACATCTTCACCAATCAGAGCGAATGCGCGGCTAACGTAGCGGCGTGATAATGGCGCGGGTGGCATATTGCCAGCGCGCTGATTTCGATACGACTGAAACAGATAAGTATGATCTGGATGTTGCCGTCTTATCCGGTTTGTAATTTCAATCGTCTTCTGGTTAAGTTTAATATTGGCTACCTTGCCGGTTTTCCCTTCCTTTAATAGCAGCCGCTCATCCTGGATATCAGAGAAACGTATCGACAGTAAATCCGAGATCCGCAGTGCCAGGTTTAACCCCACGTTCCAGATATCCGCCATTTGTTGGCCGTAGTGCCTGTCCAGTAAGTGACTAATCAGTTTCACCGTGTCCAGGCTTTTGACCGCTTGTACCTCAGCCATAGTCAACTTCCTCTTTTCGATTAAAACGCAGTTTTGAGAACTTCAGCACAGTGCAAAAATTGAAAGTGCTGGTTTATAAGGCTTTCCAAGTTCCCAAAATACTAATTTGGGAACTTGGCATTTATGCCGTTATGCGGTTGGTGTTAAAGCTTGCCGTTTGAGCTAAATAAGCCCACGTTCGGCAAAAGACACTGGCGTTTCACCCACGACGATATGGTCCAGTACTTTTACATCAATCATTGCCAGCGCATCGGTTAATCGTTTGGTAATGCGCTTGTCAGCCTCGGATGGCTCAGCCACACCAGATGGATGGTTATGCGCAAAGATCACTGCGCCCGCGTTATGCTCCAGTACCAGCTTTACCACTTCACGTGGGTAAACCGGTGCTGCGTCAATGGTGCCGTGAAACAGCTCACAGTATTCGATAAGCCGGTGCTGGTTATCCAACAACATCACCGCGAAGACCTCACGCTCATGGTGCACCATGCGGTATTTCAGATATTCCTTAGTGACATCTGGGCTGGTAAAGGCGTCTTTGCGCGCATACTTTTTGGCAATCAGCGTTGCGGCTTTATCCAGAATTTCCAGTGCAGCAACTGACCATTTAACAACATCAGCAGGGGTAGGTTTTGGTGTCATGGTATATCTCCTTAAAGGCATTCATTTGTTAATGCACATAAGTGATATAGGTTTGAAAATTTTTCGATTCCGGTGCTGCTGGCGCCAAGTAACGCCCTCAAGTTAAAAAATACAGCACTGGCTCATGGTCTGGACGAATATGAGGACCTGACCATGAAACTTATCAAATTAAAAACCGTAATGGATTGCACCGGCCTGGCACGCTCAACAGTGTATAAATTTATTGCTGAGGGACGCTTTCCAAAGCCGGTGAAATTAGGTGCCAGAATGGTGGCCTGGGTAGAGAGCGAAATACAAGACTGGATCCAGGAAAAAATAGAGCAGCGCCAGCTGAGTGCTGCGGAGTAATAAGCTTTTTTAACACAAATATGAAATCTGCCAACTGTATCATTATCGTACACATCGAAAATATCCTCACTGTTCAGAGCTGTTACTGGCCGCTAATCTGGCTACACTGAAACAGAGCCTAAGGAGAAAAGCTATGGATAATGATGTAATCCTTCTTGAGCAGCAGAGCCTGGAAGCCCTGCGCCACAACTATCCTCTACTACAACAACTCAGCGGCAACATTACGTTTGTAGCTGAAGCTGATTCACCCACATTAACTGCTACCGCATGGCATTTAACTGAAGCTGATAACCAGATACTTAAACAGTCAGGTGTTAAAAGTGCAATACTAGAATTGCTCGATACCCTGGTTGAACAGCGTAAACGCCAGCGTATCCGACCAAACCGGGAAGGGTGTTTGCTTATAGATGCTGGCCAGTTATTGGTTGAATGGCTTAGCGATGGCAGCATCCCATTGTCAGGTTATAAGAATGCGAGTTGAAGCATTAGATTAAATTAGTTAAGTCTACGAAGTTCATTTAAATACCAGCTTGGCAATCGGTTGGTTGAATTACTGAAATTGTCAGCAGTTCCATCATAAATTGCCTGGCTAACTTTTATAAATGCGGTTAAACCCAGCTCGTAAACAAATCGCGATGCAACAGGTTCCTGCCTTGGTGTGCTATTCCAGCCGTTATTAAGCCATTTAGCTAGCCGTTCATCGTGCGGCACCAGTAAATGAAGTTTTTGCTTGGCACGGGTGATGCCGACATAAAAAAGCCGTCGCTCTTCTTCAAGCGAGTCGCCATCAGACACACTTTCTGTTGCAAACTGTGATGAGATCTCTTGAGGTGGCTTAGGTGGGAATTCGGAGTCGTTTAGCCCGGTAATAATAACGTTGTCATACTCAAGTCCTTTAGCGGCGTGAAAGGTCGCCAATCTGACAGGGCTGAAGTCACTATTTGCTTTCTGAGGGTTAAGTATTGCAGATAAAAACTCGCCGGCGGTTATTCTGCTTGATTGCAAGAACTCTTTGATTCTAAACATACCTCTGCGCTGGTCGTTGGACTCTCGCCTGACGGTGGATTCCTGGCCAATATTCTCGGTAAAGCCGGCCATGGCTATTTTTTGATACACTTCAGCCGCTAAATCAGTTCCTCGTGTATAACCCTTTAGTGACAGTAAATCATTTAAGTGGAAACGATGCTTACGGCCATTTTGTAAGACCTCACTAATTACCTGCCAAATATCGACCCTGTACTTTAACAGCGCTGCCTGCGAATCTTTCATTTGTCCGGATGTCCAGCTAAAACCAGCGTCCCAGAGAAAACCATTAATTATTGCAACTCTCTCCGGGTGATGGTCGAGCTTCTGTAAGTCCCCATCAATACAAAGTAAGAATGCTACTACTACAACACAAATTTCCTTGCGTCTGAACAGGGTGGTTTTTTCTGGCCTATCGCGGCCGTCAGCTTTTTCTTCAGGGTATGCATAGGGGATCTGGCATAAGCGCAATGCGAGCTCTGCTTCAGCCAAGTGAGCATTGGTTCTTGCCAATATTGCGGTTGAGCTGGCCCCCTTACTTAGCAGTGATGGAATTTTAGAAAGACATAGCCCTGCATGAATTGCCACTTCTGTTCTAAGTGTTTGACTTGGATGGCTTACACAAAGTTTTGCCGTTTTATGAGTGTTTTTGCCAATAAGGGAATTGGCAACAAGTGATAGCATATGGCCAAATCGGAAGGTGCACGATAAATGAAACACTTTTACAGGCTTAAACTGTTGCTCAAAAATACCGTCGATAAAGTCAGGCCGGCTACCGCGCCATTGATAAATACTCTGATTGATATCCCCAACAGCCATCACTTTGGCATGTTCACCTGCTAGCAACCGAATCAGTTCATGTTGAACTAAATTGACATCCTGATATTCATCTACGATTACGTGCGTTAGGTGGCTAAACAGTTGTGGCTGCTTGATAATGATTTGTTTGGCTTCAGCGAGCATGCTGTCAAAGGTACGGAAACGATGCTCCTGTAACAATTCAACAAACCGCTGGTATGCCTTAATGTGTTCTTTAGGTGATTTATCAAATACAGGATCAAATTGTATTTCTTCAGGCGAAGAACCATCAGCGTGGCAGCGAGCAATAAATAGCTCTAACTCTTCTATCTCATTCTGTTCAACAAAGCTGTCCTCAGCGGCGTAGCCATACTTATGCGCCTCTCGAATGATGCTCTTGTATTCTGGCATATCAGGTGTAAGCAAATTCTTGTAGCCCAATTCACCTCTTTGCACTGCCTGCTGCACAATTTCAAGAGCAAGGCTATGAAAGGTCCTAACATCAGGTAGTCGATGCTGGTTTTTTAGCGTTAGATTGAGTTTTTCTAAAAAACTTAGCTGAGCTGCTTTGTTATACATCAACACCAATATTTGACCTGCCATAACGCCGTTTTGGAGTAAGCGTTGCACGCGTTTAACCAACGTAGTGGTTTTGCCGCTACCGGGTACTGCTTTAACTAACGCATGTGAGCCAACATGCTCGATAATAAGGCGCTGTTCTTGTGTAACTGTTTTACTCTTCGCAATCATGACAGTGGCCTGTATTGCGCGCATAACTTAGCTTCGGTATAGGGCACTCTTGCGTGTTTTTTGTTGCAGTTTAGGAAGCCATCATCCCAGTTACTTGCAAATACACAATTCAAGCAGTTGGCATGCACACCTGCGGGGTCGGCTTGTTGTAACATATCCCTTAACCGCCCCAGCTGCAGTGAACTAGGCAATGCTTTTGGCCAGGCGCAGCTTGTGCTTACTTCAGTATGCTCAAAGTCCTTATATTTCTGCGTATGTTTTTGCAAACGGCCATTCGGGCTAATGCTCCATATATCTATTCCTACCAGAGCGTTTTTGCATTCGTCGAGACAATTATCTACAACACGGTCAACTGGTTTAAAGTTGTAATGAGTTAAATCAGTTTCCTCTACACTTAATTCACAGCTAATCAGCGCCGTAATGTCGGCCTCTGATGTCACATGAAACTCAAGTATGGGTATTCCAGAGCTGATTTTTTCTACCGAGCACGGGTGTGTTACATAAATTTCCAAATAACACTTTGCTTTCGAATTTGTATTGGTAAGAAGCACATCAGGTTTTAAGCCAGTTTCTGGGTCGTGGTGTTCAAGTTCAACCTGGTTAAAAAGCGTTTTTAAGTTGTAACGCGCAGGGATGAACACGTTACACGGTTCATGAAATCCGGCAAACAAATCAGCTTTAGGTGATTTGCATTGAGCCACACGTGCAAGTGTCAGCGTTACAGTGTCTTCATTTAGCAGGCGATGATAAATCGCCATTTTTGCCGCCTGGTGCAGATAGCTCTCGTATGAGCACACTGCTTTATGATGACGAAAGTGCTTGGCTTTATGTTCACCAAGTACAGGGATCATTGGCTCATGGCAGCCAGGGCAAAGGTATTTACCATTTCTTATTGCAGCACCAATGTGAATTAGCTTATCCCCATCAGTTTTAGCGTATGAAAATTGAACCGATTGCTCATTCCCTGGCATTTAAAATCCTAATGGCTCATCTCAATACTTTGACTAAGCGGTAAGAGGATATTGTTGACAGGTAAGCTGTTCCATTTCAAGGAAAATAATAAGATCGGCAAATATTGGTATCAAATACCTTGTTTACTAATCGAAAAAATAGTCTTGACTGACAATCACTAATGTTTTTAAAGTTTAATTGTTAACTCCTCAATTTTCTCATATTATCCAGTTGTTCATAGAAAGAGGTTAAACATGACCGATGATATTTTAACTATTCACGAGGTCGCTACCTACCTAAAACTGAATGAGAAAACGGCATATCGTCTTGCTAGTGAAGGTAAGTTGCCGGGCTTCAAAGTTGGTGGTAGCTGGCGCTTTAAGCGTAGTGATTTAGAGAAATGGATCGAAGAACAAAAAAACAAGTAAGGACAGTCAATGATCCCAAGCTATCAAGACTTCATGCGCCCCTTTCTTGAGGTTGAAAACAGTGTTGATGGTGTAATCAATTAAGACCCTTTGGGAGACGAAATTTATATCCAGGCTAAACGCTACGGTGAAGTTAATAACGTAAGTGCCGCTGATATCCGCGACCTCTTTGGCGCGTTAAACCTTAAGAAGGCGCATAAAAGCATTTTTATTACCACGTCAGATTTTACGTTATCTGCAAGAGAAATGGCACGTAACTTAGGCACGCGAATTGTGCTAATTAACGGTACTGAATTAGCCAAACTCATGCTACGTTACAATACCGGCAGCAGGGATGAGCAGGTGCTGTATCTGAAAAAAATTGACGAAGAGTTTTTTGAGAATTAAACACAAATGAATCAACAAGAAATTAAGCAATTAGAGACTGAATTATGGGACAGTGCAAACTCACTGCGCGCAAATTCAAAGTTAACAGCCGCAGAGTACAAAGATCCTGTGTTGGGCTTAATTTTGTTGCGATATGCACAAAACCGTTACGACCAGGCAAAAGTAAAAATTGAAGGGAGCATACCTGAGGGGCCAAGGGGTAAGCGTGCCGCGACCAAAGATGATTTCTTAGCTGCTGGCGCTATGATGTTGCCAGAAAAATCGCAATTTGATTACCTTGCTAATTTACCAGAGCAAGAGCCGCTTGATGAGGCTATTAACGAAGCGATGAAGCTGATAGAAGAAGCTTATCCTGATCTAGCCGGTGTGCTTCCACGAAACTATCAAGAGTTAGATACCGACTTATTACGTGAGCTTATCCGCGTTTTTAACAAAGATGCAGTCAAGAGTATCAGTGGCGACGTTTTTGGCCGTATCTACGAGTTCTTCTTAATGAAGTTCTCCATGGATGGTGCGGGTGCTCAAGAAGGGGGCGAATTCTTCACGCCGCCATCGTTGGTTCAACTTATTGTTAACATGATCAAACCCGATCACGGTGTTATCCACGATCCGGCTTGTGGCTCTGCGGGTATGTTTGTGCAAACAGGGCACTTTATTCAAGAGCAAGATAAAGATGCTTCGGTAAATCAGAAAATCACTTGCTACGGCACTGAGCTTAAATCTAACAACACTCGTTTAGCAAAAATGAACTTAGCCATTCATGGTATTGAAGGCAAAATCATTGAGAGCAACAGCTTTTACTCTGACCCTCACGCCTTAGTGGGGCAATGTGACTTCGTAATGGCTAACCCGCCATTTAACGTCAGCAAAATTGATAAAAATAAAGACTACGTAAAAACAGATGCGCGTTTATTTGCTGATATCGGTATCCCTAAAGCGGATAACGGTAACTATATGTGGATCCAGTACTTCTATCACTACCTCAACAATCAAGGCCGTGCTGGTTTTGTCATGGCAAGCTCGGCGACTGATGCAGGAAACAGCGAAAAAGATATTCGTCAAAAGCTAGTCGAAACCGGAGCGGTAGATTGTATTGTCGCGGTCGGGAATAACTTCTTCTATACCCGCTCATTACCTTGTCATGTGTGGTTTTTAGATAAAGGCAAAATAATAGCAAACCAAGACAAGATCTTAATGATGGATGCGCGTAACACATTCCGAGTCGTAACTAATACTATTAATGATTTTTCACCAGGTCAGCTAACCAACTTCAATGCCATTATGGAATCTTACCGTGGTGATGAATCAGCAATTAAAACGGCGCAAACCATCCATAGCAAAGAGGCGTTGAAATTAGCCAAAGAGATAGCCAAAGAGATTAATAGCTTGCGCAAAGATTGCAAAGCGATTATTGCCGCACCGTATATTCCGCGTAGTGATCTTAAATGTATAGAGTGCAGCAAAAACACCAAAAATATTGATTTTAAACTTTGCAAAAAGTGCCAACAAACCTTCGATAAACTGACAAAACCAAATTTTGACTTTAGCGCTATCGCGACTGAATTAGAGGAGCTGATAACGGTCGAAGATAGCACCGATTTTGAAGTGTATCAGCAATTGAATGAGCGCTTTTCTCAACCGGTAGAACAATTGTTTACCTTGCTAGAACAGTATCAAACGAGTTCAGATAAAGCGCTGGCAGATTTTAAAGCGCTGGATAAAGATGCTAAAGCGAGTAATAACAATAAGCAGCTTAAAATGCAGCTTGATGCCAATAGCAAACTACTAAAGACGATAACCTCTGCACTCTCTACTCATAAAGCGCTATTAAATCAAGAAATAGCCGACTATAAGCAACGCATCAAGGATTGGCGTTCGCTTCGTAGCAATTTTCCTGAAAACAAATATCAGGATGTTGAAGGGTTATGCAAAATTATTGATAGAAAAGAGTTAGCTGAGAACGAATACAGTCTTTCACCAGGACGTTATGTTGGAGTTCCTGTCGTTGTTGATACCGAGTTTGATTACTTGCAGCGTTTCTCAGAAATTCAGGGAAGGTTAAAACTCCTTAATGACGAATCTACAATATTGATGAATGGTATCCAAGCGGTGAAATTATGCTAGTTGGATGGAATAGTGTAAGAGTTTCGGACTTAGGTAAAGTTGTAACAGGAAATACACCACCTAGAAAGCAACCGGAGTTGTATGGCAATCATACATTGTTCATTAAGCCAACAGATATCAATATTGATGAAAGATATTGTCTAACACCTGAAGAATGTTATTCTGAAGCTGGGTTTAAAAAGTACAAAAAAAGCCTGATACCGAAAGGTTCCACTTGTGTGGTGACTATTGGCAGTATTGGTAAGAAGGTCATCATTGCTCATGATGATATATTCATTAACCAAGCAATGAATGCGGTTATACCGACTGAGAGCTATGACCCATTTTTTGTTTTTTACCTCCTAAAGCTCAACCTATTTCAACTGAAGATTGCGGATTCAGGAACAGCTTCTGGTCGTGAAAATGTGTCGAAATCCTCCTTTTCTGCTCTAAAAGTAACCGTTCCTGAATCTAAGATCATACAGAGTAAAATCGCTGCTGTTCTTTCTGCTTACGATGACCTTATCGAAAACAACCTTGAACAAATCAAGCTTATAGAAGAGATGGCACAAATCACTTATGAAGAGTGGTTTGTCCGTTTGAAGTTTCCTGGTCATGAAGAGGTTGATATAGACTCTGAGACTGGTTTTCCGGAGGGTTGGTCGAAAAGAGCTTTAAAAGAGTTCTGCACTGCGATAACTGATGGTACTCATGACAGTCCAAAACCTGTAGAAAAAGGGGTTCCGTTAGCCACGGGTAAGAATATTCTAAATGGTTTTATTGACTTTAGTGACACTTACTTAATCAGCCAAGAAGACCATGAGAAGATAAAGAAAAGAAGTGGTGTTGAAGAGTGGGATATTCTGTTTTCTAACATTGGAACTCTGGGTAATGTAGGGGTTGTAGAACGAGATATTGAGTTTAGCTGTAAGAATGTTGTGATTTTTAAAAGAAAAACAGGGTTTGAGTGCTTTTTGTACACTTACTTGTCCAACTGTTACACAAAAGAAAAGTTAGATAACCAATCTTCAGGTGTCGCTCAAAAGTTTTATAGCTTGAAGTTTATTCGAGGGTTAGAAGAAACCCTGCCTAAAGATGAATTAATTATGGCCTTTAACGACTTTACGAAACCACTTTATGAGCTGAAATACAGTCTGAAGTGTCAAAGTAAGCTACTTAAAGAAGCTAGAGATATCTTATTACCTCGTCTAATGACTGGCACGATAGATATTGAACAAGTAGAGCTGCCAGAAGCGCTACTTGAGCGTATCAACAATGAAAATAATAACAATAAAATTAACATCGGTTAGATAAGGGAGTATCGCTGTATGAGTTATGAGTATTCTGAAGATGGATTAGTGGAACAAGCCAGCCAAGAAGTATTAGAACAGCTTGGTTGGCAAGTAAAAACCGCTTGGCATAAAGAGTCATTTTCGAACAAAGATGACCGCAGAGATGGCCTGCTAGGGCGTGCTAACAAATCTGAAGTCATATTACAGCGATACTTAAAACAAGCCTTAATCGAGTTAAACCCAGACTTACCCGATACCGCTTATCAGAGCGCTATCGACCAGCTAACCTTGGCAGAAGCAGATAAAAGTTTAAGCGCGATTAATAAGCAAAAACATGAGTTAATGACCAAAGGTGTGCCGGTTAGCTTCCAGGACAATAACGGTAAGCTGCAAAAGAAACGCCTAAAAGTATTTAATTTCAACCAGCCTGAAAAGAACCACTTCTTGGCTGTTCGTCAGTTTGAAGTAGTGGGTAAACTCTATAATCGTCGCCCAGATATTGTTGGTTTTGTGAATGGTATTCCATTGGTATTCTTTGAACTTAAGGCGCACCATACCGATTTACGCAGTGCGTTTGAAGATAACCTGACCGATTACAAAGATACGATCCCTGAAGTATTACACAGCAATGCTTTCATCATTTTAAGTAACGGTACCGACTCACGAGTAGGTACCGTTACCAGCCCTTATAAGTTTTTCTTAGAATGGAAGCGTATTAAAGAAGATGAAAAGGGTGAAGTAAGCCTTGATACCATGCTTCGTGGTACCTGTGAGAAAGGCAACTTACTAGACCTGTTTGAGAACTTTGTCTTATTCGATGGCGAAGGTGATGAAGTTGTAAAAATTATGGCCAAGAACCACCAATTTATTGGTGTAAATAGAGTAGTTGAGCAAGCGAAAAACCTAGAAGATTTGAAAGGTAAGTTGGGGGTGTTTTGGCATACACAAGGATCTGGTAAGTCTTATTCGATGGTGTTTATTTGCCAAAAAATTCTGCGTAAATTTGGTAAAAGTTATACCTTTCTCATAGTAGTTGATCGCACTGAACTTGAAAACCAGCTTTACGATACCTTCACGGGTTGCGGCGCAGTAACAGAAAGAAATGTGCGTGCCAAGAGTCGTAAACATCTTCGAGAGCTTCTTGGTGAGAACCACCGTTATGTGTTTACGCTTATCCACAAGTTTGCTATCGATAAGAAGAAAGAAACTGAATACCCCTTGATTACAGAACGTGACAATATCATTGTAATTTCAGATGAAGCACATCGTACACAAGGTGGAACATATGCTCAAAATATGCGTTTTAAGGCTATTCCAAAAGCTTCTTTCCTTGGTTTTACAGGTACACCACTAATTGATGATGAAGTGGAGATTACCAAGCAGATATTCGGTGGCTATGTTTCGGTTTATGATTTTAAGAGAGCGATGGATGATGGTGCAACTCTACCATTACGTTATCTTAATCGGGGTGAAAAGCTGGATATACAGAACCCCGACCTTGATGAACGAATGGCTAAAATCATCAATGAAGAAGATTTAGATCTCGACCAGGTTGCGAAATTACGCCGTGAATTTGCGCGTGATTACCCAATCATGACCTCTGACGATCGCTTAGATAAAATAGCTAAAGATCTGGTTTGGCACTTCAATGACCGAGGCTATCAGGGCAAGGCGATGTTTGTGGCACTAGATAAGCCAACAGCTGTACGTATGTACAATTTAGTGATGCAGTACTGGCCTCTATATGTCAAAGAATTTAAACAACGAGTAGAGTCTGCAACTGACCAGCAAGAAGAGCTTACACTGAAAAAACACTTACAACGGGTAGAAAAGACCGAAGTATGTGTTGTAGTCAGCAGTGAACAAAACGAAGTTAAGAAGTTTAAAGCACTAGAGCTAGATATTGCGCATCATCGAAAAAAGATGGTGGAACTTGATTTAGAAAAAGAATTTAAGGATGAAGATAATCCGTTCCGTTTGGCGATTGTGTGTGCCATGTGGATTACTGGCTTCGACGCACCTTGTGTTTCTACCGTATATCTCGATAAACCCATTCAGGGCCATACCCTTATGCAGACGATTGCACGTGCGAACCGGGTTTACGATGATGAGAAAGAAAATGGACTGATTGTCGACTATGGGAATGTCTACACCCAGCTTGAAAAAGCATATTCAGTGTACGGCGAAGGTGGTAAGCCTACAACACCCGGTGGTAAAGGTGGTACTGGTGGTAGCGGGAATTCAACACGCAACCCAGTTGAAAAGCTGGAAGAGATGGCAAGCGAACTAGCGGCGGCGATCTTAGCGGTAAGTAATTTTTTATTTGAAGTTGATTTTAAATTACTAGACCTTGTCAATGCACAGACGGCGATGGCGAAGCTTACAGCGTTAAGTAAAGCGTCAAATGCTGTTAGCCTTAATGAAACAGCTCGTACTCAATTTGAGGTAGGTGCACGCGATGTTTTTAGAAAATACAAAGCCCTCTACCCTGAAGAGTTCATTAAACCATTTATTGCAGAATTTAATGCTATCGAAGCGATTTACAATCAGCTAAACCAGAAAGTGAAATCCGCTGATATTTCTTCTGTGATGCGTAAGCTACAACAAGAAGTGAGCATGAGTGTAAGCACTATGGCTAATGCCGTAAGTGATGATGACTATGTTGATTTAAGCAATCTCGATTTTGATAAGTTAAAACAAGCTTTTGCGAAATCAAATCAAAAGAATGTTGTTGTATTTGACCTGCAAGAAGCGATTGAAAAGCAGCTTGAACGAATGGTACGTGAAAACCCTATTCGTCTAGAGTTCTATGAGAAGTATAAAACTATTATTGCTGAATATAACGCAGGTAAAGATATCCAAGCGGTACAGAAGGCGTTTGATGACCTGAGCGATTTTATGAAAAATCAGCTTAATCCTGAGCAAGAAAGGGCTATGCGAGAAGGCTTAGATGAGGAATCCCTAGCGATTTTTGACTTGCTTAAGAAGGCCTCATTGACCCCTGATGAAGAAAAAGTGGTGAAGAAGGTCGCTAAAAAGACATTAGACATGCTTAAAGCTGAAAAGCTTAAAGTGGACCGTTGGCGTGAAAGCACACAGGTGAGTTCACAAGTCAGAACTATGATCACCAATAGCCTGGAATGGTTACCACAGGACGCGTACCCGGATGACGAGCTAGGTGATATGAGCTTGCTGGTTTATCAACATGTTTACTCAAACTACCAAGGTGCGGGAATGAGTACATATGGGCCGTTCTAAGTGCCAAGTTAATGAACAAAAGTTATTAGCTGAAAATTCAAGAAAAAGAGTTGAATATGATTAATGATAAGTACAGTGAAGAAATTGAAGGTATGGAGCTAGATGAGGATGACTCACTAGGTGAGTATCCTATTGATACAGTTCTTATTAGAAATGAAAACCGAACTGTTTACGATGTAATTCGCCGGATAAGCCAAGGCGGATATGTCATGGATCCAGATTTTCAGCGTGATTTTATTTGGGACGAAGAAAAGCAAAGCAAGCTTATTGAGTCAGTTCTAATGAGGATACCTTTACCTGTATTTTATCTGGCTGAAAATAAGCAAGGGCATATGATTGTCGTTGACGGTCTTCAGCGTTTGTCAACTTTTCAACGTTTTTGTAACGACGAACTTAAGCTAAAACTCCCAAACCAGAAATTACTTCATGGTAAACGATTTAAGGATCTATCACCAAAATTACAAAACAGGGTTGAAGATTGTAATTTAATACTTTATTTAATTGATCCAAAAGTACCAACGCAGGCTTTATTAGATATTTTTGATCGAGTAAATAGTGGTGAACCGTTGTCTCGACAACAGATGCGGAACTGCTTATTTATGGGGCCGGCTACTCAGCTTTTGAGGGAAAAAGCGGCAAAAAATGTCTTTAAGGAGGTAACAGGCGGGAGCTTAAAGCCCGAAAAGATGAGGGATAGAGAACTCATTAATAGATTTTTTGCTTTTAAGTGTCTTGGTGTAGCGGAATACAGGGGGGGCATGGACGACTTCCTGGAACGTAGTCTAGAGACTATCAATAAGATGTGTAAACCGGAAATAATTGAACTCGCTGACAGCTTTGACCTTGCTATGGCGAACAATTTGGAAGTATTCGGAAAGCACGCCTTTAGAAAACATACAGATCCTCATCATGTTAGAAGTGTAATAAATGCATCCTTGTGGGATGTTATGTCGGTTACTTTATCAAATTATCCTGAGAGTTTAATAAGAGACAAGGCTGAATTGATTAGGGAGGGCTTTTATGAGTTGATGACCAATTATAGGTTTATTGATGCAATTACATTAGGAACAAACCAAGTTGGTCGAGTTAAGGAACGTTTTCGCCTTGTACAGAAAATGTTTGAAGAGATAATGGAATGATAAAACGTTTAGACCTAAAGCATTTCAAATGCTTTGAAGAACTCAAATTACCTTTGTCTCAGCTTACGCTGTTATCAGGCTCCAATGCATCTGGTAAATCATCTGTTATTCAAGCACTAAACTTGCTGCATCAAACAATAGTTAAACATGAGTGGTCTAAACGACTACTTTTGAATGGCAATATTGTTAATGCTGGAACTGTACAAGATGTCGTTGATAAAGTTCATGGTAGGACGGGGTTTGAGATAGGGATACAAGCCGAAGAACATTCATATCACTGGTCTTTTTCTGGAGAAAGAGAGGATATGTCACTCTCAATTGACTCTATCACAGTTGATGGGAATACCTTAAAGACCCCAGAAAAATTGCATTTTCTTTTACCTGATGATTCTTCCTCTGCGACTGAAGATATGGCTAATCGTCTGTATTCAATGACATATATTTCAGCCGAACGGATTGGTCCTCGAGATTACTACCTTCTTGATGATTTGCAGAATGTACCAGTAGTTGGGAGTTCTGGTGAAAATACGGTTAGCCTTCTGTATAGCAGGCAAGATGACGATGTACTATTAGGAATAGCTGAATCTTCAGTATCTCTAAAGTTGTTCCAGCAGGTTCAATTCAGAATGCAGCAGTTCTTTCCTGGCTGCGAATTAGTCTTAGAAAGAGTTTCTGCTATTAATGCGGTTACTTTGGGAATTAGGACTTCAGAAGACACTGGATTTCATCGACCAATGCATGTTGGTTTTGGATTGACTCAAATATTGCCAATTGTCGTCGCAGCGCTAGCAGCAAAGAAAGACGACTTACTAATAATCGAGAATCCAGAAGTACATCTACATCCTGCCGGTCAGTCAATGATGGGGCAATTCTTAAGCATCATAGCAAATGCGGGTGTTCAAGTTATGGTTGAGACACATAGCGATCACCTGTTAAATGGCATCAGACGTTCTGTTAAAGCTGGAGCTTTAAGTTCAGACAAAATTGATATACATTATTTTCAACCAAGGAATATTGAAGGCGCTCAAGTTTCATCACCACAAATTGATGCGGTAGGAAATATTTCATATTGGCCCAAAGGTTTTTTCGATCAATATGAAGTGGATATGAACTACTTTGCAGGCTGGGGGGAGTAGTGCAACTTCTAGCAAATGAACTTTCCTTTGATGGAAATTTTGAAAGTTTTGAGTCTTATCTAAAAAGCTTAACTCGCCTTATGCAAATGAGGGCCGAATCTAAGAAGCACGGTTTTGACGTTCATTGCACTAAAACGATTTTGAACACTAAGATCACGAAGGATATAAACTTTAGACAGTCAGTACAAAAGCTTAATCAAGCACAAAGGTCTGCTTTACTGCAGTGGATAACTCGGTCTGGACCTTTTTGGGATGAAAACAAGAGTCATTCTTCAGAGGAATACTTTGAACTAGAAACGGGTGATATCGTTACTGATACTTGCCTCGCTGAAGCCGCCCTCCAGAATTTAGATAGTAAACCCTCAACCGTTATTAGTCTTTCGCAGCCTAATTGGAGTTCTGCGACGATACCAATTGTTTGGCATAAAGATACCGGCAATGTGCGAGTTGAAATAACGAATCAAACACGGCTTGATGTTCTTAGCGAAATGCTAGTTCAACAACCTAAGCCGATTACGTCATGGAAGCAGCTCGAAACAAGGTGTAAAGACAGGTGCTCTTCATTAACTTTTGCAGAGAAAGCCTTTTCAGGTTTGAATGGAGTTCCTTTTATACTTGGAGCATCCTCTAGAATCTTAGAGTTGCTTTTAGTATTAGATAAAATGAAGTGTTCTTTTAATGAACAAGGTGAAAGGTCTGAGGAAGGCCATCGGATATATCAAGAGCACTTTACTGGTGATAAAGGTTGGTTCTCGGATTCTTCTGATACTGAAAAGAAAGAGTTTAAAGATGCGTTAACCTTCAAGCATCCAGAAATAGAGAATGAAACTCTTTTCTGCACATGGCATGGCAAAGTTAAAACGCCTCAGATTAGAATTCATCATTCTTGGCCTATATCCTTGGAAGCACCGTTATATGTAATGTATATAGGTCCCAAGATAACTAAAAGATGATTTATGTTATATATCATTATTTTTAATTAATAAATTCAATATTTTGCGCCTCTAGAGGGTGTAGCTCACTATTAATCATAGCTTTAATAATCTGATGCAACTACTTGCTTTAGATATTGCGAAAGCTTCTCCAAAGCCTCTCTCCGCTCTTCCAAATAATCATGCTTATTATAAATCCCCTCAACGCCTTTAAGCTTATGGTTTAAGCAGCGCTCGGCTACATTACCTGGCACACCAAGTTGCGCCAGCAGGGTGCGGCAGGTGCGGCGTAAGTCGTGCACTGAAAAGTGCTTGATGTCACCCATTTTGTTTGGTGGTTGCTTCTTCTTGCCGGCTTCATGGCCAAATAGCTTGGTAATGGCGCGGTTGAGCGTGTCGGCACCCATGTGTGGGTTTTTGCTGCTGCGCCGATTGGGGAACACATAAGGTGACCCTGCTGCGCGGATTTCCAATTCTTTAAACCAAGTTACGCATAGCTCGGGTATTGGGATAGTAATGCCCACGCCTGATTTGCTGCGCTCTTTCGGTAGCTGCCAAATTCCTGCCTCTAAATCGACCTCTTGCCAACTGGCTTCTGTTAGCTCGCCTTTGCGCACGCCCAGCGTGAGTAAAAGCGCACAGGCCAGGTAGTTCTCTCTGGCAAAACTATCCTTATTTTCCCGAAATACCTTAAATACCTGAGTAAGCTCTTCCAAGGTTAGCGACCGATCTTTGCTTAGCTCAACACCGCCGGCATCGCTTACATTAAACGCACTGGCCGGGTTGGCGCTCACTACATCTAACTTTATGCCGTGGTTAAACAGTTGTTTTAAGTACAGCAGGGCATCATTGGCGGTAGTAGGCCGGCCTGACGCAGTGATGCTTTCGATGATGTACTGAATATCTCTGGCAACCACTTTGTTGGGCGCTGCGGCGCCAATATGCGGCGCGATATCTTTGCGGTAAACCCGTTCTGGGATATTCGGGTGCTTAAGGCGTTTGATATTGCCTTTATGCCAGTCGGCAAATAAGTCGTTTACGGTTTGTAGCTTTTGCTGCTTGGCACGTTGTTTTAAAAAAAGTGGATCAACTTTTTCTACCAGCAACTGCTTTTTCTGCAGCACTGCTTCGGCCCGCGCTTCTGCCAACGTCATATTGGCGTATTGGCCTAATGTCATCTCGCGGCGTTTGCCGTTTGCGGTATAGCGTAAAAACCAAAAAGGCTTACCTGATTTTGGTATTGTTAGGTATAGGCCCTCACCATCGGCATACCTTCCTGGTTCGCCCTTAATTAACGACTCTACCTTCTTTGTAGTTAGGCTACCCATATTTCCTCTCAAATCAGTTAGTTACTTCTCGGTGTTTTACCCACCAATTGCGATCTGAGTTAGTCTAACATACCCACCACTTTACCCACCACTTATTCGTAGCTTGCGGTGGATAAAGGTGGATTTTGGTAGACTTGGGTTTTGATTAAGTTATTGAAAAATATTGATTAATGTATCTTGTTGGATGTCGGTAGATGTTATTCGATGTTCTGGATCTGCTCCCGCATCTGCTCAATTAACACCTTTAACTCCACCGCAGCATTGGTAATCTCCGTGCTGATGGCTTTAGAGGATAGCGTATTCGCTTCGCGGTTAAATTCCTGCATCATAAAATCTAAACGCCGGCCGCAGGCGCCGCCTTTTTTCAATGCATGTTGGGTTTCTTTAATGTGCGCGTCTAAGCGGTCTAGTTCTTCTGCCACATCTGATTTTGAGGCAATAAAAGCCATTTCTTGCTCTAAACGGCTTTGGTCAAGGTCGGCTTTAATTTCATTTAGACGGTTTACAATGCGATCGCGTTGCCATTGCATGGCTTGCGGTAGGTGGCTGCGCACAAAAGCGACTTGCTCGGCGATACCGGTTAAGCGCTGCTGAATCATTTCTTCTATGGCGTCGCCTTCGCGGCCACGACCGGCTAAAAAGTCTTGCAAGGCGGCATCAAACCCAGCCAACAATTCGCCTTGTAGCGCATCGATGTCTTCGCTTTGCGCTTCCATAACACCGGGCCAGCGTAAAATATCAGCAATATTTAATTGTGCTTGCGGTGCTTTTAATAATAGCTGTTGGGCTTTTTGCAGTAACTGCTCGGCAAATACGTTATTCATGGTTAGCTCACCGGCGGCTTGGTTTGCATGAAAGCGTAAGTTTACTTCAATTTTTCCGCGTTGTAGGTTGTTGCGTAGTTTGTCGCGCAGAATGCTTTCTAAGCCACGAAATTGCTCAGGTAGGCGGAAATAAGACTCCAGATAACGTTGGTTTACTGAACGAATTTCCCACTGGGCGGTGCCCCAGCTAGCTTTGGTTTCGTGACGGGCAAAGGCGGTCATGCTATGGATCATAAAAAGCTCTCAACGACAAATAAAGGCTAAGTATACCTGAGCTGAATGGATTTTGGCGAATTGATAGCCCTCGCCAGTGTTAACCCTTATAATAAGCGCCATTGTTAATTTTAGGAGTGCAGTTATGCGTCCAAGTGGTAGAACCGCCAGTCAAATTCGTCCTTTAACCTTTACCCGTCAATTTACTGCGCATGCTGAAGGCTCTGTGTTAGTTGAGTTTGGTAACACTAAAGTTATTTGTACCGCCAGCGTGATAGAAGGTGTACCTCGGTTTATGAAAGGCCAGGGCAAAGGTTGGATTACGGCGGAATACGGCATGCTGCCACGGGCAACACATACGCGTAATGATCGTGAAGCAGCTCGCGGAAAGCAAGGCGGCCGCACCATGGAAATTCAGCGCCTGATTGGCCGTGCACTGCGCACAGCAGTCGATTTAAAACTGTTGGGCGAAAACACCATCACCATTGACTGTGACGTAATTCAGGCCGATGGCGGCACCCGCACCGCCTCTATTACCGGTGCTTGTGTTGCCTTGGTGGATGCGCTGAGCTTTATGCGTGCCAAAGGCATGATTAAAACTAACCCGCTGAATTTTATGGTAGCGGCGGTGTCTGTCGGTATTTATAAAGGCACAGCCGTGGCCGATTTAGACTACGCCGAAGACTCTAACGCCGAAACTGATATGAATATCGTTATGACTGAAACCGGCAAAATCATTGAAATTCAGGGCACTGCTGAAGAAGCGCCGTTTAGCTTTGAAGAAATGCAGCAAATGCTCGATTTAGGCAAACATGCTATTCGTGAAATTATTGACGAGCAAAAGCGCGTACTGGCTTAAGGCTAACTTAAGGTTCTAAGGTAAAAATAACGCTATGAAACAATTTCAAATTGATTTTATTGAGTTTGCTCTGTCGCGGCAGGTGCTAAAGTTTGGCAGCTTTACGTTAAAGTCGGGCCGTACTAGCCCGTATTTTTTTAATGCAGGTTTGTTTAATACCGGTAGTGATTTAGCCAAATTAGGTCGGTTTTATGCCGCAGCGTTAACGGATGCTGGTTTAGCTTTTGATGTGTTATTTGGCCCGGCGTATAAAGGCATTCCTATTGCCACCACTACTGCGGTGGCGCTGGCTGACCACCACAACCTAGACGTGCCGTACTGTTTTAACCGTAAAGAAGCTAAAGCGCATGGTGAAGGCGGTAATTTAGTGGGTGCGCCGCTAAAAGGTCGCGTTATGTTAGTGGACGATGTGATTACCGCTGGCACGGCAATTCGTGAGTCGATGCAGTTAATTCAGGCGCAGGGCGCAGAGCTAACCGGCGTGTTAATTGCGCTGGATAGGCAAGAGCGCGGCCAAGGTGAATTGTCAGCGATCCAAGAAGTAGAGCGTGATTTTAATACCAAGGTTATTTCAATTGTTAGCCTGCCAGATTTAATTAATTATTTGGCTGACAAACCTGAAATGGCTGAGCACTTAGACGCAGTAAAGGCGTATCGTGCGCAATATGGTGTAAAGGCGTAAAGCAAGTCTGGTTTGGTAGTAAGACACAGTGTCAGGAAATGCTTTCTACTCCGGCTTCAAGGAGCACGTCCCTGTGCCCTTTCAGCCTGCGCGGCATCCATGCCGCTGTTGCGAAAGCATACCTGACACTAGGCTTAAATATAGTGTTGTAGCCATAAACAGCTAACTAAAAATATCTTTCCTAAGGGTTCTACTATGCAAAAACCAAATGGCAGCGGCATTAGGCGTGTGTTTAAAGCAACAAAATGTTCGATGCAAGGCTTTAGCGCCAGTTGGCAGCATGAGTCGGCCTTTCGTCAGGAAACTGTATTAACGCTAATTTCAGTGCCATTGGCGGCGCTATTAGCTACGTCGTTAAGCCAGTTTGCGTTGTTAGTGAGTGTTTGGTGTTTAGTCTTAATAACTGAACTGCTTAACTCGGCCATTGAGGCGCTAACCGATCGGGTAAGTTTAGAACGCCATGAGTTATCTGGTCGCGCTAAAGATATGGGTTCAGCTGCGGTGTTTGTGAGTTTAGTAATAGTGGCGTTAGTCTGGGGCAGTGCGCTCTATGAGCGCTTTGTCTAAATAGTACTTATATGGCAAATAACGCCTGTTGCAACAACTGCCACTGATGTGGCCATTGGCTAGTAGGCAGGCGTTTAAACCCTGAGCGAACAAACTGGTTCAGTTTGCCCTCTACAGTAGCTAATAGCAGATTAGCTAGCTCGGCTTCGTCAATACTAAAGCTTTTACCTTCACGCAGCTTGCGTTCGCGTAAACATTGCTTGAGCTGGGTTTCTAACTTTTCAAATAATAGCGCTACCCGTTCTTGCAAGCGTTCTTGCTCGCCTTGCAGCGCGTCGCCGGTAAGAATACGACAAATGCCGGGGTTACGTTCGGCAAACACTAAAATTAGTTGTAGCATTAGCTCTGTGCGGCTAGCGGTGTCTTTATGTTCGTCTAAAATGCCATTAATACGCGATAGTAGCGTGTCTTCAATAAATTCAATTAAGCCTTCAAACATTCGCGCTTTGCTAGGAAAGTGGCGGTAGAGTGCGGCTTCTGATACACCTACTTTTTCGGCAAGTGCTGCAGTGGTGATACGCTGGCCATTATTGCTTTGCAGCATAGCGGCCAGAGCCTGCAAAATGTCTTCTTTGCGATTAGTGCGACGTGGTGCCGGCATTGATGATCCTACAAAATATAAACAGTGTAATTCGCTGTACGCATCTACAGCCGAAAATACTTATTTCACCGCCTGCAAGGAGCACATCCCTGTGACCTTTCCGGCTACGCGGCATCCATGCCGCTGTGGCATAAGTACATCAGCTTTCGATGCTTGTCTGCTTCTACAGCTTTATGCTTTACCAGAATGGCCAAAGCCACCTTCGCCACGCTCAGTTTGGTCGAAGCTGTCAACCAGATTAAATTCAGCTTGCACTACCGGCATAAACACTAATTGAGCGATACGATCACCCGGTTCGATGGTAAAGCTTTCATTGCCGCGGTTCCACATAGAAACCATCAGCGGGCCTTGGTAATCCGAATCAATTAAGCCAACTAAATTACCTAGCACTATGCCATGTTTATGGCCTAAACCTGAACGTGGTAAAATGGTGGCGCATAAGTTAGCGTCGCCAATAAAGATAGATAGCCCAGTTGGGATCAGCTTGGTTTCGCCCGGTGCTAACTGCATTGTAGTATCAAGACAGGCACGTAAATCTAAACCGGCAGAGCCTGGTGTAGCGTAGGCTGGTAACGGAAACTCAGTACCAATGCGTGGATCAAGAATTTTTAAATTAATGGCTTTTTTCATTTACTGCGAACTCTTCTGAAAGATCTATTATTTAGTAGAAATTTGTGCGTGAATATACTGCAATATGGCGCTGGCTAACGTGGTTTTAGATTGCAATGGCAGTGACTGTTCACCGCTACGCGATATCAAGGTAATGGCGTTATTGTCACTATTAAAGCCTAAGCTGGTGTCAGATACGTCATTAGCGCAAATTAGGTCTAGTTTTTTTCGTTTAAGTTTATCTTTAGCATACTGCAGCACATTTTGCGTTTCGGCGGCAAAGCCAACGGTGAAAGGTCGTTTTGTGGTTAGTGCAGCAACGGTTGCAACAATATCTGGGTTTTGCACTAGCTTAAGTTCAAGCGGCGTATCACCTTGTTTCTTCATTTTTTCAGGTTCTACATTCGCCACCCGATAATCGGCTACGGCCGCGCAACCAATGAAAACATCGCTACAAACCGCTTGTGCCAGTGCTGCTTCATGCATTTGCACTGCGGTGGTGACATCAATTCGATTAACCCCGACTGGCGTCGCTAGCTGCACTGGCCCCGCAATTAACGTAACGTCTGCACCCATATCTGCGGCAGCTTGCGCTAAGGCAAAGCCCATTTTGCCAGAGCTATGGTTTGAGATATAACGTACGGGATCTATAGCTTCGCGAGTTGGCCCCGCCGTGATGGTAATTTTAACGTTCTTTAATATTGGCGTTGTTTGAAAATGCGCTTCTAGCGCGCTAACCAATTGTAGTGGTTCAAGCATTCTGCCTAAGCCAATATCACCACAGGCTTGCTCGCCTGCACTTGGGCCGTAAATGTAATTATTTCGTAGTTTTAATGTTGCTAAATTTTGCTGAGTGGCTATGTTCTTATACATCTGCTGGTTCATTGCCGGCGCTAGTGCAACAGGTGCTGCGGTGGCAAGCACGCAGGTGGTAAGTAAGTCGTTGGCTAAACCATGCGCAATACGGGCAATAACATCAGCTGTAGCGGGGGCAATTAATAGCATATCGGCCCATTTAGCGAGCTCAATATGGCCCATGGCCGCTTCAGCGGCAGGGTCTAGCAGGCTGGTGCTAACCGGGTTGCCTGATACCGCTTGTAGTGTAAGTGGGGTAATAAAGTGCTGCGCTGAGTCGGTTAATATTACGCGCACATCGGCACCGCGTTCTTTTAAGCGGCGAACGAGATCGGCACTTTTATAGGCAGCAATACCGCCGGTAATACCAAGTAAAATACGTTTTTGTGCAAGCGTTTGTTGCATAACAGAGTAACCAAAGCCGGAAAAAAACTAGCGCTAAGATAACATGGAAACGCAAATTCAGCATCAATTCAGGGAGGATTTGTATGAGCATAAGGAACTGGCCAGCTAATGAGCGTCCCCGCGAAAAATTACTGGAAAAAGGCGCCGTGGCGTTATCAGACGCCGAATTGTTAGCAATATTTTTGCGCACCGGCATCGCTGGTACTGACGCGGTAACGTTAGCACGTCAATTACTAAGTCAGTTTGGCTCGTTACGCAGCTTATTGGGTGCTAGCCAAGCAGATTTCTGTTCAGCTAAAGGTTTGGGGCAGGCAAAATTTGTACAGTTGCAAGCAGTGTTAGAGCTAAGTAAGCGTTATTTTCAGCAACAAATACAGCGTGAAACCGTGTTTAATGAACCGGCGGCAGTAAAGCGTTATTTGCAACATATAATAAGTGGTGAGCAACGCGAGGTGTTTTTGCTATTGTATTTAGATAGCCAACATCGGTTAATAAAAGCAGAACCATTATTTTCGGGCACTATTGATGCTTCTCCGGTGTATCCGCGTATTGTAGTTCAGCAAGCGTTAGCGCATAATGCAGCCGCTGTTATTCTGGCACACAATCATCCTTCAGGCGTTGCCGAACCCAGTCGGGCCGACAAAGCCATTACTGAACGCTTAGTTCAAGCATTAATGTTGGTTGATATCAAAGTATTAGATCATTTTGTTGTTGGCGATGCTGATGTGATCTCCTTTGCTGAACGTGGCTGGCTGTGACAAACGGGCGAGATCCCGTTTAGATCCTTGCGCGCGAACAAAGATTTTGCTTGAATAGCGGGCTTAATTCGTGTATAAATTGCGCCCTCTCTTTTGGGGCGACCTTCTTGGCCGGAAGGGTGATGACAGCTCGAGCTGATAAAATATTGGAGAATTATTGACATGTCTAAAGTGTGCCAAGTAACTGGCAAGGGTCCGATGGTAGGTAACCGTCGTTCACACGCTAACAATGCTACCAAGCGCCGTTTCCTGCCTAACCTGCAAACGCACCGTTTCTGGGTTGAAAGCGAAAACCGTTTTGTTACATTACGTACTTCTACCCGTGGTATGCGTATTATCGATAAAAAAGGCATTGATGCCGTTTTAGTTGATGTACGTGCTAACGGTCACAAGGTGTAAGGAATAGAAAATGCGCGATAAAATTCGTTTAGTTTCTTCTGCCGGTACTGGTTTCTTCTATACAACTACGAAGAACAAACGTACCATGCCAGAAAAAATGGAAATAAAAAAGTTTGATCCTAAAGTGCGCAAGCACGTGATTTTCAAAGAAGCGAAAATCAAATAATCAAACACAGAAGCCCGGCTAACGCCGGGTTTTTGCTTTCTACGCCCTGCCTACGTTATTATGCCGCTGTCTTTGCCTACTGAGCGGCATTTTGTATGTTAAAACTGTCTCGCCGTAACTGGAATAATGTACTGATTTTAGTCGTACTGGTATTAATGTTTGTACTGTACGGTATTCCGCAGCGTTTACAGCAGTTAAACGCGTCTGAGCAGCGGTTAATCCCCGCTGACACAGAGCTATTAATGGTTGCCTTTGCCCAGCAGCGGTTAATCAAAGCCGGCCCAGTTTGGCAGTTGCAACCAATTAATATGAAAAATAGAGATGCCAGCCAGCTCGCGTTAGCGTGGCAACACAGTGTATTAACTCCAGTAAGTGTTCCGGCTAATAAAAGCCGTATACCAATAGCGCAGGCCAGTGTGCAGCTGGTAGGGCAAAGGGCTCCACTGATTTGGTTGTTGTATCCAGATAGCGATGCTGAGCTGTTTTTATTGCAAGAGGCAGGGCAAAGTCAGTTTTACCAAATAACCGCCGCCCAGGCAGCATTATTATTTTTGTTGTAAAAAAGCGAGTTGGAGTAACCCGTGCCGGAATTGCCAGAAGTAGAAGTATCGCGTCAGGGCATTAGTCCCTACCTTGAAGATCATCACTTAGTACAAGTTATTGCTCGGCAACGTCAACTACGCTGGTGGATACCTGATGAGGTGCTGGCACAGCTTAATCAACCTATACTATCTGTTACTCGTCGGGCTAAATACTTACTTATTCAACTGCCATTAGGTGACATTGTTTTGCATTTGGGTATGTCGGGCCATTTAAAGGTGCTGCCAAAAGGTACGCCAGCTACTAAGCATGATCATGTGGATTTAGTGCTATCCAGCGGAATGACGCTTAGATTAAATGATACGCGTCGCTTTGGTGCGGTTTTATGGCAACCTAAAGGTGAAGTGCATCCGTTGTTGGCTAAACTTGGGCCTGAGCCATTAAGCGATAGTTTTAATATTGAGCAATTAGCGGACGCTTTTGCTAAACGTAGCACAGCAGTAAAACAAGTATTAATGGATAACCATGTGGTGGTGGGTGTGGGTAATATTTACGCCAATGAAGCCTTATTTAAAGCCGGTATACTGCCGACAAAACCTGCGAAAGAAGTAAGCCTGCAACAACTAGAAGCCTTAGTGCCGGTAATTAAAACTACGTTAGCAGAGGCGATTAAACAGGGGGGTACTACGTTAAAAGATTTTAGCCAAGCTGATGGTAAACCAGGCTATTTTGCCCAACAGTTATTAGTTTATGGCCGGGGCGCCAAGCCGTGTATGGCTTGCGGTATAATCCTAAATGAAATTCGCCTTGGCCAGCGTAGCACGGTATTTTGCTCGCATTGCCAGCACTAAATTAAAAGCTTTGGTTGGCGGTGATCCTAATTTCCGTCGAGCTTAGGTTGTGGTTGTCGCTAAGCGCTTTGGTTAAATCGATATGGATCATGGTGCCGCGGCTAGAGTGACTAGACAGTAAGCGCACACCCGTACCAATGCCCACTAAGGTACCACCGGAAGAGGTATTGGCATCTTGTTCTTTAGTCTGCCATATTTTGCCCGCATCGACATAACCAGCAAAAGCTACATCTAGTAATTGCCATAATGACCAGTCGGTATAATGCCGATATTCTGCAGTAATAACTGCCCGAGACTTGCCGCTACGAAAGTAAGCGGGGTAGGCGCGTAGCTGATCTTCGCCGCCAATATACAAGGGCTCATCACGAAATGGGTTTTGTCCCTTATCAAGCGTTAGCTTGCCAACAATAGTGTTGTAGTCGTTAAGTTGCTTAACCAGTTGCCAGTGAGAGTTAAATAGAAACTGCGTTTGTTCAAACTGACGCTGAGTATATCTAGCGTCGGATAATAACCATAAATCTGTTGCTAGCTGCCAGTTTTTAGTTGCGCTAATCGACCAAAATAACGCATTAACGTCTGCTCCCAGCTTTTCATTATACTGGCCAATTTTTGCATTAAATTGCCAGCCTAAGTTGAAGTCTTCGGTGCGGTTAAAAGAGTTGATGTTGTACAGTTTTTTATATTTGGCTTGAATATATTCGTACTCTGCCCAGTAGCCAGTTAGGTTTCTATCTTCGGCGAAGCCAAATAGAGTACGGTCATTTTCGTAAAATTTGTGGCTATTTGCCTCAAAAGCAAGCTTTAAGCGGTGCACATGCTTACTATTAAGATTAAGTTTGTAACCAAGTTCAGCCTTAAATTTGTTGTGTTGGCGCTCATAGCTGTTGTATTCCTCGCCGGCATCATATTCGTTAACGTCTTCAGATATACGTTCAATATCAAAGCCTAAAGCCCAAGGTGAGGATAGCCGGTAAAATGGGCGATTAATTCCCAGTCGATAGTTATTACCATCACTATTTTTACTGTAGGCTACGGCGCTATTCCAAAAACTACCAAACATATTAGGTGATAAAAATACAAAACCTGCTCCGCTGCGTTCACTGTCATGCTTATATTCTAAGTTTAGGCGGTTGCCCGTACCTAGTAAGTTATCTTCATCAATGCCTATGGCACTTTTACTGCGCCCACCTTCACTAGAAAAATCGAGCGTTGGTAGTAACGACCAATTATCCCAAGTCGACACATTAACAATCACGCTGTTGCTCTCGGTACAATAATGGGTAATGCGTACTTCTGCTTCACGAATGTAACGTCGACTACGTAATAAGCGCTCGGTTTCAGCTAAGTCTTTTAACCGCAGAGTGTCTGAGGGCTGAAATAACAAATCATCTTCTAATACCGATTCTTTAGTGATGGTATGGGTATAGTTAGCAAATTCATGTAGCCAAAAAGAATGTTTGTCAGTTAAGTCAAATACGTTGTTTGCTGTGTAAGTAATACTTTTTATCGTAACGTTTTGCTCATCAACCAGAAAGTTATTGTCAGCAACAGCTTGGCATTCAGCTTGGGCTTGGCCGGCTAAAAGTAGCATGACTGCTGTAGCGACAAGGTTTTTCATTGGTTACTCCATAAGCCGTTATCAGTCGACTGTAGTTATGTTGCCTTAAGGTAACATTAACGTTTAACTTCAGGGAGATATTAATTTTTTTGTTGGTGAAGGTATACCGTACGCTGCGGAAAGGGTATATCAATACCTGCATTATCAAACGCAATTTTTATTTCTTCCTGCAAGCTATTACGTAAATCACGAAAGTTTTCTCGTTTAGCCCATACTGAAAATTGAATATTAAGCGCCGAGTCGCCAAAGCCAACAAACAAAAATATAGGTTTGGGTTCATCAAGGCATAACGGATTTTTATCAGCCACTTCAGTTAAAATACGCCGTACTAACGAAATTTGCTCCTTATATGCAACGCCCATTTGTAAATCAAAACGACGTATTGGAAAGCGTGTCAGGTTGGTGACCTCACTTTTTATTAGCGTTTCATTGGGTATGCGCACAAATAAGTTATCAAAAGTACGCAACTTAACTGACAGTAAATCTATCGACAACACTTCGCCGGTGGTGTTACCTATTTTTATCGTGTCGCCTAGGCGAAAGGATTGTTCGCCAATAAGAAATAAACCACTAATTAGATTAGACGCTGAAGTTTGTGAGGCAAAACCAATAGCAACCGATAATACGCCAGCAGCGCCTAATAAAACGCTAAGTGAAAACCCCAGTTGTTGTAATGCTGAGGCAAAAAATAATGCTAGAACTAGCCAATAAACCAGCCGTTTAAATAGCACTATATGGTGCTGCGAAAAGTTTTTGCTAAAAAACCGACTGACTGCGCGCGACGCGATACCGGCAACAAGAAAACCAGCAAGTAGTAATACACCGGCTTTAATCATGCTGCCAATTTGTTCGGATTGTAACCACTGTATTAGTTGTTCAGTCATGTTCACCTCGTCTAGTGGTTAATATATCGGCAAAAGCACGAAATAAGTTGTGCTTCTCTGATTTTAGCATTGGCTCTGATAGCAAGGTTGCACCAGCTGCATCGCTAGCTGATAGCTTGCCGGTGCGAAAATGCGTTAGTGGCTCTAATTCTTCATGTTTAAGTGTTATTGGGTTGGTCCACAGGTTGCCATCTGGCAGCGCAAATAAAGACAAATAGGGTACGGGCACACTAATTTTGTCGATACTGAGCATTTTGCTGGAATTATTATGAATAGTTACCGGAGTAATGGCGCGATATGAGCGCTGAGGTAACTCCGCTTTGGTATGGCGAGCATTGGTTTTATCAGCATAGCAAAGCTCACCCACTTGGGTAGATGGGCCAAACCAAGTGTCGGACAAGCGTTGTACGATAATGTCTTGCAGTACAATGTCTGGCTGTTTTAACGTTAGCCTTACTGATACCGGCGAACTAATGTAAAATGTAGTTTGCTCATTGGGCGGTAAGCTAACGGGTTGAAATGTTTTTACTACGATAGGGCGATCTAGCAGTTGGGGCAATAACTGGTAAATTGCTGGGCTTTGTTTGAATAAATAGCGCTGGCAAGTTAGGTGCACTGGGATCATGTTTACCGCGTTGTTAAACAGCGGGTCTGCTTTTTCTTCTGTGTTATATTCATACGCCAACAACCATTGCTGGGCTTGGCGTTGTACATAAACATGCAGTGGCCCTAGCCGATAGTGCCAACAAGCGTTTATAGCCAGCTCTTGTGGTTGCCACCAAGCGTGATGATTAGTTGTTGTGCTTAACATTTATCTACCTATAACTAAGCTTTTCGCCATATTAGCAAGAACCTGAGCTAACGCCCAATGCGATATTCAGTTGTGATTCACTGCTATGCTATTATAAAATAGCGTGAATTTTTCTTATTTAGCAATACGTTAATTTATTAACGCGGAGGTGACACTGCTATGGAACTACCAGCATTAATCACCACGCTGCGCAGTGCGCTGGAATCAGACACCGTACCTCTGCTTAGAGAGCAGCTTATTGATGTGCATCCAGCTGATTTAGCGTCTGCTTTGGTTGAGTTTGAGACCAGCGATTTATGGACGCTATTAACGGTATTTCCCCGTGCTGAACAGGCCAAGGTGTTTGGCTACCTGCCACCAGAAGAGCAGGTTAATTTATCTATTCGTATCAGTAGGCGTAAATTAGCGCCGATTATTCGGCAAATGCCGCCGGATGAACGGGCGGCGCTGTTTCACCGGTTAAGTGACGAGCAACGTGAAACGTTACTGCCAGCCTTGGCGCAAGCTGAGCGTGAAGACTTATTGCGTTTAACCGCTCATGAGCAAGGTACGGCCGGTTCGATTATGACATCGGACTACGCTATTTTAGCGACGGACTTAACGGTTGCGCAATCGCTTGAATCGTTACGTCGTGAAGCACCGGACAAAGAAACCATCTATTTTGCTTATGTAGTAGATCATCATCGTAAGCTTATAGGTGTTGTGTCGTTGCGCGATCTTATTCTTGCGCCAGTATCGATGCCAATTATCGAATTGATGAACCAAGATCCTATTTGCGCCAGCGTCGATATGCCGCAAGAAGAGGTTGCGGCGCTTATTGCGAAGTACGACTTATTAGCACTGCCCATTATTAATAACCAAGAGCAAATGGTGGGTATTGTTACCTACGATGACGCGATGGACGTTGCCGAAGAAGAGGCTACAGAAGACTTTCACAAAAATGCGACCATCGGCAAGCTAGAAAGCAGTGTAAAAGATGCCAGCATTATGCTGTTGTATCGTAAGCGCGTGCTGTGGTTAGTAATATTGGTATTTGGTAATATTTTCTCTGGTGCGGGTATCGCTTATTTTGAAGGCACAATTTCTGCTCATTTAGCATTGTTATTTTTCTTGCCACTGCTAATTGGTAGTAGCGGTAATGCGGGGGCACAATCGGGCACGTTAATGGTACGGGCATTAGCTACCGGCGATATTAAAATGCGTGACTGGGGTGCACTGCTGGGCAAAGAATGTTTAGTTGCAGGCTTGCTGGGTTTTACTATGGCCGCAGCCGTTGTTGGCTTAGGCTGGTGGCGCGGTGGTTATGATATTGCGATAGTGGTGGCGATAACCATGATGTTTGTCGTGATGGTAGGTAGTTTAATTGGTTTATCACTGCCATTTTTACTAAGCCGGTTTAACCTTGACCCAGCAACAGCAAGTGGGCCACTTATTACCTCTATCGCCGACGTAGCTGGGGTAGTGCTGTACTTCTCTATTGCTACTTGGTATCTGGGGTTGTAATTATAGTACCAACATAGCGGCTAAAATAATCGCCGCTATGTTGGTACTTTATACGCAGTGACGCCGTTAGCAAGTTCTTTGGGTTCAACGTGGACAACTAACTCAATACCAAGCTGTAGCAACGCAATTTCAGCTTCGTCTGCTAACTTATGGGCTTTTTCTACCGTCCAGTGTGCTGGAACCTGCATATCGGTTTGGGCAAATTGTAGTGTGGCTGCAGCTCGAGTGCGCAGATGAATAAAACTAACTTCCGGGCCGCCGATCGCTGCTAGCGTCTGTTCAATTTTAGCAATGTCTTCATCAGGCAGAGCCTTATCCATTAGGCCATTTGCCGCACGAAACAAAATGCCATACCCTTCGTACACAATATGCAGCGCCACGGCAATAGCCACTAAAGGGTCAAGCCAGCTATAACCGCTTACTGCGGCTAGCGCTACACCAATAATCACACCTACCGTAGTCCATACGTCGGTCATTAAATGTTTACCGTCGCCCTCTAACGCGGGTGAATTATGCTGTTTGCCACCACGCAACAATAACAGCGCGATAGCCAAGTTAATTAAACTCGCCAATACCGTAAATGCGGTACCTATGCCCAGAGTAGAAATAGGTTGCGGGTTTATTAAGCGCTCAATGGCAGTAATACAAATAGCAAATGCAGCAAGCAGTATCATGCCGCCTTCAAAAGCTGCTGATAAGTATTCCGCTTTACTGTGACCATAAGGGTGGCTGTCATCAGCGGGGCGTCTTGCTAGTGTAACCATAAAGAGCGCAAAACCAGCGCCGGCGACATTAACCACTGATTCAATAGCATCAGATAAAAAGCCAACTGAACCGGTAATGTACCAAGCTAAGGTTTTTAGCGCCATGGTGACAAAGGCAGCTAATAAAGACAGTAATAATAGTTGGCGAGGGCGCAGGTTTAGCATAGAGATGAGTCGCAAATAGTCAGTATATTGTTGCAGTGTAGAGTAGCTATTTCGCAATGTCATGCGTTGAAGTAAAAGCGGTAAAAACACAAGGTAATAAAACGCTGCTGAGGCGTTAAGGCACCATCAGCAGCGCTTGGGTATTGCTATACGCTTTTTTTAAGTAACTTTCTGCCGCCAAGAAGCATTAAACCTGAGGCTAACAAAATCACAGAACCAGACTCTGGCACTGGATTAGGTGTAGGGTCAACAACAATGTTACCGTTACGCGCAGTAAAAACGTAACGACCATCGATATCGCTATTGTAACGATTATTAATTAATGAATTTATACCTGAGTTTAAGAAGGCACCGTTGACCGCAGAGCCCGCTAATTCATAAAACGTACCTGGATTATTTGTGCCGTTGGAAAAGCCAGCACGAGCAGATGAGCCACCTAAACCGTTTTCATCTGAATCACTGGCAGTTCCGGCTTCCCACATAATATTGTCGTAGTTAAAAATGATGTCAAAATCACCTGCAGCAATATCACTTCTGTCGACTAAAATTAACTGAAAGCTATTAAAGTTAGTATGCGTTGAATCGCTGAAATAGTAATCAACATCAAGCCAGTTTACGGCAAAAGCGTTAAAGCCGTTAAGCTGGCCTTGGCCGTAAGTGACTAGCTCACCAGCATTGCGAGTATCTACGTCTGCGAAAAAAGGCGCAATAATTTGCTGTCCAGTTGAGGTTAAGTCAAAAGGGGTGTAAGCAGAGATTGGGCTATCAAACGTCACGTTACCGTTGTTGTTTACATACAAATCACTGAATACTAAACCGAAAAAGTTTACGTTAAAACCAATAGACACTAGCCCAGTAGAGCCGTCATCGTTACCCGGTAATGTATTATCGTTAAAACCAGTAATAATGGCGCCAGCAAATGCTGGGGCGCTTAATGACAAGGCGAGAATTCCAGTTGAAAGTAATTTTTTTAACATTTTAATCTCCAACACTTAACCATTTTAATTGTTATTTTACTAAAGCATGAAGTATGCCAATAAATTACTCTATGTTTTTCAGTTGGATATTAATTGTTAACAACAAGATATGTAAAATTAGCTGTCAGTTTTTCCTACGATTGCAGTTAATCTAGAAAAGCTCTACACTTGCCGCGCAACCAAGGGGTGCAATTGCTGAGATGCCGAAAGGCGAACCCTATGAACCTGATCCGGATTATACCGGCGGAGGGATGGTGCTAACTCCTCATGCTGGTGTGATCTCTATGTTGTTTTGGAGACTCATACAAAAATGCGTTTTATACCTAGTTTAATCACGCTGACAATGGCTATTCCTGTAGTAGCTACTGCGGAGCAAATCAACCTTGATGCTGCGTCGCTAGAACGCATTGAAGTGCAAGGTGACTTTCGTCGTCATTCCGTTCAGCAACTTTCGGGTAGTATTGCCGTGCTTACTGACGATGACGTTAAACGAACTTCAGCACAGCACCTTGATGATTTACTACACCAGTTTGCCAATGTTAACTATACGTCCGGCGCGTCTCGCGGTCGTTATTTGCAAGTACGTGGCGTGGGTGAGCGTAGCGAATACTCCGATACTATTAACCCGTCAGTTGGGGTGTTAATTGATGGCATTGATTACTCAGGTATGGGCATTAGCGCAATACATGATATTGCGCAAATAGAGGTTTTTCGTGGCCCTGAAGCAACCCGTTTTGGTGCTAATGCGTTGGCCGGTATGCTAAATTTAACAACCAAAGGGCCATCCATAGCGCCTGAAGGTAAGTTTAGTGCTACGTTGGCGAACTATGATAGTTACCAATTAGCCGGCTTGTTTAGTAATGCCATCAACGACAGCCTAGGTTTTAGCCTAGCGTTAGAACAGCAAACCTCAGACGGCTTTATTGAAAATGGCTACTTAAACCGTAATGACACCAACAATATTGACGAATTTACGGCACGCTTTAAATTACGCTATCAGGTTAATCAGCATTTAATGCTGCAATTAGTTACGCATTTAGTTGATCAAGATAATGGCTTCGATGCGTTCTCGTTAGACAATAATCGCACTACGCTATCAGATGAACCTGGCCAAGATATAATTCGTAGTAAAGCCTTAGCGCTGCAAGCTGAATATACCGGTGCTGAATATTTTACCGCGTTTGGTCAAATTAGTTGGTTAGATGCAAATAGCGATTATGGTTTTGACGAAGACTGGGCTTATGCGGGTATTCATCCAGATGAATATATATCAACTGATCGCTATTTACGTGATCGTGAGCAGCTAAGCGTTGATTATCGTCTGGTATCTACACCCGAAGGTAAGCTTGGTAATAGCGATTGGGTGTTTGGTATTTACGCAGCTAATAAACAGTTTGATTTAACGCGTATTGTTTTTCACAAAAATCGTCAGTTTGATAACGAACTAATACGGCGGAATTTAGCTGCCTATGCTGAATTAACTACACCGTTAAACCCAGGCTGGAGTGTAATTACAGGTTTACGCGCTGAACGTTATGATGATGACTATGCCGATACCAGCGGTAATCAGATCCAGAACCACGATACTATGTGGGGCGCAAAACTCAGTTTAAACTATCAAGTTAATCAACAAGCCTTAATTTATTTATTAGCATCGCGCGGTTATAAGGTTGGTGGTGTTAACGGCGAAGCCTTGTCTAAAGCGAAAGATAACGATTTAGCTGCACTACAAACCAAAGCCAGTTTTGCCCCTGAAACGCTATACAACGCCGAGTTTGGTGTAAAAGGCAGTGCTTTAGATCAAAGCGTGGTTGCGCGTGTAGCTGCGTTTTATATGTGGCGTGATGATATGCAAGTTAAAGGCTGGCTAAACCCGAATAGCGGCCCAGAGTTTTCCGGTTTTATTGATAACGCCGGTAGTGGCCGTAACTACGGTATTGAAATGGAAAACCGTATCCAGGTAAATTCACACTTAGCTGTGTTTATTAGTGCAAGCTGGCTTAAAACTAAGCTAGGTAATTACACGACCATTGCTGGCGACGATTTTACCGGGCGCGAGCAAGCGCAAGCACCACGGTTTCAATACAGCGTTGCTGCTGATTGGTATATCACTGAGCCACTAACCTTCAATATTAGCCTGCAAGGCAAAGATGAGTTCTTTTATTCTGACGGCCATAGCGCGCGCTCGTCACGTTACGAGTTAGTTAATCTGCGCTTAAGTTATCAGTTAGAGCAATGGAATTTAGCCCTGTGGAGCCGCAACGCGCTAGATAAAGACATTGGTGTACGTGGTTTTTACTTTGGCAATGACCCCCGCGATGGCTACGAGGCGCATACTTACGAGCAATTTGCTGAACCCCGCCGCATTGGCGTTAGCGCTAGCTATCAATTTTAATTGGAGATAAACATGAAATTAACTGTAGAAATAAGTAGCTATCCATTAGCGGATGATTATCTCACTCCAATTAAAGATTTTATTGATCAGTTAAATCAGTATCCGTCAATTTTAGTGTTAACCAACACGTTAAGCACGCAGTTATTTGGCGAATATGATGACGTTATGCATGCCTTACAGGCATGTATTAAATGGTCATATGAAAAGTACGGTAAAGTGATTTTTGTTTGTAAATTTTTACACGGTGACTTACGGCCATGAACCAGCTTATCTCGCAGGCTATCGAGCAATGGCAACTTATGCACAGCATTGAGCTGATAGCAACGCTATTGGCGTTAGCCTACGTGATACTGGCGCTAAAACAAAGTTTATGGTGTTGGCCAGCGGCGTTACTAAGCACTGTGCTATTTACTCATGTTATGTGGCAGTCGGCATTGTTGTCGGATGCCATTTTGCAGTTGTATTATGCCGGTATGGCACTTTATGGCTGGTGGCGTTGGCAACAGTTACGCCAAGCAGCGCCGGATACTCGCGGGCCGGTGTATGAATGGCATTGGCAACGGCATTTGGGCTTAATTGTTATTACGGCAATAGCAGGCTGGGTGCTAGGCGTGGTAATGCACAACTATACCCAGGCCGACTTTGCTTATATTGATGCGCAAACCACTGCTTTTAGTGTGATGGCAACTTTATTGGTTGCTCGTAAGCTGGTATCCAATTGGTTATATTGGGTGGTGATAGACGCGGTATCAATTTATATTTATGCACAAAAACACCTGTATTTTCTTACTGGCTTGTTTATGCTGTATACGGTTATTGCAATTGCAGGGTACTTTATATGGCGCAGTCATTATCAACAGCAGCCGACCATGAAATTGAGCATGTAACGCGCTTATGTCAGCGGCTAGAATTTTTTGTTAGCCAACCGCCGTTAAAAGTCCGTGCTTTATCTCAGGGCGAAAGTAACCAAAGTTTTTATGTAAGCACTGCGCTCGGTGAATATGTGCTGCGTAGTTATCCGGTCGGCTCTGATATCTGTCGACATCAAGAACTACGCTGTCAGCACGCAGCTGCGGCAAAGGGGTTAGCACCTGCACCGCTTTGTTTAAATAATCATTATCAAGTTATGTTAAGCGAGTATATTCCAAACGGTGTGGCTTTTGATTATACCCAGCACGGTTCAACCTTACTATTAACTGCACTTGCTGCCTTTCATCAATTGTCGGTACAAACACCGCAACTTGAATACCCCAGATATTTACAGCAGCTAATTAAGGCCGTGCCAACCACATTCGTTATAGAGCCGTTGTTATTGGCAGCATTACAGCGAGCTGCGACAAAGCTACAGTTATTATCGACTGACATTGTGTTATGTCATTTAGATTTACATGCGGGTAATTTGTTGTTCGCAGCAGACAAGCTCTGGCTACTTGATTTTGAATACAGCCAATTAGCTGATAGTAGTCTTGATCTAGCGGCGGTAAGTTTACATTTTAATTTGACCGAGCAGCAAGAACAGTTAATGTTAGCGGAATATGTGGGCTATCGCGGTTTAGCTGAATTGTTAGAGCCACTGCGTAGCAAGTTATTTTTAGCAAAACAACTTTACTGCGGCTTTTGCTGGTTATGGTACTTAGCGGTTCCCGGTTATGAAGCGCAGGCCAAGCGCTGGCAGCAGCGCTTGCAACACGTAGAATAATTGCTAGCGTTATAATCCGCCTAAGCGCTCTGCTAGTGTTTTATATCGCTTTACGTCATCGGCATTGAATAATGGTTTACCTGCGGTATCTTTCTCTGCGGGTACAAGCAAGTTTTCCCTTGCTAAACGTTCAACTCTTATTGCTTGTACACCTAAAAATTCTGCTACCTGCTCAACCGTCATTAACGCCATGTCATTTTCCCTGTTTATAATAAGTTTAAAGTAATAGCTTAAAACCAGCCATTTGTGAATAGATTAAATAAAGCGGCGTATAATATCTATGTATAAATATACTCAGTTACACTTTTTACGCTGTGCAAATTTGGTTTATTGTAATGATTATGTTAGTTTTTCTGCCTGCCTTATTTTGAGAGAAAACTAATGCGTAAACATACTATTGCTCTGCTGTGCTTAAGCAGTTTAAGCAGCTTCTGGCTAACCGCAGCAGAACTCACCGCGCCGATTGCCGTACAACAACCCTACACTGTAACCTCAGCCAATGGTGACCGACCAGATCCTTATTATTGGCTACGTGACGACAGCCGCACTTCACCAACAGTATTAGATTATTTGCAGCGCGAAAACGACTATTTCGCACAATATAGTGCTGGTTATCAAGCGTTAACTGACAAGCTTACCGATGAGATTATTGGCCGGATTAAACAGGACGATAGCTCAGTGCCCTACAATAAAGGCGATTATAGCTATTACACCCGTTTTGATACCGGCAAAGAGTATCCAATATATCTGCGTAAATCGTTAAAAGACGGCACCGAGCAGGTGATGCTAGATGTAAACGTATTGGCCGCTGGTAAAGATTTTTATCAGGTGGCGAATATGCGTGTTAGTCCTGACCAAAATTTACTGGCCTATGTCGACGACACTAATGGCAGACGTCAATACACCTTGAAAATACGTGACTTACGCACCGGAAAAGATTTACCCGATCAGTTAACTGGCTTATCTAGCAGCATTGCTTGGGCTAAAGATAGCAAAACGTTATATGTGGTTAAAAATGACCCTGCTACCTTACTTAGTACCCAGGTATTACAGCATACACTAGGCAACGATGTTGCCAGTGCTCGTCAAGTCTATGAGGAAAAAGATAATAGTTTTTACATGGGTATAGGTAATACCGGTGATAATAACTATGTCGTTATTTATCTTGGCAGCACGGTATCGACCGAAATGCGCGTACAAGACGCCAGTAAACCTGATAGTGAATTTAAAGTGCTGGCACCTCGGCAGCGCGACTTTCAGTACTCGGCTAGCCATATTAACGACCGCTGGGTAATAAGCACCGATTGGGACGCGCCTAATTTTCGTTTAATGAGTGTAACTGATGACAAAATTGGTGATCGTAATAACTGGCAGCCATTAGTTAAGCACGACGACAAGGTATTTATTGAAGACTTTGAGTTATTTAATAATTACTTAGCGATTAACGAGCGCAGCGATGGCTTGCGTCGGTTAAAAGTCATGCCGTGGGCTGCACCAGATAAGGCCTTCTATGTCGCATCTGACGAATCGGCTTATGTTATGGCGTTTGAAACCAACGTTGAACCTAATACTGACTATGTGCGCTATGTGTACACGTCACTGACTACACCTGCTAGCACTTATCAACTGAATATGAAGACCGGTGAAAAGCAGTTGTTAAAGCAAACTGAAATACTGGGTGGTTTTGATAAAAACAACTATAAAACAGAACGGGTTTGGGCCACAGCGACTGATGGCGTAAAAGTGCCTATTTCACTGTTATACCGTAAAGACTTTAAACGTGATGGCAGTGCACCGCTATATCAGTACGCGTACGGCTCTTACGGTAATTCGTCTGACCCTTCATTCCGTTCAGTTGCGTTGTCGCTGGTAGATCGCGGCTTTGTTTATGCTATCGCGCATATTCGTGGTGGCCAAGAAATGGGCCGGCAATGGTACGAAGATGGTAAGTTACTGCATAAAATTAATACCTTTACTGACTATATAGCAGTAACTGATTATTTAGTTGCTAACCAATATGCGGCGAAAGACAAAGTGTTTGGTATGGGCGGCAGTGCTGGCGGTTTGCTAATGGGCGCAGTGGCTAACATGGCACCAGAAAAATATCGTGGTTTAGTGGCGCATGTACCCTTTGTTGATGTGGTTACCACTATGTTAGACGAAGGTATTCCGCTAACTACCAACGAGTTTGACGAGTGGGGTAACCCAAAACAAAAAGCCTATTACGATTACATGTTGTCTTACTCGCCTTATGATCAGGTAGCTAAGCAAAATTACCCTGCGATGTTAGTGACTACCGGTTTACATGATTCGCAGGTGCAATACTTTGAGCCAGCAAAGTGGGTGGCAAAACTGCGAACCCATAAAACCAATAATCAGCCATTAATGTTTAAAACCAATATGGAAGCAGGCCATGGCGGTAAGTCTGGACGCTTCTCAAGGCTGGCAGAAAATGCTCAAGAATACGCGTTTATTCTTAATCTGTTAGGCCAAACAAAATAAAACCCAACAGCAAAAAAGCCGAGCAGCATTGCTCGGCTTTTTTGTTTGTATCGCCGCCTATTTACACCTAATACCCTCGGTTAAATTTATTTTTACGAATGATAATCATTATTACTTGAGATCTATTCTCATTTGCACTATTGTGCGCACCGCAGTAAATAATAATAATTATCATTTATGGAGAGTGTGGTGTTTTCATTTAATCGAATTATCTTGGCAAGTGCCTTAGTTAGTGGTGCGTTTATGGCTCAGGCGCATGTGCCCTACATACAACCAGCTAGTTTCGAACCTATACGCGGCGGTTGGGTAAGTTTAGATGCGGCTTTTGCTGAGCGTTTCTTTATTCCAGAACTTGCTTTTAATGACAGTGAGTTTTCTGTACTAACACCAACAGGAGCTAAGGTTAAGCCATCATTAATGCAGTACAGCCATACGCGAACTATGGCTGAGCATCAGCTAACTGACGACGGAACCTATCGCTTTAGCACCGGTTTGCGTTATGGCGCGATATTCCATACCTATGAGTACAACGGCGAGCGTAAAAGCAG
Source organism: Rheinheimera metallidurans (assembly GCF_036983985.1). NCBI lineage: Bacteria > Pseudomonadati > Pseudomonadota > Gammaproteobacteria > Chromatiales > Chromatiaceae > Rheinheimera > Rheinheimera metallidurans. The sequence continues at coordinate 156,985 of NZ_JALAHQ010000003.1, forward strand.
CCGTGACGCTGATTTTGTCTTACCCAAAGGGGCCAAATCGTTAGCGCATTTTCAGGCGGTTACCCGAGCTGAAACCTATGTTAGCAAAGGCGCGCCAGATCACCGAGCGTTAACGCCTAGTGGTGAGGCATTAGAACTCGAATTTCTTAGCCACCCTAACGATCTTTATACCGACAGCCAAGTGCGAGCTCGACTGCTATTTAACGGTAAGCCGTTGGCCCAGCAGACGGTAAGTACTTACTTAGTTGTCGCTGGCGCTAATGATGAAAAAGTGACACACCAGCTAACTACAGATGCTGCTGGCATTCTAAGTTTTACTCCAGAACAGGCTGGTACCTACTTGCTACTAAGCCGTTACCGCACTGATGCACCTGCCTCGGCTAAGGTGCCGCAATACAGTTATAGCTACAGCGTAGTGCTAGAAGTTACGCAATAAACTTAGCTTAAAAGGAATTTATCTCATGAATAAACAACAATTTTATACCCGCCTATTTATAGCCTTAAGCGGCGTTTATCTTAGTGCGTGCAGTAGTTCGGATGTCAACACACGCCAAGCGTTAAAGCCTGAGCAGCAAAAACAGCTGGCCGCCGAGCGCGCTAGCCAATTACGGCAAACGCATGTGCGGTTTAATGCATTAGACACCGATGAAGATGGCTACATTAGCCAAGCAGAGTTTAAACGTTCAGGCGACCGTGCTTTTAAACGTATGGACACCAACCAAGACGGTGTGCTTTCAGCTGCCGATCCAAAACCTGCTCCTCGTGGTGAAGACACCCGCAGTGAACAAACGCGATTACAGCAGGAAATCCAAAGAGCTGAAGCAAATAAATCGGCACAACCGCGGCCTGAACGCTTACTTATTATGCCCACTACACATTCGAAAAATGGCCTATTAGCGATGTATGACACGAATAATGATGGCGTGGTTAGTTATGCGGAATATGAACAAGGTCGAGCATTACAGTTTGCCAAAATAGATAGCAATAACGACGGTGTACTGAGTTACGACGAATATATTGGCGAGTTTGCTACGCGCTTAGATCAACAAATAGCCCTTACTGTACAACCTAATTAAGCTCGGTACTCGGAGATTAACATGACAACGCAATACAAGGTGTTGGCGCTGGCTATTAGCTGCGCTTTGCCTCATAGCACTTTTGCTAACACAACATCGCCCGTAGAGCTTGCTACTGCTCAAGTAGCAGTCACAACTGAAGTGGAAACCAAAGCTAATACCAAGCAAAGCCAGCAACTTAGCGCTGAACAGTTGCAGCAGCAACAAGCACAAAACATTGCCGATGTGGTGCGCTTTATACCTGGTGTTAGCACTACAGAGTTAGGTCGTTTTGGCAGTAATGGTTTTAATATTCGAGGCTTAGATGGTGATCGAGTGGCGATGACGGTTGATGGCTTATCATTAGGTGAAAGCCTAGACCCACCTAATAGCGCGCCTTATGAATTTTTTCGGTCTGCCAGAGGCGGTATTGATATAGATGCGTTAAAACGGGTCGAAATTATAAAAGGGGCTGATGCTATTGCCGCCGGCAGCGGTGCGCTGGGTGGCGCGGTGTTGTTTGTTACTAAAGACCCTGCAGACTACTTAGACGCAGAAGGTAATGACACCTATTTGGCTTTGAACGCCGGTTTTAGCGGTTTAAATAATGAAACACAATTGGGCGCTACCTTAGCTAATCGTAACGATAAGCTAGAGTCGTTACTGGTATATACCCACCGCGATGGCAGCGAAAGCAAAACCGCGCGCTCGGGCGCTAATATTGCGGGTGCAGGCCGCACTATTGCCGACCCGTTAGATTATAAAACTGATAATGTTTTGGCAAAGTTGCAGTATCAGCTAACAGCTAAGCAGCGTTTAGGTTTTACCGGCGAATATTTCAATCAACACAGTGTGTTAGATAATCAATCTCGGCTAGATAAAACCTATTTGAAGCGAACTGGTGATGATGTTATTGAGCGAAAACGGCTTGGAATACAATACGAATGGCTAGCCGCTACGCCTTGGGCTGATGCGATAAATACGACAGTTGATTATCAAACAAATTATACCAATGGCCTGACTACGATGTTAACAACGGGCTGTGCCGGGCCAATAAATGGTGGCGTAACGCCTTGTTTGCGCAGTGAAGACCGTGATTTTAAACAGCAGCAGTTAAAATTTGCTTTAGCACTTGATAAAAATCTGCTGCATGACAACGCGCAACAACAATGGCTTTATGGCGTATCAATGGAGCGGCGCAAGGTTGAATACTCTGCCGTTGACCGGCGTTATTTAGGCCAGACTGACGATCTAGCCAGCCCGCCAGAAATTGATCCTGATCAGGTGCCAAAAACCCAAGTTACCGCAGTTAGTGTGTATGCACGTGATGCCATTCAGTTTAATTCAGGCTGGACACTAAGCGCTGGTGTGCGCTTAGACACATTAAAATATAGCCCTGAGTTTGACGCGCAATTTGTTGATAAGAGTAACAGCGTACAAGATGTCGATTTTTCGTCGGTAGTTTGGCAAAGCAACCTTAGTTATCAAGTTACGCCAAGCCAGCAACTGTGGTTGCAGGCGGGTCGTGGGTTTCGTGCACCAACAATAGGTGAAATGTATTCGCCAACAGCCCTAGTTAGCCGTACCGAAAAAGCTACCGGTGCTGTGGTAGATAACTTATGGAGCAGTGTTGCTAACCCTGATTTACAGGCAGAGCGTAGTTTAAACCTTGAAGCGGGTTATCGTTACCAAACTGATAATATTCTGCTTGGCGTATCTGTATTTACCGATAAATATAGCGAGATGATCGATAGCATAACGCTAATTCAAAACCCAGATATTATTTATCAAACCTGTAACGCCGGCAACTGTACCGACTTACAAGGTAACCAATATAATACCGTTGATAATATTGGTGAAGCAGAGGTAAAAGGCGTAGAGGTAGAAATGGCCTGGCGTATTAGCCAAGCAGTAAGTTCACGCTTCGCTTACTCGTATAATCACGGCGAAAAAGCCAATGGTGACCCGTTACGCAGTACTAACCCCGCTTCTGCGGTATTGGGTATGCGCTACGAGGGTGAAAGTTGGTATCTTGGTGCTAACCTAACTCATAGTGCAGCGAAACAGAGCAAAGACGCACACGATTCTGCAGCAAATAACATGGTAGCAAAGCCTTTTTTAACCTCAAATTATACCGTGGTAGATTTGCTGGCTGCACTTGAACTGTCGACAAATTGGCAGCTAAAAGCCGGAATTTATAACGTATTTGACACCGAGTATTATCAGTGGCAGCGCGTTCGGTTTGTTACTAATTGGGTAGGTAGCGGTGTAAGAGGGGGTGTACTACCAAACGGTGAAGGATTAGAGCGTTATAGTGAACCAGGCCGTTACGCCAAGCTCAGCATTAACTATAGTTTTTAACGTTTCTCCCGCTGTTGTGCATTTTACGTACCCCAATAGTTAAAGTTGGGGTTTTTTATAGCGCTAGCGTTTTGGCCATACTTAACTGTAATTGTGTGGTGAGTGAATTTAACAACGATTGTTGTTTATTACTCAGGACATGGCACACGGCAAAATCGGCGACGTCTTGCTCGGCAATGTTGGGTAAATCTTTTTTCTGGTATAAAAATTTTTTTGCCGTGTGGCTATCTTCTAATAGCACGTCAACCCGGCCTTGTAACATTAAGCCAAAAGCTTGTTGGTCACTACTAACCGTTATTCGTTTACCTAAAAACTGTTGTTGCTCCGCCATTTTAAAACCGTGAATATGGCTAATGGTGAGTTCAGGCCGTTGTTGCCAGTTGATGAGCTGCTGTGGATCGAGACTATAAGCTCGCAAGTGTAATGCACCTATAGTTACCGGTACGACAATAAATTCTGAGTGTGCTTCGTCCAGCTCACAAGAACGAAATAAGTCTGCATCAAGCTCGCCATGTTGCAGTAAGCGCAATCTACGCTCTGATGGTAAAGCAATAAACTCTGTACGATAACCCAGTTGTAAGTAGGCCGTTTTAAGTAGCTGTTCGAGCTGCAGACTCATTGGCGTAGGGTTAAGCGGCGCACCAATTACAAGAGTATTAGCACTAAGTGTGTGGGCCGAAAATAGTAAGAAAATTAATATCGAACGAATAATCACCACCTCAAAAATAGCGCTAAGCTAACCTAGTATAGCGGTTTACGTACTGACCGCCAAAAAAGGTCAGTACGTATTTATGCTAAATAGACTTTAGTATTTTGCGGCAACGCCAGGGGCTGGTAGTGCGCCTAAAATAAACTCACGTAAATCATCATTAGATTTTTTTAAGTCTTCTTTACGCAGATACATCATATGACCGCTACGGTAGCCTTTAAAGCTAAGGCGATCTTTCATTTTACCGCTTGGGTCTAACTGCCACATATTATACTTAGCATCAAAGTAGTTAGTGGCGCCGTCGAAATAGCCTGATTGGGTCATTACTTTTAAATAGGGGTTTTGTGCCATAGCTTGGCGCAAGTTTTCGCCGGTGTTATCACCACTTCTATCCCACGGGTGCACAGGGCCAAACATATTGTATTTTATGTCAGTATTGTATTTTAACTCCGCACGCACGTAGTAATTCATCGCTGGGGTAAATGAGTGCAGCCATGAGGTTAGTTCGGCATTGTAATCAGGACGGTCGCCAGCATCGCTTTTATCAATACCTAAATAGCGCGAGTCTAAACGGCCAATAGTTTGGCTACGGTCACGAAGTAGTTCTTTCCAAAAGAAACCCGGGTCAATATCTAGGTTATTTTGCAGTACAGCTTGTAACGATAAACCTGAATATGCGGCTACCTGCTGGGCTACGCGCTGCTTTTCTTCGGCACTTATCGCATTGCCTTTGGCTAAAGCAGGTAAGTATTGATTAAGTGTAAAGTCCTCTACTGCCGGTAAAATGTCGTATAAATCTTTTTGCTGTAAGTCAGTACCCAGTTTTTTGTGATACCAGGCTGTGGCGGCAAAATACGGCAGGCGATTAGCGGCATCAACCGGTCCTTCACGCTTAATGCCAAGCTCAGTTGGCGATACTAGCACTACGCCATTTAAGTACATCCACTGCTGGTTTTGTAATGCAAGTGCTAAACCCGATACTCGCGTAGTGCCATAGCTTTCGCCAATTAAAAACTTAGGTGACTGCCAACGCTCATTACGAGTAACAAAGGTATTTACCCATTCGGCTAAATATTTGATATCAGCGTTTACACCAAAAAACATTTTTTGCTGCTGATCTTTAGACGGCATTTTGCCTTCTTTATTGGGTAATACGCGCGAGTAGCCGGTGTTTACCGGGTTAACAAATACAATATCGGCAACGTCTAATACCGAATGTGTATTGGTTTGCACGCCGTAAGGTTGTACTGGATAGCCTTCGTCATCAATAAGTAATGATTTAGGGCCAGTATAAGCAATATGCATCCATACTGACGCTGAACCTGGGCCACCGTTAAATGAAATTAGTAGTGGGCGTGTGCTGCGATCTTTAATATCGCTACGCTGATAATAGGTATAAAACAAGGTGGCTGTCGGGTTGCCTTCTTCATCCCACACCGGTTGTGTGCCGGTAGTGGCGCTATAACCAAAACGTTTACCGTTTACTTCGGTTTTATGTTCGGTAACCACTTTACTGTCTATTTCTATTTGGCGCTCTGTTGCCATTAATGCACTGCTGCACAGCAGTAGCACTAGGGCAAAAGGTTTGAATAGTTGCATAAGTTCCTCTGATATTACTGGTTATTATAATTTTCACTTACTCTGTGTAACGTAAAAACACAAATAATTCAAAGTGCTTGAGACCAATATACGAAAATATGCCGTCATGTACGCTTATTTAAAACGAGAAACGAAACGTGTTAGTAATACGAACTATTATCAGTAATATGTTGTTGAAAATAAACATAATTTTGCCTAGTGGTGGCTTTTGTACTACACTTAGTCGCATGTTTTAACGCCAGATAAGAAGGTTGGTGTAATGAAAGGTCATCCACGGATACTGTCAAAATTAAACGAAGTGCTGACAGCAGAGTTAACGTCTATTAATCAATACTTTTTGCATGCCCGTATTTATAAAAACTGGGGCTTAAAAGCGCTAAATGACATCTGTTATAAAAAGTCGATTAAAGATATGAAGCAGGCTGATCAGCTGATAGAGCGTATTTTAATGCTTGAAGGCTTACCGAATTTACAAGCATTAGGTAAATTACGAATTGGTGAAGACACGCCAGAAATGCTGCAGTGCGATAGCGAGTTTCAACTTGAGCAATTACCGCTATTGCGTGAAGTTATTGCACTTTGCGAAGCAGAGCAAGACTATGTTAGCCGCGACATTATTACTGACATTTTAGAATATGAAGAAGAGCATCTAGACTGGTTAGAAACGCAGCAGTATCAAATTGGTAGCCTAGGGCTGGCAAACTATTTACAAGCACAGCTGGGAGGCGAATAAATGAAAGGCAGCAAACAAGTTATCGACGCGTTAAACCAACTCTTATCTAATGAGTTAACCGCGATGGACCAATACTTTATTCACTCGCGGATGTATCACGATTGGGGTTTGCAAAAATTATTTGCCCGTATTGATCACGAATTTGATGATGAAAAAGGCCATGCTTCAGCCTTAATTGAGCGTATTTTATTTTTAGGCGGTGTGCCAGATATGGTTACGCGCGACCCAATTCATGTTGGCCACGACGTACCTAGCATGCTGCAGAACGACTTAAACGTTGAATATGCAGTGCAAAAGCTATTAAAGCACAGCATGGCATTGTGTGAGCAAGAGCAAGATTACGTTACCCGTACGATGTTGCAACAGTTATTAGACGATACTGAAGTTGATCATGCACACTGGTTAGAACAGCAGCTAAACTTAATTAAATTGCTAGGCTTACCAAATTATTTGCAATCACAGATGTAATTATTAGCATCGAACACTAAGGCTCCTAACGGGGCCTTTTTTATTGCTGTCGACACATTTTATTACAATCCTTTTGCGCTCTGTGCTGGTAGATAGCACCTGATTTCATTACATTAGCAATTCTTTTTGTAACATTTTCGTTATATAGGTATAGACATGAAAAAAATATTTATAATCAGTGCGGTGGCGCTAGCAGTACTAACCGGCTGTGCTAGCGAACGTGTAACGTCGACAGACATGCAAAGCGTTCAGCAACAAGTGCAGGGCCAAGTACTGGTTAGCCCGAATGATACTCGAGCCTATAAAATACTAACTTTACCTAATAAAATGGAAGTGATTTTAGTATCAGATCCGGCAGCAAAAAAATCTGCTGCGGCGTTAAGTGTTGGTGTTGGTTTACTGCAAGATCCCATGAGCCAACAAGGTATGGCGCACTATTTAGAGCATATGTTGTTTTTGGGCACTGAGCGTTATCCAGACACTAAAGGCTACAGCGAGTTTATGACCGCCAATGGCGGCGCACAAAATGCTTATACCTGGCTTGATATTACCAACTACATGTTTAAAGTAAACAATGGTGCTTATGATGAAGCACTAGACCGTTTTTCTGATTTTTTTAAAGCACCAAAACTGTACCCAGAGTATACCGATAAAGAGAAAAATGCAGTTAATGCGGAATGGTCGATGCGCCGGGAAATGGACTTTTTTGGCCAATATAATTTATCGCGTAGCATGATGGGCAGCCATCCTGCCAACCGGTTTTTAATTGGTAACTTAGAAACATTAGGCGACAAAGAAAATAGTAAATTACACCCGCAAACCGTCGATTTTTATAATCAGTATTACTCGGCTAATATTATGAAGGTGGCGCTGTTAAGCAACTTGCCACTGAACGAGATGGAACAACTTGCAGTTAAGCATTTTAGTAGCATTAAAAACAAAAATATTGCCTCACCTAAAGTTACGGCAAAACTAGATGTTAGCAAGCTAGGCGGGAAGCGCATTCACTACGTACCGAATGAAGATGTTAAGCAGCTGCGTTTAGACTTTACCATTACTAATAATAGCGAACAATTTGCGGTAAAACCGAATGAGTTTTTAACCTATTTACTGGGTTCTGAAATGCCGGGTGCACCAGCACAACAGCTAAAAGCGATGGGCTTAATTTCTGGTTTAAATGCCAGTGCTGATCCTGGGCTATACGGCAATTATGGTTCATTTAGCATCGACATCGATTTAACTGACGCCGGCATGCAAAATCGCGAGGGTATTGTCGCGACTATTATGCAATATCTAGATTTGGTGAAGCAGCAGGGTGTTGATAATAAATACTTTAGCGAAATTCAAACTAGCTTAAATAACCGTTTTCGCTTCTTAGAAAAAGGCGATGAATTTGGTTATGTGTCTAATTTAGCTGCCGCTATGCAAAACGTGCCAGCGCGCAATGCGGTAAATGCGCCTTTCTATTATCAGCGTTTTGACGGTAAAGCCATAAACGAGGTATTACAGCAGCTAACGCCTGAACACTTACGCATTTGGTATATTAGCAAGCAAGAGCCGCACGATAGCAGCCTGCATTTTTACGATGGTAAATATAAAATTGCAGATATTAGCCTTGAAGAACGGCAAAGCTGGCAACAAAGTCCTAAATTGGCCTTAAACCTGCCGGCAGTGAATCGCTTATTACCAGAAAAATTTGATTTAGTCGCTGCGGTAGCGCAAAGCAAACCTGAGTTAGTGCTGCAAAAAGACGGCATTAGTGCTTGGTTATATCCAAGTCAATTGTTTGCTAGCCAACCACGTGGTGTGCTAGAAATTTTGTTTAATACTAATGTGGCTCAGCACGATATTGACGCCAAAGTGCTGCAGTCACTATGGTATGATCTATACAACTTACAGCAAAGTGCACTAGCTACAGAGGCAGGTATTGCTGGTATGTCTATGGGTTTAACGCCTCGCAACGGCATGGCATTAACTATCGGCGGTTTTACTGATAAACAGCCGCAGTTATTACAGCAAGCATTGGCTGGGTTAACGGTTAGTGCTGATCAGCAAAGCTTTGCCCAGGCTAAAGACCGTTATATTCGTGGGTTACAAAACCAGGGTAAGCAGTTTCCATACGCGCAAGCATTTGGCACGTTCAGCGCATTAGTTACTGATGGTGACTACGAACGCGCTCAGCTTATTGCCGCGGCAAATAAGCTAACAGAAGCTGATTTACAACGCTTTATTAGCAACACGTTAAGCAATAATCAACTGCGTATTTTTGCCTTTGGTAACTACGATAAGGCAATGATTGAGCAGGTAGCGGCTGAGATAAAACAAGCGTTACCCGCACAGCGCGCCGAGCAGCCGTATAGCCGCACGGTATACTGGCAACCAACAGTGGGTGAAACACTGGTAGTGCAAAAAGATATTGACGTTGCCGATGTCGCATTAGTTGATGTGCATATGCACCCTGAACCCTCTTATACCCAATTAGCTCGCGCTACAATCTTAAAAAGTCATTTTAGTAATGTGGCCTTTGATAAACTACGCACTGAAGAGCAGTTAGCTTACGCGGTGGGTGGCACCGCTATGCAGTTAGAAGACTATGTTGGTTTTGCTATGTTTATTCAGACACCGGTAAAAGGCGTGGCTGATATACAAGCAAGGTTTGACAAATTTAAGCAGGAATATGTTACGGCATTAAATGAGTTAACTGAGGAAGCGTTTGCCCAACTTAAAGCCAGCACCTTAGTCTCTTTAAACGAGCCAGCAAAAAATCTGCAGGGTGAAGTGCGGCCTATTATTTCTGACTGGTATCGTGAAAACTTCAACTTCGACAGTAAACAACAACTTATTGCTGCGGTTGAGCAAGTAACCTTAGCTGACGTAAAAGCGTTTTATAATGAAACCATGTTAAATAGCAAGGCGCCACGTATATCCATACAAATGCGCGGCACATCATTCCGTGATCAACCGTTTGCCAATTTACCTGGCCAAAAAATAATTACTGATGTAGCACAATTTCATCAACAGATGAAAAAGCAATAATCAGCATTATGCTTTACTAAAAACGCAGCTTTGGCTGCGTTTTTTATTAGGGTTTAATCAACATTTAATAGGTATTTTGGCCAAATTCGGCATTATCAAGTTGAGAACGGTTCGTATTTATGTTTAGATGCGCGGGTATTTTTTAGTATGCATTACTTAGGAGCTACAGCATGAAATTAGGTTCGGCGCTAACCCTACTCGGTACTGGTATAACTGCAGTACTGTTTAATATGTCAGTTGCTCACGCTGCAGAAGTAAATATCTATTCTGGCCGCCAAGAAGAATTAATTAAACCGCTATTAGAAAAATTTACTGCCGACACCGGTATTAAAGTAAATTTAATTACCGGTAAGCCAGATGAGCTAATTAGCCGCATGCTAAGCGAAGGCCGTAACAGCCCAGCGGATATACTTATTAGTACCGACGTAGGCCGGCTGTATCGTGCCCAGCAGCAAAACGTGCTGCAAAGTATAAACTCTGAAGCATTAACACAAGCGATACCTGCTGCACTACGTGATCCCGCAGGGCACTGGTATGGTTTAACCATGCGTGCCCGGCCAATTTTATATGTAGGAGGTAAAGTAAAACCTGAAGAATTATCCACCTATGAAGATTTAGCCAGCCCGAAATGGCGCGGCCGTATTTGCGTGCGCTCATCTGACAATATTTATAATCAGTCGATGACCGCTAGCATTATTGCCCATGACGGCGTTACCGCAGCCGAAAGCTGGGCTAAAGGCTTAGTGGCAAACTTTGCCCGCCCGCCTAAAGGTGGCGACAGAGACCAAATTAAAGCCGCTGTAGCCGGCGTATGTGATATTGCGATTGCTAATACCTACTATTTAGGCGGCATGCTAGCCGATAAAAATGAACAAGCCGTGGCGCAGCAAGTTAAGGTATTTTGGCCAAATCAAGCCGATCGTGGTGCGCACATTAATATCTCTGGTGCAGGCATAGCGAAGTACTCGCCTAATAAAGCCGCTGCTATACAGCTACTTGAGTATATGGTTACCGCAGAAGCGCAGCAGTGGTATGCGGTAGCTAACCACGAATACCCAGTAATTAGCTCAGGTAAGCTAAGTGATATACTGCAGAGCTTTGGTGAATTTAAAGCCGATCAGTTATCGCTAGAAAAGTTAGGCGAATTAAATAGCGATGCTATTCGAGTGATGGATCGCGCTGGCTGGAAGTAGTAATTGAACACTATATTCTTTAATAACCTAAGCGCCAGATAATGCGTGATATCTGGCGTTGGTCGGTGCTAATGCCTGCGCTGCTGCTGGCCATGCCAGTGCTCGTAGTTTTTACTAGCCTATTTACGCCACAACCTGATATTTGGCTGCATTTACGCCAAACTGTGCTAGCGGATTACGTTATTAACTCGTTACTGTTGGCTACAGGCACTGGTATCGGCGCGTTGTTGCTTGGCACGTCTAGCGCTTGGTTAATTAGCCAGTATCAGTTTATTGGTCGGCGTTATGTGCAGTGGCTACTGTTACTGCCGCTTGCTATGCCTGCTTACATTATCGCTTATACCTACACCGGCATGCTCGACTTTTCTGGCCCACTGCAAACGGCGCTACGCAGTCAGTTTGGCTGGCATTATGGCGATTACTGGTTTCCGGAAATACGCTCGTTAGGCGGCGCCGTTATTATGCTGTCGCTGGTATTGTACCCTTACGTTTATATGCTGGCGCGCACGGCGTTTCGTGAGCAATCCTTATCGTTATTTGAAGCCAGCCGCACTTTAGCGTTAAGCCCAAGGCGACATTTTTGGCAGGTGGCGCTGCCTTTAGCGCGGCCCGCCATTTTAACCGGCACAGCGTTAGCAATGATGGAAGCCTTTGCCGATTACGGCACAGTGCAATATTTTGGTGTCGCCACCTTTACTACCGGTATTTTTCGTACCTGGTTTGGTATGGGCAACCAAGTTGCGGCAGCACAATTGGCTGCGATGCTTACCAGCTTCGTGCTGTTACTGTTGGTGTTAGAACGCTGGTCACGCCGTAAAATTCGTTATTATCATCAAGGACAGCAACACCAGGCGCCAATGCTGAGAACGGTTAGCAAAACACGGCAGTTGCTCCTATTACTGTTATGTTTGTTACCTGTGTGCTTGGGCTTTGTCATACCGGCTGCGCAGCTTATTAGCTGGGCGTTGTCTAACTATCAAGTAACACTTAATCAGCAGTTTGCTCAGTTGGCATGGAATAGCTTTAGCTTAGCAGCTATAGCTGCGGGCATTTCCGTGATGCTGGCACTGTTGTTCGCTTATGCTAAGCGTTTACGCCAAGATGCCGTAGTGCAAACACCGGTGCGTGTTGCCGCTCTAGGTTATGCGGTACCGGGTACCGTAATTGCTATTGGCGTTATGTTGCCACTAGCGTGGCTAGATGGGCGCATCGATTTACTGGCCGAGCAATGGTTTGGTACTCGCACCGGCTTAGTATTTTCGGGTAGCGTTTTCGCGCTATTGCTGGCTTACAGTGTGCGGTTTTTAGCGGTGTCATTACACAGTGTTGAAGCAGGATTAGAGCGAATTAAGCCAAGTATGGACAACGCTGCCCGTTCATTAGGCTGCACGCCACTTCAGGTACTAAAGAAAGTACATGTGCCATTACTGAGTGGCAGTGTGTTTAGTGCCTTATTGCTAGTTTTTGTTGATGTGTTAAAAGAACTGCCCGCCACGTTAATTTTACGGCCATTTAATTTTAATACGCTAGCGGTGCGTACCTACGAGCTTGCCTCCGACGAGCGTTTAGCCGACTCGGCACTGCCGGCACTGGCAATAGTATTGGTGAGTTTATTGCCGGTAATTTTGTTAGCGCGATCGGTAGACGTCGCCAGCAAAGGAAAGAATTAATGCTAAACATACAAAAGGTTAGCATTGCCTATGCTAAGCATAACGTCGTTAACAATATCTGCTTTTCGTTAGATCAAGGCCAAATTGGTTGCTTAGTTGGCCCCTCTGGGTGTGGCAAAACAACCTTATTGCGTGCCATCGCCGGTTTTGAGCCAATTACAGCGGGTAGCATTAGTTTAGCTGGGCAGGCGGTAAGTGCGGCTGATATGCTGCTAGCGCCTGAGCAAAGGCAAGTGGGCATGGTGTTTCAAGATTTTGCTTTATTTCCTCATCTTAATGTTGCCGATAACATTAGTTTTGGCTTACGGCACAGTACTAAAGCTAATAAAGCGGCTAAGGTTAAACAACTATTGCAGTTAGTCGGCTTACCCGACTTAGCGCAGCGCTATATCTATCAGTTATCTGGTGGTCAGCAACAACGTGTCGCCTTAGCTCGAGCTTTAGCTCCTGAGCCTAAAGTACTGCTATTAGACGAGCCGTTTTCTAGCCTAGACGCTGAGCTACGTGAAGGGCTAGCCCGCGAAATACGTCATATTTTACAACAGCTAAATATTACTGCGGTAATGGTAACGCACGATCAAAACGAAGCTTTTGCTATGGCTGACATCGTCGGCGTAATGCAGCAAGGGCAACTGCAGCAATGGGCGACACCTTACGAGCTATACCATAAACCTGCTAACCGTTTTGTTGCCGATTTTATTGGCCGTGGCGTATTACTGCCAGGCACTATGCTAGATGCCCAGCAGGTGCAAACTAACTTGGGTCGGTTTGTACAGCGGTACAGCAGCGCGTTGCAAGCCGGTGACAAGGTTGAAATACTTATTCGCCCCGACGATATTGTGCACGACGATACTAGCAATGTTACCGCACTGGTTGTGGAAAAAGCGTTTCGTGGTTCACATATTTTATATCGGTTAACATTAGACAGTGGTGAGCAAGTGCAGTGCTTAGCACTGAGTCATCATAACCATGCAATAGGCGAACACATTGGTATTCGCCTTGATTTAGATCACGTGGTGTTGTTTCCCAAATAACGTGCGGCCCTTTTATCCAATTGGCCATTCATCTTTAACCTGAGTGGCTATTGTTTTAGATTAACCAGACTCGAACGCGAAGGGGTAATAATACGTAATGCTGCATATAGGTTTGCACTTTATTATTCCCGCAATATTGGTGGCGCTATTTTTTCGACATAATTGGAAATCAGCTTACCTAATACTTGCGGCAACTATGCTCGTCGATATCGATCATCTTATTGCACAGCCGATATATGATCCTAACCGTTGTAGCATTAACTTTCATCCGTTGCATAAATTGTGGCTTATTGCGGTATATATTTTGCTTTGTTTCTTGCCTAAAACTAGGCTCCTTGGGCTCGGCTTATCCATTCATATGGCACTTGACTCGATAGATTGCCAAATAACAAATGGTGTTTGGATGCAGCACTAACGTAAACAATTAAAAGTTTTTCTGTTGCAACAAATACTCTGCTAGTGCTTGATACGCGGGTAATGATGTTGGATCATTGACGCCATTAGCTGCTATGGGATGTGAGGCAAAGCGAACAATCACCATTTGCGCGGTTGGGTCAATATACATCGTTTGACCGTGCACACCGCGGGCTGCAAAAGCGTGATGTTTGTTGTGCAGTATCCACCACATGCTTTTGTAACTACCCTTTGGCAAGGTAGTGTAATCTGCTTTGGCAAAAACTTCAGGGTTACCGCCTTGGCAAATACTGTCGATGGCTTGCTGCGGAATAGCTTGTACATTATTAACTTTGCCATTGTTTAATATAGCTTGGCCTAATTTTGCCATGTCACGTAAGGTTGCACTTAAGCCACCGCCGGCAAACGGCGTACCCAAGCTATCAATTGTCATCTAACTTGCCCTGAGCGATCAGCATTTCTGCTAATAAACCGGTTAAAGATTTCGTCATTGACATGGCGGCATGATATTCAGTTTCATGCAGACAACCAAAATAGCGCTCATACACCACTTTACCTTGATGCAACACGATAATGCCATCGGTATAGTTCGCCATTAGGCTTTGCTGCTAGGTCATAGTTTGGTTGCTATTCAGCGGTGTAAAACGCAGCTCGTCTATATTGGCTAACGGTGAAAAAACCAGTGGCTGATAATGGCTAATTGCGCGGTTAATATTGGTGGTGGGTAACAGTTGGCGCATGTTACATACTGACCAGCGCAGCTTAGGAAAGCTAAAAAAATTACTGTCAGGTTGCGTAATGCGTTTGCTTTGCGCTGGCGGGAAACCCTGCATCCAACCCATTTTTACCGGGTCGGAGTCTTGTGCCGACATAGTCGGGTTTGCCGCAGTTACTGGGAGTACCAGCAAAGTTAACGCTACCGCAGTACTAAGAGTTAAGACTTTGCTACCGTTAATTCGCTGCATGTTTTGCCCTTCTTGCTTGGCGTAGCCACTCAGCTTTTGCTTAAACTGAGTGGCTATTGTTTTAAGTTAACCTAAGCAGCTAGCTTTTGGGTTGCTCGATAGCTTGAGCCGCACTGGCATCGGCGTCTTGCTGCGGGCTAGATAAGGTTGCTTGATCCGAAGTTACCGGCATCGCGCGCGATTGCTGGTTAATTTGGTAAATTTGTTCTGTGTTAGATAAATCTTGCGCGTTTTTAATACTAGCAATGGTTTCGCGGTTTGACATGAAACTTTGAATATCATCCAAAATAGCCTGCATTTCTTGTGGGTTATCTTCCATTTCTAATATGTGACGCGGGTGCTCTACGTTTTTCGCACCGCTATCAGCAAAGGTGCTACTCATAATGCGCGAGCTAATAATCCACGGCGTTAACGATGAGCGCATTACGTAGTTTTCTGATGCGGTAGAATCGTAAATACCTTTACCTGTGGTTAATTTACTTTCGGTATAAGTACCTTCACATTTTAGGTATACCAGTAGCGAGTTAAAATTAAGTTCGGCCCAAAACGTGTGGCTATAATTTTCCAGTAAGCGGCCAAAGCTGTGGCAAATTAACCAACTAAATAGCAAGCTAAGAATAAATTGGCTTTCGTTGAACAAGCTGATAACAAAGCTTTGAGTTGCCGCGTCAGACGGGCGGGCAATAGCTTGAAATTGATGCACTAGTTCTAAGATAGAGCGGGCTTCAAACAGCAAGTAAAATAAAATAAACGGACCAATAAGCAATAGCACTTGGCCAGCAATGGTCGAGAAAACACGCAGCTGCTTAAATAAAGCGGTGTGCTCCAGCGGTGCATATGCCGGCTGGGTTTCTATCATGATTTCGCCGCTAAAATTACCTTTGCTTTCTGATTGCTCATTCAAGTTAGGGTTTAGCTCGCGATATACGCGGTTTGGGATCTCTTTATAACGACGATTAGCCATAACAATGTTGTCGATATTAACGAACAGTTCGCGCGGATGGATATTTTCTTGCCAATTGGCGCGGTATTCTGACACCTTAGTTTGAGCCTTTACCTGTGCGGTGCGTTGTTTTAACAGCAAAAATATAAAGGCTCCGCTGATTGCCGCAAATAGCAGTACTAACAACAATTGTGGTGCGATGGCAAAACTGTGTAACTCGGATTGCCGTAGCTCAGCAACAAGCTCGGCAATATCGGGTTGTTGCAGTAAGAAATTGATGATTAAGCCCATTATTACTGGCGCTAAAATAGCAAAGGCCATAATTTTTGCCAGTTTTAGGTTGCCTTGAGTTTCAATGCTGCGCTCTGCTTGGCGATACACGGTGCTGGCGCCGCGCCAGCTTAAAATTAAATAAATAACTAATACCGCAGAAAAAAATGGTAACAAAATATCGCCAGTGTCGCCGGCTAAACCGGTTAAACACACAAAGGCAGTAAGGGCGTAGGCGACTAAAGCGATAATAGTGGCGATAAGCGCGCCAGAGAAACGCTGAGCTAAATTACGCAGCGGGTAGGGCAAAAAGATCAGTTTAGGTACCAGGGTATGTACTAGGCGTGAAATAAAACCTACCGGTTCAACAAAGGTTTTGTTTTTTCTGCCCATTAACATTTCTTCTAAATCAATGCTTTTGTAATGTGGCTTTTCTAGTTTCGCCGTTTCACGCTCGGATTTACTGTAGTTAGGCGCCAAAGAGGTTGGCACGCTGCGACCAACAAAAAAGCGTAACATTTGAAAAATACCACCACCCAAAGCCCGTAAGCCGCCGGCTAATAACACAAAGCCAATTGCCGCAGAAATCCAGGCCAGGGTTTTATCCTGTTGTACCAAGCTAACAACCTGCAATAGCGGGTATATACCTAATAACGTTACAACCAAGCCGCGTGCGGCTCGCAGTAAACCTTCCGCTTTAAATGGATTGCGGATCCCTAACGACTCACTGCCATAATCATAGGCCATTGCTATGTCCTTTTATAAATCAATTTGTTAACTAAGGCATCTATTTGCCTGGGTAGTATATGTTGTGCAAAATACTGAGGGATATATTAAGCGGAACAGGCTATACATTGCGAATTTAATTACATAAAGAAAAAGGGTGCTCAATACCTGCCGCACCCACCAGGGAAGGGGACTAATTTTTAGTTCAAAAAGCCGGCAATTTGGCTAGCAACGGCCTCGATACCGATAACACCGTCTAAATGCCCCCAGTTACCAGGGATTTCAGCATACTGTGGCGTGTTGCCCGCTGCAGTCATAGCTGCAGCACTATTTTTACTTAATGCCGGCGGTAATAGTAGGTCGCCAGTGGCGGGTAAAAACAGAGTTGGAGCAGTAATTTTAGCTACCGCTTGTTGCCAGTTGTCGCCCATACCAGCACGCCACAGTTGAGATGCACGCACTAAGTACAGAATATGGTTCGCATCTTGATAGGTAGCGCGTAGTTTTGCCTGTTGCATTAACTGCTGCCATGCAGAAAAACTAGCGCGAATATCATGTTGTGGTGCAGTATCAAGCTCAGGGGCTGGATAATTTAGGTTAAAGCCAACCGGATTCAGTGCATCTTGCGTAATATATGCCAGTGCCGTAGTCAGGCCCTGTATTGGTTGGCCTTGTTGGTAATAGTCACCATTTAACCATGCTGGATCTGTTTTAATCGGATAAGACCAACGCTCTAACTTAACGGCGCTGTAGGCATCCATGTAAGCACTACCAATTACTGGAATTAATCGCTGCACTTTATCTGGGTAGCGCACTGCCCATTCAATAGCCTGAAATGAACCCATTGATGGGCCGACAACCGCATGTAACGTTGAAATACCTAAACTATCGAGTAAGGCTTTTTGTACTTCAACAAAATCGCCAATGGTAACTACCGGAAAACTTAAGCCATACGGCTTACCTGTGGCGGGGTTAATGGTTGCAGGGCCGGTAGTTATTACGTTGGCATCAAATACGTTAGCGTTAACTAGCGTATCACTGCTAATCACGTAAAACTTATTAGTATCTATGGCTTTACCCGGGCCAACAATGGCGTCCCAGTAGCCAGCGGCAGTGTCTGCTGCATGGTATTTACCTGCAGCATGGCTAGTACCCGAAAAATAATGAGTGATTAAAATAACATTAGATTTGTCAGCATTAAGCTTGCCATAGGCTTCCCAGCCAATATTAACTGGGGCAATAGTGCTACCGCTTGCAGTAGTAAAACGATCTAGCGTAAAGCGCTGCTTTTGAACAATGAGTGTGTCACTGCAGGCATTAAAACTTAACCCAGCAAGTAGCAGTATGGTCAAAAAAATACGCATGTTAAGTCCTTAAAACCACTGAAATAATACGATAGCCAGTGCCGTGCCCAACACAGGGACCAATACACTAACTACGGCTACCGGCCAATAAGCATTGTGGTGGCTTTCACCACAAATAGCACGAATAGTGGTAACCACATAGCCGTTATGCGGCAGCGAGTCTAGCGCACCAGACGAAATAGCAACCACACGGTGCAATTGTTCTGGGTTAACGCCGCGGTCTAAATAGTGCGGTGCAATCTCGGGTAGTGCAATCACTTGGCCACCCGACGCTGAGCCGGTTAAGCCGGCAATCGCACTAACCGCAACAGCGGCACCCACCAACTCTGGGCCAGGTAAGTGTGTCATATAGTTTACTACGCTGGCAAAAGCAGGGGTTAGTTTAGCCACTGAACCAAAGCCGACTACGGCAGCCGTGTTGCCAATGGCCAATAGCGCACCAAGCACACCTTCATTAGTGGCTGCTGCGGGGTTAAGTAAAAAACGAAAATTGAGTAAATACAAACTGACTACGCCGCCGCTTAAAGCCACAATTAATGCGGCTTGTTGTAGGCTGTTGTGGAGTAAAAATGATAGCAGTAACACTACTCCCAAAGGGGCAATACCTTTAAGTGGGTGAGGTAGCTCACGGTCGGTAATTTCTGGGTCGCCAGTACGTTGGCTAAATTGCTCGCCTTGCTTAACCGCATGCTTAATCATCCACATCAGTAACATATAGCCGACTATCGCCATAAAAATGGCCACCATAATACTAACCTGCCAGCCTGCATAGGGCGTGGTTTTAAGGTAGGGAATAGGGATCCAATTTTGAATTTCTGGCGAGCCAGCAGAGGTCATAGTAAAGGTAACTGAACCCAGTGCTAGTGCTGCAGGAATAAAGCGGCGGGGCAGGTTGGCACCTTTAAATAAACTTACCGCCATAGGGTAGGCAGAAAATGCGACGACAAATACACTAACACCGCCGTAAGTAAGTACGGCACAAGCCAGCACCACAGCGAGTACCGCTTTGCCCTGGCCTAGCTTGTTCACAATCATCAAAGCTACCGAGTCGGCAGCGCCGGTGTGCTCCATCAGCTTGCCAAATAGTGAACCGAGTAAAAACATTAAAAACCAAGCGGCGACAAAACCAGAGAAACCAGACATATAGCCATTAACAAAGTCTATTTTGTCGCTAACATGCCAAAATGGAATGCCGTTGGTTACGGCCACTAGCAGTGCGCACAGAGGTGCGGTAATAAATAGGTTGAAACCACGCATGGTAAGTACGATAAGTAGGCCAAGGCCGGCCAATAATCCAAGAAGACTCAACATCTTATTATCCTTGTGCTCATTTTCGCTTAGTCTGATACAGGAAGGCTCACATCACCATAGTACTAAGGTACAGGTTAAAAATTCTGCGTTTAGGCCTACAGTAACCCTAGATAAATAAAAACAAGATATGCGAACACAAACAGCAGGAGAGCCAACATGGCCAATAATTATAAGATTAATGCAACGCACAAGTTTAGCCGTACCTTACTCAAGCCTAGTTTAGTTGCCTTAGCTATTAGTGGTTGTTTTGCCGGCACAGTGCTAGCGCAAGAAACTGCCAAAGGCGCCGATGACGTTAAGTTAGAGCGTATTGAAGTAACCGCTCGTCGTACTGTAGAAAATTTGCAAGAAGTGCCGGTTGCTGTAACCTCATTAGGTGAAGAAGAATTAGCGCAGCGCGGTATGGACAATATTACGGCTGTCGCGCAGTTTTCACCCAATACCACCTTGCAAGTATCGCGCGGCACAAATAGTACGCTAACGGCCTATATCCGTGGTATTGGCCAACAAGATCCACTATGGGGTTTTGAACCCGGCGTGGGTATCTACATTGATGATGTTTACATGGCGCGACCTCAGGGCGCGGCGTTAGACGTATATGACGTGGAACGCATAGAAGTATTGCGTGGCCCGCAAGGTACCTTGTATGGTCGTAACACTATTGGTGGTGCAGTAAAATATGTCACTAAGCAACTTACCGGCGAGAATGAATTCGCCGTTCGTGGCACCTTAGGTACTAAAAGTCAGCGTGATTTGAAAATTTCTGGTCAAACGGCGTTAGCAGATAACCTGTTTATTAGCGGTGCTTTTGCTACCTTTAATCGTGATGGTTTTGGTAAGTTTCTTAACACCGGCGATGACAACTACAATAAAGAGTTAATGACTGGACGTGTAAGCGTACAGTGGAATGTCGCAGACAATTTCCGTTTAGCGTTAAATGCCGATAAAACGGTAGATGAATCTAATCCGCGTGGCGGCTTTCGTTTATTCCCTAGTGCTTTAGCACCTAACGATATCCAATCTAATAGCGTATATGACGCCAACATCAGTATGCCGGTAACAAACAAGGTAGAAACTGAAGGCCAGTCACTTACCATGACGCTAGATTTGTCAGAGAATTGGACACTTAAGTCGGTTACTGCACATCGTGAAGGTAAAACCGATACCAATATCGATTTTGACTCAACAACCTTCCCTACACTGGATATCCCCGCATTTTATGAAGATACGCAGGTATCTCAAGAGTTACAGCTGATGTACAGTGATGACAAGCTGAAGGTCGCTTCGGGGCTATATTACTACGACGGCGAAGCCTGCGGTGCCTTTGGTCAGGTAGTTTATGGCGCTAGCACTACAGAAAACGGTGGCTGTGTGCAAACCGATAGTATTGCCGCTTATGCACAGGGTTCGTATCAGCTAGATGATAAATGGTCTTTAACCTTTGGTGGTCGTTATACCAAAGATGACAAAGAGGCCGATGTTTACCGTTATGTTTATGCCGGTTATAAATTCCCACGTGACCCTAACGGCGTTTATTTAGCTACGCAAACTGAATTTACTGGTAAAGAAAGCTTTAGCCACTTTTCGCCGCGTATCGGCGCAGAGTATCAGTATAGTCGTGACTTAATGCTGTATGGTAGCTATACCGATGGCTTTAAATCAGGTGGCTTTGATATGCGAGCCAACCAAGCTATTAACCCAGATGCAAGCAAGCCTTACCAAGAAGAAACGGTTGATACCTTTGAATTAGGTATGAAGAGTGAATGGTTAGACCAACGATTACGTGTTAACGCGTCGGTGTTTATGTCATCTTACGATGATATGCAGGTAACGGTGCAGCGTGCGGTTGAAACGTCACCGGGTGTTGTTACTGTTGCATCACAAGTACTAAACGCGGCCAGTGCTGATATTAACGGTGTGGAATTAGAAGCTCAGTTTGCCGTTACTAACGACTTTGAACTTAGCATGATTGTCGGTTACTTAGATGCCAGCTTCAATAAAGTAGAGTTTTTTGACCCCACTCAGCAAAAAGTAGTTGATGTATCTAACGTGTGGGCCTTTGCTAACACACCGGAGTTAACTGCAACCTTAGCGGGTAAATACAGCATTGCGACTGAAATTGGTGAATTTGTTATTACCGCGAATATGGCACATCGTAGTGAAACGCAAATTTTTGAAGTGCCATCGGTGCTAGATTACGGCGGTTACAGCGTATTTAATGCCGGTGTAAATTGGTACTCAAATGATGGCCATTGGGACGTTGCTCTGCAGGGCAAAAACTTAGGTGACAAACAAGCGCGTATCGCGGGCTACAACTTTGCTGGCCCGGCACTTGATAACTCGGTATTGGGTTTTTATATTGACCCACGCACCATTAGCTTAAGTGTTGGTTACCGTTTCTAATTAAGAAAACCCTTGCCGGGGCGCAAGCCCCGGTACATTATGGGCCAAAAGGCTCAGAACTGAATTTATGATTGCTTTAATTGCTGACGACCACCCACTATTTCGCGTTGCTTTAGCTCAAGCCTGCGCCAATATTCTTGGTAATGATGCGCTATTATTACAAGCGCAAAGCATGCAACAACTATGGCCACTACTGCGCGCTCACCCCGATACTAACTTTATATTTCTTGACTTAAAAATGCCCGGTAGCGATGGTTTTACTGGCTTAACTGCGCTGCGCACAGAATACCCCGATGTGCCGGTTATTATGGTATCGGCAGAAGAAGACCCGGTTATTATTAAACAAGCACTGACACTGGGTGCTGCAGCTTATATTCCTAAATCTGTACCGCTTGAAATGCTGTCTGAAGCCATCGCCGCAGTATTAAACGGCGACAGCTGGTTACCTGCTGAGCTAGTAGCAGATGTTAATAGTGCGGTGCCACTGATTGATGAAGACTTTGCCCAGCGCTTAGAGCAACTAACCCCGCAGCAGTTTAGAGTATTAAAAATGATTGCTGACGGCTTGCTAAATAAGCAAATTGCTTATGAAATGAATGTACAAGAAACCACGGTAAAGCAGCATGTTTCGGCGATATTGCGCAAGCTAGACGTTAACAACCGAACGCTTGCGGGTATCTTGTTTGAAAAGCTACGTTTACCTAGTTAGTACTAACGCAGTAATCGGGTAAACAGCCGCTTTAGTGCCACAGGCTTTAATGGTTTAAGTAAAAAGTAAAAGCCGGCGTTTAGTGCATGTTCACGAATAGCTTCGCTATGATCAGCAGAATGAATAATTACCGGTATTGTTAGCGCAAATTGTGCAACCAGCTTGTTGGCCACTTCTACGCCCATTTCGTTGTTATCTAAATGATAGTCAAACAACAGTAAATCAGGCTTTAAGCCTTGCGCTAAGGCAAGTTCTGCCTCTGCGGGTAAGCCAACCGCAGTCACATCGGCGTGCCAGCTGCGTAGCAATTCGGTAACTGCGCTGCGTAGTTGCGGTTCATTGTCTAATAACAAAATGGTTTTGCCAGCAAAGCTGGCGGCGATATTAGGCTGGTGTATGCTACGGATAACGGCAGGCGCAGTGGTGGCTAGCGGTAACTGAATGCTAAAGCAGCTGCCTTTGCCAACTTCAGACTGTAATTTCAAGTTGTGACCAAGAATACCGGTAATACGGTTGGCTATGGCTAAACCTAAGCCTAAACCACGTTGATCTTGTTGTTCACCTTGTTGAAACTCATCAAAAATACGCAGTTGCTCGTTTTCAGCTATGCCGATACCGGTATCAAGCACACAGATGCGTATATCGCTACCACAGCGTTTTACGCCAAGCAACACCTTACCGGTGGTGGTGTAACGAATAGCATTGGCTAATAGGTTTTGCACTACGCGCTTTAGTAGTTTTCTATCGGTGCTAACCGCTAGTTTTGACGGGATGTAATGCAGTTTTAAGCCTTTTTCTGCCGCCAGTATTGCCGCATCACGCGCAATATCATCTAATAAGGCATGCAAGCTAATGCTTTGCACATTAGCGGTTATTACTCCAGAGTCGAGCTTAGTCAGTTCTAAAATTGCGCCTAATAGTTCTTCGGCCGAATTTAATGAGCTAATTAAATTTTGACTTAGCTGCTTTAGCTCCGGTGTTGTTTGTTGGTCGCGCAGTAAGCTGGCGAATAATGCCGAGGCATTAAAGGGCTGCATTAAATCATGGCTGGCTGCGGCAAAAAAACGAGTTTTCGCTTGGGTACTTTCTTCAATTTTTTGTTGGGCTAATTGCAGTTGCTGGTTTAATTGCTGCAATGCTTGAGTGCGTTCTGTTACGCGCTGTTCAAGCTGTTGTTGCGTATCAATAAAGGCGCTTACGTCGCTATAGGTAGTAACAAAGCCACCACCGGGCAACGGATTACCTTGCATTTCTAGTACGCTACCATTTTGCTGGCGGCGCTGAAATTTATAGGCACTACCTTGTTTTAAATAACTTAAACGCTTTTGAATTTCAGCGTCGATATTGTCGCTATCAATGAGGCCACGTTCAAGGTTGTAACGAATAACATCGGCTACCGGTTTGCCAACTTCAACTAAACCCGTGGGGTAGCTAAACATATCAATATAACGCTGATTCCAGGCAATTAGGCGAAGATCAGCATCTACTACGCTAATACCTTGACTAATGTTATCGATAGTTGAGCGCAGCAGGGCTTGGTTAAACTGAAATACTTGGCTGGCTTCGTCAACAAAACGTGCGACGGATTCAAGCGGTAACGACGCATGGCGGCCACTGGCATCCATAATTAAGCGCATTGAAGCGCCACCGACTACGGCCGCTAGGCTGCGTTCGGCTGCTTGCAGTAGGTTAGCTGGAGCAAGCTGCTGTAACTCGTGAGGCTCTTTTAAATTGCGCTGTAATAAGCGCTGTGCTTCTTTATCACCCGCAAAACGTTTTACTAATAAATAACAATCTTGCACCGATAAATTGAGTGGTCGAGTAGGTTGGCTGCTCACTTGAGTGCGTAAAAACCGCCCACTTTCTAGCCATTCGCCAACGCGGGTAACACTAAAACGACTAACCAATACAACCAATAAACAGTTTAAGCTGAGGCTAACTAGCGTACCTATGCTGATAACATCGGCATCTAAGCCAAATAGGTGGTGGGGGGCTAAGTAACTAATACCAAAAGGCCCTTGCGCTAACCACGCTTGGCCAATTAACCCGGCCCGGCTTAGTTCGGGCAGTAAAATAATGTAGGCCCAAGCGATAGCGCCACCACACAAGCCGGCAATAGCGCCTTGGCGGTTAATATTGCGGCTAAGTAAGCCCAGAATTAATACCGGAGCCAGTTGTGCTACTAAAGCAAATGCCATTAGCCCTAATTGCGCTAAGCCTGTGGCAGTGCCAATCCAGCGATAATAGACATAGCCCAATGCCATTACCGCAAGCATAGTAATGCGGCGCAGAGTGGCAATTTTAATATGTTTAGCCGGTGTTGGCTGATTAGCTGGCGTGCGATAAATTAGCGGTGCTAATAGCTCGTTGGTAATCATAATGCCTAGCACTACAGTAGCCACCACCACCATACTGGTTGCGGCAGAAAACCCACCAAGGTAGGCCAGCAATGCCATATCGGTACGCTGCGCAGCTAGTGGTAGTTGTAGCAATACCAAATCAATATTGGCATCGGCACCCAGCAGCATTACCCCGGCTAGCGCCAGCGGTAGAGTAAACATGCCCATTAGCAGTAAATAGAGTGGAAAAATCCAGCGGGCACTGCGCAAATGGCCAAGATGTTGGCCTTCAACAAAGGTTACATGAAACTGGCGTGGTAAGCATAAGGTAGCGGCAAAACCCAATAATACGTGCAGCCAGTAAGTGTGTGTTGGCGCTGCCTGTTGTTGCACTTGTTGCACCGCGTTACTTTGGCCGGCAAGCTGAAAAATTTGTGCTACGCCATCATACATGCCCC
This sequence comes from Rheinheimera metallidurans, assembly GCF_036983985.1. Lineage (NCBI taxonomy): Bacteria > Pseudomonadati > Pseudomonadota > Gammaproteobacteria > Chromatiales > Chromatiaceae > Rheinheimera > Rheinheimera metallidurans. The sequence goes on from NZ_JALAHQ010000003.1 coordinate 182,745, forward strand.
AAAACACGAAAGAGGCAATGGCTAACAGGGCTAATAGTTTTACTAAGGATTCAAAGGCGATGGCCGTCATTAAGCCAGGGTTAGGTTGATGCGCCTTAGCGCCTTTGCTAACAAATAGTAGCGCAAATACTGCCATCCATAAACTAACGTAAAGGCCGGTATCGGCATACCAAGCGTCGTTAGGTGCGCTCACCACCAGCGTGTTAATACTGGTTGAAACGGCTTGCAGCTGCAGTGCAATGTAAGGAATAACCGACATCAGTAAAATGAGGGTGGTAATAACCGCTAGTAAGCGCGAGTGGCCAAAGCGGGTGGCGATAAAGTCGGCGATAGAAGTAATGCGATAACGCCGACAGGCAATAGCAATATGGGCTACTAGCTTAAAACCAAACCAAAACAGAATGAATGAGCCGATGTAGGTTGGCGGCATCCACCAACCGTTAACCGCGGCTTGGGCGGTAACACCATAAAATGCCCACGAGGTGCAATAAATAGATAAGGCAAAGCTAAATACCCAAGGTGCGAGCGGATGCTTGCTATTAATGCGCCGGCCAAAGTGACCAACGCTAAATAAAATTAGCAAATAGATTAACGAAAGCGCAGCAATGGTGCCAATACCTATGCTGCTACCGGTTAAATTCATAAACTCAGGCGCTGTGATCATTTTTTCTGTTGCTCGATTGTGCCTGAGTTTTTAATGCTGGGCTAGCGCGCTGTCCAGCCACCATCTAGTACTAACGTTTGTGCCGTCATATGCCGAGCTGCGTCACTGCATAAAAACGCCGTAGTAGCGGCAATTTCATCAACGCCAATAAAGGCTTTTTGTGGCATAGGGGCCAGCATAATTTGTTCAATTACTTGCTGCTCGGTTAAGTTGTGCTCTTTTGCTTGCGCTGCTATTTGTTGCTCTACTAGCGGCGTTTTAACATAGGCAGGGCAAACGGTGTTAATCGTAAAATTTTTGTCGGCGTTTTCTAACGCAACCACCTTACTAAAACCGAGTAAACCATGCTTGGCGGCTACATAGGCCGATTTAAACGGCGATGCTATTAACGCATGAATAGAGCCTATATTAATAATACGGCCAAAATTACGCTCGCGCATACCCGGCAGTAAGGCGCGGCTGAGCATGGCAGGCCCGGTTAGCATAACGTTTAATAGCATCTGCCATTTTTCTGGTGGAAAATCTTCCAAGCGTGCGACATGTTGAATACCAGCATTATTAACTAACACATCAATATTATATTGCGCGGCACAGCGCGCGATAGAATCGGCATTAGTAACATCCAGCAAGATGCCTTCGGCGTGATAACCAAGCTGCTTTAGCTGTGCGACTTTAGTGTCGATACTTGCTTGGTGTAAATCAGCAATAATGACCTGGTGCTGTTGCTCAGCAAAATGGCTAGCAATAGCAAAACCAATGCCTCCAGTGCCACCTGTAATTAGAATTTGCATGCGGTTAACTCCCGTAACTATGATATCGCCTATGTTAGAAGCGCTAATGTGTTACAACAACGCTACTTTAGTGCTATGCACCTTGTGTTATTAAACTGGTTTTGACCTGTTGATCCTATAGCTAACTTAGAGCATGATAAGTCCGCACTGCTGATGGCATAAGGGGTAAGCATTTAACGTTACATTACGACCATCAGCACTTCTCAAATTAATGATCAGAATAAAGAGTAGTTTATGACTTCAGCGCAAAAGATTGTGCCGCTAAATAAAGAGCAGCACGCGACAACAAAAATTAACAACAATAATGCCTTTTCTCATATTGATAACGAACATTTATTGCCGGTAGTGGTGCATGAGTTTGTGGTAGCGGGCGCCGAGTTTCCCATTGTATTTGTGAAAAGCGAAGATACGTTTCAAGCGGTAGCTATGTTGGGTTTGGCAACAAAACAGAATTTGTTTATGCAAGATAACCAATGGCAAGCGCTGTATGTGCCACGCGCAATTCGTAATTACCCGCTACTGCTAGTGCAAGAACAACAAGACAGTGAGCGCTTATTAATCGCATTAGATGAAAACTCTGAGCGTGTTAGCCAGGCTGAAGGTAATGCGTTATTCAATGAAGATGGCAGCGAAAGTGAGTTTTTAACTTATCGTAAGCAACAAATGTCAGATTACATTGAAATGGGTGTAGTAACCCGTAACTTTGTGGCTAAATTACAAAGCTTAGATTTAATTCAGGAGCAAACGCTTACATTAACGATTAATGGTGAAGAGCGCCGTATTAACGGTATTTATCTTATCGACGAGAAAAAGCTGAATGAATTAAATGACGAGGCCTTTCTAGATCTACGTAAAAGTGGTTACCTCACTGCAATCTATGCTCAGCTTATGTCGCTACAGCATACGCAAAAATTAGTTAAAAAATCCGCAGAAGCCAGCTAGTTTGGTACTTTAGGCAGCAGCAACGGCTGCTGCTGTCATTATAGGGAAGAATGAATGAGTAACAGTATCATGGCGTTAGAGGCTAGAGAAGCGCCTCAGCGTATTGCTGAACAGTTAGCTGCCAATGCTAATCTGGTAGAACAGATTGTGACGGCTATTTCTGAGCGCGCGCCTAAATTCGTCTATATGGTTGGTCGGGGGTCGTCTGACCATGCTGGTGTGTTTGCAAAATATCTAATTGAAATTGAAGTTGGTTTGCCAGTATCGGCGGCCGCGCCATCAATCGCTAGTGTATACAATAAGTCTCTGCAACTTAAAGATGCGTTGGTTTTAGTGATCTCTCAATCAGGCCGCAGCCCAGATATTCTTGCCCAAGTTGATATGGCCAAGCGCAGTGGTGCCATGGTAGTGGCATTGGTAAATGACACTAGTTCACCGCTAGCAGAGCAAGCGCATTATGCGCTGCCGTTAAATGTTGGTACAGAAAAAGCAGTAGCCGCCACCAAAAGTTATTTAGCAACATTAAGCGCCATTTTACACTTGGTATCGGTTTGGTCCGGTAACAAGGCGCTACAGCAAGCTGTGCAACAGTTGCCACAGACGTTGGCTAAAGCAATTGAGTTACCGCCGCAATTAACTGCTGCAGCGTTAGAAAACGTCGCGCATTTAGTCGTGTTAGGTCGCGGTTTCGGTTATGCCATTTCGCGGGAGATCGCACTAAAACTTAAAGAAGTTTGCGGTATTCATGCTGAAGCGTTCTCTAGTGCCGAGTTTTTACATGGCCCCGTCACCTTAGTTAAACATCCTTTTACTATTGTTGATGTTACGGTGGCTGATGAAAGCTTGAGTGCGCATCGTAGCCAGATTGATGATGTGCGCCGCCGTGGCGCTACTATAATTCCGCTGCATCATAACGGTGTTGATGCGTATAACCGAGTATTGCCTTTAGTAATTTTACAGCGGTTTTATTTAGATGTAGAAGTGGTTGCACGTAGCAGAGGAATAAACCCTGATGCGCCACCGGGCTTAAATAAAGTAACTAAAACGGTTTAATCTAACATAGTGGTATTAAGCGCATGCAGCAGTTGAGTGTCAGCCGGCTATTTGACGGTGAACAGTGGTTCGATAATGTGAGTGTCAATATTGATAACGGTATTGTGCACTCGATAGTGCCCGCGGTTGGCAATATTCAGTCTGGCATGCTAGTGCCTGGCTTTATTGATGTGCAGGTAAATGGTGGTGGTGGGGTGTTGTTTAATGCTAAACCAAACCTGCAATCGCTGCGCACTATGCTGCGGGCGCATGCCCAGTTTGGTACTACGGCAATGCTACCTACAGTTATTACTGATAATGTCGCAATTATGCAGCAAGCGGCTGATGCAATAGCGTTAGCTATTGCGGCGCAAGAACCTGGCATTATTGGTGTGCATTTTGAAGGTCCGCATTTATCAGTGGCAAAAAAAGGAGTGCACTCAGAGCAATATATTCGTCCATTAAGCGCTGCTGAGCTAGCAATTTATGCGCGAGCAGACTTAGGTATAAAGTTAATCACTGTTGCCCCAGAAAATATTAGTCCAGCACAAATTAGCCAGCTAGTGGCACTAAACGTCATTGTTTGCCTTGGCCACTCAAATGCCGATGCCGCAACCGTGCAGGCTGCACTTGCAGCAGGTGCGAGCGGTTTTACGCATTTATATAATGCGATGTCGCCGTTAACGTCACGCGAACCCGGCATGGTTGGTGTGGCGCTTAGCGACCCGAATAGTTGGTGCGGTATTATTTTAGATGGCCATCATTTGCACCCTGTTGCGGCAAAGGTGGCGTTAGCCGCTAAGCCACAAGGTAAGTTAATGCTGGTAACTGATGCGATGTCGCCAGTAGGCACCAGTGATACCGAATTTGACTTTTTTACCGGTAAAGTGACGCGTGATGGTAGCAAATTAACTAATGAGGCTGGCTCTTTAGCGGGCTCGGTATTAGATATGGCGGGTGCGGTACAATATGCCGTGCAGCAGCTAGGCGTTAGTCCGGCAGAAGCACTGCGAATGGCGTCGCTATACCCGGCACAGTTTTTATCACGCAGTACCGGTGGCCGTATTGTCGCTGGTGCGCCGGCAGATTTCGTATTCGTTGATGATAACTGGCAGGTACTAGCGTGCTGGATTAATGGTCAGCCAATTTATAGCTCCTTATAAAAATCATAATAAAGCAGGAAATACGCATGGAAGTGACAGCTGAACCAGTTAAAGTTCGCAGCAGCCTAGTGCCGATGGCAATAGTCGCAATCTTATTTTTTGTTTTAGGTTTTGCAACCTGGCTTAATGGCTCATTAATGCCTTACTTAAAGCAAATGCTCAGCCTAACGCCACTGCAGGCGTCATTTGTGGTGTTTTCTTTTTATATCGCCGTAACCTTTACTGCCTTACCTTCGGCGTGGTTAATTCGTAAAGTTGGCTATAAAAATGGTATGGCGTTAGGCATGGCAACTATGATGCTGGCTGGCTTGCTCTATATTCCGGCGGCACAAACACAAACCTTTGCTTTGTTTTTATTAGCACAGTTGGTTATTGGTGCTGGGCAAACTTTGCTACAAACTGCCGTAAACCCTTACGTAGTAAAAATTGGCCCGGAAAAAACTGCTGCCGTACGTATCAGTGTTATGGGTATTTTAAATAAAACCGCGGGAGTTGCCGCACCGGTTGTGTTTACCGCGTTAATCGCCAATAGCTTTATCTCAACTTCTGATACTGTGCTAACAAGCATACAAATTGACGAAATGGCCGCTAGTTTAGTTTTACCTTACCTTGGTTTAGCTATATTTTTAGGCGTGCTAGCACTGGCTGTAAAGTTTGCACCTTTACCTGAATTAGAAAAAGAATCGAATAACACCAATAGTGTGCAGTTAATTAAAGCGGTATTAGCAAAACCTAGTTTAGTATTAGGCGTATTAGCGTTATTTGTTTATGTAGCGGTTGAAGTTATTGCTGGTGATACCATTGGTTTATTTGCCTTATCGCTTGGTGTCGAGCGTTACACGGTAATGACCTCTTATACTATGGGTTGTATGGTACTGGGTTATATACTGGGAATAGTATTGATCCCGCGCGTGCTATCACAGCAAGCTGCGTTAGCCATTTCTGCTGTTTTAGGTGTGTTGTTAGTCGGCTTTATTGTGCTGGGTGATACTTCATCCTTTATCATCGCTAATAACGTATTGCTGCCATTAGGTGGCGCAGCGCTACCCGATACGCTGCTGTGTATAGCTGTACTTGGATTGGCTAATGCTATTGTTTGGCCGGCAGTGTGGCCGTTGGCGTTGTCAGGTTTAGGTGAGTTAACTAGTACCGGTTCGGCATTACTTATTATGGGTATTGCCGGTGGTGCTTTTGGCCCAGTATTTTGGGGTTTAGCTAGTGGCACGGGGTTGGGGCAACAAGGTGCTTATATTGTGATGTTGCCATGTTATGCATTTATTCTGTTTTATGCACTGAAGGGCCATAAAATGACCCGTTGGCAGTGATAGCTAGAAACGATATTCCCAAGTGGCGGCTAAACTACCACGTTTAATATTAAGCTCGGGTTGCGGCGATTTATCAAACACTCTACCTTCAATACTTAGCAGGCCGTTAAATAACGGCTGGCGGTATTCCAAGCGTAACTGCCAATTTTTTAAATTAGAGTTGGCAGCTAAAAACTCACCGTGCAGTAGGCTAACCGCCCAGCTATAGCCATCAAAAGTTTGAAAGCGATATCCCGCCGATAATACTCGCGCATCGCTGCCATAGCCGCTGCCAATAACGCGACCATAGCGGCGGTAACCCTGCGGGTATATATCGCCTTCGTAAGCGCAATCACCGGTTTGCACTGCACCGTCGCAACGAATATAGGTATTCGACCACTCTAAATTAACTGTGTGTATTGTGCTGCTGCTACCAAAAAAGCTACGTACGCCATAAAGCTGCATAGGTGTGCTTAGGTTGCGACCACCGCTGTCGTTGGCAAGTTCAGCATAAATACTCAGAGGTTGATGAAACAGATTAAGGTGCAAGGTGGCATCTAACCCAACCAAGTTATCAGAATTATGTTGATCATTTAACAATAACATCTGGCCAAATGCGCTAAGGCCGTTGTCTAAGGTATCGCCACCCCACTGACTAATGCGCGATAAACCCAGCTCTAATTCAGGTAACGGCCTAGCACTAAAGCGTGCGCCAAAATGCTTAATTTGTTGCGGTATACTATGGTGTTCACCCTGACCGATAAAACTGGTAAAACTCCAAGGTCCTAACCAGCTTAACAACCGGTTTTCACTTGCTTGCCAGCTATGACGGCTTAACCGCAACGAAGGTATTGGTCTGGCGTTATTGCTTAGTAACAGTGAGGTTTGTTGCCCTGGGCCCCACCATGCAGGCTGTTGATCAATAGCCAACACCCAGTTGCCAGCAATGAATGCCAAATAGCTGCCATCTAGCGTAACATCTTGCTCATGGCTGCCATTTTCTAGTTTACGATAATTAACCTGCGTTTTAGCCGCCCAGTTTTCGCCAAGGTATTCTTTAAAAATACTGGCATCAGCTTTTTCAAAATAGCTTTCGCCGAAACTTTGATACAGCGACGGGTTCGTGCTGGCTTTTAACTTAATACCGGCAATGTAATCTTGTTGGTTAGCGTTTAACGCTGATCTAACATGAGCTAGTGCAAAGCGTAATTCTTCTGTTGGTTGTTCTTGCGCCGCCGCTAAATCGCCTACAATGTTTTTCCACATTAAAGGGTAGGTGTTTACTGGGCCTGTTATAACGCCAGCCTGCGCCAGTGTTTGCAACGATTGGCGTAAATAATTATCTGTGGTGTCTACCCAGGGCGCAGCGCTGGCGGGTAATGCCAACAACAGTGTGGCAATAATCGTTGGTTTTAATGTCATAATTTAAATTTGGCTTTTAGGGCTAATTCAACATCGGCAGGAACAAAGCTAGATACATCACCACCGTGCCGACATACCTCTTTGACTAGAGTCGATGAGATAAATGAGTTTTTTTCCGACGGTGTCATAAAAATACTGTCTAGCGCGGGGTTTAGTTGCCGGTTCATACTGGCTAGCTGAAATTCATACTCAAAGTCTGCTACAGCTCGCACGCCACGAATTAATACCGCAGCGTGCTCATTTTCGGCAAACTTTGCTAATAAGCCAGAAAAGCCAATTACGCTAACATTTTTAATACCGGCAAAAGCCTGCTGCGCTAAAGCTACTCGTTCTTGCAAACTAAATAATGGCTGCTTACTTGGGTTAGCTGCAACGCCGACAATAACACTGTCAAACATTCGGGCTGCGCGCTGCACTAAATCGGCGTGACCGTTAGTAAGAGGGTCGAAAGTGCCTGGGTAAATGGCTTTAATTTTCATATTGTTAGAGGCATTCCATGCTAAGTTAAAATGCAGATTTCGCAACGACTAGAGTTTTTAGTCAATTTGGCGTTACTATAGCAAATTAATTTAATAAACAATAAGCCTGTTTCGCAGATGGAAAAAAAGCTCAGAACAAAAGATAAAATTCTGCAAGCCAGTGTAGAGTTATTTAACCAGGTGGGTGAACGCCAGGTTACGACTAATCATATTGCGGCACATTTGGGTATTAGCCCCGGTAATCTGTATTACCACTTTCGTAATAAAGAAGACATTGTGCGGCAAATTTTTAAAGAATATGCCAAGTTATTAGAAACTCGTATTAAGCCGCCGTCAGATAAAACTGAAGCACTGGATGCGTTGGCCAGTTATTTGGATGCCGTGTTTGAACTGATGTGGCGGTTTCATTTTTTTTACGCCAACTTACCCGATATTTTGGCGCGAGATGCCGCATTGCAGCAAGATTATCAACTGGTGCAACAAGGTGTTTTGGCGCGCGTTACTGCCGTGTTACGCTCGCTTAAGCAGTCGGGTATTATTGCCATTGATGACGAAGACGTGACCGATTTAGCGCACAGTATTAAGCTGCTAGTAACGTTTTGGATTAGCTATTTGAAAACCCAAGCACCCGATAAAGCGATTGATCAGGCGAGTGTGTATCAGGGCGTATTAAAAGTATTACTGCTATTTAAACCCTATGCTACTGAACAAGCTAAACCCCGTATTGCACGCTTGCAACAACAGTATGAGGCGCTGGCCAATTAAATAGCGCGGTTGTAGGTTAAACTTGACACTATCAGGTCTGAGCAGCGCACAACATAATGTAAAAGCGCTGCAGGCTTGCTTTATACGCTATACAATAGCGCCGTTTTTCTGTACTTAGCCAGTAACTGGAGGTTTTATGCGCAGCAGTGCTTTTCTGCAACACTTACAACAGCAAACCGATGATGTTAAAGCAGAAGGTTTATACAAGGCAGAGCGTATTATTACCTCGCAGCAACAGGCCAGCGTTAGTGTTGCTGGTAAACAGGTACTAAATTTTTGTGCTAACAACTATTTAGGTTTAGCCAATCATCCTGATCTTATTGCTGCTGCTCAGCAAGGTTTAACCAGCCATGGCTTTGGCGTAGCCTCAGTGCGCTTTATTTGTGGCACTCAAGATATTCATAAAACTTTAGAGCAAAATATCAGTAGCTTTTTAGGCACTGAAGACACCATTTTGTATTCGTCGTGTTTTGATGCCAACACCGGTTTATTCGAAACCCTACTGGGCGCTGACGATGCGATTATTTCTGATGCACTAAATCACGCCTCTATTATTGATGGTGTGCGTTTATGTAAAGCCAAGCGTTACCGTTATGCCAATAACAACATGGCCGAGTTAGAAGCGCAATTAAAGCAAGCCGATGCCGATGGCGCGCGTTTTAAATTAATTGCCACCGACGGTGTATTTTCAATGGACGGCGTAATTGCCGATCTAAAATCTATCTGCGATCTGGCCGATAAATACGGCGCCATGGTGATGGTTGATGACAGTCATGCTGTGGGCTTTGTTGGCGAAAATGGCCGTGGCACCCCAGAGTATTGTGGTGTGACAGAGCGAGTAGATATCATCACGGGTACTTTAGGCAAAGCATTAGGTGGCGCGTCAGGTGGTTACACCTCAGGTAAAAAGGAAGTGATTGAATGGCTGCGTCAGCGCTCACGGCCGTATCTGTTCTCTAATTCATTAGCGCCATCTATTGTTGCTGCGTCAATAAAGGTACTGCAAATGTTGCAGCAAGGCGACGCGCTGCGTGCCAAGCTTTGGGATAATGCTAATTATTTCCGGGAAAAAATGTCAGCTGCTGGTTTTACGTTAGCTGGTAAAGATCATGCCATTATTCCGGTGATGTTAGGTGATGCCAAAGTTGCCTCAGAAATGGCAAAACGGATGTTAGAAGAAGGTATTTACGTGGTTGGCTTCTCATTTCCAGTAGTGCCAAAAGGCCAAGCGCGGATCCGGACACAAATTTCAGCAGCACATAATAAAGCACAATTGGATAAGGCTATAGATGCCTTTATCCGTATTGGTAAAGACATGGGCGTGATCGCATAAGGGCGGGACGTAAAATGAAAGCATTAGCAAAGTTAAAAGCAGAACCAGGTATTTGGCAAACTGAAGTTGATAAGCCAGAAGTCGGCCCGAATGATGTATTAATACGTATTAAAAAAACCGCTATTTGCGGTACCGACGTACATATTTATAAATGGGATGAGTGGGCACAAAACACGATTCCACATGGCATGGTAGTAGGTCATGAGTATGTTGGTGTAATTGAAGGCATGGGTTCAGAAGTGCGTGGTTTTAAAGTAGGTGACCGCGTGTCGGGTGAAGGCCATATTACCTGTGGTTATTGCCGTAACTGTCGGGCTGGGCGAGTACATTTATGCCGTAACACCACAGGTGTTGGTGTTAACCGTCCGGGTGCTTTTGCCGAGTACTTAGTCATCCCAGCGTATAACGCGTTTAAATTAGCTGACAACATTCCTGACAATATCGCGGCTATTTTTGATCCGTTCGGTAATGCCGTGCATACCGCACTGTCGTTCGATTTAGTGGGTGAAGACGTGCTTATTACCGGTGCTGGGCCAATCGGCATTATGGCAGCAGCCGTAGCGCGCCACGTTGGCGCCCGGCATGTGGTTATAACTGATGTAAATCAATACCGCTTAGACTTAGCGCTTAAAATGGGTGCTACCCGTGCCGTAGACGTTAGTAAACAAAACCTAAAAGACGTGATGAACGAACTGGGTATGACCGAAGGTTTTGATGTTGGTCTGGAAATGTCCGGTGTGCCAGCCGCGTTTCGTAGCATGCTTGATACCATGAATCACGGTGGCAAAATTGCGATGCTAGGTATTCCGCCGTCTGATATGGCAGTAGATTGGAATAAAGTTATTTTTAAAGGCTTAGTAATCAAAGGTATTTACGGTCGCGAGATGTTTGAAACTTGGTACAAAATGGCCAGTTTAATTCAGTCGGGGTTAGATTTAACGCCAATGATTACTCATGAAATGCCGATGGAAAACTACCAAGAAGGTTTCGAGATTATGTGTTCTGGTCAGTCAGGTAAGGTAATTCTGAACTGGTCATAATCACCAGCGACCTATCAACAATAAAACAGCGAACCTCGGTTCGCTTTTTTATTGCCTAAAATTCATTCACTCATTTGTCTCTAAAGTTGATTTGGATATATGTTATATTTTTTTGGAATATAGGATTAGTGTTTGGTTGGATTGCTTTGTGCATAGTTAATGTTGCATGTAATTGCAATTACTAAAACTAATAATAATATCCAGAGGAATACCCATGTTGAAATCCATAATGTTTGCTGTCGCAACCTTGGTACTAAGCAGCTTTGCTGTTATCCAAACTGCGCAAGCTTCACCAATTATTACTCAAGAGTTTTTGTTTGATGACGGCAGCAGCTTTGGCTTCCTGTCAATTGACACTGCCGATATTGATGCTGATGGTAATGTGTCTCAGTGGCATGCTTTTGAATTATTTGGTTATGAAATAGGCGAAGTTTTTGATTTTTCTGCTTCGTTCGATATCGATAATTTATTTGCCGGCCTGACGTTTTTAAACTTCGACGCTAATGACGTTTCCGATTTCTTTGCCTTTCAGGGCAGCTGGTTCGCAGATTTTGATTTAGGGTTCTTTACTATTTATACAGCTGACGGTGACTACCTTATTGACGATTATATGGTGATGGGTGCACCAGTTGTAAGCGGCGTAACTGTGCCGGAGCCTGGTACGCTGTTTTTAATGCTATCTGTTATGGGCGGCTTGTTGTTACGTCGTCGTGCCTAATTTGTTTGTTAGAAATGTTTTAAGTGTCAGATTTTTTATCACTTTTATCACAGATGTAATTTAATGTTTCGAAGGGGGCGGTCATAGCTAGTGGTGTTGATGCGCAACACCATGTGCTTGTAAGTTGTCCAAATTCTTTACAGTTATGTGAAATGAGTTTTAATAAAAATTAAATTGCCGATCAATAAATAATGGTTTAGGCAAAATAGCAAAATAAAAGTGTGTTGCTAAATAAAAAAATAACCGGAGAACATCCATGCAACTGAACAAAATTATGTCTCGTACTGCTATCGCTGTCGCTATGGCAGTAGGTGTGGTTCACGCCCAGCAAATGAATAGCCCGTATGAAGTAAATATAAATCCAGCACAGTTACAGCAATCTGCTGATGCGACTGATGCGGTATCTTATATTGTGCAAGTTAAAGGTAAAACAGGCGTAGAAAAAGCAGAAGAGCTAGGTGAGTTATTGCCAGCAAAGCAATCGGTAACAAAAGCGTTAAACCGTTATAATTCATCTTCTTCACGTATGCAAAGCTATACCGCGAGTTTAAAAGCCTTTCAAGAAAATTTAGCAGCGCAAAGCGGTGTTGATACTTTACTGCATTCTTATACTCATACTTTTAACGGTTTCTCGGCAAAAATGACTGCTGCACAGGCAGAAACCTTACGTAATCATCCGAACGTGGTCGGTGTATGGCGTGATGAATTACAACAATTAACCACGTCTAACACGCCCGCATTTCTTGGCCTTACTGATACGCCTAATGGTTTACATACGCTGGGTGTGAAAGGTGAAGATGTTGTAATCGGTATTGTTGATAGTGGTATTTGGCCAGAGCATCCAAGTTTTGCTGATGATGGCTCTTATGCGCCATTAGAAGGTTGGAATGGTACTTGTGACTCGGGCGAAGACACGGCTTTCACCTGTAACAATAAATTGATTGGTGCACGCTACTTTAATCAGTCGTTTGCCAGCACTTACGCTATTCAGCCAGGTGAGTTTATTTCACCACGCGATGCTGATAACCACGGTACACACACCTCATCAACTGCCGGTGGTAATGCTGGAGTAACAGCCGTATTTAATGGCACGCCAGTAGCCACTGTGTCGGGTATTGCACCACGTGCCCGTGTTGCTATGTACAAGGCGTGTTGGAATAGCGATTACGTTAGCCCAACAGGCGCACAAGAACGCGGCTGCTTCTACGGTGATACTATGGCCGCTATTGATGCTGCGGTTGCTGATGGCGTCGACGTTATTAACTATTCAATTGGCGGCAGTTTAACTGACCTAACTACTATAGCTGCTGCGGCTAAATTACGTGCAGCACAAGCTGGCGTGTTTGTTGCGGTGTCTGCCGGTAATAGTGGTCCAGGTGCTGGCACCGTTGGTACACCAGTACCTTGGGTAACGACAGTGGCTGCGTCAACGTACGATGGTCTTAGTATTGCTAATGGTATTGAAGTAACTGCAGGTTCATTGCAAGGCACTTATATTGCGGTGGAAGGAGCTACGTCTAAGCCACTAAGTGCAACCGGTGATATTAGTGCTGATGTGGTAGTTGCTTCGCCATTATTAGCCTGTACGCCGTTAACTAATGCTGCGGATATTGCTGGAAAATTTGCGCTAATTCAGCGCGGTGATTGTTCGTTTGATATAAAAATTGCTGAAGCGCAAGCCGCAGGTGCTGCCGGTGTTATCGTTTATAACAATTCTGCAGTTGCTCCGATCCCTATGGGTGGTACTGACAGTTTCACTATTCCAGCGGTAATGACAACCTTAGCCGCAGGTACAGCGTTTAATGCTGAAGTTACTGCTGGTGGTGTAGTAAATGTAAAAATGAGCCCGTCAATCTTTATTGAAGGCGTGCCTGAAGTAGGCAACCTAATGGCTGGCTTCTCGTCACGTGGTCCTAACATTGCAACTTATGATGTTATCAAGCCTGATATTACAGCGCCGGGTGTTAAGATTTTAGCCGGTGGTTCATCACAACCCATGTCTGGCCCAGCAGGTGTTAGCTTTATTTATCTGCAAGGTACGTCTATGTCTAGCCCGCATATTGCAGGTATGGCAGCATTAGTTAAAGAGGCGCATCCAAATTGGTCTCCAGCAATGATTAAATCAGCGCTAATGACTACAGCACGTCAGAACGTGAAAAAAGAAAATGGCACAACGCCTGCCGATCCGTTTGATTTTGGTGCAGGTCATGCTGTACCAAACAAAGCGACTGATCCAGGTTTAACTTATGATATTACTAGCTTAGATTACTTCGCTTTCTTATGTGGTGTAGGTAAATCTAGTTTTGTGCAAAGTGCGAGTGGTTATACTTGTGCGCAATTTGAGGCAGCAAACTATGATACTGATCCTAGTCAGCTGAACTTACCTTCTATAGCTATTGCAGAGTTAACAGCGGCGCAAACCTTAACTCGTGTAGTTACTGACGTGAGTGGTGCCGCATCAGTTTATACTGCGACCGTTCAAGCTCCAGCTGGTGTTGATGTTCAGGTACTTACTACCGAAGGTGGCAACACCATGGCAGTAGCTGCTGGTGCAACTGTTGGTTACGGTATCAAGTTTACGCCAAAAGCTAACGCTGTAATTGGCAAGTGGGCGTTTGGTGCAATTACGTGGTCTGATGGTGTGCATACTGTTCGCAGCCCAATTGCGATAAAGGTTGAATCACCTAAGTTAATTGTTGCGCCTGAAGTGGTTAAAGGTCTCGTAAAAGCTAAAGCTGGCCGCGTTGCCTTTGACGTACAAATGAACTTTAGCGGTGTAACCAGTGCCGAAGTTAGCGGTGTTAGTGCACCATTTGGTTCTAGCGGTGTGGTTTCGCAAGATGCGGATGGAGCTTTTACCTTTAATGAAGCAGGCTTAGGTTTCCATGCTTTCCTGGTGCCTGCGGGTACTAGTGTTGCACGTTTTAGTTTATACGACGGTTTATCTGATGTAGCTGGTGCCGATTTAGACTTACATGTTTATCGCTGTATTGCTTATTCATGTACTAGCGTTGGTACTTCACTGAATACGGGTGGTAATGAGGTAGTTACCGTGCTTAATCCGCAGCCAGCAGCTAATGATGCTGCAGGTGATTTCTACTTAGCCTTTGTGCATGGTTATGATTTAAAGGGCCAAGCCAAAGCTAACTATACTATGCCAGTTTGGGTAGTTGACGCACAAGAAACGACGACAAAACTGTCGGCAAGTACGCGTGCTATTGCTGGTAGGCCAAACATTGTTGCTGTGATGACAAATAACCTGACTGCAAGCGCATTCCCTTATTTGGGTGTGGTTTCCTTTAAAGATGCTAACGGCGTTAAGCAAGCTTCAACTTTGGTTGAAGTAACTGCTAACTAAGTTTTATGTAAATACCAAAAAGCCCAGCAATAAGCTGGGCTTTTTTATTTGTGCTATCAGCTTAACTGCAAGGTATTAGTGCTCATCGAACAATCCCCCCTCGTTGTCATACTACTGTAATAAATATGCAGCAAACTAGTGCTGTATTTACATTGGACAGCCAAGGAAAAGATATGAAGCCGAATAAAAAAGCGACTATGTTGCTAATTTCTGTAACCGCTTTAGCGCTATCAGCGATGGCTGAGGCAAAAAGTCGCGATACCATTCAAATTGCCGGTTCCTCTACAGTACTGCCCTTTTCGTCAATTGTCGCCGAGGAGTTTGGTAATAACTTTGCGCAGTTTCGCACGCCGGTGGTTGGTTCAGGTGGCTCGTCAGGTGGCTTACGTCAGTTTTGCCAAGGCGTCGGTGAGAACACTATTGATGTGGCCAATTCTTCGCGAAAAATTCGGCCCAATGAGGTTGAAGCCTGCAAAGCTAATGGGGTAAAACAAATTATTGAAATAAAAATTGGTTACGATGGCATTGTGTTTGCGTCGCGCACCGATGCTGCAGTGTTTAAATTAGAGCCACAGCATATATTTTTAGCGCAGGCGGCTAAGGTGCCACAGGCCGGAAAGCTAGTAGTAAACCCCTATACGCGCTGGAATCAAATTGATAAAAACCTGCCAGATCAGGACATACTCCTGGCTATTCCGGGCTCTAATCACGGTACGCGAGAAGTGTATGAAGAAAAAGTGGTGATCCCCGGCTGTGAAAGTTTAGCCGAAATTAAGACGCTAGAACAAAGCGAAGCTAAAGCTATTTGTACTGCCACCCGTAATGATGGTCGAGTAGTTGAAATTGCTGGAGATTACACTGAAGCGTTAGCGCGCTTAACAGCGCAAAAAGAAACCTTGGGCGTATTTGGTTTAAGTTTTTATGAAGCTAACCGCGACCGCATTAAAGTAGCCACCATGTCCGGTGTTGAGCCAAATTTAGATACCATTATTGCTGGTGAATATCCGGTATCGCGCCCGCTGTATATATACATTAAAGGCGCTCATATCGGTGTAGTGCCAGGCTTACAAGAATATGCGTTATTTCATGTTAGTGACACTATGTCTGGCTTTGGCAGTGTGCTAGAAAGTGCCGGTTTAATACCTCTTGCTAATGCTGAACGTGAGCAAATGCAGCAGAATATTAAGCTTAAAGCGTCACTCTAGTAAGCTCAGATGTGCGGTTAAAAAAGAGCTATGTCATATAGCTCTTTTTTGCTTACGGCTATTGTCATAAAACTGAAATATAACTGACTTACACTACGCACCAGAATACCTTATCTAAAAAACGACTTTTATGGAGCAACCATGAGTAACCTTTCGTTAATTTTAGTGCTATTGCTAGTTATGGCGCTAGGTTACCAATTTGGTCTGGTTCGCAGCCGAAACGTTGCTAAGTCGCAGCTTAATGTGCCCATGCATTCTCGCTCACATCATTACGGTATGTTGGTTGCGTTATGGGCGGCACTGCCCGCATTTATTATTTTACTGCTGTGGTTGTGGTTGGCGCCAACAGTGATTAATAGCATGCTGTTATCGGCAGTACCTATAGATGTAACTAGCTTAAAAGCGGACGAGCTTCGTGTAATGCTACAGCGCATTAGTAATTTAGCCGGCAACTTTGGTGTAGTTGCTGATGCGGAGCCTTGGGAGCGCGCAGCAGCGGATCACCTGCGGCAGCTTAAGGCCAACAGCACTATTGTTCTTAGTGCGCTAATGGCCGTTATTGTGGCTATTGGTATGCTAGTTAGCTTGTATAGCATTACACCCAAACTAAAAGCACGGCATCAAATAGAGCGCGTAGTTAAAGTCTTGCTGATCCTGTGCTCTGCCGTTGCGGTGTTAACGACCATTGGCATAGTGTTATCAATGGTGGGCGAAACGCTAAAGTTTTTTAGTTATATTCCGCCTACTGAGTTTTTCTTCGGCACCAGTTGGAACCCTCGATTTTCAACAGTCGGCACCCAGCAGCAAGGCAGTTTTGGCTTATTGCCCCTGTTGGCGGGCACCACACTAATTGCCGGTATTGCCATGCTGGTCGCGATACCTCTGGGACTGATGGTAGCCGTCTATTTGGCAGAATATGCATCATTGCGTTTTCGTAATATCGCGAAGCCATTAATTGAAGTTCTCGCTGGCATTCCTACTATTGTTTATGGCTTTTTTGCCTTGGTTAGTGTTGGCCCCTTTTTACGTGATTTAGGTGCAGCGCTTGGCCTTAATATTAACGCTACCTCAGCGTTAACGGCCGGCGTAGTGATGGGTATTATGATTATTCCGTTTATTTCATCGTTGTCAGACGACATTCTTACTCAGGTACCCAAAGCCATGCGTGATGGCTCTTTAGGCCTTGGCGCAACAAAATCAGAAACTATTTTAAAAGTAGTATTACCTGCTGCCTTGCCCGGTATTGTTGGCGCGGTATTACTAGCCGCCAGTCGCGCTATTGGGGAAACTATGATTGTGGTACTCGCAGCCGGTAATAGCCCAGCGCTTACTGCTAACCCGTTTGAAGCGGTGTCTACGGTTACGGTAACTATAGTGAACCAGCTAACCGGTGATAACGACTTTTCCAGCCCGCAATCGCTAGTCGCATTTGCCCTAGGCTTAACCCTATTTGTTATTACCTTGCTATTAAACGTTATGGCACTGGTGATAGTGCGTAAATACCGTGAGCAATACGAGTAAGACATGACGATTATTACCGATAAATCTATACCGCATACTGCAACGTTAAGCTTAGTGCAGCAAAAGGTGATTGCTTCATTGCGCCACCGTCAGCGTAAAGAAACTTGGTTTCGCCGCTTGGGTTTTAGCGCGGTGCTTATTAGCTTGGCGTTAGTGGCTATTTTATTTACCAATATATTTTCTAAAGGGTTACCCGCATTTTGGCAGTCTGCTATTACTTTAGATATTTATTTTGACCCACAAATTATTGCTATTTCAGCTAAGCCAGAGCGTCGCGCTGATGAATTGGCCGCTGATTATCAACAGCGTTTTCTGGCGTGGCAAACGGAAGTCGGTTTTATTAACTTTAATCGCTTAATAACCGATAGCTTGCAAAAAGTGGTGCCAGATGGCACCAAACATAAACGCGACCTCGCACGCTTGGTAACATCGGGTGAGCGCTTTGCTTTGCGAGATATGGTTGTAGCTGAGCCGAGTATTATTGGCCAAACCCGCCGTTTAAACCTGTTAACCGACGCCAATATTGATGTTTGGTTAAAAGGTAATATTGACCGCAGTTTACCCGACGAGCAACAGCAACTTAGTGCCAACATGCGCGACTGGGTAGATGCATTAGCGGCAAATGGGGTGATCAAAAATCGTTTTAGCCTAGCCCTATTTATGAATGCAGATTCACGTAGTTCGCTAGCATCAGCCGGTTTGGCTGGTGCCTTTATGGGCTCTTTTTATATGATGTTGGTGGTGATCTTTTTAGCCGTGCCAATGGCAGTTGGCGCGGCCATTTATTTAGAAGAGTTTGCACCACGCAATAAACTGACTGACTTAGTTGAAGTAAATATTAATAACTTGGCAGCAGTGCCTTCTATTGTGTTTGGTTTACTTGGAGCGTCGGTGCTAATTGGCTGGTTTAATTTACCCATGTCGGCACCTATTGTTGGTGGTTTAGTGTTGTCGTTAATGACGCTACCAACCGTTATTATTGCGACCCGCTCAACGTTAAAGGCAATACCGCCATCTATTCGTCAGGCAGCACTGGGGCTTGGTGCTTCAAAAATGCAGTCTATTTTTCACCATGTGTTGCCGCTAGCCATACCGGGTATTTTAACCGGTGCCATTTTAGGTGTCGCTCAAGCCTTGGGTGAAACCGCACCGCTATTGCTTATCGGCATGAAGTCCTTTGTCGCATCAGTACCGGCGTCACCCTTGGAGCAGGCCAGTGCTTTACCAGTACAAATTTATTTATGGCAGGGTAATGAGTTGCGTAACTTTTTTGAAGCCCGTACCTCTGCCGCTATTATTGTATTGCTAATGATGATGCTAAGTTTAAATGGCGTAGCGATATGGCTGCGGAGAAAATATCAGCGGCACTGGTAAGCGAGCGAAGCAGCTGCGGTAACAAAAGAATTTTCGATTTTAAGGTAACGGATAAACGCATGACTAACTCAGCCCCGATAAAAATTAGCGCAAAAGATGTAGCGGTGTTCTATGGCAATAATCAGGCGCTGCATGGCATCAGTATGGACGTATACCAAAATGAAGTTATCGCGTTTATAGGCCCTTCAGGCTGCGGTAAATCAACATTTTTACGCTGTATGAACCGGATGAACGATACCATTGAGCACTGTCGAGTTACAGGCAGCATTTTACTTGATAATCAGGATATTCATCAGCCGGAGCTAGACGTCGTGCAGTTGCGCGCACAGGTGGGCATGGTGTTTCAAAAGCCGAACCCCTTTCCTAAGTCCATTTATGAAAATATTGCCTATGGCCCGAAATTGCATGGTTTAGCGGCGCGCAAAGCCGATTTAGACGACATTGTTGAATCGAGCCTACGCCGTGCGGGGTTATGGAATGAAGTAAAAGATCGTTTAGACCAACCCGGCACCGGTTTGTCTGGTGGCCAGCAGCAACGTTTATGTATTGCCAGAACCATCGCGGTAAGCCCAGAAGTTATTCTAATGGACGAGCCGTGTTCAGCGCTTGACCCTATTGCTACCTTGATTATTGAAGAGCTTATTGATGAGCTAAAGCAAAATTTCACTATTGTGATGGTGACACACAATATGCAGCAGGCTGCGAGAATATCTGATCGTACAGCATTTTTTCATATGGGTAATTTAATTGAATTGGGTAACACCAATGATCTTTTTACTAACCCAAAGTTAAAACGCACAGAGGACTATATTACTGGACGTTACGGTTAAATGTTATGGCCAGCGCTATCACAATTTTAGGAGACGAATGTTATGCCAAACAGTAAGCTCGGCAGCCATTATTCGCAGGCTTATGATGCAGAATTACACCAAGCCGTAGTCTGCTTATTGCAAATGGCTACACTAGCACAACAGCAGCTAACCGATGCTATGGCAGCGTTTACCACCGCTAATTTAACCTTAGCGCAGCAAGTAAAAGCGTTTGACCGCAAGGTAAATACTTTTGAAGTAGAGATAAGTGAGCATTGTTTACTTATTTTAGCTAGGCGCCAGCCAGCAGCGAGTGACCTGCGTTTAGTGCTATCAGTGCTAAAAGCGGTTAATGATATTGAACGCATTGGCGACTTAGCTAAGCGAATTGCTAAAGTACTGCTAAAAGAGCCTGATAGTAATCGTCCACAGCCGGCACAGCTAGGGCAGTTAACGCTAATGGGCACAAAGGTGTTACAGATGCTAAGCCGTGCCTTAGTGGCATTTGAACGTGTTGATGCCAGTGAAGCATTAACAGTACTGCGAGCAGATAGTGCCATTGACGCGGATTATGCTGGCATTACCCAGCAGTGTTTGCAGGATATGCGTCAAAATGCCGAAAAAATTACCACCAGCTTACAAATTATGCAGGTTGCTAAAGCGTTAGAGCGGGTTGGTGATCATGCGCGAAATATTTGTGAGCACACTATATTTTTGCGCACCAGCCGTAATGTTGCTCACTTAAGTGATACCGAGTTGCAACAAGTGGTAGATGAAGGGTAGCTAAAAGTAAGTAAATACAATATTAAAGAGGCTATGGCCTCTTTTTTTATGTTATTTTCTATAAGCGTAAAATACAAAAAATCGCCAAGTCGGTTAGACTAATGGCAGATTTATTCTGCATTAACTTAGGTGCACATATGAAAAAAACGACAATAGTATTAGCTATGATGTTGGCCAGTTCTTTATCTTTACAAGCCAAAGAATTGGAAGTGTACGGTAAAATTAACATCTCTGCGCAATCTAGCGATGAAGGCGACGGACGTTTTACTGAATTGAAAAGCAACTCGTCAAACTTTGGTGTTAAAGGCGAATATGCACTCGAAGACGGCTTAAAAGTAGTGTATCAGTTAGAATTCGGCGTAGAGACAACCAACGGAGCTAGTGATAAGAATATTAAAGCCCGTGATCAATATTTAGGTTTAGCCGGCAGTTTCGGTGAAATTCGTTTAGGCCGTCACGACACAGCGCTAAAGTTATCACAGGGTAAAATTGATCAGTTTAATAACTACGAAGCGGACGTACAAACCTTATGGCAAGGCGAAAACCGGCTAACAAATTCTATTAGTTATTTTACGCCATCATTTTCCGGCTTTTACGCCCAGTTTAGTTATATTGCTGAAGGCTCAGCGGATGCCGACGACGGTATATCTGCGGCCTTACTCTATGGCGATGAAAGCTTAAAAAGCAGCAATGTGTATTTTGGTTTGGCTTATGACTCAAAGGTAGCGGGTTTTGATACCGTGCGCGCCAGTGCGCAAGTTAAAGTAGCCGAGTTTAAACTCGGTGCTATGTACCAAACACAAGAAGCGGTAATTAGTGGCCTAGAACAAGACGGCTATTTATTCAGCGTGGCGTATCCACTAGAGAAGTTTGAATTAAAGGCCCAGTATCAAGCTCTGGAAGATGATAAGGGCTTTAGCGTTGGCGCCGATTATAAGCTAGGTAAAAATACCAAAGCCTTTGCGTGGTATTCTAGTTTTGATTTTTATAACGCGGTAGACAAAAACTATGTTGCCCTAGGGTTAGAGCACAAGTTTTAAGCTGATTAATAAAAAACGCCGGTTATATACCGGCGTTTTTTATGTTGGCTATTAGTATTTATAGGCAAAGCTTAAACTGTAGCTTTGGCCCTCAATACGTTTTTGCAGAATTTCATTTTGCTGCAAAATTTCTACGTCGTTATCTAATAAGTTTTTTAAGCCTAATTTTACCGTCATGCTGTCGCTGGGCGCATAACTATAAGTCAGATCTAGCGAGTGAAAGGGTTGCTCAAAGGCGTCACCTTTTTCATTTACACCGGCAAAGGCAATGCGTTTACCAAACACGTTATAGGTTAGAGTAGCGTTATGTTGGTTATTATCGGAGTCAAAACCCAACTGTAGGTTAGCGATATACTTAGAGTGACCATTTAAACTACGTGTTAGGTTGGTAAGGTTAGCGCCCGGAAAGCGTTGAATGGTAATGGCGGAATTGCTAACGGTAATATTGCCCGCTACAAAGAAATTGCCTGCAAACTGGCCAATGCTGTCACTAAAAAAACCTAACGGTTGTAAAAAGTCGGCTTCAATACCATACAGCTTTCCGCTTTGTGCATTACGAAATGACATGAGTAAGTTGCCGTCTGACGCTGATAATTCAATTGCTTCTATTGGGTTTTTTAACGCTTTGTAAAATACGCCTAAGCTATAATTGCTGCTATCTGCATACCATTCTAGGCGCGCATCTAGGCTGTTGATATCGGTACTTTGCAAATTAGCAAAGCCAGTAACGTTAAAGTCGGTAAGTGGGTCGATATACAATACGGGTGTTACTTCACGTAAATCTGGCCTTACTGTGGTTTGGCTGTAACCTAAGCGGGCTTGTAAATCATCATTAATAAACCAGGTTAATGCTAGTGCGGGGTAAAAGTCATCGGCTTGCAATATTGAGTCAGTAATTGAGCCACTGATGCTGTTATTGGCAGTTAGCGGGATAGAAATTTGTTTAAAGTCTTCATAGCGCACACCTAAATTTAGGCGAACTGTGTAATTGTAGTTAAGCTCTAGTGCTAGGTAGCCGGCATCGATCATTTGTGCGGCTAAATAGTCGTCAGCTTGCGTGGTCACATTTGAGATTTTAAAGCCATTACTCGGGTTTAAAATATTGTCATCAGAAAAAATCTCAAAAAAACGGCCTGATAGTTGGTTAAGGTTAAAGCCTACCGTATCAAAGTTAAAGCGGTCGGTTTGGGCGTTACGGCTGCGTTCGAAATGCGCATAGCCAGTGCTTAACATCATTTCAACCTTACCCAGTGTTAGTGGCAGTTTAGTATCCCAACTTAGGTTTTCAGTGTTGTCTTGCATATCACTGAAACTATAATTTACGGCGTTTTGGTTACGGCGCAAAAATGAAAATACTGAACCATCAGCTTGGCTTTCGTTTAGGTAACGGTGTTCAATTTGGCCCGGAGCATAGCGGCGCACTTTAGCTTTGGTGTATTGCCAGTTAAGGGCTAAATCGTTTAGTGGCGTAAAATTGTGCTTGCCGCTGATTTGATTACTTAGCAGTGTTCGCTGTTCATAGTTAATATTGGTATCGGTGTTCGAACGGTTATTCTCGTTAATGGTTTCAATACTGTCGCCACGTTTAATTTTAACTTCGTCTTTGGTATCACGCAGATAGATTGTTGCCGTTTCAAGGTGATGATTAACACCTAAATCTAGGCCAAAACTTAGCATGCCAGATAACTTAACCTGATGCTCAGTACCGCTAATATCGTCATAACGGTTTAGCGGTGTTAAGTTTTTGCCCGATACTGAGTAGTAACGCTCTTGCTCTTGAATATTATGTGTTGAACGGTCGTAACTTAGACCGGTCATTACGCCAAATACGCTATCTGAGGTTAGAGCAAAACGGTCACCGAACGAGATACTGCCGTCAACATCCGGTTTTATGCTGGTAGCATTGATATCGATATTGCGGTTAAAAGCCGTACCTAAATGGCGTAACGTATTTTCTGCCTGCGCTAAATTATCAGCATTAACCCCACCAAGGTTTTCGGCAATATTAATCGGTGTTAGCACACCATATTGCTGCTGCGCGATGGCAAGTTCGGCTGGTATAGCGCGTACGCCGTTATCTTTACCTTGCCAATCGTTACTGCCACCGGCATAGCTAACGCCACGTTCATTGTTTAGGCTGTTGTACCCGGTGCCTAAGGCAACATTAAAGCTGCGTTGTAGCGGAATTGACGTGGTGCGAATATTAACGTTACCACCACCAAAGGCGGCAGGTAATTCTGGCGAATAGGCCTTTTGCACGACTAGGCTTTCAATAATGCCGGCGGGGAACATATCTAGCGGAATAACATTACGGGTTGGATCAGGGCTTGGCACCATAGCGCCATTTAATAGCGTACTAGAATAACGCTCGCCTAAGCCGCGCACATAAATAAATTTATCTTTTACTAGTGTAAGGCCGGTTACTCGGCGCAGAGCTGTAGCGGCATTGCTATCGCCGGCTCGGCTAATTTGTTCGGCACCCAATAGCTCTGCTACATAAGGCAGCTCACGGCGTTCGGCTGCTGCGGCTGCCGCTGAACTTAGCAAGCGGCCCGATACTGAAATACGTTCAACACTTGCGCTATCTGGTGTTAATGGCTCGGCTGGGTCTTGAGCTGCCGCATTTAGCGACACGGCAGCAGCGGCGGTGTGTAGGGCTAAAACTACACCGCGCCCAATACGGCTAAAAGTAAACTTTGGCATACTGCTCATTTAAACTTTTCCTATTGGTTTAAGGTTGTCGCTGTTTAGTTGAGTAACGCGACGGCATAAAAAGCACTGCCAGTATTAAACCGGCAGTGTGTGTTTTACTTAGTCGGTTAAACCTATGGTCCAACCCTGGGTCCAATTGGTTTTGCCATCAAAGGCACCAATATGCGTTACGTTGTCAAACCAGTTATCAACATAGTTAGCCACGTTATAGCCATTAGTTAAGGCGGGTGAGTTCGCTGCGGGTATAAAACCGGTTAACAAGGCACTGCCAACTAGGTTGCCCGGTTGTGCGCGAAACCAAGCGCCGGTGTCTAACGTAACGTTGCCATTGCTATCAACGCTATTTTTAAAGGGTTCGGTGCAATCAATAATGGAGTTTCGAAACACAATTTCGCCGTTGTTGGCATTGGTTATCGACTCATCGCTATTTATTTCAAAGCATTCACCCATACCTTCAGGACCGGTCACTATGATGTTGTACAACTCAGCTGCGGTGCCAGCACGCAATAGAATGCCTTCAGAGTCGTCTTCACCATCAAAGTTGTTGCCAATAATGGTCATGTTGGCAATGCGCGGTTTGGATAGCGGTTGTGCAGTAAAGTTACCTGATTGGTTGTCCGCTTCAATACCACGGTTAGCTTTAGAATTATTGGGGTTGTGGCGCACCAGTACATGCTGCATACGGCCAGACCAGCCATCGGCCCAGTCTAACGAGTCGTCGCGATTACCGGTTAGCACCACGTATTTGGCGTCAACGGTGCCGCCAAAAAACTCAACACCGTCATCAAGGTTGTTGTGTACTTGAATATATTCAACGCGAGTGCCTCGGCCGACACCTGCAAAGGTAATACCGTTTAATTCGTTGTCAGGAATAACTTCGTAACCGGCATAGCGTACTTGCAGGTATTTTAATGCGCCGCTGCTGTCGTCGGCATCAGCGCCACCGTAAGGGCCAGCTTCGCCTTCGGCTTCTACTTGGCAATTTGCTAAATCAGCTTGGTTACATTTGTTGGTTGGCGCCTTACCTAACAACACCAAGCCGCCCCATTCTGCTGCAGAATCGTTATTAGACAAGCCCAGCATGTCATTTATAGACGTCATGATGATGGGCGCTGCAGCGGTGCCCACCGCTTGAATTTTTGAGCCGCGCGCCACTACTAAGTAGTCAGCACCGCTTTTACCAAACAGCGTAACACCTGGTTCAATAGTTAGCGTAGTGCTGTTGGCGTTATCGTTACCTACAGTTACCTTGCCGCTTAACGACCAAATAATATTTGCGGTTAGGCGGATATCGTTAGTAATAGTGCCGGAAATACCACACACGGTTTTATTTATGCTGGCTAAGCTTTTATCTTCGCTAGCAAAGCTAGGGCAGGGGCCAGTGGCTGGTGGTGTGGTGCCGCCAGTATTACTGCCGCCATTTCCAGCATTTACCACTAGGTCACCACCACAGCCAGCCAGTGCTATTGCGGATGCTAGTGCGCTTAGTTTTAATAGTTTGCATAAAGCCATTGCCATCTCTCCATTTGGTTTTTTAGGTGCTGCAAATAAGTCGTATGCACCCTACAACAGAAAAATGACGGTTTTATTACAATAAAGTCGTTGTCACAAAAGGGTAATAACGCCACGCAAAGCATCAAAACAGGCTGTAGTTAAAGATTATTCTTTGGTTTTCATAAAAGTGTCATAAACTGCGGTAATACTAGGTTAAGCAAATAATTGTTAAGTAATAATTAGCGCCGCGCGGCTAAAAAGCCCGACAATAAATCGAGTGTGGTGGGTTTAATGACAAGAAAAATTTTAGTAGTAGAAGACGAAGCGCCAATACGCGATATGCTGTGTTTTGTTTTGGAGCAACACGGTTACCAAGCGACAACGGCTGAAGACTATAACTCGGCACTTAATGCGCTAGTAGAACCTTATCCTGATTTAGTATTACTAGACTGGATGTTACCCGGCGGCAGTGGTATTCAGATAGCCAAAAAAATGAAGCAGCATGAGCTAATGCGTAATATCCCGATTATTATGATTACTGCTCGTGGCGAAGAAGAAGACAAGGTGCGTGGCTTAGAAGTGGGCGCTGATGATTATGTGACTAAACCATTTTCACCTAAAGAATTAATGGCGCGCATTAAAGCCGTTATCCGTCGCGTAGCACCCACTAGCCTAGACGAAGTGTTGGACGTGCAAGGTTTAAAACTTGACCCTGTATCGCATCGGGTAACGGCACAAGAGCACACCCTAGATATTGGCCCTACCGAGTTTCGGCTGCTGCACTTTTTTATGACCCATCCCGAGCGAGTATACAGCCGCGAACAGTTGCTTGATCACGTGTGGGGCACCAATGTGTATGTGGAAGATCGCACGGTGGATGTGCATATTCGACGTTTACGTATGGCGATTTCTGTAGCCGGGCATGATAGATTAGTGCAAACCGTGCGTGGTGCTGGTTACCGTTTCTCCGCTAAGTAAGGTTAATTACTGCCGTTATGCGTCAGCTACTGTCAAAAAAGAAGGTGTATACCAAACTCGTTCTTTTATATTGCTTTATGGCCTTGGTCGGCTTTATTTCTAACAGCTTAGTGCTGGCGCTACTTATTTTCACCATCGCCTTACTGCTATGGCACTATCATCACTTGTTTCTTATGGATAAATGGCTGTGGCAAGATCGTAAGCTATCACCGCCGATGGCTGACGGCATTTGGGCACATTTATTTGAAGGTATATATTACCAGCAGCGCAAAGATCGGCGTAAACGCCGTGAACTGAGAAATATGGTACGGCGCTTTCGCGATGGTGTAGAAGCATTGCCAGAAGCGGTAGTAGTACTGCGTGATGACTGGACTATTGTTTGGAGTAACCAGTTAGCACAAACCTTAATTGGCCTACATTGGCCGTCGGATGAAGGCATTCGGTTAGATAACCTTATTCGCCATCCTGATTTTCAGCAATACTTAGCGGCAACAAACTTTACCCAGCCGATTGAGCTGCCATCACCGGTGAGCGCGCAGCGAACACTTGAGCTTCATCTGGTGCCCTACGATATTGAACAATACTTGTTGATCGTCCGCGATATCTCGCACTTAAAGCAGCTTGAGCAAGTTCGTAAAGACTTTGTTGCCAACGTATCGCACGAATTGCGTACACCGCTTACTGTGCTGCAAGGTTATCTTGAAGTTATGGATGATGAGCATTTACCCGATAAAGCGATGTGGAAAAAAGCGCATAACGTAATGCTAGATCAGACCAAACGTATGGAGCTGTTAGTGCAGCAATTACTCACGCTATCGCGAATAGAAGCTGCTACTAAAGTACCGTTTGATAATGAAGTCGATGTACCAAGCTTGCTTGCGACCTTAGAGCAAGAAGCGCAGGCGCTGAACCATGATAAACAGCATCAAATCAGCTTTGCTGTTGATAGCAAGCTTAAAGTAACCGGCGTTAGTGAAGAGCTACGTAGTGTATTTTCTAATTTGCTCACCAACGCCATTAAATACACGCCTAGTAACGGCATTATTCAGCTTAGCTGGCAGCGACAGCCTAATGGTGCCGTGTTTACGATAACGGATAATGGGCCGGGTATAGCACTGCAGCATGTAAAGCGTTTAACAGAACGTTTTTACCGAGTAGATGAAGCGCGCGCTCGCAATACCGGTGGCAGCGGTCTTGGCTTGGCTATAGTGAAGCATGTGTTGTCGTGGCATAATAGCAAGCTGGTCATTAATAGTGAGCCCGGCAAAGGCAGCCGTTTTTCCTTTACGCTACCGCCAGAGCTAGTGCTTTAAGCTGACTTATATTGTGCTTACCCCATTTTTACAAAAACACTGATTATGATGGTCATTTACCATGCCGCAGGCCTGCATGTAGGCATACATAATGGTTGAACCAATAAAGGTAAAGCCGCGTTTTTTTAAGTCTTTACTAAAAGCATCAGATTCTGGGCTGGTAGCACGAATGTCGGCAGCGCTGGCAATGTTATTCACTTGCGGTGAACCATTAACAAAGCGCCACTGATATTGGCTAAAACTACCAAACTCTTGCTGTACCTCAATAAACCGTGACGCGTTATTAATAGCTGCAGCAATTTTTAGCCGATTACGAATAATACCAGGGTTTAGCAGTAGCTCGCTGGCTTTAGCTTCGTCAAATGCCGCCACCTTTACCGGGTCGAAATTAGCAAAGGCAGTGCGGTAGTTGTCACGCTTTTTTAATACGGTATACCAGCTAAGCCCAGCTTGAGCGGCTTCAAGCACTAAAAACTCAAACAGTTTATTATCGTCATATACCGGCACACCCCACTCGGTGTCGTGGTAGGCCACGTAATCGGGTTTGCTTAAATCTGCCCAGTGGCAGCGCTCTGGTACTAACATCATTATTGCGGCTTAAGCGTTGGCGCTTGGTCTAAATAATCTAGCGCTAACGAACTTAATGCGCGCACGCCGTTAATTAGTGCATCTTCATTGACGTCAAACATCGGCGAGTGGTTAGGGGCAACCTCGCTGTTAGTTTTGCCTTCTGGCGAGATACCTAAAAAGAAAAACACCCCAGGAATTTTTTGTTGATAAAACGAGAAGTCTTCGGCACCAGTAATAGGTTTAACGCCGGCAACACCTTTATCACCAGCCGCCCATTTTAAGCTTGGCATCGCCCAATCGGTAAGTGCTGGGTCATTCCAAGTAACAGCAGCAAAATTATGTACATGCAGCTCTGCTGTAGCGCCGCTGGCTTTGGCAATGTGTTCGCTAGTGGTGGTCATGCGAGCAATTAAGTCTTCACGCATAGCGCTGTCAAAGGTGCGAATAGTACCTTCTAGCTTTACGTCATCAGGAATAATATTCCAACGAATACCACCATGTACCTGACCAAAAGACACTACGGCTGGCGCTTTGGTCACGTCAATTTGCCGTGCCGGAATAAGATTAATCGCATTAATTAGCTGGCCAGTAACGTTGATAGGGTCAATACCCAGCCATGGCGATGAGCCATGTACTTGTTTACCTTTTACCGTAATTTGAAAGCTGTCAGCCGCCGCCATAATACCTTCGGTTTTTACCTGTATTTGCCCAGGGTTGCCAGGCCAAACGTGAAGGCCGAAGATAGCCGACGGCGAAGGGTTAGCAAATAGGCCTTCAGCGAGCATCATTTTAGCGCCGCCGTCTTCGCCGTTTGGCGGGCCTTCTTCCGCTGGTTGAAACACAAACATAATAGTGCCGCTAATATCGGCCTTTTGTTTGCTTAGTACTTCAGCCACACCCATTAACATCGCAACGTGCGCATCATGGCCACAAGCGTGCATTACACCGGTTTGTTGGCCGTTAAATTCAGCCATTACTGTTGACGCAAAGGGTAAGCCTGTTTGTTCGGCTACTGGTAACGCATCCATATCAGCACGTAGCGCAACCACAGGGCCGGCTTTACCGCCTTTAAGAATGCCAACTACACCGGTATGAGCAATGCCGGTGCGAACCTCTAAGCCTAGCGATTCTA
This sequence comes from Rheinheimera metallidurans, assembly GCF_036983985.1. NCBI lineage: Bacteria > Pseudomonadati > Pseudomonadota > Gammaproteobacteria > Chromatiales > Chromatiaceae > Rheinheimera > Rheinheimera metallidurans. The sequence continues at coordinate 212,687 of NZ_JALAHQ010000003.1, forward strand.
GGTGTGCAGCTACTTTTGCGGCAGTTCGCACTTCACGGTTAGATAATTCAGGGTGTTGGTGTAGATCACGCCGCCAGCTAATCACTTTAGGCATAACCTGCTCAATGTGTTTACTCAGTTTAGTTTTACTGTCAACTGAGCTATCGGCCATTGCGGGTGCAGAAAGCAGCAGTGGTAATAATGCCAAACTTAACAATGATAAACGCATAACCGCTCCAAGTTTTTAGTCTGTTTCTACCTTAAGCGCTAATAGTGAAAAAGCCAAGCAATGATATTGTTTGATATCTAGCTGGCTTTTACTGTGGTTAAGTTGAAGCAATCAAGCGTAAAACCAATTTTCTTTAATACTTTTTGCTCTGCGACTAAATCGGCGGCAAGCAAGCGTTGTTGTGCCAGCCAGTCTGGGCTTAAATGTAGCTGTAGCTGCTGTACTTTTGCACTAACGGTTAGTTGAGGCAGTATATCATCGCGTCGTTTTTGGTTTAACAAAACGGCCAAACGCAGTAGTACCGTTAAATATACCGCCTGTGATAGCTGATACAGGCTAAAAGTAGGCATGTCATCTAAGCGGATTTTATGCCGATGGAAACGTACTAAGGTGGAGATAAGCAGTTGTTCTTCTTGGTTAAAACCGGGTAGGTTGGCATTTTCTAAAATGTAGGCTGAATGTTTTTGTACACCTGATGAATTAATGTGCAGACCAACTTCATATAAGGTTGCGGCCCAGCCTAATAATGTGGCGTCTTCGTCATTTAGCTGCCATAACTGGCGTACCTGCTGAAATAGCACTAATGCGGTATTACGAACGCGCTTGGCTTGAGCCATATCGACGTCGTAACGGCGCTGCAAGCTAGTAACGGTATGCTCACGAATATCCACATGTTGCAAACGATCGCTCATTTCATATAACACACCTTCGCGCAGTGCCGCGTCGATATAGGTTAGCTGGTCGATTTGCAATAGATTAAATGCTGCAATTAGTATGGCTAAACCCGAGCAAATCAGTGGTTTTCTATCATCTGTTAGGCCGGGTAAATTTAATTGCGCGCTATTGTTGTACGCTAATAATAGGGCTTTAAGCGCCAACAGATGCGACAATTCTAGTGCGTTGTTACTTAAGCCTAAACCAACAATAATATCGCGAATAATTTTGACCGTACCCGAGGTGCCCACTACTTGTTGCCAGCCTAACGCTCTAAAGCTAGTGACAATAGGTTCTAGCTCTTGTTCGGCCTGTAAAATTGCACGGGCAAAGCGTTTTTCACTAATACGACCTTGGGCAAAGTGCTGCAAACCATAGCTAATACAGCCCATGTTTCTACTGCCTAGTTTTAACGGTTGCAAACCCACCCCCAGGGCGAGTTCAGTGCTGCCGCCACCGATGTCAATTACTAAGCGGTGGCCGCTAAAATATTCAAAATTAGCCACACCACTGTATATAAAGCGCGCTTCTTCTTGGCCAGAAATAATTTCTATTGGAAACGGAAATACCGATTTAGCACGGCGTAAAAACGTAGCGGCATTTTTTGCTCGGCGTAAGGTGTAGGTAGCAATAACCCGCACCGATTGTGGTGCAAAGGGCTTTAAGGTATCAGCAAATTGCGCTAGGACGGATAAACCGCGGTCAATGGCCTCTTCACTTAGCACAAACTGGTCGTTTAAACCTTGTGCTAGTTGAAGTTTTTGCTTTTCACGATGTAATGGCTGAATGTCGCCATCGACTACGCGAGCAATAACCATGTGAAAAGAGTTTGAACCCAAATCAACCGCGGCCATATAGGCTTGGTTTTCTGGGCGTGTTACGTTAGCAGTAATGTCATTCATTAATGGCTTTGGTCGCTGTTTTGCCAGGTTATGCGGGCAAAATAATCATAAATTTCTTGTTGTGAACGTATGCTACGCTTGTTGCCGCGCTTCACGTAGCCATTGCTTTGTTGGGCGTCAATAATACGCGCCTTTACGTTATCGTGCCATTGAATGTCTAACGTATCTAATACTTGTTGTTTAAGGCGCGGATCATAAATGGGTACGCCAACTTCAACTCGCTGGTCTATGTTTCGAGTCATCCAGTCGGCTGACGACAAGTAAACATTAGTGTCGCCGCCATTATGGAACACATAAACCCGGGCATGTTCTAAAAAGCGATCGAGCACAGAAATAATTTTTATATTTTGGCTAATACCGCTAATGCCCGGAACCAGTGCACACATACCGCGAACAATAATACGAATTTTTACTCCTGCTTGGCTTGCGCGGTACAGTAGTTCGACAATTTCTGGATCAGCAAGATTGTTTAGTTTGAGAAAAATCTCAGCCTTATCGCCACTGTTAGCAAAATCTATTTCACGCTGGATCAGCTGAATTAAGCGTGACCGACTCCACGTGGGCGACACAATAAGGTGCTTAAACTCATATTGACGGTAACTGTATTCAACAAACTCAAAAACTTGATCAATTTCAGCGGTAATTTCTGAATGACAGGTAAATAGGCTGATGTCGGTATAAATACGGGCGGTTTTCTCATTAAAGTTACCGGTACTAATGTGGCCATAGCTAATGGTTTTACCGCGTTCTATACGGCTAATTAGGCACAACTTAGAATGTACTTTTAATGTCGTTAAGCCAAATACCACTTGAATACCGGCTTCAGTCATTTTACGTGCCCAGTTGATGTTGTTTTCTTCATCAAAACGGGCAGTTAGCTCTACTACTACCGTTACTTTTTTACCATTACGCGCAGCATCAATTAATGAGTTAATAACGCGCGACTGCTTGGCCACTCGGTACATGGTGAGTTTAATTTGGCTAACTTTGGGGTCAAATGAAGCCTGGCGTACCCATTCTGTAAAGTAACCAAAGCTGTGATACGGGTAATAAAGTAAAATATCGCCGGCTTTAATGGCGTCGAAGCTGGTGGCATGCTGCTCAAATTCCGGGCTTTTTAATGCTGGCTGTATTGGAAAGGCTAAGCTTTGATGGCCAATGTTGGGAAAGCCGATAAAATCTTTAAAATTGCGATAGCGGCTGCCAGGAATTAATGACTCAGCGCTACTGCTAGTGCCAAGCTGTTTACTTAAAACTTTTAGCATTTGCTCAGGCATCGCATTGTCGTATACCAGCCGCACAGGGTCTGATTTTAAACGCTGACGAATGCCTTTAGACATTTTATCAATCAGGCTCTGATCTAGTGTGTCGCTAATATTGTAATCGGCATCGCGGGTGAGTTTTAATGAGTAAGCTTCGATGGCGTCAAACTCAAAAAAGCCAGAAAACAAATCGGCAATACAGTGCACGATAACGTCGTCTAGTAGCAAAATTTGCCGCCGATAATTACCGTTCTTTTTTCGCGTATTCAGTTGCAGCGGTAACTCAATAAATCGTGACAGCTCATTCGTTGGCACTTGCACTATGGCGTATTCTGGCTTACTAGCGCCGGTCATTTCGACCATTAAATAGGTAGCGTTATCTTCTAGCGCTTTGGGTAAACTGAATTCGTCACCAGATAAAATCATCGGTGATATATGCTTTAACACTTCGTCGCGAAAATATCGGCGTACCCATAATGATTGCAAATCAGTTAACTTATGGTGGTCAATTAATTCTATATTGTGCTTGCGCAGCTCTAGCTGAATATCAAGATAAATAGCATTAAAACGCGCACCAAGTTTTAATACTTGTTGTTGAATCGCCTGCATTAATGCTTCGGCATCTTCTTGCTCAGTATTTTGGTATTTTTTTAGCAAGATACGGCGCTTTACATCGGCTACTCTAACGCGAAAAAACTCATCCATATTGTTTGAGTAAATACCTAAAAAGCGTAGGCGCTCTATCGGTGGGTTGCGCTCGTCGGCCGCTTCTTGCAGTACTCGGTCATTAAAAGCCAGCCAGCTTAATTCACGCGAATAAGTAGGATACTCACTCTCGCTGACGGCATTGGTGTATTCCATGGTCCAGCTCCCTAACTACGACTGGGTTAAGCAATGGTAAGTTTATGCAACAAAATAAAGGCAGCCGAAGCTCGGCTGCGGTATGACTTTAGGCTTCGGTTTCAATATCAACGACGATGTCGGTAGCAATAGCCTCGAGCGCTCTCACCACTTCGTCGCGGCTAATACCAGCAGATAACTCAACGGTGGCAATAGCATTAAATAGTGGTACGCCCCAGTTTGGTGCGCTTTGCTTGCTGCTCTCAAAGTGAATAATGTTGCTGCCTTTGTGTTTAAGCACTGACGACAATTCTCGCACTATGCCGGGGCGGTCGTTACCAGTAATAACAAATTGCAGTTGCTGCTCTGTACGTAAGGTACTGGCAACACCTTGTTGAATTTTAATATCTAGCTCGCTAATTTGTTCTAACGCAGCAGTTAACGCCGGTAAGTCTTGTTCAGCAACTTCAACTTGTAAAATACCCGCAAAATAACCCGCTAAATGGCTTAAGTTGCTCGCCATCCAGTTGCCATTATGTGTGCTAACAACCGTGGCCAGCTTCTCGACTAACCCTGCTTTATCTTTACCAATTAATGTCAGTACTAACTGCTTCATTCGATATTGTCCTATCATACGTGAAGAAATATTACAGCGTCAGCGCGTAACCGCAATGTAGCTAAAGTTTAATTCGCTCAGAGTGTAGCCGTAGACTTAAAATTTTCAAATGTATCACCAATAATATAGGCAAATTTATTGGCTTAGCCATAATTTCTGTATGAATAGTTGCAGCAATTAAGGTTGCCGCATATGACATTTTAGTTATGTTGCTGCCTGATATGGTATCAGCATGCTATTTTTGCCTATACTACGCCGGTAAAAATTGTTGGGCGATAAGGCTCAATCGCTTTACTGGAGAGCACAGTGGATAAGCTAAGCTTAAATAAACATATTTCTAGCTCTTTTAATGAAGAGATCGCCGAAATACGCAGTCATGTGATGGCAATGGGTGGCTTACTAGAGCAGCAGTTAAACAATGCATTAAAGGCGATTATTAACGCCGATGCCCAGTTAGCAAAAGCGGTTATAGACACCGATTTAAAGGTAAACGATTGGCAGCTGCAAATTGATAAAGAATGCACCAGTATTATTGTTAAGCGTCAACCTGCTGCCAGTGATTTACGCTTAGTGCTTGCCATAATGAAAGCCATTACTGATTTGGAACGTATTGGCGATGAAACGCGTCGTATTGCGCGGGCGGCATTAGAGTCCTTTAATAGCGAACAACAAGAGTTATTGCTTAATCTCGATAATTTAGGTCGTCATGTCGGCCAAATGTTGCATGATGTACTAGACGCGTTTGCGCGAATGGATGTTGAAACCGCGTTATTAGTGCACAAAGAAGACAAAAAAATTGACCGTGAATATGAAGTGATTACTCGTCAATTAATGACCTATATGGCAGAAAACCCACACTCCATTCCTAAAGTTATGAATGTACTCTGGTCGGCGCGCTCAATAGAGCGTATTGGTGATCGCTGCAAAAATTTGGCGGAATATATTATTTTTTTCGTTAAGGGCAAAGTGGTGCGCCATAGCAGCGCAGAGCAGCTTGAGCAAGAAATACGCATTTGATTTTTATTGTGTTTTACTGGTTTAGGCTATGCCTTAAATTGGCCTACACTTAGAACATTTTCATACTGCATTCATTTTCCATTTTTATTGCGCTTTGAATGTCGTTACAATGCGCGCCGACGACAGTCAAAATTAACTTACGAGGCCAGGCTATGCCAGCTAGTACTTTTTTATCCATGTTTGCCAAGTCACCTATTAAGCCGATAGAAGAACATATTCGCAAGGTGCATGAGGCAAGTGAATTGCTGTTACCTTTCTTTGATGCTGTGTATCAGCAAGATTGGCAGCTCGCGGCGGATGTACGCAAAAAAATCGTAATGTTGGAAAAGGAAGCCGACATATTAAAGCGGGAAATTCGAGTGAATTTACCACGTGGTCTGTTTCTGCCGGTTGAGCGAACCGATATTTTAGAATTGGTCTCGCAGCAAGATAAAATTGCGAACAAAACGAAGGATATATCAGGTAGGGTACTTGGCCGAGAGCTACTAATCCCTGTCAGTTTACAAGAAGGCTTTAAGTTATATTTACAGCGTTGTATCGATGCTACTACGCTGGCATGTGAAGTGATTAACGAGTTAGAAGAATTGCTACAAACCGGTTTTCGTGGTCGTGAAGTTGACCTGGTTATCAAGATGGTTGAGCGATTAGATAGAATTGAAGCTGATACCGACGCAATGCAAATTAAGTTGCGTAGAGATTTGCGTGTGACAGAGCAAGAACTTAATCCAATAGATGTGATGTTTTTATATCGTACGTTGGAATGGGTTGGCGACTTAGCTGATGTTGCACTTAAAGTGGGTTCTCGTCTCGAAATTATGTTAGCTCGTTAATTTTAAAAGGTTTTTCTGATGGATATTATACAATCATACGGTTTAATCCTGGTGATTATTGCCGCGGTGTTTGGTTTCTTTATGGCTTATGGCGTTGGCGCCAATGACGTTGCCAATGCCATGGGTACTTCAGTTGGTTCTAAAGCACTAACAATTAAACAAGCTATTGTTATAGCTGCCATTTTTGAGTTTGCTGGTGCATATTTAGCCGGCGGTTCTGTTACTTCAACTATTCGTGGCGGTATTACCGACGCCGCATTCTTTGTCGATGCACCAGAGTTAATGGCTTATGGCATGATTGCCTCATTATTGGCTGCTGCGACTTGGTTAATTGCCGCGTCTTACTTTGGTTGGCCGGTATCAACTACCCATTCTATTGTCGGTGCTATTATCGGTTTTGCGGCAGTGGGTGTTGGCGTAGACGCCGTACATTGGGGCAAAGTAGGCGGCATAGTTGGTAGCTGGATCATCACGCCATTACTGGCGGGTGTGCTGGCGTACATGTTTTTTATGAGTGCCCAGCGGCTGATTTTTGATACCGATAATCCGTTAGCAAATGCGAAAAAATATGTACCGTTTTACATGGGTTTCGCTGCGTTTGTTATGTCGTTAGTGACGGTACAAAAGGGCCTAAAGCATGTGGGCTTGCACCTAAGCACTATGAATGGCTATGTTATTGCGTTAGCGATAGCTGCAGTGGTAGGAATAATAGGTAAAGTGGTTATTTCGCGCTTGAAGTTTGACCCTGCAGCAGATAGAAAAACCCAGTTTAGTAACGTTGAGCGTATTTTTGGCGTGTTAATGATTACTACCGCCTGTTGTATGGCATTTGCGCACGGTTCAAATGACGTTGCTAATGCTATCGGCCCTTTAGCTGCAGTAGTAAGTGTAGTTAGCTCTGGTGGCGAAATTTCTAGTACCGCTAGTTTAGCATGGTGGATCTTACCGTTAGGCGCAGTCGGTATTGTGCTGGGTTTGGCAACGCTAGGTGCGCGAGTGATTAAAACCGTAGGTACGGCGATAACACATTTAACGCCAAGCCGTGGTTTTGCCGCTGAGTTATCTGCAGCATCTACAGTGGTTATTGCTTCAGGTACGGGTTTACCTATCTCAACTACGCAAACCTTGGTCGGTGCAGTATTAGGAGTGGGTTTAGCTCGCGGTATTGCAGCACTCAATTTAGGCGTGGTGCGCAATATCTTTATCTCTTGGATTATAACGCTGCCAGTTGGCGCGGGGTTAGCCATCGTATTTTTCTTTATTTTAAGAGCCATATTTAGCGTGTAATTTGGCTAAATATGCAAAAGCCCTCAACGTAGAGGGCTTTTTTATTGGCGTTAATAAAACGATAGCAGCTAATACGGTTGCAGCTTGGAGCTATCAGGCGTAAAGTTTAAACACTTATATTAATTATAAAGTATTTTTTTAATCGGAATTAATAATGAAGCGTTTGCCAAGTATTAAACAATTGCAGTATTTGCTGGCGCTGCACGAATATCAGCATTTTGGTCGAGCAGCTGATGCTTGTTATATCGGCCAATCTACACTTAGCGCTGCTATTGCCAATTTAGAAGAAACTATGGCGGTGCAGCTGTTAGAGCGTGATCACAAATCTTTTATTTTTACGCCGCTAGGCGAGGATATTGTGCGCCAGGCGCGTTATATTATTGAGCAGTGCGAAGAGTTAACCGACTTTGCCAAAAGCCAAGGTAAGCCGATGGCGGGGCCGTTTCGTTTGGGGTGTATACCTACTATCGCGCCTTTTGTGTTAAGCGAAGTAATGGCGTTATGTCGCGAGCGTTACCCCGATTTACAATTGCTACTGCGTGAAGATACCTCAGACAACTCGTTGCATGCACTGGGCGAAGGTAGACTAGATATGGTATTACTGGCGTTGCCTTATGAAACCGGTACCTTTCATGCAGAAGTGTTAGCGCAAGACGGATTTAAGCTAGTATTGCACCAAGACTGGCTAGACCGTGGCTTTAGCAATGACATTAACCAATGGCCTGATGAAAGTATTTTTTTATTAGAGCGCGAACATTGTTTAACTAATCATGCGGTTAAAGCTTGTGAGTTAGAAGATAGCCGCAAAGTAAACCCGTTTTTTGCTACTAGCCTACATACGCTGATCCAGATGGTAAATAACAAGCTAGGTGTGACTTTTATGCCGCAAATGGCGATTAATAGTGGTGTACTTGACGGTACTGAATTAATTGCACAACAACCGGGTGCAGGTAATGCGTATCGTGATATTGGTGTTGCTTGGCGACCTACCTCAAGCAAGGCGCGTAGTTATCGCATTATGGCCGATTTAATTACCGAAGTGTTATTGAACAAATGCCAATCCGCCTAAGCTCCTGCTAAAATACCGCTGTTTTTTTATAGCCGCGCCCTCTGGTCGGTAAAGCCAAGGAATTAAAATGCACGTTAAAGACTTCTCATTCGAGCTGCCAGAGCAGCTTATTGCCCGTTTTCCCAAAGCGGAGCGCTCATCTAGCCGCTTACTGGTGATGAATAAACACAATGGCGAGCTGCAACATCATATTTTTAAAGATCTTGCCGATCAACTGCAAGCGGGTGATCTGTTAGTCTTTAATAATACTAAAGTTATTCCTGCACGTTTGTTTGGCCAAAAATTATCCGGCGGCAAAGTTGAAGTGCTAGTAGAGCGCATGTTAGATAACAAGCGGTTTTTAGCCCATGTTCGCGCCAGTAAAGCGCCTAAAGCTGGCGCCATATTATTGTTAGAAAATTCAGCCGAAGTACGGATGAACCAACGGCACGAAGAATTATTTGAATTAGAAGTGCTAAGTGACGAACCCGTGCTCACTATGCTTGAACGCTTAGGGCATATGCCATTGCCACCGTACATTGACCGACCAGACAACGACGAAGATAAAGCGCGTTACCAAACGGTGTATAACGCAAAGCCTGGCGCGGTTGCTGCGCCAACAGCGGGGTTGCATTTTGACCAGCCGTTGCTAGATAAACTCAGCGCAAAAGGCGTTGAGTTTGCTTATGTTACGCTACATGTTGGCGCGGGTACGTTTCAACCGGTGCGGGTAGATAACGTGCTAGAGCATAAGATGCATGCCGAATATATTGAGGTGTCGCAGCAAGTAGTTGATGCGGTAACTGCATGCAAAGCTCGCGGTAATCGTGTTATTGCTGTGGGCACTACGTCGGTGCGTTCGCTAGAATCAGCGGCACAACAAGGTGAAGGTAAGCTTATTGCCTACAGCGGCGACACGAAAATTTTTATTTACCCAGGTTATCGTTTTAACGTTATTGACGCCTTAGTAACTAATTTTCACTTACCAGAATCGACGTTAATTATGTTGGTGTCAGCGTTTAGCCAGCGTGATTATGTGATGCAAGCGTATCAAACCGCGATTGCTGAGCAGTACCGCTTTTATTCGTATGGCGATGCCATGTTTATTAGCTAATAAGTCGACGCGCTTATCACTAACGTGGTGGCAATCTGCAGTTGGCTAAGTAAGGTTAACGAGTTCAGTTTAGTTTCTGGCAGTTTAGCTGTTATAATCGCGACGCAAAAAAGCCGGACTGTTTTTCTGGCATAAAAGGATAACGATGAAATTTGAATTAGATACCACCGATGGCAAAGCCCGCCGCGGCAGACTGATCTTTGAACGTGGTGTAGTAGAAACGCCAGCATTCATGCCTGTAGGCACGTACGGCACGGTAAAAGGCATGACACCGGAAGAGCTAGATGCTACTGGTGCACAAATTTGTTTAGGCAATACCTTTCACTTAATGTTGCGTCCCGGCACCGAAATTATAAAAAAACACGGTGACTTGCATAATTTCATGCACTGGCAAAAACCTATTTTAACTGACTCGGGTGGTTTTCAGGTATTTAGCTTGGGTGAACTGCGTAAAATTACGGAAGAAGGTGTTAAGTTTCGTTCACCGCTTAATGGCGAGCGCATTATGTTAACGCCGGAACGCTCAATGGAAGTGCAGCGCGATCTGGGCTCTGACATTGTGATGATTTTTGACGAATGCACGCCGTATCCTGCTACCGAACAGCAAGCAAAAAAATCTATGGAATTGTCATTACGTTGGGCCAAACGCAGTAAAGATGCACATGGCGATAACCCAGCTGCGCTATTTGGTATAATTCAAGGCGGTATGTACCCAAACCTGCGTGATGTATCATTAAATGGTTTAGAAGAGATTGGCTTTGATGGTTATGCCATTGGCGGCTTATCAGTAGGCGAGCCAAAAGCGGACATGATTAATATTCTGAACCATACCACTGATAAAATGCCTGCGCACAAACCGCGCTATTTAATGGGCGTGGGTAAACCGGAAGATATCGTTGAAGCGGTGCGCCGTGGTATCGATATGTTTGACTGTGTCATGCCAACCCGTAATGCGCGCAATGGGCATTTATTTGTTAGCGATGGCGTGATAAAAATTCGCAACGCGAAATACAAAGATGACATTGGGCCTTTAGATGCCGAGTGTGATTGTTACACCTGTAAAAATTACTCTCGAGCTTACTTGCACCATCTCGATCGCTGTAATGAAATACAAGGTGCGCGTTTAAATACCATGCATAACTTGCATCATTATCAGAAATTAATGCAAGGATTGCGCAGCGCTATAACCGCTGGTACTTTGGTGCAGTTTGTTGAACAGTTTTATACTAAGCGTGGCTTGCCGGTACCGGCACTTGACGCTGTAGATAGCAAAAATAACAATATTAATCACAATTAAGGGAACATTTATGAGCTTATTTATTAGTAATGCATACGCGCAGGCGACTCCGGCAGCACCGGCGGCAGGTGGCGGCTTTGATCTAATTATTATGTTAGCGGCTTTCGGTTTGATTTTTTACTTTTTAATTTACCGCCCGCAAGCTAAGCGCGTTAAAGACCACCGCAATTTAATGTCGGCACTGGGTAAGGGGGACGAGGTTTTAACGCAGGGTGGTTTAGTTGGCCGTATTAGTAAAATTTCTGAAGACAAAGATTATGTTGTTGTTGCGTTAAACGATAGCACTGAAGTCACGGTGCAAAAAGCTGCCATCAGCGCGGTGTTACCAAAGGGTACACTGAAGTCACTGTAAGCCAGATTTTAAGGATAAACAGGTGTTAAATCAAAACCCCGTTTGGCGCTACTTTTTAGTTGTTGGCATATTATTGCTAGCATTCGTGTATGCATTACCAAACTTATACCCAGAAGATCCCGCGCTAAATATTAGCGCTACCCGTGGTGGCACAGTTGCCGAAGATGTGCGCTCTGAATTAGAGCAAGCGTTTGCCGCTGCTGGTATTGCTGCAAAATCTGTCGAGTTAGAGAATGGCCAAGTATTAGCCCGCTTTAACAGCACAGAAGAACAGTTGCAAGCCCGTGAAATTGCCACTCAGTTGCTAGGTAGCGGCTACATTAATGCATTAAATCTTGCGCCTGCTACGCCAGATTGGCTAAACAGCATTGGCGCCTCGCCAATGAAATTAGGCTTAGACTTACGCGGCGGTGTGCACTTTTTAATGGCCGTTGACATGAAAGCGGCATTAGACAAAAACCTAAATGATATGGCGCAAACATTTCGGCTAGATTTACAAGCCGAAAAAATTCGCTATCGCAGTACCAAGGTTGATTTAGACCGAGGACAGGTGCAGTTAACCTTACGTAGTGTGGAAGACGTGGCATTGGCTGAAGCTGCCCTGAAAAAACGTGACCGCGAATTGGTGTTTGCACCGGGTAACGATGAGCTTACTGTATTTGTCACTATTAGTGAGATTCGTCTAAAAGAAATTCGTGAATATGCACTTGAGCAAAATATTACTATTATTCGTAATCGGGTAAATGAAATTGGTGTTGCTGAGCCATTAGTGCAGCGCCAAGGTTCTGACCGCATTGTAGTGCAGCTGCCAGGTGTGCAAGATACCGCGCAAGCCAAAGAAATATTGGGCGCTACGGCATCGTTAGAGTTTCGTTTAGTAGATGAAGACGGTGATATAGGCGCAGCGTTAGACGGCCGTGTGCCACCAGGTGCAGAACTTTACTATACCCGTGATGGACGCCCGGTGTTGTTAGAAAAACGCGTTATGCTAACCGGCGAACATATTACCGGCGCAAGCTCTGCGTATGATGAATACAGTCGGCCGCAAGTTAGCATTAAACTGGATGCTAAAGGCGGTAGTTTATTATCTACGGCAACCAAAGATGCAATAGGCCGGCGCATGGCATCGGTGTTTATTGAATATAAACCTGGTACCGAAATCGCTGCCGATGGTACGCCGGTGCTGATTAAACAGCAGGAAGTGATTAACGACGCGACTATTCAAGCGCGTTTAGGTCGTGATTTCCGTATTACCGGTATTAGTTCACCCGGTGAAGCGCAAAACTTATCCACCTTACTGCGTGCTGGTGCACTTATCGCACCTATTCAGATTATTGAAGAGCGCACCATTGGCCCAAGCTTGGGTAAAGAAAATATCGAGCTGGGTGTTAAAGCAATTCAATGGGGTATGGTTGCTGTACTGATCTTTATGGTTATCTACTATAAAGCCTTCGGTATGATTGCCAACATCGCCTTGGTCGCTAACTTAGTGCTAATTGTTGGTGTTATGTCAATGATCCCAGGCGCAACACTGACCTTACCGGGTATGGCTGGTATTGTGCTAACCGTAGGTATGGCCGTGGATGCTAACGTACTAATATTTGAGCGTATTCGTGAAGAAATGACCGAAGGCCGTTCCGTGCAACAAGCTATTCATCATGGTTATGACCGTGCCTTTGCTACTATTGCTGACTCAAATATCACCACCTTATTAGTTGCGCTTATTTTGTTTGGCGTTGGCACTGGCCCAATTAAAGGCTTTGCCGTAACACTGGCAATAGGTATTTTAACGTCGATATTTACCGCCGTTGTGGGTACTCGCTTATTGGTTAATTTATTCTGGGGTGGCCGCCGCGTGCAGTCACTGCCAATATAAGGAGTACGGCATGCAAGTGTTTAATTTTACTCAGCCACTCAATTTTATGCGTTATAAATGGGTAGCAATAATACTGTCGGCCATTCTAGTTTTAGGTTCGTTTGTGTCTATTGCTACTAAGGGCATTAACTGGGGTTTAGATTTTACTGGCGGTACGGTTATTGAGGTTGGCTTCGCTAAACCTGCAGACTTACCGGCAGTGCGCCAAACCTTAACTGATGTCGGCTATGGCGATGCGGTAGTGCAGTTATTTGGCACCAGCCGTGACGTGCTTATTCGCATACCGCTGCGCACAGATGTTGATCAATCAACATTGGGTGACAGCGTAATTAAAGCGCTGAACTCAATGCAAGCTGATGCAGTAACTATGCGTCGTATCGAGTTTGTTGGGCCAAGTGTTGGTGAAGAGCTAAAACAAGATGGCGGCCTAGCCATGTTAGTGGCGCTAATAGGTATTTTGCTTTACGTGAGCATGCGCTTTGAGTGGCGTTTGTCTATCGGTGCAGTGTTATCACTGTTCCATGACGTAATCATAACCATGGGGCTGTTTTCTATACTGCAGCTTGAATTTGATCTAACGGTGTTAGCAGCAATATTGGCGTTAATAGGCTACTCGATAAACGACACTATAGTGGTATTTGACCGTATCCGTGAAAGCTTCCGCAAACTGCGCGATACGTCAGTGGCTGAGACCATTAACGATGCTATTACCTCAACCTTAAACCGTACGGTTATTACCTCGCTAACTACCGTACTGGTATTAATAGTACTGTTTTATATGGGCGGCGCGTTAATTCATGGTTTTGCCACCGCATTGTTGTTTGGTATCGTCATTGGTACATACTCTTCTATCTATGTTGCCAGCGCAATTGCAGAAACTTTAGGCATTAGCCGTGAAGATATGCTGCCACCGCCGCCGGTAGAGAAAGAAGGCGAAAATACTGACGCGTTAATGTAATTTGTCGCTAAAGATGCTAAAAATGCCAGTTCGATACTGGCATTTTTTATGGCGTAATTCAAACGCATAAGGATACAGCAATGAGCAAACAACATGCAGCAGGCTTTGTTGCCTTGGTTGAACAGGCTAGGGCGCAGATTAAAGAAATTAGTATTTCCGAGTTACTCGAGCATAATCAGCCTTATGTATTATTAGATATTCGCGAAGATCACGAATGGGCTAACGGACATTTACCCGAAGCTATGCACTTAGGTAAAGGCATTATTGAGCGTGATATTGAACAAACCGTTGCCGATACAAAGCAGAAAATAGTGCTGTATTGTGGTGGCGGTTATCGCTCCGCACTGTCAGCGCACACATTACAACAAATGGGTTATAGCAATGTGTATAGTCTAATTGGCGGCTATCGTGAATGGTGTGAACGTAAATTACCGCTGGATGTACCAACCGCACAACAATAAGGAGCGTGCATGTTAAGGTTTAAACAATGGCTTGGTGTAGCTTCGACAGTATTTTGTGTTGCATCGGCGCAAGCCGAAACCTCGGTGTGGCAGCTAACTAACGGCGAACAGCATTTATACATTGCCGGTACGGTGCACTTATTACCGCCAGAGCAATTTCCACTGCCAGATGAATTTGCTACTGCCTATCAAGCTGCAGCGGTTTTGGCGTTTGAAACGGATATACGAGAGTTAGAAACCGCAGAGGGTATGCAATTACTGATGCAGCATGCACGTTATCAAGATGGTCGCAGTTTAAATAATGTGCTGTCGGCTGCAACCTATCAACAACTTGCACAGTTTGCTAAAAGCCAAGGCGTTGATCTTGCACCGTTAAATAGCTTTAAACCAGATTTTGTTATGCTGACATTAATGCAAGTAGCGTTGCAAAAAGCCGGTATGGCCGGCGAAGGTGTTGACAGTCATTTTTTACAACGGGCAATCGCTGATGCCAAGCCATTACTGTTTTTAGAAACCGTAGAGCAGCAATTAAGCATGCTACTGAATATTTCTGATACTAATGAAAACGTATTTGTACAGCAAAACTTAGAGCAACTATCTGAGCTCGAAGCGCAGCTAACCGAGATCATTAGTGCGTGGCGTGCCGGTAACATTGCCTCACTAAGTAAGTTAGCTATGGCGTTCACTGATACGCCACAAGGCCAGCAGTTTTACGATACCTTGTTAGTGCAGCGTAATAAAAGTTGGTTGCCACAAATAGAAAAAATGCTGGCTACACCCGAAGTGGAATTGGTATTGGTGGGTGCACTACATTTAGCGGGAGAAAATAATTTGCTGCAACTATTACAACAGAAAGGGTACAAGCTAACACAGCTATAGTTAGGTTATAGCTGTGTTATATCGGATATAGATGAGCAATTAGCGCGATAGCGTTTCGGTCAAATGTGGCCGAATACCTTTTAACATAGCCGCTAACACTTTTGGTGGTGCGGCTACAATGTTGCCACTACGTAATTGGTTATTACCACCAACAAAGTCGCAAACTAAACCACCGGCTTCACGCACAATTAACTCGCCAGCAGCGATATCCCAAGGTTTTAAACCAATTTCAAAGAAGCCATCAAAACGGCCTGCAGCGACATAGGCTAAATCTAATGCGGCTGAACCCGTACGACGCACATCAGCAGCTTCAGCTAATAAGCTAGCTAGCATTGCGCTATGAGCCGGTAAATGGGTTTTGTTTTTAAACGGAAAACCTGTGGCTATTATCGTGCCGCTCATGTCAGCTAGGTTGTTTACACGAATACGTGTACCGTTTAGCTGTGCGCCACGACCACGTGATGCAGTAAATAGCTCACCACGCAGAGGATCAAAGATCACTGCTTGGTCTAATTTACCTTGGTGTTTTAGTGCGATAGACACCGCGAAATGCGGAATGCCTTTAATAAAGTTTGCGGTGCCGTCCAATGGGTCAATGATCCATTGGAACTCACTGTCGTTGTTACCGTAATCGCCATGCTCTTCTCCAACAATACCGTGGGTAGGAAAAGACTTTTGTAACACCTGAACAATAGCTTGTTCAGCTTCTTTATCCACGTTGGTAACAAAGTCATTCGTACCTTTTTGGAATTTTTGAACCATATCAAGCTGGCCACAGGCACGAGCGATCACGTTACCCGCGCTACGAGCAGCGCGAACCGCGATGTTTAACATCGGATGCATAGCAATTACCTTATTTTAAAAAGAGCAGTATAAATTTCGTTCAAAACAGCGGCGCATATTGTAACGGCTAAGCGCAAAATGTAAAGGTAAAACGTATAGCACTATATATTTCACTGCGTTAATTGAGTCAGTGCAAACCTCAGCGTATGCATTATGCTCGTACGTATAGTTTCTGCACAAATATTCAGATACGATTCAGCTATAATCGCTAAAGATAACAAAATTTTTATTAGAAATTAAAATACTATCTCAGTTAAGGAGCAATAATGAAAACCCTATTAATGTCTGCGGTAGTCATGACGACATTAAGCCTAGCCGGTTGTGGCGCCTTACATACGGCGGTTGCTAAGCGGAATTTAGATGTACAAACCAAAATGAGTAGCTCAATATTTCTCGACCCAGTAGAACCGGAACAACGTAGTATTTTTGTTGATATACGTAATACCTCAGATAAACCAGAATTTGATTTAAAGCAGCAAGTGATTCAAAGTTTACAAGCTCGCGGTTATCGCGTTATTGATAGCCCAAAACAAGCGCATTACTGGTTACAAGCGAACATTTTACAAGTTGGTCGTAGCAATGCACGCGACACTAATTCAGCATTAGCAGCCGGCCCAGGTATTGCTGCTGGCGCTGTCAGTGGTTATGCCATTCACCGAGCAACTGGTGGTGCATCGGGCGGTGCTATGGTGGGCGCGGTTGTAGGCGGTGCAGTTGTTGGCACGGTGGTTGATGCCATGGTAGAAGATGTGTATTACAGCGTGATTACCGATATTCAAATTATGGAACGTTTTGATGGTGCGGTAAGAGAAAAATCTGAACACCAGTTAATTCAAGGCGATAGTGGCAGCACGACCTCAAGCTATAACCGCACTACGGACATGCGTAAATATCAAAGTCGGGTTGTTAGTTTTGCCAATCAAAGTAATTTAAAATGGCCGGACGCTGAGCCTGAATTAACACAGGGCATGGTACGGGCATTGGCTGGATTATTCTAAAATGCGCGTGGTTTTTTTATTGTTACTGGTGCAGGTATTAACCGCCTGCACCGCAGTGCATACCTCTGTAGCAAAACGTAAGTTAGACGTGCAAACACGTATGAGCCAAACGGTATACTTAGATCCGGTTGAGCCAGAGCAGCGCACTATTTATCTGGATATTAAAAATACCACCGCTGAATATACCTTACCATTAGCCGACGACGTACGTAGCTTTATGTTACAGCGTGGTTATTTGATCGTGGATTCACCGCTTAGCGCGCAATATTGGCTGCAAGTAAATGTGCGCACTGTACTAAAAGAGCGGCCTGACATTGTATTGGCAGCCGAGTACGGCATGACCGCTGAAGAGACTCAGGCATTGTTAGAACCGGGCATGGCGCCACCACCACCGCGCGAAACCTCGCAGCAAAGTGATAACCGCTACAACCAAGGTGCAGCCGTATTTGTTGATACCTCGGTCGGTACAAATTTAGATGGTAAAGATATTGCCCGAGCCTTGGTGGTACTAGCGGCTTTTGCTGGAGCGGAATATATAGGTAATCAGTTAGTTAAAGACAAGTACTACACCATGCTTACTGATGTGCAAATAGCCGAACGTATATCGCCAGATTCAGAACAAAAAGTAAAAGAGTATACTGAACACCGGTTATTACAGGGCAGCAGCGGCGCTTTTACTCAGTTATGGCAACGCGATACCGATATGCGCAAATATCAGATTAAAGTGGTCAGTTTTGCTAATAAAGCTAACTTAGAGTGGAAAGACGCTGAGCTACCTTTGCATAACGGTTTACTCAGATCACTGGCCGGGATATTTTAACTGCTAAACTGGCTCTCATAATTAACTTGAAATTCAAGTAGTAAGCCCATATATACCTGCTATATTATTCCTATCTCTAACAAAAATCGGCTAGTCTTAGCTAAGAATGAGAACCCTGAATGTTTGTGATTGACCATATTATATTGTTGGCGGCGGTACTGATCTTATTTGGCATCATGTCGAGTAAGTTATCCGCTCGGTTAGGCTTGCCGGTGTTAGTGCTGTTTTTATTGGTGGGTATGCTAGCCGGTGAAGATGGCCCCGGCGGTATTGTTTTTGACAATGCTGGTGCGGCACATGCGTTGGGTACCTTAGCCTTAGCCATGATATTATTTGATGGTGGTTTACAAACACCCTTACGAGCCATTAAAAAAGTTTGGCGCCCCGCGGCAACCTTAGCCACTTTGGGCGTGCTTATTACCGCGGCAGTAACTGGAGTTGCCGCAGCTTACGTTTTGGATATTCCCTTATTAAATGGCTTATTGCTGGGTGCCATTGTTGGCTCTACGGATGCCGCGGCAGTGTTTGCACTATTGCGCAATGCGGGTATTAATTTAAATAAAAAGCTTAAAGCCACCTTAGAAATAGAAAGTGCGTCGAACGATCCGATGGCAATTTTTTTAACCGTCGGTATGCTCGAAATTATCATGCACAATATGAAGCCCGGCACCGGCTTGCTGCTGATGTTTTTAAAGCAAATGGGCTTGGGTGCTGTGGTTGGCCTTGCTGTAGGCTGGCTATCTGTAAAAATGATTAATAAAATTCAGCTAGTCGCCTCGGGGTTATATCCGGTGATGGTGGCAGCCTGTGGTTTACTCTCTTTTGGCATAACGGCAAACCTTGGCGGTAGTGGCTTTTTAGCAATTTTTATTACTGGTGTGGTAATAGGTAACAGCCGGTTTGTCTTTCAGCGTAGTACCTTTTTATTCCACGACGGTTTGGCTTGGTTAAGCCAAATAACCATGTTCGTGGTGCTAGGTTTATTAATTAACCCATCATCTTTATTAGATGTCTGGTTTGAAGGGTTAATTATTGCCTTAGTATTAATTTTTATTGCGCGGCCTTTGGCCGTGGTGCCGTTCTTAGCACTATTTGGCTTTAACCGTCGCGAGATCACTTTAGTCTCTTGGGTTGGTTTGCGCGGTTCTGTGCCAATTATTCTCGCGATATTTCCACTACTGTATGAGTTACCCGGCGCGGCGCTGATTTTTAACGTAGTATTTTTTGTGGTGTTAATTTCGGCTACGGTGCAAGGTTCGACCTTGCCTTGGGTAGCAAGAAAACTAAAACTCACCATACCGCCACCGGCTACCCCGGCTGCAACCCTAGAAATTACCGCATTAGGTGAAGTAGATGCTGACATCGTTGAATATACGTTAGGCGCAACATCACGTGCGGTAGGTCGGCGCTTGTCACAAATGGCGTTACCAGATAGCACGGTGGTGGCGATGATTACCCGTAATAACACGGTTATCGCGCCTCGTGGTTCAACGTTGCTATATGCCGATGATCATTTATTTATTGTGTTAAAACCGGGCACCCGCAGTTTTGTCGATTGTGTGTTCTCTGCCACGGTAAATGATGATGAAAGCAATGAGCTACCGACGCGTGAACTAACCTTAAAGGGCAACACCAAGGTTGCGGATTTAAGGCATTCTTATGGCATCAACCTTGTTGCGGATGATAACGACAGCTTAGAGTTTGTGCTAAAAAAAGCCTTAACTACAGCACCACAGCTTGACGCTGTGGCTGAGTTTGGTGATATTCAATTATGTGTGCGTGACATGGTTGGTCAACGCATCATTACGGTTGGTGTGCTGACCTTAGTCGATAATGACTTTGCCGATACCGGCGATTAGTATTAGCTAAACTAGGATTTGGTTTTTTATTTCCAATATTGTTCCACGGTAATGTTTCCGGGGGCACGGCGTAAATTTTTCTTCAGCCCCATCGTTTCCAATAGCGTTCTGGTTTCGGTAATCATTTGCGGATTACCACACAACATAATCTGTGACTGCTCGTCTAGTGTTTGAGCGCATGCATGTTGTAATTCATTAGTTTGTATTAGCTCAGGTATGCGCCTATCTAAAGCTCCAGAATGCGCTTCACGGGTAACTATTGGTTGATAATACAACTGGCCTGGGTATTGTCGCTGACAGTTGTGAATATACTCGCGATAGGCTAAATCAGCGACGGTGCGCACGGTATGCACTAACACTATATGTTTAAAGCGCTGCCATATGCCATGGGTGCCTAACATCGATAAATAGGGGCCTATGCCGGTGCCGCTAGAAATAAGCCATAAATTATTACCGTCTGGCACTTCGTCTAAAATGAAGAAGCCTGAAGCCGGTTGGCTTACCTCAATGTTGTCGCCCATTTTAAGCTGCTGTAATAATGGCGACAGGCTGCCATCAGCAACAGTGCTAACTAAAAACTCTTGCTCATTAGTGCCAGGGCTATTAACCAGCGAATAGGCGCGCTGCACTCTGCCGGTTGGCGTATCTAAAGCTAAACGAACAAATTGACCAGCAATAAAATCGAAGTTAGGAACTTTTACTTTAATACTGAATAAATTGGCGTGCCAGTGATGATTGTCAGTAACGATTCCGCTTAGCCATTGCGCCATAATTAATGTCCTTTTTTTACTTAGCTAAAGCTTAACAAAGCTGAACGTATACTCAAGCTTAATGCTGTGTTATCGACTATAAGTGTTCTGAATAAAGGATGCTAGGTACCCATCCACTGTATGTGGGGTGTTTGGCAGGTTTCAAGCTAGTTGATATAAAAAGGCCGCAATGCGGCCTTTTAGTAGTTAAATAACCTGCTTTAATGACGAAAGTGACGAACGCCAGTAAATACCATGGCTAAATTGTGCTCGTCAGCAGCGGCAATAACTTCAACATCGCGCATTGAGCCGCCAGGCTGTATTACTGCAGTAATGCCAGCGGCCGCCGCAGCGTCTATGCCGTCACGAAACGGAAAGAATGCATCAGAAGCCATTACTGAGCCTTTAACCTCTAGTTGCTCGTCTGCGGCCTTAATGCCCGCTACTTTAGCACTGTACACTCGGCTCATCTGACCGGCGCCAACGCCAATAGTCATGCTGTCTTTTACATAAACAATGGCATTAGACTTAACAAACTTGGCCACTTTCCAGCAGAATAATAAGTCTGTTAGTTCTTGCTCGGTTGGCTGACGCTTGGTTACTACTTTTAAATCTGCTTCGGTAATCTTGGCTTGATCGCGATCTTGTAACAAAATGCCACCGTTAACCTGCTTAATGTCTACCGTTGGCGCAGCAGCACTAAATTCACCACACACTAATAAGCGTACGTTTGGTTTAGTGCTAATCACGGCAACTGCTGCATCGGTGGCGCTAGGGGCAATAATCACTTCAACAAATTGTCGGCTAACAATTTCTTGCGCCGTGGTTTCGTCTAACTGGCGGTTAAAGGCAATAATGCCGCCAAACGCTGAGGTAGGGTCGGTTTGGTAGGCACGGTTATACGCGGCTAATATAGAATCGCCAATGGCAACACCACAGGGGTTAGCGTGTTTAACGATAACGCAGGCAGGTTCAGCAAATTCTTTTACGCACTCAAGTGCAGCGTCGGTATCGGCAATGTTATTATATGACAGTGCTTTGCCTTGTAACTGTTTAGCGGTAGATACTGAGGCTTCAGTCGCATTGTCTTGAACATAAAAAGCAGCACTTTGGTGGCTATTTTCACCGTAGCGTAAGTCCTGCTTTTTAACAAACTGGCTGTTAAAGGTGCGTGGAAACTTATTGGCTGGCTCTGTCGGTGCGTTGTACGCTGGCAACATAGCGCCAAAGTAGTTAGCAATCATGCCGTCGTACTGAGCGGTGTGCTCAAATGCACTTATGGCCAAACTAAAACGAGTAGTGTGGCTAGTTGCACCACCGTTTGCTTGCATTTCAGCGATAACGCTACTGTAGTCTTTAGCGTTAACAACAATGGTGACGTCTTTATGGTTTTTCGCAGCAGCACGCACCATAGTAGGGCCACCAATATCGATGTTTTCAATGGCATCTTCAAGGGCGCAACCTGCTTTAGCTACAGTGCTAGCAAACGGATATAAGTTCACTACCACTAAGTCAATTGGGCCAATGCTATTGTCTGCCATTACTGCTTCGTCTATGCCACGACGGGCTAGTATGCCGCCATGTATTTTCGGGTGTAATGTTTTTACGCGGCCATCCATAATTTCTGGGTGTCCGGTATAGTCAGAAACTTCAATAACCTTAATACCTTGCTCAGCAAGTAATTTAGCAGTACCACCGGTAGACAGAATTTCTACCTGCTGCGCGGCCAAGGCGCGAGCAAATTCTACAATACCGGTTTTGTCAGACACACTTAGCAGTGCGCGGCGGATTGGTCTTCGTGTCATAATGCTTAAACTCTCATAAAAAAAGCACCCGAAGGTGCTTGATGGCGCGGGGTGGTCCCGCGCATTGGTTAACTCATGCCGTACTGTTTTAGCTTTTTACGCAGCGTACCACGGTTAATGCCCATCAGGTTGGCTGCGCGGGTTTGATTACCGCGAGTATATTTCATCACCTCTTCCAGTAACGGACGCTCTAATTCAGATAATACCAGTTCATATAAGTCGTCAACGTCCTGACCGTTTAATTGCTGCAGGTAATTTGCTACGGCTTTCTGTGCTGCATTGCTTAGCGCTTGCGGCTTTTCCTGCGTTTGTACGTGGGCGTTAGTAATAAATGGCGAAGTAACGTTCGAATTAAACATTGCTTTTCTCTTTTACGTTAGGTTGCTGCTAGTTGATAAAAATAGTCATTTAAGGCGTCAAGCTGCTGTTTAGCACACTCAATACCATTGAATTCACTACGAAACACACCGAGCGTATCGTGCTCGGCTAAATACCAGCCCACATGTTTGCGGGCAATGCGGTAACCGGCATGCTCACCATAAAGCTGGTGTAAACCCTGCACATGTTCCAGCATTATCTGACGCACTTCCGCGATTGCGGGTGGCGCCAGTTTGTCGCCAGTGGCCAAGTAGTGCACCACTTCACGGAAAATCCAAGGCCGACCTTGTGCCGCGCGACCAATCATGATGGCGTCGGCACCGGTGTAATCCAGCACCTGGCGCGCTTTTTCCGGTCCGGTAATATCGCCATTGGCAATAACCGGTATAGACACACTTTGTTTTATGGTGCGGATGGTGTCATATTCCGCTTCACCCTTGTACATGCAGGTACGAGTCCTGCCGTGTACAGCCAGTGCCTGTATGCCGTTGTCTTGCGCAATACGGGCGATCTGAATGCCATTTCTGTTGTCGGTATCCCAGCCGGTGCGAATTTTTAAAGTAACAGGTACTTTTACCGCATCGACCACAGCGCGCACGATCTGCTGCACTAAATCGGGATACTGCAATAGGGCTGAGCCCGCCAGTTTTTTATTCACTTTTTTTGCCGGACAACCCATGTTAATGTCAATAATATCGGCGCCGATATCGACATTGTACTGGGCTGCTTCAGCCATTTGTTGTGGATCCGCTCCAGCAATTTGCACTGAACGAATACCTGACTCCTGCCGGTGGCCCATGCGATTTTGTGATTTTTCGCTTTGCCATACCAGTGGGTTACTCGACAGCATTTCAGACACAGCCAAAGCTGCACCAAAACGCCGACAAAGCTCGCGAAAAGTATGATCGGTTACCCCAGCCATCGGGGCGCAAATTACCTTGTTCGCTAACTGATATGGACCTATGCGCACCACTGAATCCAAGGCTCTACCCTTAAGGGGCGCCAAGTTTACGGATTTTTGCCACTAAAGAAAAGGTTATTATTTAAACAAAAGTATAAATTTACTGGCCTTTGCCGTCTTGACATTCTATAAACGGCTGAATAATGGTGTTTTGTAAAGCGAACGCCAACACCTGCTACGTGCTAACGTAAATAAAATTGTTGCCTGTTGTTTTTATAATCAGACAAATTATTATTGTGAGTCGCATTTTTTAGCCAGCTTTTGTATAAACTAGCTACACCTAACTAGCTACACCTAACTAGCTACACCTAACTAGCTACACCTAACTAGCTACACCTAACTAGGTTCCTAACCAATCTACTTGGCCTCTAGCTTGGCGACGTTTTATCATCAATTCTTCTACTAAAGGGGTTAAAATTAGCTCCATGGCTAAGCCCATTTTACCACCGGGCACCACTAGAGTATTTACCCGTGACATAAAAGAGCCGTTAATCATTTGCAGGTAATAAGGGAAATCGACATGCTTAATGCCGCGAAAGCGGATCACCACAAAGCTTTCATCCAATGAAGGAATGTCTTTAGCACTAAAGGGGTTAGAGGTATCTACCGTAGGCACGCGCTGAAAATTGATATGAGTGCGCGAAAACTGTGGCGTAATATGGTTTATATAATCATCCATACTGCGCACGATACTGGCTTGTACGGCTTCGCGAGAATGGCCGCGCTCTGAGGTGTCACGGATAATTTTCTGGATCCACTCTAGATTAACAATGGGCACCATGCCAATAAGTAAGTCAACATGCTGGGCAACATCGTGTTCGTCAGTTACTGCGCCACCGTGTAAGCCTTCATAAAACAATAGATCGGTATTAGGGCGTAAATCTTGCCATGGTGTAAAGGTGCCTGGGAGTTGGTTAAAGGGGACGGCGTCATCAAAGGTGTGTAAATAGTGACGAATTTTGCTACTGCCGGTTTCTGCATAGCTAGCGAAGAAGTTTTCTAATGCACCAAAGTCGTTAGCCTCTGCACCAAAGTAGCTAATATGGCGGCCTTGTTCTTTAGCTTTACGAATGGCGACTTCCATTTCTTGGCGGCTAAAGCGGTGAAAAGAATCGCCTTCAACAAAGGCTGCATCTATGTCTAGAGTGCGGAATATATGCTGAAAAGCATTGGTGGTAGTGGTGGTGCCCGCACCGGACGAACCGGTAATGGCAATAATCGGATTTTTATGTGACATAGACCCTTCCTGCTGCTTTAACTGAACCTCACCTTAAAGCAACAGGCAAACCGGGTGCAACTATTTATTCGGTCAAGCAGGTATAACTAGCCAGTAAACAGTGCTAACTGCTTGCTGGCTATAAAGATATATTAAAACTCAAAGGTTGCGATTAGCGGGTCGTGATCTGACGAGCGATACGGGTTTGGTGCGTATAGCTGCTGTTGTTGGTCATTGCTTTTAAACTCAAGGTTGTAATCTAAGGCCGTAGGTTCATCAGCATTGATGGTCCAGTGTTGCAGTGTTTTTAACTGTTTTGCTAATTCAGGGCTGGCTAACGCATGATCTAACGAGCCACTGCGGCCGCGATAGACAAAGGAGTATTGCTCGGTATCTTTGTTATGCAAATACTGCCAGTTTTCGTCGCGCAGCGCTTGTACTGGATCTTCCATACGATAGGCATTTAAATCACCAAGAATAATTTGTTTATTGGTTTTTACACCGGTCGGTTGTGTTTTTAACCAGTCGCTTAACGCTTGGGCTGACGTAGTGCGTAACGCATTCCAACAGCCTTGGCCATCGTGTTGGTCGGCATTTTTTGTGCTGCGATCTTTAGGGCAACTGCCTTTAGATTTAAAATGGTTAATGCTTACTGTAACCAGTTCATTACTTGCTAGATGGCGGAAACTTTGTGCCAGCGGCGGACGGCTGCCCCAGTCAAAGGGTTTATTAAATAGCATCGCCGCTTTGCCTTCAACGCCTACGGTAGCCGGGCGATACAACAGCGCTACCTTAATAACGTCGTTACCTGGTTGCTCGCTAGTAATAATAAAACGGTAGGGTTTAGTGGTTACTTTATTCAGTGCCGTGGTTAAGCTAGCTAGTGCGCTTTTGGCGCCATAACCATTGTTCTCAACTTCTAACAGGCCAATTACATCAGCATCTAACGCTGCCAGCGCGGTGACGGTTTTAGCTTGTTGACGCTCAAATTCAGCTAAGGTGTCGGCACCACGGCGGGTTGGAAAGCTAGGTGTTTGATCTGTGCCATTAAAAAAGTTTAATACGTTAAAGCTGGCGATACGTAGTGCTTTAGCCGGCTTTGCTGCAGGGTTTTCTGGCCGAGGGTTGCTGGCTATATAAACCGGAGTGCGAGTGGGTACTACGCGGTAGCCTCGGTCATCTTGCACTACAACACCTTGCACATTCTGCACCGTGTCACCTACACGCAAAGTATTTTCCGCGGTTAAAGTCTTACCACCAAATTGCAGCGGATCAGGGTTTTGTTGATATAAACCATCGTCTACTACTACAGTATGTAATCGTTGTTGCTCTGTTAGTGCTGCGGCATTTTTCCCCGGTTGCATAATTTCAGTGGCAACCATTAAACGTTTATCGGCAAGGATAACTTCACCGTAGCGCCCCAGATCATAGGTGTCGTTAACGGTAAGTGTTTGGCTAAACTGTATTAGCTCACCTTCTAACTTTTCCCATTCATTCATACTGGTTAACGGTAGCTGCACCTCACGGGCGGTAACACTAAGTCCAGTATCACAAACCGTAATATCACTGATATCAATTAGGCTAGTCTGGCTATGTAACTCAGTAACTATGCCGCTAATTTGTAACAGCTGCCCCGGTTGGTATGCGGTGGCGGCGTTAGTATCGGCAATAAACAGGCTAGCAGAAGCTTGCGCATTACCTTGTTCAATAGCGCGCAGTGTTATGCCGGCCGCTTTACTACCTAAGTATATTTGCGCAGTAACTACGCCTCGGGTACTCAGTTGTTGGCCTTGCAAAGCGCTACTTTTAGCTGTGCCTTGAATCGTATAAATACTAGTAAAGTCGGCGTTACACTGCGCAAAAGTTGCACCAGAGAATATTGCCGTGCTTAGCAAAGAGAGTGAGACAAATGCGTTATTCATGATGCTGTGTTCTCGAGATAAAATAGCAGTATAGGCTGAAAGGATTAAAGCACTGTGACAAGGTTGTTTCGCTAGTCACAGTTAGTTTTGCGACAAATGTAACTGTGGTAATAAGTTTGCCAGCAACGTTGGTATTACTGGCATTATTCATTATTTGTGTTCGCGCGCTATGGCACGGTAGCCAATGTCGGTGCGGCAAAACATGCCGTCCCAACTTACTTTATCAGCAAGTTGATAAGCGGCTTGTTGTGCTGCAGTAACATTTTCACCCAAAGCGGTGGCACAAAGTACACGCCCACCATTGGTAACGACAACACTGTTTTTTAACTCGGTGCCAGCATGAAACACTTTAGCATTAGCACTGTCTGCGTGGTCTAAGCCGTGAATAACCTTGCCTTTAGCATAGTCGTCAGGATAGCCACCCGCCGCCAATACAACGCCTACTGCGGCATGTCGGCTAAACTGAATCTGTTTATCCGCTAACTCTGCTTTGCAGGCGGCTAAGCATAACGCCACTAAATCAGACTCTAAACGCATCATGATAGGTTGAGTTTCTGGGTCGCCAAACCGGCAATTAAATTCAAGAACTTTAGCACTGCCATCGGGGGCGATCATTAAGCCAGCATATAAAAACCCTGTAAATACAATGCCTTCTCCCGCCATACCATTTACCGTAGGGTAAATAACCTGTTGCATTACCCAGTCATGAACAGTTGGCGTAACAACTGGCGCGGGTGAATAGGCACCCATGCCGCCGGTATTTGGGCCTTTATCGCCGTTATCTCTGGCTTTATGATCTTGCGATGAGGCAAAAGGCAGTGCTGTTTTGCCATCAACCATGACAATAAACGATGCCTCTTCACCAGTTAAAAACTCTTCTACGACTACTCGGCTGCCAGCGTCGCCAAATTTATTGCCAGATAGCATGTCGTCAATGGCTGCAAAAGCTTCGGCTTCAGTATTGGCAATAATTACGCCTTTACCTGCGGCTAAACCATCGGCTTTAATTACAATAGGTAAACCCAGCCTCTGCACAAAGGCTTTAGCTGGCGCGGTTTCGGTAAAGGTTTGGTAAGCAGCGGTTGGAATGTTATGCCGAGCAAGAAAATCTTTGGCAAAAGCTTTTGAGCTTTCTAATTGCGCAGCGGCTTTGGTTGGGCCAAAAATGGCTAACCCTGCAGCGCGAAATACATCGACTATGCCTTTAGCTAATGGGGCTTCTGGGCCAACGATGGTTAAATCGATAGCTTCTTGCTGAGCAAAGGCTAACAGTGCAGAAATATCATCAGCTGCAATGGCTACATTTTTTAGGTTGGGTTCACGTGCTGTACCCGCATTACCTGGCGCGACAAATACTTGGGTTACCAAAGGAGATTGCGCCGCTTTCCATGCTAACGCATGCTCGCGGCCGCCGCCGCCGATTACCAATACTTTCATTTAACTTCCCGTCTTTTATTTAACAATTATTTAGCTACAGGCTTGCGAAACTTTAGGGTCATTCTATCGCTTTCACCAATAGCGAGGTACTTTTCTTTGTCTTGCTCTTTTAATTGCAAGGTTGGTGGCAAGGTCCATACACCGCCGGTATAGTCGGCCTTATCATTGGCGTTAGCATTAATTTCGCTACTAGCTTCAAATATAAAGCCCGCTTGTTCGGCCAAAGAAATAGCCAGTTGCTGTGGAAAATAGCCGGTTTTTATCCAGTCGCCCGTCATTTTATCAGCGGGTAAACGATGTTCTACTACGCCAAGTACGCCACCTGGTTTTAGGGTTTTATAAAAGTCCTTAAAAATAGCGACCATGCCATCGTCACCGCCATTGCTATACCAGTTATGCAAATTGCGGAAGGTTAATACCACGTCGGCGCTGCCTTCTGGAGCAATGTTGCTATGGTTGTTTGGCGCAAATTCAGTTAATTGCACGCGGTTATAAGCCGGATCGCTAGCTAACTTTTCCACAAAGGCCGCTCGGCCACGCTTGTAGTAATCAGAGGTAGTTGCTGCCGGAAAGTGTGCGGCGTAGTAAGTACCGCTTACGGCCAGCAATGGCGCTAAAATTTCGCTATACCAGCCAGCACCAGGTGAAATTTCTACCACAGTGCTAGTGGGTGTTATGCCGAAAAAGGTAAGTGTTTCAATAGGGTGACGATATTGGTCACGGCTAATGCTGCTGGCGCTGCGCGTTGAATGTTTAACGGCTTGTTGTAAATCGTCGGCATAATTATTCGCCATCGCTAATGGCGTTAACAGTAAGGCAGATAATACGGTGGCAAGTTTTATAGTTTTCATTGTCGTAAATCCCTGTCGTAAATGAGGCGTTAGTGTAGCAACAAAAAGTGGAAAATGCAGGCAGATAAATCGTCTTCATTAGATGGCCAGACTGCTATTTTCTCATCAACAATTGCATTCTGCTGTGTTAGAATACCTACCCTTTTATGCGGGAAACCTTATGTTAGATCAAATCCGTATCATTCTTGTAGGTACAACCCATACCGGTAATATAGGTTCAGTCGCGCGCGCCATGAAAACGATGGGCTTGTCGCAGTTATGCTTAGTCGCGCCCAAAGAGCTACCAGATGGCCAAGCCTATGCACTTTCCGCTGGGGCCAGTGACATTTTGGCCAATGCCAAAGTATATGACACGCTACAAGCGGCCATTACCGATTGTGGCTTAGTGGTTGGCAGTAGTGCGAGATCGAGAACCCTAAGCTGGCCAATTCTAGAGCCGCGTGACTGTGCAGAATTAGCAGTAAAAGAAGCGCTAACACATCCGGTTGCCATCGTATTTGGCCGCGAAAGTAGCGGTTTAAGTAACGAAGAGCTGCAGCTGTGTAATTATCATGTGTGCATACCGGCAAACCCAGAATATAGCTCGTTAAATTTGGCGATGGCGGTGCAGATAGTGTGCTATGAGCTACGCATGGCCTTTTTACCAAGCCAGCAACAGCCTGCTGTTGAAGATGATGTCGCCTATCCAACGAGTGAACAAATGCAGAGTTTTTATCAGCATTTAGAAACCACCTTAAATGACACCGGCTTTATTATTAAGCAACATCCAGGTGTAGTAATGACAAAACTAAAACGTTTGTTTACGCGAGCCCGGCCTGAAGAGCCGGAATACAATATATTACGCGGCATACTAACGTCGGTGCAGCGTTTTGGTCGCAATACACCAAATAACAAGGAGTAGCCGATGTTTTCTGGTATCAGAGAAGATATCAAAAGTGTGTTTGAGCGTGATCCAGCGGCGCGCAGCAGCTTTGAAGTATTAACCAACTACCCCGGACTGCACGCAATTTGGTGGCATCGCATTAGCCATAAGTTATGGCAAGCAAATTGGAAGTGGTTAGCACGGTTTTTAAGCACATTAGCGCGTTGGTTTACCGGTGTAGAAATTCACCCTGGCGCAAAAATAGGCCGCCGGTTTTTTATCGACCATGGTATGGGCGTAGTAATAGGCGAAACCGCTGAAATTGGTGACGATGTAACGCTATATCATGGCGTAACCTTAGGCGGAACCAGCTGGAACCCAGGTAAGCGCCATCCAACATTAGGTAATGGCGTAGTAATTGGTGCTGGCGCTAAAGTGCTGGGGCCTTTAATGGTTGGCGAAAACGCGCGTATTGGCTCAAACGCGGTAGTGGTAAAAGATGTACCGGCAGGCGCTACTGTTATTGGTATACCCGGACGCATAGTCGCCAAAGCCGACACCCCTGTTAGCGCCGAGCGTAAACAATTAGCCCAGAAGTTTGGCTTCGATGCCTATGCGGTTGCGGCAGATAATCCTGATCCGGTAGCAAATGCCATCGGTAGAATGCTCGATCATATCCAATTGCTGGATAACAAAGTGGGTGAGTTGTGCCATAGCGTAAATCAGCTTGGCGGCAATGTTTGTGATCAGATGCCCGTTGTTAATATTGAAGAAGAAGACTTCAAACTGGCCGAAGTGCGTGCAGCACAAGCGCGACAGCGCGATGTTGAAGCATTTGACCCAGATATTTAAACTGAACCTTAGCCCTGAATACTTGACTAAATTACTAGGTTATTAATACTTGACTAAATTAGTCAAGAAAGTAAAATAGTGGCACTGTTTTCAGGGAGCAAACCATGAGATTAACGTCGAAGGGCCGCTATGCGGTAACGGCCATGTTAGATGTGGCCTTACACACAGCAAGTGGGCCAGTGTCATTGGCCGATATTTCTGAACGACAAGGTATTTCTTTATCGTATCTTGAACAATTGTTTGCTCGCTTACGTAAGCAAGGTTTAGTAAACAGTGTGCGCGGCCCAGGTGGCGGTTATCAATTAAGCCGTGAAGCTATAGCTATATCGGTGTCAGACGTTATTGCTGCAGTAGATGAGTCTGTTGACGCAACTCGGTGTCAGGGTAAGTCGGACTGCCAAAGTGGTGCACGCTGTTTAACGCATACCTTGTGGAGCGACCTTAGTCATCGCATACAAGATTTCCTAACCAGCATTACGCTGGGTGAGCTGGTAAACCAGCAAGATGTACAGACCCTAGCAAAACGGCAAAATGGCCGCATTGCAAAGAACCCGGCAACTGATATTAAAGTTAGCTGCCAGCTGTAGGCAACACGGAGCAAAGAATGAAGCTACCTATTTATCTGGATTACGCTGCAACTACCCCAGTCGACACTCGGGTAGCAGAAAAAATGATGCAGTTTTTAACTATGGACGGCGAGTTTGGTAACCCTGCATCACGTTCGCATCGTTTTGGCTGGCAAGCTGAAGAAGCGGTAGAAATTGCCCGCAGCCAGATTGCTGATTTGGTTAATGCCGACCCGCGTGAAATTGTATTTACCTCAGGCGCCACGGAGTCTATTAATTTAGCGATTAAAGGCGCCGCTGATTTTTACCACAAAAAAGGTAAACATCTGATCACGGTTAAAACCGAACATAAAGCCACTTTAGATACCATGCGTCAGCTAGAGCGCGAAGGGTATGAAGTAACTTACCTTGAACCACAAACCGACGGCCTAATTACTATTGCTATGCTAGAAGCCGCAATACGTAAAGACACTACGGTACTTAGCGTGATGTTCGTTAATAACGAAATTGGCGTGGTGCAAGATATTGCGGCTATTGGTGAATTCTGCCGCAGCAAAGGTATTTTACTGCACGTTGATGCGGCGCAAGCGCCGGGCAAAGTAGATATTGACCTGCAAGCATTAAAAGTAGATTTAATGTCGTTCTCAGGCCATAAAGTATACGGCCCTAAAGGCATTGGCGCATTATTTGTGCGTCGTAAACCACGCATCCGTTTAGAAGCGCAAATGCACGGTGGCGGCCATGAACGTGGTATGCGTTCAGGCACGTTACCGACTCACCAAATTGTGGCTATGGGTGAAGCGTTTCGAATTGCCAAGTTAGAAATGCACGACGAAATAAAACGCATTACCACACTGCGTGACCGCTTATTAAATGGCGTAAAAGATATTGAACAGGTGTTTTTAAACGGGCACCGCGAACAGCGTGTACCGCATATTACCAACATTAGTTTTAACTATGTTGAAGGTGAGTCACTGATAATGGCGCTAAAAGATATCGCGGTATCATCAGGTTCTGCTTGTACTTCTGCTAGCTTAGAGCCTTCTTATGTGCTGCGCGCGCTAGGTATGAGTGATGAATTGGCTCACAGTTCTATCCGTTTCAGTATTGGCCGCTTTACTACCGAACAACAAATTGATCACACCATTAAAATTGTGCATCAAGCAATTGAAAAGTTACGAGATATGTCGCCGCTTTGGGATATGTATAAAGACGGTATCGATTTAAACACTGTGGCTTGGGTTGCGCACTAAGCGCGCTAGCTGCATAAGAGGTAACTATCATGGCATACAGTAATAAAGTAATTGATCACTACGAAAACCCACGTAACGTTGGTTCATTTGACAAAGATGACGCCACTGTTGCTACCGGTATGGTAGGAGCACCAGCGTGCGGCGACGTAATGAAGCTGCAAATTAAAGTTAACGCTGCCGGTATTATTGAAGACGCTAAGTTTAAAACCTATGGTTGTGGTAGCGCTATTGCATCTAGCTCGCTGGTAACTGAGTGGGTTAAAGGCAAAAGCTTAGACGAAGCGCAGCAAATCAAAAATACCGACATTGCGCAAGAATTGGCATTGCCACCAGTGAAAATTCACTGTTCTATTTTGGCTGAAGATGCCATTAAAGCCGCTATTGCAGACTACAAGCAAAAGCACGGAGGCTAACAACTATGGCTATTTCGATGACAGCAGCTGCCGCCGATCGCGTGCGCAGTTTTCTGCACAACCGCGGTAAAGGCATTGGTTTGCGAGTAGGTATTAAAACTACTGGCTGCTCTGGCCTAGCTTATGTGCTGGAGTTTGTTGATACCTTGAACGAAGACGATGAAGTGTTTGAGCAAGATAACTTGAAGCTGATAGTCGATGGCAAAAGCTTAGTCTACATCGATGGCACCCAGTTAGACTTTGTCAAAGATGGCCTGAACGAAGGTTTTCAATTTAACAACCCCAACGTTAACGGCGAATGTGGTTGTGGCGAAAGTTTTACAGTATAAGCGTGTAAGGGCCGGATGAATTATTTTCAGTTGTTTAATCTACCGGCAACATTCGAGCTCGATTTAACCGAGCTCGGATCGCGCTATTTGCAACTACAACGTCGGTTTCATCCTGATCAGCACAGTGCAGGATCAGAGCGCGACCGGCTGTTGGCTGTGCAACAAACGGCGAATATTAACGATGCCTATTACAGTTTAAAGCAGCCACTATTGCGTGCTGAACATTTGCTGGCGCTTCGCGGTTTAAAAATAAGCCACGAACAACGCAGCTTCACCGA
The DNA here is from genome assembly GCF_036983985.1 of Rheinheimera metallidurans. Taxonomy (NCBI): domain Bacteria; kingdom Pseudomonadati; phylum Pseudomonadota; class Gammaproteobacteria; order Chromatiales; family Chromatiaceae; genus Rheinheimera; species Rheinheimera metallidurans. Next base: position 246,740 of record NZ_JALAHQ010000003.1, read on the forward strand.
TCCGGTATTTTTAATGCAACAGATGGAACTGCGTGAGCAATTGGCTGAAATAAGCCAAAGTGCTGATCCAGATGCCATCATCAACAGCATAGAGCGTGAATTACAGCAGCAAAAAAATCAGCTGTTGCAACAATTAGCAAATGCATTAGAAACCAAAAGTGCCGAGCAAGATCAACTCGCAGCAGACCTTATTCGTAAACTAAAATTTTTCTTTAAGCTTCAGTCAGAGCTGGAACTAATAGAACAACAACTACAAGACTAAACGACACTATGGCGTTATTACAGATCGCAGAGCCTGGACAAAGCGCTGCGCCGCATCAGCACAAGTTGGCGGCCGGCATTGACCTTGGGACAACAAACTCACTGGTTGCTACTGTACGTAGTGGCGAAGCTAAAACGCTGTTAAATAAAGAAGGCTTGGATATGCTGCCTTCTATTGTGCGTTACACTAGCGACTCAGTAATAGTAGGTAATGCGGCCAAGTTAGCAGCAGTAGACGATGCAGAAAATACCATTCTATCGGTAAAGCGGTTGATGGGAAAAGGCTACAGCGAAACCTTGGCGTTAAACGATAAAGTGCCTTACCAACTGGTTGATCAACAAGGCTTGGTAGCAATTAACACCGTTCAAGGTGTAAAAAATCCGGTGGAAATATCGGCAGAAATTTTAGCTACACTGGCTAATACTGCAAGTGAAACCCTTGGCGGGGAATTAAATGGCGTAGTTATTACTGTGCCAGCCTATTTTGATGACTCTCAGCGCCAAGCTACCAAAGATGCGGCTAAATTGGCTGGTTTAAATGTGTTACGCCTGTTAAATGAACCCACAGCAGCCGCGTTAGCCTACGGTTTGGATTCTGGACAAGAAGGCGTTATTGCCGTGTATGATCTCGGCGGTGGTACCTTTGATATCTCTATATTACGGCTGCGTCGTGGAGTATTTGAAGTGCTATCTACCGGCGGCAATTCAGCGCTCGGTGGTGATGATTTTGATCACGCTATCGTGAACCATCTGCAGCAGTTAACTGGTCATAGTAGCTTGTCACATCAAGCTATGCGCCAATATTTAACGCTAGCACGTGATATTAAAGAGCAGTTAACCGATAGTGACAGCCTAAGCTTTATTTTACCCGGCAGCGATAAGTCAGCAACATTAACTCGCAGCGAAGTTGAGCAGTTAATGGCGCCATTGGTGAAAAAAACTATCCGCGCTTGTCGTCAGGTATTGCGCGACGCGAGTTTAACCACAGCAGACATTGTTAAAGTCGTTATGGTTGGCGGTTCAACTCGTGTACCGTTAGTACGTAGCGAAGTAGCCGAGTTTTTTGCAACAGAGCCTCTAACGTCAATTGATCCTGACAAAGTCGTCGCCATAGGTGCAGCAATTCAGGCGAATGTGCTGGTTGGTAACAAAGCGGACACCGATACCTTGTTGCTTGACGTAATACCGCTATCGCTGGGCCTTGAAACGATGGGCGGTTTAACCGAAAAAATTATTCCACGCAATACGGTAATACCGGTAGCGCGCGCGCAAGAATTCACCACCTTTAAAGATGGTCAAACCGCGATGGCTCTGCATGTAGTGCAAGGCGAACGTGAGCTAGTTGACGATTGCCGCTCACTGGCGCGGTTTGAACTACGTGGCATTCCGCCGATGTCAGCGGGTGGTGCGCATATTCGTGTTACCTTTCAGGTTGACGCAGATGGTTTGTTAAGTGTTACTGCGCAAGAAAAATCAACCGGTGTGCAGGCCAATATTCAAGTGAAGCCGTCGTATGGTTTAAGCGACGATCAGGTTGCAACTATGCTAAAAAACTCGATGCAATATGCGCGACAAGATATGCAGCTACGCTTATTACGTGAGCAACAAGTAGAAGCCGAGCGCGTATTAGAGGCGGTATCTCAGGCGTTAAAAGCCGATGCGGCCTTGTTAGGCCCAACAGAGTTAGCCGCTATTCGCGCTGCGCTTGCTAATCTAGCTACAGTAAAACAGAGCGAAGATACCGCCGCGATCAAGGCTGCTATTGAGCACACCAACACATTAACTGATGACTTTGCTGCACGGCGTATGGATCAATCGATCCGTACTGCGCTGACCGGCCATAACGTGGACGAGGTATAACACATGCCACAAATTGTATTTTTACCCCATGCAGAGCTATGCCCAGATGGAGCAGCATTAGAAGCAAAGGCCGGTGAAACGGTATTAGATGTGGCATTGCGTAATGGTATTGCCATTGAGCATGCTTGTGAAAAGTCTTGTGCTTGCACTACCTGCCACATTATTGTGCGCGAAGGTTTTTATTCGTTAAATGAAAGCGACGAGCTAGAAGACGATATGTTAGATAAAGCGTGGGGCTTAGAGCCTGAATCACGCTTAGGTTGCCAGGCTAAGGTCGCAGACGAAGACCTAGTTGTAGAGATCCCAAAATATACTATTAATATGGTGAGTGAAGGGCATTAAGCTTACTACAGCGTTATCGTTTAATAAAAGGCTGAAAAGCCTTTTTTTATGCTAATTAACTGATACAAATCAATAAAAAAGTAGCGTAAGACTAGCGCTTGGCGATGTTTAGTCTAACCTGTAAATAACAACGACAATAAACGGAGTCATTATGTTTAAAAAATCCCTGCTTGCAGTGTCCTTAGCTGGTCTGCTCGCGGCACCAGCTTATGCTGATGTTACTATTAATGGTTTTGCATCAATTAATGCAGGTATCGCACTTGATAAAAATGACAGTTTGTACGGTTATGACGATAGCTTAGATTTTAAAAATGAGAGTTTGTTTGCGATACAAATTATGTCTGACCTTGGCGAAAAGCTATCAGTAACCGCTCAATTGATGGGCCGGGGCTCAAATGACTTTGATGTCGGTTTTGAATGGGCGTTTATTAGCTATCAAATCAATGATGACTGGCGCATTAATGCTGGTCGATTACGCACGCCATTTTATAAATACTCTGATTTTCGTGATGTTGGTTACAGCTACGATTGGCTCAGGGTGCCACAAAGTGTGTATGGTTTAGGCTATGACAATATTGAAGGTGTGTCGTTATATCATACCACGCAGCTGGGTAGTTTTGACTCTAGCTTACAGTTCGTGGCCGGTACCTATGACGGCATAGGCTATATTAGCGGCAATGACCTTAATGTTAAGTTTAACGATATCGTCGGCGTAACCTGGGAGCTAAGTCAAGACTGGTTTAGTGTCCGCGCAGCCTACCTCGCGGCGAAAGTGACTATTGGTATTGACTCCATTCAACTTAATGCTACTACCACTGTTGGTGGCGTTTTAGCGGGGCTATCAAATGCAGGTCTTGATGCCTTAGTTAGCGAAATTGACGTGGCTGATGAAAATGGTGCCTTCCTTGGTTTAGGTTTTACCTTAGATAAAAATGATTGGTTAGTTGTTGCGGAATACACCACAGTTAAAGTATCAAAAAGCTTTGTTGGCGATAAAGAAAGCTATTACGGTTCAGTCGGACATCGCTTTGATAAGCTAACGCCTTATGTATCTTACGAAAAAGAAAAACGCGACGTAAAAACGGCGATCTATACACCTTATACGACAACATTACCTCAGCCAACGTTAGGCGCTGTTGTCGGCATAGTACAAAGTCAAAATCGCGATGCTAATACCTATAACGTTGGTTTACGCTATGACTTCCATCCTTCTGCTGCCTTTAAAGTACAGTACAGTTCTGAAGATAATAACATTGCCGATGTGCGCCAATCTGTATTGGCACTTGGTGTCGATTTAGTATTTTAAGGGGCCGATATGAACATCATAAAAACATTACTGTTGTTAAGCGCGTTATTATCTGGTGCGGCAATAGCGGATATTTCTGTCGTTGTTAATCCGGCAAATGCTAATGCGGTATCAGCTGATGAGTTAAGCCGCTTATTTTTAGGCCGTGCGTCAAGTTTTGCTGATGGCACTAAAGCAACACCGCTTAACCTAGCTGAAGGTCTGCCAGCACGAGATGAATTTGATAGTAAAGTATTAAGTCGTTCGGCGTCGCAGCTTAAAGCTTATTGGTCAAAGTTGGTTTTTACCGGTAAAGGCACACCACCCAAAGAGCTGGTTGACGATGCTGCAGTAAAAGCTGCTGTAGCAAGCGATGCTTCAGCCATCGGCTATATTAGCAGCGCGAGTGTAGATGGTAGCGTTAAAGTTGTTGCTACGTTCTAGCTGTAACTAAACTTATTAAGCCGCGTTGCTAACTTAGTACCGCGGCTTTTTTGTCAGCAAAAATAGGTTTTTTTTTGCAACTAGCGTATAATTTGCCGCCTTAAATTTTAATCATTTAGTTTAATCTAACTTAATCAGGAGCCTGTTATGGCGTTAGAACGCACTTTTTCAATTATCAAGCCGGATGCAGTAGCAAAGAACGTTATTGGTGCTATTTACAACCGTTTTGAATCTGCTGGTTTACGTATCGTTGCCGCTAAAATGCTACACTTAAGCCAAGAGCAAGCTGAAGGCTTTTATGCTGAGCATAAAGAGCGCCCGTTTTTTGCTGCATTAGTGTCATTTATGATGTCTGGCCCAGTAATGGTTCAGGTATTAGAAGGCGAAGACGCTGTGCGTAAAAACCGTGAAATTATGGGTGCCACTAACCCGAAAGACGCTTTTGCTGGTACGTTACGTGCAGATTATGCCGCAAGCATTGACGAAAACGCAGTACATGGTTCAGATGCTGCTGCATCTGCAGCACGTGAAATTGCCTATTTTTTCACTGACGCTGAGTTATGCGCCCGCACCCGTTAAGCCTTAATTACTAAGGTAACGGATAAGGGGGCAACAGCCCCCTTATTGCATGTTGGTACAGTGTTTTATGGTTATTGTTTATTGTGGTAAGGAGTGCTCTGCAAATGACTGAGCAACATAACAAAATTAATTTACTTGATTTAACCCGCGCTGAAATACAGGCGTTTTTTGTCGAATTAGGTGAAAAGCCATTTCGAGCTGATCAGGTAATGAAATGGATTTACCACTTCTGTATCGATGATTTCGATAAAATGAGCAATATCAATAAAGTATTGCGTGAAAAACTAAAAGCTCGCTGCGTTATTGAAGCCCCGGTTGTGGTAACGCGACAAGATAGTAGCGATGGCACGATTAAGTTTGTGATGGGTTTAAGCGGTGGACAAGAAGTAGAGACCGTTTGGATCCCAGAGAAAGAACGTCGTACTCTATGTGTGTCATCTCAAGTTGGTTGTGCCTTAGATTGCTCATTTTGCTCTACGGCACAGCAAGGTTTTAACCGTAATCTAAGCGTATCTGAAATTATTGGCCAGGTATGGCGCGTGGCACAAATTATTGGCAGCTATGGCGATACTGGCGATAAACCGATAACTAACGTCGTGATGATGGGTATGGGCGAGCCGTTGCTTAACCTAAATAATGTCGTGCCAGCCATGGAGCTAATGCTAGAAGATTTTGGCTTTGGCTTGTCAAAACGTCGTGTAACCTTAAGTACTTCAGGTGTGGTGCCAGCGCTAGATTTGCTGCGTGAAAAAATTGATGTGGCGTTAGCTATCTCGCTACATGCGCCCAATAATGAATTACGTAACGAGCTAGTGCCGGTAAATCGGAAGTATCCGATGGAAGAGTTTTTAGCAGCATCTCGACGTTATGTTGAGAACTCTAAAGCCAATGATAAGGTCACAATAGAATATGTCATGCTGGACGGCATTAATGACAGTACGGAACAAGCCCATGAGTTAGCTCATGCGTTAAAAGATACGCCGTCAAAAATTAACCTGATACCCTTTAATCCGTATCCTGGTTCGCCATATAAGCGCTCAAGCAATTCACGGATTGACAGATTTAACAAAGTCTTACAAGAATATGGCTTTACTGTTATTGTACGTAAAACCCGAGGTGATGATATTGATGCCGCCTGTGGTCAGTTGGTGGGTGATGTCATAGATAGAACCAAACGGCAGATCAAAAAGCAGCAAAAAGGTCAGCCGATAGAAATTAAAATCTTGTAATAAATCAAGGATGTGGGTGTGGTGATGCAAAAAGTTCTGATTGGTGTTTCACTCTGTAGTTTGCTGATATTAACCGGCTGTGTGTCGGAGCAAAGCTATGTTGGTAGTGATAAGCCCGTGTCAGAACGTACTTTCGACAATATCGAAGCTGCCCGCACTCGTATTTCTCTTGGTTTAAACTATTTACGTCGAGGCGATACCTCACAGGCCAAATATAACCTAGAGCGAGCGCGCAGTTTTGCGCCTAACTCTGCCGAGGTGTATAGCGCGCTGGCTTATTATTATCAAAGCGTGGCTGAAGATAAACAGGCCGAAGAGTATTTTCGTTTAGCGATTCAAAAAGACAATAACTATGCTGATGCTTATAATAACTATGGTGCGTTTCTCTGCCAATTGCAGCGCTACGACGAAGCCGAACAGCTGCTGCTTAAAGCAATAAGTCGACCGGGTTATATTCGGGTAGCAGAAAGTTACGAAAATCTCGCGTTATGCCAGTTACAGCAAAACAATTTTAGTAAAGTAAAAAGCTATCTTGATCTCTCGATCAGTCATAATACTACCCGCATTACCGCACTTACTATGGCGGCAGGTTTGGCCTATGCGATGGGTGATAATAAGCAAGCCAAAATGCAGCTTGATCGGATACAACGTTTGGGCCGAGTATCAGCGCGTACCGTGTTGCTGAGTTATCTATTAGCTGAAAAAAGTGGCGACCGTGAAATTATGCGTAGCGCTGAGCAATTGCTAATAACCCTATATATAGAAACGCCAGAAACGCGAATGTTTTTACAAGGTAAGTTACAAGACAGTGAATTTGAGCAGCTGCGTGAACGTTATAAAGATAGCCTAATGGCTAATATCGTGTTGCCAGACGATAATGCGCCTAAACCCGAGTTACCAGCCGCACCGGTAGCCAACCCCAAATTAAAAGTGGTTAAACGCAAAAACGACGACAGTTCAGCCGTGCCTGCGGTTGTAACCTCGGGTGTTGCAGCAACACAAAATAGCGGCACAGGCATCGCTAATAGTTTGGTGGGTGCGACGACAGGCGCCGTCGTTGCCAGTCTGCCAAATAATGCACAATTGCCAGCAGAAACCATCAAGGCTGATATTGACTATAAAAAGCAGCAAGATGCAGCACGGGCTAAATTGGAAGCACAACAGCAAGCCGATGCGCAAGCTAAGGCTCAGCAAGTTGCGTTAGACGCTGCCGCAGCGGCTGAATTAGCTAAGGCGCAGCAGATTGCGTTAGAAGCCGAACGGGCTACTGAATTAGCTAAAGCTGAGTTAGTTGCGGTAGAAGCCGAACAAGCAGCTGAAGTAGAGCCGGTAATTAGCGAGAACGTGGTTACACCTGCTGTGGAGTCCGAGTCAAGTGAGCAACTGTTTCATATCGTACAAGCGTCTGAATCGTTGTACTCTATTTCACTGCAGCACAATATTCGCTTGCAGCGCCTAATGGATTGGAACCAGTTAACACCAGATTCGGTGATTAAAACCGGTGAAAAAATTTGGCTAGGCCCAGTTTCTGACGCTGAGCGCATACAGCCAGTGGAAACGAAACGTGAGCAGGTTGCAGCTACTGAACCCTTTCATACCGTAAGTAAAGGTGAAACGATGTTTGGCATTTCTTATCGTTACAACTTGCGCTTAAGTAGTTTTATGAGTTGGAATAATTTTACTGAGAATAGTAAATTAACAGTCGGGCAGCAGGTATATATTATTGACCCTGCTAGTGCAACGCAATGACCGACGAGCTAACTAAGCCGATAAGTGCCGGGCAACTACTACGGCAAAAGCGAGAACAGCGCAACCTTAGCGTACAGCAGGTCGCGTTACAGCTAAACTTAAAGCCAGCACAAGTAGAGCAATTAGAACAAGATCAACCGGTAGGCGCGTTTGAAACCTATTCTCGCGGTTATGTGCGGGCCTATGGGCGGTTACTAAAAATATCTGCAGCGGAGTTAGCCGCAGCGTTAGCTGTTAATACTGGCAATGTACCAACTACTGCCAAGCAGCCTATGCGCACCTTCTCTAATCGCACAGCAAAGCAGGCAACTGAAAGCCGTTTTATGTGGTTAACCTACGGTATCATTATTTTGTTAGTGATACTGTTGTTTATCTGGTGGTGGCAAACCGATAAGCTAAGCCCAGCCGCAGAACAAAATGAGACAGTGAGCGAAAGCCAACAAATAGCACCAATAGTTGCTAAAGCCATAACTGAACCCGAGCCTGAGCCATTAGAACCAACGCCTGAGCAATTAAGTGTGCTATTGGAGCAATTAGAGCCTGAGGCAAGTATTGAGCAGCCAGAGGTGACTACGCTGGTACCTGAAAGAGATCAGCTAGAGCTACGCTTCAGTGAAAACTGCTGGGTAGATGTAGTCGATGCTGAGGGTAACCGCTTAGCCTTTGGCACCAAGCAAGCTGGCTATATAATGCAGTTAACGGGTAAATCACCTTTTGTCGTTACGTTAGGTAACCCTAGCGTAGTAAAAGTAAACTTTAATAAACAAGCTATTGATATGTCGGCGCTTGCCGCTGGCCGAGTGGCTAAACTTACTATCCCTGAGTCAGACTAAACATGTTTGCACAAAATTTAATTAAACGTCGTCAAAGCACACAAATTCGAGTTGGCAATGTATTAATTGGCGGCGATGCCCCCATAGCCGTGCAATCAATGACCAACACTAACACGTTAGATGTTGCTGCTACTGTGGCGCAAATTCAAGCTATTGCTAAAGCTGGTGCGGATCTGGTGCGAGTGTCAGTGCCAACCATGGACGCAGCTGAAGCCTTTAAGCTTATAAAGCAACAATCCCCGATCCCGCTAGTGGCAGATATTCACTTTGATTATCGTATCGCGCTAAAAGTAGCAGAATACGGCGTTGACTGTTTACGTATTAATCCCGGTAATATTGGTCGCGAAGACCGTATTCGCGCTGTGGTAGATTGCGCTCGCGATCACAATATCCCTATTCGCATTGGCGTAAATGGAGGCTCGCTTGAAGCTGACATTCAAGAGAAATATACCGAGCCAACGCCTGAGGCTTTAGTAGAATCAGCAATGCGCCACGTTGAAATTTTAGACCGACTTAATTTTGACCAATTTAAAGTCAGCGTTAAAGCATCTGACGTATTTTTAGCGGTAGGGGCATATCGTTTACTGGCCAAACAAATTAAGCAGCCATTGCACTTAGGTATTACTGAGGCCGGTGGTGCACGAGCAGGTGCGGTAAAGTCGGCTATCGGCTTAGGCATGTTATTGGCTGAAGGAATAGGCGATACCTTACGTATTTCTTTAGCTGCCGATCCGGTAGAAGAAGTTAAGGTAGCTTTCGATATTTTAAAATCGTTACGTATTCGTTCTCGCGGTATCAACTTTATTGCTTGCCCGAGTTGTTCTCGGCAAGAATTTGACGTAATTAAAACCATGAATCAGCTAGAGCAGCGTTTAGAGGATATTATTGATCCACTGACCGTATCTGTAATTGGTTGCGTGGTAAATGGCCCAGGTGAAGCATTAGTCTCTGATTTAGGCGTCGCAGGCGCAAGTAAGAAAAGCGGTTTTTACATCAATGGCCAACGACAAAAGTTACGGCTAGATAATGATAATGTTGCGGATCAGCTAGAACAGCAAATTCGCGACTATTTGCAGCAGAAAATAGCGATAAGACAACAAGACTAACCTAAGTAAGCTACTTGGTGTTTAGCGCTGTTGCGCCTATAATCGCCGCAGTTTTTTAACTCACACTGATGGAAGTTTAATTTTGTCGAAACAAATTCAGGCCATTCGCGGCATGAACGATTGTCTGCCAACAGACACGCCAGCATGGCAACATGTAGAACAGATATTGCGTCAAACCGCGGCGAGTTATGGATATAGCGAAATACGCTTTCCTATTGTTGAGATGACCGAGCTGTTTAAACGCTCTATTGGTGAAGTTACCGATATTGTCGAAAAAGAAATGTACACCTTTACTGATCGTAACGGTGATAGCTTAACCTTGCGTCCGGAAGGTACAGCCTGCTGCGTGCGAGCTGGTAACGAACATGGCTTACTGTATAACCAAGAGCAACGCTTATGGTATACTGGGCCGATGTTTCGCCATGAGCGCCCGCAAAAAGGGCGTTATCGCCAGTTTCATCAGTTTGGCTTAGAAGCTTTTGGTATAGGCACGCCGGATATTGATGCCGAAGTTATTATGTTAACTGCGCGTTTATGGCAACAGCTGGGTTTAACACCTTATGTCAAACTAGAGCTAAACTCGCTGGGTTCTACCGAGGCGCGTGCGGCCTACCGCGATGCCTTAGTTAGCTATTTAGAACAGCATAAAGGCATGCTTGATGAAGACAGCTTAAGACGTATGCATAGTAATCCGCTGCGCGTATTAGATAGCAAGAATCCGGCATTGACTGAGATTTTAGCTAACGCACCTAAGTTAGCCGATTACCTAGATGAAGACTCTGCTACACATTTTGCGCGCTTGCAGCAATTACTCACCTTGGCCGGTATTGAATTTAGCGTAAACCCACGTTTAGTGCGTGGTTTAGATTATTACAATAAAACCGTGTTTGAGTGGGTAACTACTGAATTAGGTTCACAAGGCACAGTCTGTGCTGGTGGTCGTTATGATGGCTTGGTGGAGCAATTAGGTGGCAAAGCAACACCAGCAGTAGGCTTTGCCTTAGGTCTTGAGCGCTTAGTCTTATTATTACAAAGTTTGCAGTTGTTACCAGAGCTACCAGCCATAGCGGACATCTATCTAATGGCGCTTGGCGAGCAGGCTGAACTTGCTGCGCTTTCTGTTGCCGAAAGGCTGCGAGCCGACTTGCCTAGCGCGCGTATCATGGTGCATTGTGGCGGCGGCAATTTAAAAAAACAAATTAAGCGGGCTGATAAATCTGGTGCAGCAATAGGTTTAATTGTTGGTGAAGACGAATTAGCACGCGGTGAGATTACGGTTAAGTGGTTACGTGAAGATAAACCACAGCAAACTATATTATTAACTGAACTGGCGAAAACACTGGCCTTTACCGCATAACAGGCCTTTGACGTATAACGGAGTAACGCAGTGGAAATTTACAGCAGCGAAGAACAACAAGTAGAAGCGATTAAACGGTTTTGGCAACAGTACGGCAAAGCTATTGTCGGTGGTGTGGTATTAGGCTTGGCCGTATTATATGGTTTTCGTTTTTATCAGGCTGATCAGCGCTCAACAGCTGAAGAAGCATCAACTAAGTACAGTCAGTTAGTTGAACAGCGTGAAGCCGCTAACGCCAGTGAAGATTGGCTAGTGCAAGCACAAGGCTTTATTGCGGCGTCTAAAGTAGATAACTACGCAGTACTAGCGGCCTTGCTTGCCGCTAAAGACGCGGTAGCACTGCAGCAATATGATAAAGCAGCGGAGCAACTTAACTGGGCGTTAGCTCATGCTAAAGAGCCAGGTGTCGTCGCTATTGCCCAATTGCGTTTAGCCCGCTTACAGCGCGAGCAAGGCAAGTTAGATGAGGCCTTGGTAACATTAAATAAAACCATGCCAGAAAGCTTTGCTGCGATGCAAGCCGAACTTAAAGGTGACATTTTAGTGCAAGCGGACAAGTTAGTTGAAGCTAAAGCTGCTTACCAGCAAGCATTAACTAACGCAGGTCAAAATAGTCAGCTGATACAAGTTAAGCTGGATGAATTAGCACACGTCACTGCAGTGTAAAGAGGTAAGCGTGAAATTACAGGTTAAACAGGCATTATTGCTGGCTACCTTAGTGTTGGCAGGCTGTTCCAGTAAAGAAAAACTGGTGCTACCTCAGGTTAATACCAGCATCTACCCTAGTGTAGTGTGGGAAAAAAGTATTGACTCAGGTGTTGGGCACTTTGAATCTAACTTAACGCCTATTATTGTTAAAGACACCGTATATGCAGCAAGCCGTGCGGGCTTAGTGACCGCATTTGATTTAGAAACCGGTAAGCGTAAGTGGCAGTTTGATTTACGTAAACCTGCCGGCAGTTCATTTTGGCAGGGTATTGGCGATGTTTGGTCTGGTGACAATGCGCGCATATCGGGCGGTCTAAGCTTTGGTTATGACAAACTCTATTTTGGTACTGAAAATGGCGACGTTGTTGCACTATCAGCCGACGGTGAGTTGGTTTGGCGCACTGAAGTTAGCGGTGAAGTATTAGTAAAGCCAGCCATAGGCGAAGGCTTAGTTGTGGTAGCAACCGGTGCAGGTAAAATTATTGCGTTACACCCTGATACCGGCGAGCAACGTTGGCAGTTCGAGAATGAGCAGCCGTCGTTAACGTTGCGCGGTATTAGTGAGCCAGTAGTTGAAGCCGGTGGTATAATATACGGCTCTGGTAGCGGGCAAGTTGGTGTATTAATTTCTGAGCGTGGTTATCAGGCATGGGAAGAAGCGGTTGGCGTGCCTTCTGGTACTACCGATTTATCGCGATTAGCTGACGTTGATGCCAAACCTTTAGTGCGCGGCGGTACAGTATTTAGCACTGCTTATAACGGTTCTTTAGTTGCCCTTGAATTGCGCACTGGCCGTCAACTGTGGAAACGCGACTATTCAAGTTTCCGGAATATGGCCATGTCAGGTGACACTATCTACCTGGTTGATTCCGTTGGCCGAATTTACGCAATAGATAGCCGTAGCGGCACTGAACAGTGGGCCCAGTTTGGCTTGAATAAGCATAATGTAACCGGCGCTACTGTATATAAAGATTACTTAGTAATTGGCGATAGCAAAGGCAATTTACATTGGTTAAATCGTGAAACTGGCGATTTTGTCGCCCGCCAAAGCATGGATAGCTCGGGGTTTTATACCGAAGCGGTAACTAACGGTACTTATCTGTTAGTGCAAAGCCGTAACGGTGAGCTAGTCTTATTACAAACACCTTAAACCGAGCTTAGCGGTTAAAGTTTTTAGACAGGCCTAAACTAGGCCTGTTTTGTCATTTTTGAGGTTCACATAATGTTGCCTGTCGTTGCCTTAGTAGGCCGAGCTAATGTCGGTAAATCGACGTTGTTCAACCGTTTAACCCGCACCCGCGACGCGCTGGTTGCGGACTTCCCTGGTTTAACCCGAGATCGCAAATATGGCTCTGCCAATGTTGAGGGGCTAGAGTTTATTGTGGTAGATACCGGCGGTATCGATGGCAACGAGCAGGGCATAGAAGTAGAAATGGCTGAGCAGTCGCTAAAGGCGATTGACGAAGCCGATGTGGTGCTATTTATGGTTGACGCCCGAGTCGGCGCCACCGTAGGTGATGAAGCCATAGCTGCGCATATTCGTAAAGTACAAAAGAAAGTATTTGTGGTCGCTAACAAAACTGACGGCTTAGACGCCGACACCGCCATTGCTGACTTTTATGGTTTAGGCTTAGGTGAAGTTTATGCTATTGCTGCTGCACATGGTCGAGGTGTATCTGCATTATTAAACCATGCGCTAATACCGTTATTAAGTGCCGAACAACAGCAAGCGTTAGCTGGTGATGCCGAGTTAGAAGAAGGCCCAGCGCTTGAAACGTTAACCGATGAAGAGGCAGAAGCCGAAGCTACGCGCTTACGTAACGAGCACATTAAGTTAGCCATCGTTGGCCGGCCGAACGTGGGTAAATCTACGTTAACCAACCGCATTTTAGGCGAAGAGCGGGTAGTGGTATTTGATATGCCGGGCACCACGCGAGACTCAATTTATATTCCTATGCAGCGTAACGAGCGCGACTACACTTTAATTGATACCGCTGGCGTGCGTCGTCGCGGCAAAATTGATGACGTAGTAGAAAAGTTCTCCGTTATTAAAACCTTGCAGGCTATTGAAGACGCCAACGTCGTTATTTTGGTATTAGATGCGCGTTTAGGTATTTCTGATCAAGACTTAAGCATTTTGGGTTTTGTGTTAAACGCTGGCCGCTCATTAGTTATCGCTGTGAATAAATGGGATGGCTTAAACGATAGCATAAAAGATGAAGTTAAACGCGAGCTAGACCGTCGTTTAGGCTTTCTTGATTTTTCCCGTTTGCATTTTATCTCTGCACTGCACGGTTCTGGCGTAGGTAACTTGTTCGAGTCGGTAGAAGAAGCCTTTGATTCGGCAACTAAACGCCACAGTACCGCGTTATTAACTCGCATCATGAAAATGGCGCAAGAAGACCACGAGCCACCTTTGGTGCATGGTCGTCGGGTGAAATTAAAATATGCCCACGCTGGTGGTTATAACCCACCGCTTATTGTTATTCACGGCAACCAAGTGAAAGACTTACCTGACTCGTATAAGCGTTACCTAATGAACTACTACCGTAAAACCCTGAAAATGATGGGCACGCCAATACGTGTTGAGTTCCGTGAAGGTGAAAACCCATTTGCGCCAACGAAAAAGAATACCGAAACGCCACTGCAAAAATATAAGCGTGAACGTTTAATGAAAGCACGTAAAAAACTGGACCAATAAGGACAGCTGCAATGAAATTTCGCTTCCCGGTAATTGTTATAGATGAAGATTTTCGCTCAGAGAATATCTCTGGCTCTGGTATCCGTGATCTAGCGCAAGCTATCAGTAGTCATGGTTTTGAAGTGGTTGGCTACACCAGTTATGTCGACTTAAGCGCATTTGCCCAGCAAGCCAGCCGAGCGTCATGTTTTATTTTATCTATCGACGATGAAGAGTTTGGCACCGGTAGTGCAGAAGAAGTGGCCAAAGCATTACGTGAACTACGAACTTTTATTAAAGAAGTACGCAAGCGTAATGCCGATATTCCTATTTTTCTTTATGGTGAAACCCGTACCACACGCCATGTCCCTAACGACGTACTACGTGAACTACATGGTTTTATTCATATGTTTGAAGACACCCCAGAATTTGTGGCCAAACATATTATCCGCGAAGCAAAAAAATACCTTGATGCCTTAGCGCCACCGTTTTTCAATGCACTAATGGATTACGCCTCAGACGGCTCATACTCATGGCATTGTCCAGGTCACTCGGGTGGTGTCGCGTTCTTAAAAAGCCCAGTAGGGCAAATGTTTCACCAATTTTTTGGCGAAAATATGCTGCGCGCCGATGTGTGTAACGCGGTAGACGAATTAGGCCAGCTGCTTGATCACACCGGCCCAGTGGCGCAAAGCGAGCAAAATGCTGCGCGTATTTTCGGTAGTGACCATTTGTTTTTTGTTACCAACGGCACTTCGACTTCGAATAAAATGGTCTGGCACTCCGTGGTGGCACCAGGTGATATCGTGGTCGTCGACCGCAATTGCCATAAGTCTATTTTGCACTCCATTATTATGACTGGCGCTATTCCGGTATTTTTAATGCCTACCCGTAACCATTACGGCATTATTGGTCCGATCCCGAAAAGTGAGTTTTCACCAGAAGCCATCGCGAAAAAAATTGAAGCCAACCCATTTGCCCGTAATGCAAAAAACAAAAAGCCACGCATTTTAACTATTACGCAAAGCACCTACGACGGTATCTTGTATAACGTAGAAGAAATCAAACAAGAGTTAGGTTCAACAATAGATACCTTACACTTTGATGAGGCTTGGTTGCCGCATGCCAGTTTCCATAGTTTTTATGAAAATATGCATGCTATAGGTAAAGACCGGCCGCGCTCGAAAGACACCTTAGTGTTTGCTACTCAGTCAACGCATAAGTTGTTAGCTGGGTTATCGCAAGCATCGCAAATTTTAGTGCAAAACGCCGAAAATCGCAGTTTAGATACCCACCGGTTTAATGAATCTTATTTAATGCACAGCTCTACCAGCCCTCAATACGCTATTATTGCTAGTTGTGACGTTGCCGCTGCCATGATGGAAGCACCTGGCGGCACCGCTTTGGTAGAAGAGTCATTATTTGAAGCGATAGATTTTCGCCGCGCCATGCGCAAAGTTGACGCTGAATTTGGTGATGACGAATGGTGGTTTAAAGTATGGGGCCCAGATGAGCTGCCAGAAGAAGGCTTAGGCACTCGCGATAACTGGACGCTGCACGCAAAAGACAGCTGGCATGGTTTTGGTGCAATAGAATCAGGGTTTAATATTCTTGACCCAATAAAAGCGACCATTATTACTCCAGGTTTAAACCTGCACGGCCAGTTTGATGAGCAAGGCATTCCAGCGGCTATAGTTAGTAAGTATTTGTCCGAACACGGTATTATTATTGAAAAAACCGGCCTGTACTCGTTTTTTATCATGTTTACCATCGGCATTACCAAAGGCCGCTGGAACTCTATGGTTACCGAGTTACAGCAGTTTAAAGACGACTACGATCAAAACCAGCCAATGTGGCGCATTATGCCGGAATTTGGCAAAAAGCATCCGCGCTATGAAAAAGTCGGCTTGCGCGACCTATGTCAGCAAATTCACAATATGTACCGCAAGTTTGACGTGGCTAAAGTGACCACCGAAATGTACTTATCTAATATTGAAACCGCGATGACCCCAGCCGATGCCTGGGCCAGAATGGCGCACCGTGATATCGAGCGGGTATCGATTGACGAAATTGAAGGCCGTGTTACCGCCATGCTGGTGACGCCGTACCCACCAGGTATTCCGTTAATGGTGCCAGGCGAGCGCTTTAATAAAATTATTATTAGCTACCTGCAATTTACCCGCGCTTTTAATGGTGCCTTTCCCGGCTTCGAAACCGATGTGCACGGTTTAGTGCGCGAAGTTGTTGATGGCGAGCTGAAGTACTTTATTGACGTAGTCAAAGAAGCTTAACGCTAAGCTGTTTAAGAATAAATTCGCTGTTTAGGAAGGCTGACATATATGTTGGCCTTTTTTATTAGTCGTTACATTATTTAAATATTGTATTCAATGATCCCTTTCTCGCTAAATTAGCTTAGCTATTAGCATTAACCAATATTGCTTGGCCCTTTTGTTGCGTAAAGATTAACTTATTGTTTTTATCTTGGTGTGATCTAAAAAGTTTACATAATAAGGACATTACCATGGCAGAAATTTATCTTTCAGGCAGCGCTGAGCGCGCGGAACAAATTTTCGTAAATAGACCCGATTTACTCGCGCAGTATCGTCAATACAGTAATAGAACCGACAATATTTTATTACCTAACCAGCCACATCTGATGAGCTGTGCGCCTGATGATATTAAAACTCTGCACACGTTTACACGCTTTTCTCATCCCGAACTGCAACGCTTACAGCAAATAGCTGCAGAATATGATGACTATACTCTGGCCATGGCCTATGTAACAGAAGAGCAAATAAAGCCTGTTATGCAATTGCTTGAAAAGCATGGCACAACAGCAGCACGGGCTTTACTTGGGGCAACAAACAGTAAATATTCTGTATTTCAACGTTCAATTGTTCAATACCAGCAAGCCCTATTAGATTTACATGAAGCCAGCCAAGCAAAAGCACAGGCCAAGGGTGCCAGAACTAAAGGTGCGCACAACGGCATTATTGCCGCTAAAGAAGCCCATGCCAGACAAATGCATGCGGTAATGGAACAACGTTTTCAGCAGCAGTTGCACCGTTATCGCGCTAACCTTGGAACGAGTGCTAATCGCTCTGCGTTATTATCAGCCGAGCGAGGTGTTAATGTCGCCCGCAGTGGCCGTAATAACCAACGTACCGGTCAAACATTGCGCTTTGCCAATAGCCAACAAGTGGCAACAGTGCAGCGTTTTGTTAGTGGTACTAACATGGTGGGTCGTGGCGTATTAGTGTTAGATTTTGCCATGCGTACAGAAAAGGTCTACCACGCACAAAACTCTTGGCGTGAAGGTGCTGTGCAATACTCGGGGTTTGTTGCAAGTGCTGGTACAGGAGCATTAGTTGCTATGGGCACTAAGACCATAGGCATAGCTTTAGTGCTTTCCCCAGTAGGATGGATAGTTTTGATTGGTGCTGCAGTGCTGGTAGGGTTTGTGGCAGCATCTAAAGCAGACTCTTGGATGCAAAATGAAGCCGCATCAAGATATGATAATAGACGGGATCGACGTTAATGGAGTTTTCGATTAGAGATTTTTTTTCTATTGTGTGCATGGTCTTATTGCTTTCAGCTGTAATTGCCTATCCAGTGGTTGCTTTATTTGCTACCAGACCGATACAACGCAAATTACGTCTGACCCAGCAGGATTATATAAGTGACTGGGTAAAGTGGCCATTTCAGACAATGTTTTATACGCTGGCTGTTTTGGTGTCTTTTACCCGTTGGCGTCACGAAAACAATCGACATTTAGTGGATGCTGATGAACTGGTACGCCAAGCTGCAACGCCACTGCAATGGTGGTTGTGTTTGTGGCTAGCGGTTAGCACATGCGGCATGGTGATGTTGATGTTTTCTATGATGGTATTAGATTATTTTGGTGTATGGTCGCTTGGTGTCAGTTAGTACGCTTATTATCCAGCTTTTAGGCAAAGTAATGCGTTTTGCCATGTGTACGGAAAAGGTATATCACGCAAAAAGACTCTTGGCGTGAAGGTTTTGTGCAATACTCTGGGTTTGTTACTAGTGCTGGTATAGGAACATTAGTGCTTTCGCCAGCAGGTTGGGTAGTGTTAATTGGTGCTGCAGAACATTTAGAGGGTCAGATCCAAAATTAACAATTGGATCTGACCCTCTATAGTTCCGGATCTGACTCCGACGGTTTTTCTTCTACAATTTTAACAGCGCTTGTTCAATCGCAAACACATGCTCGTCGTGCTCGTTCATTTCTCGCAGTGCTGCGGCTAGTTTCAGTAAATACTCACTGTTTTCGCCACTTGGGCCTTTGCTGCGGGCAATATGTGCAGCTATGGCGGTGTCTGATTCTGGCCCCAAATAAGCGGCATTATCTGCGCTAGCTAAGTACAACACGCCTTCGGTTTGGCCCGGTGTATCAAGCCAGTGTAAGGTAGTAAACACGCGCAGGTAGCCGTTTTTCTCACGGTGGTCTAAATACTCAAAGGTATCTGGCGTAACTTCATAAGCCATACCAGCGCAGCGAGCAGTAGCAGTTTCAACCAGTGTTAATACTCGCCCAGGGGCTTCAGGTGTGCCGCGATGATCATGCGAGCCTTGCCAAAACCGGCGTTGCCAGCCGTAAATGCAGGCCGGCTTGCGGTTAAGGTAAGCAAAGTCAGCTTTATATATTAATGAGCCATAACCAAATAACCATACTGATTTTAAATGATTCAGCGGTTGTCGCTGCTGGTTAATAGCAATGGTATTGTGTGACATAAATTCCTAAACGCTTAATCCGCGTTAAGCTTGGTGATTTTAGCGGCAAATTCACCCTTGGCCAGCCGCACCGACACGCTGTCGCCTATTGTTAAGCTGTCGGTTGAGGTAAGTACCTGCTTGGTGTTGTCAAACGTAATGCTGTAACCACGCGCTAAGGTAGCCAGTGGGCTTACGGTGTTTAGTTGTAGGCTTAGCTGGGCTAGTTGCTGTTTATGCTGTTTTAGTTGTAACTGTTGCGCGCTAGTAAGCCGCCGAGCTAAATCGGCAATGCTTTGTTGTTGTGCCGTTAAGGCTTTTAATGGTGATAGTTGGCGTAAGCTTTTATCAAGATATTGTTGTTGCTGTAACTGGCTTTGCAGCACGCGTTTTACATTGCTGGTTAGCCGTAGCTGTAATTCATCTAAGCGTTGCTGTTGTTGTTGTAGCCTGCGTTTGGGATGCAGCGCTAATAAGCGCTCGCTTAAATTAACTAACTTGGGGGTTAGCTGCTGCATACGCGCGCGCTGGGCTTGAATAAGCGCATTACGTAAGCGTTGTATGCGTTCTAACAAGTGGCTTTGATCTGGCGATACTAACTCCGCCGCTGCCGATGGTGTAGCGGCGCGCATGTCGGCAACAAAGTCGGTTAGGGCAAAATCTATTTCATGGCCTACGGCGCTTACTATTGGCATAGGGCAGTCGGCGATAGCCCGGCACAGCGCTTCATCATTAAAGCACCATAAGTCTTCTAGCGAGCCACCACCGCGGCCAATAATAAGTACATCGACTTCATTGCGCCGTATGGCGGTGCTTAGCATCTGCCTAAGCTGCGCTGCAGCGGTTTCACCTTGTACTTGAGACGGATAAATAATAACTTCAATGCCCGGCGCGCGGCGCTGCAATACCGTAACAATATCGCGTATGGCGGCACCCGTCGGCGAGGTAATAACACCCACGCGCTGCACGTGGGCGGGAAGCGCTTTTTTGCCAGACAGATCGAACAAGCCTTCGCTTTGTAATTTTGCTTTAAGTTGTTCAAACTGTTGTTTAAGTAAACCGGCGCCGGCGCTTTCAATAAATTCAGCCAGTAACTGATATTCACCGCGCGGTTCGTACACACTAATACGGGCACGAATAAGTACTTGCTGGCCATTTTGTGGCCGAAAGCTGCTATTGCGGTTAGCCTGTTTAAACATCGCGCATTTAACCTGTGCGGCGCTGTCTTTTAAAGAAAAATACCAATGGCCGCTAGCTGCAGCAACAAAATTAGATATTTCACCTTGCAACCACAGGGTTTGAAACTGTAGCTCAAGAGTTAAGCGCACTTCGCTATTTAAGCGAGAAACGGTATAAATATCGGGGTTTTGCATGCAACGCTCATATCAACACGAATAGGTAAACTGGCGTTAGAATAACATAAAACAAAAAACCGTTTGTGATACGACGATAAAACCGCTAAAATTGTACCGCAACATTCCCTATCTTTTCAGCCACAGCGAGATTGTTGCAATGCTCAGGATCAAACAAGAAGCTCTTACCTTTGACGACGTGTTATTGGTACCGGCACATTCAAATGTTTTACCTCATACAGCCGACCTACGTACCCGACTGACTAAAAGCATCACGCTGAATATTCCTATGGTTTCTGCGTCTATGGACACGGTAACTGAAGCGCGTTTAGCCATTGCTTTAGCGCAAGAGGGCGGTTTAGGTTTTATTCATAAAAACATGACGATTGAAGATCAGGCCGCTAACGTGCGCCGGGTAAAAAAATTCGAAAGTGGTGTAGTGTCAGACCCTGTTACCGTTAGGCCAGATATGAGCATTCGTGATGTGCTTGAATTAGCACAACAGTGCGGTTTTTCTGGTTTTCCGGTGGTCGATGCCAGCAACAATTTAGTTGGTATGTTAACCAGCCGTGATATGAGCTTTCAAGCGAATAATAACGAAATAGTTAGCGGTTTAATGACGCCACGTGAGCGCTTAGTTACCGTGCTTGAAAGTGCGCCGCGTGAAGAAGCCTTTAAAAAAATGCACCAGCACCGCATTGAAAAGGTGTTAGTAGTAGATAGCGAATTTAAGCTAAAAGGCTTAATTACCGTACGCGACTACTATAAAGCCGCTAGTAAACCTAATGCTTGTAAAGATGAACTAGGTCGTTTACGTGTTGGCGCCGCCGTGGGTGTTGGCCCTGGTACTGACGAACGTATTGCGGCGTTAGTTGACGCGGGCGTTGATATTTTGCTTATTGATACGTCGCATGGCCATTCACAAGGTGTAATTGACCGGGTAAAACAAACTCGCGCTCAGTATCCAGATTTACAAATTGTCGCTGGTAACGTTGCGACTGCGGACGGTGCCAAAGCCTTAGCTGAAGCGGGTGCGAATGCAGTGAAGGTGGGCATTGGCCCAGGCTCTATTTGTACTACGCGTATTGTTACCGGTTGTGGCGTACCACAAATTACCGCAATTTCTGAAGCGGCTATGGGTGTAGTGGGTACCGATGTAACTATTATTGCTGATGGCGGCATTCGCTTTTCTGGTGACGTGGCCAAAGCGTTAGTAGCTGGCGCAAATTGTGTGATGGTCGGTTCAATGTTTGCTGGCACTGAAGAGGCTCCAGGTGATGTTGAGTTATATCAAGGCCGTTACTATAAGTCATACCGTGGTATGGGTTCATTAGGCGCGATGGCACAGCGTAATGGTTCGTCAGACCGTTATTTTCAAGGTAGTAACAACGCGGAAAAATTAGTACCAGAAGGTATTGAAGGCCGCGTAGCATACAAAGGCCCAATGGAAAACATTATTCACCAGCAAATGGGTGGCCTGCGCAGCGCTATGGGGTTAACCGGTTGCGCAACGATTGACGAATTGCGCACTAAACCAGAGTTTGTGCGTGTTACTTCTGCAGGTATGGGTGAGTCGCACGTACACGATGTGCAAATTACCAAAGAAGCTCCTAATTACCGTGTAAGCTAAACTGATTTTGGTGTTATCGGCTGGTTTATACCAGCCGCTTTACTTTTAAAAGGTCGCTATGAACAAAAACATTCATCACCACCGCATTTTAATTCTCGATTTTGGCTCGCAATATACTCAGCTTATCGCCCGTCGCGTGCGTGAAATAGGCGTCTATTGCGAACTGTGGGCTTGGGATGTAACTGAAGCGCAAATTCGTGAGTTTAACCCAACGGGTATTATTTTATCTGGTGGCCCAGAAAGCGTGCACGAGGCTAATTCACCAAGGGCACCACAATACGTGTTTGAAGCTGGTGTGCCAGTGCTGGGTATTTGCTATGGCATGCAAACTATGGCCGAACAACTGGGTGGCAAGGTGCAAGGCTCAGATATGCGCGAGTTTGGCTACGCTCAGATTGAAGCCGTTAAAGCAAACGCCTTATTTGCCAAAATTGAAGATCATATCAGTGCTAATGGCAATGCGCTGTTAGACGTGTGGATGAGTCACGGTGATAAAGTTGTTGATATTCCTGAAGGTTTTATCACTTGTGCTACTACTGCAACCTGTCCACATGCCGGTATAGTCGATGAAGCTCGCCAGTTTTATGGCGTGCAGTTTCACCCAGAAGTAACGCATACTCGTCAAGGTTTGCGCATGCTAGAGCATTTCGTGGTTGATATTTGTGGTTGTGACAAATTATGGACCCCAGCCAGCATTATTGAAGATGCCGTTATTCGCTTAAAGCAACAAATTGGCGATGATCAAGTTATTCTAGGCTTATCGGGTGGTGTAGATAGCTCAGTAGTTGCCATGTTGCTACACCGTGCTATTGGTAAAAACCTAACCTGCGTATTTGTTGATAACGGTTTACTGCGTTTAAACGAAGGCAAGCAGGTTATGGATATGTTTGGCGACCATTTTGGTCTAAACATTATCAAAGTTGAAGCTGAACAGCGCTTTTTAGATGCGCTGGCTGGGCAAAGCGATCCTGAAGTAAAACGTAAAACCATAGGTCGGGTATTTGTTGAGGTTTTTGATGAGCAATCACAAAAGCTAGAAAATGCGAAGTGGTTAGCCCAAGGTACTATTTATCCTGACGTTATTGAATCGGCTGGCTCCGCTACTGGTAAAGCGCATGTGATTAAGTCGCACCACAACGTGGGTGGCTTGCCAGAGCATATGAAGTTAGGTTTAGTTGAACCACTGCGCGAATTGTTTAAAGACGAAGTACGTAAAATAGGCCTAGAGCTTGGCCTACCGTATAACATGCTATACCGTCATCCGTTCCCAGGCCCAGGCCTTGGTGTGCGCGTGCTTGGCGAAATTAAGAAAGAGTACTGCGATATATTGCGTCGTGCCGATGCCATTTTTATAGAAGAACTGCATAAAGCCGATTTATATAACAAAGTGAGCCAAGCCTTTGTGGTGTTTTTACCGGTGAAGTCAGTCGGTGTTATGGGCGATGCCCGTAAATACGACTGGGTAGTCTCGTTACGCGCGGTAGAAACTATCGATTTTATGACCGCTCATTGGGCGCACTTGCCGTATGATTTACTCGGCAAAGTATCTAATCGTATTATCAACGAAATTAACGGCATTTCGCGTGTGGTGTACGACATATCAGGTAAACCACCAGCAACAATTGAGTGGGAATAGTTATTTTTCGCTATTGAATAAAAAAGACGCTTCGGCGTCTTTTTTTATATCAGCGAGTAAAGCCTAAATTTCTGTTGGCTCGTCGGTTATCTGGTAGGCATATTGCAAACAAAAGGTTAATTAAGTGCTATTCATGCTGGGTTTAATCACCTACTATAGGCTGGTAACTTCAGGTATCACCGTAACATATGGCTTAAATCACATTTTTCGTTAATTTACTGATATGAGAATTTACCATTGCTATCAATATTGCTTGTCGATGATGATCAAGAGTTTACCAATGTAGCCTGCCATATTATCGAGTTTCTCGGCCATACTGTGTCTGTGGCAGAAAACTTGGCGCAAGCCAATGAATGGCTAGTCCATAATAACTTTGATCATATTTTGCTAGATTTTATGCTGCCTGATGGCAGCGGTATTCATTTAATGGATCGGGTGCAGCAATTATTTCCTGTGCCCAAGGTAACCTTTATTACTGGCCACCCCTCGGTAAAATCGGTTATTGCTGATCTTTGCGGGCCTAAGGTTGATTATTTACTTAAGCCTATTCAGCGTGAAGATTTAGAGCGCGTACTTAACCCAGTTAAAGCAAAAAAGAAAAAATTATCTAACCAAGCTAAGTTGCACTTTGGCTGCCTGCTAGGCGAGTCGGCACCGATGCAAGCCCTCTATACTATGATTGAGCGGGTTGCCGCATCTAATGCTAACGTGATGCTAATGGGCGAAAGCGGTGTGGGTAAAGAACTGGTAGCCTCGGCTATTCACACCGCAAGCCAAGCTTCTGGCCCCTTTGTCGCAATAAACTGCGGCGGCTTGTCAAAAGAGCTAATTAGTAGCGAATTATTTGGCCATGAAAAAGGTGCTTTTACCGGAGCCGTAGCACAAAAAGTTGGTGTATTTGAGCGCGCGCACTCAGGTACCTTGTTTCTTGATGAAGTAACCGAAATGCCTATAGATATGCAACCACATTTACTACGCGTATTAGAGACAAAAAACGTAGTGCGTGTTGGCGGCACTAAAGAAATTGCCGTTAACTGTCGGGTTGTGTCGGCCACTAACCGCAGTATGCAAAGTATTGCTGAGCAACATATATTACGCGAAGATATTTATTTTCGTTTGGCCGTGTTTCCACTAGAAATTCCGCCGTTAAGAGAACGCAGTACCGATATTCCACTATTAGCTAACGCTTTTTTAGCCAGGTTAAATGAAGAAAATGATACCAATTACAGTTTTACTGCCGCACAGTTAGAACGTTTAGCCAATTTTGACTGGCCCGGTAATGTGAGAGAACTGCGCCATACAGTGCATCGGGCCTACATTATGAGTGATCCGACAAAAACTAGCGTTGAACTGCCAGCGTCTTTTGCCTCACCGTTTTCTACCACGAAACCGAAAAATAGTGGCTTAACGGCTGGTAAAACGATAGAGGAAGTCGAAAAAGAGCTTATTTATTTAACCTTGAAAAACGTAGATGGCAACAAAACGTTGGCTGCTGAAATGCTGGGCATTAGTGCCAAAACCCTTTATAACCGACTTAATGCTTACGGCGGTTTAGGTGAGTTCAGTTAGTATTTTACCCCGGAGGAGCACATGTCGATAGAACAGCAACCTACTGTGTTAGAAAAGCAAATACACGATATTCGCAAACCATTAAACCGTATTTCTATGCAAGCCGAGCTAATTAAGTTGGTATTAGAAAACCAGTTGCCAGCAGCCAAATTGGCAGAGGCTGCTGACAAAATATTACAATCTTGCCAAGAATGCAGCCAATTACTGCAAGACCTAATCGCACCGACAAAGTAATGCCGATGAAAGGGAGTTTATAGATGGCCAGCAAGCTGCTTAATAACGCCCGCACCAGTTGGTTGTTACTGGGTGCGGTAATGATGTGCTTGATTGCGTTTAATGCGTTTTTGGCTTTTAGCTCAATGGAAAAACTTACCTCAACTCAAACTAGCCTAACCAACACCGGCGATATTATTGTTAAGCTTGATGATTTACATATGTCAGTGTTGTCAGCTGAGTCTGGCCAGCGCGGTTACTTACTAACTGAAGATATATTGTATTTAGAGCCTTACTTGGCAGCGTTAAAAAATGTACAAGCACAAATAACTGAAATGGCAGCGGTTCGCTCTGAAATGCCAGAGCAGCAATTGCGAATAGATAATGTTATACGTTTATCTGAGGCAAAAATAACCGAACTAGTCGAAACGGTCGAATTAGCTCGGCAAAATAAAGAGGCACTAGCGTTAACCTTATTAAAAACTGACCATGGTCAAAATATTTATTTACAATTACGCGCAGAGGTATACGCCGTTCGCCAGACTGAAAAAGCTTTTCGTAAAACCTTATTTGAACGTTTATCTAAAGGCCGGGATGAAGCCCTACTTAATTTCGTTATATCTGGCGTGCTTAGTAGTGTGCTGGTGATACTGATGTTAGTGCTGTCGTGGCGAAACGAGAGCAAAGAAAAGAAATACTTAAATGCGCTTGAGCAGCAAAATGAAGGTCTAACACAGAAGGTAGCCGAGCGTACTCATGATTTGCAGTTGTACTCGGAAGAACTTAGTCGCAGCAACCGCGAACTGGAAGATTTTGCTTTTGTCGCCTCGCATGATTTACAAGAACCGCTGCGTAAAATACAAGCCTTTGGCGATAGGTTAGAGTCGTCATTTAGCCAGAACTTAGGTGAGCAAGGTTTAGACTATTTAACGCGAATGCGAAATGCGGCCCATCGTATGTCAGCATTAATTAATGACTTGTTAGATTTTTCACGTATTAGTACCCGCGGTCGCGATTTTAGCGCTACCGATTTAAATACCGTAATAAGTAGTGTGCTTGATGATCTAGAAATTGCGATCCAAGAAAGTAACGCACAATTTACTATTGAGCCTATGCCGACTATTCAGGCCGATCATAGCCAGCTGCAGCAGCTGTTTCTTAACTTGCTATCTAACGCGATTAAGTTTCGTAACGCCGATGTAGCACCTGCCATTAATATAACAATTGCACCGCACCAACCTAATGTTATGCAGCAGGATATATGCGCAACGTGGTATGCCATTACGCTGACTGATAACGGTATTGGTTTTGCTGAAGAATACGCTGAGAAAATTTTTACACCGTTTCAACGTTTACATGGCCGTTCAGAATACAAAGGTACTGGCATTGGTTTAGCGGTTTGCCGGCGCATTGTCGAGCGCCACCGCGGGTTAATTAGTGCATCAGCGACGTTGGGTGCTGGCGCAACTTTCACTATAATTTTACCGGCCGAGGGTACACCTTTTGGTGCTCGGGGAGACTAGATAATGCCACTTAGCAAAGCACGCGCTATTACGATTTTAATGGCCGACGATGATGAAGATGACCGGTTACTAACCCAAGATGCATTGCGCGAAAGCCGGGTACTTAATTCCCTATATTGCGTGGAGGACGGCGTAGAACTGCTTGAATACCTGCGCAAAGAAGGTAAATATGCCTCAGATGAGCCTTGCCCGCGGCCTAGTTTAATTTTGTTAGATCTTAATATGCCGCGAATGGATGGCCGAGAAGCACTACGGAATATTAAAAGCGATGAGCGCTTGCGTGGTATTCCAGTGGTTATTTTAACCACGTCAAAGCAAGAGGAAGATATGGTCCGAGGCTATAATTTAGGTGCAGCTTCATACATCACTAAACCGGTAAATTTTGACGGCTTGGTCGATTTAATGCGTACTTTAGGTAAGTACTGGGTCGAATTTGTAGAGTTACCCGAACATCACGATGACTAAGACTGCGGTTAAACAAGCAAAAATTTTGCTGGTTGAAGATGATGAAGATGACTATATCCTTACTCGTGGTCATCTTGATGACTTAACCGCGTTAGATAGCCAATTAACCTGGGTTAAAAGCTCGGCCGAAGGTTTACAAAAGCTAACTGAAGGCCACTTTGATGTGTGCTTGTTAGATTACCAGCTTGATGCCGATACTGGTTTATCGCTACTTAAAAAGGCCATAAATGCTGGCGTATCAACGCCAATTATTATGCTAACTGGCCAGCCCGATAAGCAGCTAGATTTACAGGCATTAGAATATGGCGCGGCAGATTTTTTAGTTAAAAGTGAGCTAAGTGAGGCACGCTTTGCCAGAGCAATACGTTATGCTCTAAGCCGCCGCGAGTATGAGCTGGAGCGGATCAACAGGTTACAACTTGAAACAGATAGCCGCTCAAAAGACCGATTTTTAGCCCACCTAAGCCATGAGCTACGTACGCCACTATCATCCATTTTAGGCTATACCGAATTATTGTTAGAATCCGATAGCGCGTTAGAAGCACGGCCAGAACTAAATATTATTCTTAACAACGGTAAACATTTGCTCAGCTTGTTAAATGACGTGTTGGATTTATCAAAAATAACCGCAAATAAATTAGAGCTACGGCCAGAAATTATTGCCTTGCGGCATCTGTTAATTGATATTTACACCTTATTAAATGTTACCGCTATAGATAACGGCTTGCAGTTTGACGTAACAGCGCTAACCGCGCTACCGGATACGATTATCGCCGATGGTACGCGTTTGCGTCAGGTGCTGATAAATTTGATTTATAACGCAATAAAGTTTACTGACGCGGGTAGCATTAAAGTTGAGGTTTGGCTGCAACAGCAAGTCGAGCAGCAAATGCTGTTCTTTCGGATCACCGATACCGGTGTTGGTATACCCGCTAAGCGGTTAAAAGATATCTTTGTACCTTTTATGCAAATAGAAGATATGTTTACTCGCAAGAAAGGTGGCGCAGGGTTAGGCTTGGCGATATCTGCTGAACTTATTCAGCATATGGGCGGTAGCATCGATGTTACCTCTGAAGAAGGTAAAGGCAGCATCTTTACGTTCTCAATTAACCCCGGTGATTTAACTGACGTTAACCTTAGCCAATTTAATGCTGAGCTAACATATAGCGAACCGCAAGAAACCGGCGAAAAACTGCAATTAACCGGTGAGGTATTAATCGTCGATGATCTCGCTGATTTGCGTAAACTGGCAGGGCACTGGGTTAGCGCCACCGGCGCTACAGTAAGTTACGCTAGAAATGGCGCCGAAGCGATTGAGAGAGTTAAAGCTAAGTTGGCGTCACAGAGCCATTACAACTTAATTTTAATGGATTTACATATGCCGGTAGTCGACGGCAAACAAGCCACAACTGATATTCGCAAGCTGGGTTATAGGCAACCGATAGTGGCACTAACGGCGACTATGGCCAAAGGCATTCATCAGCAACTGTCCGATATTGGTTTTACTGAGCTGTTGTATAAGCCAGTAACGAAAAAGCAGCTGTATAGCGTATTAAAGCGTTATCTAGTAGCAGCTGAACCTGAAGTAGCATTAACACCAATCGCTAACATAGGCGTAGAGCTGCAGTTTTTAGTGGTAGAGGACGATATTGAAGCGGCGCAGCTATTACAGCTATTGTTAGAAAGTTTAGGCGTTAAGGTAACACTGGCGCACAGTGCGGCACAATGCTTACAGATATTGGCGCAGCATGATCACTTCGATAGAATTTTACTGGATATGGGTTTGCCAGATAGCTCCGGTTGGCAATTAGTGCAGCGTATTGAACAGAGCGACGCGGATAACGTTATTGTGATAATAAGTGGGCAAAACGTTGAGGAAAGTGATGCTAAGCCGGCCATTGTGCAGCAGAGTTTGCTAAAACCGGTGACTAAACACATGCTAAGTAATTTGGTAAAAGGCTGTTATGAATAATAAAAGTTAACCGCTAATCTTCCGCATAACCCCCCACATTTACCTACGATCTGCCCGTTTCTTGTTTATTATTAAGTGTGTAAGTTTTTCTTGTTGTAATGTGAGTGTTACAATTTTAACGCGTATTGGTTAATAACTTACAAAGATGATTTGCACTTAACCTATTGATTTTAATGTTTTTTATTTTTCCCGTATAAGTGGCATAAAGCTTGTAACACTTTAACGTGAAACCCAAGCTAACGCTTATTTTTAATTATTTGATTTCACGGAGCTTACAATGAAAAAACATTATTTAGCCGCCCTAACCGTATCTTCATTTTTATTGTCTTCTACCTATGCTTTTGCCGCGCCTAATAATGACGAAGTTGACCATGTTGGCATCTATGTCGGTGCTGCGTACGGCTTACTCAACGTTGATGGTGATGACCAAGATTTTGATAAAGAAGATAACGCCTCGCGTCTTTTTGTCGGTGCGCAGTTTAATCAGGCGTTTTCTTTAGAAGCCGGTTATATCGATTTTGGTCAATACGGCAATAATATTTTTAATACTGAACTGGATGGTTACACTTTAGCATTAAAAGCTGGCCTGCCGCTTGGCGAGCGTTTTACGCTATATGCGCAAGGTGGTAATGTTTGGTGGAAAGCCGATATTAGTGCAACAGATGACAAGGCAGATGTTGATGGTTCAGATTTGTTTTACGGTGTAGGGATGTCATTTGCGTTGAGTGAGAGCTTAGATTTACGTTTAGATTACACCCGTTTTGACGTGAAGTTTAACCGTGACGAAATAGGCATATTAGCGGATATCGATAACTTTGATACCAAAGTTGACTATGTCAGCGTGGGTATTCAGTACACCTTTTAATATTTAACAACTAGCCTGCGATAAGCTAACCGTTAACGGCATGGATGCCTAAGTTAGCTTATTAGTATTACTCCCTTTATTACTTGTGCAACACGATTTAATGTAGTGCGAACCTAATGCCGCCAGTAAGGTCATAGCAAAAGCTAACTTAATGGAGTAAGACATGAACAAACTGCAACAGCTGTGGCGTGATAACCGCAGTGTTATTATATTTTTAGCCTTAATGTTTATGTTCAGAAGTGCTGTCGCTGACTGGAACGATGTACCGTCAGGCTCAATGCAACCCACCATTCAAATAGGCGATCGTCTGCTAGTTAACAAAATGGCCTATGATCTACGCGTGCCCTTTACTACAACGTCTTTACTAAAACTCGCTGATCCTGAACGTGGCGATATCGTGATCTTTGTCTCAAAAGCTGCCAACAACCGGCTGGTTAAACGCGTTATTGGTATACCGGGTGACGTCATCGCTATGCACAATAATGTGCTGACCATTAACGGCCAACGCTTAGTGTATTCGCAACCTAATGCTAACGAGGATGACAATAGTGTGTTGCTGAATGAGCAGTTAGACAATATCCAGCATAGTGTGAAATTAGCCGCGTTTTCTAGTGGGCGAGATAGTTTTGCGCCAGTAACTGTGCCAGCAGAGCATTATTTAGTGTTGGGAGATAACCGTGACAACAGCGCCGACTCTCGGGTAATTGGCTTTGTACCACGAGCTGAAATAGTCGGCCGCGCGAGCACGGTGTTAGTTTCGCTCGACCACGATAATTACTATCTGCCGCGCAGCACACGATTTCTGGCGGCATTATAAATATAGGTAAATATTAGCTGTGCTTGCGTGCGCTTAGGCGCACCCATTCGTCTTGCACCGCAATGGGGTCAAAACTAAACTCATCTGCATAAGCGGCCATTACACTATCGGCTTGGCTTTCTAAAATACCTGACAATGCCAGCACCCCGTTGGGTTTTACATAAGCACTAATAACGTGTTTTAATTCAGCTAATGGCCCGGCTAAAATATTAGCGACTACCACATCTGCTTGAAAATCAACCGGCTGATCTTTCGGTAGATAAAGTTCGATCTGGCCATTAACATTATTGCGTTTGGCATTAGCCGTGCTAGCTTCAATAGCTTGCGGGTCAATATCAACACCGACCACTCGTTTAGCACCCAGCTTTAACGCGGCTATGCCTAAAATGCCTGAACCACAGCCAAAGTCGACTACGGTTTGTTCCGGCTTTATCGTCGCATCTAGCCATTGCATGCAAAGCGCCGTAGTGGGGTGAGTGCCGGTGCCAAAGGCTAAGCCTGGGTCGAGCATTACGTTGACTGCAGTTGGGTCGGGGATATCACGCCAGCTTGGGCAAACCCATAAACGCTGACCAAATTTAATTGGATGAAAGTTATCCATCCACTCACGTTCCCAGTCTTTGTCTTCTAATTGCTCTAGCTTATATTCTACGCCCTGCTTAAAAAACGCCACTTGTTCGAGCTGCTTTACGACCTTGTCCATTGGATGCTCGGCATCAAACAAACCCACCACTATGGTATTTGTCCAATAAATAACTTCACCCGGCATAGGTTCATAAATGGGCGTGTCGTGGGCATCAACAAAACTAACAGCTTGAGCGCCCCAGCCCATTAGCATATCGCTAACTTGTTCTGCCTTTTGTTCAGTAGTTGTAACGCGCAATTGGATCCAAGGCATAGTAGTCTCGCTAGTAAAAATTTTGCGTATTATAGCAAAAAGGCCGCAAATGCGGCCTTTTAATCTGTGGCAAATACTTAATTGATACCTAGTTTATGTTCTAAGTAATGAATATTAGTGCCGCCTTTACAGAAACCTTCATCGCGCATAATATCTTTATGCAATTCGATATTGGTTTTAATACCTTCTACTAGCAATTCATCTAACGCATTACGCATGCGCGCAATAGCGATATCGCGAGTTTCACCGTAGGTAATTAACTTACCGACCATTGAATCGTAGTTTGGTGGTACGGTGTAATCGGCATAGATATGCGAATCCCAGCGAATGCCATTACCACCTGGTGGATGGAACCGAGTAATTTTACCTGGTGATGGCATAAAGGTTTTTGCATCTTCAGCGTTAATACGACATTCAATAGCATGGCCACGAATAACAATATCTTCCTGCTTAAGCGTCAGTGGCATGCCTGAAGCAATACGCAGCTGTTCTTTAATTAGGTCAACACCGGTTATCATTTCGGTAATTGGGTGTTCTACTTGAATACGGGTGTTCATTTCAATAAAGAAAAACTCACCGTTTTCAAATAAAAACTCAAAAGTACCAGCGCCGCGATAATTCATTACTTTACAGGCAGACACACAGCGCTCACCTATAAAGGCACGCAGCTCATCAGTAATACCTGGTGCTGGCGCTTCTTCTACCACTTTTTGGTGACGACGTTGCATTGAACAGTCGCGTTCACCTAAATGAATAGCATTGCCTTGACCATCAGCGAGTATTTGAATTTCAACGTGGCGTGGATTTTCTAAAAACTTCTCCATGTACACCATGTCATTACCAAATGCGGCTTTCGCTTCTGCTTTAGTCATTTCTATTGAGCTAACTAAATCTGCTTCGCTACGCACTACGCGCATACCACGGCCACCACCGCCGCCTGAGGCTTTAACAATAAGCGGATAGCCAATACGTTTAGCAATTGCCATATTAGTTTCGGCATCGTCGCCTACTGCGCCGTCTGAACCCGGTACGCAAGGTACGCCAGCTTTTTTCATCGCTTCAATAGCGGCAACTTTATCGCCCATAGTGCGAATAGACTCTGCACGTGGACCAATAAAAATTAAGCCGCTTTCTTCTACTTGTTGCGCAAAATCAGCACGTTCAGCTAAAAAGCCATAACCAGGGTGTATAGCTTGTGCGTTGGTTATTTCAGCCGCAGCAATAAGTGCCGGAATATTTAAATAACTTAGTGGTGAAGCGGCCGGGCCAATACAAATGGTTTCGTCGGCCAGCAGCACGTGTTTTAAATTACGGTCAACGGTAGAGTGTACAGCAACCGTTTTTATGCCCAGCTCTTTGCACGCGCGTAAAATACGTAGTGCAATTTCGCCGCGATTGGCAATCAGTACTTTTTCTAGCATCAGTCTGCCTTTTGCGTTATTCGATCACAAAGAGTGGCTGGTCAAACTCAACCGGCTCGCCGTTTTCAAGCAGAATTTCTTTTACCACACCGGCCTTGTCAGACTGGATTTGGTTCATCATCTTCATTGCTTCTACGATACATAAGGTATCGCCTACTTTAACCGTTTGGCCCACTTCAACAAAGGCTTTAGCCGTTGGTGATGCCGCTCGGTAGAACGAACCAACCATGGGTGATTTAACCACGTGGCCGCTTATTACTTTTGGTGCATCTACTGCTGCAATAGCCGCTGGTGCAACAGGCGCTGGCATTGCTTGTTGTGGCATTGGTGCATAATGTTGCATTGGCGCGTAATGCTGTGCAGGGCCGTTACGGCTGATGCGTACTGACTCTTCACCTTCGGTGATCTCAAGCTCAGAAATACCTGACTCTTCTAACAGCTCGATCAATTTTTTAATCTTTCTAATATCCATGTCTTTTAGCCTGATTTAGTTATTACTATTTGGTTGTTTTCAAAACTGCTACCGCCGAGTCTAAAGCATAGTGGTAACCTTTGGCCCCCAGACCGCAGATCACCCCTTTGGCGATATCAGATAAATACGAGTGCCGGCGAAAACTTTCGCGGGCATACACATTAGATAAATGTACTTCAATAAACGGAATAGCCACAGCCAGCAGCGCATCACGAATAGCCACACTAGTGTGGGTAAATGCACCCGGGTTAATCAGAATATAGTCTTGTTGCCCTAAACTTTGTTGAATGGCATTCACTAGTTCGTGTTCAGCGTTCGATTGTAAATGTGTTAGTTTTACATCTTTCGCTGCTGCCTGTTCCGTCAGGTCGGTAATAATATCTTGCAAAGTAGCCGAACCATATACTTCAGGTTCGCGCACACCTAACATATTTAAGTTAGGGCCATTTAAAACTAAAATTCGATAAGTTGCCGCCATCGGTGCGTAATTCCCACTAATTGTTTTAATTCGGCTAAACCTTGCTAAAGCTAGGGTTTAACCGTATTTGCGTAGTAAAAACATACTGCAACAAAGCCGTTAGCTTAACAATAGCGCCTTATTATAGTGAAATCGTGACAAATCGCAGCAAAATACTGGTCTTATCAGCCAGAAAGACAAGAAAAG
This sequence comes from Rheinheimera metallidurans, assembly GCF_036983985.1. Classification (NCBI taxonomy): domain Bacteria; kingdom Pseudomonadati; phylum Pseudomonadota; class Gammaproteobacteria; order Chromatiales; family Chromatiaceae; genus Rheinheimera; species Rheinheimera metallidurans. The sequence continues at coordinate 281,404 of NZ_JALAHQ010000003.1, forward strand.
GTCGCGGCGTTGGCAAAGAAACACCGCGATCTGCTTACTGTTGCAGTTGTTGTAAGTGTGCGGAAAATTCGCTGGCGTTTTTAAAACCAGTTACGCGAGCCTGAGTTAGGTCGGTACCGTCTGGGCTGAAAAATAGCAAAGTTGGTAAGCCTAACACTCGGTAGTGTTCCAACACGGCTTGATCTTTAAGGGTATTTTTAGTGACATCAACCTTTAGTAATTGCATGTTTTGCATCTGCGCCTGAACTTCAGGTTTAGGAAAAGTTAAGTGCTCAAATTCTTTACAGGCAATGCACCAATCTGCGTACAGGTCGACCATAGTGTAGCGGCCATCACTATTGGCTACTTTTTGTTGTAGTTGTTCTAAGCTAGTAACCAACTCAAAACCTGTGCTTTGTGTTTGTGTTGCGGTAGTTGAGGTTGCTGGCGCTGGCCACCAATGCTGTATGTTTAAATACAAGATAGCGACCATAAGCAGTTGACCAATAATTAACAGTATCGCCTTCGCGCTGGAATTTTGCAGGCTAAAGAGCACCCGGTATATGTAGATAACGAACGCCAATGCTAATAATGACCCCGCGGCTAATACATAGCTAAACGGCAACATACGGTCAAGTAAAATAAGCGGTACGGCCAATAACAAAAAGCCAAAGGTCGATTTTACCGCGTTCATCCAGTTACCCGCTTTAGGTAAAAGCTTGCCACCTGAGCTGCCCAACAATAATAATGGCAAGCCCATACCTAGGCTTAAAATATATAAGGTTATGGCACCAAGCAGTAAATCACCGCTTTGGGCAACATACAATAATGCTGCCGATAACGGTGCGGTGGTGCACGGTGATGCAATTAAACCCGACAGCGCGCCCATAACAAAGGTGCCCTTGTGTGACCCGCCTTGTTGCTTGTTACTAACCTTGCTAATTTTCTCTTGCCAGCTTGATGGTAGGCTTAAATTAAATGCACCAAACATAGACAGCGCTAACACAATGAAAATAATACTGGCAACAATTAGCACGGCAGGGTGCTGCATATAGCCCTGAAATTTCACACCTAAACTAGCAATAACTAGCCCAAGTAATGAATAAGTAATAGCCATACCCTGCACGTAAGAAAACGATAAGGTAAAGGCGCGTTTATTGGACAAACCCGCACCTTGGCCAACAATAATGCTAGTTAAAATTGGGTACATTGGGAATACGCATGGCGTAAAGGCCAAACCAATACCCAATAAAAAAAAGCCCGCTAAGGTAGCAATGCTGGCGCCCGCAGTTAATTTCTCTGCCAGTTGGTTTTGGCTTGATACTGGCAGCGAACTTGAGGGCGTGCTGGTTGATGCCGCATTGGTGGGGGTAACCGATAATAGCGGTACTTCTTTAGTGACTGGCGGATAGCAAAGACCTGCTTCGGCACAGCCCATATACTGAATTTTAAATACTGCATCTTCGCTAACGTCAGTTAACGGAATACGCAGTGTAAGTTGATGAAAATAAACATCAGTTACACCAAAGTACTCATCTTCAATTTGCATACTAGCAGGGTACGATGGGTGAGAAAAACTCACCGCAATGCCGCCGAGTTTAATTTTGTCTTTGTATAAATAGTAGTTATCAGCAATGTTCCAGCTAATAATTAATGCATTGTCCTGCTGAATAAAATCAAACTCAAAGGCTTGGTCAACAGGCAAAAAATTGTCAGTCGGCTTAAGTAAGCTATCGAGCACTGAATTTTGTTGTGCGAGTGCAGCCCCTGCTAAGGCAAACCATAATAAAAATGGCAGAACAAATACTTTAAACATCTACTTATATTTCCTCATATACCGCGCCTACATAGCTGTAGTGCAACATTGCTCAGTTACAGAATACGACAATAGCCGAGGCTTGGCTTTCTATTTGTCATAAATTTCGTGTAAGTAAAGACCTTGTATTTACGCAGGTTATTTCACTAACTGCTGAAATAAATATTTATTAAACAAAAGACTAAGAAATTTTAGCCTTAGCCCTTGGTTTTTTTTTCGCGTTACCCCATATATGCAGCACACAATTTAACACCCATGTTAAATCACAAAGAAGCTTTAGGAGATAGAGCATGAATATTCGTCCATTACATGACCGTGTCATCATCAAACGTTTAGAAGCTGAGAGCAAATCAGCTGGTGGCATTGTACTAACTGGCGCTTCAGCAGAGAAATCTACTCGTGGTGAAGTTGTTGCAGTGGGCAATGGCCGCGTTTTAGAGAGCGGTGATGTAAAACCGTTAGACGTTAAAGTTGGCGACAAAGTACTGTTCGGCGCTTATGTTGAGCGCACTGAGAAAATTGATGGTCAAGAATACGTGATCACCAAAGAAGACAATATCTTAGGTGTAATTCTGGATTAATTTTTTGAACCGTATAACGCATTAACTAAATGTAAGGATTAAAGAAAATGGCAGCAAAAGACGTACGTTTTGGCGATGAAGCCCGTAACAAGATGCTTAAAGGCGTCAATATTTTAGCAAACGCTGTGCGCGTAACTTTAGGGCCAAAAGGCCGTAACGTTATTTTAGACAAGTCATTCGGCGCGCCACTGATCACTAAAGATGGTGTATCAGTAGCAAAAGAAATTGAGCTAGAAGACAAGTTTGAAAATATGGGCGCGCAGATGGTGAAAGAAGTTGCTTCTAAAGCCAATGATGAGGCTGGTGACGGCACAACTACTGCAACAGTATTAGCGCAAAACATCATTAACGAAGGTGTTAAAGCGGTTGCAGCCGGTATGAATCCAATGGATTTAAAACGCGGTATTGATAAAGCCGTTATTGCTGCAGTAGCTGAATTGAAATTACTGTCGCAACCATGTGCTGATACTAAAGCTATTGCTCAAGTAGGTACTATTTCAGCTAACTCTGACGATGAAATTGGCCAAATTATTGCCAATGCCATGGACAAAGTAGGCAAAGAAGGCGTTATTACTGTTGAAGAAGGCCAAGGTCTAGCAAACGAGCTAGATGTGGTTGAAGGTATGCAGTTTGACCGTGGTTACTTGTCACCTTATTTCATCAACAACCAAGAAGCGGGCCAGGTAGAATTGGATAACCCGTACATTCTTACTATTGATAAGAAAATTTCTAACATCCGTGAGTTATTACCGGTATTAGAAGGCGTAGCTAAATCAGGTAAGCCATTGTTAATTATTGCTGAAGACGTAGAAGGCGAAGCGTTAGCTACGTTAGTAGTAAATAACATGCGTGGTATCGTTAAAATTTCTGCAGTAAAAGCACCAGGTTTCGGCGATCGTCGTAAAGCCATGCTGCAAGATATTGCTACTTTAGCTGGCGGTACGGTAATTTCTGAAGAAATTGGTATGGAATTAGAAAAAGCCGGCTTAGAAGAGTTAGGTACAGCTAAACGCGTAGTGATCACCAAAGATAACACCACTATTATTGACGGTGCTGGTGAGCAAGGCGCTATTGATGCCCGCGTGAAGCAAATACGCCAGCAAATTGAAGAAGCAACCTCAGATTACGATAAAGAAAAACTGCAAGAGCGTTTAGCTAAATTAGCTGGCGGTGTTGCTGTAATCAAAGTAGGTGCGGCAACTGAAATTGAAATGAAAGAGAAAAAACACCGCGTTGAAGATGCATTACATGCAACTCGTGCCGCAGTAGAAGAGGGCGTAGTGCCTGGCGGTGGCGTAGCCTTAGTGCGTGTAGCGGCTAAATTAGTTGATTTACGTGGCCTTAACGAAGACCAAAACCACGGTATTAAAATTGCCTTACGGGCAATGGAATCGCCACTGCGTCAAATCGTTGATAACGCCGGTGATGAATCATCAGTAGTAGTAAACCAAGTTAAACAAGGTACTGGTAACTACGGTTACAACGCGGCAACGGGTGAGTACGGCGATATGCTAGAAATGGGTATCTTAGACCCAACTAAAGTAACGCGTTCAGCACTGCAGTTTGCGGCCTCTGTAGGTTCATTAATGATTACTACCGAAGCTATGGTTACTGAACTACCAAAGTCTGACACTGGTGCAATGCCTGATATGGGCGGCATGGGTGGTATGGGCGGTATGATGTAAACCGTTGGTAAGTTATCACTTACTTAAAACCCCAGCATTGCTGGGGTTTTTGTTTTTAGGCTAAGGTGTTTTGGCTACATCTTTATACAAAACATTACGAGCATAGTGTTAGCAATTAGCGTTATAGTGGTAACAGTAACTAAACTTAATATGTACTTTAGGCTCTAATGGTGTGACTAAACTCACCTAACAACAGCAGGAGATTGGCGATGCGTAATAAACTTGTTATTTGCGGATTTGCGGCGCTGCTATGCAGCACAATTTATTCGGCCGAGCTGCACTCTGCCGAGGTTGAAGTAAAATGGCAGCAGCCAGAAAAATTTACTGATATTCAACCTTCAAACGATAATCGTAAAGTGTACCGTGAACGGGTAATGAAAAAGTTTGATGAGTTTTTTCAACAGCTCGCCGCCAAGTTGCCAGAAGGCTATAGCTGGCAGGTTACGGTTACTGATATCGATCTTGCCGGTGATGTAGACTACTTCGCAGGTGGTGCTGGTAATGCGCTACGCATAGTGAAAGATTTATACTCACCCGCCATTAAGTTTAACCACGTATTGCGTGATAATTTTGGCGAAGAACTGTTAAACGAAGAAGAAAAGCTACGCGATCTGGGTTTTATGCAAACCATAGGGCAAAATACTAATTCTAACGATTTTCATTATGAACAAACCATGTTGCAAAACTGGTTTAACAAGGTGCTATTACCAAAAGTAGAGCAGCATAGCGCGGCACTACCTAAAGTAAGTCAGTAAAATATGTCGGCTAATTTAGCTACTGATGGCTGCGCGAAACTCAGCTAGCGTGCTGTGTAGCTGCTTTAACTGCTGCACAACACGCTGTAGCGTAGCGGTATTAAACTGCTGACTATGGCGCATTGCAGCTACCTGTTCTGCCGTTTCGGCTAAATAAGGCATAAAGCGATTACTAGACGCTTGAAATAATTGGTTATCAGCAAAAATGCGCTGGTGCTTGGCATGGCCTTGCTGTTGCAAGTTATCAAGCAGTGCATCAGCGTCTACGGCTTTGCGGTACAGCTCTTTCAAATTGTCATCAAGTTGCGTAAGTAAAGTATCCATCATCGCGCTTAGCTAAAGAATAATAGCGGCATTATGCCATAAGGCCGTATCCACTTCAGCACGCGTGGCGGGTGAGAACAAAAGTATTTTTTACACGAACCGTTCCCTTCGCAAATGTTTTGTTATACTATATCGTTTCATTAGTTTTACTATCTAGAGTGAGCATCGTGTTAGCAGCGGTTAGAAATGCATTTGATAAAATCGGTATTACAGTAACGTCGCTTTGCGCTATTCACTGTATTTTGCTGCCGGTTATTCTGCCTGTATTGCCTTTGTTGGGGTTAAGTGCAGTGCATAATCACGCTTTTGAACGCATTGTATTACTGATTACTATGGTGCTGGGCTTTATTACCTTGTTTATTGGTTTTCATCGTTACCACCGTAAACTTTATCCGTTTTACTCGTTATTTCTTGGCGGTTTTATTTACTGGCAAAAGGATACTTGGGGCGCGGATTACGAGCACGTCGTATTAATGGTAGGTGCGGCGCTGGTAGTATTAGCGCACGTAATGAATATGCGCTTATGTAATAGCTGCAATAGCTGTGAAGACGAGCATTAACAGCCAAGTGAGTTAACTTAGCTTTATCTACACTTTACTGCGGCAATAAGCAGCCTCGACTTCTTGCTGGATAATTAGTAAAAATGCCATCTACACCATATTGCTGCATTCTGGCAATGTCATCTGCACTATCAACCGTATACACATACACTTTCAGCCCTCGCGCTTTGGCGTCATCGACGAAAGCTTGGTTAATAAAGCTAATATCGCAATTTACCGAGTTAGCTTGCAGCTGTTGGGCAAAGGCCGCGTAATCAATGGGTAAACTCGCTGTTAGCGCACCGAGCTTTAACTCCGGCCTAGTGTGTTTTAGCTGTAATAATAAATGATGGTTAAACGACGAGATTAGCAATTGCTGGCAGTCAAAACCAAGTTGTTGCTCGGCTTGTTGCAGCAGTGCTAGTAACGGCGCTACGGTGTTTTCACCCTTTAATTCAATATTCAACCATAACTTATTTTGCACGCGCTGCAGCACCTGCCACAGCGTAGGAATTTTCTCGCCGCTGCCGGCATCTAGCTGCATTAGCTGGGCTAAGCTGTGCTGATAAATACTGCCAGTGCCATTAGTGGTGCGTGCTAAGTGGTAGTCGTGGATCACAATTAATTCGCCATCAACCACAAACACATCAAGTTCGATAGCGTCGGCACACTGCATAATGGCGTGGTCGAATGCTAACAGCGTGTTTTCTGGATATTCGCCGCTAGCACCGCGATGGGCAATAATTTGCATTTATCTCCACCTTGAAAAATTAGTTATGGCCTAAACGTTAGTTTAGCTTAGCAAACGGCTCACCCATGCGGGTTACTGTGCCTGCTTGTTGCTCAGCTAAAAATTGTAGTTTATTAGCTGGAAATGCCAACACGACAGTAGAGCCTAATTTAAAGCGGCCCATTTCGGCGCCTTTTTCTAGCGTAATCGCGGTTTTACCGTGTGCCGGATAATTCCAACGGAATACATGCTTACCGGCTGGCGGCGTTACCGTGCCGGCCCATACGGTTTCAATGCTGGCAACAATAGTTGCGCCTACTAATACCAAGGCCATTGGCCCTAACTCGGTATCAAAAATAGTGACTACGCGTTCATTGCGGGCAAATAAGTCGGGTACGTTTTCAGCGGTTAACGGGTTAACGGAAAACAGGTCTCCAGGGACGTAAATCATTTGCCGTAATGTGCCTGTAATTGGCATATGAATGCGATGATAATCTTTAGGTGCTAAATAAATAGTGGCAAATTCGCCGCCCATAAAGGGTTCGGCAGTGGCTATATCGCCGCCTAATAACGCTTGCAGCGAATAGTTATGGTTTTTTGCTTGCACCAGTTGGCCTTGTACAATAGAGCCTAGTTGGCTAATGCAACCGTCTACCGGATGAGCAATAATGTGGGGCTCGATGGCTAATGGGCGAATACCGTCTTTTAATGGCCGAGTAAAAAATTCGTTAAAGCTGGCATATTGCTCTGCGTTTTCAAATTGCGCTTCAGCCATATTAATACCGTAAGCCTTAATAAAACGGTTAATTAAAAAATGTGTAAACCAGCCCAGTTTTGCCGCGGCAAGTTTACCTACTAAGCGTGAAATTAAATGCTTTGGCAGAAGATACTGCAGGGTAATTTTTAAATTATCCATTGTGCTCTCAGTTATAAGTTAGTTATTGGTGATCGGTTAAAAATAATTGGGTTTATCTTGCGCCATACTGGCAAGAATTTTTAAATAGCTGTCGTAGCGTTCATGGCTAACCTCGCCATTCTCGACGGCATGCTGAATGGCACAGCCCGGATCGGCAATATGTTTGCAGTCGCGGTATTTGCAGCGCCCTAACCAAGGCGTAAACTCGACAAAACCGCGCGTTACTTCTTCAGCGGTTAAATGCCATAGAGCAAATTCGCGAATACCCGGTGAATCTATTAGATCTCCACCATTAGGTAAATGATACAACCGCGATACCGTGGTTGTATGCTGCCCAAGACCTGAGTTAGTCGAAACCTCTTGGGTGTGTGCCGCTAGGCCTGGCATTAGGCTGTTCATTAATGATGATTTACCCACACCGGATTGACCAACAAAGATGCTGGTGCCGCTATGTAAGTAATCGAGTAATTGCTGCATGCCCAAGTTGGCTTTAGCGCTAACCAGCAAAAAATCATAGCCAAGCTTTTGATATAACGCGAGTTGCTGCTCGGTAGCTTGTAGTTCATCTGCGCTAAGTAAGTCTACTTTATTAATGACCAGCAAGGGTTTAATACCGGTTATTTCGGCAGCAACTAAGTAGCGGTCGATAATATTTAGTGACAGCGTAGGTAAAATAGCTGAAACAATAATCATTAAGTCGATATTAGCGGCTACTGGTTTTAGGCCATCATAAAAATCGGGGCGTAATAGCACTGAGCTGCGTTCTTCTACCGCATCAATTACGCCATCTACACCACCTGTGGGGTGCAATGCGCGACGCCAAATTACCTGATCACCGGTTACCAGTGAGGCAATAGCGCGGCGCATATTACAGCGCACCACGTCGCCGTGCTGATCTTCAACGTCGGCGTGCTGGCCAAAGCGGCTTAATACTAAACCGGTTTCTACGGCGGCAAAGCTGGCGTCATCAACAGATTCGACACCTTTGTTTTTTGCTACCCTTAGCCTTTTACTGGCGTTATCGACAATGCGCTGCTGTTGGCGCTGGGTAAGATGTTTTTTCTTCGTCACGGCGTCTGTTTTCGCTCTGATGTAAAGGATGCTATTACTGCTAAGCTTAGGGCGTGTATGATACCCGTATTCTGTAAATGAACAAAGCAGCATGCTGCGTAAGGGCTTTTGATGAGTGTAAATGATAATAATCTAGTTTGGCTTGATTTAGAAATGACCGGACTAGAGCCAAAAACCGACGTTATTCTAGAAATGGCGACCATAGTTACTGATAGTCAGTTAAATATACTCGCTGAAGGGCCGGTGTTTGCTATTAAACAATCGGACGAGGTGCTAGATAATATGAGTGCTTGGTGTGTTGAGCAACATGGCAAAAGTGGTTTAACCGCCCGCTGTCGTGCAAGTAGCGTTAGCTTAGCTGAGGCTGAGCAGCAAACAATTGCCTTTTTACAGCAATATGTAAATGCGGGTAAATCGCCAATGTGTGGCAATAGCATTGGCCAAGACCGGCGTTTTTTAGCAGAATATGCACCACAATTGGAAGCTTTTTTTCACTACCGTAATTTAGACGTGAGTACGGTAAAAGAATTGGCACGGCGCTGGCACCCTGATGTATTAGCGAAAGTACAAAAAGCCGGCAGCCATTTAGCGCTAGACGATATTCGCGAGTCAATTGCTGAATTAGTAACCTATCGCACGCATTTTTTTAAATTACCTGAATAAAATGCTTGCATAAGCCAACCGATTTTGTAAAATGCGCGCCATCAGAACGCAACAGCGTTAGATTTTGCGAGTATAGCTCAGCTGGTAGAGCGCGACCTTGCCAAGGTCGAGGTCACGAGTTCGAACCTCGTTACTCGCTCCAAATTAATAAAAAAAGCCGCTTTTTAGCGGCTTTTTTTATTGCTATTTTACGCCGAGTGATTTATTGCTCTATTCTTATTAGACTTAAGTCTAGGTTGGCTAGTCAGCTGCTATCTTTACTCATAGAATGACGCCCTTTTTGTCGTACTGAGATAATAGCTTATGTCGTTAGAACGTATTCGCCTTGCTTCATTGCACACTAAAGTAATGTCAGCTGAACTTGCCGCTGACATGATTGAAGATGGTATGACCGTGGGAATGAGTGGTTTTACCCGTGCTGGCGAAGCCAAAGCAGTGCCCCAAGCGTTGGCACTAAAAGCGTTAACTACACCAATGAAAATTACCTTAATGACCGGCGCATCTTTAGGTAACGATCTTGATAAAAAAATGACCGAAGCCGGTATGCTGGCACGACGGATGCCGTTTCAAGTTGACAGTACATTACGCAAAGCGATTAACAGCGGTCAAGTTATGTTTATTGACCAACATTTATCTGAAACCGTAGAGCAATTGCGTAATCATCAGCTAAAGCTGCCCGATATTGCGATTATTGAAGCAGTTGCCATTACCGAGCAAGGCCATATTGTGCCAACTACGTCAGTGGGGAACTCGGCAAGCTTTGCTATTTTTGCCAAAAAGGTGATTATTGAAATTAACCTTGGTCAAAACCCAAATTTAGAAGGTTTGCATGATATCTACATTCCCAGTTATCGGCCAACGCGCACGCCAGTGCCATTAGTTAAAGCGGATGATCGTATTGGTAGTACTGCCATTCCAATTGATCCGGCAAAAATTGTTGCCATAGTGTTCACCGATAAAACTGACTCACCTTCAACCGTTACTGAGCCTGATGCCGACACACAAGCAATTGCTAATCATTTAGTCGCATTTTTAGAACAAGAAGTAGTAGATGGGCGCTTACCAAAAAATCTTGGCCCATTACAAGCGGGCATTGGTAATATCGCCAACTCAGTAATGACTGGCTTAATCGCCTCGTCGTTTGAACACTTAACGATGTATTCTGAAGTGCTACAAGATTCTACCTTTGATTTAATTGATGCCGGCAAACTGGATTTTGCTTCAGGAAGCTCCATTACCTTATCCGAGCGGCGTAATAAAAGTGTGTTTGGTAATTTAGATAAATATAAACATAAGCTGGTACTGCGACCGCAAGAAATATCTAACCATCCTGAATTAGTGCGCCGTTTAGGCATTATTGCCATTAACACTGCGCTAGAATTTGATCTGTACGGCAACATTAACTCTACCCACGTTTGTGGCACTAGAATGATGAATGGTATTGGTGGCTCTGGTGATTTTGCCCGCAATGCGCATTTAGCTATTTTTGTTACTAAATCGGTGGCTAAAGACGGCACTATTTCTAGTGTCGTGCCTATGGTAAGCCATGTTGATCACACGGAACACGATGTTGATATTTTAGTAACAGAGCAAGGTTTAGCTGATTTACGTGGTTTAGCACCGCGTGAGCGCGCAGTTCAGGTGATCACGCATTGTGTGCACCCGACCTATCGTGAAGCTTTATTAGATTACTATAACCGAGCTTGCGCAAAAGGTGGGCATACACCACACTTATTAACTGAAGCCTTATCTTGGCACCAGCGTTTAGAGGAAACCGGCACTATGCTGTCAACGAGCGCAGTGTAGGCTAAATAAAGAAGGTAGTTATGTTGCGTTCGCCCTGTGTTCGACATTGCTGTTTAGATCAGCAAGACTGCTGTCTTGGTTGTGGCCGGCTATTAACCGAGATCACGCAGTGGAGCACGGCGAGCGAACAACAACAGCAACAAATTCTAATTGCGGCTAAACAACGAAAAGATGAGCGAGATGCCAAACTTAAGCATCTCGAGGCAAACCTTTTTCGATAATGCGCACTAAACGTGCGGTTTTTCGGGGTATTAATGAGTCTTGCTGCCAGCCTTTGCGTTTTTGCTGCTGTAATGCCCAGTGAATGTGCTCGGCAACTAAGGCAGTGGTGTCTGCTAACTTTTGCTGTAAAGCGCTAATAACCGTATCGCTGTACGGTGCGTTACCTAAAGCTACAGCAATATTGCGCTGCCAGCGCTCAAAACCAATACGACGAATTGCACTGCCTTCAGTGTAATTCAGAAATTCGTGTTCTTGCCAATTAAACAAACTGAGTAAACTTTGGTTTTGCCATTGTTCTCGGCGCTGAAAGTCGGCTTCTATTGATAGTGGGGCCTGACGGTTTTCTGGGCAAACTAACTGGCAGTCGTCACAGCCATAAATGCGGTTGCCAATTAATGAGCGAAACTCTTCAGGTATTGCGCCTTTAAGCTCAATAGTTAAATACGAAATACAGCGACGGCCGTCAACTACATAGGGCGCAACAATAGCGCCTGTGGGGCAACTGGTGATGCAAGCCACGCAGCTACCGCAATTGCCATCATGAGGTGTATCAATAGGCAGCGGTAAATTGATGAGTAGTTCGCCAAGGAAAAACCACGAACCGGCTTCTTGGTTTAATAATAAGCTGTGTTTACCCACCCAACCTAGGCCAGCTTGTTGGGCTAGTGGGCGTTCTAATATTGGTGCTGAATCGGTAAAGGGACGAAAACCTAGTTCAGCCACCTGCTGGTTAATGCGTTGGCCTAATTGCTTTAAGCGGTTGCGTATCAGTTTGTGATAATCTCGGCCTAGCGCATAGCGGCTAATATAGGCCTGCGTTGGGTCAGCCAAGTTTGTAGCAAAACTCGCACCCTGCGGCAAGTAATCCATTCGTACACTAAGCACCCTAACTGTGCCGGGAACTAATTCGGCGGGCCTTGCTCTTAGCATGCCGTGGTTGGCCATATAATCCATTTCGCCGTGATAGCCAGCATCTAGCCAGTGTTGTAAGTGGCGCTCGGCGTCGGGCAAACTAACGCCAGTAATACCTAGATCAGCAAAACCTAACTCTTTTGCCCACGTTTTTATTTGTTGCGCTAGCGCTGCATAATCCATAGAAACAGTAGTAACTGATGTAAGGGTGGGTAATTTAGCATAAATTGTTGCAGCTCGGCTAACCTGTTACGCTAGCTAAAGCGGTAATACGCGGTTTTACTGGCTCATTAGTGACTTAATTTGTTAACATGGCAGCGATTTATTCATGGTAGCAAACAGTGTGGTGACCGGTGGCGCAATATCAGAGTGTATTAAAAGATGAAGCGGCAACAATATTGTTGGCACAGCAACTTGCGCGCTATGTAAAACCTGGGCAAACGTTATTTTTGCATGGTAGCTTAGGCGCAGGGAAAACCACCTTTAGCCGTGGCTTACTTAACGCGCTTGGCCATAATGGCACGGTTAAAAGTCCAACCTACACCTTGGTTGAGCCTTATCAATTTGCTGGCTTTACTGTGTTTCATTTTGACCTATATCGTTTACGTGATGCCGAAGAATTAGAGTTTATGGGTATTCGCGACTATTTTCGTGCCGATACGTTATGTTTGATCGAATGGCCGGAGCAAGGCATGGGTTATTTACCTATACCCGATCTCGACATACACTTAGTTTTTCAGCAAGAGCACCGACAGGTAACGCTAACGGCAAATACCAATGTGGGTGCCAACATAATAAAAGCCTTAGCAGATAATGAAAAATAATAATTACATAATTAAAAGCTGCTTACTGTTACTGGTTTTACTGAGCTCAGTCGCGGCGGCAAATCAGGTTCAGGGTGTACGTGTTTGGCCGTCACCAGATAATACCCGCATAGTGTTTGATATGGCGGCAGCGCCTGTACACAAAAGTTTTACCCTAAATAAGCCAGAGCGACTGGTTATAGATTTAAGCAACATTAAAGGCGGTAGTACCTTACCGCAAATATCCGGTGAGTCTGCGCTAATTAAAGCCATTCGTAGCAGTGGCGATGCCAACAAGATGCGTATTGTTTTAGATTTAAACAAGGCGACTAAAACGAGTGTTTTTGCGCTGCCGCCCACACCGCCATACGGCCACCGTTTAGTGGTCGACTTATTTGATGACAGCCCAGTAGAAAACATACCGCCAGTCGCTATTCGTGCGGCACGCGATATTGTTATTGCTATTGATGCTGGACATGGTGGCGAAGACCCTGGTTCTATAGGCCCTAGTGGTTTTTATGAAAAAAACATCACCTTGCCGGTTGCAACACAGTTGGCAAGATTAATTAATGCTCAGCCGGGCATGAAAGCAATGATGGTGCGCACCAATGACTATTATATTCATGTAAACAAACGCACCGAAATTGCTCGGGGTCAGCAAGCTGATTTGTTAGTATCAATACACGCTGATGCCTTTACTTCGCCGCAACCGCGCGGGGCATCGGTTTGGGTATTATCAATGCGTCGTGCGACAACCGAAGTGGGCCGAATGCTGGAGCAAACTGAGCGACATTCTGAGCTGCTTGGTGGTGTAGCTGAAATTATTAAAGATTCAGTGAATGAGCGTTATCTGGCACAAACAGTATTAGATTTGTCGATGAATCATTCAATGATTACCGCACATCAAGTTGCCAGCGAAGTATTGTTAGAGTTAGACCGAATTGCCTTTTTGCATAAAAAAGAGCCGCAAGCTGCCAGCCTTGGCGTACTTAAAGCACCCGATATTCCGTCTATTTTGGTAGAAATTGGTTTTATTTCTAACCCACAAGAAGAAAAATTATTAAAGTCAGCTAGTCATCAGTCTAAGCTAGCGCAGTCATTATTTACCGCATTAAAGCGCCATTTTGAAAAATCGCCGCCAGCAGATTCGCTCTTCGCGCAACAACGATCACGTGAACACCGAGTTAGCGCCGGTGAATCATTATCGCTATTGGCTCAGCGTTATAACGTTTCTATCGACGACTTACGGCATATTAATAAGTTAAGCTCTGACAGCATTAATGTTGGCCAGACGCTACGGATCCCTTAAATATGGCGATCCGAATATTATCCCCGCAGCTGGCGAATCAGATAGCGGCGGGAGAGGTTGTTGAGCGGCCAGCCTCAGTAGTAAAAGAGCTGGTTGAAAATAGCCTAGATGCTGGCGCAGATGTTATTGAAATAGATATAGAAAAAGGCGGCAGCAAACTTATTCGGGTGCGGGATAATGGTAGCGGGATACCAGAACAAGAGTTGGTATTGGCACTAAGTCGGCATGCAACCAGTAAAATTGCTGATCTAGATGATTTAGAGGCCATTAGCAGCTTGGGCTTTCGTGGAGAAGCCCTTGCCAGTATTAGCTCGGTATCCCGGCTAACATTAACCTCGCGGACGCATGATCAGAGCGCGGCTTGGCAAGCAACTGCTGCCGGTCGTGATATGCACGTAGATGTACGCCCAGCGGCGCATCCTGTTGGTACCAGCATTGAAGTGCTCGATTTATTTTTTAATACGCCAGCGCGGCGTAAATTTTTGCGCACCGATAAAACCGAATTTAGCCATATTGACGAACTGGTTAAACGTTTAGCCTTAAGCCGCTATGACGTAACGTGGCAATTGACCCACAATGGGCAGCCAGTACGCCGCTTAAAAGCGGCAGATTCCGCAGAGCAGCGGCAAAAACGCGTCGCCGCGTTATGTGGCCGTGCCTTTAGCGAGCATGCTGCTTTTATTGAAAACCAATATGGCGATGTGCGTATTTGGGGTTGGATTGTGCAACCTGAAGCTTGTTCTGCTCAGCTGCAGTGTCAGTACAGCTACGTTAATGGCCGCATGATGCGCGACAAGCTACTTAATCATGCTATTCGCCAAGCTTATGGTGAGCACTTACTTGCTGATCAGCAACCGGCGTTTGTGTTGTATTTAGAGCTCGACCCACGTCAGGTGGATGTTAACGTGCACCCAGCAAAGCATGAGGTGCGCTTTCATCAAGCCAGATTAATTCATGATTTTGTCGTGTCAGCTTTAACTGATGCACTGCACCAGCTTACACCTCGACCTCAGCTAGCCATAGTCGCGCCATCTGAAGTGCAGGAGCAAAGTAGAGAGGCTTACCCCTCAGCAAGTCATGTGCGCCAATGGCCGAGCGCAGGTCGTGCTGCATCGACATATCAAGCCTCAGCCGCGGCGGTAAATCGTGAACTATCGTATTGGCAACATCAGGCCAACACTGAGCCCGCTGTTGCCATACCTGTGACACAGCAAGCTACCGAGCACGCCGTTAGCACTGCAGCGTTACTGATCGCTGATAATCGCTATTTATTGCAGCAACAGGCAGAAAATATTCACGTTATCGATTTAATACCGACACTTACGGCCTATTTTTCTGTGCATCCGCAACCGGCGCAACCCATATTATTGCCACAACGTATAACCGTTAATGCCAAACAAATTGCTTTATTAACGCAACAAGCAGAACAATTTAATCAGTTAGGTTTTGATTTACTACTTAGCGATAAGATACTGATTATTCGAGCAGTGCCTAGCTGGCTGAGGCATAGCGCTATTAGCCAATGGTTACCGCTTTGGCTTGAGCAGTTGTGCCTAGATAGCCCAGAGCCGCTAGTACAGCATTTATTGTCTATGCTACTTAATGCTAATAGGGTATCGGCAAGGGCGGTGCTACACTCCATACCGCAATTACTTAATGCCCCAGAATTTTGGTTAAGTGTGCCGCTGCAGCTAGAAACAACGCTGAGTTTGTTAACGGAACAGAATTAATGAGCCAAGCAGTGAATAATGTAGTTTTTATAATGGGGCCAACGGCGTCTGGCAAAACGGCACTGGCAACGGCATTACATCAGCAGATCCCGTCAGAGGTAATTAGTGTTGATAGTGCGCTAGTTTACCGCGATATGAATATTGGCACTGCCAAGCCAACAGCGGCCGAGCAGAAAGTTACACCGCACCATCTTATTGATATACGCGATGCCGTCCAGAGCTATTCTGCGGCAGATTTTCGTAATGATGCGTTAAGATTAATTGCTGAAATACAACATCGTGGTAACATTCCAATTCTGGTTGGCGGCACTATGTTGTATTTTAAAGCCTTGCTTGAGGGAATATCGCCATTACCTGAAGCGAATGCAGAGATACGGGCTCAACTTGAGCGTGAAGCTCAAAGCCGAGGCTGGGCAGCGTTGCACGATGAATTAGCAAGGGTTGATATTATTGCCGCGCAGCGCATTCATCCGAATGATCCGCAGCGAATTAATCGTGCGCTAGAAGTGTACAGAATTACCGGCCGGACTTTAACAGAATTAACCGCAGACAAAGGGGAACCTTTTCCTTTTCCTGTACACCAATTCGCTATTGCGCCTGCCGAGCGCTCGGTATTGCATCACCGTATTGCCTTGCGTTTTGAGCAAATGTTAGCGGCAGGTTTTGAACAAGAAGTACAAGCTTTACGGCAGCGTACTGATTTACATATTGATTTACCCTCTATTCGCTGCGTAGGTTATCGGCAAATGTGGCAGTATTTAGACGGCGAGTGCAGTTACACTGAGATGACTGAGCGAGGCATTGCGGCAACGCGACAGTTAGCAAAACGGCAATTAACTTGGTTACGCGGCTGGTCGCAGTTAAATTGGCTGGAAAGTGACGCGCCAGTGACAGAAAACTTGCAAGCGATTTTAACTTCGCTAAGCTGAATAAATAAAAATGCTTTAACAACTTGAAATAAAAAAAATAATACTCATATAAGACACACTAATAATAAAAGGAAAGCGGCACATGGCAAAGGGCCAATCTTTACAAGACCCATTTTTAAACACCTTGAGACGGGAACGTATTCCAGTGTCAATTTACTTGGTGAATGGTATTAAACTTCAGGGTCAGATCGAATCTTTCGATCAGTTTGTTATTTTACTGAAAAATACCGTCAGTCAGATGGTATATAAACACGCCATCTCAACCGTCGTACCAGCACGTGCCGTTAATACAATGATCAGTCATAGTAACGGTCAGGGCGACGACGAAGACGATACGGAATAATAACAGGGAGCTTTCGCTTGTCTGACATTAGCGTTATTGCGGAACAAGCGATCCTTGTCCATGTGAACTTTTCGCAGCAGCACAACAGCGAAGATTTGAGTGAACTCAAATTGTTGGTGTCTTCTGCTGGCGTCGAATGCCTGCAAGTCGTTACGACGAGCAGAAGTGCGCCTGATGCAAAATTTTTTGTTGGCTCCGGCAAGGCGGCTGAAATTGCTGCGTTAGTAGCAGAAACAGAAGCCGATGTTATTATTTTCAATCATGCCTTAAGTCCCGCGCAAACGCGTAATCTTGAACGCATTTGTTTAGCTCGAGTTATTGACCGTACTACCCTTATTCTCGATATCTTTGCCCAGCGTGCCCGTACCTTTGAAGGTAAGTTGCAGGTTGAACTGGCTCAGTTACAGCATTTAGCCTCTCGCTTGGTGCGGGGGTGGGAAGGTTTAGACCGGCAAAAAGGCGGTATTGGCATGCGTGGCCCGGGCGAGACACAGCTTGAAACCGACCGGCGTTTATTGAACGAGCGTATTAAAGCGCTACAAACTAGGTTAGCTAAACTAGAAACTCAGCGCGAGCAAGGTCGCAAAGCCAGGCAAAAAGCTGAAGTGCCCGTAGTATCAGTGGTGGGTTACACCAACGCAGGTAAATCAACGCTGTTTAATCGGCTAACTAACGCAGGCGTGTACGCTGCCGATCAGTTATTTGCTACCTTAGATCCGACATTACGCAAGCTAAAACTAAAAGGCATCGGCGACATTATATTAGCTGATACTGTTGGCTTTATTCGGCATTTACCGCATGATCTAGTGGCGGCATTTAAATCTACCTTACAAGAAACTCGTGAAGCTGATATTCAACTGCACGTTGTTGACGTTGCTGATGCACGTAAAGACAGCAATATGCAGCAGGTTGACGCTATTCTTGAAGAAATAGACGCCGACCAAATACCTCAGTTATTAGTCTTTAATAAAGTTGACCTACTACATCAAGCGCCGCGTATTGAATATAATGAATACGGCCAACCTGCTGCGGTGTATTTATCGGCGGCTACCGGCGCCGGTATCGATTTATTAGTGCAAGCGATAACTCAACTGTTATCCGAGCAATTTTTTGATGTAATGCTGTTGCTACCGCCGGCTCAGTCAGTGTGGCGGTCGCGGTTTCATCAACAGCATTGTATCGCGCACGAACAGTTTGACAGCGAGGGTAACTGTGAGCTGAAATTGCGAATTAGTGACAGCGTATGGCAGCGTTATTTAAAGCAGTCTCAAGGCGTGCTAGAAAACTATATCGTCAGCGCGCCGGTAATTTGATACATTAACCTTTATTTTGCAACTTAGAACGGAGTAGAGCATGGCTTGGAATGAGCCCGGCAACAATGGTAAAAATAACGACCCGTGGAAACAGGGCGGTCGTGATCAGGGGCCACCAGATTTAGATGAAGTATTTCGTAACTTCGGCAAAAAGCTAGGCGGCGTTTTTGGCGGTGGTAAATCTTCTGGTGGCAATAGCGGTGGTGGCTTTGCTGCTGCTTCGCTGTTGATATTAGTTGTTGCTGCGCTGGTATGGGCTTTTAGTGGCTTTTATACCATTCAAACGGCTGAACGCGGTGTGATTTTACGCTTTGGTCAATACCATAGTGAAGTTACTGCTGGTATTCATTGGAAGCCCACCTTTGTTGATACTGTTATTCCGGTAGACGTTGATGAAGTGCGTACCTTGCGTACTGATGGCTTTATGTTAACTCAAGATCAAAACTTGGTGCGAGTTACCTTTGAAGTACAGTATAAAATACTCGACCCGATGCTATATTTGTTCTCGGTTGTCGATGCTGATAACAGCTTGAAAGAAGCTACTGACTCTGCGCTTCGCTTTGTTATTGGTCACTCAATTATGGATGACGTGTTAACGCGTGGCCGTGAAGTGGTGCGGCAGAATACGCGTACTGAGCTTGAGATGATCATGGAACCCTACAAAACGGGTTTAAGTGTAGTCGATGTGTATTTCCGCGATGCGCGGCCGCCAGAAGAAGTGCGCGCTGCGTTTGATGATGCGATTTCTGCGCAAGAAGACCAAGAACGTTTTGTCAAAGAAGCAGATGCCTATGCTCGCGAAATTGAACCTCGTGCTCGTGGTCAAGTAAACCGTGTAATGCAAGAAGCCGAAGCCTATAAGCAACAAATTGTGTTAAAAGCACAAGGTGAAGTAGCGCGCTTTGAAAAGTTATTACCAGAATATATTGCGGCACCTAAAGTAACTCGCGATCGTATCTATCTAGAAACTATGGAACAAGTGTATAGCAGCACATCTAAAGTGCTGGTAGACGTAAAAAATGGCAATAATATTATGTATTTACCGTTAGATAAAATGTTGAACAATCAAGGTTCAACTGAACAACGTAGCCAACCAGCAACGTTATCTACGCCGCGTACTCAGTTAGATAGCAGCAATACTGAAGTAAGACAAAACACTGCCCGTGGCAGTGAGCCGCGTACTGGTAGGGGATAAAAAATGAAGAATTTTCTAATTGCTATTTTCGTAGTACTGGCAGTTGTAGTGGTGTCTTCACTGTTTGTTGTCGCAGAAGGCAAACGCGCTATTGTCATTCAATTTGGTAAAATTCAAGTTGACGATGCTAATAAAGTTAAAGTATTTGGCCCTGGCTTACATATAAAAATTCCGTTTATTGAAGACGTAAAAATGTTTGATGCACGTATTCAAACGTTGGACGATCCTGCGGATCGTTTTGTTACTGCCGAGAAAAAAGACTTATTGGTAGATAGCTACGTTAAATGGCGGATTAAAGATTTTGGTGCGTACTTTGTTGCTACTCGTGGTGGTAATAAAGCCCAAGCTGAAGACCGCTTAAAAGGCATAATTAATAACGGTTTACGTTCTGAGTTTGGTTCAAGAACCATTCAAGAAATTGTTTCTGGCGAACGTACTCAGCTAATGCAAGGCGCGTTATCTCAGGTTGCCGCTTCTGCTGATGAGTTTGGCATTGAAGTAGTTGACGTCCGAGTTAAGCAAATTAACTTACCAAACGAAATTAGTAATTCAATATTTGCTCGTATGCGTGCAGAGCGTCAGGCTGTAGCCCGTGAGCATCGTTCTAAAGGTATGGAAGAAGCTGAAATTATCCGCGCTGATGTAGATGCTAGGGTAACAGTAATGCTGGCCGATGCTGAGCGTAACTCGCGTACTGTGCGTGGCGATGGCGATGCAACAGCCGCTAAGGTATATGCAGACGTGTACAGTAAGAACCCTGAGTTTTATTCCTTTGTGCGCAGCATGGAAGCCTATAAAAAGAGCTTCGATAGTAAAAGTGACGTGTTAGTAGTGCAGCCAGATAATGATTTCTTTAAATATATGAAATCAGAAAAATCAGGTAAGTAAGCACATTTAGTTTAAAGGGCCCGAAAGGGCCTTTTTTATAACAAATAGTTACTGGGGGAGCCATGTACCAGCAGTTTTATCAGCAATTTTTAAATGCTAATAAAGGCAAGCAACATTTTGCCTGTCACTCACATCACTATTGGCCTGATATTACACGTGAGGCTATGTTGGAATATTGGGATGACACCGCAAGGCTCGTCGATGATAAATGGCGTTATATATTTGCCGAAAAAGTGCCGCAAACCCAGCAACTTATTGCCGATGTTTTGCACTTACCTCATCCTGAGCAGTTGGTGTTTGCGCCTAATACTCATGAACTGGTTATGCGCTTACTTAGTTGTTTTGATTTACGCCAACCGGTTAAAATTCTAACCACAGACAGCGAATTTTATAGCTTCACACGACAAGTAAAGCGCTTGGCTGAATACGATAATATACAGCTAGATATTATTCCAACTGAACCTTTTGCAACCTTTGAACAACGCTTTGCTGCTGCTGCAGCGGCGCAACAGTATCAACTTATTTTTTGTAGTCAGGTATTTTTTAACTCGGGTTATGCCATAGCTAATTTAACTGGTTTTGTGCAACAGCTTGCCACTAACCCGGATACGATGATTGTTATCGACGGTTATCATGCGTTTATGGCAATACCGACCGATCTTTCTGCAATAGCTGAACGTGTTTTTTATATAGCCGGTAGCTATAAATACGCACAGGGTGGTGAAGGCTGCTGTTTTATGGCCGTGCCTGTCGGCAGTAGCGAACGGCCGTTGTATACCGGCTGGTTTGCCGAGTTTGGTACGTTAACGGCAGAAAAATCTGCGGCGATATTATATAGCGAAGATGGCTACCGTTTTGCTGGCGCTACCATGGATTACACGGCGCTGTATCGGTTAAATTCGGTACTGCGACTGTTTAAACAGCAAGGCATTAGCGTTGGCCGTATTCATCAATACGTACAACAATTACAGCAAGTATTTTTAGCTAAGGTAGCTGAGCTTAATCACCCGCAATTAAATAATAAAACCCTAGTTGCCCACGATCTAAGTTGTCATGGCCACTTTCTGACCTTCCGTTTTGGCAGCTTAGTAGAGGTGGCAGAACTAGCTGCTGTACTTAAACGTGCCGGTATAGAAACGGATTATCGCGGAGACCGGTTACGTTTTGGCTTCGCGTTGTACCATAATAGTGAACAATATGACCTAAGTTGCTTAGCATAGCGATATTTAACCTGCTGAATACACACCATAAAACGAGCCGCTGATAAAAAAGCGGCTTTTTTTCTTCCAGACGGCTGAAACTTGGTTGCCAATTTGGTAGACTCCACACCTAATTTTTCTCCATGATGTAGGGACCATGGCCAAAAACGTCGTTGTACTCGGCACCCAATGGGGTGACGAAGGTAAAGGTAAAATCGTCGATTTATTAACAGATAAAGCCTGTTATGTGGTGCGCTATCAAGGCGGCCATAATGCTGGCCACACTTTAGTGATCGATGGTGAAAAAACCGTATTGCATTTAATTCCATCGGGTATTTTGCGTGCAAACGTAAAATGTGTGATTGGTAACGGTGTAGTATTATCACCAGAAGCCTTTTTAAGAGAAATGACCATGCTCGAGCAGCGTGGCATTCCAGTTAAAGAACGCTTGCTATTAAGTGAAGCCTGCCCGCTAATTTTGCCATTTCACGTTGAACTGGATAAAGCGCGCGAGCTAGCACTGGGTGATAAGCCTATCGGCACGACGGGTCGCGGTATTGGCCCAGCGTATGAAGATAAAGTTGCCCGTCGCGGTTTACGCGTAGGCGATTTGTTTAATCCAGAACTGTTTGCTGAAAAGCTAAAAGTAGTCATGGATTTACATAACTTCACCTTAACCCAATATCACAAAGTACCTGCTGTTGATTATCAAAAAACGTTAGACGATGCGCTAGCTATTGCTGATATTCTAAAGCCGCTGATTGTTGACGTAACGGATTTACTCGATAAAGCCCGCAAAGCTGGTAAAGAAATTATGTTTGAAGGCGCACAGGGCACACTGCTTGATATCGATCATGGCACTTACCCCTATGTTACTTCATCTAACACTACCGCAGGTGGTGTAGCAACAGGTGCAGGTTTTGGCCCACGTTACCTTGATTATGTGCTAGGTATTGTTAAAGCTTATACCACGCGCGTAGGTTCAGGCCCATTCCCAACCGAACTTGATTGCGAAATTGGTCAACACTTAGGTGTTAAGGGACACGAGTTTGGTGCTACTACCGGCCGTAAGCGTCGCTGTGGTTGGTTTGATGCGGTGGCAGTTAAACGTGCCGTGCAGCTAAATAGTATTTCAGGTTTTTGTTTAACTAAGCTTGATGTACTAGACGGCCTTGAAACCATCAAAATATGCATTGGCTATAAAGATAGCGCAGGTAATGTTGCTGATGTGCCGCCATTGGCTGCTGAAGGTTACGACTTAGTAACACCAGTATATGAAGAAATGCCAGGTTGGAGCGAAACAACGTTTGGTGTGCAACAGTTAGATAAGTTGCCACAGGCTGCGCGTAACTATATTAATCGTATAGAGCAGCTAACAGGCGTACCGGTTGATATCGTATCGACAGGCCCGGACCGAGTTGAAACGATAGTACTGCGTCATCCATTTGCCTAAGTGGTGTTGTAAGCATGTTACCTCGTATAAAACGCTGCCCTTTGGTAGCGTTTTTGTTTTATGCTGTAACAAACAGCTTAAGAAAGGGTGAGTTATGCGCAAAATTATTTTACTCGCGGTATCTGTATTGTTAAATGCCTGTGGCGGCGGAGGCGACATTACTGCGCCAACTCAGCTATGCCAACGCACTGATACCAATGCCAAGATTTTTTGTGCGTTACAAAAAGATTATTTATGGTATCAGGCATTACCAACCACGATTGAGCCGGCAAATTATGCTACACCACAAGCCTTACTTGATGCTGTTGCTGAACCACAAGATCGGTTTAGCTTTGTATTAACTGAACAAGAATACGAAGACCGTTACATTAATGCTACCTACTTTGGTTATGGTTTTGCTACAGTACGTGCTGATAATAATGGGGCGTTACAACTTATTTATGTATTTGACGACGGTTCGGCTGCGCAAAACGGCCTGCGCCGAGGTGACAAAATTGTCGAAATTGAAGGGCGCAGTGTGGCTAGCTGGCTAAGTCAGTTAGATGCAGGGAAAATAACTAACGATGACATCTACGGCCCAAATGTCGCAGGTGTAGTCCGTAATTTTGTCTGGAAAAAGCCAGATAACAGCACATTATCTGCTGATTTAATTAAGCGGGATGTTGCCACTAACACCGTACTACATACCTCAGTGGTTGTGCAGGGTAATAAGCGTGTTGGCTATTTAGTATTTAACAGTTTTATTGAATTATCCGAATTTGAATTAGAACAAGCCTTTGCTTATTTTGTTCAGCAAAATATTAACGAATTAGTATTAGATTTACGCTATAATGGTGGGGGTTTAATCCGCGTAGCTAACCAATTAAGTACACAAATTGCTCGCAATGCGGTGCAAGGGCAAACTTTTGTAAAGTATCAGTATAACGACCAAAACAGCGGAAAAAATAACACTTCATTGTTTTCTCTTGGCGCAGGGCGTAGCGCCTTAAACTTAAATCGCGTATTTACCCTTACTACCGGCAGCACCTGTTCAGCGAGTGAATTAGTTATTAACTCGTTAGCGCCATTTATTGATGTGGTGCAAATTGGTGAACCCACCTGTGGTAAACCTGTGGGTATGCAGCCTGATCTTATTAATAATTATGTACTGTTTGCGATTAACTTTCAGACTGTGAACGCGCTGGGACAAGGCGATTATTTTTCTGGTTTAACACCTGAATGTGCGGTTGCTAGTGCGACAACTGGTGATTGGGGTACCGCAAATGACCCGCTGTATGCAACGGCCTTGGCCTATATTGCGGGTAACGGCTGTAATCAGCAGGCTGTAGCAACCAGCATGAATCGTATGCTGGCAATTAAACCGCGAAGTACGGCGCCTTGGCAGGTAAACAATGAGCAGTAGTCGGCGTGAAAATTGCTTAATAATTGCTGTGTATGGCCGATAACAGCTTAGCTGACAATTTTTAGGCACAAATTATGATAAAACCGTTTTGGTTAGTGCTACTTAGCTTAGCATTACAAACTTTGACTATTAAAGCGCAAGAGCTAGACGCAGTGCAGTTATATACTCAAGATGAGCTATTAACGCTTATTCGTACCAATAGCCACTTGCAACGCGTGCGTAAAGACGATTGTCAGCTAGTCAAAGATATTGAAGCCAGAGCCGACATTATGCAGTTGCCAGCTTATCAGTTTTTATACGGTGATATGCTAGCCTATGCGGTTTGTGTGCCGCGTAATATAGAGCGCGGTTGGGATTTAATGCTGCAAGCTGCAGCGCAAGGTTTACCTGAAGGCTTAGAGCAGGTAGGCCGTTATTATCATACTGGCCGTTTTGTGCAACCAGATATGAACAAAGCCATTATATATTTACGTGAGGCCTCGGCGCTGGGCAATCTAAAAGCGCAGTTGCGGTTAGCGCAAATACTTATTGATGGCCATGGCAGCCCGGTAGACTTTGAACAAAGTTACCGTTGGCTGCATCATGCGGTAACGGCCGATGCCGCGACCCATAAAAAAATTACCCAGCAACTGGCAAAACTGGCCGAAAAAATGCCACCCAAAGTGGTAGCAAATGCGAAACGGTCAGCTAAATGAAGTTCATACTCATATACAGTTTTAGCTGTTACACTTAATATAATTTAGGAAATAAAAGACACTTTAATGACGGTAAATGATCCGCATCTTGCGCGTGAGCAGGAAAAATATGACAACCCTATCCCCAGCCGAGAATTTATTCTTGCGCATATCGAAAAACGCCAAAGCCCCGCTTATTTTGAAGAGCTAGTAACTGAGTTAGGGCTAACTGACGATGACGCGGTATTTGCGTTAAAAAAACGTCTGCGGGCAATGGAGCGTGACGGCCAGGTAATTTATACCAAAAACCGCCGTTACGGCTTAATTGATAATATGGATTTAGTAAAAGGCACTGTGCTTGGCCATCGTGAAGGTTTTGGCTTTTTAAAGCTTGAACAAGGCGGGCCTGATTGGTTTATACCTAATTTTGAAATGCAGCGTTTGCTGCACGGCGATCAGGTATTAGCCACGGCGCAAAGTATTAATAGTAAAGATAAAACCGAAGCGCGCATCGTGCGAGTAATCGCGCCGCGTAGCGAGCCAATAGTTGGCCGCTATTTTAAAGATTTTGCCTTAGGTGTCGTGGTGCCCGATGACCCACGTATTACCCAAGATATTGTGATACCAGATGGCGAACAAGGTGCAGCTAGGCATGGCCAAGTTGTATTAACCGAAATAACCCAGCGGCCATCAAAGCGAGTAAATGCAGTAGGTAAAGTGATTGAAGTGCTTGGCGAACATATGGCGCCGGGTATGGAAATTGAAATTGCCATTCGCAATCATCAAATACCACATGAGTTCCCTGAGTCTGTATTAAAGCAAGTCGCGAAATACGGCGAAGAAGTACCTGATTCAGCTAAAGCAGGCCGAGTAGATTTAACTAAGCTGGGTTTAATTACCATTGACGGTGAAGATGCCCGCGATTTTGATGACGCGGTATATGCTGAAGTTAAAGACAATGGCGGTTTTCGCTTATGGGTTGCTATTGCTGACGTGAGTGCATACGTGCAGCCAGAGACCCCGTTAGATAAAAATGCGTTAGAGCGCGGTAATTCTGTGTACTTTCCTGATCACGTCGTGCCAATGCTACCTGAAGCGTTATCCAACGGTTTGTGTTCGTTAAACCCACATACCGATCGTTTATGTTTAGTAGCTGATATGCACATTAGTGCCAACGGCAAACTCGATAGCTATCAGTTTTATGAGGCGGTGATGCATTCAAGTGCACGCTTAACCTACAACAAGGTGCATAAAATACTGCTGGGCGACCCGGAGTTACGTCAGCAGTACGACGCTAACCTAACTAATATTGAAGCGTTAAACCGCTTATACAAAACACTGGCTAAAGTGCGTGGACAGCGTGGTGCTCTGGAGTTTGAAACAGTCGAAACGCGATTTGTTTTTAACAGCCATCGTAAAATAGAACAAATTGTGCCGGTGCATCGGGTTGAGTCACACAAGATTATTGAAGAATGCATGATTATGGCCAACGTAGCCGCGGCGCGCTTTATTGAAAAGCATGACGCTCATACGCTGTTTCGTGTACACGAACGCCCCGATGCCGATCGCTTTGATAACTTCCGCCGCTTTTTAGCCGAGCTGGGTATTGAAGCTAATTTATCAAAAGAACCGACGCCGTTAGAGTTAACCGAAACTCTAGCAAAGCTAGGTGACCGCCCTGATCGTGAGTTAATTGAAACCACGATGCTGCGTTCAATGAAGCAAGCAGTATATCAAGGTGATAACCAAGGTCACTTTGGTTTAGCCCTTGAAGCTTATGCTCATTTTACATCGCCAATTCGTCGCTATCCAGATTTAGTGCTACATCGCGGTATCAAAGCTTTGTTAGCTAAGCAGGGACAACCCGTAACGGGCGCGCGAGCTTATACTGAAGCTGAAATTGCGCCACTGGGCGAGCAGTGTTCAATGACTGAACGCCGTGCGGATGACGCCACACGCGAAGTTGCTGATTGGCTAAAATGCGAATATATGCAAGATCATATTGGGTCTGAATTCGCAGGTGTAATAGCTACAGTGACGAGTTTCGGTTTATTTGTCCGGTTAACTGAGCTGTATATTGAAGGTTTAGTACATGTTACATCATTGCAAAACGACTATTACCACTTTGATGCTGAACGTCATACGTTAACGGGCGAACACGGCAAAGTGATTTATCGCATGGGTGACTTACTAAAAGTTAAGGTGGCTGCGGTTAACCTAGAAGCGCGTAAAATTGATTTAGTGCTTGTTGGTGAGCCAACGCGCGTTGTGAGTAAAGCCGATATTAAAGGTTCAAAGCAAGCCGCCTCGGGTAAAGCCGCTAAACGTGGCACCGGCAAAGCGCCAGTATCAGCTAAAGCGAGTGAGGCTAAACCCAAGGGTGCACGTAATATCACTGCGGGTAAAAAGCCACGGCGTAAGGCTAAGTAACTACACTATTGTCGACACGAATCAGTTTGCCCTAAGCCAACCGTTGACGGCATGGATGCCGGAAACGAGCCTATAGGGACATATTTACGGCGTGTTGGCGTGGGTAAATTGGTTCGTTAGTTCGCAAATTTCGCAATCTAAGGTAAACTGTCGGCCTTTTTTAAGTGTCGGCATTAAGGGTTAACAATGAGCGCAGATCTGGTATTTGGTATTCATGCGGTTGCCGCACTATTACAACGCGCACCGTTAGAGGTACTGGAATTGTTCGTGATGAAAGATCGCGACGATAAGCGTATGCAGCCATTAATTCAACAAGCTAGAGAAAATGGTGTATCAGTACAATTTTGCAACCGTAAAACCCTAGATGACATGGTTAGCGGCCAGCACCAAGGCGTGGTGGCAAAAGCTCGCTTGCAAAGCAGTGGCACTGAAAACGATTTAGCCGCTATAGTTGCCAGTACAGACAAGCCGTTTATTTTAATTCTTGACGGCGTAACCGACCCGCATAACTTAGGCGCTATTTTACGTAGCGCTGATGCTGCCGGTGTGCATGCTGTCGTATCACCGAAAGATCGTTCAGCAAAACTTACTGCCGCAGTGCGCAAAGTAGCCTGTGGTGCTGCCGAAAGTGTACCTTTTATTACCGTTACTAACTTAGCTCGCACTATGCGTGAGCTACAAGAGGCGGGTTTATGGATAGTAGGCACCGCTGGCGAGACAGAAACCCTAGTTTACGACGCGGATTTAAAAGGCCCATTAGCCATAGTGCTTGGTGCTGAAGGTGAAGGCCTGCGCCGTTTAACGCGTGAAACCTGCGACGCCCTGGTAAAAATTCCAATGTTTGGCGCCGTATCTAGTTTAAACGTCTCAGTTGCCGCTGGCATTTGTATGTTTGAAGCAGTGCGCCAACGCGCTTAACCCTTGTTAAGAATACCTTCGTATAACCACAGATACTGCTTGTTATTTACGCGCTAAGTCCGTAGTATATGCGACCTTCGGCCATACACTAACGTTCCTTGCCTCTATGAGAACCCCGGCCGAGTTCCCCCGAGGCTTACTAACCGTAAGGAGCTACAATGCGTCATTACGAAATCGTTTTTATGGTTCACCCTGATCAGAGTGAACAAGTACCTGGCATGATCGAGCGCTACACTGGCGCGATCAAAGAAGCGGGTGGTTCTATTCACCGTCTGGAAGACTGGGGCCGTCGTCAATTGGCATACCCAATCCAGAAGTTGCATAAAGCTCACTATGTTCTGATGAACGTAGAAGCACCACAAACTGTGATTGATGAGCTGGAAACTAACTTCCGCTTCAACGACGCTGTTTTACGTAATCTGATTATGCGCACTGACAGTGCCGTAGTTGAGCCATCACCAATGGCGAAGGTACGTGATGAACGTCGTGAGCGTGCTCCTCGTGAAAACGAAGAAGAGCAAGTATCAAACGAAGAGTAAGTTGCGTTAATGGACAATTGCACCGTACTGGTTGGCAGTATTTGCCGTCAGCCCGAACATAGCGAAAGTCCCGCGGGCATACCGCATACCGTTCTGGTGTTAGAACACCGCAGTAATCAGATGGAAGCTGGCCTAAACCGTCAAGTTTACGTCAGAATACAGGTGGTAATTACCGGAGCTGCATTAACACAACATACCCGACATTTAACGTTGGGCAACATGGTCAAGGTTACTGGTTTTTTAAATCGTCACCAAAGCCGCAGTGGACAAGCTAAGCTGGTACTGCATGCTCAACAATTTGAACAAATAAGTTAGGAGACAGACAAATGTCACGTTTTTTCCGTCGCCGTAAATTCTGCCGTTTTTCTGCAGAAGGCACTGTAGAGATTGATTACAAAGATACCGCTGTTCTGAAAAACTATGTTACAGAAAGCGGCAAGATCGTACCTAGCCGTATTACTGGCACCAGCGCTAAGTATCAGCGCCAACTGGCTCGCGCTATTAAACGCGCTCGCTACCTGGCTCTGCTGCCTTACAGCGACTCACACAGTTAATACAGAAGGGATAAAGCAATGCAAATTATTCTGTTAGACAAAGTCTCAAACCTTGGTGGTTTAGGTGACAATGTAACTGTTAAGTCAGGTTATGCTCGTAACTTCTTATTCCCACAGGGTAAAGCAGTTCCAGCTACCAAGGCTAACGTAGAAAAGTTCGAAGCACGCCGCGCTGAATTAGAAGCTAAATTAGCAACTGACTTAGCTGCCTGTAACGATAAAGCTGCTAAAATTGCTGCGCTGGGTGAAGTGACTATCGCTTCTAAAGCTGGCGACGAAGGTAAGCTGTTCGGTTCAGTTGGCACACGTGATATCGCTGATGCGATCACTGAAGCTGGCGTTAAAGTATCAAAAGCTCAAATTAAGTTACCACACGGTACTTTACGTGAAACTGGCGAGTTTGATATCGACGTTCAGTTACACGCAGAAGTTATCGCAACTGTTAAAGTTGTGATAATCGCTGAAGCTTAATGCTATTTAAGCGCACTGGTAATTCGGTGCGCTTTCCTCTTGTTTGTTGCCCGCTGTTATTTCCACTACCCACTAAAAAAATCTCTGACTTTGCTTTGTGATCTGCCGTTGGCGGGTTAGCATTATATTGTTTTCGTTAACTGAAACAGGTGTTATGAGCAGTAATAAAGATAAGCAGGTTGCTGCGGTTAAAATGCCGCCACATTCTATTGAAGCTGAGCAGTCAGTGCTTGGCGGTTTAATGCTAGATAATGATGCTTGGGATCGTGTCGCCGAAAAAGTGGTAGAACAAGATTTTTATTTACGCGCTCACCGATTTATTTTTTCTGCAATGTCGCGCTTAGCTGAAGCTACACAGCCTATTGATATTATTACGGTATCTGAAAATTTAGAGGCAAACCTACAGCTCGACGATGTCGGTGGCTTTGCCTACTTGGGCGAAATTGCGAAAAATACACCCAGTGCTGCCAATATTTTGGCCTATGCCGAAATTGTGCGCGAACGCGCTGTAGTACGCGATATGATTTCAGTGGCGCATGATATTGCCGATGCGGGTTACGATACCCAAGGCCGCACCTCAGCTGAGCTGTTAGATTTCGCTGAAACTAAAGTATTTAAAATCGCGGAGCAACGCACTAATGCTAATGAAGGTCCCGAGCCAATTAATAGCATACTGGCGAAAACCATTGAAAAAATTGACGAGCTATTTCGCTCGCCACACGATGGCGTCACCGGCGTTTCTACCGGCTATACCGATTTAGATAAAATGACCCATGGTATGCAACCATCGGATTTAATTATTGTTGCTGCCCGCCCATCGATGGGTAAAACCACTTTTGCTATGAATCTGTGTGAACACGCAGCTATTACTAGCGACAAACCGGTATTAATTTTCAGCCTAGAAATGCCGGCAGAACAAATAATGATGCGTATGCTGGCCTCGCTGGGTCGTATTGACCAAACCAAGGTGCGTACTGGCCAGTTACAAGATGAAGACTGGGCAAGATTATCTTCAGCTATTGAGCTATTGAATACCAAAGGCAAAATGTACATTGATGATGGCTCAGGGCTAACGCCAACGGAAGTGCGCTCACGAGCCAGAAGGGTCGCGCGTGAGCATGGCGGCCTAAGTATGATTATGGTCGACTATTTACAGTTAATGACAGTGCCGGGTATGGGCGATAACCGTACGTTAGAAATTGCTGAAATTTCGCGCTCATTAAAGGCATTAGCCAAAGAATTAAAGGTGCCAGTAGTGGCGCTGTCGCAGTTAAATCGTTCACTAGAACAACGTGCTGATAAGCGACCAATAAACTCAGACTTACGTGAGTCGGGTTCTATTGAGCAAGACGCCGACTTAATTATGTTTATTTATCGGGATGAAGTGTACAACGAAGATAGCGCAGATAAAGGCACGGCTGAAGTTATTATTGGCAAGCAGCGAAACGGGCCAATAGGCCGCGTGCGCTTAACCTTCCACGGTCGTTACTCGCGCTTTGACAATTACGCCGGCAGCGCTCGGTTTGAGGATGATTAATGCAAAGCCGTCGCCCCCAAGCCATTATTGATCTTAGTGCGTTAAACCATAACTTTACTCGTGTTAAGCAGTTAGCGCCAAATAGTAAAGTGCTTGCTGTACTTAAAGCTAATGCTTATGGTCACGGTATGCTGCCGGTAGCTCAGGCATTAAAGCAGGCTGATGCTATAGGGGTGGCGCGGCTTGATGAAGCCTTAGCGCTGCGCGCTGGCGGTATTGCAAAACCTATAGTGTTACTTGAAGGCTTTTTTCATGCGGATGAGTTAGAGCAAGTGGTTGCATCTAACTTGCAGTTAGTCATTCATTATCGCGAACAGGCAGAAGCTTTACTTGATGCAAAGTTAGATGCTCCGGTACGGGTCTGGCTAAAAGTTGATTCAGGTATGCATCGCTTAGGTATATACCCTGACGAATTTAACGCGTTATACCAACGTTTAAGCCAAAGTGATAATGTGCAAGGGCCGCTTAGATTAATGAGTCATTTTGCCAGCTCAGATGAACTGCATAACCCAGCGACACTAGCCCAGTTACAGCTATTTCAACAGATTACGCAACACGCTGTAGGTGAACACTCATTAGCAAACTCTGCGGCAGTGTTAAATTGGCCACAAAGCCACGCCGATTGGATAAGACCGGGGTTAATGCTGTATGGCGTGTCACCCGTGTCAAATAACACGGGGGCTGAGTTAGGTTTAAAGCCTGCAATGACGTTAGCCAGTAGTGTTATCGCTGTGCGCGAGGTTAAGGCCGGCGATGCCGTGGGTTATGGTGGCAGCTGGATAGCGGCGCATAATACCCGTTTGGCAGTCGTGGCGATGGGCTATGGCGATGGCTACCCACGCGGCGCGGGTAACAATGCTGATGTGCTAATACGTGGTAAACGAATGCCGATTGTCGGCCGCGTGTCTATGGATATGATTACGGTTGATATAGGCGCTGAGCCTGTTGCTGTCGGCGACAGTGTTGTGTTGTGGGGTGAAGGTTTGCCGGTAGAACAACTGGCGCACTGTGTTGATACTATTGCCTACGAGCTATTGTGCAATATCACCAGCCGAGTACAGTTTAGTTACAAAGATACCGCTAATTAACCCAAAATAGATTTGGCATAGTTCCTGCTGTATTCGTGGAGAGTTAAAAATCACGATTATTAGCCCGTATAGCAGGAGCATACTAATGACAGTGTCCGGATTGTCTTTTAATAATCTTCAATTGCAATACCAAGCCTTAAAATTAGACGATGCAAGCTTGCAACGGCAAAATGTTGCCGATCAGGTGGCCGCACCTGCAACACTAAAGCATGCTGAGCCAAAACAACCTAAGCCAAATGTTAACAATGAAAACCAGTCAGCTTTTTTAGCGCAGTTAATGGAACAAATGCTAGCTAACCGTATTGGTTTAGATAAGCAAAAGTACGATGAGATTACGAAAAAAATTGAAGAGACACAGCAACAAATAGACACGCTGTCTGAACAGCCAGCAAGCCCAGCTAAAGATAAGCAGCTATCTATTTTGGAACAGAAGTTAGAGCAGCTTAACGATGCGTTAGAAAGCTTAGTCGAGCAAGCCAACCGCAATCGAGAACAAAAAGAGCGCACTGAATTAGCGGCGAAAGATCTGCTAGAGCAATATCACTCGCCAGCCGCAGCGCAAAGAGTGAAAAATAGTTTTTTTGTTTGAGTGGGTATTACGCTGCTAGTATCAGCAGCGATAACCCGTGATATTACTTATCAAAGCTCACTTCAATGTGTACCTTGCCAAAATCAGAATCAAATGGCATTAGAATTTTAGCACCTTCTGATTTGTGCGAAATAGTATGGCCTTTACCCGATACTACTACAGGTGTAGCCATGGTGAAGTCATAACCTTTTTCACCCAAAATACGTTTGGCACCACCAGTAACCATATTGGTAATTTCGCCAACCATATCAGTAACATCGGCGGTGATACCTTTGGGGCGTTCGCCAAGCATACGAAACATAAGTTCTACTGCTAATGACTCTTCAAAGGTAATAGAAAACGAACCTTTGGTTTGCGGGCTTACCATGCCGATTAAGCCAGACACATCACCGCGCGCCAACTCATCTTTTTTAATGCGTGGTTGGCCTGGTGTAATAGTGGTATTAGCCATGGTGCTTAACACATTAACTAATGACGATAAAAACGGGTTTATAAATTCAACATTCATGTTAACGCCTATCAGAATACGGGAACAGGATTACGGCTTGCTTAAGATTAGAAACCTTTTGCTGAATTAACAAGCCACAACCTTGATATAGATAAGTTTTATTAGGCCTGGCAGGTTTTGCATAAACCATTAGCTTCTATGGTTTGATGCTTAATGACAAAACCTTGCGCAACTGCCTGGCGATTAAATTCTTCTTGTAACACATCTGAATGCAGCTCTGTTACGTTGCCGCATTGATCACAGATCAGTAATTGTGCTGGGTGATGCTGATCAAAATGATGGCATAACAAGAACGCGTTGCTGGATTCAATTTTATGAATAAAACCTTGCTCGGTTAAAAACTCTAATGCTCTATATACCGTAGCCGGTTTAGCTCCGGGTTCGGTTTGTTTTAACTGCTCAAGTAACTCATAGGCGCCAATGCCACCGTTAAGATTAGCTAGCAGGCGAAACACCTTTTCTCTAATTGAAGTAAAGCGAGCGCCGTTTTTTTCGCATAGCGTGCGAGCGCGATTAACCAGAGTTTCCGTCGACATTGTTAGCTCCTGTCAGCAGTTCTTCGCAGTGTATCATATTGCGCGTGAACTGCCACGCTGTCAGGAGCGGTTAAAGCACTTCGCTTAAAGCCGATTTATTTGATCTTTTAGTTGATACGACTTATCGGTAACAATGCTTTCCAGCGTGGCAACGCGCTGTTTAAGCCGCTCTTGCTCGGCTTTAATTTCATCTAGCTGCACTGAGTCAGCTTTGTCTTTATTACTGTTATGCACTTTATACGCTGACAGTGCGATACCGCCAATAATAGCGATAGCAGCAATTTCAAAGGGTCCCATAGTATTCTCCGTTTTATTTATTTACATATTACGAGGCAACATCAGTGCCAATATGTAAAATTGATAAATATCAACAACATAAAAAATATTGGCGAATGCTTTTTTTATAATGAAACTAAAATTTAGCAATTTTAACCAGAATATAGTGGTAAACTTGGCCGCAATTCTAGTATTTAATTGTAAGCCATTATGACTGACGAAGACTGGATGCAATATGCGATTAGTTTGGCAGAAAAAGCACAGCAGCAAGGCGAAGTACCCGTTGGCGCCGTTTTAGTAAAAGACGGTAAACTGTTAGCCGAAGGCTGGAACCAGATGATCAGCCTACACGACCCGTCGGCGCATGCGGAAATGCAAGCAATACGCGCAGCTGCTGCAGCAGAACATAATTATCGTCTGGCCGACTGCACACTGTATGTGACGCTTGAACCCTGCTGTATGTGCGCCGGTGTAATGGTACATAGCCGAGTAAAACGTTTAGTATTTGGTGCTAGTGATGCTAAAACGGGAGCTGCAGGCTCAGTGCTAAATGTGGTGCAGCAGCATCAGTTTAATCATCAGTTAGTGGTTGAAGCTGGAGTGTTGGCTGAGGAGTGTGGTGCGCAATTATCTAACTTTTTTCGCCAGCGCAGAGCCGAACAAAAAAAGCTTAAGCAGTCTCGTTCGGCGAACTAACACAACCAACATAATGGCGCCGCCGTTGGTGTAGTTTGTTTACTGCTACATTGCGTTTAATACGCCTACGGCACGCTACCATATCGAGTAAACGCCGACGTTTGGTTTTAATTTTTGGTTTTTTTCGTTGTAACATACCGACCTCATTAATGCGTTTCGATCAGTACTATGGGTGCTTTTGTCGCAAGATTCAATAGGGCACCTTGTTGTTGAGCTCACTGGGTTCTGGCAATACTTGTTCACTACTTTGTTCGCTTAATCTTTGTTTTTGCAGTTCTAAACGCTGTTCTGCTTGTTGGCGTTCATCAACCCACAGCAGGGTGTCATAGTAACGCCGAATATTATCAACATAGTTTACCGCTTCATCGCCGCGCGCATAGCCATATTTAGTGGTTTGATATACACTTTTTTGTCTTAGCAAGGGTAGGCGTTGTTTTACGTCTAACCATTTATCTGGATCTGCTTTTTCGCGCTGCGTTAGTTTGCGCGCATCTTCAACGTGGCCCCAGCCTATGTTGTACGATGCTAGAGCAAACCATAAGCGATCGGGCATCGCAATACGTTCTGGTATACGGGTAAAAAGGCGATGCAAGTAACGGCTACCGCCACGAATATTTTGTTGTGCGTCTAAGCGGCTAGTAACGCCCATTTGTTGTGCTGTAGGTAAGGTTAGCATCATTAAACCTCTTA
This sequence comes from Rheinheimera metallidurans, assembly GCF_036983985.1. Classification (NCBI taxonomy): domain Bacteria; kingdom Pseudomonadati; phylum Pseudomonadota; class Gammaproteobacteria; order Chromatiales; family Chromatiaceae; genus Rheinheimera; species Rheinheimera metallidurans. The sequence goes on from NZ_JALAHQ010000003.1 coordinate 317,473, forward strand.
CGCCGGTTGGGCTTCTTGCCTGCGGGTTCCAATGTGATTCTTGATAGCTTAACGCCGCCAGTAAACGCCAATCTAGTTCCCCCGCGTATTGTAAAAACCAGGGCTTTAATGGTGGTAAGGTTTGCTCTATGGCATCAATAAACGCGAGAGTGTCAACATAATCGAATAGCTGCACATGGCCAAAATAACGGTCTTCTAAGGCGATGAGTTCACCACCTTGATACATAGCGCCAAAAAACTCGATAAGTACTGCGTATAGCGAGTCATCGTCGTTATTAGCAAGTAGCCAGCTAACCGGTAAGTTATCGCGTACGGTAAAGGCAATGCTTAAGTTTGGATAAAATCGCCGGTTCAATGCCAGTTGGTTTGAATCAGTTACGGTATAAGCTATTTTACCGTCGACAACCTGTTGTAATATTTCTTCTGCATCTAATTCTGGATGCTGCTGCCAGTTAAGTGCGGGATGGTCTAAGCTAAGTTGCTGCAAGGTTTCAACATGACTACTGTCTTTTACTACCACGATAGCATCAGTTAAATCATCTAATGAACGTGGCCAGGCATTGCCTTGTTTAAACACTAATACTTCGTTAACCCAGCGATAGGCAGGCGAAGCGCGATACTTGTCTTTGCGCATTTCGGTTAGAGTTAGCCCACCCGCAATAAAGTCGACTTGGCCGCTATCCAGCTTTTGTAGTAACTCTTCTAGATAATAACTGGGAAATATTTCTAATTTGACACCGAGTTTGTCCGCTAGCGCTTGGCTAAGTTCTAGCTCAAATCCGGTGGGTCCATCCACGCCAACATAGTAGCTAGTCGGGCCATGTAGTACACCAACTTTTAAGCTATTCTTTTGATATATATTGAAAAGTTGGCTTTGCTGTGGTTCGGGGCTACAGCCAGTAAGCCAGATTAATATCAGTATTAAGAAGCCACTTTTGCGCATGCAGTTACACTCTTTACTACGTTGTCCGAGCTGTTATAGCAAACTTCTGTTGTAACGTCAGCGTTTACTCATACCACTTCGGTAGAAATTTCTTTATAATGGCGCGCCTGTTTTAGGTTCCATCGTCGTTCAACCCACGGGAAAAAAAGCCTATGTTGATCCTGCGTGGTGCGCCAGCACTGTCCGATTTCAGAATTCAGAAGTTACTCGACCAATGTGTCCAAAGTGGCTTAGCTATCAGTAATATTTATGCTGAGTTTATGCACTTTGCTGATGTAAGCAGCGCATTGACTGATGCCCAGCAACAAACGCTGGATAAATTACTGACTTACGGTCCCGCTACTGCCAGCCATGAACCCCATGGCCAGCTGCTGCTCGTAACACCACGACCAGGCACTATTTCGCCTTGGTCATCTAAAGCATCAGATATTGCCCATAACTGTGGCCTGACGCAGGTGTCTCGCTTAGAGCGGGGTATAGCATACTATATTCAAAGCAATGCCGCACTTAGTGCACCGCAGTTGCAGCAAGTTGCTGCGTTGTTGCACGACCGTATGATGGAAGCGGTGTTTACCGATATGGTGCAAGCTAAAGCTTTGTTTAGCAAGGCCGAACCAGCAGCCTTAAGCTCGGTTGATATTACGCAAGGTGGCCGTGCAGCGTTAGAAACCGCCAACACTGAAATGGGTCTTGCCTTAGCAGATGATGAAATTGATTATCTATATCAGAATTTCACTGCTTTGGGGCGTAACCCGAATGACGTTGAGCTGTATATGTTTGCCCAAGCAAACTCAGAGCACTGTCGTCACAAAATTTTCAACGCCGATTGGACTATCGACGGTGTAGAACAGCCCAAATCGCTGTTTAAAATGATTAAAAACACCTTTGAGCAAACACCAGACTATGTGTTATCAGCATATAAAGATAATGCAGCGGTAATGGAAGGCTCAGTAGCAGGGCGTTTCTTTGCCCAGCCTGGCAATAATACTTATCAGTATCATCATGAAGATATTCATGTGTTAATGAAAGTTGAAACCCATAACCACCCAACCGCGATTTCACCTTACCCAGGTGCGGCTACGGGTGCTGGTGGTGAAATTCGCGATGAAGGCGCGACCGGCATTGGTTCAAAACCCAAAGCAGGCTTAGTTGGCTTTTCCGTTTCTAACTTGCGTATTCCTAGCTTTGAACAGCCATGGGAAACCGATTTCGGCAAGCCAAACCGTATCGTATCGGCGCTGGATATTATGCTAGAGGGCCCCTTGGGTGGCGCGGCTTTTAATAACGAATTTGGTCGTCCAGCCATTAACGGTTATTTTCGTACATACGAAGAAAAAGTACCCAGCCATAATGGCGAAGAAGTTCGCGGTTACCATAAACCTATTATGTTAGCTGGTGGCTTGGGTAATATTCGTGCTGAACACGTACAAAAAGGTGAGCTAACCGTTGGCTGTAAACTAGTTGTACTAGGCGGCCCGGCGATGAATATTGGCTTAGGTGGTAGTGCGGCTTCGTCTATGGCATCGGGGCAGTCGGCAGAAGATTTAGACTTTGCCTCAGTGCAGCGTGAAAACCCAGAAATTGAACGACGCTGCCAAGAAGTTATTGACCGTTGCTGGCAGTTAGGTGCTGATAACCCTATCGTGTTTTTACATGACGTGGGTGCCGGTGGTTTATCAAATGCGTTTCCTGAACTAGTCAATGATGGTGGCGTGGGCGGTAAGTTTGAACTGCGTAACGTGCCTAACGACGAACCGGGAATGTCGCCACTGCAGATTTGGTGTAACGAGTCGCAAGAGCGCTATGTTATGGCAATACCGGCAGATAAAATGTCGGTATTTGAAAAAATATGCCAGCGCGAGCGCGCACCTTTTGCCGTAGTTGGCGAAGCCACTGCCGAGCGGCATTTAACCCTAACCGATACGCACTTTGGTACTACACCAATTGATTTACCGCTAAACGTATTATTAGGCAAAGCGCCAAAAATGCATCGCGACGTGCAAAGTAAGCAAGCCGCAGGTAAAGCGTTAGATTTAAGCGGTGTAACCATAAAAGATGCGGTAGAGCGCTTGTTGCGTTTACCCACTATTGCTGAAAAAACCTTCTTAGTTACTATTGGCGATCGCAGTGTTACGGGTTTAGTTGCCCGTGATCAAATGGTTGGCCCATGGCAAATACCCGTAGCTAACTGTGGTGTTACCGCAGCTAGCTACGACACCTACCATGGTGAAGCTATGGCTATGGGCGAACGTACGCCTGTGGCTCTGCTTGATTTTGCTGCATCGGCGCGTCTTGCCGTAGCTGAAGCAATTACCAACATTGCGGCTACTGATATCGGTAGTTTAAAGCGAGTGAAGCTATCAGCAAACTGGATGGCCGCAGCAGGGCACCCAGGTGAAGACGCGGGCTTGTACGCTGCAGTAAAAGCCATTGGTGAAGAGTTATGCCCAGCACTGGAAGTCACTATTCCAGTAGGTAAAGACTCTATGTCAATGAAAACGCAATGGCAGCAAGATGGTGAAGACAAAACCGTTACCTCACCGCTGTCGTTAGTGATTACCGCTTTTGCCCGTATAGAAGATATTCGTAACACGGTTACACCGCAGCTGCGCACTGACAAAGGCGATACCAGCTTACTGTTAATTGACTTAGGTCAAGGGCAGAATCGGTTAGGCGCATCGTGTTTAGCGCAAGTTTATAAACAATTGGGCCAAACACCGGTTGATTTAGACAGCCCAGAGTTATTAATTAACTTCTTTAATGCGGTGCAACAGTTAACGCGTGAGCAAAAACTACTGGCCTACCATGACCGTTCAGACGGTGGTTTATTTGTTACCTTAGCTGAAATGGCCTTTGCCGGTAAAGCCGGCTTTAATGTTGATATTAGCGCCTTAGGTGCTGACGACATGGCGGTGTTGTTTAGTGAAGAAGTGGGCGCCGTTATTCAAGTTAGCAACAGCGAGCTGGATTACGTTAAGCAAGTATTTTCCCAGCATAACTTAGCTAATAGCAGCCATGTTATTGGCAGTGTAAATACCAGTGATGATTTAGTGTTTAGCCGTGGCGGCACGTCAGTGTTGCAAGATAGCCGCACGCGTTTGCGCTGTATTTGGGCAGAAACCACGTACCAAATGCAAGCACTGCGTGATAACCCCGAAGGTGCTAAACAAGAGTTTGCCGCTAAAGCTGACATGGCAGATCCAGGCTTAAACGTAAAACTAAGCTTCGATTTAAACGAAGACGTTGCGGCACCGTTTATTCTTAAAGGCGCGCAGCCGCAAATAGCCGTGTTACGTGAGCAGGGCGTTAACTCGCACGTTGAAATGGCGGCGGCATTTAACCGCGCCGGCTTTAGTGCGGTTGACGTACATATGAGCGATATTTTATCTGGCCGCGTTAAATTAGCCGATTTTAATGGTTTGGTCGCTTGTGGTGGCTTCTCATACGGTGACGTATTAGGTGCCGGTGAAGGTTGGGCTAAGTCGATATTGTTTAATGATATGGCGCGCCAACAGTTTGCTGACTTCTTTTTACGTGATAGCACCTTTTCGTTAGGGGTGTGTAACGGTTGCCAGATGATGTCAAACTTAAAGAGCCTGATCCCAGGTGCTGAGTTGTGGCCACGTTTTGTTACTAATAAGTCAGAGCGTTTTGAAGCACGCTTTAGTTTAGTTGAAATTCAGCAAAGCCCATCAGTGTTATTCGCTGGCATGGCCGGCTCACGTATGCCAATTGCCGTATCGCACGGTGAAGGTCATGCTGAGTTTGCTAATAATGAAGCTTTTGCTAAGGCCAACCACAGCGGCACAGTAGCAATGCGTTTTGTTGATCATTACGGTAAAGTTACCGAGCAATATCCGCAGAACCCGAACGGTTCAGCGGCGGGTATTACCGCGCTTACTACAACTGATGGTCGCGTAACTATTATGATGCCACACCCTGAACGGGTATTCCGTGCAGTAGCTAACTCGTGGCAGCCAGATGGCTGGCAAGAAGATAGCCCATGGATGCGCATGTTCCGCAACGCCCGTGTTTGGCTAGGCTAAACCAATAACGAAAAACCCTGCTACGGCAGGGTTTTTTATCAGTAATAGCCTGATATGAAATTTATAACATCGCTTTTAAATGAGCCACCACACTTCGGCCCAGCGCACTTAAGGCGTAGCCGCCCTCTAAGGTTGACACTATACGACCGTGACAATGTTTATCGGCTATTAGCTTTAGCTGCTGAGTGATCCAGCCATAATCATCTTCGGTTAGCATAAATTCTGACATATCATCTTCGCGATGGCCGTCAAAACCGGCTGAAATAAAAACTAACTGCGGTGCAAACTGGTCGAGCTTAGGCAGCCAATGTTGTGCAATTTGCTCACGCCATTGTTGCGGTTTACAACCGCCGGCTAGCGGAATGTTGATGATATTGGGCTCGGCACTTAGTTCACCACTAAATGGGTATAGCGGATGCTGAAACGATGAGCAAAATAATACGCGTTCATCGCCGGCAAAAATATCTTCAGTGCCATTGCCGTGATGCACATCAAAATCGATTATAGCAACTCGAGTTAACGAGTAATGCTTTAACGCATAGGCGGCTGCAATGGCAATATTATTAAATAAACAAAAGCCCATAGCTTGATCATGGGTAGCGTGATGGCCAGGTGGGCGCACATTACAAAACGCTTGCTGGTTATCGCCGCTCATTACTAAGTCAACTGCGTTTATTGCTGCGCCAGCGGCATGCAACGCGGCGTTTAAACTGTGTTTCATCATTTGCGTATCAGGATCTAGCCAAATATGGCCTTCGCTGGGTGCTTTCGCATAAATTTCGTCAATATAAAGTTTAGCGTGCACGCCGTATAAATCTTCGCGCTGTGCTGGCGTGGCATCACGCTGCTGCACCACAAACTCCATACCTGAGCGAATAAGTTGATCGTTTATTGCGTTTAAGCGGGCAGGTTGCTCGGGGTGGTCATCACCCGCTAAATGCAGGTAGCAGCTTGGGTGGCTAAATAGTGTAATGGCCATTAGCTACGCTGCTCATTAATGTCAGCGCGCGGTAAGCGCAGCTGCATATAAACTTCGCTTGGGTCATCACCAGGTAATCGGCTAAAACCTGCTTTTTGAAAGATCGTGATCATGGCTTTATTTTCTGCCCGCACATAGGCGGTCATGCTGGTTAAACCGCGTAGCTGGGCAATAGTAATCATTTCTTGTAGCAAGCGCTTGGCCATGCCTTTACCCTGATGCTTTTCTCGGGTAACAAAAGCAACTTCGCAACTTAAATTGTCATTGAGTAAATAATAGCGGCCAACAGCCTGTATTTGCACCACTGAGCCTTTTTGCTTCACAATACACAGCGCCAGATCACGAGATTGATCAACGCCGACTAAGGTACAGGATTTTTCACGACTCATTTGGGTCGGCACTGCGCTATAACGCATTTGCAGAGTTTCTTTGGTGTGTGAGTAAAAAAATTCTTGTAAGCGCCGCTCGTCAGAAGGATTTAACGGGCGCAGGTCAAAGGCTTCACCATCAATGTGGAGCTCTTTAAAACCAACACTGCCCAGCTCAGGGACTTCCATTGGTGTATGCAGTTGATAATGCGGTACCCAATAGTTTTTGCGCACTTCTTCTAATAGTTGTTGGCGAAACTTGGGGTGTGCTACCCGAATAAGCTCTAGCGAACGCTCACGAATGCTCTTGCCTCGTAACGAGGCGACGCCAAATTCTGTAACGACATAATGTACATGGCCACGTGATGTGACTACTCCCGCACCGTCGGAAATACGCGGCACTATACGTGACACGGTACCATTTTTAGCCGTTGAGGGCAGGGCGATAATGGGTTTGCCGCCGTTGCTCATTGAAGCGCCGCGGCTAAAATCAACTTGACCACCAATACCGCTATAAAACAAATGCCCAATTGAATCAGAGACAATTTGCCCGGTTAAATCGACCTCTATCGCACTGTTGATGGCGATCATATTGTCGTTACGGGCGATATTGGTGGGTGAGTTAACGTATTCGCTAGGGTAGAAGCCCATGTGTGGATTAGCATCAACAAAATCGTATAGTGCTTTGCTACCAACACAAAAACTAGTAACGGTTTTGCCCTGATGAAAGGTTTTACGCCGATTATTAATCACGCCTTTTTTAATGAGCTCCATCACGCCATCGGTGACAAGCTCGCTGTGTACGCCCAAATCTTTGTGGTTACCTAGATAGCGCAGCGCCGCAGCACAGATTTTGCCAGCGCCAATTTGAATCGTCGCGCCATCATCAATAAGCAGTGACACATACTGGCCAATACGTTCGGTAATGGCATCCAGTTCGGGTGCTGGCAGTTCAGGCAAGGGTTCTTCAGCATAAAAAAACGCATCTATCTGATCGCGATGAATAAAGGCTTGGCCATAGGTAACAGGCATAGCAGGATTAACCTGCGCAATGACCTTTTTTGCTGATTTTGCGGCGGCAGATACAATATCAACCGACACACCCAACGAGTGATAGCCGTGTTCGTCGGCTAAGCTGACCATAATTAATGCAGCGTCGAGCGGTAGAATGCCATCGCTAAATAATGACGGAATGTCTGACATAAAACACGGGGTATAATCGGCGCGGCCTTCGGCTACCGCTTGGCGTACCTTGTCACCACCGATAAACAGTGCGTTAACTTTAAACAATTGCTGATGCTGTGGTTCGGCCCACTTATTGTCGGCTAGCGTAGATACCTGAACAATTTCGATATCATGCAGTTGTTTAGCATTGGCTATAAGGTTATCAATTAGCTGGGCGGGTGCGGCGGCATGTGAGCCAATAAAAATACGGTCGCCCGATTTTAACAACTGCTGCCAGTTTAGTGTTGCTGGAATACTTGCCAATGTTGTGCTCCCACTAACTCAGAACTTTATATCTGAACCCAGTTTAAAGCAAAAGGCAACTGCTAAGCAGTCGCCTTTAGTCTAGTAAGTAGCGAGAAAGATATTACTAATCAATCTGTCTTGCACGCCGTTCTTGGTTTTGCGCCATGTTATTGCGTGTAGTTGTTGCGGCACGCTGTTCACGAGGCGCTGACACCTGAGGTTGACGCTCAGCTCGTGGTTGCCGTTGTTGCACTTGAACGTTTTGCGCTGGTTGTGCTTGGCGCTGCTGTACCTGAACATGTTGTGATTGCTGGCGTTGTTCTGGTTTTACCTGGTTGGGTTCTATACGTGGTAATGGTCTTGCCTGTTCACGTTGGCGTAATTGCTCAGTGCTGTTTATTGGCGCGCGCCGCTGCTCGGTTATAGCCTGACGCTCGCGCTGTGGTGTGTTTAATTGTTGGCGCAATGCTTCATTACGTTGGCGTGGGGTATTATCGTTGGCACGCAATTCACGGTTTGGCAATCTAACTTGCTCGGCTGTGCGGCGCTGGTACTGCTGTTTGTTTTCACGAACGGTAACATTACTGTCAACTCGGGTGCTACGCGCCGGTATACCTTTTGTTTCGCGTGTTGACTGACTATAGCCATAACCTGAATTGTAATCGCGATTTAAGCGTGCATGTCGGTATTGCACCCCACGACGATGCTCAGTGTTGTGTGTCCAACGATGTGCATTAACAAAGTGGGTATGGCGACGCGGATAATAACGCGGTGGAGTATGGTAATAATGATGGTTTACGACGACATGATGCTGGCGCCAGTCAAAAATACCAAAGTAAAACCATGGGCGTACGTTAACGCTAACGCCCCAATAAAATGGGCTTCTGCCAAATTGCACCCCAGCGGTCTGCCAATATACTGGAGGATAAGACGGCCACCACCAATCACCGTATACAACGCGCGTATCGTACACCGGCACATAAATGACTTCTTTACGTGCAGGCTCTATGATGATGACTTCACGTTCGCGTTCTACCACCACATGCTTGTTATCGTTTAACGAGCCGTTAGCATAGGCTTTTTGTCGCAAGGTTTGAATACTAGCCAATACTTGCGTTTCGTCAGCTAAAAACGCTTCGCCAAGCTGCTCAGTCCAGTCTAGATCGCTACTGAGTCGCTCTAATAGCTGTGGAAATGCAACTAAGGCCTTAACGCTCGGATCCCAGCTTTTGCTTTCAACGGCTTTAACCGCATCGTCGCCAGTTAAGTTAGAGTTTGCTTTAGCCCAACGCGATGCTTGTACCACTTCTAACGGGTAAGTAGCAGCAATTAGTACATGGGTTAATACAGTATCTGGGTATAACGCCACCGGCGCTAGCATTTGGTCTAGCTCGGCTTGTGATAAAATATCATCATCAGCCCAAGCCATTGTTGCGGTACTCATTACCAGTATAGAAGCGGTAAGTAGTCGACTTAATTGCAGCATCAGATTTTTCATCTTGCTATCCTCAGTTTACCGTTAGTTAAGTGTAGCACTGACGGCTTTTTGTTCACTGTATAGCTTATAGGTCTCTGGGGCTGAATTGAAACTGAACTTTACTAAACCTTTACATAGCTAAATTTATAAAAAAGTACTAAGCATTTATCTGAAAATAGCACTAAACAATGTTACCTTTAAAACGTTAGCATAAAAGCCCGCTATATCAGCAGCATAACAAATTGTTGGAGCCAGAAAAATAGATGACTATTGCCCTTATTATTCCCGATCGCAAACTTGATGATTTACATCAGCGTTTGTCACTGGCGTTGCCTGGCACCGACATAGAAATTTGGCCAGCAATAACTGAACCCGACAAGGTTGAATTTGCGGTGGTGTGGAAGCAACCCAAAGATAGCTTAGCTAATTTAAGGAGTTTAAAAGCGATTCAGTGCTTTGGTGCCGGCGTTGATGCAATTTTAGCTGATACAAGTTTGCCTGCCGTGCCAATTGCTCGTATCGTTGATAACAGCCTGAGTCAAACCATGGTGCGTTATTTAGATGGTGTGGTAAGCCATTATCGGTTGCGGTTAGATCAATTTAAGCAACAGCAGCAACAAACATTATGGCAACCGAAAGGCCCACGTCGGCTCAGCAATATTTGCGTGCTTGGCTTAGGCGAGTTGGGTGCTGCAGCGGCACAGCATTTTTCCATGCTAGGTTACCGTGTTAGTGGCTGGGCCAGAACAGCAAAGCAATTAAATAACATAGACAGCTATTATGGTGCGGCGGGCTTGTCGGCGGCGGCGGCTAATGCCGATATTGTTATTTGTTTACTGCCGCTAACACCCGCTACAGAAAACTTGTTAACTGATGCCTTTTTTAATCAACTAAAAGGCGGTGCTATTTTTATTAACGTTGCCCGCGGTGCTCTGGTTGATGACAGGGCATTATTGCAAGCATTAGATAGCGGTAAATTGCAGGCGGCTTGTTTGGATGTCTTTCGTCAAGAGCCCTTAGCTGAAACTCATCCATTTTGGCAGCATCCGGCAATTTTAATTACGCCACATGTATCTGCGGTAACGAGTGTTACTGCTGTGATTGAACAAATTGCCAATAACTATCAGCGCAGCCAGCGTGGTGAGCCCATGTTGAATTTGGTTGATGTTGAGCGTGGATACTAACTAATGAGTGTGATCAAACAAACCGCAGTTACCACTTGGTTTTTACAGTTTGAGGGCAGCGCGCCAACACAGGTTAGTTGGCCTAGTGGTGTGCAGTTAGTTGAGGCAGAAATAGCCAGCCCAGAACTTAGTCAATTTATGTTTAGAACAGTAGGAGGGCCATGGCGCTGGTTTAGTCGTTTAAGTTGGAGTTATCAGCAGTGGTTAGAATATCTTACACAGCAACAAGTGCGCACTTGGTTACTATGGGTACAGGGTACGCCAGCGGGTTATATTGAATTGTTGAAACATTCTGATCAGGGTGTAGAAATTAAGTTTTTTGGTCTATTACCACCATTTGTGGGGCGAGGGTTAGGCTTATCCTTAGCTCAGGCAGCAATTATGCTAGCATCGCAGTGGCAGGCGGCCAAAATTTGGCTACATACTTGTTCGACTGATCATCCGGCAGCGTTGAAAAACTACCAACAAGCTGGCTTTACGCTAATGCACACTGAACATAGCGTAGAAGCTTTACCAGAGCTAAATGATAGTCGTTTGTTAACCGAGAACTTTGTTTATTCTACGCTCGCTTATCATCTTGAAAATGCTGGGTAAATACACAGTTATTGTAAGTTTGTTACAACTTAACTACACTAGTTATCGGTTTAAGTAAATTTAAACCAATTTGCTACACAAAATAATAAAAAGAGTCATTGAGGCTAATTATGAGTAAAGCGTCCAATCGTAGTTTTGGCTTTACCGCAGTCGCTATTATTGTTTGTTTAATGGCGTTATCGGCATTTTTAACTAAAGCCGAAGCTATCTGTCTGTTGTGCGGGTAGCAGGAATCGAATCTAGTCAAATGGAATGACTAACACCAATCCCCAGCTTGCTGGGGATTGTTCTATCTAGCGCTTGCTATGTAACTCGCGATTTTCTCGCTTTTGCTCGGCATTTTTTTGCAATAAAACATAACTTGCAGAATAGCCACCGTGGTGTCGTTGTGCAGTATTACATGCTAGTACTATAGGTATTTGAGGCAACCATTTAAATACATAACTACGTAAAATGGCCGGATGAGGTTTGCTGTTTCGCCCCATACCATGCTGAATAAGCAACGTACGGATGCCGCGTTTGTGGCAGTCTTCAATAAAGAAAAACAGTTCTCGGCGAGCTTCGGTTAGGCTTTTACCTAAAAGATTTAACGTGGCATCTAATTCATACTTACCTAAGCGTAAATTACGATAGACACCATCTTGCACACCGTCTTTTTTATAAGTGAAAGGCTCGTCTGGCTTTACAAGATCGACATATTCCATGCTAAGGTAATTAGCATCATATTCCATTTCTAGCTCTGCGGCTTTGCGCCGTGCTTGCTGAGCCAATGTTGGGTTAAACTCTCCCGGCTCTAACATTACTTCATCTTGAGATAACGGTTTAACCCCCGACATCTCTAACAGAAACAAGTCTAAATCATCGTTTTGCATACTAGGCACTCTTGTCTCACCAGGCAGTTAATTATACCCCGCCTAAGCTATTGGAAAAAGTGCCTGTGCGTTGTTACTTCGCTTGAACGGTTAGTGCGCTAGCTGGAATTGTTAAATCCTTGGCTATCTTTTCTGCTCTACGTGCTTTGGCAAAGCGTAGTAAATAGTATGCATTAATTAATAATACTAATAAGTTTGAGATGACGCCTTGCGGAATATCAATATGGCTATAGTAAACAAACAGCAGGCTACAGCCAATTAGTGTAGTAAGGCGCAACCAGAATACGTCCTTAACAAAGAAAGCGCCAATACAGATTGTTAAGCCAACCCAGCTGATAATATCGAACAAAATATGTTCCATTGCGCTCTCCTTAAGACACTGCTGACCAAATTTTGTGCATATTATGCGGCGGCGTAGAGGGTTACTCAACTGAGGAATTTTACATCTTTCAGATTAGTTATATTAATGCAGTTAGAAAGGTGAGTTTGCAGTAGCAAAAAGCTGTTCTACACTTAATTGCAGCTAAACAGGGAGAGTGATTATGCTACCAGCGAAATTATATGAAGTGCTGCCCTATGTTTATGTTGCAGCCGGAATTAGTATGATGCTTGGTGTTAAATCTTGGTTGGCGTTGGTTGCTGGTGTATTAATCAGCTTTGCCGGTGCCGTGATCTGGGTTTTACGATCTGATAACCGACGTTCTGATATCAAAAAAGCCAGAGAAAAATACGGTGGCATTATGCCATTTTGGTTGTATGAGTTGTTGCCCTTTAGCTATTTTACATTTGCTTTAGTGTTATTTGTTGTTAGTAGCAATATGTATTTATATCCATTTGCTACGGTTATGCTGGTAATAGGCATCCATTTATGGATATTGCGCACCAGCTATCGTAAACATCAGCGGCCTGAACCAGTAAAGAAGTTCAACCCGCTGCGTTCACGAACTCGAGGCTAACTTATTTTCTTAAATCAACGCGGCTATTGGCAATAGTTGCAGTAGTTAATAACCACACTTTTAAGTTTTGCTTTAGCGACTCAGGGTCAACTTTGTCTAGGGTGTCATTAGGCGTGTGGTGATAATCAAAATAGTCTGTACCATCTTGCTGCAAGCTAACTACAGGCACACCTTGAGCACGCAGTATAGATACATCTGGGCCTCCTGATGCGGTATTAGTGCCCATTTCGATACCGAAGCTCGCTAGCTTTTGTTGTAGAGTTTTGGCAAACGATTGTGATTTTTCACCGAAACCTGTGTCTAACCGCCAAATACGGCCAGCACCGAAGTCTGATTCAGAAGCAAATACATGATTTTTTAAATTAGCAGTATGTTTTGCCGCATAAGCACGTGCACCGACCAAGCCACCTTCTTCATTGCCAAACAACACGACACGTACCGTGCGCTCTGGGCGGCCTTGCTGCTTTAATAATGCTGCAGTTGCCATTACAAGGCCTACACCAGCGCCATCGTCTAATGCGCCTGTACCTTCATCCCAAGAATCTAAGTGAGCACTAATTAGCACAATTTCATTCGGGTACTTACTACCAGTAATTTCCGCTATTACGTTGTGGCTAGTAACGTCACCAGGTAGTTTATTTTGCATTTGTAATTGTAAGCTAAGCTCAGGTTGATGGCTCAGCATACGAGATAGTTGCATAGCATCTGGCACGGAAATAGCCGCAGCAGGAATACGAGCTACATCATCGCTGTAACGCATAATGCCGGTATGAGCAAAACGGTTAATGCTGGTGCCCACTGAGCGAATAATAATGGCTTTTGCACCTAACTTAGCTGCTTCAACAGCACCTTGGCTACGCGCACCCACTACGTCACCGTAAAAACTGCCCAGTTTATCTTTGCCCATACTTTTATTAATAAACACAATTTTGTCTTTTACTTCGCCAGGGCTGGCTTGTTTTAGCTGATCTAAACTATCGAACATAACCACTTGCGCGTTAATACCGTCAAAAGGCGTCGCGATAGAACCACCTAAAGCGGTAACAACTAAATTCTGACGAAAAGGCTCGCCAACGTTAAGGCTAGCTTGGCCACGCTGCCAATACTGCATAGTAAAAGGCTCGGACCAAACTTTATCAAATCCCAGTTGTTTAAATTTTTGCTCTGCCCAAACGACAGCGCGGGCATCGGCTTCACTGCCAGCAAGGCGTGGGCCGACTTCTACCGTTAACGATTCTGTGATTTGAAACGCGAGCGTGTCATCTAGCGTAAAATCTTTTGCGGCGATATTTAAACTTAGCGCTGCACCTATTGTAGTTAGCCACCATTTCATTATTGATATTATCCTGATGTTATTAGTGTTTACGACTTTAGCACTTTTTTAGTTAGACGTTACAGCGTAGGTCGGTAGAAATGTGTATTTTTCGGACGGAGTGATTTTATTGCCTAAACGAATGAATATAGGCATAGCTGATCGCAAAATGTTGTGACTAATGCTGTAACTCGGTAATATTAAACCTTCCAATTGACAGGGCTAGGTGTAATGAATTTACAAAATATGCTAAAAAATTCCGCAAAAGCGGTAAAGTTACTAAAAGCCGTGTCTAATGAGCGACGCTTACTGATTCTTTGTCATTTATTGGAAAAAGAATTATCAGTAGGTGAGATGAACGAAAAACTAGAGCTTAGTCAGTCAGCGTTGTCGCAACATTTAGCATTACTGCGTAAGCATAAATTAGTAAAAACACGTAAAGCTGCACAAACAGTGTACTACAGTATTAATAGTAACGAAGCCGAGGCGTTAATTGGCTTACTGCATAAACTCTATTGTGCAGAGGATATGAAATAGCTCCAACCTAGAATAACAGCAACAAAAAAGCCGGTATTAACCGGCTTTTTTGTTGAAACTGTGTCTTAAGCGGCGCTTAATGCTTTAACATGTGCATTTAAACGTGACTTATGACGTGCTGCTTTGTTCTTGTGGATCAAGCCCTTTGCGGCCATACGATCCAGAACAGGCACCATTTTCTTAAACGCTTCAGTTGAAGCAGTTACGTCAGCAGTTAATACCGCTGCGTTGGTTTTCTTAATGAAAGTACGCATCATTGAACGTAGACTGGCGTTTTGCTGACGACGTTTTTCTGATTGAATTGCGCGCTTCTTAGCAGACTTAATGTTAGCCAAGGTGACACTCCTAAAAAACTAAACTGGACCTATTAAAGGCCGCATAATATGCCTATTTAATGTGCCGTTGTCAAATGCTTTCACAGAAAAAACACCGATTTTAATCGTGATTTTTACTGGTAATTCACGGCAATAAACGTGCAGAATAGTCGCGGGTTAAAATAAGGACGTAAAAGTGTCGGCAAAGCTATTAAAATCAGGTCTTATTGTCAGCTTTATGACATTGATTTCGCGTGTATTAGGCTTAGTTCGTGATGTGGTGGTGGCTAACTTTATTGGTGCAGGCGCAGCCGCGGATGTATTCTTTTTTGCTAATCGTATCCCCAATTTTTTACGCCGCCTATTTGCTGAAGGTGCATTTTCTCAAGCGTTTGTTCCTGTATTAGCGGAAGTTAAAGCAAAGCACGGCGATGATGCGGTGCGTTTATTAGTGGCAAAAGTAACCGGTAGCTTGGGTGTGGTTGTTACCTTAGTGACATTGTTTGGTGTTATCGCATCGCCATTAGTAGCAATGTTGTTTGGTATGGGCTGGTTTGTTGAATGGTTAAACGATGGCCCAGACGCCCATAAGTTTGAGCTTGCTAGCGTAATGCTGAAAATCACTTTTCCTTATTTATGGTTTATTAGCCTCGTTGCGCTGTCTGGCGCAGTGCTTAATATTTATAATCGCTTTGCCGTTGCCGCATTTACCCCAGTATTTTTAAATATCGTGATGATTGCTTGTGCAGTTTATATGGCACCGCTTTTAGATGAGCCGGCCTTAGCGTTAGCTTGGGGGGTATTTATTGGCGGTGTCGTACAGTTACTGTTTCAGCTACCTTTTTTAGCCAAAGCTGGTTTGTTGCAAATGCCACGTTGGGGCTGGCGCGACGAAAATGTGGTGAAAATTCGCAAATTAATGCTGCCTGCGTTATTTGGCGTATCGGTTAGCCAAATTAATTTGTTGTTGGATACGGTAATCGCTTCTTTCTTACTGACCGGTGCGGTTAGTTGGTTGTACTACTCAGATCGTTTAATTGAGTTTCCGCTAGGTTTGTTTGGTATTGCTATTGCAACGGTAATATTACCTAACTTATCTCGGCACCATGCTAGTGATAACGCACTGCGCTTTAGTCAGACACTAGATTGGTCGCTGCGTTTTGTCTCGCTGTTTGGCATTCCGGCAATGGCAGGGTTAATGATTTTAGCCAAACCGATTATTGCCTTGTTGTTTATGCGTGGCGAGTTTACGCAACATGACGTAATGATGGTGTCGCATAGCTTAGTTGCTTACAGTACCGGCTTGCTTAGTTACATGCTAATTAAAGTGTTAGCACCTGGTTTTTATGCGCGGCAAGATATAAAAACGCCAGTACGTATTGGTATTATTGCCATGTTAGCCAATATGGTAATGAACCTAATGCTTGCGCCATTTCTAAGCTATGTTGGTTTGGCCTTAGCCACTGCATTGTCTGCAAGTTTGAACGCGTTGTTATTATATCGCGGTTTAAAAGTGGCTGGTGTGTACCAATTATCTAAAGCAACATTGCTATTTTTAGCAAAACTGCTGTGCGCCAGCGGCATTATGGCAGCGTTACTGTATTGGCAAACCCCAAATTTAGCCCAATGGCTTAAATTGAGCTTCAATGCACAAATATGGCGGTTATCAGCGTTGTGTGTGCTGGCCGTGTTGGCGTATTTTGCTTTATTGATGCTAATGGGTGTGAGACTGCGTGATTTTAGCGCCAATTCAATTGCTGAAAGCAATTGATTAAATGGGTATAATGCACTGTTTATAATCAGCAGTTAGAAACGGCAGGCATGGAGTTTATACGCGGCTTACATAATATTCAGGCGCAACATCGTGGTTGTGTGCTTACCATCGGTAATTTTGATGGTGTGCATTTAGGCCATCAAGCGGTGTTAGCTAAGGTAATTGCTATTGCTAAGCAACAGCAATTACCGTCGTGCGTTATGCTATTTGAGCCGCAACCACTTGAGTTGTTTGCTGGATTAGCCGCACCGGCGCGCTTAACTCGGTTTAGAGAAAAGTATACGGCATTAGCTCAGCTGGGTATTGATCGCCTGTTGTGTGTTAATTTTACCGCTGAGTTTGCCGCGCAGCAGCCTCAGCAGTTTATACAGAAGCTATTATTGGATCAGTTAGGCGTAGCACATTTAATTGTTGGTGATGATTTTCATTTCGGTAAAAACCGTAGTGGCAGCTTCGACATGTTGGCGCAAGCGGCACAGCAACATCAGTTTGGCTTGTATAGTACGTCTAGCCTGATACTAGGTGAGCGGCGAATTAGCAGCACCTTAGTGCGTCAAGCCTTAGCAGAAGATCAGCTACAGTTGGCTGCTGACATGTTGGGGCGGCCTTTTGCTTTAACGGGGCGAGTGCGCCATGGCCGTAAACTGGGCCGTGATTTAGGATTCCCCACCGCCAATGTATTTTTATACCGGCGTAAGTTGCCCGTTGCTGGTGTTTACGCCATAACGGCCAGCACCGTGTTTGGGCAGTTTCATGGCGTAGCAAATATAGGTAATCGCCCGACTGTACAAGGACAGCGGCAGCAACTTGAAGCGCATCTTTTTGATTTTAAAGGCGATTTATATGGTAGCCAGATTGAAGTTGTGTTGCAGCATAAGCTGCGAAGTGAGCAACGTTTTGATGGGCTAGCTGCGTTACAACAACAAATTGCTGCGGATGTAACTGCAGCAAAAGTATTTTTTCAGCGTAACGCTTTATTACAAGCGCACGCAACTACTGATAAGACGGAACCAAACGGATGAGCGACTACAAGCATACCCTGAATTTGCCAGAAACGGCTTTTGCGATGCGCGCCAATCTGGCGCAGCGTGAACCACAAATGCTGGCTAAATGGACCGAAGCAGACTTATACGGCAAAATTCGTGCAGCAAAAAAAGGCAAAAAAAGCTTTATTTTGCACGACGGCCCTCCGTACGCTAACGGCAATATTCACATTGGGCATGCTGTTAACAAAATATTGAAAGATATTATTGTTAAAGCTAAAACCTTGTCTGATTTTGATGCGCCCTATGTGCCAGGTTGGGATTGTCACGGCCTGCCTATCGAGTTGGTAGTAGAGAAAAAATACGGTAAACCCGGCGTTAAACTTACCGCTGCCGAATTTAGACAAAAATGCCGCGAATATGCGGCAACGCAAATCGATGCACAGCGCACCGACTTTATTCGCTTAGGTGTACTGGGCGACTGGCAAAACCCATACCGCACTATGGACTTCGATTTTGAAGCCAATATCATTCGTTCATTAGCTAAAATTATCAGCAATGGTCACTTACAGCAGGGCTTTAAGCCGGTGCATTGGTGTACCGATTGCGGCTCGGCATTAGCGGAAGCTGAAGTCGAATATCAAGATAAGGTATCTCCGGCTATTGATGTGCGTTTTGCCTTAGTTGATGAAACCGCAGTTGATCGTTTTGATCATCCCGCAGATAAGCGTGGCAACGGTAAGGTATCGGTCGTTATTTGGACTACCACGCCGTGGACTATTCCCGCCAACCGAGCCGTGGCGTTAAATGCCAAGTTAGATTACAGCTTAGTGCAAATTGAGCAGGGACCAAATGGTGCTGAGCGGTTAATTATTGCTACCGATCTTGTCAATGACGTAATGGCTCGTGCTGGCATAGAACACTATCATGCATTAGGTTTTGCCAAAGGCGCTGCGCTTGAACTGGTGCAAGTTAAACACCCGTTATATGATTTTAATGTGCCCCTGATTATGGGTGAACACGTTACAACGGAGTCGGGTACTGGTTGTGTGCATACTGCGCCTGGCCATGGTCAAGAAGACTTTATTGTTGGTAAATTATATAACTTAGAAGTGGCTAACCCTGTGGGTGCCAATGGCGTTTATTTACCTGATACGCCGTTATTTGCTGGCCAGCATGTATTTAAGGCGAATGACAGTGTAGTTGAGGCATTACAAGAAGCCGGTGCTTTGTTGCTACATAAAGCCTTCAAACACAGCTACCCGCATTGCTGGCGCCACAAAACGCCAATTATTTTCCGTGCTACACCGCAGTGGTTTATTAGCATGGATCAGCACGGTTTGCGTAAAACTTCATTAGAGCAAATTGAGCAAACCCGCTGGATCCCAGATTGGGGCCAGCAACGAATTGAAAAGATGGTTGCCGGTCGGCCAGACTGGTGTATTTCACGCCAGCGTACATGGGGCGTACCTATTGCGCTGTTTGTTGATAAAGATACCGGTGCGTTGCATCCAAATACGGCTGCGTTAATGGAACAAGTTGCCAAGCTGGTTGAGAAAGACGGTATTCAAGCATGGTTTGATTTAGACGCTAAAACACTGATTGCCGCCGATGCTAATCAGT
The DNA here is from genome assembly GCF_036983985.1 of Rheinheimera metallidurans. NCBI lineage: Bacteria > Pseudomonadati > Pseudomonadota > Gammaproteobacteria > Chromatiales > Chromatiaceae > Rheinheimera > Rheinheimera metallidurans. The sequence continues at coordinate 336,905 of NZ_JALAHQ010000003.1, forward strand.
ATGTAAAAGTAACTGATACGCTAGATGTCTGGTTCGACTCTGGTGTAACTCATGCTTGCGTCATTGGCGTACGCGACGAGTTTGGCGGCGCTGATCAAGCCGATTTATATTTAGAAGGCTCGGATCAGCACCGTGGTTGGTTTATGTCGTCATTAATGACCGGCGTGAGCATTAAACACAAAGCACCCTATAAGCAGGTATTAACCCACGGTTTTACTGTAGATGGTGATGGCCGTAAAATGTCTAAATCATTGGGTAATGTGGTATCGCCGCAAGATGTAATGAACAAGCTGGGCGCCGATATTTTACGTTTATGGGTTGCCACCACTGATTACACCTCTGAAATGACCGTGTCAGATGAAATTTTAAATCGTGCCGCTGATAAATATCGACGCATTCGTAATACCGCGCGGTTTTTATTAGCTAATTTAAATGGTTTTAACCCTAAAACCGATTTAGTGCCTTTTGAGCAAATGGTCGAATTAGATTTATGGGTCGTTAACCGTGCCGCTAAGCTGCAGCAAGAAATTGTCGATGCCTATGACAACTATCAGTTCCATCAGGTTAGTGGCAAGCTGATGAACTTCTGTACCGTAGAATTGGGTAGCTTCTATTTAGATGTGATTAAAGATCGTCAATATACCGCGCATACCGATGGTTTAGCCCGCCGTTCTTGTCAAACCGCGCTGTACCATATTGCTCAAGCCATGGTGCGCTGGATGGCACCAATAATGAGCTTTACCGCACAGGAAATTTGGCAAGAACTGCCAGGTGAGCGCGACGAGTTTGTGTTTACTGATGTATGGTATACCGGCTTTACGGGTTTAACCACTGGTAAATTTAGCGATGAATTTTGGCAGCAGTTATTGCAAGTTCGCGATGAAGTAAACAAAGTATTGGAAGCTGCACGTCGTGAAGAAAAAATTGGCGCATCGTTACAAGCTGAGGTAACGCTGTACGCATCAGACGCTCTTGCCTCTGATCTGGCAAAATTAGGTGACGAATTACGCTTTGTGCTTATTACCTCAACCGCACAGGTTAGCACTGCAGCAGTACCAAGTGATGCAGTTAAAACCGAACTTGCCGGCTTAAGCGTGCATGTTGCTGCATCTAAAGGTGATAAGTGCGAGCGTTGTTGGCATCATCGCCACGACGTTGGCGCGAATGAGGCGCATCCAGGTTTATGCTTGCGCTGCGTAACCAACGTAGAAGGTGCTGGTGAGACGAGAGTGTTTGCTTAATGACGTTATTTAAAAACAGCGGTTGGCGCTTATGGTGGTTAATGCTGCTGGTGTTAGTGTTAGATCAACTAACTAAACAGATTGTTATTGCTAATATGCAGTTATTTGAGTCAATACCACTGTTACCGGTATTTAACTTAACTTATGTGCGAAACCACGGCGCGGCATTCTCATTTTTGAGTGACGCCGGTGGCTGGCAGCGCTGGTTTTTTACTGCCATAGCGGTTGTCATCAGTGTGCTGCTTGCGGTGTGGTTAGCACGCAATAACAAAACTCAGCTAAAGCTTAATTTAGCGCTGAGTTTAGTATTAGCCGGAGCTATTGGCAATTTGATCGATCGCACCTTGTACGGTTACGTTATCGACTTTTTGCACCTGCATTATCAAAATTGGCATTATCCGGCGTTTAATATTGCTGACTCGGCCATTTGTATCGGTGCCGTATTATTAATTTGGGACAGCTTTAGCAATAACGAGGTGAAAAAATGAATGAGTCAGTAATAGGTGCAAATAGCACAGTAATTTTTCACTTTGATATTAAGCTATCTGACGGCAGCGCCGCAGAAAGTACTCGCGTACATAATAAACCCTCTAAAGTGCAAATGGGCGATACCAGTATATCGCCTGAGTTTGAAGCGCAGCTAACTGGCCTTAAAGCTGGCGATAAGAAAACCTTTACGCTGGCACCAGAGGACGCTTACGGTATGCCTAATTCAGATAATATTTACTATGTGGACCGTAGTAAGTTTTCGCCTGATGCACCGGCAGAAGTGGGCGCAATTATTGGTTTTACTATGCAAGATGGTTCTGAAATCCCAGGCTTAGTGCGTGATGTGGTTGGTGAATCCGTCACAATAGATTTTAACCATCCGCTAGCGGGACAAACACTGACATTTAGTGTCGAAATAATACAGGTAAGCTAAATTATGGATATTTTGTTAGCCAATCCGCGTGGTTTTTGTGCCGGTGTCGACCGAGCTATTAGCATTGTTGAACGTGCGCTTGAATTATATGAACCGCCAATTTATGTGCGCCACGAAGTGGTACATAACAAATTTGTAGTCGATGGCCTACGCCGCCGTGGCGCGGTATTTGTGGATGAGCTAAATGAAGTACCGGATGGCAACATTGTTATTTTTAGCGCACACGGTGTTTCTCAAGCCGTGCGTGAAAACGCGAAGCAACGTGGTTTAAAAGTATTTGATGCGACCTGCCCACTAGTAACCAAAGTGCATATGGAAGTCACTCGTGCCAGCCGCAAGGGTATCGAGTGTATTTTAATAGGCCACGCCGGACACCCTGAAGTTGAAGGTACTATGGGCCAGTACGACAATTCTGCTGGTGGTATTTATTTAGTTGAGTCGGTAGAAGATGTTGCGGCGCTTGTTGTTAAAAACCCAGCGCAATTATGTTTTAGTAGCCAAACCACGTTATCAGTTGATGACACTGCTGATGTCATTGACGCCTTACGTCAACGCTTTCCTGATATTGAAGGACCGCGCAAAGATGATATTTGCTATGCCACACAAAATCGGCAAGACGCCGTGCGTGATTTAGCCAGTAAAGCCGATTTACTGTTAGTAGTTGGCGCAAAGAACAGTAGTAATTCAAACCGGTTACGCGAACTTGCCGACAAAATGGGGTGTACGGCGTATTTAATAGATACTGCCGATGATATTCAACAGGCATGGTTAAATGGCGTAAAAGCCGTCGGCGTAACCGCTGGCGCGTCAGCACCTGAAGTACTAGTACAGCAGGTTGTTAAACAATTACAGCAATGGGGCGGAAAAACTTTAACCGAAAACCCCGGCCGCGAAGAAAATGTAGTATTTGCCATTCCGGTAGAGTTGCGATAATCGACGGCCACATTAAGTAGGAGCCGACACAAATGCCGAGCGCGTTACCTGCGTTAAAACTGCCTCATTTATGTCACAGCCGGTTCTTAATTCGGGTTATCGTATTATCACAAGCTGTAGCTGTGGTGTTGGCTTTTGCGCCTGGTATTGCTACCGATGTATGGTACCGGCTTGGCCTAATTAGTTTATTTGTGCATTGGGTTGTGCTGCTAAGTATCGGTTGCTTATGTTGGTTGCGGCCACATTTAAATAAATTGCCAGCAATGACTATTCTAGTTAGCTGCACACTGATTTTTATTTGTGTCACAGTGTTAATTAGTGCTTTGGCTTATCATTGGCTACACGCTCAAAGTTGGCCTTTAGCGCAAAGTTTAACGGTGTTTTTATTATCAAATAGTATGATTGCATTTATTGTTAGTATCATTGCTATTCAGTTTTTTATTATGCACGGCGAACACAGCGAGCAACTGGCTGCACAAAATCGCGCAGAGCTGAGCGCGTTGCAGGCACGCATCCAACCACACTTCTTATTTAATAGTTTAAATACCGTTGCCGAATTAACACAAATAGACGCCAATGCCGCAGAGAAAGCATTGTTAGATTTAGCCGCTTTATTTCGTGCAGCATTGCATGTTGGTGAAGCTGTTCTGTTAGAGCAAGAGTTGCAACTAACAAAGCAATATTTATCGTTAGAACAATGGCGTTTAGGCGAGCGTATGCAAGTAGAGTGGCAGCTACCCGACGTATTGCCGCAGATAAATATTCCTGCATTAACTATTCAGCCATTACTTGAAAATGCGGTGCGTCATGGTATTGAAAGTTGTCATGACAAAGCGACGTTAGTAATTCAACTTTTAGAATCACGCTCTGCTGTTACCTTGGTTGTAACAAATCCTTTTCGCCAGCTAAGTACAAATAGACCTAAAAATGGTATTGCTATTGAAAATATTCGCCAGCGCTTAAAGCTGCATTATGGCCAAGGCGCAAGTTTAACTTATAGCGTTACCGACAATTTATTTCGCGTTAAACTAGTGCTGCCAATACTTTAGGAGCTTATTACTATGAGAGTATTGATCGTTGATGATGAGCCTTTAGCTCGCGCCAGAATAAAGCGTTTACTGCTACAACAGCCTAGTTATGAATACGTTGGTGAAGCTGGAGATGCAGTGCAAGCGCTACAGATGGCAAAGCAGCTGAAACCAGATTTAATGCTTATCGATATAGAAATGCCAAATACAGATGGTATTAGCTTAGCTTGCCAGTTAGATGGATTAAGCAAAGTGCCTGCAGTCATTTTTGTTACGGCCCATGCTGAGCACGCGCTAGAGGCTTACCGCGCCTCGCCGTTGGACTATATTTTAAAGCCGGTATCTGCTGAGCGGTTATTTGAGGCATTGCTGCGGGTAAAAAGTAAGCTAATTACTCCATCTAAGCCAGCGAAGCTGAGCTATACGATTGGGGCCGTAACAAAGCAGCTTGTGGTTGCCGAAATTCTATATTGCACCGCCGATGATAAGTATGTGCGTGTTATTACAACTAGTACTGAAGCAATCATCGACCAAAGTTTAAACCAATTACAACAAGTCCTGCCTGCGCAGTTTATACGTTCGCATCGTAATACGTTAATTAACTTAGATTACTTTCAGAGTTTACATACTGCTGTTGATGGGAAAACTTACATCAAGCTACAGGGTGTTGACAATAAGTTGAATGTATCTAGACGCGCCTTAGCAAATGTTAAACAAGCTCTGAAACTCATCTAATATAACCGCTCATCAGTGAAATAGGCCGCTTATCCTTGCGGTACTTGCTTGTGTACCCACCTTCGATTATTTGTGACAATATTAAAAGTACATTTAATTAAAGACAAGCGGCGGCACAAGTGCTTAAAAACATAAATATCAAGAAGTCGACCGGGTTTACACTCATTGAAATGATGGTAACGGTGGCCGTTGTGGCCATTACCTTAACCGTTGCGGTGCCAAGTTTTACTGGTCTAATTAATGGAAATCGCTTATCTGGTCAAGCAAATGAAATTATTGCCGCATTTATTTTAGCTAGAACTGAAGCGGTGAAGCAAAATCAGGTCGTAGTGCTATGCCATAGTAGCGATGGCGCCAGTTGCTCTGCGGCCACCGCTAATGGTTGGAGCGGGTGGTTAGTGGCGCGTCAAGCCATACTTACTGCGCCAGGAACCGTCGTGATTGCCAGTGGTAAAATTAATTCTGGCCGAGTTACTACCTTAGGCAGCCCCAGTATTTCTGGCGCGTCAGATGTGGTGCGCTTTACGCCGCAAGGATTGGCAAGGTCGAGTAATAATGGCGCCTTAAATGCGATACTGCGTGTTTGTATTGCCAATATTGATAATAACGTGCGTGACGTAGAGCTTCGTTCTGGGGGCCGAACCCGTATTCGTCAAGGTACTAGCGCAAATTGCAGCGCACCAGCAAACCCAGCTTAGTAGGTGAGATAGAAGATGAAATATAATTTGAATAAGCAGCATGGGGTTACGCTAATTGAAGTGCTAGTGTCTGTGCTTGTGCTAGGTATTGGTTTGCTGGGCGTAGCCGGATTACAAACAAGCAGTATGAAAAATACGAATAGTTCTTACGAGCGCACAATGTCGGTAATACTTACCGAAACCTTAGCCGAATTAATGCGTTCAAATCCAGCTATATCACGTACTGGCGGTTATGAGTTAACTGATTGCGTGGGTAGCCAGGCTCTGGGTACGTCTGATTGGGTTCTCAGTGTGAAATCAGCCACGACCGCAGACACTTGCCCAAAAGTTGAATGGGACGCTTCGGCTGATCGCTACACGGTAACTATAAATTGGTCAGATCAGCGCTTAAACGCAGGAAACTCAATTGTTATGCAGGTTATGCCATGAAATATTCAACCGTCACCTCTTCACACAAGATAGCCGGCTTTTCATTAACCGAACTAATGATCGCTATGGTACTTGGTCTATTAATTTTAGGTGGGGTACTGGGTGTGTTTATGGCCAACCAGACCACAAGCCGGGTTAATACCTCGTTATCTGAAGTGCAAAATACCGCACGAATTGCATTTCAGCTTATGTCAAAAGATATGCGTAACGCGGGTTTTAGTGGTTGCGGTAATCCTGTGCGGGTAGTTAATGTGCTTAACGTGGCGCAGCCTTGGGCTGATTGGAATGATGGGATCCGCGGGTTTTCGGCGCCAGTTGCTGCAATTAACGGTGTTACACCCAGCTTAGGTACTGACGCTGTTCGTTTAATGTATGGTTCTGGTGTGAGCAATAGCGTTAATAATCATAATGCTACCAATGCTCTGTTTACGCTTACTAATCCGCCTATTCTAAATGCTTTAGATATAGCCATGGCCTGCGATGATACATTAACTACTATTTTCCAAGTAGGGGTCGTAAATAGTGTAGCTAACACTATTAGCTATAAAATTGCCAATGCACCACTTAATTGTACTGAAAACTTTGGTTTTATTAGTCCATATAATTGTGCTGCCGCTCCTGCCCGAAACTTTCCAAGCACCGCAATGATTATGCGCTTTGAATCAGTAGCTTGGTTTGTTGCACCAAGTGCTGATGACCGCCAAGTTAAATCTTTATATCGTGCGGCCTTGGTGGGCTCTAGGCAGATTAACGAAGAAATATTATTTGGCGTATCAGGTTTGCAACTGCGCTATATGGACGCCAGTACAAGGCAATTTAGCGCGGCAAGTGCAGTAATAAATTGGGGTGATATTGTTGCTGTTAGTGTAACGCTAACTCTAGATGATGCAGTGTTACAGCAACTAGATTTGCTGGAAGATGCAAAGCAGATCAATTTTTTAGTCACACTTAGAAATAGAGTGGGGTAAGTATGCACACAAGTCATTTTAAGCAGAAAGGTGTGGCATTAGTTGTTAGCTTACTATTATTAGTAGCAATTACATTACTTGCTTTGAGCAGTATTAAACGCACAACATTACAAGAGAAAATGACGGCAAATTTATATGATAAGCAGTTAACACAGCAACAGGTTGAGGCGGCGCTACTTGAAGCAGAACGGCGATTAAATGTACTAGACCCTGTTGCCTTAGCCTTTGTTTTTCCAATACCGGCGGCCACACAAGTAGATCGTTGGACGTTAGCTAATCCTGGTGCGCCAAATTGGCAAAATGCGAGTGCAATCAACGTAGGTATGGCAAACCCAGCTAGCTATATTGTCGAATATATGGGCGATTGGCCCGATCCAGATTTTCCTGACTGCGATAGTGCAACAACGCCGCCACGAGGTTGTTTGTCACCCACTTTTAGAATAACCGCGCGAACTCAAGATGACGATGGCCGAGCGGCTGTAATAATGCAAACGATTTGGCGGAGATAACTGCGATGAAACTTTCAAAATATATAGGCTTTGTTGCTAGCATATTCATTGGTATTAGCAGTGCACACGCCGCCGTTGAGCTAGCCGCATCCCCGTTGCAAACCGGTGGTGATGTGCCACCGAATATTATGTTTATTATTGATGACTCTGGTTCCATGGGGTGGGAATACATGCCAGATTCTATCAGTGGTAATTATGGTAGTGGCACCAGTTCATTTTGTGTGAAATACAAAAACAATGGCCGCTGTGATGAGACTGAAACTCATTATGATGCGGAAAAGGTTACATATAAGTGGTATTACAGTGCGAAAGAGAATGGCGTATTCTACAACCCAGATACGACTTATACCGTGCCGACAAAAAGCGATGGCACAAGTTCTTGGGGCAATAGTACTTTTTCTGATGCGTGGCGAGATGGCTTTAGTAAGGGCACAAAGGACAATTTAGAAAACAATTATGTCCATCGAGGACGACGTTTTTATAACGGTGCGTTTTACTATCAGTATAATGAGAGTCTAGCGGGCTGTTCTGGAACAAACAAAGAGCGTAATAATAAGTGTTATAAATATGTATCGCATACTTCTATGAGCAATAGTGAAAAACAAAACTATGCTAATTGGTATTCCTATTACAGTAATCGGATGTTGGCGGCAAAGTCAGGCATAAGCACAGCATTTCATCAGCAAAGTGGAAAACTGCGTGTGGGCTATGGTTCGATAAATAAAACAGGCCAATACCAAGGCGTGTCAGCATTTAATGGCAATAATCGTACTGGTTTTTTTAATTGGTTATTTGGTGTTGCTCCAAACGGCGGTACGCCGCTGCGTAATGCTTTAGATGCTGCGGGTAAGTATTATAAAACCGATGCCCCTTGGCGTACAGATCCAAGTGACGCCCAGGAAAATCCGAGCGATATGTTAAGTTGTCGGCAAAGCTTTAGTGTGTTAATGACGGATGGTTACTGGAACGGCGCGCAAGCGGCAACTACCAATGCTCGTGCGAATAATGACGGGGCGGATGGTATTACTCACACGAGTGGTAGTGGTGAGACATATCAGTATAAAGCCGGTCCGCCATTTGCGGATAATCGCAGTGATACGTTAGCGGATGTTGCTATGTATTACTGGAAAAACGACTTGATGCCTAATTTACCTAATAACGTGCCGACCACTAAAGATGTTTCACCTGCATTTTGGCAGCATATGAAAGTATTTGGTATTAGCTTTGGTTTAGCTGGAGATATTATCCCTGACGACGCGATGGCTGCTATTACAACAAAAGCACCTATTGCGTGGGGCGATCCCTCTAATGAGGATGCGCGCTCGATAGACGACTTGTTGCATGCTGCGGTGAACTCTAGAGGGGGTTTTTTTAGCGCAAGTAACCCTAAAGAGTTTGCTGACAAGCTCTCGGCAACGTTAAAGGGTATCGATGCTGGTGTTGCTTCCGCGTCTAATTTAGCGGGCACTACAACCTCTACTCAGGCAAATAATTACGTTTATCAAGGCAGTTATAACGGTAAAGATTGGAGTGGTACGCTAACCGGCTATGATATTAACAATCCATCTAATAGCTTATGGACCGCAAATTTCCCAGCTTGGGCAAGTCGTAACTTGTGGTTTAACGGAGCATCTGGTGTAAAAAGCTTTAGTTGGGCTAACCTTAACAGTGCCGAAAAAACAGTGCTTAAAAGTGAGAAGTTAGTTAATTACTTGCGTGGTGAAACGGTTAATGAAGCGCCAGCAAGTGAGAATTTTCGTTCACGTAGTAGCGTACTGGGTGATATTTCTAATTCATCACCACTTTTTGTTGCTGAGCCGATAAATCGTAATTTAGGTCGTCATAGCTGGGCTGGTGCCAGCAGCTATAATCAATTTGTTGCCGCTAATAAAAGCCGAGCACCACGAATTTATGTTGGTGCTAATGATGGGTTTTTACACGGCTTTGATGCGAACAACGGGGCAGAAACCTTTGCTTACATGCCAAAAGCCATGCTTACGGCGAGTGCTAATTTAGTGTCGTATAGCGATCCGTTTTATGAGCATAAGTATTTTGTTGATGGTTCGCCGGTTGCAGCTGACGTCTATATTAATGGCGCATGGAAAAGCATTTTAGTTGGCTCATTAGGTCGTGGCGGCAATAGTTTGTTTGCATTAGATGTAACAAATCCTAATAGTATGCAAGCGTCAAATGTATTATGGGATAAGTCATATAATAACTTAGGCGTAATTACAACGAGGCCAGTTATTACCCGCATGAATAATGGTAAATGGGCTATCGTGGTTGGCTATGGTTATAACAACGCAAGTAAGGGATCCGGTTTACTTGTTATCGATATTGAAACCGGTACTGAGCTTGCCAATATTGCCGCGCCAAATACTGTGAACGCGAACGCGCATGGCCTAGGTCAAATAGAAGGTTGGGATGCTGATCGCAACGGAACAACAGATTGGTTTTTTGCTGGTGATTTATTAGGTAATATTTGGAAGTTTGACCTATCTGGCGCTAGTGCGGCAGATTGGAAGGTAGCCTATTCTGGCTTTCCTTTATTTAAAGCCAAAAATGCGACTAATCAAGCTCAAGCTATTACCGGCGGTTTAACCCTTACGTCTGAACCTGAAACTGGCCAATTATGGGTGTTCTTTGGTACCGGTAAAATGCTAGCGGCGGCGGATGTGAACAATACCGATGTACAAAGTTGGTATGGCATTAAAGACGTAGCGGGTATTAATGACCGCAGTAACTTGAAAAAACGTGATATACAAAACGTTATTTATACCGATGCCTCAGGTAGCCGCCCGGTAAGATCTGTGTCTGAGGCCACTGATAATGATATGGCCGGCAAGTTAGGCTGGTATATGGATTTAATTGACAGTAAAGAGCGTATTGTCACGCGGCCAGTGCAAGTTGGGAATAACTTAGTTATTAGTACAGCGATACCTAGTGGTGACGACTGTAAACCAGCCGGTGATGGCTATGTTATGTCGATTGATCCGTTTAAAGGTGCGCGTTTAAAATATCACTTTTTTGATTTGTCTAAAGATGGAAAGTTTGATGCAGGCGACGGTATTAACGCTGGTGCAAACAAAGTGCCAGCTAGTGGTATTAAGTTTAACGGTACACCTAGTGAACCGGTGGTATTTGAAGACAAGATAGCTATTGGCTTGGCAACAGCAAACATTGCTGTAGAGAGCTACAATGGCGGCATAAGACGTGGGCGTGTATCATGGCGGGAGTTAACAAATTGATGATAAATAAACAGCTAGGGGTAACGTTAATAGAGTTAATGGTCGCTGTAGCAATAGTTGGCATACTAGCGGCCGTTGCTGTGCCATCTTACCAAGCGCATATAGTGCGTTCTAACCGCACTGCTGCATCAGCTTGTTTAGCTGAGTATGCGCAGTTTATGGAAAGAAACTATACGTCAAATATGAGCTATAACCCTGCGGGTTTTACTATGCCAACCTTACAATGTCGCAACGATGTTGCTAGACGTTATACCCTAGGAATAGCCAATTTAGCTGCTCGTACTTATCGACTAACCGCAACCCCAACGTCGTTACAAAATGATCCGGATTGTGGGGTTTTGACGCTAGATCAAGCCGGGGCTAAAGGTGCTAACGGTGGCTTTGCTGCTGCCGATATACAAAAGTGTTGGTAATTTTGTGTTTTTAATTTGATCTTTTTAAAACATGTTGTAACTTTATAGTTAACTTTAGTTAACCGTGAGCATAGGGATATGCGACTACAACATGGCTTTAGTCTGATTGAAGTCTTGATAACCTTATTAGTGTTAAAAGTAGGTTTATTGGGATTATTAGCTGCGCAAACACTAAGTTTGCGCCAGCTACAAGATGCGATACAGCGTACGCAAGCTGTAGCCATGAGTAACGCGCTGTTTAATGAAATCTGGGCTAATCCGCGTTTAGCAGATGCTATTGCACCACAAATCACCCTTCAGTTTGAACCCTTAACTACGCCTGTTTGTAGCCAAAATACCCCTTGTAATGCGCAGCAACTTGCCATCGTGCAGTTAAATAGTTGGTTTGAAACGCTGCAAGCGTTATCAAGCACATTGCATCAACCGGTGTTCTGTTTTCAGTCACAGGCTAATACTGCGCAGCTTCAGGTAAGTTGGCAGCAACGCTCAGCGAATAGTGCGCCTCAGTTAGCGTCCTGTGATGCTAGTGCCGGGCGTGGTGCATTTGCTGTGCAAGGTGGAGCTTGGTAGCAGTGTGGCGCAAAAGTGGTTTCACCCTGACAGAGCTACTTATTGCTATGTTATTAGGCGTGTTTTTGCTGGGTATGGTAATAACCGCATTTAGTACTGTTAGTCGTTCAACTCGTCAGGCTCAGCAATTGGCCGAGCTGCAGCAAAACGCACAGTTGTTAATGACATTACTACAAAATGAGCTTACCAATACCGGATTTTGGGGTGGTAGAAGCATGCCTGAGCAAGCCACGTTATTTGCATTGCCAGCTATACCGAGCAACGACTGTGCTGAATCTATTATAGATAGCGGCAGTTTCCCGCAGTTAGCAAAGAGTTTTGTTACCTTATACGCGAAAACGATCACGAGTAATCAGCAACAACTAAATTGTGTTAATAACCCACTACCGCAAACTGAATTGTTACAGGTGAAGCGTTTAATTGGTTTGAATACACCCGTGAGTGAGATGCGACAAAATCGCTTTTATCTAGAAACAAATTGGCAACATGCGCGCTTTGTTGATAGTGACAGCCCTGCATTGCATCAGAGCTACAGCTATTATCCCTATCAACATCTGGTATTTTACTTAGCGCAGCAGCAGGTTAACGGGGAAAATATACCGGTATTAATGCGTAAACGCTTAAGTAGAAATCAAGCAGGACAAGCGGTGATGAGCACGGACTCAATACTTGACGGTGTTGAACGTATGCACTTTGAATTTGGTGTCGATAGCACTTTTGACGGTGAGTTAAACTATTACCAAGCGACCAACCAAGTACCTGCAGAGCTATGGCAGCAACAAAGTGGCAGAATCGTTAGTCTTAGATACTATTTATTATTACGCGCTAAACAGGCTGACTCACATTACACCAACCAGCAGGTATACGTTATGGGGCAACAACAGTTTGTTGCTCCGAGCGATAATTATCGGCGCTTGTTGGTTAGTAGCAGTATTTATTTTCATAATACGGCGTTATAGGAGCACTGATATGGCTGCGGTTAGGGGAATAGTATTAGTGATGGCATTGATATTTTTATTAGTTATGACGTTGTTGGTTTCTGCCATGCTATTAGTTAGTCAATTAAGCCATAAAGCCGCATTTTCTGGGCAACAGCAGCTGCAGTTATCCCATCAAGCGTTGCAACAACATATGCAGCAGATCCCGCAATTAGCCGATGCTGCTATTGCACCAAATGAGTTATTAACCACTTGTCCGGCAGAGTATGCAGCGTGGTCGGTTGGTAGTTTAACCTGTGAGGTATTGCAGTTAGATACTGACGTTTATTCTGACAATCGTTATTTTTATGCCAGTTATAGCAGCGTAGTTCTAAGAAAAACTGTGGTAGAAAACGAGGAGTAAGATCATGCAACGTTGGTTTTATCTCAATTTGCTTTTGCTTAGTGGTGCGGGTTTTTGTTGCGATTTAAATAGCCCTGTACCAATTGAAGTAAATATTCCTACTGTGCAAGATGTGCATACACCGCGCAAGGTGCTGTTAAGTAATAATGTGCAACTACAAGTGCCGCAAGCTGATGGCGTGCTAAAAATGCATAGCGCTGACACATTAGCGTTGTTAGACGAAGTTAGTAGCTGGCCGACATTAACGAGCAGTATTGGTCGTATTCAGGCGCAGCCAATAGCGATTGATCTTAATTATGACGGTTTAGCTGATGCGGTATATAGCATTGATATTACTGGGCTACTTTGGTTTGTTCCGCTCTCAGCGCAGGGGTTTGCATCACCCGTGTTGGTTGCCGATTTTAGTCAAACTCACGCGATCTTTAACCAACCACTGCAACTAGCTCAAGTAACGACACCGGATAGTAATGGTGTAATGCGCCGACAAATTATGCTGTTGGTGATTGCAGGAACTTCAGCTGGTGATATTTTGATTGCCGTTAAACATCAAGCTGGGCAAATAACGCCATGGCAGCTTACAGATCTTAGTGATCGCACAAACCTTACTGCTGATGAGCCGCTATATGGCATTGATGAGCTACTTTGGTCACAAATACAACAAGGCGGAGGTTGGTTTATGAGGCTTAATCAACGCATTACGGCAACACCACAAGTGTATGCGGGGGTGGTGTATTTAACCAGTGCACCTGCAGCGGTTGTTAATACTGATTGTTCAATTGCGCCGGGCGCTAACTTGGCGTTGCATGCGGTGCACTTACACCATGCCGGCTTAATTTATGCTAACCGCAGCTGGCTACTTAATACTACTGAGGCCGGTAAGCTGGTGTTGAAAAAGAATCAGCAAGGTGAGTTAGCACTAAGTTTACAAAATGCACAACTAAGCCAAACGCTTCTGACCGAGCTGTTGGCCATTAATGCCGACTGTGCTGATTGTGTCGATGAATTATCACAAACGGAATTTCCGCAATTGATAAGGCTTGCGACCTTTCAAACTGAGCATGGTGCACATTAAATGCAGCTGCTACGCACTAGAGGTTTTAGTTTAATAGAATTGCTAATTGCGCTGGCTATTATTGGTATATTGGCGGCAATTTGTTATCCAAGTTATCAGCATTACGTACTGAGAAGTTATCGTTCAGATGCTATTACCCAATTATTACAACTGGCCAACGCACAAGAGCAGTATTTAGCAGATTACGGTAGTTATTCTAACGACTTGATTATACTAGGGCTGAATACGCAGGGTGGTTCATCGCGTTATCAGTTTAACGTTACGATAGATAACACAGAACCGCTTTATGAAATTAGCGCAGAAGCTATCGGCGCTCAACGTGCTGATAGTAGCTGTTTGCTATTTACATTAAATCAAGCTGGGCAACGCAACGTAAATAACCTATCAAGTTTACCGTGCTGGGAATAGTTAATTAGGACAAGGCGTACTAAGTTTACTTAGACGATTTCGCCCAGCTTGGTTTACAGTAAGTGTATAGTGCCAGGTTGCATCATCTTTACCGCAGTAGATAAAGGTGCCATTGTCAAAGCCATTTAAGCTGCCATCACGACGAAAAGTTATCGCATCACGGTTAAAAGTTAACTTATGTGCTGCATAAACTTGGGGTAGTTCGCGAAGTAGTAAGCTGGTGTTATTGGGATATTGCAGTGCCAATTGTACAGGTGTGCTTTGCCATTGATTAACACATTGTCCAGCTTGCAGCGGGCAAACTTGCACCGGTAAATTGCTGCTAGTGGCGGCAACTCGGGCATAGGCCAAATGTTGGCTAAATTGTCGAACATAAGCGCTAGCGCGCTGCTGATCTATAAATTCCAACATATTAGGTAGCGCAGTACCAGCAAAAATAATTAAAATGGCAAGCGTAACCATGAGTTCGGGCAAGCTAAAGCCTGCAGATATGCGTGGCGACATACTATGCTTCCTGCAATGTTGAACTTATAGGAAGCATAGCGTTTATTGCTAACATGTAAAATATTTGCTTTTAATTTGTGTGTTTCTTAGCTAGTGCAGAGGCAACTAATTATAAATTGTAGGAATAGCTTGGCGTTTATGTTGAGATTTTAAGTAAATGCTAATCAGTTTTTCACTAACGCTAGCCGCTACGGGTTTACCTTCTAAAAAATCGTCTATTTGCTCATAACTAAGGCCAAGTGCTGACTCGTCAGTTTTTAGTGGTGCCAAACATTCTAAATCTGCGGTGGGTACTTTAGTCGTCAGTATATCTGCGGCGCCAAGGGTTTTAGCTAATAATCTTACTTGGCGCTTATTTAAACCAAATAGGGGGGCAAGGTCGCAAGCACCATCGCCCCATTTAGTATAAAAGCCGGTAATGTTTTCTGCCGAATGATCGGTGCCTAGCACTAAACCGCCGGTTAATGCGGCAATATGATATTGCACAATCATCCGCGTGCGGGCTTTTACATTACCTTTAGCAAAATCGGTTTGTGCTGCAGTAGTATTGGTTAGGTCTAGAGCCGCCATTGCGTTCCAGGTTGCGTCGTGTATGCCGTCGGCACCCGGTTGTACGTTTACTGATAGTGCTTTAGTGGGTTGAATAAAGTCTACTGCCAGTTGTGCATCAGCTTCATCTTGTTGTGTCGCGTAAGGTAGGCGCACAGCAATAAACTGATAACCGCTGTTGGTTTGGTTTAATTCGTTAATAGCTAACTGCGCTAAGCGACCGCAAACTGTTGAATCAACACCGCCACTAATGCCTAGCACTAAGGTTTTCATGCCTGAGTTTACTAGCCGGGTTTTAATAAAGTCGACTCGACGTTGGATCTCAAATACCGGGTCTATCTGCGGTAACACCCGCATTTCGGCAATAATCTGTGCTGCATTCATACTATTTTGGCCTCTGCTGAAAATACCAGTCTATCTTATCGTGTTTTACCCTCAGCAGATCAAGTGATTCTTAGTGATTAACTGCTGAACAGCATCCGGCCTTGTATTATACTGCCAATACCACCGACGCTTAACTGACGGAAATTGTGATGAAAAAAATTGAAGCCATTATTAAACCTTTTAAGCTGGATGACGTGCGTGAAGCGCTGGCAGATATCAGTATTACCGGTATGACAGTTACTGAAGTTAAAGGTTTTGGCCGGCAAAAAGGCCATACAGAGCTGTATCGCGGCGCAGAGTATATGGTCGATTTTTTGCCTAAAGTAAAACTGGATATTGTGGTTACCGACGATCAGGTAGAACGCTGTGTTGAAGCTATTATGAAAACCGCACAAACCGGTCGTATCGGCGATGGCAAGATTTTTGTGTTTGATGTTGAACGTGTAGTACGTATTCGCACTGGCGAAGAAGACGAGGATGCGATATAACAAGGTTAATAATTATTTAACCTGAGAATGTTATGCTCGTATACAAGCAGCTTTATATTTTGGTTGTTGGGCTCAGTTGCCTGAGCCTTATTGCTTGTAGTTCTGCTCCGGCGCAAGTAAGTAATACAGCTGTTTTACCTTACTCAGCGTTGTTAGAAAGCGCTAATGCTAATACGCCGACGGTCGATGATATTTTTCAGCTGTCAGCGTCGCAACAAGCAGAATTTCTTGCATATTTTAATGCCCCTGAGAATCAGGATATCGCAGGGCACCGGCGGGTATATAACTTTCTGGAACAACATTTAGCTGGTTTTGATTATCAGGGAAAAAACTACACGGCAACAGAGGCTTACGCACTTAAAAGCGGCAACTGTATATCCCTGGCCGTCTTGACTAAAGCGTTGGCAGATTTGGCAGGTGTGCAAATAGAGTTTCAAAGCATAGTATCTGCCCCAGTTTTAAGTTTTGAGCAGAATTTAATGGTGTCTTCAGATCATGTCAGAACTTTTCTATATGACCCGGATTTTACCCCCGAGAAAGATAAGCTTTATTTTATAAAGCCTTCGCTGGTAGTTGATTATCTGCCATCAGCAGCGGATATAACCGGCCCCAGAATTACC
The DNA here is from genome assembly GCF_036983985.1 of Rheinheimera metallidurans. Classification (NCBI taxonomy): domain Bacteria; kingdom Pseudomonadati; phylum Pseudomonadota; class Gammaproteobacteria; order Chromatiales; family Chromatiaceae; genus Rheinheimera; species Rheinheimera metallidurans. The sequence continues at coordinate 353,965 of NZ_JALAHQ010000003.1, forward strand.
CAGCAAACCTTTATTGCTATGTTCTATCGTAATCTGGCGGCTGATGCTCTGCTGGCTGAGCAATATGACCAGGCTCTGGCACTGCTGAAAACTGCATTGCAATACGCTCCTGATTACAGTGCAGTTATTAATCTGACAGCAGTAGTTCACCGGCGTATGGATGAGATGCAACTGGCTGAGCAGTTTTATCAATATGGTCTTGATGTTTCAGCAAGTAAGGTCACATTGCTTACGAACTATGCAGTGCTAAAGCAAAGTCAGGGAGACCCGGATACTGCTCAGGAGATGCTACAATCCTTGTCGTCATTTAACGAGTATGACCCATACCTGTGGTATGTGCTGGGGAAAAACGCACAACAGAAAAACCAGTATCAGGATGCCGTAACTTATTTGTACAAAGCAGCAGAGCAAGCGCCTTATATGCATCAGTTACAACTGGAGTTGGCGTTGGCATATTACCGTAACAATCAGACTGGCAGAGCGCAGCAGGTGCTTAGCAAAGCGGCTGAGCTGGTCGCGGATAACAATACACAACAACGCTATCATGCAAAACTTGAAGCGTTAAAACTGCGGCAGTCTGCGCACTGATTATGCTCAGATTGCCTGTTGCTGCATTACTGCTAATCGCATTTTGTGCACAGGCAGATCTGCTGACAGATATCCAGAAACTGAGTGACACAGATATGCAGGGGCGTAAAACCGGCACTGCAGGTGCCGGTCTTGCCCGCGAACTGATTTCTGAGCGTTTTGCCCATTTGCGATTGGACAGGTTTAACAACAGCTATCAGCAGGCTTTTGTCTATTCATCCTGGCCTGAAAAAACCGGTATTAATGTGCTGGCCTGGCGCCGTGGGTGCACTTACCCGAATCACTATATTGTTGTTACAGCACATTATGATCATCTTGGCATACAGGGCAGAAAAATTTTCCATGGAGCTGATGATAATGCTTCCGGTGTTGCTGCTATGCTGGAACTGGCCGCCAGGCTAAACCACTTTTGCCCGGTGTATTCTTATATTTTTCTTGCCACCGACGCTGAAGAAAGCGGCTTACATGGCAGCAAAGCCTTTATCGCCAAACCGCCGGTGCCGCCTGGCAGCATAGTAATGAACCTGAATCTGGATATGATTAGCCAGCCCGATCGGCGTGGCAAGCTTTACCTGACCGGCGCCAGGCGCTATCCGGCGCTGGCAGCGCAATTAGATGCCACTTTTAGCACGCTGCAGTTTCTACATCATCGCGGCCCGGGCCGTATAGCACGCGACAATCCGCGTTACAACTGGCCTAATGCCAGCGATCACGGCCCCTTTCATCGTGCTGGTATTCCTTATTTATTTTTCGGCGGTCAGGAGCATGCGTATTACCATACGGTGCAAGATACCTGGCAGCGTATTGAGCCGGTATTTCTGGATATGGCAATGCAGGCTATCTGGCAGACAGTGCAGTGGCTGGAGCAACAACCCCCACAGGCACTGCGGCCGGATTCGCACTAACCAGCCGTTCAAACTCACTCCCAGTCAAAGCTAAGCTGATCCCGGCAAGCTATCTTTTTATGCGTTGCGGGCCTTTTGCGGCTGGCATGGCGCGTAAACACGGCTTGTTTTTGCTGTTGCCAGTCTGGTTTATTATGTTGCTTCAACCATTGGCTTAGCCGTGCTCTGGCTCGTTGTTGTGCCTGCTGTAAATCGACTATTGGTGCCGGATAATCCCGCGCTATAACACAAGCATAACGTTGTTGCAGTGCAGCGGGCATTAGCCAGGGCGTATGTAGCCAACTATCCGGCACCTGACGCAGTTCGGGCAACCACTGGCGGATAAAGCGGCCATCGGCATCTTTTTGCTGGCTTTGTTTTACCGGGTTATACATCCGGTTGGGGTTTATCCCCGTGGTACCGGCCTGCATTTGTATTTGGGCATAGTGAATGCCCGGATTATAATCGACAAAGCACTGGGCCAGATGCAAGGATACCGGCCGCCAATGTAACCATAAGTGATAGCTGGCAAAGGCCACTAACATGGCGCGGGCGCGAAAATGCAGCCAGCCGGTTGCCAGCAAACTGCGCATAGCAGCATCAATCAGCGGGTAGCCGGTTTGGCCGCTTTGCCAGGCCTGAAACAGCGCAGGGTTAAAATCGTGTTCCCGCAAGCCATCAAAACCACGGTGCATATTAAAAAACTCAATGGCTGGCTCATCTTCCAGTTTTTGCATAAAGTGGCAATGCCAGCGTAACCTGCTGAAAAATGCCTGCAAGCCCTGCTGTTTGCGTTGTTCTGTGCTGTGCTTTAACGCCGTAAAGCTGTGTTGTTGCAACTGGCGCAGGCTAAGCTGGCCGTAGCTGATATAAGGGCTGAGCCTGGAGCAGCTGCTTAGCGCTTTTGCCGGCAGTGAAATGTGCTGACGGTAGTGCATACAGCGTGTGGCGATAAAGCTGTCAAAAGTGTGGTTTGCAGCAGTCGCATCTTGCAGCGTAGAGCAAAGCGGTAAATCAGTTTTACGGCAGGGTGCCAGTTCCGTCAGGTTCCACTGTACGGCAGTTAAAAATGGTAGTGCTGTTACTGTTGGTGCCAGAGATGACTTTAGCCAGCTATCGGCCAGGTTAAACCAGTTATCCCGGTCTTTCAGTTTACGAAATACAGCGAACTGCCGGTACTGCTGCCAGGGTATATTCAGCTCGTGTAATAGCCGTGCTACTGCCAGATCACGCTGATAAGTCCAGAGGTTACCGGTTTCTTCATGGCTGCATACGCGGCTGATGGCAAATTGCTGGCAGAGTTGGCGCAGCACCAGGGTGGCCGGGCCTTTCACTATCAGCAAAGGTTGGCCAAGTGCAGTTAATTGTTGGTTAAGTTGCTGCAGTGCCGGGGCGATAAATTGCCAGTGGCGCAGCGATACATCACTTTGTTGCCAGTAATCCGGTTCAATAATGTAAACCGGTAATACTGCACCTGCTTTGGCCGCCTGATACAGCGGCTGATGATCATCAATGCGTAAATCGCGTTTAAACCACACCAAAGTGTTCATGACAGCGCTGATGGCAGCATAGCTTTGACGAATGCGCCTTGCGGATCATACATTTGCGCCTGTTTGCTGATATTAAACTGCCGCTGGGTACTATTGCCGGTGCCGGCAATATAGGCCCAGTTTCCCCAGTTGCTGGCGCAGTCATAATCGAGCAGGCGCTGCTCAAAATAAGCGGCACCCAAACGCCAGTCGATATCAAGATTATGCAGTAAATAGCTGGCAACATTCTGTCTGCCGCGGTTGCTCATTAAACCGGTTTGGTTTAACAGGCGCATATTGGCATCAATAAACGGCTCACCGGTATTGCCCTGGCACCACAGGTTAAATTGCTTAAGCTGAGCTTTGCTAAGTTGTGGCTGGCTGAAATCCGGCTGGCCTTTTATGGCACCTTTACTAAACCAGAGATTGGCGTATTTGCGAAATTGCCAGCGGAAAAACTCACGCCACAACAGCTCAAATTTAAGCCAGTAAGTAGAGTCGTTAGCCTGTACCTGCTGCTCAAAGCTGACAATCTGCTGCCATGAACAACGTACAGACAAACTGCCAAGTGACAGCGGCACTGAGAAAAAACTGGCGTAATTCTCGCCCATCAGCTGATTGCGGGTTTGTTTATAGTGCAAAATATGTTGCTGTTGCCAGATATAATGCTGCAGCCTTGCCAAAGCAGAAGCCTCGCTACCAATGCCTGCTGTTGAATAAGTATGGTATTGCTGGCTTAGCTGCATAAAAGCACTGTTATAAGGCTCGGTTTGTGCCGGTAACAGCCAGTTTTGGTCGGGTGCCTGCATTGCTGGCTCACTTACCTGCAGCAGCGGCTCGCGCTGTTTACGAAACGGCGTAAAGCTGTCTGGCATCATGGCAAGGTTGGGCCTTAAACTATCACCCAGCAAAGAATTACAATCGAGTTGAGTAACGTTAAGAGTCTGCTTCAGGCGGTTAATGGCGGCATATTCATAAGAAGCAACCGGCTCTGCACAGTACAGCTGTTCTGCTTTTAATTCACCGGCCAGAGTGCTGATACAGCTGGCAGTATCGCCAACCAGGGTGATAAGGCCAATATGCTTTGCCGCCAGAGTATTTTTTAGCGCAGCAATAACAGCTATCTGTTGTTGTAAACGCTGCAAATTGGCTCTGGGTAAACCATACTGGCGGCCAAAAAATGCGGCTTTATTCAGCACAATTACGGCTGCTTTGGGGCCTTCACAGGCGTTTAACAGCGGATTGTCGTGCCAGCGCAATGTGTCGTTTAGCAGTACCAGGCTGATATTCATAGCTGTTCCAGACGGTTTAACGTGTCGGCAGCTTTGGCCAGAATGGCGGCTTTGTCGCTGTCGCTGCGGTTTTGCCAGTTAGCAAAGGTCAGTGCCAGGCGCGGGTTAGCGCCAAATTGCTGCTGATGCCGGTGAAGAAAATCCCAATACAGTGCATTAAACGGGCAGGCATCAGTTTGTGTGGTGTGTTTAACCTGGTACGCACAGTTTTTGCAATAATTACTCATCCGGTTGATGTAAGCACCACTTGCGGCATAGGGCTTGGATGCCAGTACACCACCATCGGCAAACAATGCCATACCAAGCGTATTAGGCAGCTCAACCCATTCATAGGCGTCGGCATACACAGCAAGATACCAGTCAGTAACTTGTTTCACCGATAACCCAGCCAATAGTGCAAAGTTGCCGGTGATCATTAAACGTTGGATATGGTGCGAGTAAGCGTGCTCAATAGTGCTACTAATTGCTTGCTGCATACAACGCATCTGGGTTTTGCCGTGCCAGTAAAATTCAGGTAAATTACGCTGTGCATTTAACTGATTATGCTCTGCATAGTTTGGCATTAGTAACCAATATAACCCTCTAACATACTCGCGCCAGCCAATTAGCTGCCTAATAAAACCCTCTGCGGCATTAAGCGGTACATCGCCGTTATGATAGGCTGCGACGACCTTATTGCACATCCAGCGTACATCTAACAAGCCGCAATTTAGATACACTGAGCAAATGCTATGAAACAAAAAGGGTTTATCGAACAGCATGGCATCTTGATAATCGCCAAATTGGGGCAATTGCGTAGCGACAAAATGTAAAAATGCTTGTCTTGCATCTTTGCCGGTAACGGCGTAACTAAAATTATCTACTGAACCCATATGATCAGCAAACTGTTGCTGTACTAAACGTTTAACCGTGTCGGTTATGTCATCACAAGAAAATTGCAGCGGCATAATGGGCGTAGTGTTACTGGGGCAGGCTTTCCGGTTTTCTGCATCATAGTTCCACTTGCCACCTAACGGCTGGTTATTTGCCATTAGTAAACCAGTGTAACGGCGCATATCGCGATAAAAATACTCCATGCGTAGTTGTTTTTTACCCTCTGCCCAGCGAGTAAACTGTGTTGCAGAGCAAATAAACCGGTCGTCCTCTAGCTGGGTTACAGGTATAGCGAACTTTTGCGGCCAACTATTTATGGTTTGTTGTAGCCGATATTCACCGCATTGCGTGATCACAATTTCTTGTATGCCGCAGTGTTGTTGCAGCGCATAAGCTACTGCGTCCGTCATGCTGCGTATGCTGGCGCTCTTGTTGTATTCTAGGTAGCACACTTGCTTACCTTGCTGTTGCAATGTCGCAGCAAAATGACGCATAGCGCTAAAAATTAATATAATTTTGTGCTTATGGTGTTTAACGTAGCAGGCTTCTTCGGCCACCTCTGCCAGCAGTATTATGTCGTCAGGACCAATTTTTTGCAGGCTAGCTAAAGCAGGGCTTAATTGATCACCTAATACCACAACAAGCTTTGCCATAATTGTTACCTAGTTTAAATATTATGGGCATTACGGTTTGTGCTTGTGCATCGATCATAAGCTAGCGAAGACAATAAATTATGTGTTATGTTGTCACATAATTATTGGCTTATATTAGGCTCGATGCCATGAAGTTTTCATTATTATCTAGTTTGTTTTTTGCTTGTAATCTAATGTTATCAGGCACTGTTGTAGCACAGGAGTTTGCCCAATCTACAAATGAGCATGCTGCTCATGAACACGAAGATATCACCTCTCTTGGGTCTCACGTGCATGGCCATGGCATACTAACTATAGTGTTAGAGGGTAATGAAATGCAGTTGGCGTTTCAGGCAGCGGCGCAAAGTGTTGTTGGCTTTGAACATAAACCAGTGACGGCAGAACAACAGCAAGAAATAACCGCAGCTATTGTGGTGTTTAACCAAGCTGCTTGGTTTAGCTTTAATGTCGATGCTAATTGTGAGTTGGCGCAGGCTGAAGCGAGTACTGATTTAACCCAGCTTCATACCAAACAAGGGCATGCGGATTTTTATGCTAACTATGCGTTGTTATGCCAACGGCCTGCGAAGTTAAATGAGTTACAGCTGCATATTTTCAACTTAATTCCGACGCTAGAAAATATTGAGGTGCAGTGGGTTATAAATGGCCAACAAGGCGCGACTAATGCTACATTTGGTAATAGTACAATAAAATTTTAGTCATAGAAAAACCGCCAGTTGGCGGTTTTTTTGTTGCACGTTAAACGGATAATCAGTTTATTCTTCGTCGTTATCTGCTTCAATAATTACTGGAATTGCTTTACCCATGCTAGTCAGGATCTGGCGCACTTCTGCGGGGATCTGATGAGGGTTGTCTTTACGTAAATCTTCATCTGCAGGCAGCGGCTGTCCAGTAAAGGCATGTAAAAACGCTTCGCATAATAATTCACTATTAGTTGCATGCCTTAAATTGTTAACTTGACGGCGTGTACGCTCATCCGTTAGCACTTTTAATACGTTCAGCGGAATAGACACAGTAATTTTTTTTACGAGTTCTGATTTTTTACCGTGTTCCGCGTACGGGTGAACATATTCCCCATTCCACTTAGCCATATTGTTACCTTGTAATTAAGTCATTATGTTTTGTTGCTCGCGCAAGTGCGGAAATTCTATCGTGTTATGGCAACTAGTCAAATAGCGTGCAATAAATAATAATTTTAGACGTCTAAATGCTTTGACATCTAAATATCTAAATGTATACTTTTAGACGTCTAAACATCTAGAAGAGATTTGATTATGTCAACGGGTCATGCTGCAACTATTGCAGCTCAGGCTGGCATTGCAAAGGATACTGCATTTTCTGCGGTGATCCCGCCATTGTACTTAAGTACAACCTACAAGCTAGGCGCGTTTCAACAGCCTGAGCAATACGATTATTCGCGGTCAAATAACCCAACCCGCGATCTATTGGCAACAACGTTGGCTGACTTAGAAGGCGGTAGCAAAGCCATTGTTACTAGCAGCGGTATGGCCGCGTGCTTATTAGCACTGCAGTTATTAACACCTGACGATACCTTAGTAATACCCCATGATTGTTATGGTGGTAGTTACCGGCTATTTACTAATTTAGCTGCCAAAAAACATGCGTTTAAGTTATTAATTATTAATTTTCAGCAAGCGGGCTGGCAAGCGCACGTTAGCGCTGTGCAACCAAAGATGATCTGGTTAGAAACACCGTCTAATCCGTTACTACAAATTACCGATATTCGCGCAGTTTGCACATTGGCAAAAACGTTAGACGCATTAGTGGTTGTTGACAACACCTTCTTATCGCCAATATTACAGCAGCCTTTGGCTCTTGGCGCCGATCTTGTTGTGCATTCAACCACCAAATATATTAATGGCCACAGCGATGTAATTGGTGGTGTATTGATATGCAAAGCACCAGAGCTAGGCGACGAGTTAAAATGGTGGGCTAACTGTTTAGGCATTACTGGTGCGCCCTTTGATTGTTATCTGACGTTACGTGGTTTGCGTACACTGCCGCTGCGTATTGCGTTACAGCAAGATAATGCCGCACGCGTTGTTGATTTTCTTCTGCAACAGCCTTTGGTTGCTAAGGTGTATTACCCCGGCTTGCCTGACCATCCTGGGCATAGTGTTGCCGCTAATCAGCAGACTGGTTTTGGTGCGATGTGTAGCTTCGATTTAGCATGTGACGTTAGCCAATTACCGGTGTTTTTCTCTGCATTGCGTATTTTTACCCTCGCGCAATCATTAGGTGGTATTGAAAGCTTGATTTGCCACCCGGGTTCAATGACACAAGCGTCGATGAATGCCCAAGCACAAACTGAAGCAGGCATTGGGCCAGCTTTACTGCGCCTATCATTAGGCATAGAAAATATCGATGATTTGCTAGCCGATTTGCAACAGGCGTTAGCGGCCCTTGCGCTGGCTGTTGGAGACACACGTTATGCAGGCTAAATCAAATCCAACCTTGAGTACCGGGTTAACGCAGGTACATAAATTTGGTGGTTCTAGTTTAGCTACGGCGTCACGAGTTATTGCCGTAGCCGATATTGTTGCGACACAAGATAGTCGCCAAGCATTATGGCTAGTGGTGTCAGCTCCTGGCGATACCACCGACTTATTACTGCATATTATTGCGTTAGCTGATGACATAGCTAAGCGTGATCAAGCCGTATCGACGTTGTATCAGCAATTGGCATTGCTCATTAATGAAACCTTACCGGCTATAGCAGCACAACAGCTTATTGTGCTGCTACAACACTATTTAGCCGCAATACCGGAGGCTTTAGCACAGCAGAGACATAACGATGTGCTGGCCATAGGCGAGTTAGTATCCGCGCAGTTATTAGCTGAACTATTACGTCAACGCGGTTTATCGGCTGCGGCAATAGATGCCCGCGATTTTTTGCGGTTAAAGCAGCATCAGCCTGATTGGCTGCACAGCACTGAGTTATTACGCAGCCATATTCAGAACGTCGTTATTCATGTGGTCACCGGTTATATCGCCCGTGATGAACAGGGTACGAGTATTACGTTAGGGCGAAATGGCAGCGATTACAGCGCCTCTTTATTGGCTGCTTTACTGCAAGCCTCCAGTGTAACTATTTGGACTGATGTTAAAGCCATTTACAGCGCCGACCCGCGTAAGGTGCACAATGCCATTCCTTATCAGCAAGTAAGTTGGTCACAGGCGTGCCAGCTAGCACAGTTAGGTAACCCCGTATTGCATGCGCGTACGTTGTCACCGCTTACTAGCGGTAATACGGAGCTTATTGTTCGCAGCAGTTTTGAGCCCCAACTTGCTGGTTGCAAAGTAACGCAGCGCGCAGCGCAGCAACAAGGTTTTATTACTGAATTACAAAATGTCAGTTTACTGACGTTGCATCAAGCTAATCGTAGTAGCGCGGCCGAGCTGTCCCTGCAATTACAGCAACCGGTAATTGCTCTGCCGCAGTTAGGTGAAAATATAAGTTGGTTATTACCAACTGACGCAACCGAAAGCGCATTAGCGTACTTAAATAAGCAAAATATTAGCGCAGTACGCGATACCCAAGAATACTATGCCTTGGCGTTTTTAAAGCCTAATACCAGTGCACAAGTATCGGCAGTGGCTGAGGCCTTTATTCAAGCGCAGGGTGTGTTGCATCGCTATGAAAACGAGCAGCAAGTAATTTGGTTATTTGCCGCCGCTATTGCTAACTACACCTTAGAAGCAATACATCAACAACTACTGAAAGTTAAACCCGGGCTTAAAATTATTGTCGCTGGTAGCGGTAATGTCGGTACGGAGTTTCTATTAATGTTAGCCGCTCAGCAGCAACGCTTAGCAGCAGAAATACAGCTTGAACTCGTTGGCGTGCTTAATTCGCGCTACGCTTTGCTGCAACCTCATTTAGATGCGACAAATTGGCAAGATGCACTAGCGGGGGCTGATACGTGGAATGCGTCGGGGTTACTCGTTTATTTGCAAGAACTTAGCGGCGCCAAGGTGCTAATTGATATTACGCCTAGCCGCGAGTTTACCGCGTTGTATCCGGCAATTATTGCTGCTGGTTGTGACATTATTAGCGCGAATAAACAAGGCGTAACCTTACCTAGCGCTGAGTATGCCGTTATTAAGCAGACACTGGTGCAGCATCAACGGCAATGGCTAAGTAATACCACTTGCGGTGCAGGTATTCCGATACAGCGTACTTTACAAGAGTTGCGCAGTGCCGGTGATAGCATTATTGAAGTTAGCGGAATTTTCTCTGGCACCTTATCTTGGTTATTGTGCATGTTTGATGGCAAAACTGCGTTTTCTGATTACGTAGAACAAGCACAACAAGCCGGGCTAACGGAACCCAACCCACTAGATGATTTATCCGGTACTGACGTGCAACGCAAACTATTAGTGCTAGCCCGCGAGCTAGATGTTGCGCTTGAGCTTGACGACATCGCGTTAGCACCCTTGTTACCACTCGATCTGAGTATTAATAATTGGCCAGAGTTTTTGGCTAACCGAGCGCAGCTTGATCGGCGGATGGCAACGCTATATGAGCAAGCCGCAATTGCAGGCAAGGTATTGCGTTACGTAGGTAGCTTGTCGCTAGCAGAGGGTAAAGCAACGGCCAGTGTTTCACTGCAGCAGTTTAGCGCTACACATCCACTTGCGGCTATTGCGCCTTGCGATAACGTATTTGTTATTCGCTCTGCATGGTATGCCGACAATCCGCTGGTATTAAAAGGCCCAGGAGCTGGGCGTGTGGTAACTGCAGGTGGCTTACATGCCGACTTAGCAGTTCTGGTAAAACAATTAGTCGCTAAGGCGGCTCAGCCGGTTTTACTGGCGTAACGCGAAGAGAACAAATATGGCTTTTGCAAATGCACAATATTTAGACGCAATTAATCGAAATTTGCAGGATATCGCCGGCAAAGTTAACGTTAGTTTTGAATTTTTTCCACCGAAAACCGCGCAAATGGAACAAACACTATGGCAGTCCATTGAACGCTTAGCGCCGCTGGCACCGTCTTTTGTTTCGGTAACCTATGGTGCTAATTCGGGCGAGCGCGATCGCACGCACGATATTATTAAGTCAATTAAACAGCGTACAGGCTTAATTGCTGCTCCACATTTAACGTGTGTTGATGCATCAAAAGACGAGTTAGTTGCCATTGCCAAAGACTACTGGCAAAGCGGTATTCGTCATATCGTTGCGCTGCGTGGTGACTTACCTGCCGGCAGTATCGGTAAACCCGATTTATATGCGGTAGATTTAGTACATATTTTACGGTCAGTGGCTGATTTTGATATTTCAGTGGCAGCTTACCCTGAAGTACATCCAGAAGCGCCAAATGGTCAGTTTGATTTGCTTAATTTAAAACGCAAAGTAGATGCTGGAGCATCTAGAGCCATTACCCAGTTTTTCTTTGATATTGAAAAGTTTTTACGTTATCGCGATCGTTGTGCGGCAATTGGTATCGATGTTGATATTATTCCGGGCATTTTACCTGTAACTAATTTTACCCAGCTCCAAAAATTTGCTGGCCTAACCAATGTTGCTATACCGCAATGGATGTACAAAGCCTATGACGGATTAGAGCATGATGCCACAACCCGCAATCTAGTTGGTGTGAACATCGCGATGGAAATGGTTAAGGTATTAAGCCGAGAAGGAGTTGATCACTTTCATTTCTATACGCTTAACCGCAGTGAGCTTAGCTATGCTATTTGTCATTTACTGGGTGTTCGGCCAGCAATAGCTGCATAGTTAAACTTGGTGGTTTAAGCAATTTGCGGTAATCTTAAACAATTGCTGTTGTAGCAATTGTTTAACGAGCAGAGACTTACCGCAATGTTTGATGTATCTAAATACTCTTTTTTATTGCGGTTATTATTCGTGAAAAGTAACACGCTAATACTCGGTTTTTTACTACTAAACATAGCCTTGCCGTTAAGCGCTAGCCCTGCCAAATTAAGCCATTATTTCCAGGAAAGCTGGACTACCCGTGACGGCTTACCTCATAACACCATTAACAGCATTACCCAAAGTAACGATGGCTATTTATGGTTAGCGACTTGGGAAGGCGCGGCCCGTTTTAACGGTCGGGAATTTGAAGTATTCGGTCGAGGGCCGTTAACCGGTTTACCTGACTCTGGTGTGCGCTCGTTAACGCTTGACCATAACAAAAACTTATTACTGACTGGTGCTAGAGGTGGTGTTAGTAGGTATACCGCAAAAGGCTGGCAAAACTGGCCGTCATTTAATGTGTTGATTAACGCTGTTGCGGAAGACGCTGATGGTAATTTTTGGTTAGCCAGCGAAGGCCAAGGTTTGTTCCGCCAGCGGCCAGATGGCACTAGACAGCAGTTTAGTATTACTGCAGGTAAAACCAGTGATGTGGTACATAGTTTACTAATAGATGATAACGGACGACTTTGGGCTGGCACACCGCGTGGTTTAGTGTGGCTAGATACCAACGCGGCGAATCCCGAGATTAACTTGGTTAATGCCCTGCCTTCAGCGGCGGTTTTTGTGCTGCGACCCTATGCTGGCGGTTTGCTTATTGGTACAGAGCGAGGCTTATTTCGCTATAATCAAGGTGATATCGCACTGCTTTCAACAGCGCTAGCCGATATTGCGGTATCGGCACTTTTAGTACAGAACGATCAAATCTGGATCGGTTCTACCGACCAAGGTTTGCTTCGCTACAGTGAGCTAGGTGTTGAAACGCTTAATATCGCTGGTGGCTTACCCAATAACCGTATCTTGTCATTATATTTAGATAACGAAAATAGCATCTGGGCTGGCACTAATGGTGGCTTAATTCGTTTACGTGCCGCGCCTTTTGTAACCTACACTGCCGAAAATGGTTTAGTGGGTGATTACGTGCGCGCATTATTAGCTCACTCTGATGGCTCAGTCTGGGTTGGTACCAGCCAAGGCATAAGCCGGCGCACTGCTAGTGGTTTTGCAACCGTAAGCTTATCTGCCGCAAGTAAAGGACAATCGATACTAAGTTTAGCAGAGGGTAATGATGGCGGGCTTTGGATTGGCACTTATACCGACGGCCTACTGCGTTATGCTAATGGTAAAGTAACAACTCAGTACGATAGAACCTCCGGTTTATTAGCCAATGAAGTAAGGGCGATATTACCGGAAAAAAATGGCGGAGTGTGGATTGGCACTTCGCAAGGGCTGAGCTTTATTAATGCAGACGGTGTTTTAAACTATAGCAGTGCCGATGGGTTACCCACACCCTTTGTTATGACGCTTTATCAGCATACTGACGGCAGGTTGTTTATTGGTACTGGCGGCGGTGTGGCTATTCGGCAACCTGATGGCCGTATGGCAACCTTAGATACTACTACCTTAGATAACGCAGAATATGCCTTTGGTTTTGCCGCAGACCCTAAAGCTAATGTGTTATGGATAACTACAGACCGCGGGTTGGTGGCTTACGATCTCAATACTGATAGCGCACAAATTATTGGCCGCAATGCTGGCTTACCTTTTGATAAAGTGTTTCAAGCTGTAATAGATCAACAACAAAATTTATGGCTAAGCAGCAACAGAGGCATATTGCGCTTAGACCGAGAGTCCATTAATCAGTTTTTGTCTGGCACGTTGCCATCTGTTAGCTATGAGCTATTTGGTGAAGGTGACGGCATGCAAAGCGCTCAAGCTAACGGTGGCTCTATGCAGGCGGCTACTATTACCGCCAGCGGCAGTATTATATTTGCCACATCCAAAGGTATCAGTGAGGTTTATCCTACTGATTTAAAAAAACTTTATATAAATAGTTTACCGGTAGTAATAGAACACTTAAAAGTTGATGGTGCACTTATATCTTTGGATCAAGAGTTACAACTTGGTGCGGGCATGCACAGGTTAGAGCTACAGTTTGCTGGTCTGGGTTACATCATGCCCAAGCATATTCAGTACAGCACTAAACTAAATGGTTTTGATAGTTCTTGGGTTGCACGTGGCAACAATACTATTGCTGAATACACTAATCTGCCATCTGGACACTATCAGTTCTCGGTGCGGGCGTCTTATCCGCAAGGCGCTTGGAGTGAACAAGTTGCTAGTTTTAATTTTATTATTCTGCCGTACTTTTGGCAGCGGCCTATTTTCTGGTTCAGTGCGATGCTCGCGGCATTGCTACTTATTGCTATAGTACTGCGCTGGCGGTTTACCGCACAGCATAAACGCGAGCGTAAATTACGTATACAGGTAGCGAACAAAACGCTTGAGCTGCAGCAACAAGCTGACAATTTACAAATAATTGATAGAGAACGCTCAGAGTTACTGCAACATATCCGGCGACAAGCACAAGAGTTTGAATTACAAGCTAGGTTGGATGCGTTAACTGGTTTAGCGAATCGCCGAGCCTTTGATGAAGCCTTGGCACGAGAGTGTGCTAGAGCACGTAGAAATAAGTTACCGCTATGTTTAGTGCTGCTTGATGTTGATCACTTTAAACAGGTTAATGACACCTTTAGCCATAGTATTGGCGATAAAGTACTGCAAAAAGTTGCGGTGGCTATTCGTCGTTATTGCCGAGAGGATGACACTGTGGCGCGTTGGGGTGGTGAAGAGTTTGCCGTATTACTGCCCAATACCACAACTCAGGTTGCGGCCGAGATTTGTGAGCGCATGCGTCAAGCCGTAGCACAATTAGACTTTTCCGAGTTTTCGCCTAACTTGCATATCACAATTAGTATTGGTATCGCTCGTTATGCTGATGGTATGCAACATGACAAACTATTATCGCACTCTGATATGGCCTTATATCAGGCAAAACAGGGTGGTAGAAATAAAATAGTGGTGGCTGAATCTTAGCTAATAGATAAAAAGAAAATTTGTATAAAAATTCACAAAAACAGCATAAAAATTCTTGAATGTGCATGGCAGTCGTTCTACACTAACGGCTGTTTCGTGCTATACCTAACGGGTATTTACTATTTGAGAGTTGTTTCTAATGTCAGCAGCTAACCAATCTAATGCTTTAATTCGCAGTATCGTGCTGGGCGCCGCCGGTTATAGTGGCGCTGAGCTTGCTGTTATTTTAGCGCGTAACCCTTTTTTTGAACTTTGTGGTGCCTATGCATCAGCTGGACGTACGCCAGAATCATTCTCATCGCTGTACCCACGTTATAAACAGCAACTCGATATTATGGTGCAGCCTTGGCTAGATACGCTAGCAGCTGAATTAAGCGGTAAAGTTGATGTCGCCTTTTTAGCATTGCCACATGAAGCCAGTGAAGCGGTAACGCCGCTACTGCTAGCGCAAGGTATTGATGTTGTTGATTTATCTGGCGCATTTCGTTTAAAGCAAGCCGAGCTCTATCCGCAATATTACGGTTATGAGCATCAGCATCCTGAATTATTACAAGAAGCGGTTTACTCTTTAATGGAATGGCAAACAACGCCGTTGCCAAGGCTAATTTCTGTGCCTGGCTGTTACCCGACAGCTTGCACATTAGCTCTACTGCCAATAATTAAAGCCGGCTTAGTAGCAGATAATTGCATTCCAGTAATCAATGCCATTAGTGGTGTGTCGGGTGCTGGCCGTAAAGCGGCATTAAGTACCTCATTTTGTGAAGTTGGCTTAAATGCTTATGGCTTCTTTAAACATCGGCATCGGCCAGAAATTGAACAGAATTTAGGCCGAAAAGTGGTATTTACACCACATTTAGGTAATTTCAAACGTGGCATTTTAGCTACTAGTGTCGTGACGTTAAAACCAGGCGTTAGCGCCAATGAAATAACTAGCGTTTTTACACAGGCTTATGCCAATAAACCCCTAGTGCGTCTACTTTCTCATTCGCCCAACGTCGCTGATGTTGCAGGTACGCCGTATTGCGATATTTTTTGGCAACAAGATGGCGAGCAGCTAGTGGTGGTATCCGCGATTGATAATTTGCTAAAAGGCGCTGCAGCGCAAGCGATGCAAGCGGCTAACGTGCGTTTTTCTAAACCAGAAACAGCAGGCTTATTTGCCGGAGTAGTAAATGAATAATACGCCATTAGTACTAAAAATGGGTGGCCGGTTATTACAGGACGACGCTGCTTTAGATGCCTTGTTAGCGGTATGCGCTGAGCTAAAGCAGCATTACCCATTGGTGTTAGTGCACGGTGGTGGCGAGCAGGTTGATCAATGGTTGGCTAAATTTGGTTTTGCCACTGAAAAACTTGATGGCCAGCGTATTTCGCCGCCAGAACAAATGCCCGTTATAGCGGGTGCTTTAGCAGGAGCGGTAAATGCACATTTGGTCGCTCGAGCCTCGTTGCAAGGTTTAAACCCAGTTGGTTTAACCTTAGCCGCAGGTAATAGCTGTCGGTTTGAACTTAACAGCCAACTCGGTGCTGTAGGTGTGGCAAAGCCGCAAGACGCTAGGTTGTTACAGAGCTTATTAGCCGATGGCTTTACGCCCGTGTTCAGCTCTATTGGCCATGGTGCGCAGGCTCAATTACTTAATGTGAATGCTGATTTAGCCGCAGCGGCTATTTGTCAATTAGTACAAGGCCAGCTGGTATTACTTACCGATGTACCCGGTATTTTAGATGGCGAAGGCCAGCTGATTACTGAACTTAACGCAGCACAGGCTGAGCAATTAGTGCAAAAAGGCATTATTAAAGGTGGCATGAAAGTAAAATTAGATGCCGCGTTAGATACCGCACAAGCGTTGCGACGAAGTATCACCGTCGCGGGCTGGCAACATCCGCAAGATCTGTTAAATCTGATGCGACAGCAAGCAGTAGGCACCCGCATCGTCTGTTAGTCCCTTAAACAAGGATGCCGCAGCAGCGGCAAGTCGATTGAAATGAGTAAACTGAACCAATTATTGAGCTTGGCTGAATTAAGCCCAGTAGCACTTGATGCTTTGTTAAATTTGGCGTTAAAGGTAAAACAGCAACCGCAAAACTATACTCAGGCGCTGGCCGGTAAAAGTATTGCGCTGATATTTGAAAAGCCATCGCTGCGTACGCGAGTCAGCTTTGACGTGGGTATATATAAGCTCGGCGGACACAGTGTTTATTTAGATCAACAAAATGGTGCAATGGGAAAACGGGAAACGATTGCCGATTTCGGTAGTAATTTAGCCTGCTGGACCGATGCCATTGTGGCGCGAGTTTTCTCGCAAAACACCTTAGAGCAATTAGCTAACGCCAGCCAAAAACCGGTCATTAATGCGTTAAGCGATATGTATCATCCGTGCCAAGCGCTGGCTGATTTATTAGCGCTTAAAGAACGGTTTGGCGATCTATCTAAGGTGCATCTAGCTTATGTCGGTGATGGCAACAATGTCTGCCACTCATTAATGCTTGGCGCGGCATTAAGTGGCATGACTATGACGGTAGTTACGCCACCCGGTTTTGAGCCTAGTGCACAAGTGATGGCACAAGCGAAACATATTGCTAAGCAAACCGGTGCGCAATTGTTATTAAGTCATCAGTTAGCCGCAGCTAAAGGTGTTAATGCCATTTACACTGATACGTGGCTGTCGATGGGCGATAAAGCTGATCCTGCCGTTATCGAACACACATTTATGCCTTACCAAATTAGTAGCACGGTAATGCACAGCTTAAACATTCAATATTTTATGCATTGCTTACCAGCACATCGCGAACATGAAGTAACCAGCGAGGTGCTCGATAGCACTGCGTCATTAGTGCTGTTGCAAGCAGAAAACCGCATGCATGCGCAAAATGCCGTATTAATTAGTTTATTTAGTTGAGGATTTTATGAGTATTAAAAAAGTGGTTTTAGCTTATTCTGGCGGTTTAGACACATCAGCTATCGTGCCTTGGTTAAAAGACAATTATAACTGTGAGGTTATCGCCTTTGTTGCCAACGTAGGGCAGGGTGATGAAGAGCTAGCCGGTGTTGAGCAAAAGGCCATTAACTCAGGTGCAAGCTCTTGTTATATAGTAGATTTGCGCGAAGAGTTGGTAAAAGAAGTTATTTACCCAACCCTAAAAACCGGTGCGGTTTATGAGGGACAATATTTGCTGGGTACATCCATGGCGCGGCCAGTCATTGCCAGAGCTCAGGTTAAACTAGCACTTGAGTTAGGAGCCGATGCGTTATGCCATGGTTGCACCGGAAAGGGTAATGATCAGGTACGCTTTGAAGGTGCCTTTGCCGCCTTAGCACCGCAGTTAACCGTTATTGCGCCTTGGCGTGAATGGCTGTTTAACTCGCGCCAGTCGCTACTTAATTATTTAGCAGAAAAAAATGTTCCTACTACAGCTTCAGCAACTAAGATTTATAGCCGCGATGCTAATTTGTGGCATATCTCTCATGAAGGTGGTGAGCTAGAGGATCCGTGGTGCGAGCCATCAGAACAAGTATGGATGTGGACCAAATCACCCGAGCAAGCGCCCGATAAAGCGGCTTATGTTGAACTTAGTTTCGACAAGGGCGAGCTAGTTAGCATTAACAATCAAGCCATAGCGCCGGTTGCTGCCATTGAATTATTAAACGAGCTTGGTTCTGAGCATGGCGTTGGCCGAATTGATATTGTTGAAAACCGTTTAGTGGGTATGAAGTCTCGCGGTTGTTATGAAACGCCGGGCGGCACTATATTAATGGCGGCCTTAAAAGGTTTAGAAGCGCTGGTATATGATCGTAGCTCGTTAAAGTACCGTGAAGAAGTCGGCTTAGAATTTGCGCAGTTAGTGTATGACGGGCGTTGGTTTACGCCGTTAAAAGACGCATTATTAGCTGCAGCAACCTCGTTGGCAGAACAATTAACCGGTGATGTAGTAATTAAACTGTATAAAGGTAATGTCACTGTGGCTAAGCGTCGCTCGCTAAACTCACTGTACTCTGAAGCCTTTGCCACCTTTGAAGGTGACGAAGTGTATAACCAAAAAGATGCCGCCGGCTTTATTCGGCTTTATAGTTTATCTAGCCGGATCCGTGCATTACACCAGCAACAAAAGGGTTAATTATTATGGCAATGTGGGGCGGACGCTTTCAAGAAGCAACACTGGCGGAGTTTCGTAGTTTTAACGACTCACTTAGCTTTGATTATTTGTTAGCGCAACAAGATATCCAAGCATCGCGAGCTTGGGCGCAGCAGTTGGCTAAAGCCACTATTATTACGCACGATGAAGCCGCGCAACTTGATGCCGCATTAGCCGATTTAGCTATTGCGGTAGAGGCTGATCCTAAGTTGCCGTTACAAACCAGTGAAGAAGATATTCATAGCTGGGTTGAAGCGCAGTTAACGCAGAAGTTAGGCGCCGTAGCAAAAAAACTACATACCGGTCGTAGTCGTAATGACTTAGTCGCTACAGACTTAAGGCTATGGAGTAAATTAAATGCACAGAGCGTGCGGCAATCGTTACTTGGCGCTATAGCGTCGTTAATAACTTTTGCTGAACAAGCGGCTAGCGCGGTAATGCCCGGCTTTACGCATTTGCAGCGAGCGCAGCCCGTGTTGGTGGCGCATTGGGCATTGGCTTATGTCGAAATGTTTAAGCGAGATCTAAGCCGCTTAGACGATGCATTGGCACGTCTAGATGTTTGCCCATTGGGCTGCGGCGCACTAGCTGGCACTGGTGTAGCCGTTGACCGCCAGCAGCTGGCACAGCGCTTGGGCTTTGCCAGTGCTGCGCTTAATAGTTTGGATGCGGTATCAGATAGAGACTATGTGGTTGAGCTGTCAGCTTGTGCCAGTATTTGTATGACCCATTTATCGCGCTTATCTGAAGATGTCATTTTCTTTTGTTCAGGCGAAGCGGGTTTTTTCAAATTAGGTGACGCAATAAGTTCTGGCTCGTCATTAATGCCGCAGAAAAAAAATCCAGATGTGTTTGAGTTACTACGCGGTAAAACCGGGCGAGTGTTAGGGCATTTAGTAGCAATTTTACACGTGCTTAAAGGCTTGCCGCTGGCTTATAACAAAGATATGCAAGAAGACAAGCAAGGCTTTTTTGATTTAATGGCAACTTGGCAACAATCATTACTAGTATTAGCCACGGTTTTACCTCATCTAACTATTAATGTAGCGCTGTGTCGAATAGCCGCAGAACTGGGTTATAGCAATGCTACTGATCTTGCAGACTATTTAGTCAGTAAAGGCATGCCGTTTCGTGATGCGCATGAAGTAGTTGGCGAGCTAGTTGTGCATGCAGCAAAACAACAGTTAGCATTAGAAGCGCTGCCACTAGCCGAATTGCAGCAATTTAGCGCGTTAATAGTTGCTGATGTTTATCCTGCACTAAAATTAGAGGCCGGTTTGCAAAAGCGCTCAGCACTTGGCGGTACAGCACCACCGCAGGTAGCTAACGCATTAGCACACGCACAAAACTGGTTTGAGACAATACAATCTACTATTTAAGATAATAATAAAGCCCGCTAAGCGGGCTTTATTATTAGAATAACTCAATCTCTTCTGCTGGTGTCTCGGTTTTTTTATCAGACGCTTTATCAAAACTAATTTGCTGAACATCGCTACCCGCATACTGCGTAGGTTCACTGCCTGGCTTAAAATACTCAAAAGCGCTGGTATGGTCCGTGCGTCGGCTAAGTAAACCACTTTGTAAATCAATTCGAACTGAGGCTAAACCCACAGGTGGTGATACGTGCTTTGCTGGCAAACCTTTTAACGTAGTTTGCATGTAGTGTAACCAAGCGGGCAGGGCGGTACGAGCGCCAGATTCACTACCTGCGCTTTGTTGCTGCCCCATATTAGCATGCCATTGGGCACGGCCAAGGCTGCGGTTAGCATCGTCAAAGCCTACCCAAACTGTTACCGCTAAATCAGGCGTAAAACCAGAGAACCAAGTATCTTTATAATCGTTAGTAGTACCAGTTTTAGCTGACACATCGCGGCGTTTTAAGCTTTGTAAGCGCCATGCCGTGCCATTCCAACCTGTGCCATGATTCCAGCTGCCACCACCCCAAACGCTACTCGTTAATGCGTCAGCAATTAAAAAGCTATTTTGTTCTGAGATAACTTGCGGCGCTAGTTTAGTTTTTTGCTCGCCAACTACTGATAATTGACTATCAACAGCATTGTCGCTATTAACCCCCGGTAACGGATTATTTAACAAGAGATCTAACTGTGCTTCGGCATCAATGGGTTGTTGGATAGGTTCTGATTCTGGCTCTGGTGTATTGACGCAATCTTGACAAGCAATAGCCGGATTATGCTGTAATAGCACTTTGCCATCTTCGCTTAATACTTGCTCAATAATATACGGCGTTACTAAATAACCGCCATTAGCGAACACCGCATAACCGGTAACAAGTTCTAGCGGCGTAAAGGATGCCGAGCCAAGCGCAAGTGTTTCGTTACGTGGTAAATCGGTGGCGGCAAAGCCAAAACGCTGTAAATGGTTAATCATGTTATCAATACCCACGCCGCGCAATAAGCGAATCGAAACCACGTTTTTCGATTTTGCCAGAGCTTCGCGGATACGAATCGGCCCATCATACACTGCTGGCGAGTTCTTCGGCCGCCATGCGATGCCTGCGTTATCGTCCCATTGATGGATCGGCGCATCATTCATAATAGATGCAAGGGTATAGCCGTGTTCTAACGCGGCAGAGTATACAAAGGGCTTAATGTTCGAACCTACTTGGCGTTTCGCTTGTGTCGCCCGATTAAACTGGCTTTGGCTAAAGCTATAACCGCCAACTAAAGATCGAATCGCGCCATTGTGAGGATCAATAGCCACGATAGCGCTACTTGCTTCCGGTTCTTGCGATAAGCGCCACGCTTGGTTTTGTTGGCGCACTAAAACATGCATGCCAGGGCTTAAAATAGCATATGCCGTTTTCGGTGCAACGCTTTGGCGTTCGTCACTAATAAAATGCCGTGCCCATTTTAAGCCATCCCAGTTCAGTTCAATTTCTTGCCCACCAGCGAGTATTGCGGTTACTTGCTCGGCATTAACTTTAGTAACAACAGCGGGGTGTAAATCTTCTAAGCTGGTTTGCTTATTAAGATAATCAAGTATGGCATCACGCTCAAATGGCTCTATCTGATTGAAGGAAGGTTCCGCAGAATCAGTTTCAACCAGCTTTGACTGCCAAAGTTGCGCAACAGGCCCACGATAACCATGACGCTCATCGTAATCATATAAATTTTGTTGCAGTGCTAATTTGGCTGCTGCCTGTTGTTTGCTATTAATAGTGGTATAAACACGCAGCCCAACAGAATAGGCCGTTTCTTCGCCAAATTGATTAACCACCTCTTGGCGCACCATCTCAGCGATATAAGGTGCAGAGGCTTTTATTTGTACACCATGTAACTTACTAGTGATTGGCGCCAAAATAGCTTGTTGGTATGTTGCTCGGTCTATAACACCAATGTCGAGCATTCTACCTAAGACAACGTTACGTCTGGCTCGGGCGTTAGATGCAGAGCGAATAGGGTTTAAGGCTGAAGGCGCTTTAGGTAACCCGGCGATAATAGCCATTTCGTCAACGCTTAGTTCATTTACGGTTTTACCAAAATAGACTTGAGCTGCGGCGCCGACACCAAAAGATCGCTGGCCCAGTTCAATTTTATTGAGATAAAGCTCTAAGATCTGATCTTTTGATAACAGCTGTTCAATATGGATAGCTAAGAAAATCTCTTTAATTTTTCTCGAAATTTTCTTTTCTCTAGTTAGGAAAAAGTTACGCGCTAATTGTTGGGTGATAGTACTGGCACCCTGACTAAAATCGCCAGAAGACGCAACAACGGTCATTGCGCGAAAAATACCAATGATATCTATACCAGGATGCTCATAAAATCGAGTATCTTCAACGGCTAAAAAAGCTTGTATTAATAAAGGCGGCATTTCCTCTAATTTAAGCGGAATGCGGCGTTTTTCGCCGAATTGCGAGATCAGTTCGCCATCAGCAGTAAAAACCTGCATAGGGGTTTGTAGTCTAACGTCTTGTAGGGTTGTAACATCAGGTAGATCATCTTTGAGATAATAATAGATCCCAGCGATCGTTGTGATGCCAAGAACACCCATAACAAGACATAGAATTAAAAGTTTTTTAACCCAAGACACTGAATAGCACCAATTTTTACTCCCAATTCCTTTACAACGCTGCTAGTATATATTTATTAGCATTAGATTAAACGCTTTTTCTTGCCAAAAATTAGCGACTAAGCTAAAAATTAAATAATAATTATAACTATAAATTGGCCGCAGGAAGCTATGATAAATCGCCTGTTCAGTAAACAAACACCAATGATGGTGGGCATAGATATTGGTGCTCACTCAGTAAAAGCTGTGCTACTTAGCCAACATAATGGCGTTTACAAAGTAGAAGCGTTTGCTGTCGAACCCATGATCAAAGGTGCTATGTCTGATCGAGAGATCCAAGATATCGAAGCCGTAGGCAATGTGTTGAGTAAGATCCGTAAAAAGATCCCGCGCTCCGTCAAATTTGCCGCTGCAGCTGTATCTGGATCCACCGTGATCAGTAAAGTCATATTTATGGATGTGTCCTTAACTGATGCTGAATTAGAAAGTCAGATCGAAGTTGAAGCCGACACCCTAATTCCCTACCCACTAAATGAAGTCAGTTTAGATTTCGAAAAGCTTGATGTTAATGAAGCAGATCCGTCTAGAGTAAACGTGCTTTTAAGTGCTGCACGCACTGAAAGTATAGAGGCCCGGGTTGCGGCTTTAGGCAATGGCGGATTTACCGCAAAAGTTGTTGATATCGAAAGCTACGCTTTAAGCCGAGCTGCCGAGCTTTGCTTTAAACAATTACCCGATGACGCAGCAACTAAAGTGGTTGCTATGGTAGATATTGGTGCCACGATGACACTGCTAAGTATCATTGAGAATGGCAAAACGCTTTACACTCGTGACCAAATGTTTGGTGGCGATCAATACACTCGTAGTATTTTATCGTACTACAACAAGAGCTACGAAGAAGCTGAATTAGCCAAAGTGAGTGGCGATTTACCCCCTAACTACACTTTTGAAGTACTGGCGCCGTTTCAGACTATGTTATTGCAACAGGTCCGCCGTGGTATACAAATGTACTTAACGAGCAGTGGTAAGGATGCGGTGGACTACCTTATTATCTCTGGCGGTACGGCATTAATTGAAGGCATTGATAGACTCCTTATCGATGAGCTTGGCATTCATACCATAGTGGCAAATCCATTTAAAACAATGGAAATAGCGACGTCGGTTGATCGCGAGCAGCTTAATCGCCATTCTTCGCAATTAATGGTTGCCAGTGGTTTAGCATTGAGGAGTTTTTCGTCATGGCATATATAAACCTATTGCCGTGGCGCGATGCAGCGCGTAAAGAGCGGCAAAAACAATATCTATCAGTATTAGCGATTACAGCAGTGCTAAGTTTTCTGTTGGTGTTTGTTATTAATATGACATACAACGCAAGAATTGAAGGCCAGTTAGAGCGCAATAGCTTTTTACAAAATGAAATTAAAGTATTGGATCAGCGTATTGCCGAGATTCGTACTTTGAATGAGACAAAGAAAAGCTTACAGCAGCGCATGGCGTTAATTTCACAATTACAAGGTAGCCGAAACTTGGGTACACAAATAATGGATGAAATTGCCAGTGCTGTACCTGCTGGAGTTTACTTAACTCAATTAGAGAAAAAGGGCACATCGCTACTATTAGTCGGTAAAAGTGAATCTAATAACCGTTTATCGAATATGTTGCGTGAGGCTGAAGAGTCTGAATTGTTATCAAATCCTTATCTTGAGTTTATTGAGGCGGGTAAAGATTCCATAAGTTTATTGAGTAACTTTAAAATGCATCTAACGGTAAAAGGTTATGAAGCGGTACAGGGCTCTGATACACCAGCTAAACCAGCAACTCCGGCTAAGGCAGGTGCTAAATGAGCCTTAATATTAAACTTTCAGAAATCGATATTAATGATCTTGACCTAGAGAATATGGGGTCATGGCCTGCAGCAGCAAAAGTAATATTTGCCGCTTTGCTCGCTATTGCGGTAATTGTGTTGAGTTACTTTTTATTGGTTGATAGTAAAATTGATGAATTATCGACTGCAACCAATAAAGAGACCGAGTTACGCCAAGTGTATCGTACAAAATATGCAGCAGCGGTAAATTTAGATTTATATAAACAGCAAATGGTAGAAATGGAACAAACATTTTCATTCCTATTAAAACAGTTACCTACAACGCATGAAACACCTGGTTTGTTAGACGATATTACTTATGTTGGTACAACTAGTGGTTTAACTTTTATACGTATTAACTGGGAACCGGAAATAGAAAAAGAGTTTTATACCGAGTTGCCGATAAAAATTGAAGTGGTTGGTGATTACCATCAATTTGGTAATTTTGTTAGTGAAGTAGCGAAATTACCACGGATCGTTAGTCTTCATGACTTTTCGATTACAACCGAAAAAGATGAGCGTTTGCGTTTTAACGTAGTGGCTAAAACTTACCGTTATAAGGAGGTTCAGCCATGATAAGACGTTTATCAATAGTTACACTGGCTGTGCTAGTAAGCGGATGTTTTAGTGATCTGAGTGATGTGCAAAACTATGTTGCAGACGTTAAGGCTGCAACCAAGGCTCGGGTTGAACCTTTGCCTGAAATAAGCGAGTTTCAGCATATCCCGTATCGCTCGCAGAATGCGCGCAGCCCGTTTTCAGCACCACGGCCTGAGGCAATCCAGGATAAGTTTTTACAAGTTCAGGATTGCTTACATCCTGATCCTCGACGCAGAAAAGAGCCATTAGAGAAATACGCCGTCGATAACTTAAAGATGCGTGGTACTCTTGGTGATGTTGGCAAGATCTGGGCTTTAGTTGAGGCATCAGATAAGACGTTACACAGGGTAACGCTTAATAATTATATTGGCTTATTTCATGGTCGAGTAATTAACGTTGAACCGACTCATATTGAGTTGCTTGAGTTAATCCCCGATGGCGCCGGTTGCTGGAAAGAACGGACGACCATGTTGCAGATGGCCGACGCGTCGTCAGCGGCAAGTAATTGATAGGTATGCGAGTAAATCATGGATAAAATAATTAAAAAAATGTCTGGCGCACTTCAGTGCACGTTACTGTGTTTTGCAACCTTAATGTTAATTTCATTACCTGCTTCGGCGGTACCACTACTATATGATATTAAATATAACCCGCTACTAACCGGTGAAACAGAAATCGAATTTATTTTCGATGAAGAACTGTATGCAGACCCGAGCATTCAGGTATTTAATGAGCCTGCGCGTATAGAATTGTTTTTTAACGATTCAGACTACGAAGAAAAGCTTAAAGAAGTAATGATAGACAAGTCTGGCGTAAAGCGCGTTGTCTCAGAATTTGAAGGCGAAGGTTTTAAAACAGTTATCTATTTAGATTACCTGAAAATATACCGTACTCGTGTTAAGGGTAACGTATTCTATATTCATATATCGGATAACCCAACGTCTGACTCAATTGGCCAAGCCGCTGACGTTAAACCTACTTATATAAACCGTATTAACGCGATTGATTTCCGTCGTGGTGATAAGGGTGAAGGCAGGGTGCTGGTGTTTTTACGCGATAACACCGCAGCAGTGGATGTGCGCGAACGCTTAGGTAAATTGGAGGTTGAGTTTCACAATACCGATATTCTAGACGATTTACTGTATCAGTTAGATGTGGTTGATTTTGGTACCATTGTTAAAGGCATTGAAACCTTTAAAGAAGGTGCTTCATCACGTTTAGTTATAGATACCACCTCGGAGTTTACCTTTACTTATTCGCAAATAGATAACATTTTTACGTTAAACGTTGAACGCGATACCACCAATCGTAGTATTTTAGGTGGCGGCAAAGAATATAAAGGCCGTGCTATATCATTAAACTTCCAAGATATTTCTGTACGTACCGTGTTACAAATTATTGCGGATTATAACGGTTTTAACTTGGTAACTAGTGATTCAGTAACCGGTAATATTACTTTACGTTTAGACGGTACACCTTGGGACCAAGCACTTGACATCGTGCTGCGCGTAAAAGGTTTAGATAAACGTATGGAAGGTAATATTCTGATGGTTGCGCCAACAGACGAGCTGTCTGCGCGTGAGGCCAGGGAGCTTGAAGCCAAGCAAACTGTAGCCGATTTAGAACCTCTGTACTCCGACTTCTTAACGGTAAACTATGCCAAAGCTGCTGATATCGCTAAGCTGCTTAGCAATAAAGACGCAACCATGTTGTCTTCAAGAGGCTCAGTTAACGTTGATGACCGTACCAACACCATCTTAATTAAAGATACGGCGCTTAATATTGAAAGTGTGCGTAAACTAATTGAGCGTTTAGACGTTCCAGTGCGTCAAGTGCTGATAGAGTCGCGCATGGTTACCGTACGTGACAGTGTTTCGGATGAGCTAGGTATTCGTTGGGGCTTTAGTGACCAGCAAAGCAGCAGTGGCAGCAATAAAGGTGTTTCGGGCAACGCACAAGGCGCCAATAGTATTGCTAATGGCACCATGCCATCGTTAGACAACCGTTGGAACGTGAACTTACCTGCGGCAAACCCTGCCGGTAGTATTGCGTTTCATATTGCCCGTTTAGCCGACGGCACCTTGCTAGATTTAGAGCTTTCAGCACTTGAGCAAGAAAATAAAGGCGAAATTATTGCTAGCCCACGTATTACTACGGCGAACCAAAAAGAAGCACGTATCGAGCAAGGTGTTGAAATACCTTATGTGCAAGCTTCATCAAGTGGTGCAACAACCGTTGAGTTTAAAAAGGCAGTATTAAGCTTAACGGTTACACCACAAATAACGCCGGATAATAAAATTATCTTAGATCTCATTATTACGCAGAACACGCGTGGTGAGACAGTGCAAACGCCAACAGGCCCAGCAACGGCGATAGATACGCAACAAATACAAACCCAAGTATTGGTAGATAATGGCGAAACTATTGTGTTAGGTGGTATCTATCAGCAACAGATTTTATCAACAGTAAGCAAGGTTCCCTTGTTTGGTGATATCCCATTTGTTGGCGCGTTGTTTAGATCAAAACGCGAGATAAATGAGAAAAATGAGCTACTGATTTTCGTAACACCGAAGATCATAACTGATGGCCTTTAACCGCTAAAGACCACCGCCGCGATAATCGCGGCGGTGCGCTGTTTCAGAATTAGCTTGCTAACAAAAGGCTATTCCTGACATAATTCAGCGCTTCAAATTTTCGTGGGAGCCTTTTGGTCCTTGAATTCAACTTTTCACTGAGTTAGCTGATTAGTAATGGCAGAAAAACGTAATATCTTCCTCGTTGGTCCAATGGGTGCAGGTAAAAGCACAATTGGACGACATCTCGCAGACATGCTTCACCTTGAGTTCTACGATTCAGACCAAGAAATAGAGCGCCGTACCGGTGCAGATATTGCTTGGGTATTTGATCTAGAAGGTGAAGAAGGCTTCCGTGTACGTGAAGAAAATGTCATTCAGGATCTAACCGAATTACAGGGTATAGTGCTGGCTACCGGAGGTGGTTCTGTGCTGAGTAAAGAAACCCGTAATCGTTTATCCGCCCGTGGTATCGTTGTGTATTTGGAGACACCAATAGAGAAACAGGTTGCTCGCACCCAGCGTGACAAGCGTAGGCCGTTATTGCAAACGGAAGAAGCGCCAAAAGAAGTACTAGAAAGATTGGCGGCTGAGCGTAATCCACTTTATGCTGAGATAGCCGACTTTACGGTACGCACAGATGAGCAAAGTGCTCGTGCTGTGGCAAGCCAAATTATTGACCAAGTAGGTTTTTAATTTAATTCTAATTGGGAGCTGCTGATGCAAAAAGTTGACGTACAACTTGGCGAACGCAGCTACACCATTTCTATTGATAACAACTTTGCTAATCTTGCGCCGTCGTTGGCGGCAAGACAGCAAGTTGTGGTTATTTCAAATTCCACTGTAGCGTCACTATATTTAGCCGCAATACAGCCACTGTTTCCGGCGGCAAACGTACAGCATTTCTTAGTGCCCGATGGTGAAGAGTACAAAACGCTAAGCTCGTTTGAACAGGTACTGACGTTCTTACTGCAGCAGCATGTATCTAGAGATGTATTACTGGTAGCTTTGGGTGGCGGCGTTATTGGTGATCTTACGGGTTTCGTTGCGGCGTGTTATCAGCGTGGTGTCGCATTTATACAAGTACCTACAACATTATTATCGCAAGTAGACTCTTCAGTGGGTGGTAAAACTGCGGTTAATCATTCGCTGGGTAAAAATATGATTGGCGTGTTTAACCAACCAGAGCAGGTATTAATTAACACTTCGGTTCTGTCTAGTTTACCCGCACGAGAATTTTCAGCTGGTATGGCCGAAGTCATTAAGTATGCCTTAATTAGCGATATAGATTTTTTCCATTGGCTGGTGCAGTATCAACGCCAGATAAAACAACTTGAGCCGGCTATCTTGGCGAAAATGATTGCGCATTGTTGCCAGATGAAGGCTGATATTGTCAGTCGTGATGAAACCGAGCAAGGTGAGCGGGCGCTACTCAATTTTGGTCATACCTTCGGTCATGCCATAGAAGCGTGGCTGGGTTATGGCCGCTGGTTACATGGCGAGGCGGTAGCCGTAGGTATGGTTATGGCATCTCAATTAGCACAAGCTCGTGGTAGTTTAACCGCCGAGCAGTTGCACCGTATTATTAGCTTGTTGCAAGCATTCAATTTGCCAACACAGCCGCCTACGGCAATGAAAATAGCCGATTTTATTCCCTTTATGAAACGAGACAAAAAAGTACGCAACGGCTGTATCCGTTTTGTCTTGCCAACGACATTTGGTCAAGTCGCTGTAGTTGACGATGTTATCGAAGCAGAATTGACAGAGGTATTTACCAATGGACATTACTAATTTACAGCGACGTTTACCTGAACTTACGCATTTGTTACCGTCACAGCAAGAATGGATGGAACGGTTACTACTGCAATTAGCCTTTAATGACAATAAACATATTTATATTGTTGGAGCTGATGGCAGTGGCAAGTCTACTTTAGCCATGAATATTGCTGAGCTCTTTTCTGAACAGCACAATATCGCGCTGTTAAATTCGACAGTTGAAGAAAGCCAGGTTCATGCCCAGCTGATGCAGCAATGGTTTAATTTACCCGCTGATCCTAATTCAGCATTGGTTGAACAAGTATTAGCCGCGTACCAGCAGCAGCCATTACTGGTTATTATTGATGACGCTGAACGATACTCCGCCGAGCTACTGCAGCAAATTAGCTTGCTGCCATGCCTGCAGTTTTGTTTTTCTGCAGATACCCAAGACAACGCGGCATTAACCTTAACAATAAACCGTATTTCTAGCGCAGATGCACAGCAACTGTTATCGCATGAAGAGTTAAATAGTATCGAGCTGGCAGAGCGGTTAGCCAACGCAAACGGCAATATGCACTTACTATTGTTGCCGGTTCGCCAAAGCTATAACGAGCGCGTAGTAGCAGATAACACAACCGCATTAGTTAATAAAACGCCGCTTTATATTGCTATTGCAGCCGTGCTACTGGTTATTTTGTTATATATATTCTGGCCAAAGGCCGAAAAGCCCGTGCAAGAGATCCGTTATCCTGTTGCGCGCGATTTTGAAGCTAAACCTGTGCCTGTAGTGACTGAAACGCCACCAGCTGTGAACACCGAAGCCGAACTTAGTAAAAATGAGCAGCAACCACTAGGCTTAGATGTTAGCGAGCCAGTCCAAACTGAACTAGCTGAAGCAACAAAAAGCAATACATCAAGCATTGCTGAAGCAAAACCGGTTGCTGACGCTAAACTGGACGCTGGCGCTAGCGTAAAGCCAGAAGTTGCGCCGGTACAAGCTGTTGATACGCCTGTAGTTGAGAATACTAGTGCAGAGCCAGTATATGCTTATGATGAAGCTCTGCTGCTGAAAATGCCAAAAAATCAGCTAGCGGTGCAGTTAGCCGTGCTATCTAGTGCCGCAGCCCTGCAACGCTTTAAGAAAACCTATCCGCAATTAACCACATTAAGTTATCAACGTAACTGGCAGGGTAAAATGCAGTTGGTGATATTATTGGCACCCTTTGCAGATGCTGCATCGGCTAAAGCGCAACTGAAGCAGCTACCTGAGGCACTGCGCGCCACCGGTCCGTTCGTTAAAGTATTACAATCGGTACAAACCGAGATAAAAGCACGACAGTATAGTGCGCAGGATTAAGCATTAAATATGGCTGCTAAGCAAAAAAGTCGCGCTTTTTTAAAATGGGCTGGCGGAAAATATAATCTCATCCCTGCACTATCTGGCCATTTACCGGCTAGTGACTTGCTAATAGAGCCGTTCGTTGGTGCCGGCTCAGTTTTTTTAAATACAGATTATTCACGCTACCAACTAAATGATATTAACGCTGATTTAATCGGGTTATATCAACTACTAAAAACGCAGTATGAAAGCGTTATTGCCGATGCCAGAAATTTATTTACACCGCAAACTAACCAGCGTGATGCCTACTTGCAATTCCGGCTACAATTTAACCAGAGCAGTGATAGTTATGAGCGGGCACTATTATTTTTGTATTTGAATCGGCATGGCTACAACGGCCTGTGTCGTTATAATTTATCGGGTAAATTTAACGTGCCATTTGGCAGTTATAAAAAGCCATACTTTCCTGAAGCAGAGTTGTATTTTTTTGCTGAAAAAGCACAAAAAGCAGAGTTTAGCTGCACTGGCTACGAGCAAATAATGCAGCAAGCTAAAACCGGTGATGTAATTTATTGCGATCCGCCTTATGTGCCCTTAAGTAAGACCGCTAGCTTTACCAGCTATGCGCGCCAAGGCTTTGACTTAGATGACCAAGCGCAGCTAGCTAATTTAGCTGAGCAAGCGCAACAGCGCGGCGTAGCGGTAGTAATAAGTAACCATGACACCACTTGGACCCGGAAAATTTATCAGCAAGCGGTGTTACATAGCTTGCAAGTTAATCGTTCGATTAGCCAAAAAGGTGCGAGCAGGGGTAAGGTGGCGGAATTATTTGCCGTGTATCAAGCTATGCTAGTGCCCATGACACCAAAGCTAGCAGTGTTGCGACAAAAAGTAGGGTAAATAGAATACCGACCACAATGTAGGGCAATGGCCCGCTAGCGGAGAAATCTTGTTGACGTTGTTGTTCCGATTGCACACCAATCATGGCACCAAATACGGCTTTAATAACTTGCCTAAACTTGGTTTTTTGCTCTGGCATTAATTTGCCTTAGCGGGAGATAATCTAGTGAGCAGCTCTAGTAAATCAACAAAATGGAACTGTGTAGAGCGACTTTTTCCCTGAAACCAACTAAACCAACTTTGCTGGTTAGCATTAACGCATTGAGGTGCGGTGCTTACATCTGCAATAGTTTGGCATTTATTGTTGGTATGCACGGCAGGTAACATAAGACCAACAGTACCGGCAATAATGCCAGTTGAAATTAGTGCCGCTTTTAATGGCTTTGTAAATTTCATGTTAGATCCGTTTAACTTTATATTGGCTAGATAATAAAACAATTGAACTATTGATTCAAGCTGATTGTTTCTTCGCCATCTGGCGTTGGTGTTGCGATATTATTCTACTGCCACTTGTCGTGCTTTTTTTACTCAAATTCAGTAACATCAGCATTCTACTTATCTTTGGAATCATATTATGCAACCTTATTTGATTGCGCCTTCAATACTATCAGCAGATTTTGCCCGGTTAGGTGACGATGTTGCCGCTGTGCTTAATGCCGGCGCGGATGTAGTGCATTTTGATGTAATGGACAATCACTATGTACCTAATTTGACGATGGGGCCAATGGTGTGTCAAGCATTGAGAAATTATGGTATCACCGCACCGATAGACGTACATTTGATGGTAGAACCGGTTGACGCCTTAGTGCCACAGTTTGCCTCTGCAGGTGCTAGTATCATTACGTTTCATCCAGAAGCGTCTCGGCATGTTGATCGCACCTTGCAACTGATTAAACAGCACGGCTGTCAAGCAGGCTTAGTGTTTAACCCTGCTACGCCATTAAGTTATCTCGATTATGTGTTAGATAAAGTTGATGTTGTTTTACTAATGTCAGTAAACCCGGGTTTTGGCGGGCAAAAGTTTATTCCGGCAACGTTAGATAAGCTTGCTGCAGCACGGCGTATTATCGACCAAAGCAGCTTACCAATTCGTTTAGAAATAGACGGTGGAGTTAATGTCGATAATATTGCAGATATTGCCGCCGCCGGAGCCGATATGTTTGTCGCTGGTTCGGCAATTTTTAATGCCCCAGATTATGCGCAGGTGATAACTCAGATGCGGCAACGACTGGCAAAAGTAGCAACTAACTAGGCTTTTTTGCTGTTGCAAATAACTGCTTTAGTTATAATGCAGCACATTAATTTTGTAAGTGCTGAAAACCTGTTAGCAGCACGATATTTAAATGGATTGAACTATGAGCAGTAAGCCAATTGTGCTTAGCGGTGCACAGCCTTCTGGGCAACTTACCATTGGTAATTATCTTGGTGCGCTTCGCCAGTGGGACAAAATGCAGGATGATTATAATTGTTTGTACTGCATCGTTGATTTACACGCAATAACGGTACGACAAGAGCCGGCAGCCTTGCGCGCGGCATCGTTAGATAGCCTAGCGTTGTATTTAGCCTGTGGTATCGATCCAAAGCGCTCGTCAGTATTTATGCAATCGCACGTGCCTGAACACAGCCAATTAGCCTGGGTATTAAACTGCTATACCCAGTTTGGTGAATTAAGCCGCATGACGCAGTTTAAAGATAAATCAGAACGGCATACCCAGAATGTGAACGCCGGTTTGTTTACTTATCCGGTATTAATGGCGGCTGATATTTTATTGTATCAAGCCAATCAAATTCCGGTTGGCCATGATCAAAAACAGCACCTTGAATTAGCGCGTGATGTCGCTTTGCGGTTTAATGCCTTGCATGGCGATATTTTTACCGTGCCAGAACCCTTTATGCCGCCGGTTGCCGCACGGGTGATGAGTTTACAAGAACCAACCAAAAAGATGTCAAAGTCAGATGAAAATCCATGGAATTTCGTTGGCTTGCTTGAAGATCCTAAAATGATAAGCAAAAAATTCAAAAAAGCGATCACCGACTCTGAAGATCCGCCACGGGTTTATTTTGATATTGATGCTAAGCCCGGTGTAGCAAATTTATTGAGCATTTTAAGTGGTGTAACTGGCAAAGCCATTACTGCACTTGAGCGCGAATATGAAGGTAAAATGTACGGTCATTTAAAAGGTGATGTGGCTGATGCAGTAATTAGCTTGCTTGAGCCGGTACAAAAAACCTTTGCTGAATTACGTGCTGATCAAGTTACGTTAAATGCCGTAATGCGTTCAGGTGCAGAAAAAGCCCGAGAGCGAGCAGCAGTTACGCTGGCACGTGTAAATGACGCGGTAGGTTTTGTTGCCCCTTAAATTATCAGGCTAAACTTGCTATGTTGCTGTTGATAGATAACTACGACTCTTTTACCTATAACCTAATGCAGTATTTTGCTGCGTTAGGGCAGCAGGTCATGGTGCGACGCAATGACGATATTAGCTTGACGCAAATTGCGCAGCTTGCACCAGAGTTTTTAGTTATTTCACCAGGGCCAAAAACGCCTGACGAAGCGGGCATTTCTTTACAGGCTATTGAAGCGTTCGCGGGCAAATTACCGATATTGGGTGTATGCCTTGGTCATCAAGCTATTGCTCAAGTATTTGGCGCAAAAGTAGTGCGGGCGCGCCAGGTGATGCACGGTAAAAATAGCTTAGTAACACACAATAACAAATCGGTATTTAAGGGCTTATCTAACCCGTTAGATGTTACGCGCTATCATTCGCTGGTGGTGCAACTAGACTCGATACCAACTGAATTAGAACTTACTGCATGGACAACCAATGCCGATAATAGCCTAAACGAGGTGATGGGTTTAGCTCACTCTAGTTTAGGTATTCACGGTGTACAATTTCATCCTGAAGCTATTTTAAGCCAGCAAGGTAAAGACTTATTGGCGAATTTTTTACAGTCTAGGGTATAAGTAGTAATTTATATGCCGCACAAGGATAACGACTAAACGTGATAAACTCTGGGCCGAACGTAACCGACAACCTAAGCCAACGGTTTTTCGATCAGCTAGTGGGTGTTAACCCCGATAGCCAAAGGTTGGGGTATCAAGTTCGCGCCGGACAAGCAACTGGCGAGCGAACCTTGCTTGCCATTGAAGCTAAAGCTGAGCAGTTGCGTATGGCGGGTGTAAAAGCAAAGGCGCAGTTTACCGAGTTTGCTCAGGCAAATTTACACGAAGAAGTTGCCGATGAATTAGTACGAAAACTACATAATATTGATCATGTAACAGCGTCCTTGTTCGACCCAACAGCCGAGTTTTATCAACTACTTGATGCCTTAAGCACACGAGCTATTACCGTTAATAAGCTAGACCCGCTGATTTCTTGCGTAACTTGGCTATGCGAAGACTTGCTAAAGTTAGTTAATCAATCACAGTATCGTGGTCGGACATCGTCAGGTGCCATCGTAAAAGATATTAAAATCGCCGTGCGCTTTTTGGGTGTAGAAAGTTTACAGTTGATTGTGCCGGTATACGCCATGCGACGCATGATGCCACATTCAACCGACCCTTTTACGTTGTTAAAAAATAAACTGTGGGATTACTCTCTAGCCGTAGCTATTGCAGCTAAACGCCTAGCTGAAAATAGCGCAGAGCATCCTTATAATGCATTTTGTATTGGCTTATTTCATACCTTAGGCCACGCTGTGGTGACAAGAAACTATCTACGGACTTACCAACAAGTAAGACAAAACCAATTGTTACAAGCCCGCACCAGTCGCGATGTGCAATTGACAGATGCACTGGATGTGTTAGAGCCTGATGCCAGCTTTTTATGCGAAAGTATGCAAGAGTTCGCGGCCGTGCTTAGTGCTGATATTACGTCACGTTGGCAGCTGCAAACCTTACCATTGTGTCAAACGCTTGATCAGCTTGCTGAAGGGGTTGGTTATAACGGTAGTAGCCCGTTAACTCGTTTGCTGCAACAAGCACAAACTTTTGTGCAATGGCAGGCGTTAAAGCAGCAAAATAAGATCAGCGATGATGAAAGCAAACAGTGGTTTAACCGTGTTCAATTAACTAATGAGAGCTTTAGTCTACTAAAGCAAACCAATTTAAGGCGTCTTGGCATCGATATTTAAAAAAATATCACGCCATAATCATGCACTTTTTATAAAACATCAGGTTTTAAGCCGGTATTCATGCAAATACCTGTAGTAGCCTTAGGCAAGTAAATGCAGCTCGCTCTAAATAGCCTATCTATACCTGCTTACTTATTCAGTAAGTATGCAAATCTATCCGTAACCCCTGTCATTTCTATATTTACGGTCTTGCCGCAGGCAAGACAGCCTTAGTTGGATCTGTAATAATGCCTGATAATAAAGCAATAACTAGATAACAAAGGATCCTCGTATGACCACCCCGCTTCAGGTAACTCGCGAATTGTTTGATGACGTTATGGTGCCTAACTATGCGCCAGCAGGCATTATACCGGTAAAGGGCAAAGGCTCTAGGGTGTGGGATCAACAAGGCCGCGAATATATCGACTTTGCTGGGGGTATTGCGGTTAGCAGTTTGGGGCATTGTCACCCGGCTTTGGTTAAGGCAATACAGCAGCAAGCTGAACAGCTTTGGCATTTAAGTAACGTAATGACCAACGAGCCTGCACTGCGCTTAGCAAAAAAATTGGTTGACGCCACCTTTGCCGAAAAAGTGTATTTTGCTAATTCAGGCGCGGAAGCTAACGAGGCCGCGTTCAAGCTAGCCAGACGCTGGGCACTAGATAAATTTGGTGCAGAAAAAGATCAGATTATTTCTTTTAGCAAAAGCTTTCACGGCCGTACTTTTTTTACTGTTACAGTAGGTGGCCAAGCTGCTTATTCTGATGGTTTTGGCCCTAAACCAGGCGCAGTTTTACATGCTGAGTTTAACAATTTAGCTAGTGTTAAAGCATTAATATCTGAGCATACCTGTGCGGTAGTTTTAGAACCGATACAAGGCGAGGGTGGTATTATTCCGGCCACAACCGAGTTTATGCAAGGTGTGCGTGAGCTGTGTAATCAACATAATGCCCTACTTATTATGGACGAAGTGCAAACAGGCGTAGGCCGCACTGGTAAGCTTTACGCCTATATGCATTACGGTGTAACCCCGGATATTCTTACTACGGCTAAATCGTTAGGGGGCGGTTTTCCTATTGGTGCTATGCTAACCACCACAGATATTGCCAGCCATTTAAAAGTGGGCACACACGGCAGTACTTATGGTGGCAACCCGCTAGCCTGTGCGGTGGCTGAGGCAGTTTTAGACACGGTTAACCAGCCTAATGTTATGGCACAAGTATTAAGCAATGAGCAGTTATTTCGCCAGCAACTTAAGGCAATTAATGAAAAGTACCAGGTGTTTAGCGAAATTCGTGGCCAAGGCATGTTACTCGGTGCGGTGTTAAATAATCAATATAAGGGCCGTGCTCGTGAGTTTTTCTTAGCCTCGGCTGAGCAGGGTTTAATGGCGCTAGTAGCCGGGGTTGATGTGGTGCGCTTTGCGCCCTCATTGGTTATTACCCCAGATGAGATTACCGCCGGTATGCAGCGTTTTGAGCAGGCAGTAAAGCAGGTTATTGGCGTATAACCTTTAGTTTTCGTCATAAATTTAAGCAGCAATAAACACTGTATAACATGAAGCCATGGGGTAATTTTGCCCCAAACAATAAAGCAAAATTGGAGTAAGCGACGATGATGGTGATTCGCCCAATCCGTGCAGATGATTACCCCGCCTTATATGGTATTGCGGTGGAATCGGGGCATGGTTTTACTTCACTACCGGTAAATGACGAGCTATTGATGCGCAAGATCACCCGCTCGGAACAGTCATTCAGCAAGGTCGTTAGCCAGCCAGGTGATGAAGGCTATCTCTTTGTATTAGAAGATACCACCACTGGTGAAATTTGTGGTACCAGCGCAATAGAAGCCGCAGTAGGGCTTGAAGATGCGTTTTACCATTACCATTTAGGTAAGGTGGTACATAGTTCGCGCTCGCTGGGTGTATATAAAACCGTAGACATATTAACCTTGTGCAATGACTACACTGGTGTCAGTGAGTTGTGTACATTGTTTTTACGAGAAAACCGACGTGAGAAAAATAACGGTCGGTTATTATCAAAGATGCGATTTTTATTTTTAGCTGAGTTTTCATCACGTTTTGCTGATCGGGTTATTGCCGAAATGCGCGGTGTATCTGAAAGTGATGGTAGCTCACCGTTTTGGCAGTGGTTGCAAGAACATTTTTTTAGTGTTGATTTCCCTACAGCAGATTATCTAACCGGCATTGGCCAGAAGGTGTTTATCGCTGAACTGATGCCGAAATATCCTATTTATGTTAGCTTGCTGAGCAAGAAAGCGCAGGCAGTAATTGGCGAAGTGCACGAACAAACTAAACCTGCGCTTGCGCTGTTACGCTCGGAAGGTTTTTCTAATCGGGGCTATGTCGATATTTTTGATGCTGGCCCTACGGTTGAAGCTCGGGTAGAGCATATTCGCTCAGTGCGTAATAGCCAGCGTTTACAAGTGCAAATAGGCACAGTTACGCAAGGCCAACCCTTTTTAATTAGTAACACTAAGTTGGCAGATTATCGTGCTACCTGGTTAGCGTTAGATATAAATGAATATAGCGAACAGGTTGTTATACCCGCTGCGGTAGCTGAGGCATTGCAAGTGGCTGCAGGTGACTGGGTAAGAGTAACCCGTATTTAAACGGCAAGCTGAATTTAACAGAGGTATTTAATGAAACACGCGGAACAATTTATTAACGGCCAATGGTTGCAAGGTGAAGGCAATGTATTTAACTCACTAGATCCGGCAAAAAACGTGCAAATTTGGCAGGGTCATGCGGCCACTGCCAATCAGGTCGATATGGCGGTACAAAGTGCTCGCCAAGCGCAATATCACTGGGCCGGTTTAAGTTTTGAACAGCGTGTTGCCATAGTCAAAAAATTTGCTGAATTGCTAACAGAAAATAAAGAAGCTATGGCGTTATCAGTAGCGCAAGAAACAGGTAAAGCCCTGTGGGAAGCGCGTACCGAAATTGGCGCAATGATTGGTAAAATTGATATTTCAGTACGCGCTTACCAAGAACGTACCGGTAGCAAAGAAAATCCCATGCCACAGGGTAAAGCCTTTATTCGTCACAAACCTCATGGCGTAGTTGCTGTATTTGGCCCTTATAATTTCCCAGGTCATTTACCCAATGGGCACATTGTTCCAGCGTTATTGGCAGGAAATGCGGTGTTGTTTAAGCCATCAGAATTAACGCCAAAGGTAGCGGAAGACACCATGAAGCTATGGCAGCAGGCCGGCATTCCAGCAGGCGTATTAAATTTATTACAAGGTGAAGTAGACACCGGCAAAGCCATTGCAGGCCATGATGGCGTTGATGGTATTTTCTTTACCGGTAGCTCGCGCACTGGCCATTATTTACACCA
Source organism: Rheinheimera metallidurans (assembly GCF_036983985.1). NCBI lineage: Bacteria > Pseudomonadati > Pseudomonadota > Gammaproteobacteria > Chromatiales > Chromatiaceae > Rheinheimera > Rheinheimera metallidurans. The sequence continues at coordinate 393,286 of NZ_JALAHQ010000003.1, forward strand.
GCAATTTGCTGGCCGTCCAGATAAAATTTTAGCCTTAGAAATGGGCGGTAACAATCCGCTGATTGTGCAAGACGTTAGTAACATTGATGCCGCAGTGCACGATATTGTGCAATCAGCGTTTATCTCTTCTGGTCAACGCTGTACTTGTGCCCGTAAATTATATTTACCGGTTGGCGCCCAAGGTGACGCGATTTTAGCGCGCCTGTTAGAGGTAAGCCGAAACATTACCGTGGGTATTTATGATGCAGCAGTACAGCCTTTTATGGGCTCAATGATTTCGGTTGCTGCAGCCAAGGGCATGCTGGCGGTGCAACAACAGCTGGTTGAGCTAGGTGGCAAGGTACTTTTAGAAATGCGTCATTTAGATGAAAGCACAGCATTGGTTACACCGGGTATTATTGAATGCTCTAACGTAACTGATTTTCCAGACGATGAGCATTTCGGCCCGCTGTTAAAAGTATTCCGTTTTACTGATTTTGACCAAGCAATTGATAGTGCCAACCTTACTCGATTTGGTTTATCGGCAGGCTTGTTAAGCGATAGCGCTGAGTTATATCAGCATTTCTTCCGTCGTATCCGCGCTGGTATAGTTAACTGGAACCGGCCAATAACTGGCGCTAGTTCTGCCGCACCTTTTGGTGGTATCGGCGCAAGTGGTAACCACAGAGCCAGCGCTTATTATGCTGCTGACTATTGCGCGTATCCAGTGGCATCGGTTGAACTAGAGCAAGTGGTGATGCCTGAACAGCTGTCACCAGGTTTAACGTTCTAAGCGAATAAAAAATAAATCTTATCGGGGCCTACGCCCCGATTTGTTTTATTTGTGTTATTTTGCTTAAATAACGATAACTTATTGGTGTTTCTTACCGCAGATCGGGTGTAAGCAAGTTATGGTCACAGACAAACCAGGATACGAACACTTGATCCAGTTTTTGACTGAGCATTTATCCTTGTTTGAAGCAACGGGTAATGGCGAGGGCAAGAAAACCATTGGCGAACTGCTTGAAGAGTCTATTGCTGAGCAAATCATCGCACTTTGTACTCAGCACACCGAGCTAGAAATAAATCACCGCAGTATGATTATTCGTGAAGTTGATGGCATCATGTATGACTTTCAGGAAGTGCTCGCTAGCGTGTTAGAAAAAAACGCCACTAACCAACAAGCTGAACTTATTAATGAAGTTTCGTTACTAATCAAAAATTTATTTGACAATGCTATTGCCGATTTACTCGATTAGCTCCCTCCCTGATAACAAATAGGCTAGATACCCTCGCTGCTTTTCCGTAGAATAGTCTCTTTATTTTTAGAAATAGGGGGCGGTAATGGAAGCAAGCGTCAAGTGGCAAGATAACAACACCTTTATTGGTCGTTCTGGCAGTGGTCATGCTGTAGTCTTTGATGGCAATAGTAGTGATAGTTGCGCGCCCAGCCCTATGGAAATGGTATTAATGGCCGCGGGAGCATGCTCCTCGGTTGACGTCGTTAGTATTTTGCAAAAAGCCCGTCAGCAAGTCGTAGACTGCGAAGTAAAGCTAAGCGCAGAGCGCGCTGAAACTATTCCTAAAGTGTTTACCAAAATACATCTGCATTTTGAAGTAACCGGTTTTAACCTAAGTGAAAAGCAGGTTGAACGAGCAGTGCAGTTGTCAGCTGATAAATATTGTTCAGTATCAATAATGCTATCGGGTAGTGTTGCAGTAACGCATTCCTTTAGTGTTAAGGCTTCAGATTTAAAGCCAACAGCAGAATAAACCAGAGTAATTTAATTTATAACCGGTGAGCGGTTTTTAGCGGAGAGCGTGTTAAGTGGTAAAGCCTTTTGAAAAATTGAAACTACACGGGTTTAATAACCTGACCAAAAGCCTGAGTTTCAGTCTTTATGACATTTGCTATGCTAAAACCGAGCAGCACCGGCAAGAATATATTGAATATATTGATGAGCAGTATAATGCGGATCGCCTTACCGATATCTTAACCGAAGTTACTGATATTATTGGCGCCAATATTTTAAACGTTGCACGCCAAGATTATGATCCGCAAGGCGCCAGCGTAACTATATTAGTAAGTGAAGAGCCAATACTGGTCGACCCTGATAACTCAGAAAACCCAGGCCCGCGCCCTGACGCTGTAGTAGCGCATTTAGATAAAAGCCATATCTGTGTACATACTTACCCAGAAGTGCACCCGCATGATGGTATTTGTACGTTTCGTGCCGATATTGAAGTATCTACCTGCGGTATTATCTCGCCATTAAAAGCGCTGAATTTTTTAATCCACAGTTTTGAGTCTGACGTAGTGACTATTGACTATCGTGTCCGCGGTTTTACCCGCGATATCAGTGGTACTAAGCATTACATCGATCATCCAATAACGTCTATTCAAAATTTTATGGATAATGAAACCAAACAAGCATTCCAGATGATTGACGTAAACGTTTACCAAGATAATCTGTTTCATACCAAAATGATGTTAAAAGAAGCCGACCTAAACAATTATTTGTTTGGTATGGGCACCGACTCTATGACAGCAGAAGAGCAAAAAACCATTAGCAAAAAGGTATTCCGTGAAATGCGCGAAGTGTTTTACGGCCGCAACCTGCCGGATATGAAGTAACGAATGACCTCTTTAGTACTAACTGATCATAAGTTTTCTATTGCGCCCATGCTGGATTGGACCGATAGGCATTGCCGTTATTTTCACCGGTTGTTAACTCAGCATGCGGTGCTTTATACCGAGATGGTTACTACTGGGGCTATTATTTATGGCAGTGGGGATTATTTAGCGTTTAATACCCAAGAGCACCCGGTGGTGTTGCAATTGGGTGGGTCTAACCCCGCTGATATGGCGCATTGTGCCAAGCTGGCAGAGCAGCGCGGCTATGATGCGGTAAATATTAACGTTGGTTGCCCGTCAGACCGGGTGCAAAACGGCATGTTTGGCGCGTGCTTAATGGCACAACCGCAACTGGTAGCTGATTGCGTTAAAGCCATGCAAGATGTTGTTAGCATTCCTATTACCGTGAAAACCCGCATTGGTATTGATGACTCAGATGATTATCAGTTCTTACAAGATTTTGTTGCTACAACAGCGGCAGCAGGTTGCCAGCAATTTATTGTGCATGCCCGCAAAGCATGGCTTAAAGGCTTAAGCCCGAAAGAGAATCGCGAAGTTCCGCCGTTAAACTATGCGCGGGTGTATCAATTAAAGCGCGAGTTTCCACAGCTAAATATCAGTATTAATGGCGGTATTAAAACGCTTGAGCAAGTGCAGCAGCAGTTGCTGCATTTAGATGGTGTAATGGTGGGGCGCGAAGCCTACACCAATCCAATGTTATTAAGTGCGGTGGACGAGCTAATTTATGGTGCTACTGGCACCGTTCGAACGCCGCAGCAGGTGGTGCTAGAGATGTTGCCGTACATCGAGCAACAAATGTGCGAGGGCGCGCGTTTTTGGCACATTGCACGGCACATGCTGGGCTTATTTCAAGGACTACCAGGTGCACGACAATGGCGACGCTTGCTGAGCGAGCAGGGGCATTTAAGCACGGCTACACCTGAGTTATTGCTACAGGCATTGGCAAAAGTCACTCCTGTAGCGGAATTGACTACCTAGTTAGCTAATTTAACCACATTTTAGTTTTCAGATAAAAGGCGAGCCGATGCAAAACGGCTCGCCTTTTTTGTTTTTAAATTTAATCAATGAGTTACGTGTTTTTTCATGGTTGGCACAGCACTTGAAACACCTAGTGTGTAATGCAGTAAATTGAGCTAACTATTTTAAGGACATAATAATGAAAGCACTTACTACACTTTTGATTACCACTACTTTTGCGACAAGCATTTATAGCACTGCAATATCGGCTAATGAACTATCTGAACAGATGCGTTCAGTGGCAAGCGTGCAACTTATCGAACTGCGCCATAGCATGCTACTAGATGTTAAATTAGCGCTAACAAAAACAGCTAACGAGTTAAATAGCCGGTTGGCTAAAACACCAGATAGTGCAGTGCGTCAGATGCTGGCTTATAAAGCAGACCAGCCATTGCAGCGCGCGGCTAAGTAAACCGTGCTCGTGTCATCTAGCTGGTTATTGCTGATTTTTTTAAGCCCTGCGCTAAGTATTTTGTCAGCGATGCTGTTGTGGCAGTGGCTTGCACCGTTAACGGAGTAAAAGGAATGAGCTGGATAAGCACTGAATTACTCACTTTTACGCTATTCATTGTATTGATGTGGATAGCAAAAAAAAATAATACACCTTATGACAACACAACCGGAGACTATACAAATGGCAACTTATGATACTAACCGTTGGTACTGCGCAAGAGCCTATCGCAAAGTTGCCGGAGTATGCGCTGGTTTTGCTGGTTATTATCAACAACCGCGGTGGTTAATTCGGTTACTCGCTATTGTATTGTTGCTGCTATTTCCAACCGCCATAATAGTCGCCTACTTGGTTGCTGCGGTTGTTTTGCCAGACCGTTAAACGGTATTACAAATATTGATTTACGTTACAGGCTGTGCGGTTAGCGAAACTGGTGTAATATAAGACAGTGACTTTCAAGGGGAAATAACATGCGATTATTTTTTACTGCCTTGCTGTTTTTAAGTGCCAGTGCATTTGCCACAACCGAGAGCGCTGTAACTGGCGATAGTGGGCAAGTGCGTTTGCCAATGCCTGGTCGCACGGTTACTGCGGCATATTTTACACTGCATAATAGTTCAGCCCAAGACCAAGTTCTCGTTGGCGCAACAACACCGGCGTTTGCGCGCGCTGAGTTGCATCAACATAGCCATAAAGACGGCATGATGCGTATGGAACAAGTTGAGCAAATAGTTATAACAGCCGGAAACAGCATTGCGCTTGCGCCCGGTGGTTTGCATTTAATGTTATTTGAACCGGCTAGCAGCCTAAGCATTGGTCAATCAATTGATGTTGTATTACAGTTTGCTGATGGTCAGCAGTTAACGCTGTCATTGCCCGTAGTGGCAATGCCGAAACGTTAAAGGATATAAAATGTTAAATAAAAAACTGATTGGTGCAGCACTCGCGCTAGTGTTGGTGTTGTTTTATATAACCGGTTGGTGGGTTAGCCAAGAGCCAGACATGCTGGTTGATGAAATTAAGCAAAGTCGACAGCAACTTGGCAGCGATGCGATGATTGGTTATAGCACCACAACGGCGTTAATAAGGGTAAGTGAAACCTTATTAGATAAGCGCGGTGGTTATATTTCGAATGATATTATGCCGCCGTTTGTGTTTTTAGATAATATGCCAGCATGGGAATTAGGCGTGCTAGAAATGTCGCGCGACCTAGCGCTAGCATTACGTAAAGACTTCAGCCGCTCGCAGTCACAATCTACAGAAAACGTACATTTAAAACTGGCGCAACCGATGTTTAATATTGATCATCGTAATTGGGCTATTCCCAGTGCTGAGTCTGAATACCGTAAAGCTATTGCTAAACTGTATTTGTATCGCACTGAATTGGCCGATCCTGCCAAACCTGACAGCCAATTTTATGCCCGTGCCGATAATTTACGCGATTGGTTAAATGCGGTACAAAAACGTCTTGGTAGTTATTCTCAGCGTTTAAGCGCCAGTGTTGGTCAAGACAGGGTGAACACCGATTTAGCTGGTGAAACTTCAGCACGCCAGTCAACTAATGTAGCTGACAGTTCAATGGTAAAAACCAGTTGGTGGAAACTAGATGACGAGTTTTACGAAGCGCGAGGCGCAAGTTGGGCGTTATTACATTTTTTAAAAGCCATTGAGACTGATTTTGCGGATGTACTACAACGAAAAAATGCCATGGTGAGTTTACGCCAAATTATTCGTGAACTTGAGGCTACGCAACAAACTATTTGGAGCCCAATGATACTTAATGGTAGTGGCTTTGGCTTAATGGCGAATCACAGTTTGGTGATGGCGAATTATATTTCTCGGGCAAATGCGGCGCTTATCGATTTGTCTGAATTATTAACACAAGGGTAAAACACAGTATGAAAAAAACAGCATTAATATTGTCGCTAAGCAGTATCTTGTTAAGTAGTGCGGTTAGCGCCGATACATTGCTTGGTTTGTATATAGGTGCCGATGGTTGGAACGCAGCAACCAAAGGTAGCTTTGCCGATACTGGGGCAATGCAGCAGTTTAAGTTTGATGATAAAACGCAAACGTCATTTTATGTTGCGCTAGAGCATCCTATTCCTTTATTACCTAATATTCGCTTGCAGCATAATAAACTGGAAGCCAGTGGCGTAACCACGCTTGATGCTAATTTTAGTTTTGCTGATAGCGGCTTTCTTGCTGGTAGCCAAGTTAATAATCAGGTTGATTTAACTAACACTGATTATGTTTTGTATTATGAAATTCTTGATAACGATCTGGTTAGCTTAGACTTTGGCGTTAATGGCAAATACATTAAGGGCAGTGTTGGTGTATCGCAAACAGCAGGCAACCTTGCTGGGGTGCAAAATGTATCACAAATTATACCTATGCTTTACACATCGGCTAACGTTGGTTTGCCGTTAACTGGCCTTGACCTGTTTGCGCAAGGTAGTTTTGTATCTTATAGCGGTAGCCGCTTATATGATGTACAAGCAGGCATTGGTTATGCGCTGTTAGATAATTTAGCAGTTAATATGCGTTTAAAAGCAGGCTACCGAGCAGTTAATTTAAGGCTTGATGATATCGATGATCTGTATGCCGATCTCGATTTTACTGGTGTTTTTGTCGGTGTAGAGTTTCATTTTTAATTTACTGGTGCGTTGCGGCTCACTGCAGCGCACCTTATATTATTACCGCATAGTTACCTTGTTACACTAATCGAATAGCTTTATAGTTACCGCATCCTTAATGGTTCAGGTTTAATTTTGCCCAATTATTTTCGGCAGATAATGCTGCCATGGTTAATTGCACTTATTGCTATGGCATCATTTATTGGGCTGTGGTTTAAATTTGAAGCAGAAACCCAACAACATATTCAAATTGAACAGATGGCTGCAATGTTGCAGTCTAGTATTCAACCATTACTAAAAACAAAAGATACCGAACTATTAAAGGCGCAGTTAAATAATCTACGTTATACCAGTGCCGTGCCTTTAAATGCCATCGCTATTTATAATCAGCAACATCAGGTACTTGTCACGACAGACGCCATTGGCGTAGTTAAAAATTTCACTTATAGCCAACCTGTTCATTCATTTTCTATACAGTCTTACGCCAATCAGCTATTAGCACTACAGCCACTTAATACTCAAGATGTTACCAATGGCAGTAAAAGCAGTAACGCATACTTAGAGCCGCATTATCTGTTACTGGTATTTGAACCAGTAATTGGGCTTGGGGATTGGTTGCCGCCCATTGGTATTGTGGGCTTAATCGGCCTCGTCGTGCTGATGATGCTGCAAAAGCATCTAATGCAATTGGCACAGCGTCAACATACCGATGTTAGTTTAATTGTGCACAAACTAAATCAACTATGCCACGGCCAGCTTAATGTTAAACTTAACGAAGAGTTGGTACCGGAATTAGTGATTTTAAAGCCAGCGTTAAATCGGCTAAGCCAATATCAATCGGAAATAATCACAGCAGCGGAACAAACCAACCAACAATTGCAGCAGCAGCTTGAGCAAGTGCAACAGCAGTGTGAGCAAATTCAGCAGCAATATTCTGCATTGCAGTTACAGTGTTCGTCGTCTGAACAGTTGATACAAAACTGTTTGTTTAGCTTGCAGCAAATACGGCAGCATGCCGAATTAAGTGATAACGAATTAACCGAGCATCTGTTAGCGCAAATACGATTACTAAAGCTAGAGCTTGGCGCTGCTAAAGAGCCACCGCAGCAGTTTAAACTGTCTACCTTTCTTGCTGATCAGCGCTCTGTACTGCAGCAATTATGTAGTAGTAAAGCGATAGAGCTTCAGTTATTTGAAACGGCTGATAATTTAAGCTACGAAATTAGTTTTTCATCTGCACACTTAGCAATGTTGCTGGTAACTATGGCACAAATAGCCAGTAGAGCTAAGTCTGTTTCTGATCTAACCTTGCGCGTACAGCTTAAGGTTAGCCAGTCTGATATTGCCTTACATCTTAGTATTACCGGAAATGGTGATGGTATTTCATCAAGGATCCGGCAGTTGTTAGCTGGTGATGACACCCGCTCATTGCAGTGGCATGAGAGTGACGTTGGTATTCTGATCGTATTAATGCGGCAATTACAAGCAAGCTTGACGATACAGTCTTTAGAAGGGCTAGGTTGCACAATTGCCCTAGTTTTACCTGTAACCGACGCAGTTGCACTAGTACCAACTAAAGTGCCTCATCTCTTACTATGTGATCAGCAGCATGCCAGCCTTGTAGAGCGAGCTGAAGGCTTAACACCGCTTGCCGAACAGTTGGCACAATGTACTAACTTAGCCGAGCTAGAACGAGCGGCTAAGCAGTTTTCTTATGACACTGCGGTTATTATGTTGCCGGAGCCTGCAGAGTTGTCGCAGTGGCGAGAGCAGTTGCAGTGGCTTAGTCGGCAACCTGGCCGTGTACTCTGTTATGCCTCTGCCGCGCAATTGCCAGTATGGCGTGAGGCGTTACAGCTAGAAGTAAGATCCAATCCATTTTGTCTTGATGATCTGCGCTTAACGGCGCCGACAACGCCAAGTCATCCTAGTTTGTTAGTAGTCGACGACAATGCAACTAACCTTGCGTTTGTACAAGTATTGTTAAAAGACCAACCAGTACAACTTTATACCGCTAGCTGTGGTATTGACGCCCTAAAGCTATGTCAACAGTATACTTTTGATACTATTCTACTGGATATACAACTACCTGATATTGCTGGAACAGAGGTCGCTAAGCAATTACGCCAGCTACCTGCCTATCTGCATACGCCCATACTGGCGTTTACTGCGCACGCGCTAGAAGAGGAAGTAAATGCGTTTGTTAGTGCGGGTATGAATGACGTAATTTTTAAGCCACTGGAAGCGACAAAGCTAGACTTAATCTTGCGTTGGTGTTTAATCGGAAAAGCTAACAATACCGACCAATAATTGTTTAAGGGCATCTAAATACTGCTGGTTTGGCTGAGTGCTTAATAGCGGTAATAACTCAGCGCCGCTGGCGGTATATTTATAATATTGTAGCACCACATTTTTACTGCTGATGGTACCAATGATATTCAGATGTAGGTATTGCCAGTTTAGAGCCTGGCCAATAGGCAACTCGCCGCTTTCAATTTCAGAGCTGTGTAACAAACCTATATCAATAAGGCTTAGTATTTGTGTGTAGCTTAAACCAAATTGATTAAGATTTAATACGGCTCGGCTGCGGCCGGTTAATACCCGCCATAATGACGGCCGGTGGCTATAACCAAAATAGATACGTGCGGTGGGGTCTTGCCGCGTACGGCAACTCAAATTCGCCGCTTGTTGCAGTGCTAGTGCTTCTTTAAAGCTCATACGTTTTAACGTATGTAGTGTTTTTAATGAAAACTTGCCTGGGCTGGCAATTTCGCCAGCCAAAATCTTGGCCCATAGCTGTTGCATACTAAAATTAGAAATATCTAGTGTTAGATCACAAAACTGCTGAAACCAATCAGGGTCAATATCCTGTGTTGACACATATTCCGGGCAGTACTCTAGCGCTAGCGCCATAATACGCTCAAGATTTTGTTGCTGCCGTTCTAGCTGCATTTGTATGCGCCGTTCAGCGCGCTGTGTTAACGTTAACCCTGCATATCCCGTTGCCACACTCGCGCCAGAGCGCGCAGATAGTTGACGATGCTTATCGCTAAATTGCCCTTGCTCTGAGTTGGTGCTTTTCCCTGCAGCTTCTACCGGTGGTATAACCGCACTACCAAACTGCGATTTAGCCAGTTGCTGTAAGCGCTGTTGGCCAGTTAGGGTATTTATTTTGGTCATTACAATGTTATCCACTAGACAGCAATGAGAATAGTCGTGTTGTTGCACTAATTTGTCGCAAGTAACACTATAAGGCTTGCTCAAAATAAAATATGTTATAACTTACCCTTATGCAAACTAAGCATGTATATTTAATGAGAATCATTATTTAAGGTTGAGTTATGGCATCATTGGATACGGATGAAGATTTTCTGTTTTTAGCAGAGGATGATCCCGCAGGGTCAGCTATAGAGCAGACGTTGGGTGAATGGCATCTGTTGATCGTTGATGATGACGAAGAAATACACACCGTTACTAAGTTGGCGCTGAACGATTTAGTGGTTATGGGACGACAGTTGGTATTTCATCATGCTTATTCTGGTAAAACCGCAATAGAGTTTTTGCGTGTAAACCCACAAATTGCCTTGGTGCTGCTAGACGTAGTGATGGAGTCTGATGATGCTGGGCTAAAGGTAGTACGCCAGATCCGTGACGAGCTGTGTATGGAAGAGCTGCGCATTGTGCTGCGCACCGGCCAGCCAGGTTATGCGCCAGAAGAAAGTGTCATTAAAGAATATGATATTAATGACTATAAAACGAAAACCGAATTAACCCGCAGTAAGTTAGTTACCTCAATAATTGCTTCTTTACGTTCGTATCAGCAAATTCGTACTATTAACCAGAGCCGTCGCGGCTTACAAAAAATAATCAACGCTGGCGCCAATTTACTGGAACAGCACTCTTTACATGAATTTTCTGAGGGTGTGGTTACGCAAATATCGTCGTTAATCGGTTTGCATGCCGAAGGCGTACTGTGTGCGCAAATTGAAGACGACGGCAGCGCTAGCGAAAATATTTATGTCCTAGGTGCGGCAGGGCAGTTTGCGCCCTATATTAAATGCCAACTTAACCGCTTAGATAACACCCGTATCGTTAGCCAAATTACCCAATGCTTACAAAACCGCCAGCATATATTTACTGATCTAGATACCGTGCTCTATCTTGGTAATGATAAACATAGTGCGGCAGTTTATATTGAAACAAATCGGCCAGTAGAAGCCCTTGATCGTCAGCTAATAGAGGTTTTTTTAACCAATATTTCAATTGGTTATGAAAATGTAACGTTGTTTCAGCAACTTAAACATGCGGCTTATATTGACCCTCTAACCAAAACGCCAAATCGAAACGAATTTATTCAGATCTTACAAGACACCAGGCGCTACGAGGCAGAAAACAACATTGCGGTGTTAATTGATGTTGATCACTTTTCTGATGTGAATGATGGCTTAGGCCAAGATGTTGGCAATGAATTATTGATCGCCATTACTTTTCGCTTAATTGAATATTTTGGTGAAACATGCCAGCTAGGGCGCATTGGCGCTGATGTATTTGGTGTGGTAGGGCCAGAAAGTGAGCTTACACCAGAGCGTTTAAATGCGGTGTTTAACGAACCCTTTCATGCCTCTGAGTATACGCTGCAAGTTAATGCTACCTTTGGCCTTTGTCGGTTAACTGATAGTGCCGAGCAAGGGTTAATTATTTTAAAGCATGTTTATATAGCACTAAATAAAGCCAAAAAGCGGTTAGGGTTTAATTATCAGTATTACACCGCTGATATGGAAGAAGAGATGGCAGAGCGTTTAGCTATGCTCAGAATGCTGCGACATGACTTTTTTAACGACCGCTTGGAGTTGTGGTATCAACCGCAGATTGAACTGGCTAGTCAGCGCATGGTTGGTATGGAAGCGCTACTGCGCTGGCCACAGGCGAATGGTCAATTTATTTCTCCTGCGGTGTTTATTCCATTAGCTGAATATTCTGGGCTAATTATAGACATTGGCAACTGGGTACTAGAGCAAGCCTGCTTACATATTAAGGCTTTGGAGAAACAAGGTTATGCCGGCTTAAGAATCGCCGTAAATGTGTCTATGCCGCAGTTTCGAAATCATGGTTTTGTGCAATCAGTTATCGATTGTGTGAATCGATACCAGGTTAAACCGGAATACCTTGAATTGGAAATTACCGAGTCGGTGGTAATGGATGAGCCAAAAATGGTGATTGATGCATTACAGAAGTTGAAAAGCTTTGGTATTAAAGTCGCAATTGACGATTTTGGTATTGGTTTTTCATCGTTGAGTTATTTACAACAGCTACCGTTAGACCGAATTAAAATTGATCGGGCATTTATTCGCGACCTCGATTTAACTGCGGGTGAAGTCATTACCGAAACCATTATAAATTTGGGTAAGCGTCTGCAGCTATTTACTATTGCAGAGGGCGTAGAGAACAAAGCGCAGGAACAGGCATTAAAATTAATGGGCTGTGATGAGGTGCAGGGCTTTATGTACGCTAAACCGATGCCACCTGCAGAGTTACTGCATTATTTACAACAACAAAAGCAATAGTAAAAAAAACCGCCATTGGTGATTTTTTCTTTTAAACTAAATTATTACGGCGCGGAACTAGCCGGTGCAGTAAACCCCGCCGCTATCACATTATGACTCTGTGGTAATAACTGGGTAATACTTACTAAAACAATGCCTTGCTCTTGTAGTTTAGGTAAGTTTTTGCGTAAAAACGTATAGGTTTCTGGGTACGGATGGGCAATAGCTATCGCCGTTTGGCGTTTTCGCGCAATACGTAATAGTGTTTCAAACTGTTTTGAAATTGCCGCTTCAGTTTGCTCATTATCTAAAAACACCTGCCTACTTAAATTTGTTACCCCATATTGTTGAGCATACTTTCCTGCTTTGCTTTGTGCGGTTGTTAGGCTGTCGACGAAGAATAAATGGCGTTTTTGCAAATATTCCATCGCCCATGCCATTGGTTGTTCTTGAGCCGTATAATAACTGCCCATATGGTTATTAATGCCAATAGCGTAGGGAATGTCGGCTAATGCTAGTTGCAGCGCTTTATGCACTTGCTGCCTAGACATATCAGCTGTCAGCGCACCTGGTCCAGGTTGTTTGCTATTAGAGGCTTGCATAGGCATGTGTAGCATTACGTCTTTTTGTGCTTGAAACGCGTAGCGTGCAGCACTCTGACCATAGGGGGTATATGGCAGCACCGAAAAGGTAAGCGCAAAAGGTAAATCTATCAGTTTAAGATCGGCCTTATGGTAGCCGATATCATCAATAATAATAGCAATACGCGGTTTGTTATCCGCAGCCTGTATATTTAAGCTCAATAAAGCTAAACAAATTATAAATAGTCTTTGCACGTTATTATTATTCTCTTGGTGCTGGTTACTGCCACGCCAACTTAATGAAACGAAGTGCGCAATTACAAATTATCAGGGTAAATATTTAGCGCTTTGTTTGGGCCAACCATTGTAATGGATTAACCGCTTCGCCTTTATTGCGTATTTCAAAATACAGACCGGCTGATGCTTGTCCGCCACTCATGCCCGCTAGCGCTATAGTTTCACCAGCATTAATACGCGCGCCAGGTTGCTTTAATAAGCTTTGGTTATGTCCGTATAGACTCATAAAACCGGCACCATGGTCTAGCACAATAACCCAACCGTAACCTTTGAGCCAGTCGGCATAAATAACTTGGCCGTCGGCGACGGCTTTAATGGCTTCGCCTTCGCTGCCTTGGATCAGGATGCCACGTGACGATACGCCACCTTCGCGGTTTTCACCAAAACGTTGTAGCAAGCTACCGTTAAGTGGCCAAGTAAGCTTGCCTTTTTGTTTGTTTAAACCCGCTAACTCTTTAGCTTTTTGCGCCAGCTTACGTAACTTTTCTAATGTAGCTTGCATGCTGGTTTCGTTTTGGCGCAAATAATCTAGCTGCCGGCCTTGTTGTTTTAAGGTATCTTGTAAACGTTTTACCGCTAACTGCTGTTCGCCTTTTGCTTGGGCTAATTGCTGCTGTTGTTGCTGTAAGGTTTGAAGTGCTGTGGCTAACTGCTGTTGTTTGTCAGTTAGTTCCGTTAGCACTAGCTGTAGCTGGTTTATGGTTTTGTTTAAAGCCGCAAGCTGCGCTAGCCTAGCGCGATTAAAATACTGGTAATAACTTAATACCCGCTCTAATTTGGCGGCATCTTGCTGATTAAGCAGCATCTTGCTGTAATCGTGCTGGCCTAAGCTATAAGCGCTTTTTAACTGTGACGCTAACATGGCCTGCTGTTGTTGCAGGGTTTGTTCAAGCTCGGTTTGCTGTGCTAGCAATTGCTGTTCACGTATTACTAATGCCTGCTTTTCTTGCTCCGTTTTACGTGTGGCTAGCGCGGCTTCGGCTAGTGCTTTATCCGATTGCTGTAGTTTTTGTTCAGATTTCTCTAATTGCTTTTGCTGCTGCTTAACTTGCTGCTCAGTAAGCTGAATTTGCTGCTTTAGCTCTGCGAGCTCTTTCTCTTTTGCTTGTTGTTGTGCCAGCGTAGGTAGGGCAAAAAGCAACAGCAGCCAGCATACTGACTGCACTAACAAGCGGGTTAACGTCATTTGCATTTATTGTGGCAGCATTAAAATTTTGCCAGTCATTTCCGGCGGTATTGGCATATTCATTAGGTGCAGCATAGTGGGTGCGACATCACTGAGAATGCCGCCCTCAGTTACCTTAGCTGAGCGACCAACATAAATTAACGGTACTGGGCCACTAGTGTGTGCCGTGTGTGCTTGGCCAGAATCCGTGTCTAACATCAGTTCCGCATTGCCATGGTCGGCGGTAATTAAACATTCACCACCTACGTCTTGCAAGGCGGCAACTACGCGGCCTATGCAGTGGTCTACCGCTTCAACGGCTTTTATTGCTGCTGACATAATGCCAGTATGGCCAACCATATCGCCATTAGGATAATTACAAATAATGACATCGAACGTGTGGCTATGAATTGCAGCCACCAGTTTGTCTGTCAATTCGGTTGAGCTCATTTCAGGTTGTAGATCGTAGGTCGCGACTTTAGGCGAGTCGACCAAAATACGTTGTTCGCCGGGAAATAGCGTTTCGCGCCCGCCACTAAAGAAAAACGTTACATGCGCGTATTTCTCGGTTTCAGAAATGCGTAACTGAGTTTTATTGTGTTTGGCTAACCATTCGCCTAATACATTATTTAAGCGCTCTGGTGGGTAAGCGCAGGGCGCTTTTATATCGGCGGCATACTCGGTTAACATGACAAAGCTACTAAGTTTTGGCCGGTATTGACGCACAAAACCAGCAAAGTCGTCATTAATAAATGCACGGCTAAATTGGCGTGCGCGGTCAGCTCGAAAGTTCATAAAGATAAGCGCATCGCCATCTTGCATTTGTATCGGGTTACCAGAGCTAGACAATATGGCTGTAGCCTTTACAAACTCGTCATTTTCATCACGTTGGTATGCGATGCTTAGCGCTTGTAATGCATCGCTAGCTTGAAAGTCGGCTTTACCTTGGGTTAATAAGTCATAGGCGTTTTGCACCCGATCCCAACGTTTATCTCGGTCCATTGCAAAATAGCGGCCAATAACAGAAGCAATTTGACCGCTTTTTGTTTGTGTAAAGTGAGCCTGTATTTTTTCCAATGATGCCTTAGCACTGCGGGGGGGGGTATCGCGGCCATCTAAAAAAGCGTGTAAGTAAATAGGCCCAGCATGTTGCTGTTCGGCCAGTTTAATCATAGCCAATAGATGATCTTCGTGGCTATGCACGCCACCTGGTGATAGTAAACCCATAATGTGTATGGCTTTATGTTGCTGCTTGGCCTTTGTTACGGCATTGACTAATGTTGGGTTAGTAAAAAAATCGCCATCGCTGATGGCTTTAGTAATGCGGGTAAAATCTTGATACACCACTCTACCTGAGCCTAAATTTACATGACCTACTTCTGAATTGCCCATTTGGCCATCGGGCAAGCCAACATCTAAACCAGAGCCAGAAATTAAAGTATGAGGGTAATCTCGCCATAGTTGATCCATAACCGGGGTATTTGCCTGTGCGATAGCATTGTTGCTTACATCTTCTCGATAACCCCAGCCATCAAGAATTAATAACACCAAAGGTTTTTTCTGGCTTGTCATGTAAGCTCCGTTGTTAAGCAATTAGGCAAAAAGCGAGCTGCTATATTACCGAATTTTGCATAATTCTCCAGTATTGTGTTCAGCTTCTGGTGTGCACAGTGCTGCTTTCTTCACTGAAACTAAGTATACTCGGCGTTGAAAATTTTCAGTTAAAAGCAGAGTGAATATGCAGCAGTATATAGAGTTTGCAACAAATCATCCTATTTTAAGTGCGGTGTGGGTGGTGTTATTTGTGATGTTAATTAGTAGTTTAGTTAAATCACGTTTTTCTGCCATTAAGCAAGTTAATACCACTGAGTTAACACTGCAGGTTAATCGGCAAAACGCGATATTAGTTGATATTCGCAATGAAGCTGATTTTAACAAAGGTCATATTACCGGCGCACGTAATGTGCAAATGACGGCAATTGAAAAACAGCAACTTGCTGGCCTTGAAAAGCATAAAGCAGAACCCATTATTGTAATATGCCAGGCTGGTGTAACTGCACAAAAAGCAGCTGCTAGCTTATTAAAGCAAGGCTTCACTTCTGTGTCTGTATTACAAGGCGGCATGGGTAGTTGGAGTAGCGCTAATTTACCGGTAGTAAAAACTAAGAGGTAGTGATGTCACAAGTGACTATTTACACCAAAGCATATTGTCCTTATTGTACTCGCGCATTATCGGTGTTGAACAAAAAAGGTGTAGGCTATCAGGAAATTCGTATTGACGAAAAACCAGAGTTACGCCCTGAAATGATCGAGCGAGCAGGTGGCCGTACTACTGTGCCACAAATATTTATTGGCGCTCGCCATATTGGTGGTTGTGATGACATGTTAGCCCTTGATGCCAGCGGACAACTCGACCCTTTACTTAACTTATAAATATAATAGGAATTATCATGGCCGAACAACAAGCAAATGGCGTTGCAAATGAACAACAAGGTTTACAATTTGCGATCCAACGTATCTTTGTTAAAGATATTTCATTTGAAGCGCCTAACGCTCCGGCAATTTTCCGCAAAGAGTGGAAGCCTGAAGTTAAGTTAGATTTAGATACTCGTAGTGAAAAGCTAGAAGAGAACGTTTATCAAGTTATATTATCGTTAACGGTTACCACCACGGTTGAAGGTGAAGTCGCGTTTTTATGTGAAGTACAGCAAGCGGGTATTTTTTCAATTGGGCCAATGGAAGATGCACAAATGGCTCATATGCTGGCATCATTTTGTCCAAATGCGTTATTCCCTTATGCGCGTGAAGCGGTATCAAACTTAGTAAATCGCGGTACCTTCCCGCAGCTTAATTTAGCGCCGGTTAACTTTGATGCATTATTTGCCCAATATGTGCAGCAGCGTCAAGCCGAAGCACAAAGTGTCCAGGCCGTAACGGTTAACTAATGCAGCAGTCAGCTATTGCTGTACTAGGGGCAGGCTCTTATGGCACTGCCCTTGCTATTTGTCTTGCACGAAACGGTAATTCGATTAGTTTGTGGGGGCGCAATGCACAAGACATGCAACAGATGTCGGAGCAGCGCCTTAATCAAAAATACCTACCCGATGTGCGTTTTCCTGATTCGTTGCAAGTAACTGCTGATATGGCTGCGGTTGTAGCTAGCAGTCGAGATATTCTGCTCGTTGTGCCTAGCCATGCTTTTGCTGAAACCTTGCAACAAATAAAGCCATTATTACGACCTGATTCTCGAGTAGCGTGGGCGACAAAAGGTTTAGAGCCCGAAACTGGCCGTTTATTGCAAGATGTAGCGCGCGAAGTATTAGGCGAAACTATACCGCTGGCGGTATTTTCTGGTCCTACCTTTGCTAAAGAAATGGCAATGGGTTTGCCAACGGCAATCACACTGTCGTCTACCGATGCTGCGTTTATTGGCCAATTATCTAACTTGCTACACTGTGCTAAAAGTTTCCGTGTCTATACCAATACCGACTTTATTGGTGTACAGCTTGGTGGTGCGGTTAAAAACGTAATTGCTATTGGTGCGGGTATGGCCGATGGTATAGGTTTTGGTGCTAATGCGCGTACCGCGTTAATTACCCGTGGTTTAACGGAAATGTCGCGTTTGGGCTGTGCGCTTGGCGCAAAAAAAGATACCTTTATGGGTATGGCGGGGTTGGGTGACTTGGTACTAACCTGCACGGACAATCAGTCGCGCAATCGTCGTTTTGGCCTATTACTGGGGCAGGGCAAAGGCGTAGAAGATGCGATGCAAAGCATTGGTCAGGTTGTTGAAGGCTTCCGTAATGCTAAAGAGGTATTTAACTTGGCGCAGCGGGTTGGCGTAGAAATGCCTATTACAGAACAGATTTATCTTGTTTTGTATCAGGGCAAAGATGTAAAAGCCGCGGCGTTAGACTTACTTGGTAGAGAGAAGCGTGATGAGGTAAGCTAAATTAGCTTACCTCTTTTCGTAACAGTCTATTTTCTCTGGCGAGTAAATCTGGAATTTCTGTCGATGGTAGCGCTTGGCTAAATAAATGTCCCTGCAAAATATCACAGCCCATTACATGTAATAAATAAGCCTGCATTTCGTTTTCTATACCTGTGGCGATAACGTCGAGTTGTAAATAAGAAGCCAGCCTAATTAAGCTAGCGGTAATGTTACGTTGCTGTTCGTTATGCTCTATATGTTTAATATAACTTGCGGCTATTTTAATGCTATGTAATGGCGTATTTCTTAACATGGATAACGATGACACGCCAACGCCGAAATTATCTAAGGTGAGATGAAAACCAAGCTCAGCAAGCTGTTTGAGCTTATTGGTGGTTACCGCATCAGGTTGCAGTAGAATGTCTTCATGCAGTTCTAATTCAAATTGAGCCGCGTCCAACGCGTGGTGTTCAAGCTGTTGCGTTAAGTAAAAAACAAAGTCGGTTTGGGTAAAGCTAAGGCTAGCAATATTTAGCGATATTCTACCTCTATTAGTACCGGTGTACTGCCACTGCTGTAATTGCGCACAACAGGTTTTAAATGCTAACTGATCTAAACGAATAACTAGCCCAGTTTCATCTGCTACGTTAAGAAACTGCTTTGGCAATAAAACACCGCGTTTGGGGCTATGCCATCTTAGCAAGGCTTCATAGCCGACGACACGGTTACTACCAATACTAATGCGCGGTTGATAGTAAACGTCTACTTCATTTTGGCGTAACGCCTTATCTAATTCAGTCTCTAAAATTTGATATTCAAATACGCGTTGTTGTAGCGCCGTATCTGCAAACTGAAGGTTATTATTGCCCATTTTAGCAGCACGTTGCATCGCACGTTGCGCGGCAAAAATAAGTTCTGGTGGAGTGCAGCCATCTAGTGGATAAATGCTAATGCCAATCAACGATTGCAGCGCAACTTTAGCATCGGCGATGTTAAGGTGTTCAGGCAGTGGCAATAGCCGATGCGCCAAACGGTTTAGTGCTATTTCAAGTTGCGCATTACACATATGTGGCGGTACCACGATGGCAAAGGTATCAGCATTATACCTGGCGATAATATAATTCTGATCAAGCGTCGCTGTTAACTGTGTACTTAATTGCTCAATAACATTAGCTAGCAGCGTTAAAGGCTTAGCGCTGTCAGAGGCAAATAGCTGGCTAAACTTCAGCATTAATAGTGCAAATTTAGGCTGGCGTTCGTTACTGAAATTGATGAAAGATTGCAGATACTCTAATAAAAGCTCTGGCGTAAATAACTTGGTTTGGTTATCGCGGATCTGCAGCGTCGTTGCATTTGCCTGTTCAAACTGAAAGGTTGTGTTGCTGCTTTGTTCGTGTGGGGTGAGGCAGTTTTCGGTGGGTTGTATCACACTATCGAGTATTTTCTGCTGTGCAATAAGTAGATTGTTACTGTGGTTTAGCTTTTTACTATAAACCACAATGAACGCGACCAGCAGCAAAAACACGGCTGCTAGGCCTAATAACCCAAGCAGAGTGCTGGCGTGATCAACTGGGGCTAAGGCAAAAAACAAACTTGCTGTAGACAACCCGCTTAACATCGACATAGTGGCATACATCCTTGTAACCAAGTTTACAGGGTTAAATATAGTGGTAAGACAATCCTTTGTACAAACTATACACTATATAAAACTAGGTTCTTGCCCCAGTGTAATCTAATTGACGCCAAGATTCATAGACAAAAACGGCTACGGCATTAGATAAATTCATCGAGCGGCTGTTAGCGGTCATTGGAATACGTAACCAGTGCTCTGTGGGTAGCTGTTGCAGCACCTCCAGGGGTAAACCTCGGCTTTCTGGACCAAAGATAAGTGCATCACCGGCCATGTAAGTGGCATCAGAATGTTTAGTATGGCCTTTGGTGGTGCAAGCAAACATGCGAATTGGCGCTATGGTATTAACAAATGCGGCAAAATTAACATGGCGCTGCACCTGAGCGAACTCATGGTAATCTAATCCAGCTCGCTTAATGCGCTTGTCATCCCAGGCAAAGCCTAACGGCTCGATTAAATGCAGCATATAGCCGGTGTTAGCACAAAGTCGAATTATGTTGCCAGTGTTAGGCGGTATTTCAGGTTCAAATAGCACGACGTGTAGCATAAAAGCTCCGTTTAATTTCGGACACTAGTGTAACAAATTAGCGTATTGACGGCAGCTGCGCTAAGAAAGTATTAATGGCAGTAATGGCTTTTTGTCGAATATGATCCTGCTCGATGAAAATTTCATGTTTAGCCATGGCTAAGATAACTTTTTGATGTAACACAGCAGATGGTAGTTGTTGATACCAAGCATTTTGCGCATTGTTGCTAACAACTTTATCAGCACCCGCTTGCAGCAGTAAGGTGGGAGTATGCCATTTGGCTGCATCTTGCTGTATTTGGTTCATAGCAACAATTGCCGCATCGATCCACACGCTGGTTACACCGCCAAGTTGGCTTTGCGGTTGCTCTTGATACCGCTGCAATACCCACTGATAACGCTGTTGGCAACTGGTCAGCGGGTTATGCCGAAAAGCTTTTTCTTGATAGTTACCTTGAGCTAAAAAATACCAAGGTGTTTTACTAAAGGCGCGATTAAGTGCACTAAAGGTACGAGTAATGGTTGTAGCAATGCCAGTAGGAACTAACCCCGTATATATACCAAACATGGGCGACGCTAAGATGGCGGCTTGAAACGGGTGTGGCTGTTGTAGATAGCTAGCCAAAATAGCACAACCCATTGAGTGGCCTAGCGCAATATGGCGTTGATGTTGACTTGGCAGCACAATCTGTTGCACAAACTGCGCAAAATCTTGTTGATATAACTCGAAGTTAGCAACATAGCCCTTGTGCGGGTTGCTAAGCTCGCGCTGTGATAGACCTTGGCCGCGATGATCCAGTAAAAATACGCTATAGCCAGCTTGGGTTAACTCAAAGCATAATTCAGCATATTTTAACGCCATTTCCATCCGGCCGCTGCTAATAACAATAGCGTTCTGGGCATTGGGTACTAAATGATAATAGTAACGTAGCTGCAAATTGTCGGCGCTGGTTAGCACACCGCTTTGCATTTTTTGCCAAAACGGCTTTAACTGATTTAACCAACCATCACTAATCTCACGGGCAGAAAAAAGTGGCCGTATGCTTGGATATGCTATAGCTGTAGTGTTCAAGTCAGCGCCTGTTTTATTAAAATTAGTTAGCCGGTAATGTTAGGCTAATACAAAGCCCGCCAACGCTAGCGTTTGTTGCTGTGGTTTGCCCACCATGCTGGCGAATCACCTGAGTAACTATAGCTAAACCTAGCCCAGTGCCACCAGTGGTTGCTGTACGACTATTTGACACACGATAAAAGGGTTCAAAAATTGCCTCTAATTGGCTTTCGGCAATGCCGGGCCCTTGATCACAAATAGTGATTAATAGCTGCTGAGCGTGTTGCTGTAACATACAGCTAATATTGCTTTGCGCTGGGCTATATTTTATGGCGTTGCGTAGCACATTTTCAATGGCGCGAGCTAATAGGCGACTGTCAGCATTAATTAGTAGTTGTTGTGGTGCAACTAGCTCAATTGTTTGCTGCTTAGCGTCGGCTTCTACTTGGTTAACATCAATAATCTCTGCAAGCAGCTCGGTTAGATCAAACTGTTGCTTTTCTAGTTGGTACTGGCCAGCGTCTAATTTACTGTAGGTTAGTAGTTCGTCCAGCATAATATCAAGCCGGTCTAATTCTTGTTTTAATCTAGGTATTTGTTCAAGGTTTTGTTGCCGCTCGGTTAAGCCTAATGCCAGCTGGGCTCGTGCTAATGGTGAGCGCAACTCGTGTGAAATATCACGCAATAAGCGTTGTTGATTAGTAAGGAGGGTACTAATGCGCTCAGCCATAGTATTAAAACTATGCCCGAGTTGGCCAAGTTCATCTTTACGTTTATTTAAGTTGGTAACACGGCTATTTAAAGCACCGTCAGCAAACTGTAAGTTACGTTGCAGCAGCTCTCGTAATGGTCGTGAAATAGATATGGCTAAAATAAAGCTGGCAATAGCAGAAATAAGTAAGGTTAACATCAGTAATACATGTTGTGGCATTTCGCTCAGTTGCCACCAAGGCTGCGGTGACCGCTCACGCTTTTGATATAGTGCAACGGTATCTTGGCCCACTTTTAAGATAAAAGGGCCAGCTAGCGAGGTATTATGGTGCTTTAGCCAACGAGGTAATGACAGTTGCGATAGCTCGGTTAACCAGTGCTGGTCAAAGTCACGCGGCAATAATTCCGGGGTTAATACGGTATTGCTGTCGGCATTGACTAATAGCCAGCGATTAGGCCTACGTTCTTGTAAACGCTGCTGTAATTCGGCACTGTTTTGGCTGTCGGCAAAGGGTTGAATTTGTTGCTGTAGTTGTTGAATAACTCCTTGCGGTAAGCGGCGAATTTCAGTTTTTTCAATTACCGCACGCGATAGTGCCAGCGTACCAAACACGGCAGTGATTAATACCAACCAAAACCAGAGAAAAATTCGACCGGCTAAATAGTTAAATGGGTTAAGCCTGCCTAACCAATTCATGCATCCCCCTTTAGAAATAAATAACCGCTGCCGCGCAGTGTTTGTATTTTTTCATCGGGACAAAACGGCGCTACTTTTTTGCGAATATTGCTAATGTGCATATCTAAACTGCGATCATACATTTGTAGGCGCTTACCTAGCACCTCGCGGCTAAGCTCATCTTTAGTTACAACCTCGCCGGCGCGGCGCATTAATAACTCGAGTAGCTGAAACTCGGTTGCCGTTAGGTTGATCTGTTGCTCGTTGTAACTTAGCTGACGGTTTTGTGGGTTTATCATCAAGCCGTTAACAGTAATAGGACTATTTTGTTCGGTTACTGGCGCCCGAGTTAGCTCTACTCGGCGCAGTATGGCTTTTATCCGCGCCACTAATTCGCGTGGGTTAAATGGTTTTGCTAGATAATCATCAGCGCCTAGCTCTAAGCCGACTATACGATCAACCTCGTCGCCGCGTGCGGTTAGCATTAACACTGGGCAATATTGGCCTGAGCGTAGTGCTTTAAGTACCGACAACCCATCTAAACTGGGTAGCATAATATCCAACAATATCAGCTCGAACTCACCGGTTTTCGCTAAATCTAAGCCCTGCTGGCCATCGTGAGCGGCTGTAAACTGGTAGCCATCTAGCGCTAGATACTCTGCAACTAGCTCACATAAACCAACGTCGTCATCAATCATTAGAATTGCAGGCATAACCACTCCTTACTATTTAAAGCGAGTTTACCTAATGTCTGCGCAGGGCAATATACCTTTACAGAATCTTTACCTCGTCTTTGCTCTGCTTTGCATTTAAACGCTTATATTTATCTCGTCTTATAACAGGAGCGTATCCGATGAAAGTAGCCAAACTTATATTTAGCTTAGGTGTTATTGCTGCAGCAACGAGTTTTTCAACAGCTGTACTTGCTGATAGCAACGGCCATAACGGCCATCACCATAAAGGCACACGTCATTCACAAGCTATGCCGATGCAGCGCATGCTAGGTAAGGTAAAGCTTACCGAGGAGCAACGCGAGCAAGTTAAGCAGTTAGTGCAGCAGCATCGCGTTGCGCACAAAGAACAACGTATCGGCAACACTGAACGCAAACAATTACGGGAATTAATAGAGGCGACGCAGTTTGATGCGGTAGCGGTACGCCAGTTATTGGAGCAACAGCAGAGTGCGCGCCTTGAACAGCGCGTAGCAAGGATGGAGCTAAGGCACCAGATCTTGCAAGTGTTAACTGACGAGCAGCGTTTGCAAATGGCGGAACAGAAATCGCATTGGCAACAAAGAAAATCGCAGCGTAAACAGTCTTAAGTTAGTTAAAAGCAGCAAGCTTTGGCTTGCTGCTTTATTTCAGCTCTTTCAGTTTTCGGGTTAAGGTATTTCGTCCCCAGCCTAACAGTCTTGCTGCTTCTTGCTTGTGGCCATGGGTAAATTGCAGCGCTTGCTGCAAGGCAATACGTTCAAACTCCGGTGTTGCACTGGCTAAAATGTTGTCGTCACCAGCCGCTAGTTTATCCGCTATCCATAATGCTAACGTGTGTTGCCAACTGGACGCTTGGTTTGCTGCAGGTATTTGCACTGTTGATGGCGTATTCTTGTTTGACGCAATAAATTCGGGTGGTAAATCAGCTATGGCGATGTTTTTGCCACTGGCCATTACGGTAAGCCAGCGACAGGTGTTTTCTAGCTGGCGCACATTGCCTGGCCACTCTAATTGGGTTAGAAACTGCTCAGCGGCTTGGCTGAGTATTTTAGCTTCTACATTCAGCTCTTTAGCTGCTTGTTGCAAAAAGTGCTGTGCCAGTTTAGCGATATCTTGCTGACGCTCTTTCAGTGGTGGTAAGTGCACTCTAATGACGTTAAGTCGATGAAATAAATCTTCACGAAACTTGTTTTCACTAACCAGCTGTTCAAGGTTTTGGTGGGTAGCAGCAATAATACGCACGTCTACCGTAACGGCTTGATGGCCACCCACTCGGTAAAATTGACCTTCAGCAAGTACTCTAAGCAAACGTGTTTGCACATCTAGTGGCATATCGCCAATTTCATCAAGAAATAACGTACCGCCATTAGCTTGTTCAAAGCGACCTTTACGTAAACTATTGGCACCAGTAAACGCGCCTTTTTCATGGCCGAATAATTCCGACTCTATTAAATCTTTCGGTATAGCGGCCATGTTTAATGCAATAAATGGCGCGGCACTGCGTGGGCTATGTTGGTGTAACGCGCCAGCAACCAGTTCTTTGCCCGTACCCGATTGGCCGTTAATTAATACACTGATACTGGATCGCGCTAAGCGGCCGATAGCGCGAAATACGTCTTGCATTGCCGGAGACTCGCCAATAATTTGGCTAGATAGGGTTTGAATACTAACACTGAGTTTGGGCTGGTTTATTTGAGCGTGCTCAATAGCGCGTTGGATCAGTGCTATGGCGTCGTTAATATCAAAGGGTTTGGGTAAGTATTCAAACGCCCCGCGCTTAAAGGCATTAACTGCGCTGTCGAGATCGGAATGCGCCGTCATAATAATAACGGGTAAATTAGGTGCTAATTGCTGTAATTTGCTTAGCAGCGCCATGCCATCAGTGCCTGGCATACGAATGTCTGATACGACAACCGTTGGTTGCTCGTGCTGCAGTCGTTGCAACATAATATCTGCAGAGGCGAAACTTTCTGAGGCAATTTGTGCTCGGGCTAATGCTTTTTCTAGTACCCAACGAATAGAATTATCGTCATCTACAATCCATACTGTCGGTGCCATTAGCTTAATCCTCAGCCTGCGTAATAGGCAAATATAAGGTAAATTCAGTATGCCCCGGCCAGCTAGCGCAGTCTATCCAGCCGCCATGTTGATGAATAAGGGTTTGCGCAATAGAAAGACCAAGCCCCGTGCCATTAGCGTGGCCACTCACCATCGGGTAAAATAGTGTGTCTTTTATTTCAGCAAGAATGCCTGGGCCGTTATCTATAACTCGAACTAACGCCACGAGTTTATGTCTTTTACCGTGCAAGGTATGTTGTTGCAGCACTCGGCTTTGAATCGATATTGTAGGTTGTGCTGTGTTGCTTAGTGCTTGCTGGGCATTACGTATAATATTAAGTAACGCTTGCTCAAGTAATTCGGCATCAAATGAAAAATCAGGAATGCTCGGATCGTAATCACGATTAAAACGTACATTAGCGGGGTTATCCATTACAGCTAACTGTCGCACTTGTTCTATTACTTGATGCAAATTGTTATTAACGCTGTGTATAACCCGATATGGGCCCAATAAACGATCTACCAAATTTCGCAATCGGTCTGCTTGGCTAATAATGAGTTGGGTATATTCTTTTTGTTCTTCGTTTAACGATTCTTCTAGCAACTGCGCGGCACCGCGTAAGCCGCCAAGCGGATTTTTAATTTCATGGGCGAGACCACGGATTAACTCACGTGCAGCAACGTGCTGATGCTGTTGTAAGTTCTCTAAACTTATTTTACGTTGATGATTAACTTGACGAATTTCAAGTAATAGGTGATTAGTCGGTCGTTCGCTAAGTGATACAACGATATCTAACAGTAAATGCCTACCATCAGCTAATACCGCCTGTATTTCACTAACACCAAAACCTTGTTTATCAGTTAGCGCGCTGTGTAAGCGAGTAGAACTGAGTTCTGTATGTTGGAATAAACTAGGGAATGGTTGATGGTTAAGGCGTTTTTCGCCTAAACCTAGCACTGCACAGCATGCGGTATTAAAATACCGGATCTGCAAGTTAGCATCTAACAGCATAACGGCGGTGGTTAGCTGTTCAGTAATATTAGTGTGTAGTTGCTCTGTCGCGTTATCAAATTGTGTCACTATGTCACCCTTTGCACCAAAGTGGTGCGTAGCGCTAGTAGTGTAATTCAGTTTAGTGTGAAATGCATGAAATACAGTTTAGTTAGCCGATATTGTTGACGTTCTGTGTAAGTAGAATGTTGTAACCGGGCTAGTGGCAATAACTTTACCTTGCTGATCAAACAGTTCCATTTGTAATTTATGTTCGCCGCGCTCAATATCGCGTAATATAAATACCGCATTACTTTGCGGCTCTGCTAGAGGTTGGCCATCTACCAATAACCGCACTCGCAGGCCGCGTTCAAACATCGGACCAATTTTACCGGTTACATAAACAGAGCCAGTGTTGTCACGCACTGTGGCTTGGTCTTCAGGCTGGGCAATATCTACCGTATAGGGTTCTTTGGCTGGAGGTTTACGTGCAGGTAAGGTTGGATCTGTCGCAGCCATGATGTTGGCTCGACTTGATAGGTTAAGCTCTTCAGCACCAGCTTGCGGGCTATCAGAAAACACTAAAACACCATTAGCGTCTTTGGTAACAAAAACCTTTTTATTGTCCTGAGCATATAGCGCGCTGCTTGCTAGCAATAATATTAAAACAAATCCTATTTTATTCATAACTGCGTCCATTTGCATTTTATTATTATTGTTTTATTGGCCGCTACTTTAACGTGTTTTGTATTATTTTTCTACAAAAAAAGCTCACCGTAGTGAGCTTCATATTGAACCAGTAGCTTAAACGCTATAGTAAAGTTCAAACTCTAATGGATGAACAGCTACAGCTACTCTTAGGGCTTCGGCACGTTTGATACCGATGTAAGCATCGATCATTGCATCAGACATAACGCCGCCTTTAGTAAATATTGCGCGGTTTTTATCTAACTCGTTTAGCGCCTCTTCCAATGTACTGGCTACCTTAGGAATATTCGCTGCTTCTTCTGCTGGCAAGTCATATAAATCTTTATCCATGGCATCGCCAGGATGAATTTTATTTTGAATACCGTCTAAGCCTGCCATTAACTGGGCAGCAAAAGCCAGGTATGGGTTAGCCGCTGGATCTGGAAAGCGACATTCAATACGGCGTGCTTTAGCACTAGACACTAACGGAATACGAATAGATGCTGAGCGGTTACGCGCCGAGTACGCTAACATTACCGGCGCTTCGTAGTGAGGCACTAAACGTTTGTATGAGTTAGTTGATGGGTTGGTAAACGCATTTAACGCTTTAGCATGTTTAATTAAACCACCAATGTAGTACAGCGCTAATTCTGACAAGCCAGCATATTTATCACCAGCAAATAAGTTGACGCCGTTTTTAACTAATGATTGATGGCAGTGCATGCCTGAACCGTTATCGCCAACCAGTGGTTTTGGCATAAAGGTAACGGTTTTACCATACAGGTGAGCAACGTTTTGTACTACATACTTTAGCTGCTGAGTTTCATCTGCCTTTTTTGTTAAGCTATTAAATTTAGTAGCAATTTCGTTTTGTCCAGCAGTAGCTACTTCATGATGATGAGCTTCAACTGTTTGCCCCATTTCCTCTAGCACCATACACATAGCGCTGCGAATATCGTGGCTTGAGTCTACTGGTGGCAGCGGAAAATAACCGCCTTTTACGCTTGGACGGTGGCCTTTATTGCCCTCTTCGTAACTCGTGCCTGAGTTCCAAGCCGCTTCAGTGGAGTTAATTTTGAAGAAAGACCCTGACATATTGGTTTCAAAGCGAATGTCGTCAAACATAAAAAACTCTGGCTCTGGGCCGAACAGCGCAGTGTCGGCAATACCGGTCGACTTTAGGTATTCTTCCGAGCGTTTAGCAATAGAACGAGGGTCACGGTCATACCCTTGCATAGTGCTTGGTTCAATAACATCACAGGTAATAATTAATGTGGTTTCTTCAAAAAACGGATCTAACACCGCGGTGCTGGTGTCGGGCATTAAAATCATGTCTGAGTCGTTTATGCCTTTCCAGCCAGCCATTGACGAGCCGTCAAACATTTTCCCGTCTTCAAAAAAGTCTTCATTAATCTGGTTAGCTGGAATGGTAAGGTGCTGCTCTTTACCCTTAGTGTCGGTAAAACGTAAATCTACAAACTTAACTTCATTTTCTTTCATTAAACTCAGTACAGATGATGCAGACATGCATTCCTCCAATTAATTAGTTTTTAGCTACTTACTACAGTCATTTGTTTAATGCTAGTTATATGCCAAACATGTAACCTATTGATAATAAGTGTTATGTTTGAATTTCCAATTAAAGCCCATATTAGTTTGCACTATTTTGGTGCGCCGTTGCTCTTTTTAGGTGCGTATGCACAAGGCTAATAACGATACATTAACGCACTGCTAAAAAATAAATTGCTAAAACTGCTGTTGCAGTTTTTCTTTCTGTATAAAAAAAGAGTAGAATATGCGCCCTTAAGTTTCAGTTAGTTTTGCCTGGTGGTCATTATGGTCATCTAGTGCCACAGAGGATAGTTTACATGAGCGTTACTGCAACAAATTTAGATAAACTGCGCAATATTGCCATTATTGCTCACGTTGACCACGGTAAAACAACCTTGGTTGATAAACTATTACAGCAATCAGGCACTTTTGATGCTCGCGCTAAATTACAAGAGCGCATGATGGACTCTGATGCGCAGGAATCTGAACGTGGTATAACTATCCTAGCGAAAAACACCTCGGTACGCTGGAATGGCTATCACATTAATATTCTTGATACACCGGGCCACGCCGACTTCGGTGGTGAGGTTGAGCGTGTATTATCAATGGCCGACTCAGTATTATTACTGGTTGATGCGGTTGATGGCCCAATGCCGCAGACGCGTTTTGTGACGCAAAAAGCGTTTGCTCATGGTTTAAAGCCAATAGTAGTAGTAAATAAAATTGACCGTCCGGGCGCGCGTCCAGATTGGGTTATTGACCAAGTATTCGATTTATTCGACAACTTAGGTGCTACTGACGAACAGTTAGACTTTCCAATTGTTTACGCATCGGCGTTAAACGGTTGGGCAACCTTAGATTACAACGATAAAAAAGAAAATATCGACGATCTATTCGCCGCTATTGTTAAGCACGTTGCACCACCATCAGTAGAGCTAAACGGCGAAACCCAAATTCAAGTTTCTCAGTTAGATTATTCTAGCTACTTAGGCATTATCGGTATCGGCCGTATTAAGCGTGGTACGTTAAAGCCAAACCAGCAAGTCACTATTCTTAGTGCTGATGGTAAAAAGCGTAATGCTAAAGTTGGCCAAGTATTTGGTTACTTAGGTTTAGAGCGCGTTGAAATTGAAGAAGCCACCGCGGGTGACATTGTTGCCTTTACCGGTTTAGGCGAGCTGAAAATTTCTGACACCATTTGTACTACCACTAAACCTGAAGCGTTACCGCCATTAACCATTGATGAGCCTACGGTAACAATGACGTTTCAAGTTAATACCTCACCTTTTGCTGGTAAAGAAGGTAAGTTTGTTACCTCACGTCAAATTTTAGATCGCTTACAGTCAGAGTTAAAACACAACGTCGCGTTACGAGTTGAAGAAACGGGCGACGGTGATAAATTCCGTGTGTCAGGCCGTGGCGAATTGCATTTAAGCGTATTAATTGAAAGTATGCGTCGTGAAGGTTATGAATTGGCTGTATCGCGTCCAGAAGTAATCATGAAAGTGATCGATGATGTGAAAATGGAGCCAATGGAAAACGTTACCATTGACTGTGAAGAGAAGCATCAGGGTTCAATCATGGAAAAAATGGGTGAGCGTAAAGCGGAAATCACTAACATGCAGCCAGATGGTAAAGGCCGTATTCGTTTAGATTTCATGATGCCAAGCCGTGGTTTAATTGGTTTTAGAACTGACTTTATGACCATCACTTCAGGTACTGGTTTAATGTACCACAGCTTTGATCACTACGGCCCGTATAAAGGCGGCACTATTGGTCAGCGCACTAACGGCGTAATGATTTCAAACGCTATGGGTAAAGCTGCTGGTTATGCCATCTTCTCGTTGCAGGAACGTGGTCGTATGTTTATAGGTCATGCTGAAGAAGTTTATGAAGGCCAAGTTATTGGTATTCATAGCCGTAGCAATGACTTAACAGTTAACTGCTTAAAAGGTAAACAGTTAACTAACGTACGTGCTTCTGGTACTGACGAAGCCATTACTTTAGTACCACCAATTCGTTATACACTGGAGCAAGCGCTTGAGTTTATTGATGATGATGAATTGGTTGAAGTAACGCCTAAGTCTATTCGTTTACGTAAGCGTCATTTAACTGAAAATGACCGTAAACGTGCGAATCGTGGTAACTCAGATTAATTCTGTTAGATAGTGACAAGCCGGCCAATGTGCCGGCTTTTTTATTGTCACAATCTACTGAGGTGCGGATACTGGTTGCCGCGCTGCTTTTCTTGTATCCTCGGATAGTGTTTGTAACAAAGGAAACCTTATGCGCCCTGATTGGCAAGCTAAATTAGAAAACGCGATACGCTTTACCAAACTGTACATTCAGCGTTGTCAGCAAGATCAAATCACTATGATTGGCGGCTATCTTGCCTATATCTCGTTATTGTCGTTGGTGCCATTTATTGCGGTAATGTTTACTATGTTGCGCGCATTCCCAATGTTTAGTGCGTTTCGCCAAAATATTGAAGCCTTTGTTTATGCTAATGTTATTCCATCGCGCGGTGAAGAAATTCAGCAATATATTAGCCAGTTTATTGGTAATACCGGTGGCATGACAGCGGTAGGCGTGTTTGCTTTAGTGATTGTCGCGCTGCTATTAATTAATAACATTGATAAAACGCTGAATAAAATTTGGCGCGTAACCAAACGGCCAAGACCGATTATTTCCTTTTCTATTTATTGGATGATATTAACGCTCGGGCCAATTTTGTTTGGCTCGTCTATTGCGCTGAGTTCATATTTGGTTGGATTAACCCGTTTTGCTGATGACTATACGCCTGGCTTTTCAACATTACTGCTTGGTACCTTGCCATCGTTGATGTCGTTATTAGCATTCTTTATTTTATATCTAGTGGTACCAAATATTAAAGTGAGAGCTCGCCATGCTATTGCTGGCGCACTATTGGCTACGGTTTTATTTGAGCTGTCGAAACGCGGTTTTGCCTTTTATGTGACACACTTTCCATCCTACGACACTATTTATGGTGCGCTGGCGCTGGTGCCTATTTTATTTGTCTGGGTTTATATGTCGTGGTTAGTGGTACTGCTTGGTGCTGAGCTTACCGCATTATTGCAGCAGCTGGCTGCAGATACTGAACGCCCGGATGCCGACGATCCTGATCAAATTACTAGCGATTCAGTAATGGACGAACCACAACATAAAGACGTGGTGTAACAATGAAGGCACTTATACAAAGAGTAAAACAGGCTTCAGTGAACGTAGATAATGTCATTATTGGTAAAATACAGCATGGCTTATTAGTGCTGCTGGGTGTTGAAGCAACCGATAGTGACGCTGAATTAGCTAAACTGGTACACAAGGTTTGTCATTATCGTGTGTTTGCTGATGATAACGGCAAGATGAATTTAAACGTACAGCAGGTGAAAGGCAGCTTATTAGTGGTGTCGCAGTTTACACTCGCTGCTGATACGCAGTCCGGTTTACGCCCCAGTTTTACACCCGCGGCAACGCCAGATAAAGCATGGCAATATTATCAGGATTTTATTACCCGATGCCAAGCTTTGGGTTTAGAGGTGGCTACTGGCCAGTTTGGTGCTGACATGCAAGTCAGCTTGGTTAATGATGGGCCGGTAACATTTTTACTGTCAAACTAACTTTTCGGAATCAGCTCTATGCGCCACTGGCAATTACGTTCGCCCGTCACAGAACAAGAATGGCAAAGTTATTATCATTTGCGCTGGCAAATATTGCGCGCACCATGGCAGCAACCAGTAGGCTCTGAACAAGATCAGCTAGAGCAAGCAGCTTACCATCTAATGCTAGTGAACAATGCCGGTGTTATTGCTGGCGTGGGACGTTTGCATAAAATAGACAGTGAGACAGCTCAAGTCCGTTATATGGCAGTAGCTGATGAGTATCAAGGCAAAGGTGTTGGTAGCCGTATTTTAGCTGGATTAGAAGCGCAAGCGGTGCTGTGGCAGTGTCAGCGCGTGCAGCTAAACGCGAGGGAAACCGCGCTAGCATTTTATAAAAATTATGGTTATAAATTAATTGCGCCAGCACCCGAACAGTTCGGGATAGCGCATTCAGTGATGCATAAATTGGTCTGTTTAACTAACAGTGCACAGCATCAGCTATGGTGCCATCAGCTTAACGATACTTGGCAAAGGACCATTCCACTAAGCCAACATATGCAGCTAACCATAGCTAGTTTTAACGGTAATGAGCTGCGCTGCAATGCGCCTCTAGCGCCTAATATTAATTTACATCACACCATGTTTGCCGGCAGTATTTACGCTTTGGCCACGCTTACCGGTTGGGGCATGTTGTACTTGCAACTGCAAGCACTAGGTTTGCAGGGCGACCAAGTATTAGCTGAAGGCACAATAAAGTACTTTAAACCGGTAGCCGAACTGCCGCAGGCGCGTTGTGTATTACAAAACTGCATTGGTGATCTTAACCCGTTGTCTGAAGGACAAAAAGTGCTGCAGAAAATTAAGGTGGCTATTTATTCAGCTGATAAGCTCGCTGCTGAGTTTACTGGCCGCTATGCTGTGTTACCGGTTAAAGGAACGGTAAAGTGAAAATTGTTATTGTTGGTTATGGCTGGTTAGGGCAACAGTTAGCAGTAGCACTGTGTGCTGATGGACATCAATTAGTTGTCACTAGACGAAACGCACAATCGCTGGTTAATTTGCCGGCCGGTGTCAAAGGGCTGGTACTCGATTTAAACCTGCAAGACAATTGCCCTGAAAATGTAGCAGACGCATTTAGTAATGCAGTGGTGATCTGTGCGATAGCGCCGGGGCAGCAGTCGGGCACAAATAGTTATGTTAAGTCACTGCAGCAGCTGAACAGTATTATTACTAAAGCAGGCAGCAAAGCGCTGATCCACTTTAGCTCGACCGGGATTTATCAAGGCTTAGATGGTAATGTTGATGAAAACAGTCTTTTATTAGAATCTTTGCCTAGAGTGCAGTTGCTTGTTGCTGGAGAAAAAGCTTTACAGCAATTTCCGCGCTGTATCACATTACGTTTAGCCGGTTTGATGGGCCCTGGGCGTCATCCTGGCCGTTTTGTTGCCAATAAAACCTTACCCGATCCTAACGGATTAATAAATATGGTTCACGCTGTTGATATTATTGGCGCAGTGCAATCTATTTTACCAACAGAGCATTGGCAATCCGCAATCTATAATCTTAGTTGTCCGGTAAAACTATCACGGCGAGACTTTTATCAGCGTGCTACCGATCTGGCCGGTACGCAAGTTCAGTTTGTGCCAGAAACGTTGTCACAACGTTATGTAAACTCGCAAAAATTTATTACCCAGTATAACTTTCAATATCGCTTTATATCAGCTGGTGACGCATTAGCTTACTGCTTTTGATGCATATCTAACCAATTTTTACCTTTATAAGGTATTTATCAGTTTGTTATTAAGAATTTGTTCTTGTTAGCGCTTAATCTGCACTTCAGCACTTTAGCGTTGAGGGTGTAATGAACAATAAATGGTTGTTGGTGTCGTCTGTTAGTACTGTGTTAGGTATTGCCGCCGGTGCCGTATATTTATTATTTGCTGAGCATTCATTGTTATTAAGTAGCAATAACTGGGTGTTATCCGCATTTTGGTCTGCGTTTATGCTGTGGGTGTTTGTGTTAATGTTTATTGCTGCGTTAGTGTTTAATGTTATGGCATTTTTTGAGTTAGACCAACAACACAAAATAAACGGTT
The DNA here is from genome assembly GCF_036983985.1 of Rheinheimera metallidurans. Lineage (NCBI taxonomy): Bacteria > Pseudomonadati > Pseudomonadota > Gammaproteobacteria > Chromatiales > Chromatiaceae > Rheinheimera > Rheinheimera metallidurans. The sequence goes on from NZ_JALAHQ010000003.1 coordinate 427,852, forward strand.
TAGCTTGGCCGTTGCGCCGTTTTTTATCAACGGTAAATAAACAGCAACAGTTTATGCAACATGCGGAAGATTTTCTTTTACAACAGGGCAAGTTATTTTCGTCTGCTAAAGTAAGCACTGAATATAAATGCTTACAAGGTAACGGGACTGAGAAGTTAGTGTATTTCCAGCATCAAGAGCAATTGGTAGACATTAATCATATTAGAGCCTTGTTTCAGCAGATGCTTGCGGCTGATATCAAAATGGGTATAGCAGTAAGCTACTTGGGCTTTAGTAACCAGGCCCGAATTTTTGCACGCGAAGCAAATATTGAATTGTTAGATGTAAAGCGTTTAAAAAAGCAGCAAAAGCAGGATAAAGCCCAACAATTTGCGCTAGTTTAGTATTGATATCACTTTTTCATCGGGTTTTTTTTCGCATCTTTGGCAATATGACTGCGAAAGGAAATAATAAAAACATAGGGATATAATGCTTCCTGCCTAGCTGGACAACGTCCAGCTTTTTTCTTAGTGTAGAATGATTTCAGCGGCAGGAAGCCGCTTTATAATTTAGAAACTACACAGTAGATTTACAGGAATAAGACCATTTAGCTGGCGTTGACGCAATAGCTCAGCACTTTTCTCGATATCTGGTGCAAAGTAACGGTCTTGACCATAAAAACTCACTTGCTCGCGTAACCAACCTTTTGCCTGCTCAATTGCCACGGTTGATTTTAACGGTGCTCTAAAGTCTAAACCTTGAGCTGCCGCTAAATATTCTACCGCTAATACGCCGGTGGTGTTTTCAGCCATATCAGCTAAACGACGAGCGGCGAAAGTGGCCATTGACACATGATCTTCTTGGTTAGCTGAGGTAGGTAAGCTATCAACTGACGCTGGGTGAGCCAGTGATTTATTCTCCGATGCTAAGGCTGCAGCTGTAACCTGCGCAATCATAAAACCGCTATTTACACCGCCATTAGGTACTAAAAATGCTGGTAACTTGCTTAAAGTAGCATCAATTAATAGCGCCATACGACGTTCTGATATTGAGCCAATTTCTGCAATAGCTAACGCTAAGTTATCAGCCGCCATCGCGACAGGCTCGGCGTGGAAATTACCGCCAGACAGAATATCGCCATCATCAGCGAACACTAAGGGGTTATCGGTGACACCGTTAGCTTCAACTTCTAACACGGCCGCCGCGTGGCGAATTTGTGTTAAACAAGCGCCCATTACTTGTGGTTGGCAGCGCAAGCTGTATGGGTCTTGTACTTTTTCACAATTTTGATGTGCTTCACCAATTTCAGAGCTCTTGCCCAGCAAGTGACGATAAATTGTACCCGCGTCAATTTGACCGCGCTGGCCCCGTGCTTGGTGAATACGATCATCAAACGGTGAGCGACTGCCCATGGCCGCTTCAACACTCATGGCGCCAATAACACAGCCAGCCGCAAATAAGTCTTCAGCTCTAAATAGCCCTTCTAAAGCAAAGGCGGTAGAAGCCTGAGTACCGTTTAACAGTGCAAGGCCTTCTTTGGCTGCTAAAGTAATAGGCTGCATATCGGCTAGTGCTAAACCTTCTACCGCATCGTAAATTTGACCTTTGTAGCTAACTTCGCCCTCGCCAATTAGTGGCAACACCATATGTGATAATGGCGCTAAATCGCCTGATGCACCCACAGAGCCTTTTTTCGGAATGCAGGGATAGACCTCGGCATTAACTAGCTTAATTAACGCGTTAATTACCGATAAACGAATGCCAGAAAAACCGCGGGCTAATGAGTTAATTTTCAGCACCATTAATAGACGCACCGTGCTGTCATCCATTATCTCGCCAAAACCTGCCGCGTGCGATAACACAATAGAGCGCTGCAACAGTTCTAGCTCTTCATTTTTAATTCGCGTGCTGGCTAGCAAACCAAAACCCGTGTTAATGCCATACACCACGCGGTTTTGTTTGATAATGTCGGCTACGCAAGCCGCTGATTTCTCAATGCCGGCGACTGCAGAGTCGTCTAATGTCAGCGTCACTGGGCCTTGTTGCACTTGACGTAATTGCGCCAATGTTAGGCTGCCAGGAACTAAATTCAGTTTAAAGCTCATGTTGTTACTCCGTAACCATAGGTAAATCTAAACCCTGTGCTTTGGCACAGTCGGTAGCAATATCGTAACCCGCGTCGGCATGGCGCATCACGCCAGTTCCAGGGTCGTTCCATAATACGCGGCCTAAGCGCGCTGCTGCGGCATCGGTGCCGTCGGCAACAATGACTACACCGCTATGCTGGCTGTACCCCATACCAACACCACCACCGTGATGCAGCGATACCCAAGTTGCACCGCCAGCGGTATTTAATAAAGCATTTAGCAGCGGCCAATCTGATACCGCGTCTGAGCCGTCAAGCATGGCTTCAGTTTCACGGTTAGGGCTAGCAACCGAGCCAGAATCTAGGTGATCGCGGCCAATAACTACGGGTGCTGATAGCTCGCCATTTTTTACCATCTCGTTAAATGCTAAAGCGATACGCGCGCGATCTTTTAAACCAATCCAGCAAATACGTGCTGGTAAGCCTTGAAATTGAATACGCTCACGAGCCATATCTAGCCAGTTATGCAAATGTGGATTGTCTGGAATTAGCTCTTTAACTTTGGCGTCAGTTTTATAAATATCTTCAGGATCGCCCGACAGCGCAACCCAACGAAACGGGCCTATGCCTTGGCAAAATAATGGCCGAATATACGCCGGTACAAAACCTGGGAAATCAAAGGCATTTGCTACGCCTTCATCTTGTGCCATTTGGCGAATATTGTTGCCATAGTCAGTGGCTACTGCTCCGCGCTGCTGCATAGTTAAAATGGCTTGAACTTGCACCGCCATTGACTGCTTAGCTGCTTTTACTACGCCAGCTTCATCAGTTTTACGCTGTTCGGCTGCATGCGTCATAGTCCAGCCTTGTGGTAAGTAACCATTTAACGGGTCGTGGGCAGAAGTTTGATCGGTAACTACATCTGGCGTTATGCCCCGTTTTACCAGTTCAGAAAACACATCTGCAGCGTTAGCCAGTAAGCCAATTGAGGTAGGCTTTCCGTCTTTTTTTGCCTGCTCTAGCATGGCTAGTGCTTCATCAAGCGATAGTGCTTTTTTATCTACGTAACGCGTTTTTAAGCGAAAATCGATACGGCTTTCGTCAACTTCGCAGGCAATCATATTAAAGCCAGCCATAGTTGCTGCTAGTGGCTGCGCGCCACCCATGCCACCTAAACCACCGGTTAATACCCATTTATTGCTGGCATTGCCAGAAAAGTGCTGATTAGCAATGGCAACGAAGGTTTCGTAGGTGCCTTGAACAATGCCTTGGGTACCGATATAGATCCAAGAACCTGCGGTCATCTGGCCGTACATCATTAGGCCTTTGCGGTCTAGTTCGTTAAAGTGTTGCCAGTTAGCCCACGCCGGTACTAAATTTGAGTTGGCAATTAGCACGCGTGGCGCATCAGGATGAGTTGGGAACACACCAACCGGTTTGCCGCTTTGCACTAATAAGGTTTGGTTATCTTCTAAACGGTTAAGCACCTCGACTATTTTGTCATAGCACTGCCAATTACGCGCAGCACGGCCAATACCACCATATACCACTAGTGCTTGCGGATGTTCAGCTACTTCAGGGTCTAAGTTATTCATTAGCATGCGTTTAGCGGCTTCGGTTTGCCAGCTTTTCGCTGTTATGGTGTTACCGCGATCAGCACGGATCACCCGGCTGTTATCAATACGTGGGTCTGTCATTAGATCACTCCCTTGTTGGTCGCAAAAGAAAAATTAAGATGGCCGCCTAAACGATAGCGGCTACCTGGTGAAGTTAAGTACGCCAAGCTAACTGCGCCTTCTCGGCTGAAAGTGCGTCGCGTTAGACGCAGGCAGGGTTCAGGCTTTTTTAACGTTAAATGTTTACAGGTAAAGTCATCCGGCCAAATGGCTTCAACCGTGTGCTCAGCTTCGGTGAGCGGCGCAATAAAGCTAAGATATTGGTGTGGTGTTTGTTGATTAAAATCTTGCTGTACATAGCCTGGCACTAAATGCGGGCTAACGTAACGTGCTTCCAGTTGCAACGGCTGATTGTTTTCTAAGTGCACAATTAAAGAGAAATACACCGGTTCGTTACGTTTTAGCCCTAGTGCTGTAGCAATAACAGCCGGGCAGGGCAGCTCAGTAAGCTGCAATAAACGCGCGTTGTAGGCATGGCCACGGCTATGAATTTCATCGGCAATATTGCGAATTTCTAATAGTGAAGACTGAGATTTTAGCGCTGCAACAAAGCTGCCTACGCCTTGAGTACGATACAAAATCCCTTGCTCGGTTAGCTCTTGCAAAGCACGACGTGCAGTCATTCTGCTAACACTGAACTGCTCGGCTAACTCATTTTCTGATGGCACTCTGCTGTGCTCAGGCCAAGCAGCAATTTCAATTTGGCTTAGCATGTATTCTTTAATTTCAGCAAACTTAGCAATAGCCATGATTCCTCCAACTAGACTATATAAAAAATAAGCTAGTTTGGTTGTATATACAAGCTGTTGGTGTAAAATTACTGAAAATAACGCAACAGGAGTAGGCTATGCAGCAGTTTGATGCTATCTGGGTTAATGCCAATATTGCCACTATGACTGACAATGGTGCAGCTTATGGTGCTATTAATAATGGGGCGCTAGCGGTAAAAGACGGTGTTATTGCTTATATTGGTAACCAAGCAGGATTGCCGGCATTCGATGCCTCATCTACGCTGTTGTATGACGCCGGCGAACAGTGGTTGTTACCCGGCTTTATTGATTGTCATACACATTTAGTTTATGCCGGCAACCGTGCTAATGAATTTGAAATGCGTTTAAACGGCGCGAGTTATCAAGATATCGCTGCCGCAGGTGGTGGTATTAAATCTACTGTCGCAGCAACTCGGGCGGCCAGTCATCAACAGCTATTGGCACTAGCAGAAGCGAGATTAAACGCGTTATTAGCCCAAGGTGTAACTACAGTTGAAATTAAGTCTGGCTATGGCTTAGACTTAGTATCAGAGCAAAAAATTCTGCAAGTGGCTGCTGATCTAAATAAGCAGCATGCTATTTCAATACAAAAAACGTTTTTAGGTGCACATGCCTTACCGGTTGAATTTGCTGATAACGCCGATGGCTATATTGATGCGGTATGTAAAATGTTACCGGTATTAAAGCAGCTGCAATTAATTGATGCGGTAGATGTGTTTTGCGAAGGGATTGGTTTTTCTATTGCCCAATGTAGGAAAGTATTCCAACACGCATCGGCATTAAGTTTACCGGTTAAAGCTCACGCTGAGCAATTGTCTAATTTAGGTGGTAGTGCTTTAGTCGCCGAGTTTAGCGGCTTATCGGCAGATCATATTGAGTTTTTAGACGAAGCCGGTGTTGCCGCGATGGCTCAAGCGGGCACGGTAGCGGTGTTGTTACCGGGTGCATTTTATTTTTTACGCGAAACTCAGCAACCACCAATAGCTTTATTACGCCAATACAAGGTACCAATGGCAATAGCTACGGATTTAAACCCCGGCACCTCACCACTGTGTTCGTTGCCACTGATGTTGAATATGGCTTGCACATTATTTAGGTTAACACCAGAAGAAGCCATACTGGGCGTGACACGACATGCCGCTGCCGCCTTAGGTTTGGCTGATCGCGGCACCTTAGCGGTAGGGCAGCGCGCCGACTTTGCATGTTATGCTATTAGCCAACCGGCTGAGCTTTGCTACCAATTTGGTGTTAACCCACTTAAGCAGCTGATTATTAATGGTAAAGAAATAAATCATCATTTGTAATCTGCTTTACAACAGGTTAATTTAGCTTAAGCTAATAACTTTAATTATGCTGGAGTGCAGCAGTGTCGTTTCGTCTGTATGGTATAGCACTATTTAGCACCCCTTTAGCGGCGCAAACCGAAGGCTCGCCGCTACCTGTTATTAGCTTGCTTAGCGGCTTGTTGCTTTTAAGCTTTATTTATCTTATTAAATTACAGTTCGATTTACATAAGCAAAAAAAGTTTAACCACACTGCACAGCAAAGTAGTTTAGGTTTTTATGCCTTACATGATGATATTAGTGGTTTTCCCAATAAGTTTTTTTTACAGCAACAGTTAGATGAGTTGTTGCAACGTAAGCCTGAGCAACAATTTTCCCTGTTATTAATTAAAATATATCAGTTTGAGAAAATTAATCAGCTGCTTGGCCACGCTAATAGCAACCTTATTTTGGCGCAAATTGCCCAGCGTATTAATGACCAACTTAAAACGGTAGACGATGCGCTAAGCTTTGAGTTTCGTCAGCAAGTTCCTGTGCGGTTGTGTCATCTTGGTGGTGTCGATTTTGCTGTATGGATAAGCCGCAGTAACCATCAAAATTTAGCGGAATTTGTCGCCGACAATTTAGAGAAAAACATTCCTGAAGCAATGATAGTTCACGGCTGTATCGTCGATTACAAGCTGCACTCGGGTATTGCTCATTATCCTGAGCACAGCACTGAGTTTAGCGAGCTACTAGATCGGGCTTACTTGGCATTACAAAACCACACAATGTTGCCCGGCCATAGTCAGGTTTTTAGCGCGCAAATGCTTAATTATTCTAAAGATAAACTGACGTTAATGGCGCAGTTACGCCAAGCTATTACCGATCAGCAATTAAGCTTATATGTACAACCTCAGGTTGATATGCGCACTAAAGAGGTATTAGCGGCTGAAGTTTATGTGCGTTGGCGCCATCCTATTCGCGGTTTAATGGCTCCGAGTAGCTTTTTAGCGTTAGCCGAAGAAGCCGGCGTAATTTATCCATTAACACAGTGGGTATTAAACGAAGCCATTGCGATGATCGCAACCTTAGACAAAGCTGGCTTAGTTAGCAAAATAGCGGTAAATATTTCTAGCCAGGATTTATTGAATGATGAATTAGTAGATAGCCTAGAGCTGTTATTTGCCCAGCATAACGTGAAACCAAAGTTATTGGTTTTAGAAATAACCGAAGGTGCGTTCGCCGCAGAGCCTGAGACGTCACTGAGTATGATGCGGCGTCTTCATCAATTGGGTGTGGGCTTGGCACTAGATGATTTTGGTACTGGCTTATCGTCTTTAGCCTATTTACGCAAATTGCCGGTACAGCAAGTAAAGGTAGATTGCTCATTTATTAATGATTTACACAAGTCTGATACGCAATCAGCAATTACCAGTGCGCTTATTGATATGGCGCGTAACCTCGATATTGGCGTTATCGCAAAAGGCGTTGAAGAAATAGACGTAGAACAAAAACTGCTGCGTATTGGCTGTAACCGAGGCCAAGGTTTTTTATACTCTCGGCCGTTTGAATTAAGCGGCTTTGTGGTGTGGTTAAAGCAGTGGCAAAAGAACCATGTTATAACGCAATAGCTTGTTTAGCTTGAATAAACGCGACAACTAACGCTGCTAATACTTGCCCTGCCTCATTATTGCCGGCTGCCAGGCCAGCAGGGTGTTGGCTTGGTGCTGCCTCAGCTAAATGTAAGTAACGGCTACGAGATAGTTTGCCTAATTGATAAACAAACTGCTCTGCTGCTTGCACACTAATACCACAATTAGTAAAAGCGCTAACCGGCATTAAGCTTATGCTGTCGGTATCTAGCTCGATACCAATATCACCGGTGCCCTGGGTAACTTTGGCAATGCACTGAGCCAGCGCTTGTTGGTAGCTTAGTTCTTGGCGGACAAAAATACGCTGATAGCTACAGTGCTCAGCTTCAGCTTGTTGTAGTTGCGCTAAGGTAGCCGCCGAATTTTTCAACTCATGCAAACCTAAAACAAAATAATGCTGTAAATAACCGTCATTAAACGCATAGCTAAAACCGTTACCGCTATGGCGACCCTCTAGCGGCCTAAAGTCTGAGTGCGGGTCTAAATTCGCGCTATTGGCTTTTTGCCCACTTTGACTGGTTAATGCCTTAAGTAATGGATAACTGTTGTTATGGCCACCGCCAATAACTATAGGATAAAGCCCAGCGGCAAATATTTGTTGGCTAACGTGTTGTACGCGGTTATCTAAAACACTAACTAACTGTCGCAGTTGTTGTAACTGGTCAGCCTGAGTGACATCCAGTGTTAATGCTTTTTGCTGCAGGTCGTCACATTGAATGTGGCCCAGCAGTAAAATGTGTTTAGAAGGAATAAACGCGTTAGCTTGAAAATTTAAAAACTTAGCTAGAAAAGCCGGCCAGCCTTTATCTGCACCAGCAAAACCTAAGTTTGCTCTGGGGCCTATGTCTTCTGGCACGCCTAACAGCACAAAACGGCAACCGGCACTTTTAGCTTGTGCCAGTTGTTGGGTTAAGTCCTGCTTAAGATCGGCATATTGAATACTTTGGCCTACGCGCGTTTCCCCAACGCGCGGCGTAACATACTGCGATAATTGTGACGGGGTAAACAGATTTAACATGGCCTAGCTTTGCTTATTCTATATCCAGCGCATCTGGTGACATAATAATACCCGTGCTGTCAGCATACAGGTGATCACCAGGTAAAAAGGTTACTCCGGCAAAGTTAACTGGCACTTCAGTTTCACCAAAACCTTTATCATCAGCACCTACCGGAATAGCATTTACTGCATGAATGCCAATATCAAAATCTTCTAATAAGTCGAGATCACGTACGCTGCCATAACAGACAATACCTTCCCAACCATTGCTTGCTGCAAATGAGGCTAGTTCAGCGTCGATAATGGCACGGCGTGCAGAGCCACCGGCATCTATCAGTAATACTTTACCAACACCAGGCTCACTTAACATTTGCCGTACTAAACCATTATCTTCAAAACACTTTACTGTATGGATTTGGCCACCAAAAGAGCGTCTGCCGCCATAGCTCGCAAACAATGGTTCAACCACATCGACTTGATCGGCATAAAGATCACATAATTCAGACGTGTTGTATTCCATAACAACCTCCAGCAGTAAAGAGAAATAAGGCAGTACAGTATAGCCCTGAGTTAGGTAAGCTCAAACTATTATTATTGCCTTTTCAGCGATTTAACATTAGCTGCTGGTTGTAGCAATGCCACTATATTTGCTAAGGTATGTTTAGTTAACTTAACCGGTAAATTCCGTGGCGCCAGAAATATTTGCCAGACTTGCAGTGTATGCTACCCAAGCCGGTATTGCGCTGTTGCTTAGCTATTTAATGTGGAGCCTAAGTAACCTATATCTGCAAAGTTATATTCGATCTTGGTTTTATGCGTTATCAGCATTTGCGCTTTACCAGATAACGATACTGTTGCAAGCCTATTTCGTGCCGTACCCTCAAACATCCGCTTTTTTTCAATTTGTGATTATTGTCAGTAGCTATAGCTTTGCCATCTTTTTACTGCGAGGTATGGTGCAAACGCGGGTTGGTGATGCGCATATACTTAGCCGGTTATCTGCTAACAAATTATTTATTTTGCTTTGTGGTCTTGGTGTACTAAGCGTGTTGCCGTTTGGCTTGAACGAAAGCCTTGATGCTTGGCAGCAGTATTTTCAGTATTATATTCGCCTGTTGATTATGGGTGTGATTTTGTTAAGTGCAGCAGTAAGCTTATTGCACCGAATGGAGCGCGGCTTTGGCCAGCGCTTGGCGGTATTCACGCTGTTAGTGTGGGGTGTGTTGTATGTCACTAGCACTGTTTGGCTGCTAACTACTACGTTGGAACTGGCGTCTATTCAACTAATACTTGCTTATAAGTGTGCTGAGCTATTTTTGCTCTGTTGCTTAGGGTTGGCGTTGCTTATTTGGTTACATGAAAACGAGCATAATGCTAATCGGCAATTAACCGAAAAAACCCGCTATTTAAACCGTTATGATCAGTTAACCGGCGCACTTAATCGCGATGCGTTGCTAGTGCAACTGGAAGAAAAACTACAGCAAACCGTGACGCCAATTTATCTCTTAATGCTAGGACTAGATAAGTTTAAAACCATTAATGAGTCGGTGGGTTTAAAACAAGGTGACAGTTTACTGCGCCAGTTAAGCCAACGCTTTGAAGCTAGTATTTTAAAGCCGACATTGGTAGCCAGAACCGGTGGCGATATTTTTGCCTTGGCGTTAACAGATATAAATAATGTAACCCAATTACACTTTGCACTACGGCATATACAGCAGTTGGTAGAAAAGAACTTTGAGTTAGCCGGTGGCTCACTGCATTTAAGTTGCACTATTGGTATAGCTTGTAGCCCACACGACGGTAATACTGCAGAAACCCTGTTGCAAAAAGCCAATATTGCATATCATCAGGCTAAACGTTTGCAAAACCGCACTTTGGCTTATCAGGCTGGTATGGAAGACGAATCAGCACGGCTTATTAGCTGGGAAAGTGAACTGCTTGCTGCGATGCGTAATGATGAGTTTGTGTTGTATTTTCAACCGCAAATTAATTTGCGCAATAACTCGTTGGATGCGTTTGAAGTGCTGATACGTTGGCAGCATCCTGAAAAAGGCTTTTTAATGCCTGCGCAGTTTTTACCCTTTGTTGAGCAACTAGGTTTGAGCCAACAACTCGATTTTTGGGTATTGCATCAAGCGGTAAAAACCATTAGCGCGTGGCAAAAACAGCACTTAAAGGTGCCATTGGCAGTGAATATGTCGCCGTTACATTTTCAGCAAGATGGTTTGAAAAGTAAAATTAAACAATTACTGCAGCAATACCAAGTGTCGCCAGAGCTACTAGAGCTTGAGATCACCGAAAACACGGCAATGAATGATATTGAAAAAGGCTTTAATCATGTACTTGAATTGCAGCAAATGGGTATTCGGGTCTCGATAGATGATTTTGGTACCGGCTATTCGTCGTTAGCGTATTTGCGGCGTATGCCGATTGAAAAAATTAAAATTGACCGTAGTTTTGTTATGGATATGGCGAGCAATGATTCCGATATGATGATTGTAAAAACCATGATTAAATTGGCCCATGGTTTAGGTAAACGTATTTTAGCCGAAGGGGTAGAAACGGCAATGCAGCTGCAATTGCTGCATAATATGTCTTGTGACAGTGTGCAAGGTTATTACTTTGCTAAGCCGCTACCTGAAGCTGAAGCTATTGCGTACTGCAGTAAACCGGGGTCATGGTAAGGCCGCTATTATCAGCTCTAGGGTGTTACGTGCGAATACGAACGGCAATTAAACCATCACGGTTGGCATTAGCTGCATTAAGTTGTTGTAAATACTGCTGCCAAAGCGCTGGTTGTTGCTCGGCGAGTTGTTTTAAATATTGCCAGCTGTAAATGCCGCTGTCGTGGCTATCGTCAAATATAAGCTTTATAGCGTAATGGCCCACAGGTATTAGCTTACTAATGGCCACCTGCTTTTTATTGGTGACCAGCTTAGGTTTACCATGGCCACGTACCTCGGCCGATGGCGAAAACACGCGTAAAAACTCAGCACTGAAACAGCTATGGCTGCCATCATTAAAGCTAACATCTAGTTCACGACGTTGCTGGTGATAATGCAATTTACTAACGTTAATACTGTTAGCTGGGTTGTCAGTGCTGTGAGTCGTCATTATAAAATAAACCGGCTTAAATCATCGTCTTTAACCAACGCACCTAAATGCTGCTCTACATAGGCGGCATCAACTTCAATATGCTCACCGGCATGGTCGGCTGCGTCAAAGGATATTTCTTCTAGCAAGCGTTCCATTACGGTATATAAGCGGCGGGCACCAATGTTTTCCGTACTTTCGTTAACCTGCCAAGCAGCAGCAGCTAAACTTTTAACGCCACTTTCACTAAAGCTTAAGTTAACGCCTTCAGTGGCTAACATGGCGATAGATTGCTCGGTAAGTGAAGCCTTAGGTTCGGTTAAAATACGTTCAAAATCAGCGGCACTTAACGCTTCTAACTCTACACGTATTGGCAAACGACCTTGCAGCTCGGGCACTAAATCTGACGGTTTACTCATTTGAAATGCGCCAGAGGCAATAAATAAAATATGATCAGTTTTTACCATGCCGTGCTTAGTATTTACGGTGCAGCCCTCTATCAAGGGTAGTAAATCACGCTGTACGCCTTCACGCGATACATCGGGGCCGCTGGTTTCGCCACGCTTACAAATCTTGTCTATTTCATCAAGAAATACTATGCCGGTTTGCTCAACGGCTTCAAGGGCTTGGGCTTTAAGCTCTTCTGGGTTAACCAGTTTAGCCGCTTCTTCTTCTACTAATTGCTTTAGGGCATCTTTAATTTTTAGTTTGCGCTTTTTAGTTTTTTCACTCCCCAGGTTTTGAAACATGCTTTGTAACTGCGATGTCATTTCCTCCATGCCTGGCGGTGCCATAATTTCGACACCAATGTTCGGCTGCGCTAAATCAAGTTCAATTTCTTTATCGTCTAATTGACCTTCACGCAGCTTTTTACGAAAGGTTTGCCGCGTGCTGTTATCTGTAGTCGGTTTATTGTCAGTCTGCCCCCAATTTTCACGCGCGGGAGGCAGTAATACATCTAAAATACGCTCTTCTGCGGCTTCTTCGGCGCGAAAACGATTTTTTGCGATGGCTTGTTCACGAAACATTTTTACCGCGCTGTCGGTTAGGTCGCGAATAATGCTTTCAACCTCTTTGCCAACATAGCCTACTTCGGTAAATTTAGTGGCTTCTACCTTGATAAAGGGCGCGTTGGCTAGCTTAGCTAAGCGCCGAGCAATTTCTGTTTTACCCACGCCAGTGGGGCCAATCATTAAAATGTTTTTGGGCGTAACTTCCTGACGCAGTGCGGGGTCAAGTTGCATCCGGCGCCAGCGGTTACGCAGCGCAATAGCAACCGCGCGTTTGGCTTTATTTTGGCCAATAATATGCCGATCTAGTTCGTGTACAATTTCTCTTGGGGTCATGTCAGACATACGTTTCCTGCTTATAATTCTTCAATGGTCTGATGGTGATTAGTGTAAACACAGATATCACCAGCAATAGTCAGACTTTTTTCGACGATGTCGCGCGCGCTCAGCGAAGTGTTGTTTAGTAAGGCGGTGGCTGCGGCTTGAGCGTAGGGGCCGCCACTGCCAATGGCAATTAAATCTTGCTCTGGCTGCACTACGTCACCATTACCGGTAATAATTAGCGAGGTGTTAGCATCGGCTACGGCGAGTAAAGCTTCTAGCTTGCGCAACATACGGTCGGTGCGCCAGTCTTTAGCGAGTTCAACGGCCGCGCGCATTAAATGGCCCTGATGCAGTTCTAATTTAGCTTCAAAGCGTTCAAATAAGGTGAAGGCGTCGGCGGTGCCGCCAGCAAAGCCGGCAATAACTTTATTATTGTAAAGACGGCGCACTTTGCGGGCATTGCCCTTCATTACAGTGTTACCAAGAGAGACTTGGCCATCACCGCCAATGGCGACATGGCCATCGCGGCGCACAGAAACAATAGTAGTCATGAAATAGCCCTATGGCGTTATTAACTTAGGGTTTAAGTGTGGCTGCGTTAACGAAATTTCAAGACCAATTCCAGATTTGGCAAGTATTAATACTCTGTTGGCGTAGGCGATTGCGATCGGTGGTGGCCTGACGTTTGGATGTATAAGGACCAAGTACAACTCGATACCAAACACCGTTTGCACCTTCTGTGCGGCGAATTTGCGAGGCAAAGCCAGCGAAGGCAATTTGCGCTTTCATGGTTTCAGCTTGCTGCTCTACTCTAAATGAGCCGCACTGCATTTGATAAGGGCCACCAGCCTGCTGCTCAGTAACTTCAACCTTTACTTCTTTGTTCTCTAATTCTTTAATATATTGGTACGGCTCTTCTGTTGGTTTGGCCGGTAGCTCATCTTTAGGTTTTGTCGTTTTAGGCGGTGTTTTAACCGGTGTTTTTGCTGGTATTACCGCAGATGGTGTTGTGCCAGCGGGTTGCTGGTTTAAAAACCATAAAAAATAAATAAAGCCACCAATCAGTAAAAAAGTAACAACTAATAATAGCCATGGCTTCGCCGGTGCTGGCTGTTTAGCTTTGCTATTGCGCCGCGCAGGGCGCTTGTTTGCCGGTTTGGCTTTAGCTTTTGGCCGGCTGGCTTTTATATAGTCTTTTTGAGGCATAAGGTAGTAATACTGCTACAGCGTAATTAAACGGCTATTCTACAAGGTTGGCTAAAAAAAGAAACACAACGCTGGGGTTCAGGTCAGATCAGTTGGGTCTACGTCGAGTTGCCATTTCACTTTTCGGCTTAGCGGCCAACTGGCAATTTGCAGTAATAGCTGGTCTAACGCTTGATGCACTGTGTTTCTACCTGCGCTATAAAGTTGCAGCTGCCAGCGATATTTACCGGCTCTGCGTTCCAGTGGCGCAGGAATAGGCCCCAGCAATTGCAGTGCCGGATATTGCCGCATAAAGTCGGTCACCTGTTGTAACCATTGTTGGCAATCGATTGATTGATGTGCTTCTGCGCTAAATAGCACTAAGTGTTGAAACGGGGGTAGCCGAGTTTGCTCACGTTCAGCCAAAGCGCTGCGAGCAAAAGAAGCGTAACCGTTTTGAATAATATCTTGTAGCAGGGCATGTTCGGGGTACTGCGTTTGCAATAACACTTTACCACCGCTACTGCCACGGCCCGCGCGGCCGGCAACCTGAGTAAGCAGTTGCGCCAGCTGTTCTGGTGCGCGAAAGTCGCTGCTATACAATGCACCATCTACGTCAACGATGACCACTAAACTCACATTTGGAAAGTGATGTCCTTTAGCCAGCATTTGCGTACCAACAATCAGCCGTGCACCGGTTTGGTGAATATCTTCTAATGCCTGATGTAATGCACCTTTACGTCTGGTGCTGTCGCGATCAAGCCGGGTGATGGCAATGTCGGGAAACAATAGTTGTAAATTTTCTTCAAGCTGTTCAGTGCCTTGGCCCAGCGGTTTAAGTTGAGTGCTGCCACAACCGCCACACTGGCGTGGAATAGCTTTGCTGGCGCCGCAATGGTGACATACCAGCTGGCGGCTTTGTTTATGATAGGTAGTAAAAGCACTGCAGCGCTGACATTCGGTTAACCAGCCGCATTCTTGGCAACTGAGTGCTGGGGCAAAGCCGCGCCGGTTTAAAAATAACATTACTTGTAAGCCGAGAGTTAGCTGTTGCTTGATTTGCGCTAGGGTTTGACTAGCTAAACCAAATTGTAGTACTTGCTGCTTTAAATCAACCAGCTCAAAGCTGGGTAAGGCCTGGCCAGCGGCGCGGTCGGGTAGCGGCAGATGAATAAAGCGCTTGCTTAGTGCATTGTGTAGGCTTTCTAAGCTCGGTGTTGCCGAGCCTAATAAAATAGGACAATGTTGCAGTGCCGCGCGCTTAATCGCTAAATCGCGAGCATGATAACGAAAGCCATCCTGTTGTTTTAGCGATTGGTCATGTTCTTCATCGATAATAATCAGACCAAGCTGCCAAAATGGTAAAAATAATGCCGAGCGCGTGCCAATAATAATGGCGGCAGCGCCGGTGCTGGCTTGTAACCAGCAATGTAAGCGTTCGTTGTCGGTAAGGGCTGAATGCCAACAAAGTACTGGCACGTTAAAGCGCGCTTGAAAACGGGCTAGGGTTTGTGGCGTTAAACCAATCTCTGGCACTATGACTAATACTTGCTGTTGCTTTAGCAATAAGCTGGCAATGGCTTGCAAGTACACTTCCGTTTTACCCGAGCCAGTAACGCCTTCTAATAGTAATCGCTCAAAACGGCCGCTGGCGTGATTAACGGCAGTTACCGCTAGTGCTTGCGAAGGCGTTAATTTAAGCCCCGTAGCTTCAGTCTCTGGTGGTGTAAAGGGGATGGGGGCCACAATTAACTCTTCGACTAACTGCTTTTCTAGTAATTGCTTTAACGTGCTGCGGCTATGCTGCTGTAATAATACCGATTCAGTTAGCTGATGCGCCTGTAATGCTTGCCATAGCGCGTGTTGTTTCGGTGCGCGCTTTAATGCCGTGATGTTGAGCAGCTTACCAGTATCGGTTAACTGATAGGCTTTGGGTTGATAGTCATTTAAATTTCGGCCTTCACGTAACAACGCGGGTAGCGCACTAATTAGCACTTCACCTAATGGATAATGGTAATAGTCAGCAGCGAAACTTAGCAATTGGCAAAGTAATGGCGGAAGTACTGGGCTGGTGTCGAGCAAGCTAAGCACGGCTTTTAGTTTACTGGCATCAAAGCTATCAGTTGGCGCAATTTGCCAAATAATGCCGATCAGTTTACGGTTGCCAAAAGGGACTAATACTCGGCAACCCACCTGGGGTTTTGGGTCGGCATTGATAAGATAGTCAAAATGTTGCCTCAGTGGCACCGGCAGTGCCACGCGTACTACAATCACAGCAATACCTCTTTTAAACGCAGCTGCCAAGTGTAAGGACAGGCTAGTTAAATGCCAAGTAAAAGAAAATTTATCCGCTTCGCTATTTCAACTATTGCAAGTTAATCGGCTATCAATTAAGCTACGCGCCCTAAATTAACTGTAATTACGTATGGTGTCTGGCAAGAATTGACCGGATAGCGATGCGGCCTAACGAGGTAACCCATGAAGCCAGGTATTCACCCAGAATATAAAGAAATTACTGCAACTTGTACTTGCGGTAATGCATTCAAAACAAAATCAGCACTGTGCAAAGACATTCACTTAGACGTTTGCTCAGCTTGCCACCCGTTCTATACCGGTAAGCAAAAAGTGTTAGACGTAGGCGGCCGTGTAGATCGCTTCAAAAAACGTTTCTCTGTACTGGGCAACCGTTAATCGGTTCAGTTATCGTCAAACTGAAAAAAGCACCGTAAGGTGCTTTTTTTGTGCCTAAAAATCAGGTTAGTTTCTACGGTTATTAATAATCACTATTTAGCGAAAAAATAGCTGCTACTGGTCTGACTTGCTATAACAAAATAGGCCACTACTAAAGTGTTATAGCTTGTTAGCGTATTTTGCGCTGGTACGATCAGACCGATTCCGGTTCTCTTCGCTGTAACAGGTCTTTAGAATAGACAACCTTCATGCGTAATACCTTAATTATTACTATGCGGCACACCTTACAACAAACAGCGGAACCCAATAGATGTCAGATTTCAAAGAACAAGCCTTGCGTTATCATGCCGAGCCTAAACCCGGCAAAATTAGTATTGAAATTAGTAAGCCTGCTGAAACAGTAACCGATTTGGCATTAGCCTATAGCCCTGGTGTGGCTGAACCTGTGCGTGAAATTGCTAACGATATTGATAATGTTTACAAATATACCGGTAAAGGTAATTTGGTTGCGGTTATCACTAATGGTACGGCAATATTAGGCTTAGGTAATTTAGGGCCAATGGCATCTAAACCGGTAATGGAAGGTAAAGCCTTACTATTTAAACGCTTTGCCAATATCGACTCCATTGATATTGAAGTAACACATCGCACTACAGAAGAGTTTATTAATACGGTAGCCAATATTGCTGACACCTTTGGCGGTATTAATTTAGAAGATATTAAAGCACCTGAGTGTTTTGAAATTGAAAAAGAGCTGATTAAACGCTGCAATATTCCGGTGTTTCATGATGATCAACACGGCACCGCCATTGTTACTGCCGCGGGCATGCTAAACGCATTACAAATTCAGGGTAAGAATATTAAAGATGCCATTATCGTTTGCTTAGGTGCTGGCGCCGCGGCTATCGCTTGTATGGAATTATTAGTTAAATGTGGCGCACAACGCGAACATATTTATATGCTTGATACCAAGGGTGTTATTCATACTCGACGTAATGATTTAAATCAGTATAAGTTGTTGTTTGCTAATAACACCGATAAGCGCACGTTAGAAGATGCAATGACCGGGGCTGATGTTTTTGTGGGTGTGTCAGGCCCAGATATTTTGCCCGCCGAAACATTAAAGTTAATGGCTGCTAATCCGGTAGTATTTGCTTGCTCTAACCCAGATCCAGAAATTAAACCTGAGCTGGCACATGCAGCACGTAATGACATTATTATGGCAACAGGCCGCTCGGATTACCCAAATCAGGTTAATAATGTGCTGTGTTTCCCGTTTATCTTCCGCGGTGCGCTAGATGTGCGGGCTAAAGTGATTAATGACGAAATGAAGATTGCAGCTGTGAATGCAATTCGTGCTATTGCGCAAGAACCTGTACCGCAAGAAGTATTAACAGCAGCTAAAGTGGATGCGCTAAGTTTCGGCAAAACCTACATTATTCCTAAACCAATGGACCCACGGTTGTTACCACGCGTTGCCAAAGCCGTAGCTGAAGCCGCGGTTGCTTCGGGTGTAGCGCGCATTCCATTACCAGAAAACTACTATTAAAACGTGTTACTGCTCAATTACAAAAGCCGGTTTTAAACCGGCTTTTTGTTGGCTGAATAAGACTAATTAAACGCGGAATAAGCGGGTAATACTCTCTAGATTTTGCGCTAACGAAGCTAACTCACTACTTGCCGTGGCAATGTGGTTTGCACTTTCTGAGCTGTGTTCGGTATTAGTAAAAATATCGTCAACGTGCTGTACAATATTATTAGTCATTTTTTGTTGTTCATCAGTAGCGTCGACAATTTGTTGATTCATTAAACGAATTTGCGTAATGCTTTGCGTAATTAATTGCAATGCATTACCGGCTTCGTTCGCAGACTCAACGCTATTATCAGCCTGATTAGTGCTTTGTTGCATTTTCTGCACCGCTAAGCGCGCGGCTGATTGCAGTTGTTCAATAGTACGCTGAATTTCTTCAGTCGACTTTTGTGTACGTGACGCCAAAGTGCGTACTTCGTCAGCCACTACCGCGAAACCTCGGCCTTGCTCGCCAGCGCGCGCGGCTTCAATGGCCGCATTTAATGCCAGTAAATTGGTTTGTTCGGCAATGCCTTTTATGACACTAAGTACAGTACCAACTTGATTCGCATCTTTTTCTAGTTGCACAATGACATCTGACGCTTCTTGCACGTTACCGGCTAATAGTTGAATGTTTTTTACGGTAGCCGTAACCGTTTTTTGGCCTAGCTCGGCAGCGTCGCTGGATTGATTGGCCGCTTTTGCTGCTTCGTTGGCACTATTAACTTCTGCCATTACGCTTGCGCCCATATCATCAACAGCGTGTTTGGCTTGATCTGCCGCTTTGCGTTGTTGCGCAATGGTTTTATTGGTGTCATCGGTTAATACGCGTAAATCTTTGGCTAATGCCGACAGCGGTACTGCGGTGTTAACGATGTCTTTCACCAGATGCTGTAACTTTTGCATAAAGCTATTAAACCAGTGTGCTAAATCACCTAATTCATCTTTGCTACTGGTGTTGATACGCACGGTAAGATCGCCATTTTCTTTAGCCAGATCTTGCAGTGAGCTAATCATATTACCCAAACTATTTTTAATACCTTGCGCTACCGGAAAGGCAGTACCAAATAATACTAATGTGGTAATGAGCCCCATGACTATGCCAACTGTAATGAGTGTGCCGGCTTGCTCACTAGCGGCGTCGATAGCGGTGGTAAACTCCGTTAACCGAGTACGACTAAACTGGCTTAATAAACCGGTGGTGGTATCGTAATTGGCGTTCATTTTCTCTGACCGCTGTGCCAGAGTAGTAAAATCAGCGGTGTTATTAATCATTTCTTGTGACACTTTATGTGCCACCTGGTAATAGGCGTCATAGCTTTGTTTAATCGTATTGATATCGCTAGTGTATGCGCGGTTAAGCTGGGAAATTTGATTCAGTGATTCATGTAGTTTATTGCTAAAACCGGCTGCACCGGTTAAGGCTTCAGCATCACCGGTGGTAACCGCACTGGCTAGCGACTCTTTTATCCGCTCTAGTAATACTAATGAGCTTTGTGCAGCTTGCAGTACAGGAAATTGCACATCGCGAGTTTGTTCTAGCGTAGTCACGTTATTAAGTGCGGTGATACTGGCTAAAACAAGGTAAATAACAAAACTCAACGTGCCTATGATAGGGATTAGATAGATTTTCTTCGCGATAGACAGACGTCTTAATATATCCATACTGCATGCCCCTGTAATACTACAATATTATATTCGAATTGGTTTATGCGCAGTATAAAGACTTATTTATGCAAATGCTTGTTGTAGTTGACTTTGATAGGTTAAATAACAACCAGCTTAGTGGGCACTAAGCTGGTGAGTCTCTAAGCAGAATTATTTTTTGGCACGGGCAAACGAAGATACTATTTCTTCTTTTGCGGCGGCAATATCACCCCAACCATTGAGTTTTACCCATTTGCCCGGTTCTAACGCTTTATATTGCTCAAAGAAGTGCTGAATTTGGTTTTTCAGCAGCTCTGGTACGTCGTTAATATCTTGAATATGGTCGTACAGTTTCGTTAACTTACTTACTGGTACGGCAATAACTTTAGCATCTTCACCCGCTTCGTCAGTCATAAATAATACACCCACTGGGCGACATTTAATTACTGCACCAGGCATTAGTGGGTAAGGTGTAGGTACTAACACGTCTACTGGGTCACCATCTAATGATAAGGTTTGGTTTACAAAACCGTAGTTACATGGATAAAACATCGGTGTTGACATAAAACGGTCAACCCACACTGTACCGGTGTCTTTGTCTACTTCGTATTTAATTGGGTCGGCATTGGCCGGAATTTCAATAATTACGTTAATTTCGTCAGGTAGGTTTTTACCTGCAGCTACATCGCTTAAGCTCATGGGCTGATCCTTAGGTTCGTTAAAATTGGCGCTTATTATAGCGCCGGTAGTTTAAATGGCTATCGTTGATGATAAGCAATACAGCTTTCTACTTCATGTTTTGAGCCGAGTATTACTGATACGCGCTGATGGATATCAACCGGCACTATGTCCATGATTCGCTCATAACCGGTTGAACTAGCACCACCGGCTTGTTCTACCAGAAAGCTCATTGGGTTAGCTTCATACATTAGCCGCAGTTTATCTGGCTTGCTGGCATCTTTGTTATCACGAGGGTAAGCAAAAATACCACCACGACATAACACGCGGTGCACGTCGCCTACCATGGCGGCTATCCAGCGCATATTATAGTTTTTGCCACGCGGGCCTTCTTTACCTTGCAGTAAATCGGCAATATAGGTTTGCATAGCGGGTTGCCAGTAACGCTGGTTTGACATATTAATGGCAAACTCGGCGGTGTATTTTGGAATAGTCGCCAGCTCTTCCGTTAATAAAAAGCCGCCGTAGGTTTTATCTAAAGTGTATAAGCGTGTGCCTTTGCCCGTAGTAAGTGCCAACATAGTAGATGGACCATAAAGCACGTAGCCCGCGGCTAATTGTGCGGTGCCAGGTTGTAAAAACATGCTGGCGTCATCGGCGGCTTTATCTTCGGGTGCTGGCAATATAGAAAAGATGGTACCAATTAAGCTATTAATGTCGGTGTTAGAAGAGCCATCTAGTGGGTCGAAGGTGACTAGGTATTTACCCTTTGGGTTACCGGCAACAATGGTATCTTCTTCTTCAGAACTGATCGCTTTTACTACGCCGGTTTCAAGAATGACTTCTTTTAGTAACTCGTTAGCAATAATATCGAGTTTTTTCTGGGTTTCCCCTTGAATATTCTCACCCAAGGTAGAACCTAATACTCCAGCCAGTTCTCCTTGGCTTACGCGAAAGGCAATTTCTCGGCAGGCAGCCAGTATGGTTTTAATCAATGAAAGTAAGTTGCTGTCGACTCCGTCCTGTTGCAATACTGGCGATATGCGGCGCATGTAAGGGTTCCTTATCCGTAATTATTTTGCTTAAGCAGTTAAAACTGACGTATTTTAAAGAATTTATTCGCAAATTGCAGTTATTACTACCAACTAGTTTGCTTTTGCTACAATAGCGGCAATTAATCTTCAGGAAATGTTATGCATATTCATATTCTCGGCATTTGTGGCACCTTTATGGGCGGTATTGCCGCTATTGCTAAAGCACTTGGGCATAAGGTAACGGGTTCGGATACCAATGTGTATCCGCCAATGAGTACTCAGCTTGAACAGCTGGGTATAGAACTAACACAGGGTTGGGATCCTGCACAGTTAGAACCGGCGCCCGATCTGGTTATTATTGGTAATGCGTTATCGCGCGGTAACCCCGCGGTTGAATATGTACTTAATACTAATTTACGTTACATTTCTGGCCCGCAGTGGTTAGCCGAGCAAGTACTACATGATCGCTGGGTGTTGGCGGTGTCCGGCACACACGGCAAAACTACCACCAGTACTATACTGGCTTGGATCTTAGATTACGCCGGTTTAAAACCGGGGTTTTTAATTGGCGGAATTCCACAAAACTTTGATTGTTCAGCCCGTTTAGGTGAATCACCGTTTTTTGTTATTGAAGCCGACGAATACGACACCGCATTTTTTGATAAACGTTCTAAGTTTGTCCATTACCGACCACGAACGTTGGTAATTAATAATTTAGAATATGACCATGCAGATATTTTCCTCGATTTAGCCGCAATTCAACGGCAGTTTCATCATTTGTTGCGTATGGTGCCGACCAATGGCTTGGTGTTATCGCCTGAAGATACGCTTGCGGTAAAGCAGACTTTAGATATGGGCTGTTGGAGTGAGCGGCAAAGTTATGGTGATGATTGGCAAGCCGAATTAATACAAAGCGACGGCAGTCACTTCGCTTTATATTATAAAAACGAAAAGCTCGGCGAGCTAAACTGGCAGTTAAGCGGTCAGCACAACGTAGATAATGCGGTAATGGCTATTGCTGCCGCGCGTCATGCTGGTGTGCCGGTGCAAGTAGCCTTAGATGCATTGACCCGCTTTATTACACCAAAGCGGCGGATGGAGCTAAAGGCCGATATCGCCGGTATTAAGGTGTACGACGATTTTGCCCATCATCCCACCGCTATTAGCACTACCTTACAAGGTATTCGCAATAAAGTAGGCCAGAACCGAGTATTAGCCGTATTAGAACCACGTTCAAATACCATGCGTATGGGCGTGCACCAAGCAGCGTTGCCATTATCGCTTGCGTTGGCTGATAGCGTATTTTTATTTGAACCAGCCAACGCCAATTGGTCATTAGATGCCATTACTCGAGCGTTAGCGCCAAAGGCGACACTGCTGCGCGATATTGATGCCTTGGTTCAATTGTTAACAGAACAAGCGCAGCCAAACGATAGCATTGTTATAATGAGCAACGGCGGTTTCGGTGGAATTCACGACAAACTCATTAACGCATTGCAACACAAATGGGAGCCGCTATGACGGTGGTTAAAGAAATTACCTTAGCTTTTAGTGGTGCCTCAGGCGCGCCCTATGCTTGGCGTTTACTAGAGTTGCTGCTGGCGCAGGGTATTAAGGTGCACTTGCTTATTTCCAGTGCGGCGCGCGTAGTATTTGCTACCGAACACGACGTTAAACTAC
The DNA here is from genome assembly GCF_036983985.1 of Rheinheimera metallidurans. Taxonomy (NCBI): domain Bacteria; kingdom Pseudomonadati; phylum Pseudomonadota; class Gammaproteobacteria; order Chromatiales; family Chromatiaceae; genus Rheinheimera; species Rheinheimera metallidurans. Next base: position 451,189 of record NZ_JALAHQ010000003.1, read on the forward strand.
CGGCATCACCGGACAAATGCTCTGATATGCTGCGCCAACACTTTGGTTGCGCTGCGTCGCTATTAACGGTATACGGCAAAGAAGATTGGTTTTCACCGGTAGCGTCTGGCTCTGCTGCGCCAAAACAAATGGTTATTTGCCCATGTTCTACTGGCACGGTTGCCAGTATTGCGGCCGGCATAAGTGACAACCTGATTGAGCGCGCGGCTGATGTCGTTATAAAGGAAGGCGGCCAGCTAATATTAGTACCGCGTGAAAGCCCACTTAGCGCTATTCATTTAGAAAATATGCTTAAGCTAGCCAAGCTGGGCGTTACCATTATGCCTGCGGCGCCGGGGTTTTATCATCAACCAAAGCAGGTAAGCGATCTGGTCGACTTTATGGTAGCGCGCATTTTAGATCATTTAAAAGTACCGCATCAGTTATTAAACCGTTGGGGTTATAGTGGCGAGTCGGCTGCGACAGGAGAACAGAATTGAGTTTAGCGTTAGATATTAAAGGGCTGCATAAGGTTTACAAAAGCGGTACTGTCGCATTAAGCGGTATTGATTTACAGGTAAAACAGGGCGATTTTTTTGCCCTGCTTGGGCCCAATGGCGCAGGTAAAAGTACCACCATTGGTATTATTAGTTCCTTGGTTAATAAAACCCAAGGCAGCATTCAAGTATTTGGTTTTGACCTAGATAGCCAATTAGAGCAAGCCAAGAGTCAGCTAGGTATAGTGCCGCAAGAGTTTAACTTTAATCAGTTTGAAACGGTGCTACAAATTGTGGTTAATCAGGCTGGTTATTACGGTGTACCAAGAAAGTTAGCGTTAGAACGCGCCGAAAAATACCTTGGCCAGCTTGGGTTGTGGGATAAGCGTAATGCACGCTCGCGTGAATTATCGGGAGGCATGAAACGCCGCTTAATGATTGCTCGCGCCTTAATGCATGAACCAAAACTGCTTATTTTAGACGAGCCTACCGCTGGTGTTGATATCGAGCTGCGCCGTTCAATGTGGGAGTTTTTACGCAAAATTAATCAGCAAGGCGTAACTATTATACTTACTACGCACTATTTGGAAGAAGCCGAAATGCTTTGCCGTAATATCGCCATTATCGATAACGGCCAAATTATAGAAAACACCACCATGAAAGCCTTGTTATCTAAGTTAACTAAAGAAACCTTTATTTTCGATTTTGCTGGTGAGCCAGCCACTATTAGCTTAGAGAGTTTCACTTGGCGTCAATTAGATAGCCATAGCATAGAAGTTGATGTTGAAAATGCACAGGGCTTAAACCCAATTTTTGCCCAGCTAAGCGCACAAAATATCAAGGTGTTGTCAATGCGAAACAAAGCCAACCGACTAGAAGAATTATTTGTTTCATTGGTAGATGGAAGTAAAGGAGCCACGCAATGAGTAAGGCAAATTATAGCGTGGCGTTAAAAAGTATCTTAACCAAAGAAACTAACCGTTTTTTACGAATTTGGCTGCAAACCTTAGTACCGCCAGCAATCACTATGGCGCTGTATTTTGTTATTTTTGGTAGCTTAATTGGTTCGCGCATTGGTGAAATGGGCGGCTTTAGCTATATGGAGTTTATTGTACCCGGTTTAATTATGATGGCGGTCATTACTAACTCCTACGCTAACGTCGCCTCGTCGTTTTTTAGTGCTAAATTTCAACGTAATGTTGAAGAGTTATTAGTCGCACCCGTACCCAACTATATTATTGTACTGGGTTATGTTGGTGGCGGTATGGCGCGCGGTATTTTGGTGGGCTTAATTGTTACCTTGTTGTCGTTATTCTTTGTCAGCATTCAAATACATAATATCGCAGTGATCATTATTACCGTAATACTTACGTCGATGCTGTTTTCATTAGGCGGGCTAATTAATGCCGTTCATGCGAAGTCGTTTGACGATATAAGTATTGTGCCTACTTTTGTTCTAACTCCGCTTACTTATTTAGGTGGTGTATTTTATTCGTTAACCTTATTACCCGGTTTTTGGCAGCATGTAGCCGCGCTTAACCCTGTTGTGTATATGGTTAACGCGTTTCGCTACGGCTTTTTGGGTATAACCGACGTCAACCTGTGGCTAGCTCTGGCGGTGGTATTGGGCTTTATTGCTGCACTGTTTAGCTATGCGCTGTATTTAATTAATCGTGGCATCGGTTTACGCAGTTAAGCTGCTACTGAATTGATACTTAACAGGTCGGGCCTGAACGGTATTTTTTTGCAGACTTTTTTTTGCGCTTACAGTAAAGTAAGCGCCTTTTTCCGGCCGTTTTAGTGATAGCTAAACCCGTATGCAGAGTAGCAACAGCATGAAAGAATCGAGCAAAAGACAGGCTACGGCCTCAGAAGAAGCGCTGTGGCGTATCTTTACTGTTCCTGAAGCGCCAGACTCAACCTTGAGTATTATTGAGCAGAATTTGTCGCAAAATTTGGCCGGTTTTTTGCGTAAAAGTATTGTTGCGGTAGAAAAGCCGCTGTGGCAAATCGAGCGTGATTTTCAAACTCATGAAATTCCGCAAATGCCGAATTTTGTTTCAGATTACGCTGAAAGCCTGATGCAAAAATTAGTGGCACATTCTGTCCATACCGCCGCACCGAGCTTTATCGGCCATATGACCTCAGCTTTGCCTTATTTTGTGCTGTCATTGTCCAAGATGATGGTTGGCTTAAACCAAAATCTGGTAAAAATTGAAACATCCAAAGCGTTTACGCCGATGGAGCGCCAAGTGCTTGGTATGGTGCATCATTTAGTTTATGGCGAAAACGACGGCTTTTATAAAAAATGGATGCACAGTGCTAATCATTCGTTGGGGGCGTTTTGTTCTGGTGGTACGGTGGCCAATATCACCGCATTATGGATAGCCCGTAACCGTTTACTTAGAGCCGACGGTGAGTTTAAAGGCATTGCTCGCGAAGGCTTATTTAAAGCGATGAAACACTATGGCTATGATGGTTTAGCCATAGTGGTATCCGAACGTGGCCACTATTCATTGGGAAAAGCGGCCGATGTGCTAGGTATAGGGCGTGATTCATTAATTGCTGTAAAAACCGATGCCAACAATAAAATAGATGCTTTGGCACTAGCAGAGAAAATGGCTGAGCTAACGGCGGCTAATATTCGCGTGTTAGCTATCGTTGGCGTAGCGGGGACCACCGAAACCGGTAATGTTGACCCCTTGCACCAATTAGCGGATATCGCACAGCAATATCAATGTCATTTTCACGTCGACGCCGCATGGGGTGGAGCGACGTTATTATCAAATAAATATCGACATATACTTGATGGCATAGAGCGTGCCGATTCAGTAACTATAGATGCACATAAACAAATGTATGTGCCTATGGGGGCTGGTATGGTGGTGTTTAAACATCCGTCAGCCGCGCATGCCATAGAGCACCACGCTGAATATATTTTGCGTAAAGGGTCAAAAGACTTAGGTAGCCAAACTTTAGAAGGCTCACGGCCTGGCATGGCAATGTTAGTGCATGCTTGCTTACAGGTGATTGGCCGTGATGGTTATGAAATACTGATTAACCGCAGTTTAGAAAAAGCCCGTTATTTTGCTACGCTTATTTCGCATAATATTGATTTTGAGTTAATTACCGAGCCAGAGCTGTGTTTATTAACCTATCGTTATGTACCTGCAATAGTGCAAAAAGCGATGAGACAAGCCAGCCCAGAACAGCTACAACGCTTTAACGAGCTGCTAAATGGGCTAACCAAGTTTATTCAAAAACGTCAGCGAGAAGAGGGTAAATCGTTTGTCTCGCGTACGCGCTTAATGCCTGTACAATATAACCGTCAAGAAACTATAGTGTTTCGCGTAGTACTTGCTAACCCATTAACTACTGAACAAATATTACATGATGTGTTAGTGGAGCAAGATCAGCTAGCGCAGCTTGATAAAGACTATTACCCGAAATTACTACAGTTGGCCAAAGAGATAACGACCTAATATACAACAGATTGTTCTATTATGTATTACCAGCTAATATCGGTTAGTTATTTTTAGTAACTGGAGTGAATATATGTCAGGTCAGGGTTCAGGCGGTAACGTTCTTGCAGCACTATGTAGTTTTTTTGTTCCAGGCTTAGGTCAGCTGGTGCAAGGGCGTATTTTGGCAGCTATTTTGTTTTTTGTGATTTGCGCAGCGGGGTATGGCACGTTCTTTTTAATTATCCCCGGCATTATTGCTGTTATTGTGCATTTGTGGGCAATTATTGATGCGGCAAAATTTCGCGCTTAAACCAAGTGTATGCTTAAGCGCTAATGAAATATCGGTTAGGGTGACTGGTTAGCATTAGGCTTTGCTGACCTTTTTCTTATTACTAATTTTCTGCTTGTTGCGAAAGTTGGTCTATAAGCGCTTGTTTTAATATAGTTTGCTGTTCAAGAGATAGCGCTTGGTCGTCACTGTTGGAAATCATAAAAAAATCTTCTGCGCGCTCGCCTATAGTGGTAATTTTAGCCGCATGAATATTTACGTCACAGCGCTGAAATACTTCACCAATATTAGCTAATAAGCCCGGCGTATCAAGTGCTGCTAGCTCTATCATAGTGCGTTTACTGGTATTGCCGGGTAAAAATACTACCTTAGGTGGTACGTTAAACTGGCGCATTTGCCTTGATAGCCTTGTTTTTTGCCGTGACAAATCAGGTTTGCCGGCAATATACAATTCTAGAGCGCGCTTAATACTTTGCTGACGAGAAGGCGAGGTTACCGCATCGCCGTTTTGTTCTAAAATGACAAAGGTATCCATGGCGTAGCCGTCTTTATTTGTCATAATTTGCGCGTCAAAAATATTTACTTTTTTACTATCGAGCGCTGCGACTAAACGGGCAAACAGTTTTGGTTGATCTTTAGTATAAATAAATACTTGGGTGCCACCGCGGATCGGTGTTTTACTAATAAGCACCAGCGGCTCATTAGGGTTTTTGTGCCGCAAAATATGCTCGCAGTGCCAGCTAATTTGTTTGGCGCTATAGCGGGCAAAATAATCAGCTTTAATGCGACCCCATAATTGGCTAATTTCAGTTTCACTAAAGGTATGTTTTAGTAGTAACGACATGGCTTCGGCTTGGTTTTCACGAATAAGATCGCGTAAATCCATTGGCTTTTCTAAACCCCGACGAAAAGCTTTTTGCGTGGCTAAAAATAGCTCACGTAATAGCGATCCTTTCCAATCATTCCATAAGTTGTCGTTAGTTGCACGAATGTCGGCCAAGGTTAAACAATACAGGTAGTTTAACCGTGTTTCGTCACGTACTTTTTCGGCAAACTCGGTTACTACGGCGGGGTCGTAAATGTCGCGTCGCTGTGCGGTAACCGACATTAGTAAATGATGTTCTACTAACCAGACAATAAGCTTACTATCAAACTCACTGAGTTTATGTAGTTTGGCAAACTCGCGTGCGTCCATGCCGCCGAGCTCGGAGTGATCTCCGCCGCGGCCCTTAGCAATGTCATGAAAAATGCCGGCTAAGTACAATAATTCGGGTTTCTCCATTTTTTTTACGATATCGCTGCATAGCGGAAATTCGTTTTCGTATTCGGTTAGCGTGTATTTATACAAGTTTTTTAATAAACGATGCGTATGCTCGTCTACGGTGTAAGCGTGAAATAAATCAAACTGCATTTGGCCAACAATATTGCGCCACTGCGGTAAATAAGCCGCTAGCACGCCATAACGATGCATAAGCGTAATGGCTCTATCCATGCCGCGCGGGTGGCGCACAATAGCTAAAAATAGTTGGCGGCAGGCTTCGTAATCTTGTAAATCGCCCATTAGCCGGCGTCGCACTTGGCGAATCAGCCGCATAGTGGCTGAATGTACACCGGTAATATTTGAGTTATTAGCAATATGCCAAAATAGGCGTAATAAGTTATCGCGCCGAGCAAATACGGCATTGTCGCGCGCGGCAAGTAAATGACCTTGTAGCTCAAAGTAATCATCTAGGATCAGCGTTTTTACTTTTTCTTTATGATTTAAAATACTACCGTCAAAATGCTGCAGTAGCATTTCGTTTAATTCAGACACCCGTTGCACAGTGCGGAAAAATCGCTTCATCATGCGTTCGACCGAGGCTTTACCATCGGCGCCAAAGCCTAAGCGCTGGGCAATTGCCGGCTGATAATCGAATAAAATGCGGTTTTCATTACGGCCAGCTTCTAAATGTAGGGCAAAGCGCATTTGCCATAAATAGGCTTCGCATTCCATCAGCTCTTGGTATTCGTCTTCGGTAAGGTAATGATAAGCGACTAATTCGCGCATGGTGCGGGTTTGAAAGTGCCGTTTTGCTACCCAGCCTATGGTTTGAATGTCACGCAGCCCACCGGGGTTAGCTTTTAAATTCGGCTCTAAATTGTAACTGGTGCCATGATATTGCGCATGACGCTGCTGTTGTTCATTACGTTTAGCTTGAAAAAACGCTTGGCTAGTCCAAAAACTATCTTGGTTAATATCGAGCTGTAGTTGCTCATATAGCAGCTTATTACCACTAAGTAAGCGCATTTCAAGTAAGTTAGTCGCAATGGTAATGTCGTCTTTACCCAGCGTTATGGTTTCATCTAAGCTGCGTACGCTATGGCCTACCTCTAAGCGTAAATCCCACAGTGTGGCAATAAATTGTGCTATAGCGTCTTGTTGAGTACTGGTTAAAGGTTCATTCGTCAGGATTAGTAAATCAATATCGGAGCAGGGATGCAGCTCGCCACGGCCATAACCGCCAACCGCTATCAGGTTTAAGTCTTTAACCTTGTGCAGGTCAAACTTATACCATAGCTGCAGTAACACCTGATCGATAAAGTGCGCGCGAGCTTTTACTAAGGCATTAACTGGATATAACGCAAAGCTTTTGCTTAACCAATCATGAAAGTCGGCAAAGACCTTTTTGTAGCTGTCCAGGCTATAACTGTCTGACAGTGCTTTGCTATAGGTTACCGCCTGGCTCATACACCCAACTCCTATGTTGCTATTGGGCGGTTAAGATGCGCTCAATAGTATCATCACTGCGTAGGGTTAAAATTTCGCAGCCTGTGTCTGTTACTAAAATAGTGTGTTCAAACTGAGCAGATAAACTGCGATCTTTGGTTACGACCGTCCAGCCATCGGCTAACAATTTACTTTGCCGCGCGCCTGCGTTAATCATCGGTTCAATGGTTAAACACATGCCCGTTTTTAGCACATCACCGGTGCCAGGTTTGCCGTAGTGCAATACCTGCGGGTCTTCATGGAATACGGCACCGATACCGTGACCACAATATTCACGTACTACAGAATAGCTATGGTGCTCAGCGTGTTGCTGAATAACATGGCCAATATCACCTAAGCGTACGCCGTTTTTAACTTTATGTAGCGCCAAATATAGGCACTCTTGCGTTACTTTAATTAGTCGCTCTGCCATAATGCTCGGCTTGCCAATGACAAACATTTTTGAGGTGTCGCCGTGGTAACCGTCTTTAATTACGGTGATATCGATATTAATAATGTCGCCATCTTTTAGCTTTTTATCGGCCGGAATACCATGACATATCACTTGGTTAACTGAGGTGCAAATGGATTTTGGAAAGCCATGATAATTAAGTGGCGCCGGAATGGCTTGTTGCTCGTTAACGATATAGTCGTGACAAATAGTATTAAGCTCGTCGGTAGTAACACCGGCTTTAACAAAAGGCCCAATCATTTCTAATACGTCGGCGGCTAAGCGCCCGGCTACGCGCATTTTTTCGATTTCGGCGGTAGTTTTAATGGTTGCTGTCATACCTTCTCTCTCTATGGTGCGGCGGGATATTAGTAGCCTTGGCACTGCTGCGAAAATACACATCTTATTGTGTTTGCGTGGTGTATATGGTATAAAGCGCGCCGCAAATTAGCAAATTGGTTTCGTGTTTATTGTAGAACCTTTAGTTCGACATTTTACATTAACCGGCTGCAATTGGCGTAATTTAAACAAAACACACATGTATCGGCACATATTCCGGGGTGCTTTGCGTTGCACTGAACAACAGTCAGCCCAAGGTCGGCATATGGGATACATGGAGGCTTAACCCCTTATACAGGAAAATAAATCATGGCAAAAGTTTCTATGCGCGACATGCTCCAAGCGGGCGTGCACTTCGGTCACCAAACTCGTTACTGGAACCCAAAAATGAAGCCATTCATTTTCGGTGCGCGTAACAAAGTACATATCATCAACTTGGAACAAACTGTTCCTATGATGAACGATGCACTGGCATTCATTCAGCAAGTAGCAGCGAAGAAAGGCAAGATCTTATTCGTTGGTACTAAACGTGCTGCATCTGAAGCTATCAAAGAAGCGGCAACCAAGGTAGACCAGTTCTATGTAAATCACCGCTGGTTAGGCGGTATGCTGACTAACTGGAAAACAGTGCGTCAGTCAATTAAGCGTTTAAAAGATCTGGAAGCGCAAAGCCAAGACGGTACTTTCGACAAGCTGACTAAAAAAGAAGCTTTAGACCGTACTCGTGAAATGGACAAGCTGGAAAAGAGCTTAGGCGGTATTAAAGATATGGGTGGCTTGCCAGACGTATTGTTCGTGATCGATGCTGACCATGAACACATTGCGATCAAAGAAGCTAACAACCTGGGTATTCCGGTTGTATCTATCGTTGATACTAACTCTGATCCAAAAGGCGTTGACTTTGTAGTACCAGGTAACGATGACGCGATCCGCGCTATTCAGTTATACCTAGCTGCTGTAGGTCAAGCTATCCTGGAAGGTCGTGACAAAAACATCGAAGTACAGGCAGAAGCCGAAGCCTTCGTTGAAGCAGAGTAATTTCTCTGTTTTTAGCGCAGGCTAAGCTTGCGTTAACACAGTGCCAAATTGCGACAGGGGCCGGCTTGGCCCCTGTTTGTCTAACCAGAATTAATACGAGGAAGCTCTCATGGCTGTAACTGCCGCTTTAGTTAAAGAACTTCGCGAGCGCACTGGCGCTGGCATGATGGATTGTAAAAAAGCATTAGAAGAAACTGCAGGTGATGTTGAAGCCGCAATTGACGCTATGCGTAAAAGTGGTTTGGCCAAAGCTGCCAAGAAAGCAGGTCGTATTGCCGCTGAAGGTACTATTATCACTCGCGTAGCTAATGGTATTGGTTTAGCGATTGAATTTAACTGCGAAACTGACTTTGTTGCGCGCGATAGCAACTTTTTAGATTTTGCTAATGCGGTTGCTGATTTAGCCCACGCTAACAAGCTGTTCACTGCAGAAGCTATTTTAGCTGCAGACTTAAACGGTACTTCGGTTGAAGATACTCGCGCTACACTGGTTGCTAAAATTGGTGAAAACATCAACGTACGCCGCGCAGCGGTAGTTGAAGGTGCAGTTATCGGTCAATACGTGCATTCTGGCCGTATCGGTGTATTAGCTGTGTTGGAAGGCGGTAATGAAGACGTAGCGAAAGATGTAGCTATGCATGTTGCTGCAAATACTCCTGGCTTCTTAACGCCAGAAGACGTACCTGCTGATGTGGTTGAACGTGAGCGCGAAATTCAAATTGATATCGCAATTAACTCAGGTAAAGCCAAAGAAATTGCTGAGAAAATGGTTGCCGGCCGTATGAGCAAGTTTACTGGTGAAGTAAGCTTAACAGGTCAGCCATTTGTAAAAGATCCTTCTATCTCTGTTGGCGATTTCCTGAAACAACACAGTGCTAAAGCTGTTTCTTTCATTCGCTTAGAAGTAGGTGAAGGCATCGAGAAGAAAGAAGAAGACTTCGCCGCTGAAGTCGCAGCGCAAATCGCGGCGGCTAAGAAGTAATTTACACTTCTGCCTGACTGCAAAAAACGCTAGAATAACCGCGACTCTAAGTTTACACGACTTAAGCCGCGGTTTTTTTTACCCGCAATTACCTTAACTTCATTGGCACTATGGGGATCTCATGAGTATTAATCCAAAACCGACCTACCGCAGAATTTTATTAAAACTCAGTGGTGAAGCACTGATGGGCGACGAAGGCTTTGGTATTGACCCCAAAGTGTTAGACCGCATGGCACAAGAAATTAAAGAATTAGTTGAGCTTGGCGTGCAGGTGGGTATTGTTATCGGTGGTGGCAATATCTTTCGCGGCGAAGGCTTAGCAAAAGCTGGTATGAACCGTGTAGTAGGCGACCATATGGGCATGCTGGCTACGGTAATGAATGGTTTAGCTATGCGTGATGCGCTGCACCGCGCTTATGTTAATGCACGAATGATGAGTGCTATTCCATTAAATGGCGTATGTGATAACTACAGCTGGGCTGAAGCCATTAGCTTACTAAAATCAGGCCGCGTGGTTATTTTCTCTGCGGGTACCGGTAATCCGTTTTTTACTACTGACTCGGCAGCATGCTTACGCGGTATTGAAATTGGTGCCGACGCGGTATTAAAAGCCACCAAGGTAGATGGTGTTTTCTCTGCCGATCCAGTAAAAGACCCTAGTGCAACCTTGTACAAACAGCTAACGTACACTGAAGTATTAGACAAAGAGCTTAAAGTGATGGATTTAGCGGCATTTACGCTAGCACGTGATCACAATTTACAAATTCGAGTATTTAATATGAACACCGCCGGCGCGTTAAAACGTGTGATTATGGGCGAGCCAGAGGGCACAGTAATCGACCACGCAGAAAATTTACAGTAAACTACTGCGCTTAGTACTGCATTGTGTAACTGATGCAATGAATAAAAAGGATAGAGATCGTGATTAACGACATTATTAAAGACAGTAACGTTCGTATGGAAAAAAGCGTAGATGCGCTTAAAATTCAATTAACCAAAGTAAGAACCGGCCGTGCTCACCCAAGTTTATTAGATGGTATTATGGTGTCTTACTATGGCGCTGATACGCCGCTGCGTCAGGTAGCTAACGTATCTATTGATGACCCACGTACACTGGCTATTACCGTATTTGATAAAAGCCTTACCACGGCGGTAGAAAAGGCAATTATGGCCTCTGACTTAGGTTTAAACCCAATGTCGGCTGGCACTACTATTCGCGTGCCATTACCTGCATTGACGGAAGAGCGTCGTAAATCGTTGGTTAAGTTGGTACGTGGCGAAGCAGAAAACGGCCGAGTTGCGGTGCGTAATATTCGTCGCGATGCTAATGCTGATTTAAAAACGCTGCAAAAAGATAAAGAAATTAGCGAAGATGACGAACGTCGCGCCGCTGATGAAATTCAGAAAATAACCGATAGCTTTATCAAGAAAATTGATGATGTATTAGCGGATAAAGAAAAAGAATTAATGGAAGTGTAATTTGCACTTCTGTTAACGTATCAGCGTCGTGACGTTAAAGCTTTGCGACGCTTTTTTATTTGTTCGTAAGTTTTACATGGTAATAAGGTTGATCAGCAATAGACTGATGAACTCAAGATAAGGACAGGTCGCACGTTATGACTGCATTGACGCAGCTCAAACCGCATAGTTTGCCTAAGCATGTGGCAATTATTATGGATGGTAACGGCCGTTGGGCCGAACGGCAGGGCAAGCCGCGAGTCTGGGGACATAAAAAAGGCGTGGAAGCCGTGCGGCGTAGCGTAAGCTTTTGTCGTGAGCTGGGAATTCAGTCACTTACTTTATTTGCCTTTAGCAGTGAGAATTGGCGCAGGCCAGAAGACGAAGTGTCAACGCTGATGCAGCTATTTTTAATGGTGCTGCAAAGTGAAGTAAAAAAATTACATAAACACAATGTCAGGCTAAAAGTAGTGGGCGACTTATCCGCGTTTAGCGATAAATTGCGCGCTAGTATTGATAAAGCCGAGCAACTAACCGCGAATAATACCGCGTTAACGTTAAATATTGCCGCAAATTACGGCGGACGATGGGATATAGTTAATGCTGCACGCACGTTAGCGATAAAGGTGCAGCAGGGGACGTTAGTTGCAGAGCAAATTGACGAGCAGCTATTTGCTCAACACGTGCAGATGCATGATCAGCCAGAGCTGGATTTATTAATTCGCACTGGTGGTGATTACCGTATCAGCAACTTTTTATTGTGGCAGGCCGCTTACGCCGAGTTCTGGTTTACTGAAATCTTATGGCCAGATTTTGATCAGCAAGTATTTTCAGAAGCGATAGCCGCCTTTGTAAACCGAGAGCGACGCTTTGGCTGTACCGGAGAGCAAATCCGGCAACTAGCGACTCAAGGTAAAGGATAACAAGATTGTTTAAACAACGGGTTATTACAGCGTTAATTATGGCGCCTTTAGCATTGTTAGCCGTATTTTATTTGCCGCTACTAGGTTTTGCACTGTTTATCTCAGCCGCATTTTTATTAGGCGCATGGGAATGGAGTGGTTTATGTAACCTTGCTAACACAGCAATGCGTACAGCTTACGTTAGCTTAACCGCAGTGGTTATGGCGCTGCTGTATTGGCAGCTACCCGCACAAACCCAGTGGCCAATAGAAAATAATATTTTACTAAGCACCGTGCTACTGGCCGGAGTGGGCTGGTGGTTGCTAGCCATTGCGTTGGTGTTAACGTACCCCAAAAGCAAAAATTTATGGGCCAATAGTGATTGGGGCAAAGCCCTAATGGGCTGGCTAACATTAGTTCCGGCGTGGGCTGGGGTGTTATTTATTCGTTCTACTGATTACGCGGCGTCTAGTTTTACTGGCGCTTGGTTAATTGTCTGTCTGCTAGCCTTAGTTTGGGCCGCTGATATTGGCGGGTATATTGTTGGCAAGCCATTTGGTAAACATAAATTGTTACCTCAGGTAAGCCCAGGTAAAACCGTTGAAGGTATGCTGGGTGGCTTAGCGCTAGTGGCAATAGCGGTTACAGTTTTGGCATATTTACAAGATTGGCCAGCCCAAACTGGAATTTGGTATGTGTCGGCATTTCTGCTAACCGTATTGTCTGTGTTTGGTGATCTAACCGAAAGTATGTTTAAACGTGTTGCTGGCAAAAAAGACAGCGGAAAATTTTTGCCTGGGCATGGCGGTATTTTAGATCGCATAGACAGTTTAACCGCGACGGCACCGTTGTTTGCGATTATTGTGGCTATTTTTGGTGGTTTTTACTAATGCGTCAGGTGGTTATCCTCGGCTCAACTGGCTCTATTGGCGTAAGTACCTTATCGGTATTAGCGGCACATCCCCAAGACTATAAGGTGCTGGCGTTAACCGCAGCGACGCAAACTAAAAAATTGCTGCAGCAGTGTTTAGAGTTTAAGCCGCGCTATGCGGCGATGCTGGATAACAACGCTGCTAAAATGTTGGCAGCAGAATTAAAACACGCCGGTAGCCATACTGAAGTGTTATCGGGCATTGAAGCGCTATGTCAGCTTGCAGCGCATCCTGATGCAGATATGGTGATGGCGGCTATTGTCGGTTCAGCGGGCTTGCTGCCAACATTGGCGGCAGTCGAGCAAGGTAAAACGGTGTTACTGGCCAATAAAGAAGCGCTAGTGATGAGCGGTGAGTTGTTTATCAGCAAAGTAAAACAACATGGTGCCACCTTATTGCCGATAGATAGCGAGCATAATGCTATTTTCCAGTGTTTACCGGCTAATTTACAGCTAAACACTCACGCGCAAACTCTGCAAGATTTTGGTATTAATAAACTACTGCTCACTGGCAGTGGCGGCCCGTTTTTGTGTAAGGCATTAACTGAGTTTTCCCAAATTACACCTGAACAAGCCGTGGCCCATCCGAATTGGAGCATGGGGCATAAAATTTCGGTCGATAGCGCCACCATGATGAACAAAGGTTTAGAGTTTATCGAAGCGCGCTGGTTATTTAATTGCCAAGCTGATGATATTGAAGTCGTAATTCATCCGCAAAGTATTATTCATTCTATGGTGCAATATAGTGATGGCTCGGTACTGGCTCAGCTAGGCCAACCCGATATGCGTACACCTATTGCGCATGCCTTAGCATTCCCTAAGCGTATCGCTAGCCCTGTTGCACCGCTTAACTTTAAGCAAATGCGCGATTTTACCTTTACTGAACCTGAGCCGGAACGTTATCCAAATTTATATTTGGCGATGTCGGCTTGCGCTGCGGGGCAAGGTGCAACCACAGCGCTAAATGCCGCTAATGAAGTAGCGGTAGCAGCATTTTTAGCTAAACAAATACGCTTTACCGATATCGCGCGTATTAACAGCAATAGCCTTGAACATTTTGCTGGCTTTCAGGTTGCGGCACTCGATGATATATTAGCGCTCGATCAAGACGCGCGGCAATACGCGCAGTTGCAACTTAGGAAGTGTGTTTAATGTCGGGTGCGATTTGGAATTTATTGTCGTTTATTGTCGCCTTGGGCATTTTAATTACCGTGCACGAGTTTGGCCATTTTTGGGTAGCGCGCAAAAACGGCGTATTAGTTAAACGGTTTTCTATTGGTTTTGGTAAAGCATTACTGCGCTGGCGTGATAAGCAAGGCACTGAATTTGTTATTGCCGCAATTCCACTTGGTGGCTATGTCCGCATGCTGGATGAACGGGTAGATCCTGTTTTACCACAATTCAAAGACCTGGCCTTTAACCACAAAACGGTATGGCAGCGTATGGCCATTATCGCTGCTGGCCCTGCAGCAAACTTTATCTTTGCCATTTTAGTGTTGTGGTTAATGTATATGCTTGGTGTGCAAACGATGCGCCCAGTTGTTGCAGATATTACACCGCAGTCAATAGCATGGCAGGCAGGTATACCCGCACAGCAGCAAATTATCGCGGTTAACCAACATCAAGCTAGCGACGTTAATAGTGTGAACTTGTTATTAGTAGAACAAATTGGCCGAGATAGCATTGAATTAGAACTTAAAGATTTAACGACACAACAGTTACGCACTGTTGTGTTAGATACTAAAAACTGGAAGTTTAACCCGGAAAAACAGAGCGTATTTGATAGTTTAGGTTTAGGTTTAGCTAAACCTAAAGTACTGACCAATATTGCCGCAATACAAAAAGATTCTGCCGCAGATAAAGCGGGCTTACAAATTAATGATAAAATTTTAAGTATTAATGATGACGCTATTAATGACTGGCAGCAGTTACAAGGCATTATTACTAATTCTGCAGAACAGCCACTGACATTACTAATTCAGCGTGCAGAACAGCAGCTAAACGTAACGGTAACGCCTACCTTGGTGATTGCTAAAGACGGTTTTTCGCAAGGTGTGCTGGGCGTTACCCCCCAAGTAACTGACTGGCCGGCTGGGGTACTTTATACCCAACAGTATGGTGCCTTTGATGCTATTGGCGCAGGTGTTGCTCATACGTGGCAGCTCACCCGATTAAGTTTCTCTATGATCGGTAAACTTATAACGGGCGACGTGTCAGTAAAGCATTTAAGCGGACCAATTTCGATTGCACAGGGTGCTGGCACTACCGCCAGTATAGGTTTGGTAGCTTTTTTATCGTTTTTAGCATTGATAAGTGTTAACTTGGGCGTTATTAATTTACTACCGCTGCCAGTACTTGATGGTGGTCATTTAATGTATATGCTGCTGGAACTAATACGTGGTAAACCTGTCTCTGAAAAGACGCAGGAGATAGGTTTCCGGTTTGGAGCGCTAATTCTGCTAATGCTAATGGGAATTGCGCTGTTCAACGATATTTCTCGTTTGTAAATAACTAATCATAAGTAGTTCAATAATGACAATTAAACGATTAGTAGCCGCGATGTTACTTGCCTCTGCTAGTAACTCGGTGCTTGCTGAAGAATCTTTTACGGTTCAAGATATTCAGGTTGAAGGCCTGCAACGCGTAGCGCTTGGCGCGGCGTTAAATAACTTACCTTTTAACGTTGGCGACACCATTAATGAGTTTAATTTGTCACGCAGTATTCGTACTTTGTATGCTGCGGGACATTTCGATGATATTAAGGTATTTCGCGACGGTAACACGATTATTTATCGGCTACGTGAGCGGCCAACCATCAATGCAATAGAATTTGATGGTAATAAAGATATCAAAGAAGAACAGCTGCTAGAGAGCCTGTCAGGTAATCATGTGGAAGTTGGTGAACCCTTAGATAAAACGATTTTAAAAAGCATAGAAAATGGCTTAACCGAGTTTTATCACGGTGTCGGTAAATATCAGGCTGACGTTAAAATAGACGTTACGTATTTGCCGCGTAATCGCGTTAATCTAAAAATTAAGTTTGAAGAGGGTGATGCGGCATCAGTTCGGCAAATTAATATCGTTGGTAATAAGTTATTTTCTGACGAAGAATTATTAAAAAATATTGAATCGAAGCAAGATTTGCCATGGTGGCGCTTTATGTCTTCTGATCGCTATCAAAAGCAAACGCTTAAAGGCGATATAGAAAAGATAAATAGCTACTACCTAGATCGTGGTTATCTGCGTTTTAATATTGATTCTGAGCAAGTATCAGTTAGCCCAGATAAAACGTCGGTGTACGTAACGTTAAACGTTAACGAAGGCGAAAAGTACAATATAAAAAGCGTAAAGTTTGTTGGTGATCTCATCGGTCAAGACGAATTTATTACTCAAGTATTGCCGCTTAAAGAGGGCCAACTGTATAACGGCGCTCTAGTTACTTACACCGAGGAAAGTATTGCTAAGTTATTGGCTCGGTTTGGCTATGCGAATTCTAAAGTGCGTACTATTCCGCAAATTAACGATGATACCAAAGAAGTTGATCTAACCATCAGTGTTGACCCGGGTAAGCGGGTGTATGTGCGCCGCATTAATATGCAAGGTAATAGCTCTACCAGAGATGAAGTGCTGCGCCGTGAACTACGTCAGATGGAAGGGGCATGGTTATCGAACGATGCCCTAGAACTATCAAAACAACGTATTCAACGTCTGCCTTATATTGAAAACGTAGAGTTTGAAACGATTCCGGTAGCCGGCGAAGACGATTTAATCGACATCGGTTTTAAAGTTAAAGAGCAGCCATCGGGTAGTTTTAATGCCGGTATTTCTTATGGCAACTATATGGGTTTGTCATTCCAAATAGGTGTGCAACAAGAAAACTTTTTTGGCACAGGTAACAGCGCTGGTATTAGCTTAAACACGAATAAATATCAAAAGTCGATTAGTGCAACCTACACCGATCCTTATTTTACGTTGGACGGCGTAAGTTTAGGTGGACAGGTATTTTACTCTGATACCGACTATAGCAGTGCATCATCAAACCTTGAGGCTTATAACCAACGCCGCTATGGTTTTGGTGCGAATATAGGTTATCCGATAAACGAATATAATCGCTTAAATTTTGGCGCGAACTACGTAGTTAATAAAATTAACTTACGTGATGATTATGATCAGCTAAGGCATTTCCGCGCGGTATTAAAAGATGAATTAAATCCAGATGCAGCGTTTCATTTTACCAACTATGAGTTATCAGCGGGTTGGGTACGTAGCACGTTAAACCGTGGTTTATTCCCAACTGCGGGTAACTATTTAGGTGCAAACATAAAAGTTACTACGCCTAATTCGGATTTAGCCTTCTTTAAAACCTCATTTGAAGGGCGCAACTATATACCGTTAAGTAATGATCATAGCTGGTCATTCCTATCTAAAATTGAGCTGGGTTATGGTAATGGTTACGGCAGTAAAAATGGCTATGACTACACCTTACCTTTCACAGAAAACTTTTATGGCGGCGGCCAAAATATTCGTGGTTTTGAAAGCCGCATTATTGGTCCACATGCTATTTTTCGCTATGCTGACACAGTGCCAGGCTTACCGGGTGATAACATGTCTAACGGTTATCCTAACTCACCGAATAATGATAGCTATCAGGTATCGCAACGTTCTATCGGCGGTAACGCCACGGCAGTTGTCACCTTAGAACTTATTACGCCGACACCGTTTTTAAGTGATGATTATCGTAACTCGGTGCGCACCAGTTTATTTATTGATGCTGGTAACGTCTGGGATACTGAGTTTGACATGGCGCGTTATGCTGACTTAAAGCAAATCCAGTATGCTCAGCAAAGTCGTCAGGCTCAGCCTTTATTGATCGATTATTCAGATCCGAGCTTGTTTCGCGCCACCGCTGGTGTATCTTTACAGTGGATTTCGCCAATGGGCCCATTAACTTTCAGCTTGGCAAAGATACTTAAAAAGCAAGAAGGCGATTTACAAGAAAACTTTAGTTTTAATATTGGTACAACTTTCTAGATTAGAAAAATAGGGATTAAAAGATGTTAAAGACACGTGCAGTAAAATCAGTAATTATTCTTGTTGCAGGCTTGTTAATGGCTGGCACAAGCATGGCCAAAGAAATGAAAATCGCTTATGTTGATGTGCAAGCAGTTGCGGCTAAAATACCGCAGTCTGCTGCGATGCAAGAAGCCATTAAGAATGAATTTTCTCAGCGTATAGAAGCGGTAAGTAAGTTAGAAAAAGATATTGGCTTTAATATCGAAAAGCTGCGTCGCGATGGGCCAACCATGAGCGATAAACAGCAAGATGAACTAAAGAAAGCGGTTACAGATCAGCGCCAACAATACGAGCAGTTAGCGCGTCCGTTAGATGAAGAAATTCGTAATCGTCAAGCCGAAGAGCGCAACAAGGTTTTAGCGTTAATTAAAGCTGCCATTGATGTGGTTGCTGAACGTGAAAAGTTTGACATGGTATTAAATTCGGGCGCTGCTGTTTATGCTAAGCCAGAGTTTGATATCTCTGAATCGGTAATTACTCAGGTTAGTAAAGCGAAAAAATGATAAGTTTTACGCTCTCTGAACTGGCTGAGCGTTTAGATGCTCAGCTAATTGGCGATGCTGCTTGCAGCATCGTTTCCATTGCATCATTAGCCAATGCTGGGTCGGGTCAGATCAGCTTTTTGTCTAATGCCAAATATCGTAAGTTTTTAGCTGAGACGTCGGCATCAGCGGTGTTAATTACTCATGATGACGTACCCTTTGTCGCACCAACGGTTAATGCATTAGTGGTACAAAACCCCTATGTTGCGTTTGCCCGTGTCGCACAGCTGCTGGATACTACGCCTGCGGCTGCGAATGGTATTCACGCAACGGCTGTGATCGATGCCAGTGTTAAGCTTGGTGAAAACGTTTCCGTTGGCGCCAATGCAGTGGTATCGGCTGGAGTTGTGCTTGGCAATAATGTGCAAATTGGTGCGGGTTGCTTTATTGGTGAAAACGCAACAGTAGCTGATGACACTCGATTATGGGCTAATGTGACGCTTTATCATAAGGTTAACATCGGTAAGCGCTGCATTATACACAGCGGTGCTATTATTGGTGCTGATGGTTTTGGTTTTGCTAATGAGCGTGGAAACTGGCTGAAAATACCCCAAACTGGTAGCGTCATTATTGGTGATGATAGCGATATTGGTGCTAATGCCACTATCGATAGAGGCGCAATAGAAGATACGATAATTGGTAACAATGTTATTATTGATAACCAGTGCCAGATTGCCCATAACGTGAAAATTGGTGATCATACTGCTATAGCTGGCTGCACGGTGGTCGCCGGCAGTACCAATATTGGCCGCTACTGTATTATCGGTGGCGCAGCAGTAATAAACGGCCATATTGATATTTGCGATGGCGCTAATATTAGTGGCATGGCCATGGTAATGAAGCCAATTACTGAAAAAGGTATTTATACCTCAGGTTTACCGGCCACCACCAATCAAGATTGGCGGAAAAATACGGCTAAGTTACGACAAATAGATCAATTATATCAGCGAGTAAAGCAGCTTGAACGCCAGCTTGCTACTGTGCTTTCGGCACAGGATACTGAAAACTAGATAGAGGAATAGCCTTGGCTAACCAATTAAACAGCCTGCAAATTCAGGAAATTATGGCATTACTGCCACACCGTTATCCTTTCTTATTAATCGACCGGGTGCTTGATTACACGCCGGGCGAAAGTTTAACGGCAGTAAAAAACGTTTCAGTTAATGAACCCATTTTTACTGGGCATTTCCCAAACATGCCTATTTTTCCAGGCGTTTTAATTTTAGAAGCTTTGGCTCAAGCTACCGGTATCTTAGGTTTTAAAACGGTTACCGAGCGCTCTGATAACGAATTATATTTATTTGCCGCTATTGATGACGCACGCTTTAAAAAGCCTGTAGTGCCTGGCGATCAAATGATTTTAGAAGTGAAGTTTTTAAAAGAACGCCGCAACATTTGGAAGTTTTACGGTGAAGCTAAAGTTGATGGCCAAGTGGTATGCTCGGCTGAATTAATGTGCGCCAGAAGAGAGCTATAAAACGTGATCCATCCATCGGCAGTAATAGAAGCTAGTGCAAAGCTTGGTAATAATGTAAAAATTGGCCCGTTTTGTTATGTCGGCCATGGTGTGGTGTTAGGTGATGACTGCGTTTTAGAGTCACACGTTGCCATTAAAGGGCCGAGCACTATTGGCAAGGGTAATCATTTTTTCCAGTTCGCCAGCATTGGCGAGGCCTGCCAAGATAAAAAATACCAAGGTGAAGCCACCGAGTTGATTGTTGGCGATTATAACGTATTTCGTGAAGGCTGCTCAGTGCATCGCGGCACGGTACAAGACCAGGGTAAAACTATTATTGGTAGTCATAACCTGTTTATGAATACCACCCATATTGCTCACGACTGCGTTATTGGTAGCCATATTATTTTTGCTAGTGGTGCGCAAGCCGCTGGGCATGTTCACATTGGTGACTGGGCAATTTTAGGCGGTATGACCGGCGTACATCAGTTTGTACATATTGGCGCACATAGTTTCTGTGGCGGCGGCTCTATTGTACTCAAAGACGTGCCACCGTATTTGATGGTGCATGGCGCGCCGTGCGTACCTGCCGGCATTAACACTGAAGGGTTAAAGCGCCGAGGCTATAGCAGTGAAGCTTTGCTGGAAATACGCCGTGCTTACAAAGAGGTTTATCGTAAAAACCAGACGGTAGCCGAAGCTTTGGCCGTTCTAGCAGAGAAAGCCGCTACTACACCCGAGCTTAAACTATTTACCGACTTTATTGCCAATGCTAGTAGAGGTATCGTGCGCTAATGTCTGTAGCTGAACGACCACTCAAAATAGCCATTATCGCCGGAGAACACTCCGGCGATATTTTAGGTGCTGATCTCATTACCGCTTTACAAGCCATTCATCCTGATGCGGTATTTTATGGTATCGGCGGGCCACGCATGCAGGCTCTTGGTTTTAATGCGCTATTTGATATGGAAGAGCTGGCGGTAATGGGCATTGTTGAAGTGCTTGGTAGGCTGCGGCGTTTACTGCAGGTAAAACGGGAAATTATTGCTGCATTGCTGGCTGATAAACCTGATGTATTTATTGGCATTGATGCGCCCGATTTTAACTTACCGGTAGAACTGCAATTAAAGCAAGCGGGTATAAAAACCGTGCACTACGTTAGTCCGTCAGTATGGGCATGGCGGCACAAACGTATTTTTAAAATTGCCGCCGCTACTAATATGGTGCTGTCGTTATTACCGTTTGAAAAAGTCTTTTACGATAAATACAAAGTGCCTTGTACCTTTGTTGGCCATACCATGGCTGATACTATGCCGTTAGATGTAGATAAAGTCGCTGCAAAAATCGAGCTTGGCTTAGATCGCGACAAAATTGCACTAGCGATCATGCCCGGCAGTCGGACTAATGAAATTAAGCTACTAGCCGCCGATTTTTTACTGGCGGCAAGGCAACTACAGCAGCAATTCCCTGAGTTGCAGCTTATCTGTAATATGGTAACAGCAGCTAAAGCCGCACAGTTTAACGAAATAAAGCAACAGATTGCCCCAGAGCTAGATATTAAACTGTTTATTGGTCAGGCACGCCAAGTTTTACTGGCCGCAGACGCTACCTTTATTACTTCAGGTACGGCAACCTTAGAGGCGATGCTAGCAAAATGCTTAATGGTCGTATCGTATCGAGCAAACTGGTTAACCTATCAAATAGGTCGCAGGTTAGTGAAGTTAGCGCATTTTAGCCTACCTAATTTACTGGCAGGCCGCGGTATGGTTACGGAGTTACTGCAACATCAGGTCACACCCAATGCGTTGGTGGCAGCCATGACACCGCTATTAACCTCAGAGCGAGATGAGTTGCTGCAACAGTATCGGGTTATTCATCACAGCATAAAATGCGATGCGAGTGCTAAAGCCGCACAAGCTATTCTACAGGTAGTGAATAATGATGTTGTACCAACGCCCTAACGTTAGCCTAATTTGTGGTGTCGATGAAGTAGGGCGAGGCCCATTAATTGGCGCGGTGGTTACAGCTGCGGTAATTTTAGATCCAACCAAGCCTATTGCTGGCTTAACTGACTCAAAAAAACTAAGCGAAAAGCGTCGTATAGAACTTGCTGAGCAAATTAAAGCCAATGCACTATGCTGGGCGCTAGGCCGCGCGGAGCCAGCAGAAATTGACGAGCTTAATATTCTCCATGCCACTATGTTGGCGATGCGTCGCGCGGTAGCTGCACTTAGTGTGCAGCCAGAATGGGTATTAGTCGATGGCAACCGAACGCCAGATTTTGCTTTACCCGCTAGTGCGATAATAAAAGGCGATTTGCTAGTGCCAGAAATAAGCGCTGCGTCTATTTTGGCCAAGGTAACGCGCGATAATGAAATGCATTTGCTACATCAGGCGTATCCGCAATATGGTTTTGCTGCCCATAAGGGCTACCCGACAGCTGCGCACTTGGCAGCGATTGCCCAGCATGGCGTGTTACCACAGCATAGGCGCAGCTTTAAACCAGTGCGCCACGTTCTTGAGTGCCAAGGGCTATGAGAGAGCCTAGCTTTATTCATTTGCGCGTACACAGCGACTTTTCAATGGTCGATGGCGTTGCCAAAATAAAACCTATTGTTAAAGCCGCGCAAAATTTAGCCATGCCAGCGTTGGCGCTAACTGATCAAATGAATTTTTGCGGCTTAGTGCGCTTTTACAGTGCTGCACATGGCGCGGGTATTAAGCCAATAATTGGTATCGATTGTTACGTGCAGCATGCATTACTCGGTACTGAGTGCAGCCGTATACTGCTACTTGCCGCCGATAATACCGGTTATCAAAACCTTAGCCAGCTTATTTCTAAAGCCTATTTACGTGGCCATGTTGATGGCAAACCACAAATTGAGCATGACTGGCTCGCAGAGTTTTCTGCCGGCGTTATTATTTTGTCTGGTGGTAAAGATGGCGTATTAGGCAAGGCGCTATTAAAAGAAAATAATCAAAGTATTAATCAGTTGCTCGAGTTCTATCAGCTGTATTTTCCTGATCGGTTTTACCTGGAAGTTATTCGTACCGGTAGGCCTGATGAAGAGCACTACATTCAAAAAGCCGTAACGCTGGCCGAGCAATACAATTTACCCTTAGTTGCGACTAACGAGGTGGTATTTTTAAAACCAGAAGATTTCCCTGCGCATGAAATACGCGTGGCAATTCATGATGGTTTTACCCTAGACGATAAACGTCGGCCGAAAAATTATACTGAGCAGCAGTATTTAAAATCTGCAGCAGAAATGCAGCAATTATTTGCTGATTTACCTGAAGCGCTGGAAAACTCGGTTGAAATTGCCAAGCGTTGTAACGTAACCATTCGTTTGGGTGAGTATTTCTTACCGGCATTTCCTACTGGCGGCATGAGCGACGCCGATTTTTTGGTAATGAAATCACGCGAAGGTTTAGAGCAGCGTTTAATCAAGCTATTTCCTGATGCTACCGTGCGCGCAACTAACCGGGTTGCTTATGATGAACGGTTACAAATTGAATTAGATGTTATTAATCAAATGGGGTTTCCCGGCTACTTCCTAGTCGTGATGGAATTTATTCAGTGGAGTAAAGATAACGATATTCCAGTTGGCCCCGGCCGAGGTTCTGGCGCCGGCTCACTAGTGGCTTATGCACTGAGTATTACTGACTTAGACCCGTTAGAATTTGATTTACTGTTCGAGCGTTTTTTAAACCCTGAACGGGTATCTATGCCTGATTTTGACGTCGACTTTTGTATGGACCGGCGCGATGAAGTAATAGAGCACGTGTCGGATATGTACGGCCGTGATGCGGTGTCGCAAATTATTACCTTTGGTACTATGGCGGCTAAAGCCGTTATTCGCGACGTGGGGCGAGTATTAGGCCACCCGTATGGTTTTGTTGACCGTATTTCTAAGCTGATCCCGATGACACCGGGTATGACGTTAGATCAAGCCTTTAAAGAAGAGCCGCGCTTGCCCGAGCTATATGCTCAAGATCAAGAAGTAAAAGATCTTATTGACATGGCGCGCCAGCTTGAAGGTGTTACCCGTAACGCCGGTAAGCATGCTGGTGGGGTAGTAATAGCTCCCACTAAGATCACCGACTTTTCACCGTTATACTGTGACAACGAAGGTAATAACCCAGTTACGCAGTTTGATAAAAACGACGTCGAATATGCGGGTTTAGTTAAGTTCGACTTTCTTGGCTTGCGCACACTGACCATTTTGCAGTGGGCAGTTAATATGACCAATACGCGGCTAGAAAAAGAAGGTCGTGAATTAATTGATATTAACGCTATTTCTTTAGTCGATAGAAAGTGCTTTGATTTACTGCAAAAGGCCGATACTACCGCGGTATTCCAGCTTGAATCCCGCGGTATGAAAGACTTAATTCGCCGCCTACAGCCAGACTGTTTTGAAGATATGATTGCCCTAGTGGCGTTGTTTCGCCCAGGGCCATTGCAATCAGGCATGGTAGATAACTTTATTGACCGCAAACGTGGACGTGAAGCTATATCTTATCCTGATGCGACATGGCAGCACGAATCACTAAAACCTATTTTAGAACCGACATACGGCATTATTCTGTATCAAGAACAGGTAATGCAAATTGCCCAAGTCTTATCGGGCTACTCGTTAGGTGGCGCTGACTTACTGCGCCGAGCCATGGGTAAGAAAAATGCCGAGGAAATGGCCAAGCAACGTGATGCGTTTCAAGATGGCGCAGCCAAAAACAATATTGATCCAGAACTAGCGATTAAAATTTTTGACTTAGTTGAGAAATTTGCTGGTTATGGTTTTAACAAATCACACTCTGCGGCATACGCACTCGTATCCTATCAAACGCTTTGGATGAAAACGCATTATCCGGCAGAGTTTATGGCTGCGGTAATGTCAGCTGATATGGATAACACCGACAAGATAGTCACGCTGGTGGATGAATGCGAACGGATGAAACTAAAGCTTATCCCGCCTGACGTAAACGCCGGTGTGCATAAGTTTACCGTAAATGAGCAAGGCCACATTGTTTATGGTATTGGCGCGATTAAAGGCGTGGGTGAAGGCCCAATAGAAGCCATTATTGAAGCACGTACTAAACACGGTGTATTTACCGATTTATTTGATTTTTGTGCCAAGGTTGATTTAAAGAAACTGAATCGGCGAGTAATAGATAAACTTATTTTATCCGGTGCCATGGACCAACTCGGCCCACATCGCGCTGCGCTATCAGCAACGCTAGAAGAGGCAATGAAAGCAGCGGATCAACATGCTAAAGCGCAAGCAGTAGGGCAAGACGACTTATTTGGCTTATTAAGCCCAGAGCCAGAAAACGCCGCAGCTGCCTTTAAGCAGGTAGCGCCTTGGCCTGATGAAGTATGGTTAGAGGGTGAGCGAGAAACCTTAGGTTTATATTTAACGGGGCACCCGATAAACCGTTATCTAGACGAAATACCGCGTTATGTACATTGTCGCTTAGTAGACTTACAACCGACCAGAAAAGATCAAAGTATTACCGTGGCAGGTTTGGTGGTGTCGGTTAGAATAATGATTAATAAAAAAGGTCGGCGCTGGGCCATTGTTACACTTGACGATAAATCTGCTCGATTAGATGTACGTTTTTTCCCCGATATGCTAGAAATGTTTGAGTTACAGCTACAAAAAGACCATATTTTGGTTATAACTGGACAGGTCAGCTTTGATGATTTTAACGGTGGCCTTACAATGACCGGCCGCGATGTATGCGAGATCACTTCGGTACGAGAAAAGTCTCTACGATCTCTGAATATCACTGTACAATCGTCGAATATAGACCACAATTACCTGCAAAGATTGCAGCAGGTATTAAGCGAGTTTAAGGCTGGCACTGTGCCGGTTAAGCTGCGTTATCAACGCCAGGAAGGCGAAATTATGTTACAGCTAGGGACAACATGGTGGATAACGCCAGCCGATGCTTTGTTGCACCAGTTAAAACAACTGGCAACAATAGAACTAGAATTTAATTAATTAGGTAGTGACTGTCGATGATGCTGAATTATTTGGAGTTTGAGCAACCCATTGCTGAACTTGAAGCAAAAATAGACGAATTGCGTAACGTAAGCCGAAACGGTGATTACGATTTAGGCTTAGAAGAAGAAATAAACAAACTTAAAGAAAAGAGCCTTGGTTTAACCAGAAAAATTTTCGCAGAACTCGGCGCGTGGCAGGTTGCACAATTAGCCCGTCACCCGCTGCGGCCATACACACTGGATTATATTCAGCATGTGTTTACTGATTTTGATGACTTAGCCGGCGACCGTACTTTCGCTAATGATCAAGCTATCGTTGGTGGTACTGCCCGTTTAGGTGATACGCCTGTTATGATCATTGGCCACCAAAAAGGCCGTGATACACGGGAGAAAATAAAACGTAATTTTGGTATGCCGCGGCCAGAAGGCTATCGTAAAGCATTACGGTTAATGGAAATGGCAGAACGTTTTAAAATGCCAATTCTTACCTTTATTGATACGCCAGGTGCGTACCCAGGTATTGGCGCAGAAGAGCGTGGTCAGTCAGAAGCCATTGCGCGTAACCTTAAAGTCATGGCCGGTTTAAAAGTGCCAATTATTTGCACCGTTATAGGTGAGGGTGGCTCTGGTGGCGCACTGGCCATTGGTGTCGGCGACAAAGTTAATATGCTGCAATACAGCACCTATTCCGTTATTTCGCCAGAAGGTTGTGCGTCAATTTTATGGAAAAGCGCTGAAAAAGCACCGCTAGCTGCGGAAGCCATGGGCATTACTGCTGAGCGCATTAAAGAGTTAAAGCTCATTGATGAAGTGCTGCCTGAGCCTTTGGGCGGCGCGCATCGTGCGCCAGAGCAGATAGCACAAACCTTAAAACAGACTTTATTACGCGATTTACAGCAGTTAGAGAAAATGAATACTGCTGAATTATTGGATGTACGCTATAAGCGTTTAATGTCTTACGGTTACTGTTAATCAGTTTTAGAGTAGTAAAAGCCAGTGCCTCTGCACTGGCTTTTTGTTTTGTGGTAGCCTAAACACCTATTTTGGCGTAATGAAAATTATCGATGTCTGAACTTAGCCCTAGTTATCTGCTTAGTAGATTGCAATTGCAGCGCGATAGCCATGTTGTGCTGGCGCTAAGTGGCGGCTTAGACTCTGTGGTGTTGCTCGATTTACTGGTTAAAGCACGTAACCTACAGCCTTTTGCACTGCAGGCGGTGTATGTGCATCATGGCATCAGTAATTATGCGTCGCAGTGGGGCGAATTTTGCGCCCAGCAATGTACAGCTCGAGATGTTGCCTTTACTCAGTGCCGCGTTCAATTACAAGGTAGTGATAATTTAGAGCAAAAAGCCCGCGATGCGCGCTACCAAGCACTGTCTGATTTTGTTTGCTCTGAACAACATACACTACTAACCGCGCACCATGGTGATGACCAAATAGAAACTCTATTCCTCGCTTTAAAACGTGGCGCTGGTGCTGCGGGTTTAAGGGGTATTGCATCACGGCGTAATTTCGCTAAAGGCAGTTTACTGCGGCCGTTGTTAGGCTTTAGCCGCACTGAGTTAGAGCAGTATGCAAATCAACAGCAACTAACTTGGGTTGAAGATGACAGTAATAGCGATACCCGCTTTGACCGTAACTTTATTCGCCAACATATCACGCCTGCACTGCGTCAACGCTGGCCGCATTTCACCAGTTCTGCTGCGCGCAGCATGCAGCATGTGGCCCAGTTGCAGCAGTTGGCTGATCATTACACCGAGCTAGCATTAGCACAATGTGTTAACGCCAATACGCTGTCGTTATCTGAGCTAGCCAAGCAAATACCCGCGCAGCAAGATTTAGTAATAAGACGTTGGTTGGCAGGTTATAACTTAAATCCAGATAGCCAGTGGCTTACTACATTAAAGCAACAGGTTATCGCCGCGCGTATTGATGCTAGCCCAGAACTGCAGTTGGCGGACTATCAACTACGGCGTTTTGCCGACAGATTATATCTGCTAACACCCGCTGAGTTAGCGGTACCTTTGCAAGGCCTAAACTGGCAAGGTGAGGCCGAGCTAAAATTACCTGCATACTGTGGAAGTTTGGTATTTTCTTTGCAGCAGCAAGGTGCGGCTATTCCATTAAATATTACTAATGCCAGTGTGGTATTTGGCCAGTTAAGCTTACGTTTTAAGCCTTTTGGCGCTTCGGTAAGTAAACCACTAAAGCAGTGGTTTAAGTTGTGGCAAGTGCCGCCGTGGCAGCGGTTGCGGGTGCCATTAATCGTAGTTGATAATCAATTAGTCGCCGTGGTGGGTTATGCCAGCAGCGTGTCACCACTATTGGCAACACAGTGGCTGAGCTGGCAAGCCTAAACAGGGTTAAACCGCGACTAGTTAGGCAATGCAAACTGTGCGCTTACCTGCTGCTTTAGCCGCATATAGCGCGGTATCTGCTGCGGAAAATAATTGTTGACCAGTTTGTTCAGCCGTTAACGTCGCTAAACCCGCACTAGCACTAACGTTATACTGTTGACATAAAAAGTGCTGATTTATTACTTTAACCAAGCGTCGCGCTACCAACTCGGCATTGTCGGTATCTTGTTCCGATAAAATTATCGCAAACTCGTCGCCACCAAAACGAAACAGGGTATCCGTTGCACGTAAGGTATCGCGCAAGCAATCAGCTACTGCCAGTAGCACTTCGTCGCCGGCACTATGTCCAGCAGTGTCGTTAACTTGTTTAAAATTATCTAAATCTAACAATATTAGGGTGCAGCGTTCATGATGTCGTTTTGCCAGTTGCACATTTTTGGCAAAGCTATCGTCAAAAAATCGGCGATTGCCCAAACCAGTAAGCGTATCTTTTAACGCCATTTGTTGTAATCGGCTAACCACTAACGCATTGCGTAAGGCAAATAACCACTCACTTTCCAATAGTAATAACTCGCGCTGTACCATAGGAGTAAAGGGGTAGTCGCTGTGATAAATTAGCTCAGCTAAACATTGTTGATTTAGCACCAGCACGCTGCGATGTTCAAATTCCGCTTGGCTTGAACCGATGGCGATAAAATCACCGACGGCGGTTTTTAACGACAATGCTGAAAGCGGCAAAACTTTGCCTGCAGCCATTGAAACAATATTCAACTGTTGCTGAATTTCCAATGTGGTTTGCAACTGGCTAATTAAGCTTTGCTCGGAACACTCAGGTAACTGCGACCAATGCGGTAACTTAGTCATCGCAGCATAACTAGGCGCCGAGCTCAGAGCGACGTCTTGAGCTAATAAGTATTCCATGATGATGTCCATTATTGCTTTTTGTTAACTAAGCAAAAAATAGGCCATAAATTAAATATTGTTTTTAATCAGTCTGTTATGTATTTAATGACGTTTTGGGTCAAAGCTTTGACGACACCTAAGCTAGTCGTCATTATCTTCGCGCAAAAACTGCATAATGCTGTCCATTTGCGCCATGGCATCGTCATAACCTAGTTGAATTAGCCGCTTGGTGTAGTGCCGTTCAAATAACAGATAACTGGCCAAACTTGAATCTGAATGCTGACGAATACCGGTCATTCTTAGTATGGTGCGCACTGCTATTGGTAAAGACAGAAAATGTTCGCTGGCAATTTGACCAAAATTTTGACTTGGGTTAATGACAAAGCTTTGCAGCGGCTTTAATTCCGTGGTTACACCGTGTTGGCGCATAGTATTTACCGTAGTATTTACCCGTTGCATACGCTCTAAATCGGAGTTTAGCGAATCAGTAAATACCGTATCTAATAAATGACCGGCAATAGTGGCTATATCAGGGTGGTGTAACATGCGCTGCGCCGGTTCATTTTTTCGTGGATCGGCAACACCAACAATAAAAATTTTATCTGCACCTAAATGAATTGGCGCACTAAGCGGTGCTAGTTGATTTACCGAACCGTCGCCAAAGTATTGCTGGTGAATACGTACCGAAGGAAACACCATTGGTATAGAAGCTGACGCCATTAAATGGTGCACACCTAGCAGTGTCCGCTGACCGCAACGTTTGGCTCTGCGCCACTCTAACGCTTCGTCAGACTGAAAAAAGGTAATAGAGTCGCCATTGTTATAGCAAGATGCAGTAACCGACACACTAGATAAATAACCGCCTAAAATATTGCGATCGATACGTTTTAAATCGAGCACCTTAGTCAGCATTTGTCGCAGCGGTTTGTTATCAAATAAGCTAACCGGCTTTTTATTGGCATAATCCGCTTGAAAAGCACTGAACATACCGCGAAATAATTGCCGAAATACGCGAAAGTAATCAGCATAATAAACTTGACTGGTATGAAAGTTACGCCAAATCCATTCTAGTTTTTTCACACCCAAGTGAAAACAGGAGGCATAACATGCCATAGCAACGCCATTCATTGCACCAGCAGAAGTACCGCTAATAATCTGAAATGGTAGTTTACTGCTACGAGGATATTGCTGCGAAATCGCTTTTAATACGCCTACCTGATAAGCTGCTCGGGCACCACCACCTGTTAATAATAGGGCGGTTTTTTTAGTGGGTTTATTATTATGCTCAGACATAAAGAGTTGAACTTTTTCCAGACTACAGGCTCATTGCTTAATATATTGCTGGAATCATCACAGAATGCAACGCTTTATCGTGTTGTGCCGTAAGTTAGTTATCGAGGGTGTTATGACCGAACCAAAGTCGAGTAAACAGCAACAAGTCTATTATTTAGCCATTGCTGCGGTGGTAGTGGTAATACTTATCGCAGTATGGCTGTTGTTTGGTAAAGAACAGGTAGCCGAAGTGCCAGTTAACTTAATGCCGCCAGTTGAAATTGTGCCACAACCAGCTCAGGTGCTTGAGCCTGAACCGTTGCTAGAACCTGATTTAACTGAACCTAAAACAGATACTGTGATAAACACGGTTGAACCTGAAATTGTTGCAGAAGTAGTGAAAGAACCTGAAGTCGATACTATTATTCCAACATTAGATGACTCTGACCCTGAAGTAAAAGAGCGCTTACTGGCATTAAATTGGCAGCCGGGATTAGCTGCGCTATTTGTTACAGAAGATATGCTGCGTAACTTTACGGTGCAGGTAGATAATATCGCTCAAGGTCAGCTGGTAAAAGGGTTTCCAGTGCTACAGCCACTTGAAGAAAAGTTCTCTGTTGCAGATAACGCCAAGATGCAGCTAGATGACACCAGCTTTGCTCGTTACACGCCTTATGTACAATTACTGGATAGCGTACCGCCAGAGCAGTTACTTAAGCTATTTAATCGCTATGAGCCATTATTACAGCAAGCTTATGCTGAACTGGGTTACCCCGATAAATTATTTAAAAGCCGTGTTGTGGACGCAATTGATGAGTTATTAGCAACGCCTGAGCTTGAGTACCCATTAGAGCTTACGCGATCATCGGTGATGTACGAGTTTGCTGATCCAGCAATTGAGCAATTACCGGCCGCACAAAAACAGCTGCTACGTTTAGGGCCAGCTCACCAGAAAACCGTTAAAAAGCGCTTGCAGCAATATAAAACCTTGTTACTGAAACCACTTTAAATGGGTACTTGGTTTAAATTGACAATAAATCAAGCGGTATCGGGCTTGCAACAGCCTAAGCTTTTTAGCATAATGCGCGCCTGCTGAGCATTCAGCAGTTCAATGGTAACTCCATTGGTCCTCTCGCAATACTAGTAGGCGAACCTGGTCAGGTCCGGAAGGAAGCAGCCACAGTTTATGATGTATGTGCCGGGATGTGGCTGGTGGGGTTGCCACCCAAACCCCGCTTATGCTCGATGTCTTTTTTTACAATATCTAAAGCTTGCAAAATAGTATCGTTGTCAATTTGTTGTTGTTCAAACAACATAATCAAATCGACCGCCAACTTTATATGCGCTGGCGCTTGTTCTAGTTTAACGCTCACTCATTACCATCCAAAAACTGTCTGGCTCTGGTTACTGCTTCTTGTACCTTCATTTGCATTTCATAACGTTCACTTTGTGGTAAATAGAACGCCATATCTACTTCGTATCTAATGTATCGAGGCGGCAATAGGTTAAGAGAAATACAGCATAAATCGGCTAGGTATTCAGCGTCTTTATCTTGGTCTAAACCTAATTCAACAATATGCTCTAACGTCAACTTTTCGTAATAATTGTGTATATCGTTGTCCAGTGTCATAGCAACCTCATGCTGTTAATGTCTATAGCAGAGCATAATCAGCTTTGGCTTAAAACACCACTGAAAGATTGAGTTACGCCAAGTGGCTGTTACAATGTTTACAAACTGATATGCGTTTATAAAATAATAATAGAAGAACCTTCATGCAAAAAAATACCACACCTTGTTATTACGGCGATTACTTACAACTAGATAAGGTGCTAACCGCACAAGCACCAGAAAGCGCAAAGTATGGCAATGAAGCCCATGACGAAACCCTGTTTATTATTGTGCACCAGGTTTACGAGCTATGGTTTAAGCAAATTTTACACGAGTTAAAAGCGGTAATTGAGGTGTTTGCTGCTGAAGAAGTGAAAGATCAGCAATTAACCGGCGTATTGCATAAGCTTAAGCGTATTATCACCATTCAAAAATTGCTAAATCAGCAAATTAGCGTAATAGAAACCATGACGCCGCAAGACTTTATGTCGTTTCGCGATTATTTGGTGCCTGCGTCAGGCTTTCAAAGTATTCAGTTTAAAATGTTAGAGATTGGCTTAGGTTTAAAAAGCGATTTTCGCATCGACTTTGACAAAAACTCATTTTACAGCCGATTAAATGATAAAGACCGTGAGTTTTTACAACAACTAGAGCACCAACCTAGCTTATTTGAGCGGGTTGAAAAGTGGCTCGAACGCATGCCATTTTTAGAGCTGGAAAAATTTAGCTTTTGGCAAATGTACTGCGAAGCAACACAAAGCATGCTGGCTGAAGATAAAACTACGGTTCAGGCAATAGTACAAATGAGCGAGCAAGACCGGCAACAACAATTAGCCGAAATTGAGCGTACTGCCGACAAGTTTGCGGCATTATTAGATAATGAAAAATACCAACAATTACAGCAAGCAGGCAGTTTTCGCCTAAGCCAGCGTGCCATGTTATCGGCATTGTTTATTACGCTGTATCAGGAAGAGCCGGTATTTAATTTACCGTTCCAACTATTAACCTGCTTAACTGAAATTGATGAACTGCTAACCATCTGGCGCTATAAGCACGCCATGATGGTGCAACGTATGCTGGGTACGAAAATAGGCACCGGTGGCTCATCTGGCCATGATTACCTAAAGCGTACGACAGAGAAAAACCGTATTTTTACCGATTTATTTCATATGGCCACGTTCTTATTGCCTAAGTCAGATTTACCGGCACTGCCGCCAGAAATTAAACGCCGTTTAGGTTTCTATTTCGCTGGCGAAATGTGAGCCTAATAGCGTAAACGCCGCCTTAAAAAGTTGTAAATGTAGGTGCACTAGCGCATCAACATTGCGTTGGTAGCCGCCACCAATAACAGCGGCTACCGGAATAGCGCGCTCAACACAGCTTTGCAGCACCAGCAGGTCTCGTTGATACAGCGCTGGCGTAGAAATAGTTAATAAACCAAGTTCATCATGCTGGTGAATATCAACGCCGGCATCATAAATAACCAGATCAGGCTTATGCCAGTTAAGTAAGCTGTATAGGCTTTGTTGTACGCTATCTAGGTATTCTGTATCGGTGCACTCTTTGGCTAAGCCTAGATCCCAATCAGAACGTTGCTTGCGATACGGGAAATTTTTTTCGCAGTGTATCGAACAGCTAATAATACCAGGCTCATCAGCCAACATTACAGCACTACCGTCACCTTGATGTACGTCTAAATCAACTAGTAAAATTTTATCGACACCGTGGTTTAGCATGGTTTTTGCGGTAAAGACAAGATCATTAAATAAACAAAAACCAGAGCCTTCTGCGTAAAACGCATGGTGATAGCCGCCACTTAAATGTAAGGCGATGCCACTGTGTAATGCGGCTTGGGCTGTTTGTAAGGTGCCGCCTAATGAATGTAACGAACGTTCAAATAGCTCGGCTGACCAAGGAAAACCTATACGGCGCATCGCTTTGGCATCGATGCTGCCATCTTGCAGGCTTTGAATATACGCAGGGCAGTGTACCTGGGCCAATTGTGCTGTATTAACCGCTATCGACTCTGTAAATGCACTAGGCGGCACGCCAATATCAAGCAAGCTTTGGTATAGCCTACGGTATTTAGTAATGGGATAGCGGTGACGCTCTGGTAACTGAAGGTCGCTATAGCAAGGGTGATACAGCATAGCTGGTAGGGCTTGCGGCATAATCTTAGTTTCGTTGCTCTAAATCTTGAATTTGTAGCTCAATATCGGTTAACGCTTTACGACAACGGCCTAGCCTAGCATGCAGCGCTAAACTGCGTTGTATCGCATCTGCCGAGTTATCGCGATTAGCCAGACTTATCATGTCTAATAACCGTCGCTCAAACTCTTGGGTATCGCTAAGTTGCTGATAAAGCTGTTGGCTAGTAGCGCTAAGCTGTTGTACTGCGGCCTTTACTTTTACGGCTTTAGCCGCCGGTTTGTGCCTAGTATCGACATTACGAAAGGCACGGGTTAGCGCGCTGGTTTGCTCACTTAAGCGTTGCACTAAACGTTGTTTGGTGGCACTAGAGAGGTTGTTTGTTTGTAAATGCTGTAAGTGTCGCTGCGCTTCAAGTACGTAGTCGGTTAAATGCGGTGAGCGACAGCTAAACACCGAGCTGTCGAACCAGTTTTGTGGTTTACCATAACTGGGTTGTTGATCAATTTGTTCCGCTTGCTGTTTAAGCTGCTGTAATTGATGCGCCAAGGTGCCCAGTAAATCCATTAGTTACTCCAAGCTTGCCAAGCTAAGCGCAGGGCGATGGCAATAACCACAGTAATAAACATCGGGCGAATAAAACGGCTACCAAATTTAATGGCCGAATGCGCACCCAACCAAGCACCCAGCATAAGGCACAAGCCCATGGCAATACCCAGCGCAAAGTTAACATGACCAAGGGCAATAAATGCCACTAATGAAAAGCCATTGCTAATAAAGTTCATGGTGCGCGCTACACCGCAGGTTAGTAGCAAGTTTATCCGATACATAGCCATGGTTGATACCATCCAAAAGGCACCGGCACCTGGCCCAGCAATACCATCATAAAACCCCAATACTAAACCCTGGCCGCGTTGTTGCCAAAACAGCTTATTATTTTGCTCCGGTAATTGCAGCCGGTCATCAGGTTGCATGCGGTTAAATAAGGTATAAATTGCCGCCAGCAAAATAAGAATAGGCAATATTTTTTCGAGAGCTTCTTTACTAATAAGATCGACAACAAGGGTGCCCAGTACGGCGCCAATAGCAGTATAAACTAAGCTACGTCGCCAAAAAGTGGGGTTAAATAGTTTTTTACGATAATAGGTTACCGACGCCGTGAGCGAGCCAAAGGTAGCTGCCAGTTTATTAGTACCTAGCACCACATGGGGTGGTAAACCGGCAGTAAGTAATGCTGGTACAGTAAGTAAACCACCGCCACCGGCAACGGCGTCAATAAAGCCAGCAATAAAAGCAACGGTGCAGAGGATCAGCAATACTGAGGGTTCTACGGCTAATTCAGCAAACAAGGCATGTCCTGTTAATACTCTATGTTACGACTAAACGGCGGCAGCGCATTTAACATAGCGCTACCATATGATTTGCTGACTAGGCGTCGGTCCAGAATAACTATCCTGCCTTTGTCCTGTTCTTGGCGCAATAGTCTACCACAAGCTTGTACCAGTTTTTTTGCCGTCGCAGGAATAGTCAGTTGTATAAAGGGGTTGCCGCCTTTGCGCGTAATGGCTTCGGCTAAAGCTTCTTCTAATGGCGAGGTTGGCACAGCAAACGGCAGTTTGGTAATAACCAAATTAGTTAA
This sequence comes from Rheinheimera metallidurans, assembly GCF_036983985.1. Lineage (NCBI taxonomy): Bacteria > Pseudomonadati > Pseudomonadota > Gammaproteobacteria > Chromatiales > Chromatiaceae > Rheinheimera > Rheinheimera metallidurans. Next base: position 487,274 of record NZ_JALAHQ010000003.1, read on the forward strand.
TAACTTACCGGGTAAATCTAAACCCTCAGAAAAACTTTGCGTACCAAATAAAATACTACGGTTGTTGTGTTTGCAATTATCACTATGCAGTTGCAATAGAGCTTGGCGTGAAGCTTCGCCCTGTACTAACAATGAAAAACCTTTGCTACGCAGTGCTTCGGCTACTTGCTGCATTTGCCAATATGAGGCAAATAACACTAAGCTAGCTTGATCATCTGGCAAAAATTTAGGCAATAATAATACTAGCTCGTCGGTATAAGCTTGCTCTGTCGGCTCGGTTTTCATTTTTGGAATAATCAGCTGACCTTGCTGCGGATAATCAAACGGTGACGATACTTGCAGCGTTTGTACGCCTTCAAATTGGCTTAGCCCTAGATCGTACTTAATATACTGAAACGAATTAAGCGCAGTAAGCGTAGCAGAACACAAAATAACGGCAAAAGCGTCGCTAAATAGCAGCTGTTCTAGTTTATTTGCCACACCAAGCGGGCAGGCATGGCCAATGACATATTGGTTTTGATTATTTAACTCAACCCAGCGTGCTTGATAGACATTTTTTTGCTGCTCCATCGCATACAGTTGCCATAACGCTTGTTGTTGTTCGATTTTTTGCCGCAAGTAACCTAGCTCTTGTAATAAGTTTAAACTTTGCTTTAGTGGCAATTGCTGCTCTGTTATACAGTCTTGCATGTGTTGCTGCACTTTATCTAACTGGTTTAGTGCTTTTTGACTTACCTGAGCTAGCTGCTCGGCTTGTTGCTGTATGAGAGTAGGCAACGCGGCATCAACAAAACGATGTTCGGTTTTATCGGCAAACCAGCGCGGTTTAAATTCATTAATACAGCGCTCTATCGGTTTTAATAAACTATTTAGCTCGTTACAGCTATCGTCAAAGCGCAGCAGTTCTTTCATTACTGTTGCCGGTAACAACGTAATTAGCTGTTGAATAGCTTTTGCCGCTTTTTCTAACCACACACTGTTGTGGCTTAACTGCGCTTGAGCCGCAAAGTAATCACGGGCAATGTCGGGCAAATGATGCGCTTCGTCAATAACATAAAGAGTTTCTTCAGGTGGTGGCAAAATACTATTGCCGCTAGCTAAATCGGCCAGTAGCAAGGCATGGTTTACTACTAATACATCAGCAGTGGCTATTTCTGCACGTGCGAGATGAAAAGGGCAGGTAGCATGGCGTCGATCACCTTTATGGCAATGCATAGGGTCGGCCACAATGCGTTGCCACATATCCTCGGCTAAAGGCGAGCTAAGCGTGTCTCTGTCGCCAAGCCACTGTCTTTGTTGCCATTTATCTAGCAGTTGTTGCCAGTCAAATGCCGCATCTTGCACTGTAGCAAATAATTCTGGGTGCTTTTGCTGCTGGCGTAAACGCTCAATGCAAGCATAACGTTGCCTGCCTTTTACTAAGCTAAATTCAAAGTTAAGTTTGCTGTGTTGCTGAAAAAACGGCAGATCTTTATTTACCAACTGCTCTTGCAGCGCCACCGTTGCAGTAGCAATAACCACCTTTTTTTTCTGCGCTAGCGCATACGGAATAACCGCCAACATATAGGCCAACGATTTACCGGTACCCGTACCTGCTTCAATTAAGCCAATACGCTCACGACGATGATAAGTACCCGAAATAATTTTCGCAATTTCCGCCACCAACTGATTTTGCCCAGCCCGTGCTTGGTAATTAGGTAGCGTGGTTTTTAAGCGCGTATGTATCGCACGTATTTTGCTTTTTAGCTGCTCAGTTAACATAATTAATGTGTATTTATATACAGTTGTTTGATTGTATACGCATAAGAGGAGACTAGCAAAATTGTAATGTACCGGTGAGGGATTAACTTAGCCTATATTTAGCGGGAAACCCTAGAAAATATGCATTAACTAGGCATCAGCACGGCCATTTTTTACAAAATTACAGCTCCTGACAATCTAACTAATAAATTGTTCCGTAAAACCATTGACGATATTAAAAAATAAAGCTTATTATCAAGTGGTGTTAAGGTTAGGTTTTAAGGTGTGAGCGGGGTTTTTTGCGCGATTAAAGGTTTTTTATTTTAAAAATAAAATAGATGAATAATGATCCAGGGAGAAACACATGTATACGAATAATAAATTAGCTAAGGCTGTACGTTTAGCCATTGCTTTTGGTGCAGTTTCTACATTAGCCATGCACTCTGCAATGGCCAATGCACAGGAAGATACTGTTGCGGCAGAAAAATCGATTGAGAAAATTCAAATTACGGGTAGCCGTATTCGCAGCGCGAATGCTGTATCAACAAGTCCGATTGCAACTATTGGTGAGCTTGAAATTGCACAACAGCAACAGCCTGAAATGGAGCGCGTGTTTCGCAACCTAGCTGCAACTTTGCCTGGCGATAACAGTAACGTAAATAACGGCAGCGGTGGTGCAGCAACGGTTAACTTAAGAGGCTTAGGCTCAAACCGTAACTTAGTGTTAATGAACGGCAAGCGCATGGTGCCTTATAACCTAGGAGGTAGCGTTGATACCTCAACTATACCAACAGCATTAGTTGACCGCGTTGATATCGTTACAGGCGGCGCATCTGCAGTGTACGGTTCTGACGCTATCTCTGGCGCAATCAACGTTATTTTGAAAAATGATTTTGAAGGTGTCGCATTAGACATGTCGCATTCGCGTACATCGAAAGCTGATGCGATGACAAAAAATATAGCGTTAACACTAGGCGGTAACTTTGATGACTCTAAAGGTAATGCGGTAGTTTCCTTTAGTTGGTTAGACCGGGATCCTCTGCTTTTAGGTCAGCGTAGTTTAGGTAATTACGGCATTGGAACGGCAGAAGGCGATAATTACGCCGAATTTTTGGCAGGAACACCACCTACTCGTCCGGCTGACCCATTGTGTGGCGGTAGTACGCCGAACGTCGTTGCCCCGGGTGGTGGCAGTGGTACTGGTATTCCGACACGGGTTGGTGTAGCAGGCGTGCCTTCTGTTAGCGGTCAATTCCGCGATGATGGTTCTTTAGTGTTAGGCCCTCGTTGTAGCGATTTTAACTTTAACCCATTCAACTATTATCAAACACCATCAAATCGTTATAGTGCGACAGCAATGGCGCATTATGATCTTACCGATGAGCATACCGTTTATGGTACGTTTAACTTCACAAACACATCTGTAAGCCAGCAAGTAGCGCCATCAGGTATTTTCGGTTCAACCTTCTGGGTGCCTATGGCTAACCCATTTTTAAGCACTCAATCTAGAGATGCTATTATCAATGGCTCTAACGCTGCTATTGGTCAATTAAACGTAGCTGGTTATGAAACATGGCGTGACACAAACAACAACGGTGTTGTTGATAGTGCTGACTCTATGTTGCTTACCGTAAGTCGTCGTACGCCAGAGTTAGGTGCGCGCTCTACTACTTTTAATACCAGCCAATTCCAAATTTTAGGCGGGATGAAAGGTTTTATTGATGATAACTGGGCGTACGATGTGTCATTTCAGCATGGTGAAACTAATCGGGTAGAAATGAACGCTGGCTACACTAACGTTGCTAACATTGCTAATGCATTAAATGCTGTTTCAACAACCGAGTGTTTATCTGGGCCTGGTTGTGTTCCATTAAACGTATTTGGTGGCTTTGGCACTATTACACCTGAAATGGCATCTTACGCGTCTGCTACTGCGTTTGCTTCTACTAAGTACCAGCAACGTGTGCTATCAGCAATAATTGATGGCGAAATTAGCTCTGTCGTCTCACCTTTTGCTGAATCACCACTAGGTGTTAGTTTTGGTTATGAATACCGCGAAGAAGTTGCAAAATATGATCCAGATGAGTGTTTAAAACTTGCACCAGCGAGCTGTTTAGGTGGTGCCGGTGGTAACTCATTACCTGTAGGTGGTTCATTTAAAGTTAATGAAGTTTTTGTCGAAGGCAAATTACCATTAATTGAAGATGCTACTTTTGCCGATGTGGTCGAATTAGAGTTTGGTTATCGTCACGCCAATTACAATACAGTTGGTGAAAACGGTAGCTGGAAGTTAGGTATAGCGTGGCGTCCAGTTGACGAGTTACTATTTCGTGTGATGAAACAACAGGCAACACGTGCACCAAACGTAGGCGAATTATACGCTCCGCTGACTTCTGGTTTAGAGAACGCTCAGCAAGATCCTTGTTCTATAGCTAATGCGGGCAATATTGATGCAACACTTGCTGCGCGTTGTATCGCAACAGGTATGACGGCAGCGCAAGTAGGCGCGGTTGATGACATTGTTAGTGGGCAAGTAAACGTTCGCGCTGGTTCGAATCCTAACGAGTTACCTGATGTTGAAAAAGCCGATACCTTTACCGCAGGTTTAGTGTGGACGCCTGAGTTTGAGTCAGTAAAACGTGTACAGTTCTCAGTAGATTATTATGATATTGATGTTAATGGCTATATTGGCGAGAACACGCCGCAAGAAATACTAGATGGCTGTTATGTACTAGGCAATACGGCGCAATGTGCACAGATTAATCGTATTGGTGGTGGCCTAACTATTTCTGGGGCTGGTGTAGAAGCTTACACAACCAACTTAGCGTATTTACGTACCAGTGGCGTTGAGGTTGCTTATAACTTTGGCTTCGATTTAGCTGATTTAGGCTCGTTAGACTTCAACGGTAGTGTAAATAAGTATCTTAAAGTTGAAAGTTTAAGCTCGTCTGTTTCAGAAGTTATTGACTGTAATGGTTTTTACGGAACTAACTGTAATCCTCAGCATAAATTGCGTTTAAATCAACGTGCTACGTGGAATTACGAAGATTTATCAGTATCGTTATTGTGGCGTTACTTAGGTTCAATAGATATTGAAACTAGTCTGGCTAATGATACTTATGCGCCATTCCGTCAAATTGCGTCATTTAGTTATTTTGATATGTATGCAAATTATCATATTACCGATGCTATAAGTGTAAGCTTAGGTGTAGATAATTTGCTAGACAAGAAAGCACCAGTACTTGGTGGTGAAGCGGCGTCTACTTCGTATAACAGCGGTAACACCTTCCCTGCTTATTACGACATGCTAGGCCGTACTTACAAAGCGAGTGTTAGCTTAAAATTCTAATGTCGACTAAATCATTGTAATTCAATATAAAAACGGCTGGTTTTTCAGCCGTTTTTTTTATTCCCATAGTTAAAATAAATATTCATTTTCAAGTTTTTGGAAAAGTTCATTAAATAGGTTGACCCTGATGAAAGCTTGAGTTTATCATCGGGCTCGACAGCTCGGCGGTTTTCCGAGTTGAACGGAGTGTCATACGTTATAAAATATTGACAATGATTAAAAATAGAACTGCTAACTACAGCGGTCCAGGGAGAAACACATGTTTACGAATAATAAATTAAGCAAAGCTGTGCGCTTAGCTGTAATTTTTGGCGCGGCATCTGCTACTGCATTTGCAGCGTCTGTAAATGCTGCGGAAGAAGATGAGGCAGCTAAAAAGGTCGAGCGTATCGAAATAACAGGTTCACGCTTAAAACGTACAGATATGGAAGGTGCGCTACCGGTAACAATTATTGGTAGTGCTGAACTTAAAGCCAGCGGTGATATATCAGTTGCTGATTTCATGCGTGATACTAACTTCAACTCTTTCGGTTCTTACCAGTCTACGTCTGGTAGTAGCGGTGGTGGAGCAGCTCAAGTTAGCTTACGTGGCCTAGGTGCCGGTCGTACACTAATATTAGTTGATGGTCGTCGTACACCTACGTCGCCTATTCTAGGTTCGGGTCAAGATTTAAACTCAATTCCAATGGCTGCAGTTGAGCGTATCGAAGTGTTATCAGATGGTGCTTCTGCTGTTTACGGTTCGGACGCTATCGCTGGTGTAATAAATATAATTACACGTAAAGATTTCGAGGGTGTAGAGTTTTCTTATGGTTTAGGCAAACCAACAAACGCAGGCGGCGATACCGAAGAAATGAGTTTCGTTATTGGTAGTGCCGGAAATAAGAGCAGAGTACTGTTTGGTGCATCGTTCAATAGCCGTGACGTGATCTATACGCGCGATCGCGATTACTGGTATACAGATGACAATCCAGGTGCATCTTCTTATTCGAATAACTTTAGCCAAAAGTTACTTGTTGATGGTAAATATGTACATGCTTCATCTTTAGGTGCTGCAGGTCGTTTAAAGCATCCAGATTTTGGAGCTGCTGTGCCTGGACTATGTACGAATGGTGATGATAGTGATCTGTACTATTTAACAGGTAGCACGGCTGCTAACAAAACTTGTCAATTTAATCACAGTGCTACGTCTGCAAACTTAACTAGCGTGAAGAACTTGTCGTTGTTTGGCCGTGGGAATTATCAGATAAACGATGATTGGTCGACATATGTAAATGGTGGTTTTAATCAGGTAACCAGTTTTGGTCGATTTGCAGCATTGCCATCTTCTCCGTGGGCAGGCGGTGCTATTACAATAGAAGCTGGTAGCCCAAACCATCCAGGTACTGCCCCAGCCGACGGTGGCTTTAACCCTAATTATGATGCATTTTATGCGCAGTATGCTAATGAAGATCTGTCATTATACCATCGTTTCGCTGCCTTAGGCCCGCGTGATAACCACGTTGAAAATACTACAACAGATTTCACCGCTGGCTTCGAAGGCACTATTGGTGAAGTTAGTCTTGATTTTGGCGTTCGTTATGTAAAATCACGTGCTATAAACATGGGCGAGAACTACGTTGTGGCCGGTTTAGCTCAGCCGCAGATTACTTCAGGTGCTTATAATATCTATGACCCATTTTCGGGCGATCCAAAATCTTTGGGCATGACCGCGACTACGTCACGTGACATGCACTCTTCAGTTAAAGAAGTTTATGCAAATGCTTCGTTCGATGTGTTTGAATTAGCAGGTGGTATTGCTTCTGCGGCAGTCGGTGCTGAATACCGTGAAGAAGATTACCAAGATAAGTATGATTTATTATCTGGAGCTGGCCAGGTATCAGGTTCGTCAGGTTCGTCTGCGGGCGGTAGCCGAAATGTTAGAGCTATTTATGGTGAGATGCTTTTCCCTGTAATTGACTCTGTTGATATAGAAATAGCAGGACGTTATGACAAATATAGCGACTATGGTGGTGACTTTGCACCAAAGATTGCTGCTCGCTGGCGTCCTACTGCTGAATTGTTAGTGCGAGCATCGTATGGCGAAGGCTTCCGTGCACCAACTTTACGCGACATAAGCTTGCAGCCAGCTTTTAGTGCAGCGTACACTGGTGATGAGGCTACATGTATTGCTCTTACTGGTTCGCCTTGTACCACTGCTCAAGTTCAAGTAAATACTTACTCTATGGGTAACGTGAATTTGAAATCAGAACAGTCTAAACAATATGGTTTAGGTTTAGTATGGGAAGCGAGCGATTGGCTTAACATGTCGGTTGATTATTATAATATTGAGATTACTGACAGCATTAGTTCTACCAGCTTAGCTACTGCAGTTGGCTGTTTAAGAGGCACAGTGTCTGTATGCCCTTCAGGAGTTAGTCAGTTCCCTAACGGTACCACCTTTCCAAACCCTGCTTTAGGTGTTGGTGTTTCGTTTGAAGGTAATCAGCTAGCAGGTGCTATCACTGGAGCTCAATTAGGTTCTGTTAACTTAGGTAAAGTTGAAACTAATGGTTTAGATTTTAGTGCGCAAACTAACTTCGATTTAGGTTGGGGGCAGTTACGTAATAACTTTACTACTAGTTACGTTCAAAAATATTCAGTTAACGGTGGCGATAATGCTTCTGGTGATTATGGTTATCCAAAGTACAAAGCTACATTGACCAATATTTTAGCAGTTGGTGATTTCAGTATTAACTGGAACATTAGTGCCACTGCTAGCCAGGATGATCGTTACTTGAGTGGTGGCGAGGTTCTTGTTGATCATATTCCAACCTGGATTATTCATAATATTCAAGCAAGTTATAATGCTCCTTGGGATGCAACTATTTCTGTAGGTGTGAATAACGTTGCCGATAAAGCGCCTGCAGATGCAGAACTTTACGGCACCAGCTATGACTATTATATGTATAGCCCGTGGGGTCGTGTACCTTACATCCGTTATACTCAGCGTTTCTAATATAGTTCGTTAACAAAAGCCGGTGAAAACCGGCTTTTTTTTGGCTGTAAAATGGCTTTTTATCTAATGCTTACTAATTGACTTACTTAGTCGAGCCGGAATATAAAGTGGTGTATTTATTTAAATAGCGGTAAACAAGTCTGTTTTAATTGCTGTATTGTGGAATTGTAAATAGTATATTTTGAGGTGATTTATGCGGGGTATTATATTTATATGCGTGTTCTCATTAATGTTGGCGTTACCGGCATTAGCTACAGAACAAGTGCCAATAGAAAATTTTTTTGAGCATGCTAAGTTTAACAATATGAAACTGTCACCTGATGGAAAACATATTGCGTTTAGCTACCAAGAGGAATCAGAAATTAAGCTTGCGGTCATGCGGTTAAAAGATAAAGCAATTTTATCTGGTTTTGCGTTCGGTGAGAATATGCATGTGATTAATTTCCATTGGGCGAATAATGGCCGGGTACTGATGGAAGTAAGGGAAGTCACTGGTAATCTGGATAGTATGTCTGGTTCCCCGTTAAACTTGTATGCAGCTAATATTGATGGAAGCCGCCGCGTAGAATTGTTTCGCACCGAGCGTTCTGATTACACTTTATTACATTTATTGCCAGACCAGCCAGATCGTATTTTAATTGGTAAGCGACATTTTGCAGAAAAAAATGGTATGCGTGCTTTCACGATTGATATTAATCGTGGTAAAGAACGATATTTAAATGAACAGCCAGCAGGCGTAATTGCGAGCCTTATTGCTGATAATAGTGGTGAAGTGAGACTTGGGATCGAGTTTATTGAAGGGAAAACGTTTGATGAAAATAAGACAGTGATTCACTACAAAAAAAATGATAACTGGCAAACTCTTAACTTGCAGTCTAAGCGTAATAATCCTCTAGTTTATCCACTGGGCTTTTCTTCAGACAATAAAAGAGCTTATTTTTCATCCAATCATGACATGGCGACTAGTGATGTAAGTGGTTTATTTGAATATGATTTTGAAACGTCAACCTTACATTTAGTAGCGCGACATGCGTATTCTGATATTGGCCGGGCCTTTTACAGCCACGAGGGCGATGTGCTGGCGGTAAGTTATGTTGCAACAGTAAATGAAACCCAGTTCATTAATACAGAGCATAAAGACGCTAAGTTGTTGGCGGGTATACAGGCTGCATTTCCTGACGAACTCGTTGCCATTACGTCGTTTAATAAAAGCGGTACTTTGGCTTTATTTGTCGTCTCTTCAGATAAAAGCTCCGGCGAATTCTTTCTATATGATATCCAAAAGGGAGAAGCGCGTTATCTGGCGTCCGCTCTTGATAAGTTAAAGAAAGATACATTAGTTGCTATGCAAAGTATTGAATTTAAAGCTCGTGATGGAAAAGTTATCCATGGTTTGTTAACTATGCCAGCTAGTCTTCCTAAGAACGCGCCTCTGATTGTGAATGTACATGGTGGCCCTTTTGGTGTTTACGACAATTGGGGATTTAACAGGGAAGCGCAGTTTTTCGCCAATCGTGGTTATGCGACATTAAATATTAATTTTCGTGGTTCAGGTGGTTACGGTGAGGACTTTCAGCGGGCTGGTCGTCTGGAGTGGGGGAAAAGTATGCAAGATGACGTAACCGACGGCACATTATGGGCGATAGAACAGGGTTTTGCCGATCCGTCACGGATATGTATCTTTGGTGGTAGTTACGGTGGTTATGCCGCATTGTGGGGAGTTATTAAGGAGCCAGACCTGTATAAGTGCAGTGTCGGCTATGTTGGAGTATACGATATGCCATTATTTTTTAATGGTGATGGCTCTGATGCCAGTCGTAGTCGTAATATAGAACAATATATGAGTTCTCATGTTGGTAAAGGTGGTGAATATCTGCGTTCAATATCACCGGTCCATCATGTAGATAAAATTAAAGCTGAACTCCTTATTGTGCATGGTTCTAAAGATGTGCGAGTACCAATTATACATGCGAATAATCTAAAAAAAGCGTTGGATGGCATTGGTAAACCTTATGAATGGATGGTAAGGGAAGAGGGCCATGGCTTCTACAAGTTAGAAAATAGAGTTGCGCTATATAACAAAATGCTGGAGTTTTTTGACAAACATATTGGAGAGAAATAGTTTTTTCTATCAAGCTAGCGTAGTAAATATATAATATGATGTAGGCGTTCAGGTTCTATCTATAAATTAGTTTACCGCCGTAATTAGTCCGATAGTTAGGTTGTTGTGGCGGAATAAGTTCGCTAAGTGAGATTAATTGGTATTTGGACCTTAAAATATATTTTTACCTAATGTTGAGATAGAAAATGTAATATAAGGTTGTGTCTCTAATAGCTTACGCTAAAATCACAGCCCATCTTTTAAAAGAAGGTAAAATCTATTACCATTAACACCTAAATATCTCTGATAACGGAAGAGTAGTGCAATGACTGACGAAAATTTCAAAGACTCGTTTAATCTATGGCAGTTTTTAGCCTTGGTTGGCGCATTTGTCGCTTTATTATGCTTGGCACCAATTATCGGTTGGTTTCAAGCTTTATCCTAATGCACTGCATAATATTAAGGCCGCCTAAGGGCGGCTTTTTTGTCCCACTCGGGACGTTTAATAAAGGTTTTTGATATGGATAAGCAAGCATTAGCGCTTGAGTTGAAACAGGTTATTAAGACGGTTATTGACTACCCAAAACCGGGTATTGTCTTTCGTGATGTAACTAGTTTGATGCAAGATGGCCCAAGTTTCAAAAAAGTTATTGATGCCTTTTATCAGCTATACAGCGGTAAAGGTTTTACCAAAATTGTCGGTACTGAGTCACGTGGTTTTATCTTTGGTGCGCCGTTAGCGTATGCGATGGGCATTTCTTTTGTGCCAGTACGCAAGCCAGGCAAGCTGCCGCGTCAGCGTATTTCACAAAGTTACCAGCTAGAATATGGCGAAGACGCATTAGAACTGCACGCCGACGCGATTAGTGCTGGTGATAAAGTGTTATTAGTTGATGATTTATTAGCTACTGGCGGCACTATTGATGCGACAGCCAAACTCGTTAGGCAGCTGGGTGGTATTGTTGATGATGCTGCCTTTGTTATTGCACTGCCAGATTTAGGTGGTGTTAAAAGGTTGGAGCAGGCGGGGCTAAATATTCTTAGTCTGGTTGAGTATAGTGGCGATTAAGTTTAGTCTGTTAGCCAACACACCAACTGAGATATCAACAGCCGTATGAGTTATCAGGTATTAGCGCGTAAGTGGCGTCCGCAGCATTTTGGCCAACTTGTTGGGCAGGAGCATGTAAAAAACGCGCTTGGTAATGCCCTTAATAATAATCGGCTGCATCATGCTTATTTATTTACCGGTACTAGAGGTGTCGGTAAAACCACGATCGCACGTATTTTTGCTAAAAGTTTAAACTGTGAACAAGGTATTACTGCAACCCCTTGCGGGCAGTGTAGTGCTTGTTTAGAAATAGACACCGGTAACTTTGTCGATTTAATGGAAATTGACGCTGCGTCGCGTACTAAGGTTGAAGACACCCGCGATTTACTTGATAACGTGCAATATGCGCCAAGCCGTGGTCGGTTTAAAGTGTATCTTATTGATGAAGTACACATGCTGTCGAAGCATAGCTTTAATGCATTATTAAAAACGTTAGAAGAGCCGCCACCGCACGTAAAGTTTTTGCTGGCAACTACGGATCCGCAAAAGCTACCTATTACCGTATTATCGCGCTGTTTGCAGTTTAACTTACTTGCATTAAGCCCTCAGCAAATAGAGCAGCATTTAGCCTTTATTCTTGGCGAAGAACAAATTCCAAACGAGCCTGAAGCACTTACTATGTTAGCGCGTGCGGCAAAAGGCAGTTTGCGTGACTCGTTAAGCTTAACCGATCAGGCCATTGCGCAAAGTAACGCTAATATTACGTTAGACACCGTGCGTACTATGTTGGGGTTTCTTGATCAAAGCTGGGCGCAACTATTGTTGCAAGCAATACTGAACCAAGATGTACAGCAGCTGCAAACTCAGTTGGCGGCCTTGGTGCAGCAGCAAAGCCATTTTTCGCAAGTATTAGACGACATGCTGTCGTTATTGCATTTAACCGCGTTAACGCAGTTTAGCGCTAGTGCCGCGAGTTTCTCCGCGCAACAGGAATATGTTCAGCAATTGGCTGATACCCTAGCACCGGCTCAGGTGCAGCTATATTACCAATTGTTAATTAGTGGCAAAAAAGAGCTACCTTATGCACCAGATCCATTAACTGGGCTGGAAATGGCGCTATTACGTGCCATGGCATTTATTCCTGAAGCTCAAACACCCAATGCGGCAGCGGTTAGTCGACCAGTTATAGCCGCGGTTAGTAAAACTGTTAAGTCAGCAGCGCACGCTGATGCGCCAAAGCAGCAAATACCCGAAGGTAATGCTCCGGTTGAGGCAGCGATGCCACTGCAAGCGCTAAGCATTCCTGAACCAGCAGCCGAAGCTACTGACGTTGAGGTTACTGAGGTTGCAGCCGAGGCCTCTGTTGGTATTGCTCCTGGAATTGCAGGGATTATGGCCCGGCGCGGGGTGCACGTTACGGCAGCACCACCGGAAAAAAAGCCTGAGCGCCCCCAGGCGCATGCTTCTGTGCCAGAGGCGATAGTTACAACGCCGGCGGTGCAGGTATCTGTAGCGCAGCCACAGGCGCCGGTTGCCACTGCAACGGCGCAAAATTTAGCTAAGGCCACTGCTGATGGCAAATTGCCAATTAGCCCCGCAACAGCGGTCGTTAATAGCACAGTCGAGCCAGACTTTGACGATAACTATGACACTAGCGACAGCGATATTCCGCAATATGATGCTGCCTCAGCCGATGCATTATGGCAGCATTATGAACAAGATATGCAGCAGTCTGTTGTGGCCACGGCAAATATTGCTGCGCCGACGATGGAGCAATTTGACGGCAGCATTAATGAACAGAATTTCTCTATTCGCTTTGCCGCGCAAGTAGATGCTTGGGCTGCGCGAGTAGAAACGCTTGATACCGGTGGCCTTAGTCGCTTATTTTTGCTTAATTCAGCAATGCAGCTAAACGGTAATACATTAAAGCTTGCGGTTGCACAAAGTCAGCAGCATTTAGATAGCGATAATTTTCGGGTAAAGCTGCAGCAAGTGTTAGAGCATAGTTTTAATCAGTCATTAACGGTTGAGATAAGTTATCAAGCTGAGGTGCCAACTAGCCCATTGAGTATTCAGCAAAAAATTGTGCAAGAGCGTTTGGTCTACGTAACAAGCTTATTACAGCAAGACGAAAATGTGCAGCAGTTACAACAGATGTTTGACGCGCAGTTATTGCTCGATACCATTTTAGTAAACTGATAACAGTTGTAAACTTGGCGCTTTAATTCGGCGCAACTTGTATTTTCCTGGCGAAGTTATTATCTTGTCGCCACTAAGGCTCAGTGCAATTGCACTGATACATAATCTTAATTTTTAGCAGGTGTAAAGCTATGTTTAAAGGCGGTATGGGTAACATCATGAAGCAGGCGCAAGCCATGCAGGACAAAATGCAAAAAGTGCAGGCTGAAATTGCTGCAATGGAAGTAACAGGCGAAGCCGGCGCGGGTTTAGTAAAAGTAACTATGCTGGGCAACCACAATATTCGTCGTGTTAATATTGATGACAGCTTAATGCAAGATGATAAAGACATGCTGGAAGATTTAATTGCTGCGGCAATTAATGATGCTGTACGTCGTGTTGACGAAACAAGCAAAGAAAGAATGGCGACTGTTACCGGTGGTATGCAGTTGCCACCTGGTATGAAAATGCCATTCTAATGAGTCGTCATACGCCACTGTTACAACAGCTAATTGATGCGCTGCGTATTTTACCGGGTGTTGGGCCAAAATCGGCGCAGCGTATGGCGTTTTCGTTACTAGAACGTAACCGTGAAGCGGGTTTGCAACTTGGCGCCGCGTTAACTGCGGCAATGAACAAAATTGGTCATTGCCAGCAGTGTCGTACTTTTTGTGAAACGGAGCTGTGCCATATCTGTACTGATCCGAAAAGGGCGCTAGATGGCATTATTTGCGTGGTAGGCTCGGCAGCCGATCAGTTGGCAATTGAACAAACCGCTCAGTTTAAAGGCCGTTATTTTGTGCTGCAAGGCTATTTGTCGCCATTAGATGGCATCGGGCCACAAGACTTAGGCCTAGATATACTAGGCAAAACCTTGGCCGAAGGGCAGGTTACTGAGCTGATATTAGCAACCAACCCTACAGTAGAGGGTGATGCTACCGCGTTTTATATTGCTGAGTTGTGTCATAAACGACAAGTAAAGGTATCACGTATTGCCCAAGGTATACCGATAGGCGGTGAATTAGAATTTATCGATGGCACTACGCTGTCTCATGCCTTTAGCGGGCGCAAAGTTTTTTAGAAATACGTTAATCTGTTCGCTCCTAGCTTGAAATCTGGTTAATTCTCCCCATATTAGTTGTCAGTGTTTGGCTGCGCGCTGCAGCCTAATGTAGAACTGTAAAACTTTGATGTTTGAGGATTAGCACCATGAGCGATACTACAGCCACTTCAGCGGGCCAAAAGCAAACCCACGGCTTTCAGGCCGAAGTAAAACAGCTGCTGCAGCTGATGATCCATTCACTGTATTCAAACAAAGAAATTTTCTTACGTGAACTGGTATCTAACGCATCTGATGCGGCAGACAAACTGCGTTTTCTTGCACTATCGGATGGCTCGCTATACGGCAATGATGGCGAATTACGCGTACGTATTAGCATCGATGAGAAAGCCCGCACGCTAACGGTTAGCGATAACGGTATTGGTATGACGCAAGATGAAGTCATTAGTCATTTAGGTACTATTGCTAAATCGGGCACCAAAGAGTTTTTCTCACAGTTATCTGGCGATCAAGGTAAAGATTCTAAATTAATTGGCCAGTTTGGCGTGGGTTTTTACTCAGCTTTTATTGTCGCGGACAAAGTTACCGTGCGTACGCTTAAAGCTGGCGCAGCAGCGAACGACGCTATTGAATGGGAATCCGCTGGCGAAGGCGATTACACCATTACCCCTATTACTAAAGACAGTCGTGGTACTGAAATTACCTTGCATTTACGTGAAGGCGAAGATGAATTTTTAGGTCGCTGGAAAATAGAAAGTATCGTTACTAAGTATTCTGACCACATCAGTATTCCGGTTGAATTATGGCAAGAAGAACAACCAGAGCGTGATGGCGCCGATGGTGAAAAAATTGCCGCAGTACCAGGCCAATGGCAAGCGGTAAATAAAGCCACTGCACTGTGGACTCGCGATAAATCAGATATTACTGATGAAGAATATCAAGAGTTTTATAAGCATATTTCGCATGACTGGAGCGAGCCATTAAGCTGGAGCCATAACAAGGTTGAAGGTAATAACAACTACACGAGCTTGTTATATGTACCGAAAAAAGCACCTTTTGACATGTGGAATCGTGACGCCCAGCATGGCTTAAAGCTATATGTACAGCGTGTATTTATTATGGATGACGCAGAGCAGTTTATGCCTAGCTATCTGCGGTTTATTAAAGGCTTACTCGATTCTAGCGATTTACCATTAAACGTATCGCGCGAAATTTTGCAAGATACAAAAATTACCCAAGCACTGCGTAAAGGCTGTTCTAGCCGCGCATTAAAGATGCTGGAAAAACTGAGTAAAGATGCAGAGCAGTATCAGATATTTTGGAATGAATTTGGTCAGGTGCTAAAAGAAGGCCCTGCGGAAGACATGGCCAATAAAGAGCAAATTGCCGCGTTATTACGCTTTGCTTCTACTCATAATGAAGACAGCACGCAAAATGTGGCCTTGGCTGACTACGTTAGCCGGATGAAAGAAGGCCAAGACGAAATCTATTACATAGTAGCGGATAGCTACGCTAGTGCTAAACACAGCCCACACTTAGAGGTGCTGCGTAAGAAGGGCCTAGAAGTATTGCTACTGTCTGACCGGATCGACGAATGGCTAGTGCAGCATTTAACTGAATTTTCCGGTAAAAAACTGCGTTCAGTGGCCAAAGGTGGTTTGGATTTATCGAAATTAGATGACGACGAAACGAAAAAAGCGCAGCAAGAAACTGAAAAGGCCTTCGCTGATGTGCTAAGCCGGTTTAAAAATGCCTTAGGCGAGCAAGTAAAAGATGTAAAAGTAAGTCACCGTTTAACTGATAGCCCTGCTTGTGTCGTTACTGATGAGCATGACATGAGTACCCAGATGATTAAGCTGATGGAATCAGTTGGTCAAAAGGTGCCAGATGTTAAGCCGATTTTTGAGCTAAACCCAGAGCACCAGTTGGTAAAACACGTTGCTGATGAGCCAGATGAAGACCGTTTTAAGCAATGGGCTGAAGTGCTGTTTGATCAAGCATTGCTGGCGGAGCGCGGTAATTTAAAAGATCCTGCGGGGTTTGTTTCACGCTTAAATAACCTGCTGCTATCTTTAGCTAAGTAAGTTAACACCAGCAGGCACAGTGTATTTACTGTGCCTGCGCTATACCCCCATTTATTGTTATTCTCTTCTTTCTAAATTTCTATTTGCCTCTATACTTTCAGCTACTTAGTTCTATTTTTCTGGGGCATCTATGTCTGGGTTGTGGCGTAATATAGGTTTTGCTGGCCGGCTAACGGTCATTATGGTCAGTTTGATCTTAGTCTCTATTCTGGTGCTAACGAGCTTGGTGTTTGCTGAATATCGTAACGCGCAAACTACAGCTGTAGTAAATAGCCTAGAAACGACCAGCGCACTAAACGCTAGCGCCTTTACTGATTGGTTGTTAGAGCGACAAGATGAAATGCGTTATCTTGCCTCGTTATCACAAGCACAACAGCTCGAGTTAGACCAAACTGCGGTTTTAATGCAGCAGTTAGCGCAGCTAGATGGGCATTACGATACCATTTTCTTAGTTTCGCCCGAAGGCATTGGTTTGGCTGGCGTTAGTTTTGCTAATGGTAAAGCCAGTATATTAAGTACCGAAGAAGCCAATAATTTTAATGTTGCTGACCGAGGTTGGTTTAAGCAGGCAATGGCCGGCGAAAATGCTTTTTCGCAGCCCATAGTCTCACGAGCTACCGGCAATCGCGTTAGCACAATAGCTATTCCAATTCGTTTTAATAATAAAATAGTGGGTGTGATACGCGGTGCCGTGCAACTAACGACTATTTTCAATAAAGTAAATCAACTTAGCCGCAATGATTTTACTGAAATTTATTTATTAGATAGTGAAGGCAAGGCTATTACCCCTGCCGCCTCAATTACCAATAGTGAACAGGCATTAACTACACAAGCGGCAGAAGGTATCCGGCAAAAACGTAGTGATGTTGGCCAATATAATAATGCGGCTAATGCTGCCGTTATTGGCAGTTATAGTTATATTCCGATGCTAGGTTGGGGTTTAGTGTTAGAAAGCCGCGAATTTGAAAGCTTAAGTGCGGTGCGCGAAATGTTATGGACGCTAATCGTTATTTCTTCAGTAGTGTTAATTATTGCGGTAATTGTCTGTATTAGCTTGGTACGCAGCATTACCCGTACGCTAGGAGGTGAACCTGATTACACGGCCAACATAGTGCATCAGGTCGCAAATGGCGATTTAACGGCAACGGTAATACTTAAATCTGGTGATAAAACCAGTTTGCTGGCGTCTATTAATGTAATGCAGCAAAACCTGCGTAACATGCTGGGGCAAATTCGCGATTATGCTGATCAAGTAGCGGCCGCAGCAACAGAGCTATCACAAATTAACGAGCAAACTCAACAAGGTATTGATCAGCAAAATAGTGAAATTAATAATTCTGCAGTAGCAATGAACCAGATGACCGCCTCACTAGAGGAGGTGTCAAGAAACACCCAACAAGCCGCTGATGCTGCCGGTTCTGCAGAAAAAGAAACACAAAATGGCAGGCAAGTTGTGGCCGACACAGTAAAAAATCTTACTGGTTTATCTGAAGAAGTGAGTCGTGCTGCAGAAATCATCAACCATTTAAAACAAGACAGTGATCAAATTGGCAATATTTTGCAGGTCATAGAAAGTATTGCCGAACAAACTAACCTATTAGCCTTAAACGCGGCTATCGAGGCTGCAAGGGCAGGGGAAACTGGGCGTGGTTTTGCCGTAGTAGCTGATGAAGTTCGCACTTTAGCTAGCCGAACAAAAGCCTCAACTACTGAAATTCAACAGATGATTGAGAAGTTACAACGCGGCACTGATAATGCGGTTGATGCTACGATGAAATCTGAACAGGCAACGCGTAGAACTGCCGAACAGGCAACTAAAGCCGGTGATGCACTGAATATTATTAGCCAAGCAGTGTCGTTAATTAATGATACGGCGCAGCAAATTGCTACGGCAACAGAGCAGCAAACGACAGTGTCGCGCGATCTAAATCGAAATTTGCATAGCATTAGCGATGTGGCTTACCAAACCGCAGAAAATGTGACGCAATCTAGCCAAGCCAGTGACTCATTATCGCACTTAGCTGAGCAATTAAAGGCGTTGTTGTCTAAGTTTAGAATTTAATCCGATAACTTTAGTCGAAGGATATTGGTTAAAGCGGCAGAAATAACTGTAATATACAGCCGCTTTAGCCTTCAAAACCCTCTGGAAGCCCGCATTACACATAGAGACGATTAAAACTCAATGAATTAGCCCGACCAGTGCTGCATAGCCGACAAATTTCTTGTCTCAGCCGGCACATTATGTAAAGATCCTGTCATTATTATTAATCAATCCCAAAATATGAGGGTAGTGCTATGCGCATAATTTTGTTGGGTGCCCCTGGTGCCGGAAAAGGAACTCAGGCTCAGTTTTTAATGAGTAAATATGGCATTCCACAAATTTCCACCGGAGATATGCTGCGGGCGGCGATTAAAGCAGGTACTGCAATGGGTTTAGCGGCCAAGCAAGTAATGGATGCCGGCCAGTTAGTGTCAGATGACATTATTATCGGGCTTGTTAAAGAGCGCATTGCTGAACCAGATTGTAGTAAAGGTTTTTTGTTAGACGGTTTTCCACGTACAATTCCGCAAGCTGATGCGATGAAAGATAAAGGCATTGTCATTGATCATGTGATCGAATTTGACGTGCCGGATGACGTTATTGTTGAGCGCATGAGCGGTCGCCGCGTGCATCCTGCGTCTGGTCGGGTCTACCATATTCGCTATAATCCACCAAAAGCAGACGGAAAAGATGATGTTACCGGTGAAGATTTAGCTATTCGTCCCGATGATGTTGAAGAAACTGTTCGTAAGCGTTTGGCTATTTACCATGAGCAAACAGAGCCGTTAGTCGGTTACTACCGTGCTGAAGCTGATGCCGGCAATACGCGTTATCATCATATTGATGGTACTAAAGCCGTTGATGCTGTAACGAATGAATTAGCCACTGCGCTAAGCAAGTAAGTTAAGGTATCAGTAAAAAAGCCCTAATTATTAGGGCTTTTTTTATATCTAATCATAATGTTATTTATAATTAGTGACGTCATTTAGGCGAAGTAAGTTAACTTTTAGCGACAATATCTTTTAGCGCCGCCAGTGCTTCGTCATAATTGGGTTCTTGCGCTAGCTCGCCAACGAGCTGCTGGTAAGCAAGATTACCGTCGCGGTCAATAATTAATACGGCACGCGTTAATAAGCCCATATCTTTGATTAATAAACCGTAATTACTACCAAAATCACGCCATACCGCATCAGATAATACTAATACTTGATCTATCGCTTCTTGCTGACAGTAACGTTTTTGTGCAAAAGGTAAATCTGTACTGATAGTTAGTAACACGACATTTTCGGGCAAGGTAGCAACTTCAGAATTAAAGCGCTTAGTTTGCAATGAACAAATGCCGGTATCAATACTTGGCACTACGCTAATCATTACCGTTTTACCTTTGAAATCAGTTGATTTTATGGTTTTAAAGTTACCATCTACCACTTTAAATGCTGGTGCGTGTGCGCCAATGTTAATTTTTTTACCTAGTAAGATAATATTTTGTTCACCCGCTTTTACTTGGCTTAAACGTTCAGGTAACCGAGCTTGTAAATCAACCGCTGACAGGGTAAAACTTAAACTGGCTAAAGCGAATGCTAGAACAGTTTTACTATAAACATGTAAAAATGTAGACATAATACAGCTCCTATTAAGATTGAGCACATTAAAGTAATTCGCTGGAATACAACATATTTTTGCAGTGCCCGGCCTAACTAGAAATTTCAGTCTAGACTGACATTAAGTCTGTACTAAGTGAGACCCCGATGACGACAGCGGTACTAATTTGTGATGATTCCAACTTGGCTCGTAAACAACTTGCCAGAATTCTACCACAGGAGTGGCAAGCTAACTTGTTTTTTGCCGGTCATGGTGCAGAAGCGCTAGATACGTTACTGACGCAGAAAATTGATTGGCTGTTTCTCGATTTAAATATGCCAGTGATGGATGGTTATCAGGTATTGCTTGAGATACAAAAGCGACAGCTAAAGGTGAATGTCGTGGTGGTATCTGGTGATGTGCAGCCCGAAGCTTTTGAGCGGGTAAAAAGCTTAGGCGCACTTGATTTTATTCGTAAACCGGTAGATGTCGCTAAGCTGCAGCAGCTGATGCAACAGCACGCAATAGAGATAGAAGCTACCGCCGCATCACCTGCAGCGACCGCTGTAGTATCAGCAGAACTAAGCGCTGAGATGCGTGATGTGCTGCAAGAGTTAACCAACGTTGCTATGGGGCAAGCAGGTGATTTGTTAGCGCGCCTGCTAAATGTGTTTGTTAAGCTGCCAATACCCAATGTTAATTTGATTGAAGTGAGTGAACTACATATGGCGCTAGCCTCTGTAGAACATGAAACTGCGACATCAGCGGTATGTCAAGGCTTTATTGGTGGCGGAGTGTCTGGTGAAGCTTTGTTGATCCTCACTGATTCTAGCTTTAAAGATATTGCCCGCTTGATGAATTATCAGGGCGAGCCAACCCCAGAGATTGAGCTAGAGTTACTAATGGACATCGCCAATATTTTGATTGGGGCCGTACTTAAAGGGTTAGCAGAACAAATTGATATGAGCTTTAGCCAAGGTCACCCCGTAGTGCTAGGTCAGCATGCGGCAGTAAGTGAGCTGATTAAAGCGAATGCGAAACGTTGGCGTAAAACTTTAGCGATAGAGCTTAGTTACGGTATTGAAAATTATAATATTAGCTGTGATTTATTATTACTGTTTACTGAGGACAGCTTGAAAACACTGAATTACAAAATCGCATTTCTGCTAGAGGAGTAACGATGTCGCAAGCGCAGGTAGATGTATCAGAAGTGCACTGGCTAATGGATATGTTTCAGACAGTCGATGTGGGTTTAGTGGTGCTAAATTGTGATTACCGAATCCAAGTTTGGAACGGCTTTATGGAAAACCATAGTGGCTTAACACCGCGTCAGGTTAGAGATCGTTATCTATTTGATTTATTCTCAGAAATTGATGAAGACTGGTTACGGCGTAAATGTGATCCGGTGATCTTACTAAAAAATCGTGCTTTTACTATTTGGGAGCAGCGACCTTATATTTTTAAGTTTCGTAATTATCGACCCATAACGAGCACCGCAGAATATATGTATCAAAATAGCACTATTTTTCCGCTATCTGATACCCGTGGTAAGGTAACCCATCTGTGTTTTATTATTTATGACGTAACCGATGTGGCGGTAAGCCGCATCGAATTAGAGTCGATGAATGGCAGGTTGAGCCAGCTAACAAAAATTGATTTTTTAACCCAGCTGTATAATCGCGGGTATTGGGAAGAGAGCCTAATTCAAGAATTCAATCGCTTGCAGCGCTATAAGCACCGCAGTACGTTGCTAATGTGTGATATCGATCATTTTAAACGTGTGAACGATACCTACGGCCACGCTGCTGGCGATGTCGTTATTCAAGCTATAGCTGATGCCGTGCGTAAAACCCTGCGCAGTACCGATATTGCTGGCCGTTATGGCGGCGAAGAGTATGCAATATTATTAGTAGACACCACGTTAGAGCAAGCAGCCGTATTAGCAGAAAGATTACGCCTATTAGTTGAATCATTACCCATTAACTACCAAGAGCATAAGATTAACGTTAGCCTAAGCATAGGGTTAGCTGAATATACACCTGATATGACAGAGCATCGGCAATGGATAGAAGCATCAGATAAAGCCTTATATCAATCTAAAGCCGGTGGTCGTAATCAGGTAACGAACTACCGTTAAATAAAAAAACCGGTAAAAACCGGTTTTTTTATTTCTAGCCTTTAACTTATTTTGCTAGGTTATCGTTAACGAACTGCCAATTAACCAGTGCCCAGAATGCATCTAGGTAGGTTGGGCGGGCATTACGGTAATCGATGTAATACGCGTGTTCCCATAAATCCACTGTCATTATTGGTGTTACGCTAGTATCTGTTAATGGCGTAGCGGCGTTACTGGTATTAACAATGTCTACACTGC
This sequence comes from Rheinheimera metallidurans, assembly GCF_036983985.1. Taxonomy (NCBI): domain Bacteria; kingdom Pseudomonadati; phylum Pseudomonadota; class Gammaproteobacteria; order Chromatiales; family Chromatiaceae; genus Rheinheimera; species Rheinheimera metallidurans. Next base: position 509,828 of record NZ_JALAHQ010000003.1, read on the forward strand.
CATCAGCTTTTTTCACTAACCACGTCCAGCTTGAACCAAAGTTATTTACGGCTTTGTCATTAAACGCTGTTTTAAATGCAGCAAAAGAGCCCCATTTCGCGTTAATAGCGTCTGCTACTGCACCGGTTGGCTCGCCGCCACCGTTTGGTGATAAGCAATGCCAGTAGAACGTGTGGTTCCATACCTGAGCGGCGTTATTAAACACTCCGCCATCAGAGCTACGGACGATTTCTTCTAACGATTTACCGGCAAAAGGCGTACCTTCAATTAAACCGTTTAATTTTACCACATAGGTATTGTGGTGTTTGCCATAGTGATATTCTAATGTTTCGGCAGAAATATGTGGTGCTAAAGCGTCTTTTGCGTAAGGTAATGCTGGTAATTCAAAAGCCATAGTCGTTCTCCATTGGCGTTGTTTATGTTGTCTGCGAGGCGTAGACTACAAAACCTGACTAAAATACTCAAGTTTTGCAGTGTTGGTTATAAACTGATCTGGTATTATAGGTGGTCTTGATCAGTACGTTAAGCTGTCGCATATATATGGGTTTTTTTTTACAAATCTCAAGTGTTAGCGGCAACAGAACCACGTAAAATGTTAGCCAATCTGAAAATACGAATGTTGTGAGGTGTTAATGGAAACGCTAGATAAAATTAAACAGCAAATTGCTGAAAACCCTATTATATTATTTATGAAAGGTTCTCCTAAGTTCCCAAGTTGTGGCTTTTCTGCACAGGCATCACAAGCGCTTATCTCTTGCGGTGAGCAGTTTGCTTATGTTGATATTTTGCTAAATCCGGAGATCCGCGCCGAGTTACCAAAATATGCTAATTGGCCCACGTTCCCACAGCTATGGGTAGACGGCGAGTTGGTTGGTGGTTGTGATATTATTTTAGAAATGTTTCAGCGTGGTGAATTGCAGCCATTGATTAAAGAAACAGCTGATAAACATAAAACGGATACCGTTGAAGAATAAGCATCTTAACGCTACTAAAGGCCGCAACAGCGGCCTTTTTGCTTAGTTAAGCTTGAGTTTAATCAGCAAAGCCAGATGTTGCCGTAGGCTCACTGTCGCCAGCATCTTCTTGTGTTAGCGCCCGCGATAACGGCCAGCCGCCACGCTGTTTCCAGCTATTCACAATGTAGCAAAACAATTCCGCAGTACGCTCGGTATCATAAAGTGCACTATGCGCTTCTTTATTATCAAATTTTATACCTGCAGCATGACAAGCTTTAGCTAGTACAGTTTGGCCTAATGCTAACGCGGCTAAACTGGTGGTATCAAAAGATACAAAGGCGTGAAACGGCGAGCGCTTGTAGTTTAACCGCGCGATAGCTGCATTAAAAAAGCCCTGATCAAAAGCAGCATTGTGCGCAACGATGACGCTACGCTGACAGCCTGCATCTTTTTGAGCTTTGCGCACGGCTTTACATATTTGTGTTATTGCTTCTCGCTCTGGCACCGCACCGCGTAGTGGGTTAAATGGATCTATACCGTTAAAAGCCAGTGAGCTAGCATCTAAGTTTGCCCCCTCAAAAGGGTCCACATGAAAATGTAGGGTTTTAAGCGGCACTAAATTGCCTGCATCATCCATATCCAACAAGGTGGCGGCAATTTCTAACAAAGCATCGGTTTTAGCATTAAAGCCTGCGGTTTCTACGTCGATAACTACTGGGTAGTAGCCTCGAAAGCGCTGTGCAAGCTGAGATATTGGTTCGGTCATAACATCGCCATTTTATCCATGAACGACTATTATGCCAAAAAATTACGCTAGCGTCTTGTTACGGCATAGTGTTTGCTTAGCTTTAGTGGTAAGTCATTAAAAGAGTATCTAATGTAGTGGGAAGCCAGAAAATGCGAACATTAATTGCGTCTAGCCTGATATTGCTAACAGCGTCAGTGGCTGCTCAGCCACAGCTGCGTCAATATTCTGCCACTATTGAGCAGTCTATGTGGGCGTTAAGTAAAAACACACCACTAGAATGCCAATTGCAACACGACATTCCGCAGTTTGGTCAGGCGGTATTTCGCAGTATAGCCAGCAAAGGCTTAAATTTAGACTTTGAATTACAAATGCAGCGTTTACCTGATCATTACGGTTTAGCTGAAGTGTTGTCGGTGCCGCCAGCGTGGCGTCCCGGTGAGCCAAGCAAAGCCGTGGCGAGTATGAAGTTATTAAAACAATACAATGGGGAGTTGCCGAAAAAGGCCGCATGGACGTTATTAACCGAATTAGAGCATGGCTTTAGCCCAACGTTTTACTTTAGCGACTGGTACAGCCCCTATGACAAAGTTGTTGCGGCAATGAACCCAGTGCAATTTCCCAAGTCGTACCAGCAATTTAATCAGTGCATTTCTCAATTATTACCCTATGGTTTTGATGATATTGCGTTTACGGTATTAAGCTATGAAACCGGTGGTGACGAGCTAACACGCGAATCAGAACGGCGCTTAGGCCAAATTGCTGAATATTTAAAATATGATCCAGAAATAGATTTTATTGAAATTCAAGGCTATACCGATAGTTATGGTGGGCGTTGGATGAACGAACAGCTGTCGGTAAAACGTGCTGAGAAAGTAAAACGTTTTTTTGTTGCCGCTGGAGTGGCAGAAGAGAGGGTGCAGGTAGAGGGCTTTGGTGAGCGTAGACACGTAGCGCCGAACGATACAGCACTAGAGCGAAAAATTAACCGTAGGGTTGTGTTACAGCTAACTAAGCCTTAAGGCTTAGTTTTGCACCATAATGTCTACTTGACGCCAATTGTTACGGCTAGAAATTAAAATGCGTACCTGTTTATTATTTACCGTGAAATACAAATTTTCGCGACCGTACAGGGTTTGTTCGCTGTTGGGTTGCCCTAATTGTTGAATATAGTATTCACGTAAATCAGACGCGTTTTGTTGGCTAAAAAAGCTCATTACCGCCGGCATTTTGCTATCTAAACGAGCAAATTCGCGCGCATCAGTCGGTAAGGGTATCTGATAGAAGTCCTTCGCATGGCTTATGCTACTAAAAAGCCCTAGCAAAAGGGTTAAGCTAAATACTGCGACTAAACGCATAATAGTATCCTTTATATCATTCTTTATAAAAGCGCGAAGCACTTAATTTGCTAATAAGCTGCTGGCTTAACGGTAGAGGTTCTGCACAAATTTGGCAAGCAACTAATTCTGCCAATAATGGTGACAACATTATACCTCTAGCGCCCATTCCGCCCAGTATATATAAATTGGCGCTGTTATTAATAGCGCCAATTGCCGGTATGCTACCTGGAAATGACGCGCGAAAAGAGGCTGTAGCACCAATAACCTTCGCCTGGGAAAGCCATATAGGTTGTTGCAATTGCTCATTTACTTGCTGCAAGTTTTCGACGTTATCCTTTGCGGTTACCTCGGCTACTGTTGCATGGCGGTCAAAAGTTGCCCCTAAGCAATGTATGCCTTGCCACTGTGGCGTTATATAGCCGTTATGACAAAGCACGGTTTGCAGTGGTGCCATAGCGGCTTGCTGAACATGGCTAACTTGGCCGCGAATTTTATTTAGTGGCAAGGCTGCCGTTTGGCTAAAACTAGCGAGTTTACTGCCGGTTGCCAATACTAGAACCTGCGCATTAATATTCCCCGCTGTGGTAGTGAGCAACCAATGCTGTTGCTGTTGGGTTATTGCACTTACTTGGCAATTAAAGCTAATTTGAAATGAGCTACTTTGTTTTAGATAGGCCAGTGCGGCTAGGCAAAACTGTTGCGGGCTAAGCCAACCGCCTAATGGGATATGCACACCTGAATGGGGGACGGCTAAACCGGCTATGGCAGAGGCTTCAGTGGCACTAACCCCGCACACTAAACTAGTAGGATACAGTGCTTTTTCAATAAATTTTTGTTGGCGTTGAGCTAGCTGTTCATTGGATGCAAGGTGCAGCACGCCGCACCAGTCCATGGCAAAGTCTAGCCCTTGCTTTGCCCAGTGTTGATAGAAGTTTCGCGCAAACAAAAATGCCTGTACGTGCAATAAGCTTTCATCGGTGATGTGGGCGTGCAAGTTGGGGTATACCGCTGCCTGTCTATTTTGTGAAGCTTGTAAGGCTACACTTTGGTCCTCACAAATAAGGTGCACGGCAATACCGCGCTGCTGTAATGCTAGAGCCAGACAAAATGACGCTACCCCACCGCCAATAATAGTAACGCCGCTTATTTCTGCGTTAACCGCCTTAGCCGGTTTTGCCATATAAGCGCTAAGCATCTCGCGTTTACGGCCAAAACCCTTTACTTTCTCAACCGTAAAACCCGCATCTTGTAAGCCACGCTTTACCAAGCCGGCTGCGGTGAAGGTTGCTAGTGTAGTGCCTGCGGTGCTTAGTCGAGCAAGGCCATTAAACAATGGCGGCTGCCACATATCGGGGTTTTTACTGGGAGCAAAACCATCAAGATAAATAGCATTCACTTTGGCATTTAGTTGTGGTAGCTGGCTATTAACATCGCCAAACCATAAATCGAGCAATACAGTGCCATTATCAAAGCTAAGTCGGTGACAGCCGGCAACACAAAGCGGGTAGCTTTTTAGCAGTAGCAGGCCTAATTCAGACAGCTCGGCGTGCACTGCTAGTGCGCGGCGCAAATCAGTATGGCTTAATGGGTACTTCTCAATACTACTGAAATATAAGCGCTGACATCGCGCAGCTGGCAAGCTTTGTCGATACTGGCGAAACCGCAGCCAAGTAAGCAAAAAGTTTGCGCCAGTGCCAAAGCCGGTTTCAATAATATGGAATGCGGTATCAGCATGGCTTTGCCAGCGCAGTGGCAGGCCATTTTGCTGCAAAAACACGTAGTCTGTTTCTGCCAAGCCGCCATCATTAGAAAAATAAACGTCGTCAAACAGCGACGCAACTGGCGTACCTTGTTCATTAAAGTGTATTTTAGCATTGCTAAGCGTAGACATAGACTGCAAACCTGACGCAAAATTCAGCTTGTAGTTTACCCTAAGCAACCGCTATATTAAAAATAGAGTACAAGTGTGCGCTGAAAGCTGACCACTTTTGATGGCAAATTCCGTACAATAGCGCGCAATATCATTTTAAGCGACCGGCGATAGCTTGGTCCGTTGGAGAAAGCATGAAAAGAGCTGTAATCACAGGTATCGGTATCGTATCCAGTATCGGTAATAATAAAGACGAAGTACTGGCGTCGTTAAAAGCTGGACGTTCAGGTATTACCCGTTCAGAAGAGTTTGCTGAGCTTGGTTTACGTTCTCAAGTTTGGGGTAATATTAAACTTAACCCAAGCGAATTAATTGACCGTAAAGCTATGCGCTTTATGGCTGATGCTGCGGCTTTTGCTTATCTTGCCATGCAAGAAGCTATGATTGACGCGGGCTTTACCGAAGAGCAAATTTCTCACCCGCGCATTGGGCTCGTTGCCGGCTCGGGTGGTGCATCGTCAAAGGTACAAGTAGAAGCTGCGGATATACTGCGGGAAAAAGGCGTAAAGCGGGTTGGCCCTTATGCAGTGCCTAAAACCATGTCTAGCACCTGCTCTGCATGTTTAGCGACCCCTTTTAAAATTAAAGGCGTTAACTATTCTATTAGTTCTGCTTGTGCTACCAGTGCGCATTGTATTGGCCACGCCGTAGAACTAATTCAGTTAGGTAAGCAAGACGTGGTATTTGCTGGCGGTGGCGAAGAAGTGCACTGGACACTGGCGATGGAATTTGATGCCATGGGTGCACTGTCTACTAAATATAACGACACGCCAGAATTGGCTTCACGCACCTATGACGCCAACCGTGATGGTTTTGTTATTAGCGGCGGCGGCGGTATGGTGGTTGTAGAAGAATTAGAGCATGCATTGGCTCGTGGCGCGACAATTTACGCCGAAGTAGTAGGCTATGGTGCAACCTCAGACGGTTTTGATATGGTTGCTCCAAGCGGTGAAGGTGCAATACGCTGCATGCAAATGGCCATGCAGGGTGTTGATGCAGAAGTTGATTACGTTAATACCCATGGTACCAGCACGCCAGTAGGTGACGTAAAAGAGCTAGGTGCTATTCAGCACGTATTTGCCGGTAAATCACCCGCAATAAGTGCCACTAAAGCCATGACCGGACATGCATTGGGTGCGGCGGGTGTGCACGAAGCTATTTACTCATTATTAATGATGAAACATAGCTTTATCGCGCCATCAATTAATATTGGTGAGCTAGACGAAGCCGCTAAAGGGCTAAATATTGTCACAACCGCAACACCAGCAGAACTGAATACAGTAATGTCGAACAGTTTCGGTTTTGGTGGTACAAACGCTACGCTGGTAATGCAGAAATATCGCGGCTAAGTTTGGTTGCAGTAATTAGAAAGGGCGCATTTAGCGCCCTTTTTTACACATTAAATTTCTTCGTCTTCTAAATCCCAGTCGTCTAACGCTTGGCGTAACCTTTTTTGCTCTAGCAAATCATCAATACGCCGCCGAGCTTCTAGTTTTTGTTTTGATTTAGTGTCTTTAGGTGATAAATCTTTGATGATCTCAACATCATCAGCCAAATCGTCTAGTTCAAACTCGTTGCTGTCTACCTGTGACATAAGCACACCTCAAATATTTTTTGCCTATTTACAGAATTTTAGTAATTAAAAACAGTGAATTATTTTGTTAAACACGATAAAAATTTTTCAAATAAGCGCTTCCGCTTCACTAAGTAGTGGACGAAACACCTGTTTACGCGCTGACAGTTGTGTTTTTCCAACTACTACTTGTTCAATAAAATCAATAACTTTTTCTTGTAAACGCACACCATTTAAACGATTAATTCGTGCAATACCGCCTGGGCTCATTACGTTAACTTCAATTAGTTTTCCGTTGATAACGTCAATGCCAGCAAAAAATAAACCGTCTCGTGCCAGCTTCGGGCCAATGTGGGCGCATAGCCGTTTTTCTTTTTCGCTAAGCTGGTGCTTAACGACACTGCCGCCAGCATGCACGTTAGAGCGCATGTCATCTGCAGGAGGAATACGGCGCATAGCACCAATAGGTTTACCGTTTAACATTAAAATGCGAATGTCACCTAGTTCGGCACCTTCTACGTATTCTTGTAAAATGACGTAATTGCCGCGCTCTTGATCACCGATATAAAAATCGAGCAGTGAGCGTGCACTTTGTGCCGCTGATTTCTCTAATAAAATAACACCTTTACCGCCGTAGCCATTAAGCGGCTTTAAAATCATTTTGTCGTTAGGTGAGTCAGCCAGCACACGAGCCAAATAATCTTTATTTTTTGATACGTGTGTTACCGGTATAAACTCATTGTTAGGGTCGTGTAGTGACGCGGTATACATCTTATTATTGGCAATACGCACGCCATCTAAGTCATTCATAATAAACGTATCTTCACGCACTGAATCAAGAAAATTCAACACTATTGGATCAAGCGGCGGATTAAGCCGAATAAAAATAGCGTCAAAGGCCGCTAGCGGCAGCTTTTGTTGATTAAATTGAGCATTACGATAAAAGCTGGCAATGTTATTTGATACTTTTTGCCCTTTAACAAACACTTTGCAAAATGCCATGGCAATGCTGTCGCGCACGGTTAAATTAGTGGCGTGGGTTATAGCAACCGTATGCCCACGACTTACTGCTTCGTGGATCATACGAATAGTGCTATCGCCGTCTGGATCAACTTTTTCCCACGGGTACATTAAAAAACAAATACGCATAATATTCTCTGTATCAATAGCATTGGCTAAGCATAAAACTGCCGCCAGAAAAAGGAAGCGGATAATAGCGGATAGCCAAAAAAACACACCTTAAATTTGTTTTAGTATGACAGGTTAATGCAGTTTGTTAGTGGTTAAAGCGTAAACATTTATGGAAGAAAATAGGCTGGTACTACGCTATATCGTACTTAGTGGTATTTTAGCCGCAATACGGCAGCTAACCGCACTATAAACACATAAATTTTATGATAAATTTAGTAGTATTATCAGTCTATATAACCCGCAGTTAGCACTTACGGTAACAGAATAATAGGTAACCCAGTGGCAAAAACAGTACAGGCATTTACTTACCGCACCATTGTTAGCATATTACCGCTTCTGCTCGCGCCATTAGTTACAGCCGATCCGTTATCAGCACATAGGTTAGAGCAAATAACAATAAAGGGCCGGCAAACCGATTTATTAGGTTTAGCCAGCTCGGCATCTGAAGGTGTTATTGGTAATACCGAAATTGCGGATCGTCCTTTATTACGCACAGGTGAAGTGCTGGAATTTATTCCCGGCATGGTTGTTACCCAGCATAGCGGTAGTGGCAAGGCTAACCAGTATTTTTTACGTGGTTTTAACCTTGACCACGGTACTGATTTTGCAACCTATATTGATGGTATGCCAATGAATATGCGCAGCCACGGTCATGGCCAAGGCTACACAGATTTGAGTTTTATTATTCCCGAAGTTATAGCGCAAATTGATTATCAAAAAGGTGCTTATCACGCCAACAGTGGCGATTTTTCCGCTGCCGGTTCAGCCCGATTTGGCCTGCAAAACCGTACTAGTAAAGAAGTAGAATTAACGCTGGGACAGAACAACTATCAGCGCTTGTTGGCTAAAGGCAGTAGTAAGCAGGGCAAGGGTAACCTAATGCTAGCGGCGGAACTGCAGCAATATGATGGCCCATGGAGCGACATTAGCGAAGATGTAAACAAGCTAAACCTGCAAGCACGTTATAGCCAGGCGCTGGGTTCTGGCCAGTTAGCGCTAATGCTGATGGCGTATGACAATAACTGGAACTCCGCTGATCAGATCCCGCAACGCGCTGTAGAACAAGGCTTAATTAACGAGTTTGGTTCGCTAGATACTGATTTAGGTGGCGACAGTTCGCGTTATAGTGTGTCGGCAAGTTGGTATAGCGATGCTTGGCAGTGGAATGTTTATGCGCTAAAAGCACAGATGGATTTATGGTCTAATTTTACCTATTTTCTTGAAGATCCGATAAATGGCGATCAGTTTGAACAGGTAGACCGGCGCTGGGTCTACGGCGGTGAGTTAAGCCATCATTGGCATCATCAATTAGGCGAGCTCGCTGTCGAGCATGTGGTTGGGCTACAATTACGGGCTGATGATATCGGCGAGGTAGGCCTGTATAACACTAAACAGCGTGCTCGCTTAAATACCGTGCGTAACGACGCCGTGCAACAAGGTTCGGCGGCATTGTTTAGCCAAACTAGCTTACAGCTAAATAGCGATTGGAACGCGCACTTAGGCTTGCGCTATGACTATTTTAACGTTGATGTTGAGAGTAATTTAGCGGAAAACAGCGGCTCGGCATCTGATGGTATCGTGTCAATTAAAGCTGGGTTGAGCTATCAGTTTTTACCTAATTGGCAGTTATATTTAAACGCTGGGCAAGGCTTTCATTCTAACGATGCGCGTGGCGCGACCGCAACACTTGATCCCGTAACCCTAGACGATATCGCACCGGTTGATTTACTGGTACGCAGTAACGGTGCCGAGTTAGGCCTGCGTTTTTTCGACTACAGTGCTTTTAATGCGTCACTAGCGTTATGGCAGTTACAGGTAGATTCTGAGCTATTATATGTTGGCGATGCCGGCAATAATGAACCTAGCCGAGCGTCAAAGCGCTATGGTATTGAACTTGCCGCTTATTACTGGTTTAGTAATAACTGGAGTATTGATACAGAGCTTGCCATAACGCACTCACGTTTTACCGAACAAAGCCCGGATGAAGGTAACTATATTGATGGTGCGCTGCCAGTAGTGTTAAGCATGGGGCTAATTTACAAAGCCGATAGCCCTTGGCAAGTTAGTTTACGCTTACGCCACTTTGGTAAGCGCACGCTTGATAGTTTTAACCTGCAGCGCTCTGGTGCTAGTACTGTTGTTAACGCCGGTTATAATTATCAATTTCAACAATGGCAATTGGCGTTAGAGTTATTAAATATGCTTGATAGTAAAGACAGCGATATTGACTACTTTTATGCATCACGTTTACCTGGCGAAGATCAAGCCGGTGTTGAAGATCGGCATTCACACCCAATGGAGCCGCGTACTGTTCGATTTAAATTGCGTTATCGTTTTTAGTCTAGCGTTAACCAGAGATCGGTTTAGGTTCTGTATACGTACAACTTATCCTGCTATGACATGCATTAGCAGCTAAACATTTAGCTTTACCGGAGATAACAATGAAAACATTATTAAGTGCCGTAGCTTTGACCGCTGCCATGTTAGCTGCGCCGGCAATGGCAAATCAGTGTGGTGATATTCTTGGCCACTCAATGCAACAACTTAACACCCGTGAAAGTGTTGATCTGTGTGATACCTTTAAAGGTAAAACCTTGCTAGTAGTCAATACGGCTAGCAAATGTGGCTTTACCCCACAGTTTGATGCGTTAGAAGCCTTGTATGAAAAATATAAAGATCAAGGATTAGTGGTATTAGGCTTTCCGTCAGATAGTTTTAAACAAGAATATGACGATGCGGAAAAAACGGCTGAGGTATGTTATTTAACCTACGGCGTAAAATTTCCAATGTTTGCCAGTTCAAAAGTTAAAGGCAATGATGCTAACCCGATTTTTAAAGCGTTAATTGCTAAAACCGGTGAAACACCAAGCTGGAATTTCAATAAATATTTAGTCAGTGCTGACGAGCAAAGTGTAGTGCACTTTGGCAGCCGGACTAAACCTGATGATAAAGATTTTATTAGCGCAGTAGAAAGTATGCTGTTGCAAAATCAGCAAGGCGGCGCAGCTGCGTTAAAATCTGAATAATCTTGTTTTAATTAGTTATATTAAGCTAGGTTCTGCCTAGCTTTTTTATTGCACGTTTAGCCTAAATACCAATTCAGGAGGAAAACACAATCTTATTTTGGACGTCTAAACGTTTAGATGTTGACATTTTCTGTTATTTTGCGCAAAGTAACGCTATTAAAGCCTAACCGAGTTGCGCCATGCCTATTAAAGTAATCGACCAATTACCCGCAGTAGAGGCATTGCTGGCAGAAAATGTGTTTGTAATGACCGAAAGTAGAGCACAAACACAGGATATTCGTCCGCTAAAAATTGCCATTTTAAACCTAATGCCAAATAAAATAGCTACTGAAATTCAACTACTACGTTTGCTAGCAAATAGCCCGCTGCAGGTTGATATCGATCTATTACGTATTGATGACCACGTGAGTAAAAATACCCCATCGAATCATTTAAACTGCTTTTATCGCTACTTCTCTGAAGTGCAACAGCAAAACTACGATGGCTTAATTATTACTGGCGCACCGTTAGGCTTAGTTGATTATGAAGATGTTACGTATTGGCAGCAGTTTGGCGATATATTACGCTGGGCTGATCAACATGTAACTTCAACGCTGTTTTTGTGTTGGGCTGCGCATGCTGCGTTATATCAATATTATGGTTTGCAACGAGAAATACGCGGTGACAAATTATCAGGTGTATATTGGCAACAGGTTACCCAACCATTAAATCCACTAGTACGTGGTTTTGATGACGAGTTTTTAGTGCCGCATTCACGTTATGCTCAGGTACCCAAGCAAAAGTATCAGCAGCATGATGACCTACATATTTTGGCCGAAGCTGATGTTACCGGTGCGTATTTATTGCAAAACAGTAGCGGTAGCCGAGTATTTGTCACCGGGCATCCCGAATACGATTTAACCAGTTTGGCTGATGAATATCAGCGTGATCTTGCCTCAGGTGCCGCACCAAAATTTCCCGAAAATTATTATCGCAATAACGATCCTGCGCAGGGGCCTGTTAAGTTATGGCAAAGCCATGCTTTTTTATTATTTAGTAATTGGCTTAATTATTATGTGTACCAAGCCACGCCCTTTGATTTACAACAAATTGGCCAAACGGCTTAACGTATCGAGTATTTTATGACAGCACGATTAACGCCAAATCAATTTCGCCAGTTGCTGGCTGAGCGTATTTTAATTCTCGACGGTGCTATGGGTACGATGATCCAGCAACATTGTTTAGATGAAGCCGCATTTCGTGGTGAAGAATTTGCCAATTGGCCCTGCGATGTTAGGGGTAATAACGATTTATTAGTGCTATCGCAGCCAGAGTTAATTACTGATATTCATCGGCAATACCTATTAGCTGGCGCAGATATTATCGAAACCAATACCTTTAACTCTACCAGCATTGCCATGGCCGATTATCAAATGGAACGGCTAGCGGCGCGTATTAACCACGAAGCTGCCGCATTAGCGCGTAAAGTTTGTGATGAAATTACCGCGCAACAACCAGATAAACCACGCTTTGTTGCCGGCGTGCTAGGGCCAACTAACCGCACCGCGTCTATTTCGCCAAAGGTAAATGATCCGGGGTTTCGTAATATTAGCTTTGACCAATTAGTTGACGCCTACACTGAAGCCACTCATGCCCTAATTGCCGGTGGTGCCGACATTATTATGTTAGAAACCATTTTTGATACCTTAAATGCCAAAGCTGCCGCTTTTGCCGTACTAAAGGTGTTTGATGAACTAGGTTATAAATTACCAGTAATGATTTCTGGCACCATTACTGACGCTTCTGGCCGCACCTTATCAGGGCAAACTACAGAAGCGTTTTATCACTCGCTGGCGCATGTTGAGCCGGTATGTTTTGGCCTTAACTGCGCGCTAGGGCCGGATTTACTTCGGCCTTACGTTGAAACACTTGCAAACATAGCTGAGGCCTATGTATCGGTGCACCCTAATGCGGGTTTGCCTAATGAATTTGGTGAGTACGATCTCGGCACGGTTGAGATGGCGCGCGAAATTGCCGATTGGGCCGAGCAAGGTTTTGTTAACATTGTTGGCGGTTGCTGTGGCACCACGCCCGAACATATTAAGGCACTTTATACTGCAGTAAAGCATTTGGCGCCTAGGCAACCTAAAGCGGTAAGCCATAGTTTTAATTTAGCCGGGCTTGAAGCCTTTTCGGTGGAGTGGTAATGCAGCAGCAAGCACGATTTATTAACATTGGTGAACGCACTAACGTTACCGGCTCGGCCAAATTTAAAAAACTGATTTTAGCTGGCAACTTTGAAGCTGCGCTAGATGTTGCACGGCAGCAAGTAGAAAGCGGCGCACAAATTATTGATATTAATATGGACGAGGCAATGCTAGACAGCAAAGCCGCGATGGTGCGCTATTTGCAATTGCTGGCATCAGAGCCCGATATTTCTCGCGTACCTATTATGGTCGACTCGTCAAAGTGGGAAGTAATAGAAGCTGCGCTAAAATGCATTCAGGGCAAAGCCGTTGTTAACTCTATTTCGCTAAAAGAAGGTGAAGCGTTATTTCTATATCAAGCCCGCTTGCTACGACGTTATGGCGCTGCGGTTGTTGTTATGGCTTTTGACGAAAAGGGCCAAGCTGATACTAAAGCACGTAAAGTTGCAATTTGTCAGCGTGCGTATCGCATTCTTACTGAACAAATAGGTTTTCCGCCGCAAGATATTATTTTTGACCCGAATATTTTTGCCGTAGCAACGGGTATTGAAGAGCACAATAATTATGCTGTTGATTTTATTGAGGCAACTCGTGAAATTAAACGCTTATGCCCGCACGCCAAGATATCAGGTGGAGTGTCTAACGTATCGTTTTCATTTCGTGGTAATGATGCGGTACGCGAAGCTATTCATTCGGTGTTTTTATATCATGCCATTGCTGCTGGCATGGATATGGGCATTGTTAATGCTGGCCAGCTGACGGTATATGATGATATTCCACCACTATTAAAACAGCGGGTTGAAGATGTTATTTTAAACCGCCGCGACGATGCCACCGAACGGTTGCTAGAAATAGCAGCACAGTTTAAAGGTGATGGCAGCGTAGCAGAAAAAACCGATGATGCGTGGCGCAGTTTCCCGGTAAATAAGCGCTTAGAATATGCCTTAGTTAAAGGTATTACCGATTTTATTGAAATAGATACTGAAGACGCGCGACAACAAGCACAAAAGCCTCTGCACGTTATTGAAGGTCCGTTAATGGACGGCATGAACGTGGTTGGCGACCTGTTTGGTGAGGGTAAAATGTTTTTACCGCAGGTGGTAAAGTCAGCCCGAGTCATGAAAAAGGCGGTCGCCTATTTACAGCCTTACATTGAACAGGAAAAAGAAGGCGGTAGGGCGCAAGCTAAAGTGCTGCTGGCGACAGTAAAAGGAGATGTACACGATATCGGTAAGAACATTGTTGGTGTTGTGCTGCAGTGTAATAATTTTGAGGTGATAGATCTGGGCGTTATGGTGCCTTGTGCCGAGTTGCTGCGTGTAGCCAAAGAACAAAACGTCGATATCGTCGGTTTATCTGGGCTAATTACGCCATCGTTAGAAGAAATGGTGCATGTTGCCAAAGAGATGACCCGCTTAGGTTATACCGTGCCGTTATTGATTGGCGGTGCTACCACATCAAAAGCGCATACTGCGGTTAAAGTTGAGCCTAATTATCAGCACGGCGTAGTGTACGTATCTAATGCTTCACGCAGTGTATCTGTGGTGCAGTCGCTTATTGGTAACAACAAAGCTGAGTATTTAAGCCGAATAAAACACGAATATGAAATAGTACGTGAGCAACACGCGCGCAGCCGACCCGGCGAAAAGTTGTTAACGTTGGCTGAAGCCAGAGCTAACCGGTTTCAGCTAGATTTAACCAAGGTTGCACCTGCACCAAAGCAACTGGGTGTTCAGCTATGGCAAGATATTAATTTAAACCTGTTACGTGACTATATTGACTGGACACCATTTTTTATCACCTGGCAATTATCGGGCAAGTACCCAAGCATATTAAATCATGCTGAAGTTGGTATGGAAGCACGGCGGGTTTTTAATGATGCTAACGCTATTTTAGATAGTATGATTAACGATGGCCATATTAGCGGTAAAGCTATTTTTGGTTTGTTTCCGGCAAATAGTGACGGTGATGATATCGTTATTTATACCGACGAAACCCGAAGCACTGAACGAGCACGGCTTTATAATCTGCGCCAACAACTACAACTGCGCAATAATGCCGCTAATTGCAGCTTAGCCGATTTTATTGCACCGATAGACAGTGGTGTTAACGATTACATTGGCGCCTTTGCGGTAAGCACCGGTTTTGGTGCCGATGAATTAGCCGCAAAGTTTGCCGCCGAACATGATGATTACAATAGTATTATGGTTAAGGCGCTAGCTGATCGATTAGCTGAAGCCTTGGCAGAATATCTACACTTAAAAGTACGACGCGAATATTGGGGCTATGCTGCGGATGAAACGCTAGATAATGAGCAGCTTATTCGCGAATTGTACCAAGGAACTCGCCCAGCACCGGGTTACCCTGCATGCCCTGAACATACAGAAAAAGGCACCTTGTGGCAGTTACTTGATGTTGAGGCGCAAATTGGTATGCAGCTAACCGAAAGCTATGCCATGTGGCCTGGTGCGGCGGTAAGTGGTTGGTACCTTGCTCACCCAGATGCCAAATATTTTGCGGTAAGTAAAATTGGCGATGATCAGCTAACCGAATATGCCGCGAAAAAGGGCTGGACGCTAGAACAAGCTCAAAGCTGGTTAGGGCCAAATTTACGTTAAGCAATAGCTACTATTTAGTGCTTAGTTATTGAAGTTTAGGCAAATAACTTGCAATACTTGTTTGCGGTTTCTCAAAACCGACTACACTAAAGAAAAGTCTATTGAGGTTACTAGATGAGTAAATGGTTAGCATTTGTTCTTATCTTAATAAGTGACAACAGGCTATTTGCTGCGCCGTTGAATGTGTTGGTAGGTCAGAATAAACCGCCATATATTGAGTTGGAAACACAGAGCGGCTATGCGCTAGATTTACTGGCGGAAATAGTACGCCGAATGGGCCATGAAGCGGTGTTTATTTTTGTGCCAAATGCGCGTATCCGCTTGTTATTAGAAAGTGGTAACGGTGATATAGCGTCCTTACAACCAAACGATGATATTGACGCTGAGTTGTTTTTCTCTCAACCGTATGTGCGCTATCAAAATGTGGTAGTTAGCCGCCGCAACGATGATTTTACCATTCAGCATCCTGCCGACTTATCACAGCGCAGTGTTCTTGCATTTCAAGGTGCCGGCAAAACACTGGGCGCAGATTTTTATGATTTAGTTGCGACTAAATCGGGCTATCAAGAAACTGTTGATCAAAAAGCACAAGTTGAAATGCTGTTATATGGGCGGGTGCAAAGCATAGTGCTGGATCGTAACATTTTTACCTATCATCAGAAAAACAGCGCTATGCAAACGCAAACCGTAGTACATGAGTTATTTAGCTCAACCTTATATCGTGCGGCTTTTCGTGATGTCGCTTTGCAAAGAGCTTTTGATAAAGCGCTGCTTAGCGTGATGTTAGACAATTGGTATAAGCAACTACAACTACGTTATTTTACCGAGCTAAACCAACACTTACCGAATCGTTACTGCTGTGCTGAATTATTGGACCTTAGCTATCCTTAAATTAAGCTTAGCTTAGCCATTTCGCTATTATTTCGGCTAGTGCATTTGCTTCTATAGGCTTAAGTAATAGATCATTCATACCGGCTTGTTTAGCGCTAAATTCAGTGGTGTCAGAACCGTGCGCCGTCATTGCTATTACCGGTATGGTACTAAACCTTGCTGTTTGTCGTAGCTGCTTGGTGGTGTCGTAACCATTAATACCCGGCATTTCAATATCCATTAAAATAAGTGAAACCTGATGCTGTTCAAGGTATTTTAATGCCTGCTCGCCTGATGTTGCGGTTAGTACTTGATAGCCCAGTTTTTGTAGAATAATTTGTGCCAGTGCTTGGTTAAAGTAATTGTCTTCTACCAGCAAAATAGTGTGTTTAGCTGCAGTAGCTATGGTTAAAGGTTTTTCTTCTGCTATTACTGCAGTTTGGTCTTCAGTTGCCGGTTCAAATAGTAAGCTAAAGCTAAAAGTACTGCCTTTTAACGGCGTGCTGTTAACCTGCAGCTTGCCGCCCATTAATGAAATAAGTCGCTGACAAATGGTTAGGCCAAGCCCGGTACCGCCGTATTTTCTGCTAATAGAGCTGTCGGCTTGATTAAACGCTGTAAATAGCAGTTGTTGTTGAGTGTCAGTAATACCAATGCCGGTGTCACTAACCGCAAAATCCAGCTGCCAGCCTGCAGCAGAGTGCTTCGCTTTTATGCTTAGCTGGATTTCACCTTGCTCGGTAAATTTAATTGCGTTACTTAATAAATTAATTAATACCTGCGACAACCTAAGCGCATCGCCGATCAGTAGCTGCGGTATATTTTCTGCTACGGCCAAAGTAAACGTCAGTGGCTTTTGTGCCAGTTGAGCGCTAAACATCTCGGTTACCTGTGTTAGCGTATCACGTAAATTAAATGGCACTTCTTCTAGTATTAGTTTGCCCGCATCAATTTTTGAGAAATCGAGTATGTCGTTAATAATGCTTAATAATATTTTTCCTGAAGCGATAATTTTACCTAGGTAGTTTTTCTGAGTGGCTAAGTCGTCACTTTGTTGCGCCAGTTCAGAAAAACCTAATACAGCATTTAATGGTGTACGTAGCTCGTGGCTCATATTTGCCAAAAATTCACCTTTGGCTTGCGTCGCGCTTTCGGCACTTTGTTTTGCGTGTTTATACTGTGTCATGGCGTGTTGTAAATGCGCTGTGCGTTCTTCTACTAATGCCGTTAGTTGCTGTTTTTCTTTTAGTAAATGGTGAATGCGCCATTTGAATAGTAGGTAAAGTAACATTAGCGTAAACAATACATAGATAATGAGTGCCGAGGTACTGAGATACCAGGGTGAGGCGATATGCACATTTAGCTGGCCTGATAGCTGCAAATTACCTTGATGATCGCGACTGCGCACCATAAATTGATATTCACCGCCAGCAAGATTAGTGTAATCGCGGTACAACTCGTTACTCCAACCTGACCAGTTATCATCATGGCCTCGTAGCTTTACTTGAAACTGTGGCTGAAACAGATGGCTGAAATTAGGGCTAGCATATTCAAACCTTAGGCTATTGTTGTCAGCGTTAAGCTGTAATTGCTCTGGTATAGCACCGCCGGAGTATAATGCTGCACCGTCTATAGAGCGTAACTGGCGAAGTAAAGGAGGCTTAGGCGGTAAGTCATGATGTTCATTTAATGAAAAACGAAATACACCTTCCGCACCGCCAAACCAAATTACGTTTTGCTCGTCAATGAGTAGTCGGTCTAGTGGAATATCTTCTAATGGCTTAAGTCCTGACGCCTGCCAACGGTATAAGCCGCTACTATCCGCAAATAACACACCGGCTTGTCGGCGGCCGGTATCGTTGTCCCAGGTTAGTAGCCATAAGTTATTATCTTGATCTGGTTGCGGATAACGCACCCAAGGCTGCGAGCCACGAAAGGCGGCGGCAAGCTGATTATCTAAGCTAAATTTTTGTGCGGTATTATCAAACCGATAAAAACCGGCAACAGTAGCAATAAGTAGCTCGTTGTTATACCAATGTACAGAGTTACGGTTTTTACTAGGTAGACCATTATTTTTACCGAATTTTTTTACTGGTAATGGCACAGCGTTGCCGCCTTGCCAGTCTTGCGGTAAGTTTATTTTTAGTACGCCGTCTGCAAGTGTACCTAGCCAGAGTTCGCCGTCTTCTGTCTCTAGTATGCTGTTTAAATTACCACTAGCACCGGGTACTAAACCTTCATCGACCCAGTTTCCCTGTTCAAAGCGCATGCTTGCTAGGCCATCTTGTAGGCCTATAAATACCCGTTGCGGGTTTAATTTTGATTGGTACAACACTTTACTGGCTTGGTTTGATGCTCGCGCTAAATTAAGTTGTTGCTGGTTTAGTGCATAAACACCATTACTGTTCGCAATCAGCAGCTGTTGCTCAAAGCTAATAAAGTCCCAGGTTTGCTTTGACAATTTGCTAAAGATTTCAAAACGATTTTGTTCATTTTTGCGAAATAAACCAAGGCTAGTGCCAGCGTATAAACTGCCTTGATGATGATGTAGTGCCAGCACATTACCTTGTAAACCGCTAGCGTTATTGTAGTAGGATATGGCTGAGGCTAGGTCAACTCTGCTTAAGCCGTGATCTAATGCCAACCATAAACCTTGTTGGTGATCCTGATATAACGCACGAATATTTTGATCAACCAAGCCAAGCTCGCTGGTGATATGACTTTTTAATTTACCCTCTGGCGTTAAAATGTATAAACCGGCTTCAGAGGTACCAAGGGCAAAGTCACCATTTTTTAAGCGTATACCGGTATAAAGTGATGCGTGCGCTAATGTGTCGTCAATATCGGTATGCCAGCGTTTACTGCCGTTGTTGTCTAGTAAGAATAATTCACCATTACGACTGCCGACCAGCAACGTGTGTTGATTATAAACTTCAAGCATAGATATTGTTATGTTAGCCAAGAGGTCTGCACCTGGTACTGGGCTAAATTCACCATTATGCAATTGCAGTAAGCCCGTGCCTGCTTCGCGTACAATAAGGCGCTGCTGTAGATAAAAAGCTTTGAGAAAGGCACTGTTGCTAGTCCACACCTCAACTTTGTCTGGCGTGATATAGAAGATATAATTTCGACTAACAAAATACACGCCTTCGTCGGTGGTAAAGGTTTGTCGTATATCTTGAAAGTTACGGTAATCTGGCGGGATGCGCTCTAGTAAGGAAATATAATGTGTGCCAGAAACCGGATCTATATCGAGATAACCTAGTTCACCTTTGGCGCCAACATATATTCTGCCGTTATTAGCTAATGCTAAGGATCTTACCACCGCTTTGTTGCTGGTTGGGATCATACGCCAGCTAGCGCCGTCGTATTCTAATATACCCACGTTATTGCCAACGTAAATAACACCACGCTGGTCTTGGATCAATGCCCAGTTTTGCGTGCCGCCGTTATAATCTTTGGGTTTGAAGTTGCTAAGTAGTGGTGTGCCATGCTGTTGTAATGCTAGTGAGTGCCAACTTATTAGCAAAGCAAGTGCAAAGCATAACTTAATAATGTAGGTTCTCATTGATACTATGCTCATCCCTTGCCAATCATCCATCGTGCTATTGGTAATGTTATTATAGGTTGCTTCAATAAATAGCCGGTTGTAGTTTAGTCAGCCGCTAAAGTAATGTCGACATATGTTCACCGCTATAGCACAGTTACCGCAAATTTTGGCGTTTTACCGCAAGCACACTAAAGCCTTATGCAGAATATGATAGCGTCTGCGCGTCATGAGTAACCAATTCTTTGTTATGAAAAATATAGTAAGCCTTGCGCTGCTAAGCCTTTCACTCTATTGCACAGTTGTTAGTGCTGAAGAGGGGTTCTGGCTGCCGCGACAGCTGGAAGCCAACAGCAGCGAGTTAAATGGTTTAAATATCAGCTTGCCGCACAGCTTATCATTGCAGCATTTACAAGCGGTGACGGGGCGGATAGACAATTGCAGCACCGCCTTTGTGTCAAAAACTGGTTTGTTACTCACAAGCTATCACTGTGTAGCGGCTTATTTAAATGCGCCGACGGGTACTAAGTTAATTTCGAGCAATGATGTAGAACAGCCGATCCCCAATCTTCAACTGCATTTATTACAGCAAAGCCAAGATGTAACCGTCGCGATTAACCGCCAGCTCAATACCGAAAGCTCGGTACAAGCACGCAATATTAAATTTCAGCAATTAAAAGTAGAGTTATTAACTAACTGCGCCCAGCAGTCAGCACTGCATTGTGAGTTGGTAAGCTTACACAATGGCTTAGAATATTATTTGCACAAGTATAAGGTACTGACTGATATTCGTTTAGTGTATCACCCCGCGATAACCGCTCCGACTATTAGCGAGCAAAACTGGCCACGCTACGGCGCAGATTACGTGCTGCTGCGTGCCTATGTCGGCAATAAACAGCAAAGCGCCAGCTATTCGCAAGAAAACGTAGCTTATAAATCGGATTTTATCCGGTTGTCGACACAAGGTGTGAAAGAGGACGAGCTGGTGTTGTCACCAAGTTTTTCACTGCATAGTCAGCGCTATGCCAGCGCCGCTGAGGTGCAATTTAACTTTGAAGAGTTACTGCCCGATGCTCTGGTATATTTACAACAGTCTAGCGCGGTAATTGAGCAGTTAGCGCCTGAAGGTAGCGACAGAGCGAAGCAGTACCATGCAATGCAGAGTGAATTCAAACAAAATCTAGTGCAAATACAAGGTTTATTAAAACACTATCAACGCAGTTCGTTATTACCTGTTAAGCAGCAGCGACAGCAAGAGGTGTTTAATTGGATAAGCAGTAGTCCAGTTCGCCAACAACTCTATGCTCCAGTGCTAGAAAAGTTACAGTTATTACTCACTAAACAGCAAGCAGCTGCGCGGCGTGATCTGGTATTAAATTACTTAAAATACGCGCAGCTACCGGCGTTAGCGGTTCAACTATACAAGCAAGCATTGCAGCCGGGGCGACAACAACTAAAGTTATTGCGACAGCAATTAAACAACATAGATAACCAATTCGATGCCAGAGTAGATATGGAGCTAGCGCTACATTTTCTTGGTCAATATGCACAGTTGCCCAAAGCACAACGCCTACCTGCTTTAGATCAGTATTTTGCGTTGAGTGATGGTTTTAACCGCGAAATAGTACGGCATAAACTTTCTGCAATGTATCGCGGCACCAGCTTAACCGATGCAAACCAGCGTGAAGCTTGGTTGGGCCGAAGCGTCGAGCAGTTTCAGCAAAGTAACGACCCGTTGTTAAGTTTTGCCGTAGCTATTCATGATACCGCGATACAGCTTAAAAATGAGCGCGAGCAGTTACAAGTAGAAATGGCGAGCGTTAGAGCCGCAGTGATGGAAATATTACTCGCCTATAATGATGCTAAAGGACAAGCAACCTACGCCGAAACTAATGGTAGTTTACGTTTTAGTGTTGGTAAGGTAAGTGGCTACCAGCCAATGGATGCCGTTTGGTACCAGCCATTTAGTCGGTTAAAGGGTTTGTTAAAAACTCAAGACAATAACAAAAGCGTTGTGGCAACGTCAGATATAGCAGTGCGTGTAGCCGATATACCTGTAAACTTTCTTAGCAACATTGATAGCTGCAGTGGTTATGGTAGCGCACCAACTTTTAATGCTAATGGTGAACTAGTGGGCGTTATGTTTGCTGGCGTGCAAGAGAATCTATTAGCGGATTGGTATTATGATCCTGAACTTAGTCGCTCAGTGCACGTTGACAGCCGATTTATTATTTGGCAACTACAACAAACCGACATCGGCAAAAGAATTCTTAAAGAACTGCATTCTGCGCGTTAATTTAACCGCCAGTAATTGGCGGTTTTCAATTCATTACTCTTAATTTCTACCGATTTACAGTATTATAAGCTGCTGCACTAATATGCTAAATAAATACCAAAGCCTATGGAGATTCTGTGGAAAAGCCGTTTCGAATAAAATTGATTATACGCCGTGCGCCCGCGTTAGCTGCCTTGGGATGGTTAAAGCAAGCCTGGGCTATTTTTATGCTGGCGCCACAAACCTGGGTGTTAATGTTTATTACTTTAGGTGTAATCGGTTTAGTCAGCCAGCTGCATCCCATTGCTGCTGTTATCGGTATTTTGCTTAGCCCATTTTTAACCGCAGGTGTATACAAGTGTGTAGTAGCACTGCAGCAAAAGCAAAGCATTAGCTACACCGATTTATTTACGCCGTTAAAAGACCTTAGCTGTCGCGCTACCTTTATTCGTTTAGCTGGGTTAAATCTGTTGGTATCAATTCCGCTAAGCAGCTTAGCTATGGAATTAGTGAAACAGTATCAGCAACACAGTGTTGATATATCACTGGTCATCATCTTGGCTATAAGTTCGATATTAGCTTGGATGGTTTTTGCCTATGCCGTCGCTATAGCGTATTTTTTAAAAGAACAGCGTTTATTGGCTATTATGCAAGCCAGTTTTGTTGCTTGTTGGCGTAATACTACGCCGTTGGCACTATACGGGCTATTGAGTCTGGTGTTAATTATGCTTACCATGCCAACGTTCTTTATTGGCTTATTATTGGTTGCACCGGTACTAAATATCGCCTTCTTTTTGTCCTTTAATGAGTTTTTTGCTCTGCAAGTTAAAACCACAGATGATGCGGTGCTGGAAGTATAACCTTGGCAGACGTAGGGATTACAGACCTTAAACGCATGGCACTAAATTGGTTAAGCCGTCGCGATTATAGCGAAGCACAACTTAGCCAGCGCTTAGCGCGACAAGGTGGCGAACGCGCTGATATTGCTCAAGTTATTGAGTGGTGTAAAGCCGAAAATTATTTAAGCCAGCAGCGTTTTATCGAAATGCTAGTGCGTAGCAGAGTAAACAAAGGTTATGGCCTGAACTACATTGTGCAAGAGTGCCGTCTGCAAAACATTAGCCGTGAACAAGTACAACAGTGCGCCTTACAGCTTAATGTCGACTGGTTTAATGTGGCACTTAAGCTATATAAAAAAAAGTATGGCCAGACCGAAGTAACAGAATATAAAGATAAGCTAAAACGTATGGCCTATTTGCAGCGCCGTGGTTTTAGCAATGAACAAATTCAATTTGCTATTAATCAAACAGAATAAAGCCCAACGGACAGGATTTTTCCATGACTATGACATCGGCCAGTATTAGACGCGCATTTTTAGATTATTTTGCCAGTAAACAGCACCAAATCGTGCCCAGCAGCTCGCTGATCCCAGGCAACGATGCCACCTTACTCTTTACTAATGCCGGCATGGTGCAGTTTAAAGATGTATTCCTGGGCCAAGACCAGCGTAATTATAATCGTGCCGTGTCAGCTCAGCGCTGTGTGCGCGCAGGCGGTAAACATAACGATTTAGAAAACGTGGGTTATACCGCGCGTCATCATACTTTTTTTGAGATGTTAGGTAACTTTAGCTTTGGTGATTACTTTAAGCAGGAAGCAATTGCCTATGCGTGGGAGTTTCTTACCAGCGTGGTTAAACTGCCTAAAGAGAAACTGTGGGTCACAGTGTATGAAACCGATGACGAGGCTTATAACATTTGGCTAAAAGATGTTGGTGTGCCAGCAGAGCGTATTATCCGTATTGGTGACAACAAAGGCGCGCCCTATGCGTCAGATAATTTCTGGGCGATGGGCGACACTGGGCCTTGTGGCCCTTGTACTGAGATTTTTTATGATCACGGTGCGCATATTTGGGGCGGCCCACCAGGTTCAGCCGAAGAAGACGGTGATCGTTACATCGAAATTTGGAACATCGTGTTTATGCAGTTTAATCGTCATAGCGATGGCCGGATGGAACAACTGCCAAAACCAAGCGTAGACACCGGAATGGGCTTAGAGCGTATTGCGGCAATTTTACAAAATGTGCATAGCAATTACGAAATTGATATTTTTGTTGCACTAATTAACGCTGCCGCAGAAGCAACGGGCGCACAAGATTTAACTGATAAATCATTGCGTGTAGTAGCCGATCATATTCGTAGCTGCTCATTTTTAATTGTCGACGGTGTACAGCCATCTAATGAAGGCCGTGGTTATGTGCTGCGCCGTATTGTGCGCCGTGCAGTACGTCACGGTAATAAACTTGGCGCAAAAGGCGCGTTTTTCTATAAATTAGTTGCGGCCTTAGTTAGTCAAATGGGTGAGGCTTACCCAGAACTTGCAGAAAAACAGGCCGTGATTGAAAAGATACTAAAGCTTGAAGAAGACCAGTTTGGCAAAACCCTAGAACGTGGCCTAGCTATCCTAGAAGAAGCGTTAACGGAGATAGAAGGCACAGAGTTGCCAGGTGAACTGGTGTTTAAGCTCTATGATACCTACGGATTTCCGGTTGATTTAACCAATGATGTAGCGCGCGAGCGTAATTACACTATTGATCAAGCCGGTTTTGATGCGGCTATGGCGCAGCAGCGTAAGCGTGCGCAGCAGGCATCTAACTTTGGTGCCGACTATAACGCTAGTCTTAGCTCAAACCAGCATACCGAGTTTACCGGTTATCAGCATGAGTTTGGTAATGCCGTAGTATTAGAAATTTTGCACGATGGCCAGCCGGTTAACAGCCTTACTGACGCTGAACATGCATTAGTTGTTTTAGATAAAACCCCATTTTATGCTGAGTCAGGCGGTCAAATGGGTGATAGTGGCAAATTAACCTTAGCCAACGGTAGCGTACTTAACGTTACGGATACGATTAAACTTGGTAAAGCGTTTGCCCATAAAGCTAATATCAGCGGCACCATAACCGTTGGCGATAAGGTAAATGCACAAATTGATAGCGCACGCCGCGCGGCAATTAAACAAAACCATTCAGCAACACACTTATTGCATGCTGCTCTTAGAAAAGTATTAGGCGAACATGTCAGCCAAAAAGGCTCTTTAGTTGGCCCAGAGCGATTACGCTTCGACTTCAGTCACTTTGAAGCGGTAAAACCAGAAGAGCTTCGCACTATTGAGCAGCTGGTAAATCAGCAAATACAGCAAAACAATGTGCTGCAAACCCAACTAATGCCAATAGAACAGGCTAAAGCTGCCGGTGCAATGGCACTGTTTGGTGAAAAGTACGATGACGAAGTTCGTGTGCTGACTATGGGCGAATTTTCTATTGAGCTATGCGGTGGTACCCATGTTAGCCGCACTGGTGATATTGGTGTATTTAAAATAGTGTCAGAAGCGGGTATTGCCTCTGGTGTACGCCGGATTGAAGCGGTTAGTGGTACTGGCGCAATACTGCATATTCAGCAACTGGAGCAACAAGCGCAGCAGGTTGCCAGTGCGTTAAAAGGCGATGTGCTAAGTATTGGCGAGCGAGTACAGCAGGCACTTGAACGCAGCAAACAGTTAGAAAAAGAGATTGACCAGCTTAAAAATAAGCTAGCTAGCCAGGCGGGAGCGTCGCTGTTAGAGCAAGCCGAGCAAGTTAGCGGCGCAACAGTGCTGGTAAGCCAACTGCCTGCAATTGAGCCTAAGGCACTGCGTACCATGCTAGATGAGCTGAAAAACAAACTCAGTTCAGGGGTTATTTTTCTCGCGACGGTAAACGACGACAAAATTAGCCTTATTGCTGGCGTTACCGCCGATTTAACTGGCAAAGTACATGCAGGACAGTTAGTCGGGTGGGTGGCAGAACAATTAGGTGGTAAAGGTGGTGGTCGGCCAGATATGGCTCAAGCCGGAGGCTCTGATATTGCTGCTTTGCCCGCAGCAATAGTTGCAGCTAAAAACCTGATCAAAGAAAAACTCAGTTAAACGTGTTATAGCGACAGTAAAGCCTAGTTAACGGCTGTGTTTTATTGATCGCTGTGTCGTTTTACTGCGTAAATACGCAGCGATAGTTGTTTAAGCTGTGAAGTAATGCGACATATTTACCAAAACGAACAGGTAAATTGCGTTACTTTTGCCATTAAACGTTAAAATGCCGGTTAACTGCGTCAATTATTTAAACAGCTGCCTTTTAATCCGTTAAGCAGCTGAGTTATGATACAATGCTATAGTGCGCATGCCGGCGTGAGTAATGCTGGATAAAAGGAATAAGGAGCAAACGAATGCTAATTCTTACTCGTCGTGTTGGTGAGACGCTAATGATCGGTGACGAAGTTACTGTTACTGTATTGGGTGTAAAAGGTAATCAGGTACGCATTGGTGTAAATGCACCTAAAGAAGTATCGGTGCATCGAGAAGAGATATATATGCGCATTCAGGCAGAGAAGGGTTCACCTAACCCAGCGTATGGCGAAGATGATTAAACTTTAGGTTACTTCTGCGTGTTGTTGATGATTTGTACTGTTTCTGTCCGTTTTATGATCTGAATTGATTTAATTGCTTAAAAGGTCGGCAAACGCGCTTTTCGCCCCTAAAAATTGTTTGACTTATTTTCCTGAGACATTAATATACACGCCGCAACATAGAGCGGAGAAATGGCCGAGTGGCTGAAGGCGCACCCCTGCTAAGGGTGTATAGGGGAAACTCTATCGAGGGTTCGAATCCCTCTTTCTCCGCCAGTTTTTAGATGGACGCATAGCTCAGCTGGATAGAGTACTCGGCTACGAACCGAGCGGTCGGAGGTTCGAATCCTCCTGCGTCCACCATCTAAATTGGATAGTACTTACACCGCGCTTTAAAAAGTGTAAATTGTTAGATTGTTTTAAATAGTACCACCCTGGACGCATAGCTCAGCTGGATAGAGTACTCGGCTACGAACCGAGCGGTCGGAGGTTCGAATCCTCCTGCGTCCACCAT
>NZ_JALAHQ010000003.1:537047-554297 GCF_036983985.1 Rheinheimera metallidurans
GACGCATAGCTCAGCTGGATAGAGTACTCGGCTACGAACCGAGCGGTCGGAGGTTCGAATCCTCCTGCGTCCACCATATATAGACAACCCGCTAAAGTTAACGCTTTAGCGGGTTTTTGCATTTATACTCTGTTAGAATTTAAATCTGTACTGCAAACTTCATCTCATTGTCTACTTGCGGGTAAGCTTAAATCGTGACCTCTGCTGAAAGTGTGATTACCGAATTTGCTGGCTCTGCAACACTAGCAGAACCGCTATCTGTGCCCGCAGACATGGCGTTGTGTGGCTATTGCGATCTAGTACAGCACTTACCGTTATTAAATGCAGGTGAGAAAGCCTGTTGTCAGCGTTGTGGCCACCATTTAGATGCTAAGCACGAACAGCCTGTATTACGCCCAGTGTTATATGCCGGCGCTGCATTATTTATGTTGTTGTTAGCGAACTTATTTCCGTTTGTTAGCATGTATGCTGCTGGCAACAGTAATGAAATGAATTTCTTCGATACCTCATCAGTACTTTTTAAGCAACATCATCAGTGGTTGGCTATTTTAATTTGGTTATTTATTCAGGCCATTCCGGCCACCTGTATGGCGGCTGTGATCTACCTTAAATTAGGTTTGATATACCCGTTACCGGCGCTTACTTGGGTAGCGCGGCTGCTTTACATGCTTAAACCATGGAGTATGGTTGATATCTTTTTAATGGGGCTAATTATTAGTTTTGTTAAACTAGTAGCCGATGCAGATATTTCACTTGGCTTAAGTTTTTGGGCATTTTGTTTGTTTTGCTTGCTGCATTTACGTGCATTTCAGGTTATTGACCGACGAGAGCTATGGTCAAAAATTGCCCCTTATCCAGAATTACCTTTCGCGTTACGCCCAGGCAGAACAGGGTTAAGGCAACAGGTAAAATTATGTCAGGTATGCACCGCGTTGGTGCCGTTAAGCCAAAATCAATGCAGCCGCTGCAATACTAAGGTGCGGTTGCGCCAACCGGCCAGTATTCAAAATGCGATCGCCTTATTGTTAGCAGCAACTTTATTGTACATACCGGCAAATTTGCTGCCTATTATGCGTACGGTATCTTTTGGTGAAACCGTCGATTCTACTATTATCAGTGGGCTGCTGCTAATGTGGCGTGATGGTGCTTATCCGGTTGCCATCATTATTTTGATTGCTAGCGTAATTGTGCCGGTGGCTAAAGTAGTTATTATGTTTTGGCTGTGTTATTTAACTCGTTTGCCTATTTACCGGCGTCAGCGCTATTCCACTCAAGTGTATAAGCTGGTTGACTGGGTAGGGCGTTGGTCAATGGTAGACGTATTGGTAGTGGCTATAATGGCGGCGTTAGTACGGTTTGATTTAATTATGAGTGTTTATCCGGGTATTGGCGCTTTAGTGTTTGCCGCGGTGGTTATTTTAACCATGTTAGCTGCAGTGAGTTTTGACCCCAGGTTATTGTGGGATCCGTTGACTGAACAAAAGGAAGTCCATTTTGACGCAACAACATAGTGCAAAGGTAAGCCCTATCAAGCAGTGGTCGCCTATTTGGGTAGTACCGGTTGCTGCCGTGCTTATAGGTTTGTGGATGCTATATAACCATTATCAGCAGCAGGGTGCGTTACTGACACTTTACACCTCTGATGCTGAGGGTATCGTTGCTGGTAAAACTCAAATTAAAAGCCGCAGTGTTGACGTAGGTCAGGTGGTTTCTGTTGAGCTTAGTGATGACTTAAAGCAGGTTATTGTTAAAGCCCGCATGAAGCCGGCGATAACGGCACTGCTAAATGCCGACTCGCAGTTTTGGGTAGTAAAACCCCAGGTAGGCCGCGGAGGTATTACCGGTTTAAACACGTTGCTCTCCGGTGTATATATTGAATTGCAACCCGGTGATTCTGAAGAGCCGCAATTACAACACCAGTTACTTGATACACCGCCGGTTGCGCCTGCTGATGCACCCGGTATTCGCGTTCAACTTAGCACCGCAGAGTCGGGAGGGTTAGCGGTTGGCGATCCCGTATTATACCGAGGTTATGAGGTTGGTACTGTCGAGCAAAGTGAGTTTGATTTATCTGCGCGGCGCACCTTGTATCGGCTGTATATTCGCGAGCCGTTTGATGTGTTGGTTTCAGAAAATGTGCGCTTTTGGCTTAGTAGTGGTTTCTCTGTTGATTTATCAGCCGAAGGTTTACAGGTTGATGTCGGCTCTGCTACTACGCTATTAAGCGGAGGTGTTAGCTTTGACGTAATGCAAGGCTGGCAACCAGGTAGAGCAATTAAAGACGGCACTGAGTTCCAGTTATTTCCGAACAAACAAAGTATTCAGGATGGCCTATACAGCGAATTTGTTGAGTACCTATTGTTTTTTGATGAATCGGTGCGGGGGCTGAAAGCCGGTGCACCAGTTGAATATCGCGGTGTTAGAGTAGGCACGGTGACACGGGTACCCTTTTTCTTTGCCGTTGATAAACCCTTTGAAATATCGCAGCAACAGGGCATTCCGATCTTGATCCGCATCGAGGTGGGCCGACTGTACGAAAACCTTACACTAGCTCAATTACGGGTCGAACTTGATAAAGCCGTAGCTCGAGGTATGCATGGCACGCTTAAAACGGGTAATTTGCTTACTGGTGCGCTTTATATCGATTTAGATATAAATCAAGATCCAAATATTGATACCAGCCAGCAAACTCAGCGTTTGGTTTTAAGCCAAAGTGCGGGTTATGCGATGCTACCTACCGCACGTAGTGGTTTGAGCAATATTGAACAAAAAGTGTTAATGGCGCTAGATAAAATTAACAACCTGCCGGTAGAGCAATTACTAGTGCAAAGTGAACGAACTATGCAAAGCACTGAAGCTATGATGCAAAATGCCAATAAGATGATTGCACAGCTAGAGGCTTTTATTGGTAGTGCGCAAATGCAGCAGTTGCCTGCGCAGTTGCAGCAAAGTTTACAGGATTTACAGCGTATGTTAGCCGGCTTAAGCCCAGGTGCGCCGGCGTACGATCGATTGAATGGCAATTTACAAACATTGGATCAGGTACTGCGAGAGTTACAGCCGGTATTGCAAACACTCAACCAACAAAGTAATGCCTTAATATTTGATGCTAGTACCGCCACAGATCCAGAACCGAAGAGAGCAAAACCATGAGATTACTAACCTTAGCTCTGCTTTTATCACTAAGCGCTTGCAGTACTAAGCAAGCAATAACGTATTATCAGCTACCTGTGCCTGCAGTTACAGCCCCGCCCAGTGCGGCGTCGTTAAAAGCGTTTTATATTGAACCGATACAGGTTGCCAGTTACTTAAATGGTCGCGGTTTAGTGTTGCAAGTGTCTGATGTTGAGCTAGTAGTGGCCAGGCAACATATTTGGGCCGAAGCGCTAGATCAGCAATTGCAGCGGCAGTTACGCAATCGGTTGCAACTGCTAGCACCTGGTTATATTGCCGTATTTCAGCCCTTGCCTGATACGCTGCGAGTAAGCGTGCAATTAGAACAGTTCTATAGCGATGTTAATGGCCAAGCTCTTATCAGTGGCAGCTTTGCGTTTAGTAATCAACTTGGCACAGTACCCTTTGTTATTCGTCAACCGTTAGCTGATGATGGTTATCCCGCTTTAGTGGCAGCCTTAGCGCAAGGAGTGCAGCAGCTTAGCCAGCAAATAGCACAACATTTACTTAGTGGTAGTTGATACCTAGATGTAGAAAGCCCGCTTACTGTAGCGGGCTTTTTATTGGTGTTTTTTGTGTTGAGATAATGTTACGGCGCGGCAAGTGCATCGTTCGGAGCTGTTTTTGCTAGCAATACCCGCTCATTTGTTTGCAGTTGTGCTATTGCTTGTTGCGCCTGCGCGCTAAATAGGTCTTTTTCTTTACCTTGCAGCGGTGTCGCTTGCGGCAACTTTATTGTTCTTGGGTTACGGTGTACCCCATCGACAACAAACTCGTAATGCAAGTGTGCGCCGGTTACTCGGCCAGTAGAACCTAAACGGCCTATAGCTTGGCTTTGACGCACCTTGTCACCTTTGGCTACTAGGCGCTTAGATAAATGCAGATATTTAGTGACGATATTATTAGCATGCTGCACAAAAACATAGTTACCGTTTAAGTTGCTGTATGCAGAAGCAATAACTCTGCCATCACCGGCAGCCATAATAGGCGTACCTACTGGAGCAACATAGTCGACGCCGTTGTGTGCGCGCACAGTTTTTAATACGGGGTGCAAACGGCGAGGATTAAAGTTAGAACTAACATATTGAAAGCTAACTGGTGCTCTTAAAAACGCTTGGCGCATACTGGCACCATCGGGTTTATAATAATTGCCGTCGCTATGGCGCACCGCTTGGTATAAATGCCCTTGGTTTTGAAATTGTGCCGCAACAATATTGCCGTTACTAATAAACTCGCCGTCAACGTATTGGGTTTCGTAAAGTACGCTAAAGCTATCGCCGGCGCGAATATCTAAACCAAAGTCGATATCCCAACCAAAAATACCAGCTAGGCTCATAATTTGCGATTCGGTTAAACCTGCCTCTATACCCGCGCTCCAAAAGTTGCTGCGAATTTCAGCGTTAGCAAATTGGCTGCGTAGTTCGACTTCCTTTTTCAGCTCTTCAGCAACAAAGTTATCTTCGCTATCACGGCTAACGCGTAACGTCGTTAAATGGTTTAATGAATAACGCAACTCTTGAAATTCACCATTAGCATTTAAGCCAAACTCAAGCTGGTCGCCTGGGAATAATTTAGTCAGAGTTTTTACATGACTGCCCAGTGCTAGCACGTCTAGCATCACTTGTTGGCTAACGTTGGCTTTTTTGAATAAGGCAGACAACACGTCACCTTTTTGTACTTGTAGCACCGACCACGTTAATGACACGTCTTCCTCAGGCAATGCCGGTAATTCGGCAATGGCTAACTCTTGATCGAGCATACCTTCATCGTCGTTTTGTTGTGTATTAACGCTGTAGCGCTTACCAATTTCTAAGCTATCGTTCTTGCTGCCTTTAGACGCAGATGCTTGCTCAGACGGTAATAATAAAATAACGGATAAAAACACCGAAGTTGCCGCAATTAAAATGCGGTGTTTTGTGGGAATTTTTGTAACTAATTGACGCATAAGACCTGTCTAATCCCAGAGAATGCATAAAAAGCGAGCATATACCGTTTTTTTGCCTGACACCAGACTTTTGTGCGTTTCGTCCAGGCTGAACATGCTATAGAATACGGCTTGTTAGTATAATCAGATAAAAAATCAGGAGACTAAAATGGCGGATTGGCAACTAGCTTTAGCTGAATTAAAACGCGGCTGCGAGGAAATTCTGCTTGAAGAAGAGCTAATTACCAAATTAAAGGAAGGTAAGCCCTTAAAAATAAAGGCAGGCTTTGATCCGACCGCACCCGATTTACATCTTGGTCATACCGTGCTTATTAATAAATTACGCGCCTTTCAGCAGTTAGGCCACGAGGTTATTTTTCTTATTGGTGACTTTACCGGTTTAATTGGCGACCCAAGTGGTAAAAATATTACCCGCAAGCCATTAACGCGTGACGAAGTATTAGCTAACGCTGAAACGTATAAAGAGCAGGTATTTAAAATTCTTGACCCGGCAAAAACGCGGGTAGCATTTAACTCAGAATGGATGAACGAGTTAGGCGCTGCGGGAATGATCAAGCTCGCAGCACGGCAAACCGTTGCTCGTATGCTCGAGCGTGATGATTTCAAAAAGCGGTATGCCAATAATCAGTCTATTGCCATACACGAGTTTTTATACCCGTTAGTACAAGGCTGGGATTCAGTAGCACTTAAAGCCGATGTTGAAATGGGTGGTACCGATCAGCGCTTTAACTTGCTGATGGGGCGTGAACTGCAAAAAGATGAGGGCCAGCGCCCGCAAACTGTAATGATGGTGCCGTTGCTAGAAGGCTTAGACGGCGTGCAGAAAATGTCGAAGTCGCTCGGTAACTACGTAGGTATAACTGACGCACCAAATGATATGTTTGGTAAAATTATGTCGATATCTGATGAGCTAATGTGGCGCTACTATGATTTGCTTAGTTTCCGTCCGCTAGAAGATATCGCGCAGTTAAAGCAACAAGTGGTAGCGGGGGCTAATCCTCGTGATATCAAAATTCTGCTAGCCAAAGAAATTATTGCCCGTTTTCATTCTGAAGCGGCGGCACAGGCAGCGCATGACGATTTTACCCAACGTTTTAGTAAAAATGCGCTACCAGACGATATTCCTGAGCTGACCGTTAGTAGTGATGGCGATAGCATGTTAATTGCTAACTTATTAAAACAAGCGGGTTTGGTAGATAGCACCTCAGAAGCAATTCGCATGATAAAACAAGGTGCCGTTAAGCTAAATGGTGAAACCAAGGTTGAAGATAGTAAACTGGAAATTAGCAAAGGTAGTACCGATATCTATCAAGTAGGTAAACGAAAGTTTGCCAAAATCACGCTAATTTAACAGCGCTAAGTTTAACTATATTTCGTTATATTGGTTTTAATCGTATTTTGCGCAGCAGCACTTTGTTGCTGCGCTATTCAATGTTGTTGCCTGCTTTTTAATCTTCGTACTGCGGTTCGGATGAACTATACTCTTTTACTAACAAGTAAATAGTTAATTAGTACGAGGTAAATGATGACCAAACCAAACCCCTTTATAGATCAGCTGCAAGTAAACCAGGAGCATTATCGAATTTACAGTCTGCACAAAGCAGCGAACCAGTTTGGTGATATTAGTCGCTTACCGTTTTCACTTAAGGTATTGCTTGAAAACTTATTACGCAATTTGGATGGCGACACTGTAACTACCGAAGATATTCAGGCGCTGGTTGATTGGCAAAAAACCGGTAGTTCAGAGCGTGAAATTGCTTTTCGTCCAGCACGCGTATTAATGCAAGACTTTACCGGTGTGCCCGCCGTGGTCGATTTAGCGGCTATGCGGGCGGCAGTAGCCGCGCTTGGTGAAGATGCGACTAAGATAAACCCACTGTCACCCGTTGCTTTAGTGATTGACCACTCGGTAATGGTTGACCGCTATGCCACCGAGCAGGCATTTAGCGAAAACGTTGAGATAGAAATGCAGCGCAACCATGAGCGTTACGCATTTTTACGTTGGGGTGCAAACGCATTTCGTAATTTTCGCGTAGTACCGCCAGGCACCGGCATTTGCCATCAGGTAAACTTAGAATATCTTGGCCAATCTATTTGGGCTGAACATACCGATGACGGTGTACTCGCTTACCCAGATACCTTAGTTGGCACCGACTCACACACCACTATGATCAATGCCTTAGGTATTTTAGGGTGGGGGGTCGGCGGTATTGAAGCGGAAGCGGCAATGCTTGGCCAGCCGGTATCAATGATTATTCCCGAAGTAGTTGGTTTTGAATTTACCGGCAAATTACAGCCCGGTATTACAGCTACTGACTTAGTGCTTACCGTTACGCAAATATTACGCAAACACGGGGTAGTCGGTAAATTTGTTGAGTTTTTTGGTGAAGGTTTAGATCAATTGGCACTGGCTGATCGCGCTACCATTGCTAATATGGCGCCGGAGTATGGTGCAACCTGTGGCTTTTTTCCGATAGACCAAATTACCTTAGATTACCTTGTACTAACCGGCCGTGACGCTGAGTTAATAGATAGAGTAAAAACCTATGCGCAAAGCCAAGGCTTTTGGCGACAAAAAGACAATACCCCCATATTTACCGATACGCTGCGCTTAGATCTTAGTACCGTTGAAGCCTCACTAGCTGGGCCAAAACGGCCACAAGATAAAGTAACGTTAAGCGAATTAAAGCGCCACTGTGACGATATTATGGCGCTAGAACCGGCCAGCAAAGCACGCGAAGCTGAGTTGTTAAATGAAGGTGGTGGCCAAAAGCAGCCCGCAGCGGTTGAACGCAACTTTGAACTTGATGGCCAACGCTTACAGCTAAATGATCATGCAGTGGTTATTGCAGCTATTACTTCTTGTACTAACACCTCTAACCCTAGCGTATTAATGGCCGCCGGTTTATTAGCAAAAAATGCGGTGGCCAAAGGCCTT
Organism: Rheinheimera metallidurans; assembly: GCF_036983985.1. Taxonomy (NCBI): domain Bacteria; kingdom Pseudomonadati; phylum Pseudomonadota; class Gammaproteobacteria; order Chromatiales; family Chromatiaceae; genus Rheinheimera; species Rheinheimera metallidurans. The sequence goes on from NZ_JALAHQ010000003.1 coordinate 545,105, forward strand.
AAACGCCAGCCTTGGGTTAAAAGCTCATTAGCACCGGGCTCGAAAGTCGTTACCCGTTATTTGCAACAAGCCGGTTTAATGCAGCCGTTAGAGCAGCTCGGTTTTTATTTAGTTGGTTATGGCTGTACTACCTGTATTGGTAACTCTGGCCCGTTAGCTAAACCCATCGAAGACATCATTAATAAGGCTGATTTAAACGTCTCAGCGGTACTGTCGGGTAACCGTAATTTTGAAGGCCGCATCCACCCATTAGTAAAATCAAATTGGCTGGCATCGCCACCGTTAGTGGTAGCTTATGCGTTAGCGGGTACTACTAATATTGACCTGACAAGCCAACCGCTGGGTAAAGATCGCCAAGGGCAAGATGTATATTTAAAAGATATCTGGCCTGATAACCAAGCTATTGCCCGCGAGGTCGCCAAGGTGCAAAGCAGTATGTTTAGTCAAGAGTATGGCCATGTGTTTGATGGCGATGCTAGCTGGCAAGCTATAGAAGTGCCTAAAGCTAAAACTTATGCTTGGCCAGAATCGACCTATATTCGCCATCCTGACTTTTTTCAGGGGTTAACCCGCAAGCCAAAACCGATAATCGATATAGTTGACGCGCGGATGTTGGCCTTGTTGGGTGATTCTGTAACTACCGACCATATATCGCCTGCTGGCTCAATTAAAGCAAATAGCCCAGCTGGCGCTTATTTACAACAGCAAGGTGTTAAGCAAGAGCACTTTAACTCTTATGGTTCTCGACGTGGCAACCACGAAGTTATGGTGCGCGGTACCTTTGCTAACGTACGTATTCGTAATGAAATGGCGCCAGGCTCGGAAGGGGGGGTAACAACACATTATCCGTCCGGTGAACAAATGCCTATATTCGATGCTGCGGTTCGCTACCAACAAAAACAGCAGCCATTAATCGTGGTGGCAGGCAAAGAATACGGCACTGGCTCATCACGCGACTGGGCCGCAAAGGGCACGCTAATGTTAGGTGTGCGAGCGGTACTGGCTGAATCGTTTGAACGTATTCACCGTTCCAACCTAATTGGTATGGGGGTGCTACCGCTGCAGTTCCCTGCGGGTACTGATCGTAAAACGCTACAACTGACGGGCGAAGAAACCTTTACCTTGCTGGGGCTTAACCAGTTAACTGTAAAGGATAAAGTAAAACTGGTTATTACCTATGCTGATGGTGCTAAGCAAGAGCTTGACGTTTATTGCCGCATTGATACCGGTAATGAGCTAGCTTATTACCAACACGGCGGTATTTTACATTATGTACTGCGTAAGATGATCGGCGAGGTTTAAACCTTTATTGATAGCGGCTGTGCTGCAGCCGCTCGTTATTTTTAGTAACCGCCAGACAACTCCCCACTATAACCGTTTTATTTTACTGCCTTGTAATACTATTGCACTTTTTTAACAATATGCTATTTTGATATCAAAATAATATCACTATAGGGTGTTTGCTAATGTTAAAAGAGCGCATGATTAACAGCAGAGCAGGTTTTGGTATGATCGGCATGCTGTTTTTACTACAAATAGCCACTGTTGCTGGTGTAGCCGTTTTGCCTGCGGCACTAAAGTTAGTGGCGTTATTGCTCGCTATTGTGGTGTTTATCTGTTGGTTTGGTTTTTATATGGTGCAGCCTAATCAGGCCGCGGTAATGCAGTTATTTGGCCGTTATATTGGCACCGATTTAAATAATGGTCTGCGTTGGTCAAACCCGTTATACAGCAAACGTAAAGTGTCGCTGCGGGTACGCAACTTTGAAAGCAATAAAATGAAAGTGAATGACAACGCCGGTAACCCAGTAGAAATAGCCGCAGTAGTAGTGTGGAAAGTGGTCGATAGCGCCGAAGCGGTATTTGAAGTAGATAACTATGAAAATTTTGTTAGCATTCAAAGTGAATCAGCAATTCGCCATCTGGCATCAAGCTACGCTTATGATGCCGGTAATGATCATGCCATTAGTTTACGCAGCAGCACTGATGAAGTAACTGAACTTTTAAAAACGGAAATACAAGCCCGTTTAAATAAAGCCGGTGTACAGGTATTAGAAGCGCGTATTAGCCATTTAGCCTATGCGCCTGAAATTGCTAGCGCTATGTTACAACGCCAACAAGCCGCAGCCATTATTGCTGCACGTCAGCAAATTGTTGAAGGTGCAGTTGGCATGGTTGAAACCGCTTTACAGCGCTTGTCTGAACGTAAAGTGGTTGAGTTAGATGATGAGCGTAAAGCGGCAATGGTAAGCAATTTACTGGTGGTATTATGTGGTGATCACCATGTGCAGCCGATAGTAAATGCCGGTAGTTTATATTAGTAGGGAGCCGTTGTGGCCAAAAAAGCCTTTGCCTTACGTATTGATGAAACACTGCTTAGCGCCTTACAGCGCTTTGCAGATGATGAGTTTCGCAGTGTTAACAGCCAAATAGAATATTTACTTAATGAAGCGCTAAAAAAAGCTGGGCGGTTAAAGCCAACCGCTAGCGAAAGCGGATCCGACAGTTAAGCCGCTAGCTAAAATGCGGCTTAATATTATAACGGTAGTAACCAAAACACTATTGGTAAGCTAGCTAAACCAAGCAAGATACCTAGACCAATAATACCGCTAACCAATCGTGGTGCTAAGCCGGCCATAATAGCAATGGCACCTGCCGAGATCATGGGCGGCATTGCTGCTTGAAATATGCTCACATCTACCGCAACACCGCTTTGGCCAAAGCTAAACCATAATAGTGCGGCTAAAGCAGGCATCATCACCAACTTAATACCAAGCGCGCTAATTAGTGGCGATATTTCGCTTTTACTAAATTTAATCGTTAAAGCAAAGCCCACGGCAATCATTACCACTGGCACTAAAGTTATTGCCAAGTTATCAATTAGTTGGCTGAAAAACGGTGGGTATGACTTACCAAGAAAAAACAAGCCTATAACTAAGGCAATAAAAGACGGGAAGGTAACAATTTTTAGCGTGATACCTTTTACGCTTGGCCGTGCAGCATTCGGGCTATAAAGTGCAGCAATAATAGTAACGTAGATGGCTAAAGCGATAAACGAGCCAACTTGATCGTAGATCACCGCATAGGGCATGGCATCAGCGCCAAACAAGGCTTCGGTCATAGGAAAGCCTAAAAACGAGGTATTGCCCAAGGGTAAAATAATTAATAACGCGCCGGTTACTTCACGAGACCAATTGAAAACTTTGCTAAGGCCTAAAACTACCGCAACCACTGCCACCAATAATACCCAAGGTGTCACCGCCGGGATAAGTAACTCTGCAGAAAATTGTAATTGAGGGACATTTTTTAAAATCAGCGCCGGTAAAGCTACATAGAGCACATACATATTCAGTGCTATACCACTGTTTTCTGGCATGGTAGGTAAGCGACGTAGTAGTGCGCCGATGGCCAAATAGGCCAAAATAAAGAAAAAGTTTTCCATTATATCTCACTTGCTGAGGCACTTTGCCACAGTGCTAATTTTGCCGCTTTAGGCAGTTTTTTAAGTTTATACTCTGCTTTACTGGCTTCACTTCGATCTGGCATGGCTTGCTGATATACCAATGTTAACGGGCCTTTACCTCGCAATGCTTTAGCTCCGCCAACCAAATCACCACTATGCTGGCGCAAGCGCCTTACGGGGTCAGTGCTAATGCCGGTATACAGCTGGCCAGCAGCGGTTTGTACCATATATAAATACCAGCAACTCACAGGGCTAACTGCCTCAGTGGCTGTTCTGCTATAATGCGGCCTTGATAGCGCGATGCGCATTGTTTTTGTACAATGGCTGGCGCAAAAAACGTCGCGCAAAACAGGAATTTTAATGTCATTTCAATCTCTCGCGTTAGCTACGCCTATTTTACGTGTGCTGACAGAGCAAGGCTATACGTCGCCAACGCCAGTGCAGTTGCAAAGTATACCGGTAATTTTGGCCGGTAAAGATGTGCTGGCCGGTGCGCAAACCGGCACCGGTAAAACTGCCGCTTTCACTTTACCTTTGCTGCAACAAATGCTCAATGCGCCAAAAGTCGTAGCAGCAAGCCAAGTTCGGGTATTGGTATTAACGCCTACCCGTGAGTTAGCGCAGCAAGTGTATGACAATGTGCGTAAATATAGCCAGTATTTAACCACGCGCTCAGCGGTGTTTTATGGCGGTGTATCTATTCGGCCACAATACGACGATGCGGCACAAGGGCTAGATATCTTGGTTGCAACGCCTGGGCGATTGATTGACCATTTGCATCAAAAAACCATCGACTTATCGGCGCTTGAAGTATTAGTGCTAGATGAAGCCGACCGTATGCTGGATATGGGCTTTGTTGTCGATATTAAACGGATTATGGCCAAGCTGCCGCCAAAGCGTCAGACATTATTATTTTCAGCTACTTATTCTACCGAGATAAAACAACTGGCTGATGAGTTGCTAAATAGCCCGCAGTTAATTGAAGTGGCGGCAACCAATGCCACGGCCGATAGCGTACAGCAGTTGGCGTATTTAGTTGATAGGCATCGAAAACGTGAATTATTAAGCCATGTCATTGGTAAAAATAATTGGCCGCAAGTATTAGTGTTTGTTCGCACTAAGCATGGCGCTGATCGCTTAGCTAAGCAGCTAGAGAAGGACGGTTTAAAAAGTGCAGCCATTCATGGCGATAAAAGCCAGGGCGCTCGTACCAAAGCCTTAGCCGATTTTAAAGCCGGTAAGGTACGCATTTTGGTGGCAACCGATATTGCCGCACGTGGTTTAGATATTAGCGAACTACCTTATGTGGTGAATTACGACTTGCCGCAGGTCGCGGAGGATTATGTACACCGTATTGGTCGTACCGGTAGGGCGGGTAATACTGGTGTAGCCTTAACGCTAATTACACCTGAAGAAACTAAAGCCTTGCAAGATATTGAGCGCATAATTCAGCAGGTAATTACCGCCACTGTGCTGGCAGGCTATGAGCATGACCCTAGCTATGTTTCACCTGAGCAAGCTCAAGCGAGAAATAATAGTGGTGTTAAAAAGCCGGTTAGGCGGGGTAATGAGAAAGCCAAGCTGCGAAGCAAGGCTTTAGGTAAAGGCTAAGACTTTACCTAAGTTGAATAACTTAACTGCGATATAAAGTTTTAATTAGGTGAAAACCAAACTGGGTTTTCACCGGGCCTATTACTTCAAGTACAGCGCCTTTAAATACGGCATCGTCAAAGGCTTTCACCATTTGGCCTTGTCTAAACTCGCCTAAATCGCCACCTTTCTTGCCCGACGGGCAGGTAGAGTGCTGCTTAGCTAATTTGCCAAAATCGGCACCCTTGGCCAGTTGCTGCTTTAGCTTATCGGCTTGTTCGCGGGTTTTTACCAGTATATGTAAAGCGCAGGCTTTGGCCATGGTTTATATCTGCATTTATTAGAGGTTTAAGTTAAAACGGATGCTGTAACCATAACGGTTACAACATCCGTTTTGGCTTGTCACAGCAACTCGGTAACGCTAACGCGTTCCCTCAGACACTCTGTGACAACCAAGACGGAGTTCTAACCTTCATCTGTTACATTGAACCTAATGGCTGCTGTTGGGTAATACAGTGAATGTTGCCGCCACCTAATAATATTTCACGGCCAGGCACGCTAACTACTTTATGCTCTGGATACAGCTTTTGTAATAGGTCTGCCGCGACTTTATCGTTAGGATCATCAAACGTAGGCATAATTAAGCCACCGTTACATAAGTAAAAATTAACGTAAGAGCCGGCTAAGCGACTATTGGCTTCGCGTGGTTTTGCCATCATAGAATCATCTACTGTTGCGTACTCGTCAGCGGTGGCAATAATTGGCGCAGGCTGTGGCAGCTTGTGCACAATAATTTTACGGCCTTTAGCATCAGTGCTGGCTTCTAAGTAATCTAATGCGGCTTTAGAGCGTGCGTACTGCGGATCATTTTGATCATCAGTCCAGGCCAATACCACTTCGCCTGGTTTAACAAAGCAGGCCATATTGTCGATATGATCATCGGTTTCATCATTAAAAATGCCTTGCTCTAACCACAGCACTTTGTCGATACCTAAATAATCACGCATTTGCTGCTCAATTTGCTCACGACTTAAATTTGGGTTGCGGTTGGCATTTAACAAACAGGCTTCAGTAGTCAGTAAGGTGCCTTCGCCATCAACGTGAATAGCGCCGCCCTCTAACACAAAGTTATCGGTGCGATAGCGTGGCAATTGTTCAATACCTAAAATTTTACTGGCAACTTGATCGTCTTTATCCCAAGGGAAATATAAACCGCCATTTAAACCGCCCCAAGCGTTAAACGCCCAGTCGATACCGCGTACTTCACCGTTGCTATTGCTAACAAAAGTCGGGCCGGTGTCGCGACACCAAGAGTCATTATTGGCAATTTCTACTACCCGAATAGCAAAATTACTGCCGGTATCGGTTAGTTGCGCTACGGCGTTGGCATACTGCGTGGCAGAAACACCTACTGAAACTGGCTCAAACTGAGCAATAGCTTTAATAACGGCAACAAAGGCTTGCTGTGCGGGTTTTGCGCCTAAGCGCCAGTTATCGGTGCGCTCGGGCCAAATCATCCAGGTTTGTTTATGCTTAACCCATTCGGCTGGCATGCTAAAGCCATCAGCGCGTGGCGTATTAGCTAAATTACTATAGGCCATTTAGTTATTACCTTGCGTTTTAGGTTGTTTAGTTTCGCCATCTTTGGTTAGCACTGCGCCATATAAGTCAATGCGACGGTCACGGAACACGCCCCAAGCACGACGGGTAGCGGCAATAGCGTCTAAATCAAAGGTATGCACTAATACTTCTTCTTCGGTGCGGCCCGCTTCTTGTACTTTCTCGCCTGATTCATCAGCAATAAACGAGCAGCCATAAAAGGTAATAGAATAATCGCCTTCGGTTTCTGTACCAATACGGTTCGAAGCAATTAGCGGCGTAACGTTAGCAGCGGCATGACCTTGCTGGGTGCGCTGCCAATGGCCACTTGAATTAATTGTGGAGTCGTGTGGCTCAGTACCAATAGCGGTTGGGTAGAATAACAACTCTGCGCCCATTAATGCCATGCTACGTGCACATTCTGGAAACCATTGATCCCAGCAAATACCCACGCCAATTTTGGCATATTTAGTATCGAATACTTTAAAGCCGGTATCGCCAGGGGTGAAGTAATATTTTTCACTGTAGCCTGGGCCATCAGGAATATGGCTTTTACGGTAAATACCTAAATTACTGCCATCGGCATCTAAAATAACCACTGTGTTATATAAGCAGTGGCCAGCACGCTCATAAATACTGATTGGTAATACCACGTTTAGCTCTTTGGCAATTTTAGTAAAATGCTTTACTGCAGGGTTGTCGGCTACCGAGGTAGCAAAATCTAAATAGTCAGGCTTTTGTTTCTGACAAAAATAATTACGTTCAAATAGCTCTTGTAATAGAACAATTTGTGCACCTTTACTAACCGCATCACGCACTAAGCGTTCAGCGCGCTGAATGTTTTGTTCAACATCCCAGCCACCAATCATTTGTGTTGCAGCAACAGTTACATTACGCATTAGTTATCTCCAGCAGAAATAAAACCAATAGGCTAGCATCAGTTAGGACACTTGCCAAACAGGGCGCGAAAATGCCGTATTTTTGCGCTGTCGTCAACGCTTAATGTGAAAAAAACTTAGTGGTTGCCATGATAAGGCGTCAGGTTTTCGTTTTATTGTTAGCTTGGCGTACAATAGCAGCAACTAGCACAGTGAATTAAATGTATGACTATAGATAATACAGTACAGCAATTTGATGTCAGCGTGGTTGGCGGTGGTATGGTTGGCGCGGCAATAGCGCTAGCGTTAAGTCAGGCCGGCCTGCGGGTAGCATTAGTAGAACAGCAAGCGCCAGCAGAATTTAATGCTGCCAGTGCACCGGAGCTACGGGTGTCATCAATTAACTTAGCCAGCGAAGCGTGGCTTAGGCACTTAGGTGCATGGCAAGCTCTTGAGCAAATGCGCTTATGCCCTTATCAACGTTTACAAGCCTTTGAACAGCCCCATAGCATTGTTACCTTTGCTGCCAAAGATATTAAGCGCAGCCATTTAGGCCATATTGTTGAAAACAATTTACTAAAGCTAGCACTGTGGCAGCAATTTGCTGCGAACGTTACACAATTTTGCCCAGCGTTGGTAACTAAGTTACAGCAAACCGCTAGCGAGGCGATTATTACACTCAATAACGGTGAGGTGCTTAGCAGCAGTTTAGTAATTGCTGCTGATGGCGGCAATTCACAACTACGGCAGTTAGCGGGTATTGGCACTAACGGCTGGCAATATCAGCAATCCTGTTTAGTGGCGTTAGTGAATACTGCTTACCAGCAACAAGATGTTACTTGGCAGCAATTTACTAGCACGGGGCCTAAAGCCTTTTTACCGCTACCGGGTAAGCAAGCGTCTATAGTTTGGTATGACGCTGCGCCACGCATTAAGCAGCTTGCAGCACTAAACCGCTCCCAATTGACGCAGGAGCTGTTAAAAGCCTTTCCTGAGCAACTAGGGCAGGTTGAGGTGGTTGCTAGCAGCTGGTTTCCATTAGCGCGTATGGATGCTAATCAATATTACGCAGGGCGCGTGGTGTTAGCGGGTGATGCGGCACATACCATTAACCCCTTAGCTGGGCAGGGTGTAAATTTGGGTTTTGCTGATGCTAAGCAGTTAACGGCATTAATTGTTAGCGCTTGGCAAAATAAAACTGACATTGGCGCGGCTAAATTGTTGTTAACCTATCAGCGTAAACGCAAGCCGGCTAACTTGTTAATGATGACTGCAATGGATGGTTTCTATCAGGCGTTTGGCAATACGCTAGCGCCAATACGGAAATTGCGTCAGCTGGCGCTTAGCGTTGTATCACGGAATCGCTTACTAAAAACCTTAGTTGCGCGTTACGCTGTAGGTAGCGACTAAGGTGTTAGAAAGCAAAAAACCAGCCTAGGCTGGTTTTTTTATGTTTAATGGCAGGGGCGGCTGGATTCGAACCAACGCATGACGGGATCAAAACCCGCTGCCTTACCGCTTGGCTACGCCCCTGCAAAACGGGGGATATGTTAATCGTTTTAAATCAAACCATTAACACTAAAATTAATGGCAGGGGCGGCTGGATTCGAACCAACGCATGACGGGATCAAAACCCGCTGCCTTACCGCTTGGCTACGCCCCT
>NZ_JALAHQ010000003.1:554307-602690 GCF_036983985.1 Rheinheimera metallidurans
AATGGCAGGGGCGGCTGGATTCGAACCAACGCATGACGGGATCAAAACCCGCTGCCTTACCGCTTGGCTACGCCCCTACTAAAACTTGTGTGCAACCACTTAAGAGTGGTGCGGAAGGAGAGACTCGAACTCTCACGCCTCGCGGCGCTGGAACCTAAATCCAGTGCGTCTACCAATTTCGCCACTTCCGCATGCAAGGTAAGGTTAGTTAAGTGGTGGCTACAGCGGGAATCGAACCTGCGACCCCAGCATTATGAGTGCTGTGCTCTAACCAGCTGAGCTATGTAGCCACTAACTACTTGACCTAAGCAAGTGGCGCGTATTATCCAGAACTGACCCCATAGCGTCAACCGTTTTTTTGCATTAAAAAACTAACTTTGGTTCGTTTGCCGCTTTTATATGCAAAATGCTGGTTTAGCAGACAATAAAAAAGCCGTTATTAGTAAATAACGGCTTTTTTGGCAGAGCAATAATTTAAACGTTAAAGCGGAAATGCATTACGTCGCCATCTTTTACAATATAATCTTTACCTTCTAAGCGCCACTTACCTGCTTCTTTGGCACCGGCTTCACCGTTGTACTGCACAAAGTCATCATAACCAACGACTTCTGCACGAATAAAACCTTTTTCAAAGTCGGTATGAATAACGCCAGCAGCTTGTGGTGCCGTAGCACCAATAGCCACAGTCCAAGCCCGCACTTCTTTCACGCCAGCGGTAAAATAGGTATGTAAACTTAATAATGAGTAACCACCGCGGATAACGCGGTTTAAACCTGGCTCTTCTAAGCCCATGTCGGCCATAAACTCGGCACGCTCATCGTCATCTAATTCCGCAATTTCTGACTCAATAGCCGCGCATACCGGCACAACAATAGCGCCTTCTTTGTCTGCAATAGCCTGCACAATATCTAAATAAGGGTTATTTTCAAAACCATCTTCGGCTACGTTAGCGATATACATCGTAGGCTTGATGGTTAGGAAGTTCATATAGGCAATTAACGCCAGTTCATCTTTGTCTAATTCAAGCTGACGTAAGGTTTCGCCTTTTTCTAAATGCGCTTTTACTTTCTCTAATACCAAGGTTTCAGCTTTAGCGTCTTTATCACCGCCTTTGGCTTTTTTACTCACGCGAAAAATAGCGCGTTCAGCACTGTCCATATCAGACAATACCAGTTCCATATTGATGGTATCTATATCGTCAGCTGGATCAATTTTATTGGCAACGTGAATAATATTATCGTCATCAAAACAACGTACTACATGGCCAATAGCATCAGTTTCGCGAATGTTAGCTAAAAACTTATTACCTAAACCTTCACCACGAGATGCGCCTTTAACTAAACCCGCAATATCAACAAACTCCATGGTTGTTGGTAGTACGCGTTGTGGTTTAACTATTTCAGCTAATTTATCTAAACGCAGATCTGGCACCGGCACCACACCGGTATTAGGTTCAATAGTACAGAACGGGAAGTTTGCAGCTTCAATGCCGGCCTTAGTTAAGGCATTAAACAGGGTAGATTTGCCTACGTTAGGTAAGCCGACGATGCCACATTTGAAACCCATAATTAGTATCCTTTACGTGCTGTAAATAACTGCGCCGAGCTATTTAGCTGGCTTTGAAACTGTGTAGTCGGTTTTGTGCTTTGATTAAGCCATCTTTAGCTAAGATATCAAAGCAAGATACCGCCTCTACAATAGTTTGTTCAATCAATTGTTGTTCACTGGCAGGGGCTTTGCCCAAAACATAGCCGGTAACTTTATCTTTATGACCAGGATGACCAATACCTAAACGCAAGCGATAAAAATTTTGATTATTACCTAGTCGAGAAATAATATCGCGTAAGCCGTTATGGCCTGCGTGTCCGCCGCCTAGTTTAAATTTAGCTATACCTGGGTCTAACGCCATTTCGTCATGGGCAACCAAAACTTGCTCAGGTGTCAGCTTATAAAACTGTGCCATTGCCAACACGGCTTTGCCGCTTAGATTCATAAAGGTTGAGGGAATAAGTAATTTGAATTCTTGTCCGGCACAAATGAACTTGCCGGTATAACCAAAAAATTTTGGTTCGTTTTTCAGGCTAGCATTAAAGGTATGGGCCAGCTGTTGAACAAACCAGACGCCGGCATTGTGCCGAGTCTGGCTGTATTCAGGGCCAGGATTACCTAGCCCTACAATCAACTGCACTGTTGACTGAGTTTTGTCAGACATTACTCAGCAGTTTCAGCATCTTCTTCAGCAACAGCTTTACCACCTGGCTTGTTCACAGAAACAACAGCAAGGTCATGACCTTCGCCTTTTGCTAACTGTGTAAAAGTAACACCTTTAGGTGCTTTTAAGTCAGATAAGTGAACAGTAGTACCAATAGCTATTTCGCTTACATCAACTTCGATAGCATCTGGTAAATCTTTAGGTAAGCAAGAAATTTCGATTTCGTTAGCGGCACGAACAACTACACCACCTTTCTTCACTGCTAAATCTTCATTGATTAAATGAACAGGAATAATCGATTTTAATTCATGGCCAGCTTCAACGCGTTGAAAGTCAACGTGCATGATTTTCGGCTTGAATGGGTGACGCTGCATAGCTTTAACAATAGCTTTAACACTTTCTTTGCCCACTTTAATGGTCAAAATGTGCGTGTAGAAAGCTTCGTCGCTTTGCGCTTTTAACAGCTTAGAGTGCTCTAAAGTGATAGAAACTGGTGCTTTGCTGCCACCGTAGATGATAGCTGGAACTTTGTCTTCGTGACGTAGGCGGCGGCTCGCACCTTTCCCCGCGTCAGTACGGACTTCTGCATTTAAGGTTAAATCAGACATGGTGTACTCCAAAAATTAGTGTGTCCCAAGACTTGCGACCAGTCTCAGGTTGAGTGCCCTATTTCAAGGGCGCAACATATTACCACCAGCCTAACATTGCTGCAAATGAAATAGCCGCCGACGTTAATAGCTCGTCGGAACTTATTGCAAAGTTGTAGGTAATATTTACTCTCGGTGTAGGTTGAATAGCTGAATGTTGCGGATGAATTATATTTATCTTGTTGATTGTATTTAACTTTTATTGATTGGTATAGGTCTTGCTGCTTATAGGTTGACCTGCAATGCTGGGATTTAATTTAGCATTGTATTTTCTAACTATTCTGAATTGGAGATATTTTATGAATAGCGATATTGCAGAAGGTAAGTGGAAACAAATGACGGGCTCTATTAAAGAAAAGTGGGGCAAACTAACCGACGACGACTTGCAAGAAGTAAGTGGCAGAGCTGAGAAGTTCTGCGGAAAAATGCAAGAGCGTTACGGTATGTCACGCGAGCAAGCAGAACAAGAGTTTAACCGCTTTAAAGGCTAGTTGTGCTTGGCAAAAAGCCCTCAGTTGAGGGCTTTTTTAATTTACAAAATAATTACTATCTAAATAGCCATTATTTTTGTTGTTTACGACGGCGTAAACCTAGGCCGAGTAAACCTAAACTGATTAAGGCAAAAGAAGCCGGAGCTGGCACCGTTTCTGGTGGCAAGCTACCAATGTCGACTAAACCATATTTAATTTGGCCGCCTATAACGAGATATTCACCTGAGCCATTACCCCAGAATTGTACTTTAGAGAACGATGCTGAGTCGTCAAACGCTGCAACAAAGATTTCGAATACGTCATAACCATTGGCACCTGGGAACATACCGTCGCTTTCTTGACCGGCTGATGCAACTAAGATCGGCGCGCCGTCATCAAACGAGATGTATAAGTCAGTCGTTGGACCAAAGCAACAGGTCGCCCAGTCGCCAACTTCAAAGCCAAAAGAGTTGATGGCCTCGTCAAACAAAAAGGTTACACCGCTAACAATAGTACCCGTAGAGCCATTACCATTATAATCTGGGCTAATATCAATAGTCTGTCCTGACATGCTGCCGTAACTGTTACCATAAATATAACCACCATTATTACGGGTGACGGTATAGCCAGGGCGTACTAAGGTAGTGCCGCTTGATATTGAAGTCCAAACGTCAGTGTACAGATCACCACCGGCTGCTTGCACAGTGTTATCAAACGATGCGCTGCCTGACGGGATGCTGTCAAACACGGTAATAATAGTCGCGTTAACGCTTGTGGTTAACAGTAAGCCAGCAGCTGCGGCTAATATTGCTAATTTCATAACTGAACTTTCCTTTTCATAGTTGTTTTTAACTGCAACGAAATAGCAAATGTCATGCCAAGCATGTAAGGCCTTTGTAAACAACTAGTTAGCTTGTATGTAATGCTGAAGAGGTGGGATGTTGTAATAAATGTTGACGGTGTGTGTTTTTTGTTTTTATTAGGTTTTTTAAATGCAAAAAGCGCCGTAAGGCGCCTTTTTGAAAATCAGTGTAATTTAATCAAACATCGATGAAATAGACTCTTCGTTGCTAATACGACGAATACACTCCGCCAGCATTTCGCTTAGCGTTAACTGGCGTACTTTGGGTATGGCTTTCATTTCTGCAGTTAACGGAATGGTGTCAGTAACAATGAGCTCATCGATTACGGAGTTCATAATGTTCTGCGCTGCATTACCTGAAAATACCGGGTGTGTAGCATAAGCAAATACGCGTTTTGCGCCTTGCTCTTTTAATGCTTCAGCCGCTTTACATAAGGTGCCGCCGGTATCGATCATGTCATCAACAATAATGCAATCGCGGTCTCTAACATCACCAATTATATGCATAACTTGGGCAATATTAGCTTTAGGACGGCGCTTATCAATGATGGCTAAATCAGCGTCGTTTAATAACTTAGCAATAGCACGGGCGCGCACTACACCGCCAATATCCGGTGATACTACTACAGGTGAAACAAAGCTTTTTTTGCGCATGTCATCTAATAATACTGGGCTGGCAAATACGTTATCAACCGGCACATCAAAGAAACCTTGAATTTGTTCTGCATGAAGGTCAACCGTTAATACACGGTCAACACCAACGCTAGATAAAAAATCAGCAACGACTTTGGCGGTAATAGGCACACGGGCAGAACGTACTCGACGGTCTTGACGGGCATAACCAAAATACGGCATTACGGCGGTAATACGGCCAGCTGAAGCGCGGCGAAGGGCGTCAACCATAACGATTAATTCCATTAGGTTGTCATTGGTTGGTGCGCAGGTAGATTGAATAATAAATACATCAGAACCACGTACATTTTCATTAATTTGTACGCTAACTTCGCCATCACTGAAACGGCCGACTTCGGCATCTCCAAGTTTAATGTACAAACGGCTGGCTATTTTACTTGCGAGTTCTGGTATTGCGTTACCAGCGAAAACCTTCATGTCAGGCACGGTGTGATCCTCAGGGCAGTGTTGAGTCCGGTTTATTCATAAACAGCAATATATTACTGCTGCAGTTACTTATTCGGTATCTGCCAACGCAGCCCACACAGGCGACTGGTTGACGCCCTTGGCAATAAAACCGCGGCATGAGGGCGGTAATTGCTTAAGGGCATGTTGAGCACTGGTCTGGTCCGGGAATGCGGCGAACACACTAGCGCCAGTACCCGTCATTTGACACGTTGCGTATTCTACCAACCACTGTAAGGTTATTGCAACAATCGGATACAGACGTTCGACCAAGGGTTGGCAGTCATTATGCCAGTTAGTCGTTAACACCTGCTGATAATTTATTTTTGTTGTATCTCTTATTAAATCAGGGTGTTGGAATATTTCTTGTGTGCTTATATGGCAGTCTGGTGTAACAATTAAGTAGGTTTTTTGCTCTAGTTCTATTGGCCGTAACTTTTCACCAACACCTTCGGCAAAAGCAGTATAACCCCTAACAAACAAGGGGATATCGGCACCTAAGCTAAGACCCAGCTCGGCTAAGGTATCTATTGATAAATTAAGTTGCCATAATTTATTTAGCCCCAACAGAGTAGTCGCAGCGTCAGACGAGCCGCCACCTAAACCACCACCCATCGGCAATTGCTTATCTAAATAAATATCACAGCCTTGTAAGCAGTTGCTGTGGGCTTGAAGTAAACGTGCGGCCCGTAATACTAAATTCTGTTCGTTCACTAAGTCGGGGTTATTACAGGCTAAGTGAATTTGCTTGTCGTCACGTAAACGAAAACTAAGTGTATCGCCGGTATCCAGTAGCTGAAATAGCGTTTGTAAATTGTGATAACCGTCAGGCCGTCGGCCAGTAATATGTAAAAATAAATTTAATTTCGCTACGGCTGGTAAAATCAGTGTTGTCATTGCCAGTTCCTGATCACAATTTTAATTTGGTTATCGCTGCTGGTTAATATCAAACGTTTGGGCAGTGATAGGCTATCAGGAAAAAAACTCTGGTATTCTAACTGCCAGACAATGCCTGTGCTGTCAGTTAACGAGAATGAGGTTGTTCGGCCAAATTGGTCTTTGGTAATATTCGTGCTGTTGTTACCTGGTAAACCTCGCAGCCACAGCGGCATATCATATAACGGCATCGACCAACCAGATAGTTGTAGTAGCAGACTACTGGTATCAACGGCGTGATAGGTTTCGCCTTTTAATTGAATTTCACTACCCGTTTCGCTTTGACTGAGTTCAAATAGGCTGATGCCTAAAAAATTACTTAACCTCGCCTGAAAGTGACGATTATTATATTGTTGCCAACGCAAGTTAGCGCTTGTTGAATCGGTTGGCGTTTTTATGCCAACGCTGGCTTGTAGTGTAAACTGCTGCATAGCCATGAGCTGTTGCTCGCGCAGGTTAGTATTAAGTGGCCGTTCGCTTGGCGTTTGCTGTGATAATATACTGCAAGCGCTTAACCAAATAACAAAGAAATGAACAAACATTAAGCGTAAAATGGAATAGACCACACTAAAGTCCTTTACTGTGCTTTTCTTAGTTAGGGCTTTTTCGTACAATTCGCCCCTGATAATTTTGATCATACAGGTGATAGCCATTTTCGCACTAGGCATTAATCATAAAACGGCACCGGTTGCCCTGCGCGAACAAGTTGCGTTCTCGCCTGAACAGTTGCCTGAAGCCCTGCGCGAACTGACAACGTTAACCAGTATCTCAGATGCCGTTATCTTATCTACTTGTAATCGTACCGAGTTGTATTTTAGCGGTAGTACTGCGCAAGCGGAACAAGTAATTGCTTGGTTGGCGCAATTTCATAATGTTAATGGCAACGAGCTGCAACCTCACCTGTATTTGCATCAAGACAATGCCGCCGCCGAGCATTTAATGCAAGTGGCAGCCGGCCTTGATTCATTAGTACTGGGCGAGCCGCAAATTTTTGGTCAAGTTAAGCAAGCTTATAGCCAAGCGCGTAATGCAGGCACAGTTAACCCGCTGTTTGAGCGTTTATTTCAAAAAACCTTTGCGGTAGCAAAACAAGTCCGCACCGATACTGAAATTGGTGCCAATGCGGTTTCTGTCGCCTTTGCTGCGGTCAGTTTAGCTAAGCAAATATTTGGTAACCTAAGCAAAGTGCGCGTGCTGCTAATTGGCGCCGGTGAAACCATTGAGCTAGTTGCCAAACACTTGCAAGAGCAAGGTGCCGGTAGCTTAGTGGTGGCCAATCGCACTTATGAGCGGGCGGTGCTGTTAGCACAGCAGTTTAATGCTGCAGCTATTACCTTAGCTCAGGTGCCCTTTCAGCTGGCTGAAGCCGATATTGTTATTAGTTCAACCGCCAGCACCTTGCCGATAGTGGGCAAGGGTATGGTAGAGCAGGCATTAAAGCAGCGTAAGCATAAGCCGATGTTTTTAGTCGATTTAGCCGTACCACGCGATATTGAACAGCAGGTTGCAGAGTTAGAAGATGCTTATTTATATACGGTAGATGATTTGCAATCTATTGTTGAACAAAATATGAGTAATCGCCAGCAAGCGGCGGAGCAAGCCCGTTCAATAATAACGGTAGGCGTCGCTGAATTTTCTCAATGGTTAACGTTACAAGGCAGTGTCGATTGGGTACGCGATTATCGTCAGCGCTGTGAACAGGTGCGGGCAGAACTGCTAGCTAAAGCGTTAAACCAGTTATCAGCAGGGCAAGATGCAGAAAAAGTACTAACCGAATTGTCGACCAAACTAAGTAATCGGTTAATACACAGCCCAACTAAAGCCATCCGGCAGTTATGTCAGGATGATGAACTAAGTAAACCAACCATGATCGACACTTTGTTAGATCTGTAATTGAGCACATAAAACACCATGAAAGAATCGGTATACAGCAAGCTCGAAGGATTATCTGAACGTTACGAAGAGGTGCAGGCGTTATTAAGTGACTCTGGCGTAATTAGTGATCAAAATCGATTTCGTGAACTGTCCAAAGAATACAGTCAACTAGAAGATATTAGTAAGTCATTCGCCGACTATCAGCAAGCAGAGAGAGATTTAAAATCTGCTGAAGACATGCAAAAAGACACTGATCCTGAAATGCGTGAAATGGCGCAAGAAGAGTACAAAGCTGCTAAAGAGCGCATTGAACAACTGGATCAAGAACTACAAATTTTGTTATTGCCAAAAGATCCCAATGACAATAACAGCTGCTTTTTAGAAATTCGCGCCGGTGCCGGTGGTGATGAAGCTGCTATTTTTGCTGGCGACGTGTTTCGTATGTATAGCCGTTTCGCCGAAAAAAATCGCTGGAAGCTAGAAGTAGTTAGCGCTAACGAGGGTGAACACGGCGGCTATAAAGAAATTATTGCCAGCGTACAAGGCGAAGGCGCTTACGGTACATTAAAGTTTGAATCAGGTGGGCATCGGGTACAGCGCGTGCCGGCTACTGAATCTCAAGGCAGAGTGCACACTTCAGCTTGTACTGTGGCGATTATGCCAGAAATACCAGAAAACGAAGCGATAGAAATTAACCCCGCCGATTTAAAAGTGGATACCTATCGTGCCTCTGGTGCCGGTGGTCAGCACGTTAACCGAACCGATTCAGCCATTCGTATTACTCACTTACCAACCGGTATCGTTGTTGAATGTCAGGACGAACGGTCGCAACATAAAAACCGTGCTCGGGCCATGAGTGTCTTGCAGTCCCGTATTCAAGCGGCTGAAGATGAAAAACGCCGTTTGGTTGAAGAGTCAACCCGTCGCTCATTAGTTGGTAGTGGCGATCGCTCTGAGCGTATTCGTACTTATAACTTCCCACAAGGCCGGTTAACTGATCACCGAATTAACCTGACTATTTACCGCTTAAATGACGTAATGGAAGGGGATTTAGATCAGGTACTCGAGCCGTTAAAACATGAGCACCAAGCGGACTTATTAGCTGCACTGGCAGACGAAAACCGCTAGTGTCAGCAACGCCACAACAACCATTAGCATTAGCGCAATGGCTTAGGCAACAGCAACACGCCCTAAGCCATGTTAGCCCAACGCCTGACATTGAAGCACGGTTATGCCTTTGTCACGTGCTGGGCGTAACCAATAGCTATTTATATAGCCATCCAGAACAAATGCTAACTGCGGCACAAAGTGCACAGCTAAATGCGCTGCTTGATAAGCGCTTATTGGGAGAGCCGCTGGCCTATATATTGGGCTACTGGCACTTCTATGATCTGCGCTTAGAGGTTGCAGCTGCAACGTTAATTCCACGGCCTGATACCGAAATTTTAGTTGAACAAGCGCTAGCTCTTGGCTTACCAGAGCAGGCATGCGTGCTCGATTTGGGAACTGGTACGGGTGCCATTGCGTTAGCGTTGGCACATAATCGGCCCCAATGGCAGCTTACCGCTGTCGACTATGTTGCAGCAGCTGTTACGTTAGCCAAGCGTAATAAAAAAGCGCTTAACATTAATAATTGCACTGTTATGCAAAGTGACTGGTTTAGTGATCTTGGCAACCAACAGTTTGATTTAATTGTTAGTAACCCACCTTATATTGAACCGCAAGATCCGCATTTAATCGCGTTGAAGTTTGAGCCATTAACCGCACTAATATCTGCAGATAACGGTATGGCTGATATTACAAAAATTGTTGCTCAAGCTAGCCGCTATCTTAATAGCGGTGGCTGGTTATGGTTAGAACATGGCTATGATCAAGCCTTGGCGGTGCAAGCATTATTCGTGCAAGCGGGCTTTCAGCAAGTTGAATCAAAACGAGACTATGGCGATAACTGGCGAATTACCGGTGGCAAAAAAGCTGATTAATTTCAGCTTTTTAGCAGTTTTCTTTGACCAAATTGTCGAACCAGCATATAACTTAACTATTACCTTAAAGCCCAACATGTATTAAGGAAAATAGATGAGTGATGATTTTTTATTTGCTGACGAGTCTGATTACGTTGAACCTCTGGTGCATGGTAGCTGGAAAATTCTGATTGTTGATGATGAACCAGAGGTGCATGCCGTTACTAAGCTCGCGTTAAATGATTTTATCTTTCAAGGTAAAAATCTTGAGTTTTATAGTGCTTATTCTGGCGCAGAAGCAAAAACCTTAATCCAACAACACCCCGATGCCGCTGTTATCCTACTAGATGTAGTAATGGAAACCGATGATGCCGGTTTACTGGTCGCCAGTTATATTCGCGAACAACTGCGTAACGAGCGGGTAAGAATTATTTTACGCACTGGACAACCTGGCCAAGCCCCCGAACGCCAAGTGATCATTAACTACGATATTAACGATTATAAATCTAAAACTGAGTTAACCGCACAGAAACTCTTTACCGTTATTATGTCTAGTTTACGCTCGTACCGCGATATTTTATCACTCGAGCAAAGTCGGCAGGGGTTAGAAAAAATTATTACCGCCTCAACCGACTTATTTACTGCGCATTCAATGGAGCAGTTTATTGATGGTGTGTTGCAGCAACTTACTTCAATATTAGGCTGTGATGAAAACGCGTTATTGGTTAGCTCATCATTAGTTGCCGGTAATATTGCCGGCGATGCGGCCGATCCGCGTAAACTTATCGTGTTTGCTGGGCAAGGCGAGTTTGAAAGTAAAGAAGGTCAACCGGTACAAGACGTATTAGCGCCAGAGTTGATGGAGGCCTTTGATAAGGCCTTACATTCAAAAGGTATTGTCTACCGTGATAACTATTTAGTTGCTTATTGCACCAGTAAGTTTACCCACGGCTCGCTGCTTTATATCTCGGGCTTGCCCGGTGTTGTTGGCGAAAACCAAAAGCGATTAATCGAGCTATTTTCACAAAACGTGCAAATAGCTTATGAAAATGTGCAGTTGCAGCACGAAATTGAAGATACACAACACGAAATTGTTTACCGTTTAAGCGAAGCGGTTGAGCATCGCTCAACTGAAACCGGGAATCATGTTAAACGGGTATCCTATATCTGTTATGATCTGGCCAAAGCCTATGGCTTAGCGGAAGACGAGGCTGAAAAACTGATGTTTGCCGCTCCGTTACATGATGTCGGTAAAGTGGGTATACCAGACCATATTTTAAATAAGCCGGCTAAGTTACAGGCTGACGAGTGGGAAGTAATGAAATCCCATGCCAATATCGGCTACGATATTTTAAAAGGGTCAAAACGCAGTATTATTCAGGCTGGCGCCATTATTGCGCGCGACCACCATGAAAAATGGGATGGTAGCGGGTACCCAGCGGGTAAAAAAGGCACAGATATTCATTTGTATGGCCGTATTGTGGCCTTAGCCGACGTTTACGATGCACTGCGGCATCGGCGTTGTTATAAAACCGCATGGCCATTAGCGCAAGTGTTAGCACTTATTGACTCAGAATCCGGTAAGCAATTTGAACCGAAACTGGTTGAAATATTTAAGCAACGAGTCGATAAGCTTGAGGCAATATTGCAAAAATACCCTGATACACAAAAGTAGTTTATTGCCAGCCTATGCTGGCTATTTTTATAATAAGGATAAAGTTGATGTACATGGCATTTAAACATTTTCATTTACTGATTGTAGCGATTAGTGTCAGTTTTTTATTATTACGTTTTGTTTTAAATTTAAAGCCCGCGGCTATTTTACAAACTAAGTTTTTTAAAATAGCCCCGCACGTTATAGATACAATTTTATTGTTAAGTGCCGTAATGTTGATGGTAACCCTGCAGCAGTATCCGTTTGTTACGCCTTGGTTAACAGAAAAGCTGCTAGCAGTATTAGCCTATATTGCCTTAGGTGTTATGGCGTTTAAAGGCCGAACTAAAGCTATTCGCTGGTTATGTTTTTTTGGCGCCTTAGGCTGGTTAGCCTTAGCTATACGAGTAGCAATAACCAAGCAGCCGGTATTTTTATCTGCTCTGTAATGAGATAATAAGTTAAACGCTTGCAACGGATTAGAGATAAGTTATGACTGTACAAAGTATTCAAGTTGGCGCTATTAATGTGGGTAACCATTTACCCTTTGTGTTGTTTGGTGGCATGAATGTGCTTGAATCCCGCGATCTGGCAATGCGCATTGCTGAACACTATGTTGAAGTAACCACTAAGCTGGGTATTCCTTATATTTTTAAGGCCTCTTTTGATAAGGCTAATCGCTCTTCTGTGCACTCTTATCGTGGCCCAGGTTTAGATGAAGGCTTAAAGATTTTTGAAGAAATAAAACGCACCTTTAATGTACCGCTAATTACTGACGTGCATGAGCCATATCAAGCCGCGCCAGTAGCTGAGGTAGTTGATGTTATTCAATTACCGGCGTTTTTAGCCCGGCAAACCGATTTAGTGGTGGCGATGGCAAAAACCGGTGCGGTAATTAACGTTAAAAAACCACAGTTTTTAGCAGCACATGAAATGCGCCATATTATTACTAAATTTAAAGAAGCGGGTAATGATAAGGTTATTTTGTGTGAGCGCGGTAGCAGCTTTGGCTATAACAATTTAGTGGTAGACATGCTGGGCATGGACGAAATGAAAAACTATGCGCCGGTGATCTTTGATGCGACTCACGCGCTACAAAAACCCGGTGGCCGTGAAAGCTCAGCTGATGGGCGTCGCGCCCAAGTGGCTCAGTTGTCACGCTCAGGCATGGCGCTGGGCTTAGCCGG
The DNA here is from genome assembly GCF_036983985.1 of Rheinheimera metallidurans. Taxonomy (NCBI): domain Bacteria; kingdom Pseudomonadati; phylum Pseudomonadota; class Gammaproteobacteria; order Chromatiales; family Chromatiaceae; genus Rheinheimera; species Rheinheimera metallidurans. The sequence goes on from NZ_JALAHQ010000003.1 coordinate 567,249, forward strand.
TTTGTTTCTTGAAGCGCACCCAGAGCCAAACTTAGCAAAATGCGATGGCCCTTGTGCACTACCGCTGGCTAAGCTAGAACAGTATTTAATGCAAATGAAAGCCGTAGACGATTTAGTAAAGAGCTTTGCACCGTTAGATACGGCGGCAAACTAGGCTTTAGGTTTTGGCTAAACTAATCTTCTATTAAATTAAGGTGCGGCTTACCGACAATATAAGCGCGCCTAAACTCATTAAAGTACTGCTGTAATGCCGCTGCGGCGGCATTATCTTCAGCTAATGTTAATATTGCTATTGCCACTTCTGCGGTACACAACTGATGCAAGTGCGCGGCCTCGCGTAACTGATAAGTTGAGGCCTGCTCAGGCTGAATGCCTAACACCGGTAACTTAGCCAAATAGGCACTTTTAAACATCTTTTTCGCCTCGCGCCAGGTGCCATCAAGCATAACAAATAGCGGTGTTTTTCCGTCTCTAATGCTGTCTAATTCAAGCGGCGAGTTTATACAGCGCTCAGCGTCTGCATATTGCTGTGGAAATACCACAATTGGTGCATAGCGGCTATCGTTTAACAGCGCCAACATTGCGGCATTGGGGCAGGTTCTGTCCCAAACAAAGGCATGGTTGTCAGGTATAACATCGGCAATAATGCGGCCGGTATTGCTGGGTTTATAGCATTCGCCGGTGTACATAATAAAACAAAAGGCACTGTCACTTTTTACCTGTGGCTTGGCGGCACAAATGCAGTCGGTTAATGGTAATAAACATAATTCACAGCGTTTAACCTTACTACCACGAGCGTTAAATACGCGAGTGGCTTTGGCCAGCTGCTCTGAGCGTAAAGCTAAAACCGAATTAACGTGTAACATGCAATCTCCAAGCGCTGGCGCAACTGCAGCTACAACTAAGCTACCGCCTTTTATGGGCGGCTATTGTAACGACTTTTATGCTACACTGCGCGGCAATTTTATGATGGAAACCTACTGTGTCTATAGCGACAAACGCCTCAGAAATTACCCTGCCCGCGGTAAATAACGGTTGGCATAGCGTACTGCAGTTTCTGTGTAGCCAGTTTCCTTATATACCAGAGGCAGTTTGGCGAGCGCGCATAAACAGCGGCAAGGTGCATTGGTTTAATGGCGAGGCCATTACTGAGCACACGCCTTTTACGCCTAGCAAACGGTTATGTTACTACCGAGAAGTAATTACCGAACCGGTTATTCCGTTTGCGCATCATATTCTGTATCAAGATCAGCATATTTTAATTGTCGATAAACCGCACTTTTTGCCCGTTACCCCAGGTGGCGACTATGTTAATGAGTGCTTGCTTGCCAGGTTGCAACAGCAGTTGGGCTTAGCTGATCTGGTACCAGCGCATCGTTTAGACCGCGAAACCGCAGGCTTAGTCTTATTTTCGCTTAACATGGAAAGCCGAGCGGCTTACTGCCAGCTATTTAGTAACGGCCAAATATATAAGCAGTATCAGGCTACAGCCGCGCTAACTACACTAGCGCAACAAGCAGAGTTGCCGCTTAACTGGCATATTGAAAATCGTATTGAAAAAAGCCAACCGCGCTTTATTAATGCGATAGTACCAGGCAAGGTAAATGCGGTATCTGATATAGAGCTAATGGTTAAAAAGGGCGAGCTAGGTTTATTTCAACTTAACCCGCACACCGGTAAAACCCATCAATTACGTTTGCATATGCAAAGCCTTGGCATGCCCATTTTGTATGATAAATATTACCCAGTGCTGCAGCCTAAAACCGAATTGCAATTTGACCAGCCACTGCAGCTATTGGCAAAAACACTGAGTTTTATTGACCCAATATCAAATGCAAAGCAAAGCTTTAGCAGTAAGCAAGTGCTTACCTCTTGGTGTAGCTAGCCGGGCTTGTGTTGTTGCAGTAATTTATCTAATTGATTAGCAAAAGCTTGCCGATCGCTTTGGTTTAATGGCGGTGGCCCGCCGGTGTGTATGCCGCTGCCGCGCAGGGTGTCCATAAAGTCGCGCATGGTTAATTTTTGTTTAATGGTCTCAGTGCTGTATAGCTCGCCGCGCGGGTTTAACGCATGGCCACCTTTGGCGAGTACATCAGCGGCTAGTGGAATATCGGCGGTAATAACTAAGTCACCTACCTCACAGCGGCGAACAATTTCGTTATCGGCCTCATCAAAGCCATGTGATACTTGTAGCGCAGAAATAAAGCGCGAAGGTGGCACTTTAATAAGCTGATTAGCCACTAAAATGGTTTGAATTTGTTTGCGCTCGGCGGCACGAAACATAATGTCTTTAATTACGACAGGGCAAGCATCCGCATCGACGTAAATTTTCATAGTTAACCTTGTGTTTCGTTGTAATGATGATAAAAGCGGATCTTGTCGGGATAAGGAAAAATGTCTTCTACCACACCGCTGCGAATATTGTGTTGTTTTTCGCGCCAATAAGCCGCGTCTAATAGCTCTGGGTGCTTGCTAAACAGCAACTGTTTAATTTGTGGTTGTGGCGTCACAAAGGTGGCCATTTGCTCTGGAAATACATCACCCGGTGCCGCGCAAATAATGCCTTCGGCAAATAGTGCATCTTCATAGTTATCGGTTTTGGGAAAGCGTCTGAAGTTTACATCTAGCATATATTGTACTTCGTCGTAGTCATAAAATACCACGCGCTTATGCCGCGTTACGCCAAAGTTTTTTAATAGCATGTCACCGGGAAATATATTGGCGCCTATCATCTCTTTAATCGCTTTGCCGTAGTCGTCCATAATGTGGGTTTTTTCTTCTAAAGATGCCTGTTCTAGGTATAAGTTAAGCGGGATCATCCGCCGCTCTATGTATAGGTGTTTAATAATAACTAAGTCGTCTTCTATGCACATTGATTCGGCAATAGTCTGCTGTAGTTCCGCTAATAGCTCTGGCGAAAAACGGTTTTTCGGTAGGGCGACATAAGAGTATTCCAGGGTGTCGGCCATACGGCCAACCCGGTCATGTTTTTTCACTAACAAATAACGGGCTTTTACCGTTTCGCGACCAAATTCTTTACTGGGTGCAAACTTGTCGCGAATAACCTTAAATACATACGGAAATGAGGGCAGGGTAAACACCATCATTACCATGCCGCGCACGCCAGGTGCAGCCAAAAACTGATCATTACTGCTATGTAAATGGCTAAGCAGCTCACGATAGAACTCAGTTTTACCTTGTTTATGTAAACCGATAGAAGCGTAAAGCTCGGCTAAGGTTTTATGTGGTAGCAGCTCGCGTAAAAAATGCACTAATGCTGATGGCACCTGTGTTGCTACCATAAAGTACGCGCGTGAAAAACCAAATATAATGGTCATCTGCTTAGCATCGGTTACTAAGGTATCAATAAATAAGCCTGCACCTTCGCGGTGTAGTACCGGGATAATAAAGGGTTGTTGGCCATTAGGTGTTACGGCACGGCCAACAATATAAGCGGCTTTATTGCGATAAAACACCGATTTTAAAATATCAAAACGAATTTGATATACCGGCTGCTCGCCATGTGCTGACTGCGTAACAAAGCTTTTCACTATTAAGCGGATATCTCGGTCAAGGTTAATAAAGGGCGTAATAAAACCAAAGCTAGCAACGATATTGCGCAGCGTTTGTTTTAAGCCATCTTGTGATGGGAAATAACTGTCGTATACCGATGCTATCGGTGCCGGTAAATGTTGCTTGCTGAGGGTGGACTCAACAAAAATGTTTTGATTATGAAAGTACTTGCGTTCAAACAGCTGACAAAAAACCGAGTTATAAAAGGTTTCAGCTAATTCCGCTTGCGGATGAAAGGCTAAAAACTCGATGTAATGCTGCTTAACTTGCTGCCATAGCGTTTCATTTAAACATTGTGAGGGTAATGCTGTAGCAAGCTGAGCAATGGCTTCAATAACGCGTTGATCGTAAAACGAGATCCGCTCGGAACTGTCTTGCTGAAATGCGCGCCAGTCGGCCAGCTCAAACCGCTGTTTAGCTTTAGCGGTTATGGCTTGAAATAAATTAAAATGCCGACGAAAGCCTTTAAGAATAATTTCAGCTATTTGTTTTGCTTGGCTCATTCCGTCTAGACATCCTGTGTGTTTCTACTCGTTAACAGACTGCAGCTATAGTAGAGTTTTAGCTTCGGTAAAACCTAATTATTTTGGTTAAACCTGTAAGTAATCTAAGATCCCCTCTGCGGCTTTACGTCCTTGGGCAATAGCAGTAACCACTAAATCAGAACCTAATACCATGTCCCCACCAGCGAAAATTTTCTGCTGGTTGGTTTGCATCGCATAGGTGCTTTTTTCGTTAGCGATAACGCAGCCTTTGCTATCTAGCTCAACACCTAAATCAATTAACCACTGCGGTGGGCTAGGCGCAAAGCCAAACGCAATAATTACTGCATCAGCAGCGAGTATTTGTTCTGAACCAGTCACTGGTTGTGGGCTGCGTCTACCTTTACTATCTGCTTTACCCAATGCGGTGGTTATTACTTTTACGCCGCATACTTGGCCGTGGTCATTAAGCTCTATGCCTAAGGGTTGTAAATTAAATAAAAACGTTACGCCTTCTTCGCGGGCATTTTGTACTTCTTTACGTGAACCTGGCATATTGGCTTCGTCACGCCGATAAGCACAACTAACTTGTTTTGCCCCTTGCCGAATGGCGGTGCGCACACAGTCCATTGCGGTATCACCGCCACCGAGCACGACGACGGTTTTGTTAGCTAAATTAATATAGTCATGCCCAGTTTGCCAACCCATTAGCTGGTTAATATTGCCAATTAAAAATGGTAAAGCTTCATATACGCCGTTGGCTTGCTCATTGATCAGGGCGCCTCGCATTGGTGTATAGGTGCCCAAAGCTAAAAATACCGCATCGTATTCAGCTAGTAAACTATCGAAGTTTACATCAATACCAACGTGGGTATTTAAGCGAAACTCTATGCCCATTTCGCTAAAAATACTGCGGCGTAATGTTAGTACTTGTTTTTCTAACTTAAATGGCGGTATACCAAAAGTAAGTAAGCCGCCTATTTCTGGATAGCGGTCAAATACCACGGGCGTTACGCCATTGCGAATTAACACGTCGGCACAGGCTAAGCCGGCAGGGCCCGCACCAATTACCGCAACGCGGTGCTGCGTTTTAATTACGGCAGATAAATCTGGTCGCCAGCCCATTTCAAAGGCCTTGTCGGTAATGTATTTTTCGATACTGCCTATAGTTACAGCGCCAAAACCTTCATCTAGGGTACAAGCACCTTCGCATAGGCGATCTTGTGGGCAAACTCTGCCACATACCTCTGGTAAGCTATTGGTTTTATGTGCTAGTTCGGCGGCTTCAATAATCTTGCCTTCGTTAGCCAGCTTTAGCCATTGAGGAATATAATTGTGTACTGGGCATTTCCATTCGCAATATGGGTTACCACAATCTAGGCAGCGATCGGCTTGGCCTGCTACCTGAGTGCTGGTCATGGGTTGGTAAATTTCGACGAACTCAATAGTGCGTTCGCTGTGTGAGCGTTTTGGCGGATCAATCCGTTTTACGTCGATAAACTGGTATACATTTTGTGCCATTACGCCTCCCTACATTGCTTGTACGCGCAGCTCAGCGGATGAGCGCGCGCGGTGTCCTAGCAAGGTATTTACATCGCTAGTTTTAGGTTTTATCAGCTTAAATTGACTTAAATAGTGGTTAAAGTCGTTTAAGATTTTGCGCGCTTTCTCGCTATTTGTTTGCTCTACATGTTGGTGCAGTAAGCTGCGTAAGTGCTCTTGTAATATCGGCATGCTTACGTCTAGCGCTTCAACTAATTCAGGGTTTAAACGCAGTGCTAAATCTTGCTGTTCATCTAATAAATAGGCAAAACCACCTGTCATGCCTGCGCCAAAATTAACACCGGTCCCGCCAAGTACTACTACTACACCGCCGGTCATGTACTCGCAGCAGTTATCGCCAGTGCCTTCAACTACCGCTAAAGCGCCAGAATTACGCACGGCAAAACGTTCGCCTACTTGTCCAGCTGCGTATAAACGGCCACCGGTAGCGCCGTATAAGCAGGTGTTGCCGGCAATGGTAAAGCCGTTTTTGGCAAATGGGCTGCCCTTATCTGGATAAATAGCAAGTTGGCCGCCGGTCATACCTTTACCCACGTAGTCGTTGGCATCGCCTTGCAACGACATATGCAAACCGCCGGCATTCCATACCCCAAAGCTTTGGCCTGCTGTGCCGGTAAAATGTACTCGAATAGGATCGGTTGCCATGCCTTGATTTCCGTGTTGGCGGGCAATAAAGCCAGAGAGAGTTGCGCCTACCGAGCGGTCAGTATTGCGAATGCTGAGGTTAAGTGTGCCACCGGTTTTATGCAGTACCATTTGTTGGCAATGCGCTAGTAGCTGCTGATTTAACGCGCCTTGGTCAAATGGCGCGTTGTTTTGCACACAGTACAAAGGCTTATCAGATTGCACCGCGCTGGCTTGCAGTATTGGTGTAAGATTAAGTTTTGCCTGCTTTGGTGTTTGGCTGGCTTTAATCCGGAGTAAATCGGTACGGCCAATTAGTTGGGTAAGCTCAGTTACGCCCAGTTCTGCCATTAAGTTACGCACGTCAAACGCTAAAAATTTAAAGTAGTTCATCACCATTTCGGGCAAGCCATTGAAATGGTCACGACGCAACGTTTCATCTTGAGTCGCTACGCCGGTAGCACAGTTGTTTAAATGACAAATACGCAAGAATTTACAGCCCAGCGCGACCATTGGGCCAGTGCCAAAGCCAAAACTTTCAGCACCTAAAATGGCTGCTTTGACTACGTCTAACCCCGTTTTTAGACCACCATCAACTTGTAAGCGCACTCGATGGCGCAAGCCGTTTTCGACTAAGGCTTGATGCACTTCAGCTAAGCCCAGCTCCCATGGGCTTCCCGCATATTTTACCGACGACAGAGGGCTGGCGCCGGTGCCGCCATCGTAACCGGATACCGTGATTAAGTCGGCATACGCCTTAGCCACACCCGCGGCTATGGTGCCAATGCCAGGTTCAGACACCAGTTTTACCGAAATAAGTGCCTGCGGGTTAACCTGTTTTAAATCGAAAATAAGCTGAGCTAAATCTTCAATAGAATAAATATCGTGGTGTGGCGGTGGTGAAATAAGTGTGACACCTAGTACTGAATAGCGTAAACGGGCTATTTCAGCAGTCACTTTTTCACCGGGTAATTGGCCGCCTTCACCCGGTTTTGCTCCTTGTGCCACCTTAATTTGTATTACCTCTGCATTAACTAAGTAATGCGGAGTTACCCCAAAACGGCCTGAGGCGACTTGCTTTATTTTAGAGTTTTTTTCGGTGCCAAACCGGCGCGGATCTTCACCACCCTCACCAGAATTAGAACGGCCCCCTAAACGATTCATGGCAATAGCAAGCGCCTCATGTGCTTCAGGGCTTAATGCGCCAATAGACATTGCAGCGCTATCAAAGCGAGCATAAAGCTGTTGCTCAGTTTCTACTTGCTCCAGAGGTACTGAGGTTTTGCTGTGAAGCTTAAATAGGTCTCGCAAATGCGTGATCGGTCGCTCGTTTACCGTTTTACTGTATTCTAAATAGTGTTCATAGTTACCCGAACGCACGGCTTTTTGTAGTGTTTGCACTACATCGGGGTTATAGGCATGGTACTCACCGTCGTGTACATATTTTAGTAAACCGCCATGGTTTAATGGCTTGCGCTTTAACCAAGCTATATTGGCTAGTTGTTGGCTGTCTTGCTGAAAATCAGTAAAATCTGCGCCTTCAATCCGAGAGGGAATATCGGTAAAGCACAGCTGCATTACCGTTTTGGCTATACCTACAGCCTCAAATAAATTAGAGCAACGATAGCTAGCAACCGTCGAAATGCCCATCTTCGACATGATTTTGTATAAACCTTTATTTATACCTTTGCGGTAATTTAGTACGGCTTGCCGGGCGGTTAAGTTAATCACGTTTTTTTCTACTAATTGTTCTACTGTTTCATAAGCCATAAACGGATAAATGCCGGTGGCGCCCAAACCAATTAACACGGCAAAATGGTGCGGGTCGCGGGCTGATGCGGTTTCAATAATAATATTTGAATCGCAGCGTAGTTGAGCAGCAACTAGCGCATGTTGTACCGCACCTACTGCCATAGCTGCCGGAATAGGTAATAAATGCGGCTTAATTTGCCGGTCTGTTAGAATAACTAGCACCACATTGTTATGGCGCACTGCGTCAATGACATCGGCACATAACTGTTGTATCGCTTGTTGTAACTGTTGCTGCGCTGGGTCGAAATTTAGCGAAAAAATGTGATGTTTGTAGTGTATGGCATCAGCCTGCTTTAACTGCTTAAGATCGGAATACATCATCACTGGCGATTCAAACTGAATGCGGCGTGCATACCCTGCAGTTTCTTTAAACACATTATGTTCATGGCCAATACTTGTGGCTAACGACATCACGTGCGCTTCACGCAATGGGTCAATTGGCGGATTGGTTACTTGGGCAAACTGTTGGCGAAAATAATCGTATAACGTGCGCGGCTTACGCGAAAGTACGGCCATTGGCGTGTCGTCGCCCATGGAACCAACGGCTTCTTGGCCATCTTTGGCAAGCACAGTAATGATTTGATCTATTTCTTCATAACTGTAGTTAAACAGTTTGTGATACACCAGCATGTCATCGTCAGTAAAAACACGTTTACCAATTAGGTCGGTTTCATAGTGCTCGTAAGGTATTAAACGTTGTACGTTACTATCTAACCAATCGCGATAGGGATGCCTTGCCATTAAATTATGATCAATTTGTTCTGAGCGCCAAATTTTGCCTGTAGTCGTATCTACCGCTAGCATTTCGCCTGGGCCAACGCGGCCTTTTTCTACTACTTCATCCGGCGAGTAATCCCAAATGCCGACTTCAGAAGCAAGGGTAATTAACTTGTCGCGAGTAATAACAAAGCGGGCCGGGCGCAAACCGTTGCGGTCGAGATTACACGCAACATGCTGGCCATTGGTCATAACAATACCGGCTGGGCCGTCCCAGGGTTCCATGTGCATGGCGTTAAATTCGTAAAACGCTTTTAAATTATCATCCATTACGCGGTTAGCTTGCCAAGCTGGAGGCATTAATAAACGCATCGCACGAAATAAGTCCATCCCGCCGGCTAAGAGCAGCTCTAGCATGTTATCTAGTGAACTTGAGTCAGAGCCCGTTTGACTAACAAAGGGCGCGGCATCTTGTAAGTCAGGTAGCAACGGCGAGGCAAATTTATATTGGCGCGCGCGTGCCCATTGCCGATTACCGGTAATAGTATTAATTTCGCCATTATGTGCCAAAAAGCGAAATGGCTGTGCTAACTGCCAGCGTGGCATAGTGTTGGTAGAAAATCGCTGGTGAAACACGCAAATAGCGGTTTCCATTCGAATGTCGGCTAAATCGAGAAAATAACGTGGTAAATCGGCTGGCATCATTAAGCCTTTAAATACCGTTACCAGTGATGAGAAGCTGGGAATATAAAAGTCGCTATCGTCAGACAATTGTTTTTCAATACGCCGCCGCGCCATAAATAATCGGCGCTCTAAATCGTGATCTGTCCAACCATGTGGCGCATTTACAATAATCTGCTGCATGTTAGGCATAGAGCTAAGCGCTAGAGGGCCAAGCACCGTGCTGTCTATTGGCAAGCTACGCCATGCGACCAAGCTTAGGGTTTCACTGACAACTTCTTGTTCAATAATGTTTTTTGCTAGTGCGGCTTTTACTGGGTCTTGGCTAAAAAAAATCATGCCAACACCGTATTTTTCGGCAAGATGCCAGCCTTGCTCTTGAGCAATAGCGCGAAAAAAACTGTCGGGCTTTTGCATTAATAAACCGCAGCCATCGCCAGTTTTTCCATCGGCAGAGATACCACCACGGTGCTGCATGCGATCAAGGCCGCTAATTGCCGTTCTTACTATGCGGTGGCTTACGGCGCCTTCTAAGTGTGCAATTAAACCAAAACCACAATTTTCTCGTGCTTGGTTGTGTTGGTACAACGCCATAAAGTATCCCTCTTGAAACTTCTAGTATAAATATGCAGTTAAAATGGTTTTTTATTCGTTATGGCGATTTTGCTTTGGGTTGAAATAAAATAACGAAATATTATTTTTCAAGCCGATTGCACAGTATAGAAATACTAAATACTTTTAGCCGTCTAAACGTAAGTAATCTATGTTTATCTGCATTTAAATGATAAGTCAAGCATAGTAGCCAACAGATGTTAGTACTTTTTTATGAAGCTTAAATTATTAAAAAATGAAAATTAATTACATGAATTGACAATATTCTTGCTATTTATACCTAGTTTATCGCGATGAGAATTGATGGTTTTTAATTCAATTCTATCTCTATGTTTTTTCTGTATTTGTATTTTTATGCACTTTTGCTGTTGTCGCCGTGCGTAAATGAGTAGATAACTTAGCGTGTGGGAATAATTAGAATTTAAACAGTGGATATAACCGCGTAAACCTGCGGTTAAAATGAATAAAATATAGCTTATCGGCTAGGTATAATTGGCAAATAAGTCAATACAGGATAATCTATGCACAGTTAAATTTATGCTTGCTATCTTGTTTATTGGTAGTAAAGCGCATTAGCGCTAAATATAAGAAAGAAAACAATGAAAATACTTGGCTTGTATATATCTGCAGCTCTACTTGCTTGCACCGCGTCTGCAGCAAATGTAAAAGACACGAAAAAATCTCCTGACTACACTATGGTTTTAGTTGGCGGAGGACTGAATGTTTGCAGCTCTATGCATCCACGTAATTGTGCTGAGGCTGATACTTTTACTACAGCAGCTAAATCTGCAGATATGTTTGCGGTATTGCCAGAGCAGCTAACTAGTATTGCTAATAATGCAATCTGGGGTGAAGAGCGGGTGATTGAACAGCAACAAACATTGGCGGTGCTTGAATTTGTGCGCAGCAAAGTAAATGGTGATCGTTTAACTGAACGTGATTTACTAAGGCTGTGGCGTTCAGCCGAAATTGAAATAGACGGTATCTGGGTGTCAGGTCGAGTTAACTATAGTGCTTTAACCGATCGTGAGCGCAATTTTGTTCTCGACCAACTGCAGGTGATATCAACTGTTGAAAATAGTTCGCGGCGCAACAGTGCTAATGCACGACAAAAAGAATATGCAAATTTAGCAAAAACCAAAGATGCGTTTACCGTCGAAATTTACCATAAAATTATTGAACTGGCACAGCAAGTTGCGGGTACACAGCGTAAACCGCGCATTCTAGTGATTACTGCAGCAGAGCGAGATCCCTTTGCCTCGGTAGATTTTTATACTAATTTATTTGAAGAAGCGGGGGCCGAAGTGAGCTGGTTTCCGTTAAATGCGGCATATCAGGCCGCACAGCATATCGAAGTTGACAACAAAGCCAGTTGTGATCAATTACCGCAATACTTAGCGGCTTATCATGGTACATATCAGCGCAGTCGAGTTTACCCAGATTTAGCAAAAGAATTAGAGGCTTTCTGCAAAAAAGGTAGCCAAGCTGCAGTAGAACAAATTCGTCGTTCTGACGCGATTTTTATTAGCGATGGTGATCAAAGTTTAGCATTACAAGCGTTTCGTCAACCCGATGGCACAGCGACCACTGAACTAAAACAAATTGAAGCTATGTTGGCTGGCGGCAATATTATTGTTGCAACAAGCAATGCTGGTACTGCACTGATGGCTGGGGGCAGGTATCAGGGCCATAGAACACCAATGATAACTAACGGCGATAGCTATAATGCGATGCAGTTTGGGGCTTTTGACTTGGCGGCGCCACAAAGTGGTTGTGATAAAGATCAAAGCTGTGCCAATGGTTTATCGGAGAACCACCTTACTTACTCCGCTGAGGGTGGCTTAGGTTTGTTTCCTTGGGGCGTGCTTGATACGCAATTTTCTGAGCGCAGCCGTCAAGGGCGATTAATTAGGTTACAAAATGATAGCCAAACCCGTTTTGGCTTTGGTATTGATGAAACAACTGCACTATTAGTGTCGCTTGGTCAGAGCGATACTGCAGCAGAAGTAACAATGGAAGTAATAGGTGCTGGCGGTGTTTATATTGTCGATAACGAGAAAACGCTTAGCTCTGGCGAAGGCGCGGCAATTAACCTTAGTAAGATTAATACCCATTACTTAACTCGCGACGATAAGCTGGAAATAAAAGATGGGATTTTACGTACCCGTTTTGCTGAGTGGAAGTTTGCACCTAATAATAACCAAACACCGTTACTGTACTCTGGCGACCTGTTTGAACGCGATAACTACCGGCAGCTAGCTAATCTGCTTTGCGTCACGCAAAGCCAACAGGCAACAGCAAAGACGGTACGTGTTGGCCAGGGCTATACCGCACGTTTATATAAAGACTCGTCGTCATATGCTCGCCAAGGTGCATTTCGTCTAAATGGTACTGAGCTGCAATATTGCTCATACCGCAACATGATATTGGATATACAACCTGCGAACTAAAAATTTACGTCATAAGGTGAACCCCTAATGCAAGGCCCAGTTCATCCCCAAATTAAAACCTTCGCAAGTTGGATTAAACACTTGGGTAAATTAAAGCTGGCATTACTATGTCAGCTTTTGTTTTTGTTATTGGCGGTGTTTGTCAGCGCAGTGCTGGGCATAGTTATTAGCAATCATGTTGATTGGAGCTATGTTAAAGGCGCTGTCGCAGTTACAGCAGTGTTTGGCCCCATTTTTATCGCGTTTTTATTTTATTTAGTACTTCATCTTGATGCAGCACTGTTTTATTTGGAAGATTCTGCTCGTCAAGAACGTTTATTAAATGAAGGCATGCAGGATAATATTCGCCAATTAAACTTTGAAATAGAAGAACGTAAAAAGGCGTTTCAGGCAAAGCGGCGCGCGATTGATGAATTACGTAAAGAAATCTCTGAGCGAAAAAGAGCACAAATAGAATTAGAAGAGCAAAGTTTACTTATTCGCTCAATTGTTGATAGTTCACCAGACTTATTTTACTACCGAGATGAAACCGGGCGTATTGTTAGCTGTAATAAAATGTTTGAAGTTATTATGGGTAAGTCGGCAGCAGAGTTAATTGGTTATTATCCGGCCGAGCTTTACACTGAAGACAGTGCGCAGTCGGCTATTTTAACCGAGCACGAAGTTAATATGCAGCTGTCTGAACTGACGTTAGATGTGGAGTTTGTTAAAGACGATGGCGAAATAATCTGGTTTGAAATGCGCAAAGTGCCATTTTATGACCGGCATAACCGTTATATTGGCTTACTTGGTTTTGGTCGCGACATTACGTCACGTAAGCTAGCCGAGCAAGCATTAGAAACTGCTTACCAAGATAAGGGTAAGTTTATTGCTACGCTAAGCCACGAGCTTAGAACGCCGCTGAATGGCATTGTTGGTTTAAGCCGGCGTTTGTTAGAAAGTAAATTAACTCTGCAGCAAAATGGCTGGGCTAACACTATCTTTAGTAGTGCTGAAACCTTAGGTAATATTTTCAACGATATTATCGACTTAGATAAAATTGACCGCCAAGATCTTGATATTGTTTACCAAACTATTTCCTTTGAGCAATTTATTAATGATATCGCTAACTTTGCTGAGTTGCTTTGCCAGCAAAAAGGTTTGCAGTTCAATTTAAGCTGTAAAGGGCCACTACATGTGTATTTATGGTTAGACCCAACGCGCTTACGCCAAGTATTGTGGAACCTAATAAATAATGCCGTTAAGTTTACCGCGGCGGGTAGTGTGAGCTTATGTTGTCAGCTAGATACGGCGGGTAATAAATTACAGTTCTCGGTGCGAGACACTGGCATTGGTATCGCAGCAACTGAGCAAACACATATTTTTGATATGTATTACAAAGCCTCTGATGGCAGGCGTTTAAGCATGATGGGCTCGGGTATTGGTTTATCGGTGTCAAGAGCACTGATGGAAGCGATGCAAGGCAGCATCCGTGTCAGCAGTGAATTAGGAGCGGGGAGTTGTTTTAGTATTGAACTGCCAACTGAGATCAAGCAGCCAGAGCAACAGCAGCAGATAGAATGCCCAGCGCTGACTATTTTATTGATTGAAGATGTGCCATTAAATGCTGAAATAGCCATAGCTTTATTAGAGCAGCGCGGGCACACGGTAATTCATGCTGAAACTGGAGAAGATGCAATAGCACTGCTAGAAACCGAAGACGATCTAGATTTAGTCTTACTAGATATGCAGTTACCCGATATGAATGGTGATCAAATAGCGAGCTACATACGGCAGGAGCCTCATTTGGCGGCACTACCTATAGTGGTATTAAGTGCAAATGTGCGTAAAGCTGAGCAGCAACTGCAAAATATCCATATTGATGATGCGCTAGCAAAGCCGATTAATACTGAAAAATTGGATGCTATGTTAGCGCGGTTGTTTTCACCTAGCGCGGTAAGGTTGCAGAAAATTAATGTTGTGTCGGCAGATACTAGTGAACAAGTATTGGATTTGGTGATACTTAACGATTACCTAAACTCTTTGGGCAAGGATGCTATGCGCCGTAGCGTGCAGTTATTTTCGCAGTTATTGCCTGGGTATATAAATAGACTAATGGAAACGGCTGTACAGCGGCAACAGCATGATTTTCAAGAGGCAGCACATAAGCTTAAAGGCGCAGCAGCTTCAGTTGGATTATTGTGGGTGCAGCAACAAGCAAAAACATTTGAGCAAGAGACGATAAATTGGCAGGGTGTAGAGGGGCAACTGGTCGATTTTCACTTAAAAACAGAGCAGCATGTCGCTGCTCTATCTGAGTATATAAACCAAGCGTAAAGGTTTACTTTTCTAACTTACCAACAAAACGATAGCCTTCGCCGTGAATGGTGCTAATTAACTCTGGGCTTTCAACATCAGACTCGAAATGCTTACGGATACGGCGGATAGTAACGTCAACCGTACGGTCATTTGGGCGTAAATCACGGCCAGTCATATGACGAATTAATTGCTCACGCGTAAAGATTTTACCCGGTGTGTCGAGCATTAAACGCAAGGCGCGATATTCACCTTTAGGCAAACGACGAGCGACGCCTTTAGGTGAGGTTAAATTGCGGCTATTTTCATCCAGCGTCCAACCGTTAAACTTAACTATACTCTTGTGATCTTCCACCACAGGCTGTGCCACAGTGCGGCTTAACAGGTTGCGGGCACGAATAGTTAATTCACGTGGGTTAAATGGTTTGGTTAGATAATCATCTGCGCCAATTTCTAAACCTAAAATGCGATCTACTTCACTGTCGCGACCCGTCAGGAAAATTAAAGCAATGTTTTCTTTTTGGCGTAACTCCCTCGCCAAAATTAAACCATTTTTGCCTGGCAGGTTAATATCCATCACGACCAGATTTACCTTGTTTTCGGTAAGTTTTTGATTCATTTCTTCGCCATTTACAGCTTCAATGACATCGTAGCCTTCGCCTTGAAATAAGCTGACAAGGTTTAAACGGGTCACTTCTTCGTCTTCAACGATAAGAATCACAGGTGTTTGCATTGGAGTTAAACCTTACGTTAATTTTGTTAATAAAATAACATATTGCTGTTTTATAGATGACGTCGAATTGTCAAATAATAAGTGATTATAACCATAGCGCCAAATGTTAACAAGTTTTTTGTTAACATTTGGCGTTTTATAATACTAAAGTTTGAGTTTCATTAAAAATTTATTTGGTTAGTACGCTGATTTATAACGTTTATTTTGTTTTAACAACCACCGGAAAGTCAATTTGAATTCTAATTCCATGGCCTAAAGTACTTTCAATATTAACTTTACCGTTGAGTGCTTGCGTTACGAGGTTGTACACTAAATGTAGACCTAAGCCACTGCCGCCTTCCCCGCGTTTAGTGGTAACGAATGGATCGAATATACGTTTCTTAATAGATTCTGGCACACCTACGCCATTGTCAGAATACACCAGCTGGCAGTTGTTGTTAGTAACTGTTATATCAATAGTTATTTCACCTTGCTCAATATTGTCAAAAGCATGAATCAGGCTGTTCATTATTAGGTTTATAAGAATTTGATTAATAGGCCCTGGCTTACTGTCTATTACCAGCTCTGCTGCACAGTTAACCACAACCTGATGCTGAGTTTTTTTCAGGTTAGGCTTAAGTGAAAGTAGCACTTCGTTAATTAATTGCAGCATATTAAACTGGCGTCGGTTTTGGTTAGATTGATCGACAGCAACCTGTTTAAAGCTGGAAATTAAGCTAGCCGCACGCTCTAAGTTGCGATAAATAATGGCTAAATTTTCTTTACTATCTGCTAAAAATTTAGCTAATTGCGATGACGTGAGCTTTTTGTCTTCAAACGCTGTTTGAACATCGGTTAGTTTGTCTTGCAGCAAGGTTGATGCGGTAACCCCTAGACCAATCGGCGTGTTTACTTCGTGTGCGACGCCAGCGACCATCTGACCTAAGCTGGCCATTTTTTCAGTTTCGACAATCTGGCTTTGATACTGATGTAAGGTGGCTAGTGTATTAAGCAACTCTTGGTTTGATGTTTTAAGTGCGTCGGTACGTAAGGTAATTTTTTGCTCTAAGCTTTGGGTTAATTGCTTATTTTCTTGCTCTGCTTGTTGTAGTTTACTAATTTGTTGTTCAAAGCGGTCTAACATGATGTTAAATGCGCGGCTAAGTAAATTATATTCATAAATAAAGACTTTGGGCGCGCGCATTTGATAGTCTTTTTCTTTAGATACCTTTTGCATTACCCGCAGTAAGGTTTCGATCGGCTTGGTGAAGCGACGCTGTAACCGAGAACTGATAAAAAAAGCACTAATAAGCGCGCAAAGCGCAATCAGTATATCCAGTAAAACGCGAGTTTGAATATATTCGTTTAACTCATCCTGGCTGGCTCTGATGTAGACATAGCCAATAATTTTATCGTCATTTATAACGGCTTTGCTTAGTTCTACGTAGTTGTTACTGATAGAGGGCGTGAGAAATTGTTGTACTTTAGTAAATTGAACCGGAAACGGGCCCACGCCATCTCGATTATAACTAGCAAAAAACTGTAATTGGTCTGACTCTAAATCTTTACTATAAATATGAATGTTGTGCAGAATATCTACTGCTTTGAATGACTTAAGTCGATTGTCCTCTGTATCTGTATCAGCTCGTAAAATACTATTTCGGGTGTTAAAAGCAATAATGCTGATATAACCTTGCAGCTGTGCCACTAATCTTTTGCGTTGTAACTTAACATCTTGTGTTGTGGATATGATCATTGCTAAACATAAGGTTAGGCTGCAGATAAGCATAATTACCCAGATCAGTGCACTTTTAATTGAAGTGGTTTTATCTATTGCAATCATTCGCTTATCTCAGTCAATTTTACTAGCATTTGATGCTAGCGATTAATACTGATGTTATGCACATTAATGAAATTTAGCAAACGGCACTGGAAAAATTAGTAAAGCGGTTTATAGTTGAAACACTTGTTAGTACTAGGACCAATTATGAGTCTGTGGGAACATTATAAAACGAGTGTTTTTCTTTGCCATCAAACGCTAAGTTGTAACATTGATTTTGCGATTATTAGCGCGCAAAACCCCGGTGGAATTACTGAGCATCCTTATTTAAATTTACGTCGAGATAAAGAACTTGAGGCCTGCCTTAACCAGCAGAGGTTACCTTATCGTTCTGTTATTGGCAGTGCACCCGATTTTAGTTTTAAAGAGAAAAGCTGGATTGTGCTGTGTGACAAAGCTATGGCAATTAAACTAGGTAAGCAGTTTGAACAAAATGCTATTTACTGGGTTGAGCAAGGGGAGTTGTTTTTGGTGCCAATATTACTGACGCAGCAAATTGAGAGTTTGGGGAGTTTTAGTGCGCGTTTGGTATTGTTAGCGGATTAATTGCGCCGCTGTAAGATATTCAACACTGGCTCAAGCTTATTGCCATAAACAACCTGCATCTGCCGTTTGTTCATATTTAAACGCATTTGTTCTTGCTCAGTTTTCGGTATAATCAGCAGTTCGTTAAAATCGCTAACGCATATACATATTACTGCTGGTTTGGGCATGTCGGGCAGTTGCGCCAACCGATATACCAAGTGCGGACACGCTTTTACGCGCTTAGGATTTTGTACACAAACTAAACTATCAGCCGCGTTTGCTGAGCTTAAAAAACACACTAACAACACGGCTGCAAGTTTATACACGTTACTTCCTTAGCTTTTCTGACTAGCCTGATAAATAGTAAAGCCGTTGGCTTTTGCTTTAACCACTACTTGTTTAAATGATTGTTGTAGCAATTCCATATAGGCCAAATGATTATTAGCCACCAGTGTAAGACTGCCATTACCGCTTAAACGTGCTGCACTTTGCGCTATAAAGGTTTCTACAATACTGTAGTCGGTTTTAATGCCAGTGTGAAACGGCGGATTACTCACAATGTAGTCAAACTGCTTGGGTATGGCAGGTAAACCATCGGCTGCGGTAACTGTACCGGTTAAATTATTGGCCGCTAGGGTTAACTCGGTGGCTTTAACTGCCAAGGTACTGATATCAGAGCAAAACAACTCAATTTGTGGATGCTTACGCTTTAACATGGCACCCACTACGCCACAGCCACAGGCGAAGTCAAGTACCTTGCCGCTGGTCATTTTAGGTAGGTTATCGAGTAATAAGGCCGTGCCTATATCTAATTTGCCATGGTTAAATACGCCCGGTAATGAGTGTATTACTAACTGTTCACCTGCGGCGGCAACTTTAAAGCTTATTGCGTTAGTCGTGGTTACTTGCTGAAAGTTACCACTTAAGGAAAACCATAAGCAGTGTTTTGCGTTATCAAGTTTGTTGGCATTTAGCCCTAGTTTTTCTGCATGGCTGCTTAGGCTTTTAATGCCGCCTTTATTGTCACCGGTAACAAAAACTTCGGTTTTGCCAGTAATTGCCGCTTTTAACTGAGCAAGCGTATAGGCTAGTTGCTCTTTACTTTTGGGATAAAACAGCACTATAGAGTCAAAAGTAGTATTAAACTCAGGGCTTACTTCGGTATACAAACTAACCTCTGGATGAGCCCAGCAAGTTGCTACTGCCGCATCGGTGCTATAGCAGCTGAGGGTTAGCGTATCTGACTTATGCAGTAATTCAGTGGCCAAATTATCTGCCATAGGCTCAACGAGTAACACCTTACCGCTTAAATCATTTATATTGCGTAAAACCAGCTGGCTGGCGGTGGTTAGCATCTAGCTTTCCTTCTTAAACATCAAATCCCACACACCATGACCAAGACGCTGACCACGTTGCTCAAATTTTGTTAGTGGCCGATGTTCCGGCCGTGCTACATAGGTATTATCGTTAGATAAATTGCTGAAGCCTTCAGCAGTCCGCATTACTTCAAGCATGTGTTCAGCATAGTTTTGCCAATCTGTGGCCATATGAAAAACACCGTTTGGTTTTAGCTTTTTACGCAATAATTGTACAAATTCACTTTGCACAATACGTCTTTTATGATGACGCTTTTTGTGCCAAGGATCTGGAAAAAACAGTTGCACGGTATCTAGGCTATTGTCGGCAATAGTGTTAGCTATAACTTCAACCGCATCGTGTTCAAATACTTTTAGGTTTTTTACCTGCTCGTTTACCGCCTCTGATAAACAAGCACCTACGCCTGGGCGGTGTACTTCAATACCAATAAAATCTTTTTCTGGTGCGGCTTTAGCCATTTGCACTAAAGACTTACCCATACCAAAGCCAATTTCTAGCACCTTTTCACTACTGCGACCAAACACGTCGTCTAGTGCTAACGCTTGTGGTTGATAAGCTAAACCGTAATCTGCCCAGTAGGTATCCAGCGCATGTTGTTGGCCCTTAGTTAAGCGGCCTTCGCGCAATACAAAAGAGCGGATCTTTCGCATATAGGTATTGCTGTCCGCCTTTTCGTCTTGCTGCTGGGTACTATCTGTCATGTGTTGCTCCGCATAATCATCAATGGCCGGCATTATCCTTGTATTGCGAGCTTTGCTCAACTGCGATTATGGTTGGCAAGCAATTCTATGCTGCTTATACTGCGCGCAATGTTCAATAATAGGCTAATTACGTTGCAGCAACAGGACTCAGTTTGGTTTTCAAATCAGTTGGTTAGCTGGTATCAGCAGCATGGACGTAAAACTTTGCCATGGCAGTTAGATAAAAGCCCTTATAAAACCTGGTTAAGTGAAGTGATGTTGCAACAAACACAAGTTGCCACCGTTATTCCTTACTTTGAGCGCTTTATCAGTCAGTTTCCTGATGTTCGTACCTTAGCCGCAGCACCGTTAGATGACGTATTACACTTGTGGACTGGCCTTGGTTATTACGCTAGAGCGCGAAATTTACATAAGGCCGCCCAACAAATTGTTACTGATTATCAGGGCGAATTCCCGACAGATTTTACTCAGGTTTTGGCCCTGCCGGGTATTGGACGATCAACTGCAGGCGCTATATTGTCGTTAGCACTTGGTCAGCATTTTGCTATCTTAGATGGCAACTGTAAGCGCGTATTGGCGCGGTTTTCAGCTGTAGCGGGTTGGCCTGGGCAAAAAGCGGTAGAGCAACAACTGTGGCAATTGGCTGAACAAGTTACACCACAGCAAAATGTGACTGAGTTTAATCAAGCGATGATGGATTTAGGCGCTAGCCTATGTAGCCGCAGTAAGCCAAACTGTGCGGCGTGCCCGCTGAAGTTGCGCTGCGCTGCAGCATTAACTGGTGAACAAACACAATATCCAGGTAAAAAAGCCAAAAAAACGCTACCAGAAAAACAGAGT
Source organism: Rheinheimera metallidurans (assembly GCF_036983985.1). Taxonomy (NCBI): domain Bacteria; kingdom Pseudomonadati; phylum Pseudomonadota; class Gammaproteobacteria; order Chromatiales; family Chromatiaceae; genus Rheinheimera; species Rheinheimera metallidurans. The sequence continues at coordinate 588,053 of NZ_JALAHQ010000003.1, forward strand.
TTTTGGTTATTAGTGCAACATGATAATAGCGTTCAATTACTGCAACGTGCAGCATCTGGCCTGTGGGGAGGTTTATTTGGCTTTCTTGAATTTAGCTCAGGTGCTGAACGTGCGCACTTTATATTGCAACAAGGCTTACAATTAGAACATAGCCACGAGTTAGCAGGTTTTCGCCATACGTTTAGTCATTTTCATCTGTGGATCCAGCCGTTACTGATAAAACTGAGTAGTAAGCCCACTGCAGTACAGGAGCAATCGGCGCCAACTTGGTTTACAATAGATGCCATTCCTGAGGTTGGTTTGTCGGCACCGGCAAAGCAGCTGTTTCAACAATTGATAGCGTTAAACTCGCAGCAAAAGGATAATTAACTATGAGCCGTACCGTATTTTGTGAATATTTAAAAAAAGACGCGTCAGGATTAGATTTTCAGTTATATCCCGGTGATCTTGGCAAGAAAATTTTCAACTCTATTAGCAAGGAGGCTTTTGCACTTTGGCAAGCAAAGCAAATAATGCTGATTAATGAAAAAAAACTAAACATGATGAACCCAGAGCATCGCCAATTTTTAGAAAGCCAAATGGAAGCTTTTCTATTTAAAGGCGAAGAGGTTGAAATTGAAGGTTATAAGCCAGTAGAAAAGTAGTAGCAGCTTAATACTATGCTGGCTAACTGCTAATGTCAGTCTATAGTTCAGATTAGAAAATTTAATAACTAATGAGATGTTATGGCACGTCGTCTGCCCCCGCTTAATGCATTAAAAGCGTTTGAAACTGCCGCGCGGCATTTAAGTTTTACTAAAGCTGCTGAAGAAATGTATGTTACGCAAGCTGCTATTAGTCATCAAATTAAAGCGCTGGAAGATCATCTCGGCCTGAAACTTTTTATGCGAAAAAATCGCTCATTATTATTAACCGAAGAAGGCCAAAGCTACTTTCTTGATATTAAAGAAATATTTTTACAGCTACATGAATCAACTGAAAAGTTACTTGCTCGTGGTGCAAAAGGCTCTTTAACCGTAAGTTTACAACCGAGTTTTGCTATTCAGTGGCTAGTGCCACGGCTTAATCTATTTAGCGAGCAACATCCTGATATCGACGTGCGAATTAAGGCGGTTGATCTTGACGAAGGTTCGCTGACCGATGATGTTGACGTGGCAATTTATTACGGCCGCGGAACATGGCGTAATTTACATGCCGATAAACTGCATACAGAGTACTTGTTGCCAGTATGTTCGCCATTGCTGTTAAATAGCAGTAAACCGCTGTCTGAGCCAACTGACTTGCAGCATCATAATTTATTACATGATGGCTCGCGCCGAGCTTGGAAGGCGTGGTTTACAACGCAAAACTATAAGCATTTTAACGTTAACCAAGGGCCTATTTTTAGCCACTCGTCTATGGTGTTGCAAGCGGCTATTCATGGCCAAGGCGTAGCACTGGCGCATAACGTATTAGCTAGGCCAGATATTAATTCTGGCCGATTAATTGTGCCGTTTAACCATGTGTTAATTTCAAAAGATGCCTATTATCTTGTTTGCCGAGAAAGCCAAACCGAACTGGGTAAAATTACCGCATTTCGTCAATGGATGGTTGCTATGGTAGAAGCAGAGCAAGCGGAATTTGCTGAGCATCAGTTCACTAATGCGGTAGTGCTTGACTGAGATAATGGTAAACAACGCAGTGCAGCCTAAAGCGCGTTTATTGTTAGCGCACGGCGCTGGCGCTGGCGCAAATAGCGATTTTATGCAGCTACTGGCTGAACAGTTGGCATTACGGGGTATTGAAGTTTGGCGTTTTAATTTTGCCTATATGCAGCGCATGCTTGATAGTGGTAAACGTAGTTTGCCAGAAAAGTTACCTGCATTGCAGCAGCAGTATGTTGCACAACTAGCGAAGGTTAATAATGATTTACCACTGTTTATTGGCGGTAAATCGATGGGCGGTCGGGTGGCTAGTATGCTAACGGCGCAAGCGAAAGTGCAGGGCGTATTTGCCTTTGGTTATCCGTTTCATGCGCCTAAAAAAGACAGCTGGCGCACAGAGCACTTTGCCAGATTAGGCTGCCCATTATTTATTGCCCAAGGCGAGCGCGATGTGTTTGGCAGTGCATGCGAATTGCTTGATAAACACTGGGACTATGTTCAGATCTATTGGTTAACTGATGGCGACCATGATTTAAAACCTAGAGTAAAAAGCGGTACCACCCACATGCAGTTAATTATTCAAGCCGCGCAATTTTGTAGCAGGAAAATTGATGAAGTACTTTTGGCAAATAAATAATAGTGTAACTGCGCTTTATGGTGCGTCTGTTGTTGGTTTAAGTGCCTTGTTAATGCATTTGTGGCAGGCCAGTTTAACCGAGCAAAGTGCGGCGCGTGTTGTTAGCGCGCTAGCATTACTCGCATTTCATACCCTAGCGTTGTTGGTGTTAGCCCAGCAACGTAGTGAAGCTAAGCTAACCAAACTGGTGGCGCTTTTATGGCACCTAGGTTTGTGGTGTTTTGTTTGGACTATACTGGCAGGGGTATTTGCCTTGCCGTTTTATTATTCGCAGCTGGCGCCTATAGGCGGCCAGTTACTTATAGCTGCCTGGCTGCTACTTGCGGTAACGGCTTGGCGGCGGAGTTAATATGAGACAACTGTTACTATATTGTCGCGCCGGTTTTGAAAAAGAGTGTGCAGCGGAAATTCAAGACAAGGCCGGTTTACACAATGTTTTTGGTTACTGCAAGCTAACCAGCGATAGTGCTTTTGTTATTTTTGAAGCTTATGACGCTAACAGCCTGGCTGAGTTTTATCGTGATTATGACTTCGAGCAATTTATTTTTATTCGCCAATGGAGCTTACTGCAGGCTGAGCTATTAGAGCTACCTGCTGCAGATCGTATTGCTCCGATACTTGAAGCCGTGCTCGCCGCCGAGCTGAGTGGTTGTGGTGAAATAAGGGTAGAGTATCCAGAGACCAACGACGGGAAAACCCTTTCTACATTAGCGCGTAAATTAACGGTACCTCTGCGCCAAGCACTGCGAAAAGCGGGTGTTTTGTTACCTAAAGAGCAAAAGCGTGCGCCTGTGTTACATGTGTTTTTATTAACAGGGCAGCAAGGTTATGTGGCGTTATCGTACTCTGAAAATAATAGCCCATTAGAAAATGGCATTATGCGGCTTAAATTTCCAAATGAAGCACCTAGCCGCAGCACATTAAAATTAGAAGAAGCTTTCTTACAGTTTATACCTAAGCAAGAGTGGGATCAGCGCCTTTCCGGCGGTATGCGCGCGGTAGATTTAGGGGCAAGCCCAGGCGGTTGGACTTACCAGCTAGTAAAACGCAGCATGATGGTAACAGCGATAGATAACGGCCCTATGGCAGAATCGCTAATGGAAACCGGTCAGGTGCGGCATTTAATGGTTGATGGTTTTAAATTTGAACCACACAAAAATAATGTTTATTGGTTAGTCTGCGACATGATAGAGCAGCCACAACGCGTAGCTGAACGCATTGGTGATTGGTTAGTTAATGGCTGGTGCCAAGAAACTATTTTCAACCTTAAATTACCAATGAAAAAACGCTATGAAACCGTAAGCGAAATACTACAGCAGTTGGAGCAGCGTTTGATTGATGCTGGTATTAAATATCGTTTACAAGCTAAGCATTTGTACCATGACCGTGAAGAGGTTACCGTACATATTCAGAACTTAACTAAACGTTTTTAATTATCTAGTTAACAGGCTTAAGCGCTGATTACTCAGCGCTAAGTTCTAACTTTACCCATACCAAACGATGATCTGAACTCGCGCCACGAGATCCTACCAACGGATATAAAGCATCTGCTTTTTCTGGCCAAAATACACCGCTTTGTTTTAAGACAAAACCCGCTTTAGACGGTAATACGTAATCAGCCCGCATGCGCCAATCAGCAGTATGAAATGCTGCCTTGGCGTTATTCGGCGTATGCTCTGCGCCGCCTTTACTTTGCGGTGGCAGCTGATTATTCACTCTGGCATGGTTATACAATGCACTAATACCACTATTTAACGCATCACCTTCACCATCAGCTGATGAATTTTGATCGCCCAACAGCACAAAACTAGCCGTATTGGCTAAGCCACCTTTGTTGCCGTTATCATCATAAATATAATTGTTTTCGCCCGCAGTTAGGTAATCTGCCCAAAAACGCACTTCATCATGGTTACGAATACCGTTACGGTTTTCTTTGCCATCAAATACTGGCGGTGTAGGGTGACTGGCTAATACATGCACTGTTTTACCATTGATGTTTAGCGGAATATCCCAGTGGCTTTTAGAGGAAAGCGGAAACTCATGCCATGCTTCTTCACTATACCAAGGGCTACCATCCGCTTTTTTAGTTGGCATAAAGTTGGGCATATCCCGCCATTTAAAATGCTGAAACGTACGCACGTTATTGACGTCAATCGGAAATTTAGACAGTAACACCATGCCATACTGCCCAGGATAAAAACCATAGCCCCAGGCATCAGCGCCTGTGCCGGTAGCTTTACCATCGTTATCCAAATCATAAGGGCTAGGTTGACCAGTGTTAACCGTATTGTAATAAAAATAAGGGTAGTTAATAGCTTTAGCATTGCCCTGATCTTTATTTAAGTAGTTAGTAATAAAAGCTTTTATGCCTTTATCGCTATCAGCAATATAGTCAAACTCATTAAGCAGCAGCACATCTGGCCGCACTATTTGAATAATCTGGGCAATATTGCGGATCTGGGGTTGCTCGTCGGTTTGTAGTAATTGTTCCAATACCGCAGCACTGCCGTTTTCGCCTCTTGGCAGGTAATTTTGTGCTTCCATGCTAACGTTGAAAGTGGCAAAGGTAACTTCACTGGCACTCATATTTAACGAGGCTCCAAGGCTAATTAATGCACTTAGGTAAAAGGTAATAGAGGTTTTTTTCATTAGAGCAACTTAGTAAATAAAACACCGTAATAGCATAAGGGGCTTAAGCAATAAAAACCAGTAAAGGCTTGAAAACATTGAGGCTGTAGTTTTTTTCAGCGTTTTTCACCTGAACAGTGCGCAACTCTGACCAGCTATGTTACAATTATAATACTAACGCATTAGACAAGAGCGAAGGCAAAAAGTTCTGTTAAATCAAACTAATGTAATAAAAATGTAATATGTTTTTAGTATTATTAATTACTAAATTGAAAACAGTATTTGTCTACAAATAAATTGATTTAAAACCGACAACTATCAGGTGAAAAACGATATGAAAGTTAAGCATTTAGCATTCGCAGTTGCAGTTGCCCTTGGCGCAAGTAATATGGCCATAGCACAAGAAACTACGTCATCCATTCGGGGTAATCTAACCAGTACTTCTGGTCAGGTTGTTGCAAACGCAAAAGTTGAAGTTTTACACGTGCCAACAGGTACTCGTTCTTTAGCAACAACTAACGAATCTGGTGTTTTTTCTAGTACTGGTCTGCGGGTTGGCGGTCCATACACTATTACTATTACCAGTGAGCAAGGTACTAAGGTTTACCAAAACGTTTTTCTGAATTTGGGTGAACCACTGCGCTTGAATGCCCAACTAGAGTCAAATGTTGAGCGTATTGCAGTTACCGGCTCAGCTGTGGTGTATGCAAATAACACGGGTTCAAGTAGCTTCTTTGGTAGCGACCAAATTGAAAATGCCCCTTCATTTAATCGCGATATTAAAGATATTATTCGTAACAACCCGCTAGTAAACATTAGTGGTGCTGACGGCACTATTTCTGTTGCTGGTACTAATCCTCGATTTAACAGCATTGCAATTGACGGCATAGGTTTAAATGATGATTTTGGTTTAAATGCGACGGGTTATCCGACAACGCGCTCACCAATTTCTCTTGATTCAATTGAGCAATTGATCGTTGATACATCACCGTTTAATGCTAAAGACTCAGGTTTTCAAGGTGCAAAAATCAATGCGGTAACTAAGTCAGGCAGCAATACCACGTCGGGCTCATTTTTCTTTGAAAAGCAAAATGACTCAATGGCAGGTAAGTATAAAGCTCCTGGTTCTACGAAAAAAACATCGTTAGATTTTGACGAAGAGACATGGGGTGGCACTTTAGGTGGTGCTGTTGTTCAAGATAAATTATTCTTTTTTGCTTCATACGAAAATTATAGTTCACCAAAAGCTTCAGGTTGGGGCCCCGCTGGAGCAGCCGGTGTTGCTAACCCTACCAATGCGACACTAGAAGATTTAGCGCAAATTACAGAAATCGCAAAGCGTGTGTATGGTGTAGAGGTAGGTGGTTGGGACGTAAATCCAGAAACTAAAGAAGAGAAAATTTTATTAAAACTAGATTGGAATATTAATGATTCTCAGCGCGCAGCGTTAACTTATCAACGCAGTGAAGGTAATCAAATTAATAACTTTACTGATTCGTCTAGCTCATTAAAGCTGTCTTCGCAGTGGTATAGCAAAACAGAAGAAATGGATAGCTATGCATTTAAGTTGTTTTCTGACTGGACGCCAGATTTTTCTACTGAGTTCTATTTGACATATCAAGATCGTTCAACTGCACAGGAATCGTTAAGCGAATTACCGCAAGTATTTATTAACGTGGGTGGTGATTCTAACCGTCGAGTTGCCTTTGGTTCAGACCATAGTCGTCATGCAAACGAGTTAGCTAATGAAACATTTATTATTGGTATGGATGGCACTTACCTTCTGGACGACCATAAACTGACTTTTGGTTACCAGTATAAAAAAATTGATGCTAATAACCTGTTCGTACAATATGCCCGTGGTAGCTATACGTTTAATAGCATAGAAGATTTTGAAAATCGTTCGGCGTTAGATTTACGTTATGCCAACTCTCCGTCACTGGATCCAAATGACGCAGCGGTTGCTTTTACTCGTGGTGAGCATGCTATTTATGTTCAAGATGAATTTGAATTAACATCTGATTTATTAATTAGCTTAGGCTTACGCTATGAGCGCATGGCAACTGATGACGTACCAGTATTTAACGAAGGTTTTTTCAATAGTACGGGCTATCGCAACACTGAGAACTTAGATGGGTTAGATATTTTCTTGCCACGTTTTAGTTTCCGTTGGGATGCCGCTGACGAACTAGTTATTCGTGGTGGTATCGGTCGTTTCTCGGGTGGTCAGCCAACAGTATGGGCAGGTAACGCATACGGTAAAAATGGCCTGAGCATTGTAGATACCGGTGCTATCACTCAAACTAGGGGTGGCACTGCAGAAATGCGCGACGATTTACAAAACGTTGATATTACTTCGGTACCAGAATCATTTTTAAATTATATTCGTAATGGTGCGCAGTCAGAGATTAACTTTAACGACCCTAACTTTGAAATACCTTCTGATTGGCGCTTCCAATTAGCGGCTGACTATCAGTTCAATATTGGTGATTTTGTCGAAGACGTATTGTGGACTACTGAATATACCTATGTAAAACCTGAAAACTCAGCTTACTGGAAAAACGTAAACGCTGGCGACGTGTTTTACACCACGACTGATGGTAGAAAGTTGTATAAAAATAGCACAAAAGAAGCCATTGTGTTAACAAATGCGGATGAAGAAGGCCGTTCACATTTAATCACTACGTTGTTAGCGAAAAAATGGCAGTCAGGTGTTTCTTTGAACGCGTCTTATACTTACCAGGATATTACTAACGCTACTGTTGGCTCTGCCAGCACAGCAAATGGTAACTTTGGTAACAATATTGCGATTAACCGTAATGAAACGTTGGTTGGCACATCGCCGTATGAAACTAAACACCGTTTCGTGGTGAATTTGTCATACAGAACTGAGTTTTTCGATGGTTATACTACTTCATTTGATACCTTCTTCGAGCGTAAATCTGGTAAAGCATTATCTTATTTAGCTAACGTTAGTGGTACAGCGACTCGAAACGCGCTGGGTTACGACTATGGTGGTGGTATGTTGGCGTATATTCCTGAAATGGATGATACGCAATATAAATTTGCTAGCGAGGCGAAGAAAACCGAGTTTTACAACACGGTTGCGGCTATGGGCTTGAGTGACTATATAGGCAGTTATTTACCTAAAAGTGGTTTTAACTCTCCTTGGGTAACGACGTGGGATATTAGTATACGTCAACAAATTCCAGGTTTCGTTGCTTCGCATAAGGGCGAATTATACTTTACGATAGATAACTTCTTAAACTTTATTGATCACTCTAAAGGCATTGTTCGCGATACTCAGTATGGTTCGATAAATCTGTATGCATTTAATGCTGTGGATCAAAATACTGGGCAATTAACAATTAACCCATTTACACCACGCGGTGGCAGTAACTGGGAACGTTTTAACCAAGATGAGTCTACATGGCGTTTAAAAGTTGGTGTTAAATACCGCTTCTAAATTAACCCTATAGTTACAATTGAAAATGCCCGTATTATGCGGGCATTTTTTTATTCCTTAATCGCCGGTAATTAGCGATAATCACCAGCTAATTTCTGCAAAAGTGAATGTTTCTGTGGGTAAAAATACTATTATAGCTATTGCTGGTGCTTCGGCGTCTGGCAAAAGCCTTTTTGCTTCAACCGTGTATCAAGAATTGGTGGCCGAACTTGGCGACGAACGTATTGCTATTTTGTCTGAAGATGCGTATTACCGCGATCAAAGTCACTTATCGTTTGAGCAGCGCATACTTACCAACTATGATCACCCCGCCGCCTTTGAACATCAGCTACTAACGTCACACTTGCACGCGTTGCGCAGTGGCGAAGCCATTAAAATGCCGCAGTACAGTTATAAAACACATACCCGTACTGAAGAGACCATAACGGTACAACCTGCTAAGGTGGTGTTAGTTGAAGGTATATTGCTATTAACCGATGCTAGGTTACGTTCGCAGTTTGATATTACCGTTTTTATGGATACCCCTTTAGATATCTGTTTGTTGCGGCGTATTAAGCGAGATCTAGAAGATAGAGGCCGTAGTTTAAGCTCTGTAACAGAGCAATATGAAACGACAGTGCGACCGGCCTTTTTTGAATTTATAGCACCATCGAAGCAATATGCAGACTTGGTAGTAACACGTGGCGGAAAAAATCAAATTGCCGTTGATATCATTAAAACAAAAATACGCCAGCTGTTGGCAGAAAAATAATAATTAGGAAACACCAATTATGATGGGATTAGTGGGCATAGTTGTCCTTCTGCTAGTAGCTTATATTGCTTCTGCGCACCGTAGCCGTATTAACTGGCGCACAGTAGGTGGTGCTTTTGCTATTCAGTTAGCTATTGGTGCGTTTGTACTGTATGTGCCCTTTGGTCAAGACGTGTTGTTAAGTATTTCAAATTTTGTCGCTAACATTATTAGTTATGCCACGGCGGGTATTGAGTTCTTATTTGGCGATATTGGTCGTAAATCGCAGGGCTTTATTTTTGCGGTTCATGTATTAACTATTATTATTTTCTTCTCATCGCTTATTGCTGTGTTGTATCACATTGGCGTAATGACATGGGTTATTCGCATTATTGGTGGTGGGTTACAAAAGCTATTAGGTACTAGTCGGCCTGAATCTATGTCGGCTGCAGCCAATATTTTTGTTGGGCAAACCGAAGCGCCATTAATCGTACGGCCTTTTATTCCAACCATGACCCGTTCAGAGTTATTTGCTGTAATGGTAGGTGGCTTAGCCTCTGTTGCAGGCTCGGTGCTGGCGGGTTATGCCGGTTTAGGTATTGAGCTTAAATACCTTATTGCCGCAAGCTTTATGGCCGCGCCAGGTGGGTTTTTAATGGCGAAAATGATTTTGCCAGAAACCGAGCAACCAAAAAATGAGCTAGATGAAATCGGCACTGATACTCAACATACTAATTTAATTGATGCCGCCGCAGCCGGTGCGTCAAGCGGTATGCAGTTAGCACTAAACGTTGGTGCAATGTTGTTAGCTTTTATCGGTTTAATTGCTTTAGTTAATGGTGCTATTGGTGGTATCGCTGGCTGGTTTGGTGTTGAAGGTTTAACTCTGCAAGTTATTTTTGGTTACGTATTTCAGCCCTTAGCATTTATTTTGGGTGTGTCGTGGGAAGAAGCCCGTATGGCGGGTAGCTTTATTGGTCAAAAATTGGTTATTAATGAATTTGTCGCATACCTCGACTTTGTGCAAGTGAAAGAGCAGCTAAGCGCACATACACAAGTTATTGTTACTATTGCTTTATGTGGTTTTGCTAACTTCTCTTCAATTGCTATTTTATTAGGCGGCTTGGGTGGTATGGCGCCAAGTCGTCGAGCTGATATTGCCGCACTAGGGCTAAAGGCCTTACTTGCAGCAACCTTAGCTAACTTAATGAGCGCTGCTATGGCAGGGTTCTTTTTTTACTTAGGCTAAAAACAGGTCTTTTATATGACACAGCAAGTACCTACGTTAGATATAAGACGGTTTGCCACCGACAAAGATAACTTTGTTGCCGAAATTGGCAAAGCCTACACTGAATTTGGATTTTGTGGCATTAGTGGTCACGGTATTCCAGATGCTGTGGTAGAGAATACATATCAAGCAATTAAACAGTTTTTTGCTTTACCAACTGATGTTAAAGCTAAATACCATACCCCTGGGCAGGGCGGCGCGCGCGGTTATACTGCAGTGGGTGTAGAGAAGGCTAAGGACAGCAAGCATCCGGATTTAAAAGAGTTTTGGCATGTTGGTCGAGAGCTATCCGGTCCAGCACCCCATCCGAGTTTATATCCTAATGTGTGGCCAACTGAGGTTGCTGGTTTTAAAGCGGCGACTTATGCACTTTACACGGCACTTGAGCAGTTAGGTAATACGGTGCTTGAAGCTTTAGCTTTGTATTTAGGGCAACAGCAAAACTACTTTGCTGATAAGGTGCATTATGGCAATTCTATTTTACGCGCGATCCACTATCCGCCAATTAAAGACACTTCAACTCAGTCTATTCGTGCCGGACAACATGAAGACATAAACCTAATCACGCTATTGGTTGGTTCAAACGAAGCAGGTTTAGAAATACTGCGTCGAGATGGTAGCTGGTTACCGGTTACTACTATAGAGGGCACCATAGTGGTCAACATAGGTGATATGTTGCAGAGGTTAACTAATCATCTATTACCATCGACTACACATCGGGTCGTGAATCCTGCAGGCATAGCTGCGAGTGAACCTCGTTATTCTATTCCGTTTTTTATGCATCCAAATCCAGATTACGTTATCGACACATTAAAAACCTGTATTAACGAACAGCAACCTAATCGCTATCCACAAGCGATTAATTCAAATGATTACTTAATGCAGCGTTTGGAGGAAATAGGCTTGATAAAAAAGCCGTAATATTTTAATACTTGTTTATTGACGCGATGCTATTTATCGCTATACTGCACGCCATGTTAAACGCACTCGCGTGAAACATAACGCAGATGTGGTGGAATTGGTAGACACGCAAGCTTCAGGTGTTTGTGCCCAAAAGCGTGAGAGTTCGAGTCTCTCCATCTGCACCAAATTAACCGGCTTACGCCGGTTTTTTTGTGCCTAAAATTGGCTGAGGTTGACGGTTAACGTTTTAATTCTATTCGACGAATAAAATCACTAACGATCAGATCATATAGTTTGTTGCCTAAATGCAAATCTTCTACGCCATCGTCAATGTTGGGGTTATCGTTTACTTCAATCACGTAAACTTTATCGCCATCTTGTTTCACGTCAACGCCATATAAGCTATCACCAATTGGCGCACAGGCTTGCAATGCCGCTTGCACAACATGACTTGGTACGTCGGCCACTGCGCAAGTACTAAAGCCGCCACTTTCTGTTTTTGCCGTACCATGTTTGTATATCTGCCAGTGGTTACGTGCCATAAAATATTTACAAGCAAAAATAGCTTGGCCGTTAAGTACGCCAATACGCCAATCATATTCGGTAAAGGTATAACGTTGTGCCAGAATAATTGCGCTTTGCTCAAACAACGCACACAATTGTGTTTTTAGTTCGCTTAAGGTTTTTACTTTAACGACACCGCGCGAAAAGCTGCCATCGGGTATTTTTAATACTAAGGGTAAGCCCAAAGTGTCTGCTGCTTTTACCAGGCTGTCATCATCCTGTTTAAACAGCATAACGCCATCTGGCATTGGCACCTTGTGCTGCTCGAATAGGGTATGTAAATACACTTTATTACCACAGCGCAAAATAGAGTTCGGGTCGTCAATCACGGCTAAGCCTTCGCGCTCGGCTTTTAATGCCATATGAAAGGTGTGATGGTTAACTGCGGTAGTTTCACGAATAAATAAGCCATCAAATTCAGCCAAACGATGTATATCTTTGGCACCTATATGTTCTACATCCATAGCTGCACGCTTAGCAGCCTTAACAAATAGCTCTAGTGCTTTAGGCGTGCAGGGTGGGAATTTCTCCTTAGCATCAATCAGTACCGCTAAATCATACTTAAACTTTTTATTGGCCGGCTCTACCCGCCAAATTTTATGACTGTAGCGCTCTAATATATTACCGAACAAGCCTTGCTCTGATTCTGACAGTTTATGCACACTGCCAATTTTTAAGGTTTTTACATGCCAGGTTTTTTTCTTTTGTAGCTCGACTCTTAATATAGGCACAGGAAAAGCTTCAAATAAATAGGTAGCTACCTTTTTTAATGCTTTAAGCTCGGTTTCACCAAAATAAATATTAAACGTTAGTTGAGTGCTGGTTTCATCAATTAATGCTTTATTTAGCTGATTAAGTAGCGTTATCGGCACATCATCAGCAATGTCGGCAATTTCATGGCGGTTAAACTTATTAAAAGCACGTACTGATGGCATTACGTTATGGCCTCGCGCTTCAGCTAATAATGAGCAGTAGTAGGCAGTGCCTAAATATTGAGCTTGTCGGCATAAGTTAATCACACGAGTACGTTGTTTATTGGTTGCCGACCATTTTAAATAATTTGGTAACGTCATTACGCCATCGTATTGATAAAACGGTGCCCAATCTTGAGCTTTATCAACAACGATTATTAGTTTAGCCATTATTACTCCCAGTACTTTGTTAAAGCATGTCGTGTTAGTCTAAAACTGTACAGTGAAGAAACCTGTACTACAAAAGTTAAATTTTTTGTTGGCTTTTCATTTCTTAAGCTGTTGTTATCCTAAACGTAGTTAAAAATCAGCCAAAGGCAATAACGGAAGCAATAATGGCATTAAACGACAAATCGACCGACTTAGATATCAGAAGTGCTGAACTTGAAGACGTGCCAGCTTTATTGGCGTTAGAGCAAAGTTGCTTCGACACTGACCGTGTGAGTGTTCGTAGTTTTCGGCGTTTTATTAAAGATAAACGAAGTGACTTATTTCTAGCTGAACAAGATGGCCACCTTGCCGGCTATTTTTTACTGATCTACCGCAGAGGCACCAGTTTAGCGCGGTTGTATTCTCTGGCAGTAGATGCCCGTTTTCGCAAGCAAGGCATTGCTGAGTTTTTAATGCAACATGCCGAACGTGTTGCTGCTGAACGGAACTGCGTATTACTGCGTCTTGAGGTGCGCTACGATAATGCTGCCGCGATTAAGCTATATCACAAACTACACTATCATGAGTTTGCGCTAAAGCATGACTTTTACGAAGATCACTCAGATGCTATCTGTATGCAAAAACAGATCATCCAGTTTGATACCGACTCAGTAAAGCGCCAAGTACCTTATATAGCGCAAACCACCCCTTTTACTTGTGGCCCAGCTTGCTTACTTATGGTGTTTAACTATTTTCAGCCGAACCAATACGCGCCGGCGTCTTTAGAAATTGATATCTGGCGCGAAGCGACCACTATTTTTATGACATCAGGTCATGGTGGTTGTGGCCCTCGCGGTTTAGCTCTTGCTGCTTATCATCGTGGCTTTGATGTAGAAATCTTTCTTAATAAAGAAGGAGTGCTTTTTACCGACACGGTTCGTAGTGAGGTCAAAAAAAATATTTTACAACGCGTACACGATTCTTATTGTGAGAAGGTCGCACAAAGCAATATTGCGGTGCATAGCGCAGACCTTAACATCAGTAAGATAAAACAATTGTTGCAGAACGATGCGCTGCTGGTGGTACTTATAAGTACCTGGCAGTTTGATAAAAGCAAAGCGCCGCATTGGGTCGTCGTTTGTGCGGTTGACGAACATTTTGTTTATATTAATGATCCAGACACTGAAGATATTCCATGGTTATCGGCGTCTGAGCGCCAATATATTCCGATAGCGCATAGCGTGTTTATTAAAGCTTTTAGTTATGGCAAAAATCGACTTAAAGCGGCAGTGATGGTTAAAGAGAGAAAAAGCAGCAGTTCTAGTACGCTTTTATAGCGTATTGTTTGTTTTTTATGCGAACGATTCATAAAGTGTAATATTTCTGAAATAACCGCTTGCACGACAATTAAAACGCCCTATAATGCGCGCCATGCCACGGGGTAGAGCGCTAGCGCAGTCTCCGAGGGGTTTTAGAAAGTGAGTCAAAAATCTTTTAAAAAGACGCTTGACACCACAACTTAAATCTCTAAAATGGCGCCCTCGCTTCACGGTGGTAAGTGACGCAGTGAAACGAGAAAACAAGTTAAGCCTGACGAGTGTTTTTGATAAAGAATCATCGTCACGCTTGACTTAAAAACTGGGAAGTGTAACATACGC
>NZ_JALAHQ010000004.1:0-178132 GCF_036983985.1 Rheinheimera metallidurans
ACTAAACCAGTTAACTGCGAAACAACGCACTAACCGGAACTTGTAAAACTGTTTAAACGAAGCCTCAAAGAACAACGTCATTGTGCCAACAAAGATTGCACCAAACCAACAAACTGGCGCACGTTAACTTTTGGCGCTGCCGTTAAGAAAACCAAACGTGAGCAATGCCAAAATAAAACTACAGACTAAAACCGTTAAAACCCGAAAACCTGCTAACGCCGCAAGCAGCGGCGAGCGTTAGCGAGTCCAGCACCGAAGGTGCGATGCTGACTTGCCTTGTTAGCAATGTTGGTCAAAGCATACTCCGATTACAGTAAGTTGCCTTTTCAAACTCACTGATATTCATAGCAATATTTAGAACATTCGGAAATATTGCCACTAACCTCTCAACAACCGATTGTGACAACTTAGCTCGCTGCTCAGTGGTGCGACCTTGCATAATGCTCGAGAATACGTGGATGAAAAGCTCACGTTTCCCACCCACCGAATATTTACTGTAGGGGTTTATCCGAACTTTAATATCACCGATATCAAACAAATCAGAGGCAACAGCAACCAAGTGAATTTGTTCAGCAATATATTCCTCAGAATGGCTTTCCAATATCTCAACTGAGCAATCGACTACAAAATGTGGCATCTATCTTCCTATATGCACTGAATTGCTAACGCCCGCAACAAACGCGAGCGTAGCGAGTCGAGGGCGACAGCCCGTTTTGATTGCGTTTGTTAGGCCACACAGCTTAAATGACCTGCGTACTTAGAGCTACCTGATGACTACCGGCCTTGTTTTCAGTAGCACTGATTATGATTTCGACAGTTTGACCGGTTGTAGTTTTGGCTTCGAGTCTAAATGTCTCAAGTTCAGTTTCCCCTGCGAAATCGGGAACAATACTCGGTGTGAACGACCAGCCAGTTTTCTTACTAATGCGTGAAAAACTATTGCTCACTTCTTCAACATATTTTTGTGTATTGACACGGCGGACAAATACGGTACAAAGACCAGAATTTAAATAGGTAAGTGCAAATTGCCCATTTGGCGAAGTAAACGACCATGCTTTCCCTGTATTACTTCCCAGGAAATGCAGCGCTTTATCATCAGTCAGCAACGCAACGCCCTGTTGCTTCATCAGAGATTCAATACCTTTTTCGTTTCCAGCATATCTAATACATGATGAGACAGAAAAATTTGCAGCAAAAAATTCGTCTGTAGGTTTACGCGAGTCAGAGCAAGCTACAGAGCTAAGTACTAATAGTGGAATTGCAAAAACTTGGGCTAACTTCATTGTTAAATAATATCCTCTTACGGCCTAACGCAAAGCACACGGGCGGAAAAACGCGTCAGCGTTTAACGTCCCAGTGGCCGCAGGCCACGAGTGATGCGCCTTGTTATGTGTTTTTACCATTATGTTTTTTACTAATCGTTGATTTAGCTAACATGAAAACTGCAATTAATCCCAGCCCCAACAGAGCAGATAGTAGAGGGAGACTAAACTGCTCCCGCGCTTTGAAGAGCAGTATTAAGTAGACAAATACTATGCAAGCCAAAAATATATTACTGATTAAACCAACGTATTTCTTCAAAGCAACTTTATCCATGATGTTTAGACTGGAACACATAACGCCCAAAGCAAGCGCGCGGTACGCGTCGCCGTGCCTTTGTTTGTTAGCAGCCTGCACCATACTTGCGCGGCTTGCCGCACTGGCAAACTTGAATAGCGTCACGGCTGCCTTTAATTAAAACTAAACCAGTTAACTGCGAAACAGTGCGCCAACCGGAACCTGTAAAACAATTTAAGCGAAACCACAAAGAACAACGCCGCTGTGCCAACAAAGATTGCACCAAACCAACAAACTAGCGTACTTTAATGGCTTGGTTTTACTGCTATGAAAAACGAAACGCGAGCAAAGCTAAAATAAAACTACAAACTGAAACCGTTAAAACTCGAAAACCTGCTAACGCCCAAATTTAGCGCGGAAATCCGCGCAGCGGGTTGACGTCGCAGCCAGCGCTTTTTGCTGGCGATAAAATTTGTTTGTTATGTGTTTTTACTTTTGTCTCTGCGACCTAGCCAACTCCACGTTAATTTGGCCGTAATCACTGACAAAATAAAACTGAATGGCACAATTACTAATAAACCCACCAATCCGAGCCCATAATCTTCAGAAAGCGCCTCTCTATTTGGCGCACCTACTTTTTCCATATGCAGCTCTATGTACCATTCACTAATCAAATGCTCAAAGCAAATGAAGCTAAATACCAGTACAGCCAAACTTATAAATATTCTTAGAATCATAGAAACACATAACGCCCAAAGCAAGCGCGCAGTACGCGTCGCCGTGCCTTTGTTTGTTAGCAGCCTGCACCATACTTGCGCGGCTTGCCACACTGGCAAACTTGAATAGCGTCACGGCTGCTTTTAATTAAAACTAAACCAGTTAACTGCGAAACAGCGCGCCAACCGGAACTTGTAAAACTGTTTAAGCGAAGCCACAAAGAGCAACGCCATTGTGCCAACAAAGATTGCACCAAACTCACAAACTGGCGAACTTTAATGGCTTGGTTTTACTGCTATGAAAAACGAAACGCGAGCAAAGCTAAAATAAAACTACAAACTGAAACCGTTAAAACTCGAAAACCTGCTAACGCCCAAAGCAAGCGCGCGGTACGCGTCGCCGTGCCTTTGTTTGTTAGCAGCCTGCACCAAACTTGCGCGGCTTGTCGCACTAGCAAACTTGAATAGCGTCACGGCTGCTTTTAATTAAAACTAAACCAGTTAACTGCAAAACAGCACGCCAACCGGAACTTGTAAAACTGTTTAAACGAAGCCACAAAGAACAACGCCGCTGTGCCAACAAAGATTGCACCAAACCAACAAACTAGCGCACGTTAATGGCTTGGTTTTGCTGCTATAGAAAACGAAACACGAGCAAAGCCGCAACAAAACGATAAACTAAAGCCATTAAAACCCAGAATACCTGCTAACGCCCCGCGCATGCGCGCGAACTTGTGAGCGTCGCAGGGGCCGCAGGCCCCGAATGACGCGGATTGTTAGGCTAAACTACTGCGGCTGCGCCTTAATAACTCGAAAAACTAATGGCTTTATACATACGTGAGAAAACCACGAAAACCCTGCTATTACCAATATTCCTATAAGCGGAATTATTGCTCCAGAAAAAACTATTGAGCCAAATACATATCCAAAAATACACTCCGCTTTGTATATAGGCAGGAACAAACCAACTACTAACAGACCTAAAGACAAGTACATTGCAACGTTCCCGTAGCCCAAAATAACACTGAGTGACTGGACAAGACTCAAGACCAGCATGCAAAAAAAACCAATAAGTACGAATCGTAAAATCTTTACCCTCACTGGCGCGTCACTCGGTTGACTAGGTTGAAGAGTTACACGCTTCTCTATCCGCACTGTTGAAAGCCAAGCTAAGAATGGGAGGATTAATAATCCCCACCAGTTTGATATTGAAGGATAATCAGAATGGTGCATCAAGTGATGGCTCACTATTCCACCATTCAAATGCTCCCACAACAGAAATCCAACTACGAATAATATGGTAATTGCAATCACGTAGTATTTTAATTTTTTGAACTGCTTGTCAGTCATGTTTCTTCTCGGATTACGATGGTCGAAATATTTAGCCTAACGCCCAAAGCAAGCGCGCGGTACGCGTCGCCGTGCCTTTGTTTGTTAGCAGCCTACACCAAACTTGCGCGGCTTGCCGCACTAGCAAACCTAAACAATGGCAGACTGCTTTTAATTAAAACTAAGCCAGTTAACTGCGAAACAACGCGCCAACTGGAACCTGTAAAACTGTTTAAGCGAAGCCACAAAGAGCAACGCCATTGTGCCAACAAAGATTGCACCAAACCAACAAACTGGCGCACGTTAACTTTTGGCGCTGCCGCTAAGAAAACAAAACATGAGCAATGCCAAAATAAAACTACAAACTAAAACCGTTAACACCCGAAAACCTGCTAACGCCCAAAGCAAGCGCGCGGTACGCGTCGCCGTGCCTTTGTTTGTTAGCAGCCTGCACCAAACTTGCGCGGCTTGCCGCACTGGCAAACTTGAACAATGGCAAGCTGCTTTTATTAAAAAACTAAACCGATTAACTGCGAAACAGCGCGCTGACCAGAACCTAAAAAACTGTAAAGCGAAGCCACAAAGAACAACGCCGCTGTGCCAACAAAGATTGCACCAAACCAACAAACTGGCGCACGTTAACTTTTGGCGCTGCCGCTAAGAAAACCAAACGTGAGCAATGCCAAAATAAAACTACAAACTAAAACCGTTAACACCCGAAAACCTGCTAACGCTCAAAGCAAGCGCGCGGTACGCGTCGCCGTGCCTTTGTTTGTTAGCAGCCTACGCCGAACTTGCGCGGCTTGCCGCACTGGCAAACTTGAACAACGGCAGACTGCCTTTAATTAAAACTAAACCAGTTAACTGCGAAACAACGCGCCAACTGGAACTTGTAAAACTGTTTAAGCGAAGCCACAAAGAACAACGCCGCGGTGCCAACAAAGATTGCACTAAGCCAACAAACTAGCGAAATTTATCTTTTAGCGCTGCCGCTAAGAAAACCAAACGTGAGCAATGCCAAAATAAAACTACAAACTAAAACCGTTAACACCCGAAAACCTGCTAACGCTTATTGGGCGGAAAAGTCCGTATTTAAACACGGACTTTTCCGTTTTTGTAAATTTATTGTGTGGAACATTACGTAATAATTTACGAATTTACAATAGATTAAATGCTTAGAATAACTTTTGTTTGGTGTGAAATACGGAAATTTCCATCTAACAAGGCACAAGTAACACTTTCAACTATACTGTTTATTTAAACAGCATATCTTAGGAGGTAAGTTATGCCTGCGTCGTCACCATTTTTGCAATATATCGCCGAAGAAATGCATACTCGCCGTTATGCGAAACGCACTATAGAAACGTATTTATATTGGATTAAATTTTTTATTTTATTCCATAAAAAGCAGCACCCCAAAGATCTGTCTAATGAGCATGTAGAGCAATTTTTAACTCATTTGACCGTAACGCGACACGTTGCGGTGCAAACTCAAGCTTTGGCGCTTAATGCGTTAAGTTTTCTTTATAAAGAGATATTGAAACGGCCGCTGGCGTTGAACCTTAATTTTAATCAGTCTACCAAAGCCCGAAAATTACCCGTGGTGTTAACCCAAACCGAAGTTAAGCGGTTATTGGCTACTATTGATCCGCAGTATTTGCTATTAACGCAGCTACTATACGGCAGTGGCTTGCGGTTAATGGAGGCTATTAGATTGCGAGTAAATGCCATTGATTTTGACTATTTATCGTTAATGGTATGGCATGGTAAAGGCGGCAATGCGGTGAAAAGCCCGTTGTCGCAATTAACGCTTTAACATGTAAGCAGTAAGAAATAAAACCAACTAGCATTTACACCAGCTGGTTTTTGTATATAAGAAAAAACGTTAAAAAGTAGGTATTAGCCTAACCACGGCTGATTGGCTTTACGCTGTTGCTCGTAACTGGCTATTTGTGGGTTTAACTGCTCGCTGCTGCCGATAAAATCTAGCCCTGATAACAGGCGCTGTTTAATATCGGGGTCGATATTAAAGCCCATAGCGGCATTGTTACCGAACAGTATTTCTTGGTTTTCTAAGTCAATTTGCCACTGTTGTGGCCCTTGTTCGCAGCGGTTAAATAGCAGTTCAATATCGGCTTTACTTAATTGAATTAATAACATGCCGTTGTTTACGCAGTTATTAAAGAAAATATCGGCAAAGCTTTGTGCAATAATAACGTTAAAACCAAATTGCTGAATAGCCCACGGCGCGTGTTCTCGGCTAGAACCACAGCCGAAATTAGCACGAGTTAGCAAAATAGAGGCCGCGTTATATTCGGGTTGGTTAACAACAAAGCTAAGGTTGGCGCTGCCGTCGGCTAGGTAGCGCCAGTCATAGAATAGCGCCTTAGCAAAGCCGTCGCGGCTAACACTAGTTAAAAACTGTTTAGGAATTATTTGGTCGGTGTCTACGTTGTTTTTATCTAACGGGCAGACTAAGCCTTGGGCGAAAAAGTGGCTCATGCTGGCTCTCCTTGTGGTTGTTCAATGGCGGCAATGTTGACAAACTTACCGGCAATAGCAGCAGCGGCGGCCATAGCTGGGCTAACTAAATGGGTGCGTGAACCGCGCCCTTGGCGGCCTTCAAAGTTACGGTTGCTTGTAGAGGCGCAGCGCTGGCCGGCCTCTACTCTGTCGTCATTCATACCCAAGCACATGCTGCAACCGGGTTCGCGCCATTCAAAACCCGCCTGTTGAAAAATGCGGGCTAAGCCTTCTTGCTCAGCTTGGCGCTTTACTACGCCAGAACCCGGCACCACTAATGCCCGCACCCCAGCGGCAACGGTTTTGCCTTGCACTACACTGGCGGCAGCGCGTAAGTCTTCAATACGGCTATTAGTACAACTACCGATAAACACCACATCGACCTGGCAGTCGGTTAACTTTTGCCCTGCCTTTAGCCCCATATAAGCTAACGCGCGTTCGGCCGCATCGCGCTTGCTGGCGTCGGCAAAGCTGCTTGGTGCTGGCACGGCTTGGTCTACGGCAATAACCTGCTCGGGGTTAGTGCCCCAAGTAATTTGTGGCGAAACGCTAGCAGCGTCTAAGGTGATAGCTTTATCAAACACGGCGTTGTCGTCTGAATACAGGCTTTGCCAATACTGCACTGCACTTGGCCAGTGTTCGGCTTTGGGCGCATGTGGTTTACCTTTTAGATAAGTAAAGGTTATTTGATCCGGGGCAATTAAACCGGCTTTGGCGCCCATTTCTATGCTCATATTGCACAGTGTCATGCGCCCTTCCATGCTCATGCCGCTAATGGCCGTGCCACAAAATTCGGCAACATAGCCATTACCGCCAGCGGTACCTAGCTTACCAATAACCGCTAAAATAATGTCTTTTGGCGTAACGTGGGCGCTTAATTTGCCGTTAATTTCAATTTTTAGCGTTTTTGCCTGTTGTTGCGGCAAAGTTTGCGTAGCTAATACATGCTCAACTTCTGAGGTGCCAATACCAAAGGCTAAGGCACCAAAAGCGCCGTGAGTTGAGGTATGTGAATCGCCACACACAATAATCATACCCGGTTGCGTTAAGCCTTGCTCTGGGCCAATAACGTGCACTATGCCTTGATCTGGGTGAGTAAGGTCGAACAGTTCAATTAGGTTTTCATCACAGTTTTTTGCTAACGCTTCTAGTTGCTGCCGGGCAATGTCGCCTGCGGCTTCTAACGTGCGAATTTGCGTAGAAACATTGTGGTCCATAGTGGCGAAGGTTAAGTCGGGCCGGCGCACGTTGCGCTTCGCCAGCTTTAAACCCGAAAATGCCTGTGGTGAGGTAACCTCATGAATTAAATGCCTATCAACATACAGTAAGTCGGTACTGGGGTTTATTTTGCCTACTATGTGGCTGGCATAAATTTTTTGAAACAACGTTTTACCCATATTAGCTTGACTCATATTAGTGTGATCCTACGGTTGGCACTGGCATGTTGTTTACTGACAAATTGTGTATGGCGGCAACTACCGCATCACCAACGGCGACGGTGTTGTAGCTAGAATTTGGCTCTATATCTGGTGTAACAATGCGCTGGCTTAGGCATTGCTGCACTGCTTGTTCAATTAATTGTGCGGCCTGTTCTTGGCCAAAACTAAAGCGCAACATTAACGCTGCGCTTAATATTTGCGCTATCGGGTTAGCAATGCCTTTACCGGCAATATCGGGTGCACTACCACCGGCGGGTTCATATAAACCAAAACCACTGCCATTTAAGCTGGCCGAAGGTAATAAACCTAACGAGCCGGCAATGGCGGCAATTTCGTCAGATAAAATGTCGCCAAATAAGTTATCGCACAGCAATACGTCAAACTGTTGCGGGCTGCGAATTAGCTGCATTGCTGCATTATCAATATACATGTGCTCTAAGGTTACGCTAGGGTAGTGCTGAGCCACGCGCTGCACCGTTTCGCGCCATAGCACGCTGGTTTGCAACACATTAGCTTTGTCGATTGAGGTAACCTTGTTATTACGTTTTATTGCCGCTTCAAACGCAACGCGGGCAATGCGTTCAATTTCGGTTATGCTGTAACGCTGAGTATCAAAGGCATCAGTGCTAGTGCGGCCTTTTTCACCAAAATATATGCCGCCCGTTAGCTCGCGCACGCACAAGATATTCATGCCTTTGCTGCTAATGCGCGGGTGCAATGGCGATAAGTCGGCAAACTCTGGATAAATATGGCCAGGGCGTAAGTTACAAAACAAATCAAAGGTTTTACGCAGTGGCAATAATGAACCCCGCTCAGGTTGTTGATCGGGCGCTAAGCCTGTCCATTTTGGCCCGCCAACCGAACCAAACAAAATGGCATCACTGGTTTTACACAGTGCTAAGGTGGCAGCGGGCAATGGCTCACCGCTCGCGTCTATGGCCGCACCACCCACTAAGGCCGTGTTTAGGTTTACGCTAAAACCACATTTGTCGGCTACCGCCGTTAATACCTTTACGGCTTCGGCCATTACTTCTGGGCCAATACCATCGCCCGCTAACACGGCAATATTGTAGTGTTTAGTCATTACACGCCCCCTGCTGCGCTAGTTAATGGTGCCGGCTCAGCGGGTTGCTGCTGTTGTTTATGTGCTTGTTTATACGCTTGCTTATGAACAAAAATGCGCTGTGCCCGCTGAATCATATTTAGCACATGCACATAAGCCAGTACCGAGCTACGTACTATATCGGTAGCTAAACCCGCGCCATGAAAACGCTGGCCTTCATGCTCGGCGGTAATGTCTACTTGGCCTAAGGCGTCTTCACCACTGCCTTTGGCTTGTAAGTTAAAATCGACCATTTTTATCTGTAACTTGCTAATACGGGTTATGGCATTAAATGCCGCTTCAACGGGGCCATTGCCGGTTGCCGCCTCGGTTAGCAATTCGCCGTTACACATTAAGCCGACAGTGGCGCTGGCAACATGGCCGGTATGGGTAGATGAGCTTAAAAACTCTAGCTGATAATAATCGTCAGCTTCTTTTAAGTTTTGAAAAAATACCAAAGCTTCTAAGTCGTAATCAAATACGCGGCCTTTTTCATCGGCCAGCGCAACAAAGCTTTTGTATACCGCTTCTAAATCGTAATCGTGCTGGCTATAGCCCAGCTCGGCCAAGCGATGTTGAATAACATGCCGGCCTGAGCGCGAAGTTAAATTCAGCTCACTTTGGCGAATACCCACTTGTTCTGGCGACATAATTTCATAGGTATTTTGCGCTTTTAACATGCCGTCTTGGTGAATGCCTGAGCTATGAGCAAAGGCATTTTCACCGACAATGGCTTTATTTGGCTGAATAGGCATATTGCAAATTTGGCTAACTAAATGGCTGCTACGGTATATTTCGCTGGTTTTTATATCGGTAAACAACGGCGCCATAACATCTTTTCGCGTATTAATAATCATCGCTACTTCTTCTAACGAGCAGTTACCAGCACGCTCGCCAATACCATTTACGGTGCACTCTACTTGCCGAGCACCGGCCTGAATGGCACTAATGCTATTGGCCACGGCTAAGCCTAAATCGTTATGGCAATGCACACTTAAGCGCGCCTTGTCGATATTGGGCACCTTAAGCCGTAACGCAGTAATAATGGCGGCAAACTCATTAGGAATGGTGTAACCGACCGTATCGGGAATATTTATTGTGGTGGCACCCGCGGCTATGGCGCGCTCGACAATCCAGCACAAATCATCAATCGGGGTGCGCCCAGCGTCTTCACAAGAAAACTCAATATCATCGGTATAACGGCTGGCTAATTTAATAGCCGCAACCGCTTGCTCTGTGGCCTGGGCCAGCGTTTTACGTAACTTATACTGTAAATGCAGAGGTGAAGTGGCAATAAAGGTATGAATACGCCGCCGCTCGGCCGCTTTTAAGGCTTCGCCACAGGCTTCAATATCTGCGGCAACTGCGCGGGCTAAGCCACAAATAATTGGCCCTTTAACTTCGCGAGCTATACGCTGCACTGAATCGAAATCACCCGGGCTAGATACCGGAAAACCCACTTCCATAACGTCAACATTAAGCCTAGCTATGGCCTGTGCCAGCTGGATTTTTTCCTTCTGGCTTAAACTGGCACGCAATGCCTGCTCGCCGTCGCGTAAGGTGGTATCGAAAATCCAAATTCTATTATCGCCGCTCATCTTGTGTATCCTGTTCCGTTAATTCGGTGTGGTTGCAGGTGACAATGGTGGCGGGGCTTAAATGCAAAAAACCCCGGCCAATGGCACGGGGTTTTGCTGTATCGGTTTGGTTACATTTTTACCAATAAGCACAGCCCCGCGCACCGCTACGGAGCACGAGGAGGTTAATAGTAAAAATGCGACGCGTTAAATTCATTTATTGCTCTTATGGTTTAATGCTGCAAATAGGTTTGATCAATTGCAGCCGAGTTAGCAAAGCGCTAATAGTAATAACATGGCTAATTTTTATCTGCAACAGTACAGATGGCTAAAACACTAAAAATGACCCTTTAGCAATAAATTCACATTTGACTCATTGGTACGAAACCCTGGGGTGTCGGCAATACCGTATTTATTCAGCCAATACACGTACTCAACACCAAGATAGAGTTTATTTTTTAAACCTAAAACCGGGTGCAGCGCCCACTTTAGCTGTGAGGTAAAGTTAAGATTTGCCCGTTGGTCAACGCTGCTGCTAGCCCAATCAATAAAGCCATCGTAAACAAACTGCTGGGTACCAACAGCAAAAGGTAGCGCCCAAGTGGTAGTAAGTTGCCAGTTATCGGCCACGCCGTCATTATTACGCCGATAAAAATTTAGGTTTAAATAACTAAAACCCGGTAGGTTGAGATCGGTGGCAATACCATACAAAACGTTAGTTTGCAGTGCCGACATCTCTATAGTGCTGGTAAACAGCACATCTTTTATCAGGCCAAATTGCCAGTCGTTGCTACTAAATTTGCTAAAACTTAGCCGCGGCGACCATTCTGCATAGTTGGTACGCTCACCGTTTTTACCGCGTAAATGATCAAGAAAGAAGAAGCTATCACCCCAACTCGCACCAGCGGCATGTTCAAATGTAAGCACCTGCTGCTTGGCACCGTCTACGCGATAGTTACTGCCATTTAAATAGGTTAGGCTAATGTCTTGCCATAACATATCCGCTTGCGCTTGCGCCGACACCAACAGCATTGTGCTTATAACTAATAATGACCGCATGGCTTATACCTTAAATTGAGTAACAAGCCGACGCAGTTGCTCTGCGCGTTGCTGCAACACACTAATCGCCTTAAGCTGTTGTTCTGCATTACTATGAATGCTAGATGCGCTGTCAGAAATTAAATGTGCCGATTCATTAATGTGCTCTACTACTGTGCCCTGCTCTTCTGTGGCTGCCGCAACCTGATGGTTACCTGCACTAATGGCTTCAAACTTCTGCTTAATATTAATTAGCGCCGCGACCGAGAGCTCGGTGCTATCGGCAACTTGCCGGCTACTGGCCGTGCCCTGTTGTATTGCTGCCGTAGATTGATTCGCAGTTTGTTGTAAGCGGGTAATTTGGTCGCGTATTTCTAAGGTAGACTCTTGCGTGCGTTTTGCTAGGTTTCGTACTTCATCAGCAACTACGGCAAAACCACGCCCTTGTTCACCCGCTCTAGCCGCTTCAATCGCAGCATTAAGCGCCAGTAAGTTAGTTTGTTCAGAAATAGCGTTTATCACTTCAACTACCGAGTTAATCGACGACGCCTGATTAGCAAAATCAACAATAGTGCGCTCTATATCACCCATAATACTGGTTAACTGCTGCATAGTACGCGACGTTAACGCCATGTTATCGTTAGTTTTATGCGTATCTTGCACCGCAAGCTCAGTGTCTTCGGCGGTGTTATGCGCAATACCCGATACCTCTGAAATAGTTTGGCCCATTTCAGTAATAGCAGTAGCAACTTGGTCGGTTTGGGCGCGCTGTAATTCAGTAGATTTAAAGGTGTCGTTCGCCAGCTGTGCAAGCTGTTCTATCTGCACCTTAATGGCTACTTCGGTTTGTTGAATTTCAGCAACCATTTCGCGAATTTTACCAATAATGGCATTAAAACCTTTAGCCAAGTGTCCCAGCTCGTTGTCGTGGCTTTGATCTAAGCGCTTAGTTAGGTCACCACCGTCGCCCGACATCTCAAGTAAATTATCGCCCACTTGGCGAATAGAATTACTCAGCGAATTAGCAAACACCACCGTTAAGCCTATAAAGACTAACGTAAGTAAAATGCTGGCAATGACAGAAAATAAAATAACGCTATTAATGGCACCACTTATTTCCGCCGACGGCAACACGGCGACTAACTTAAGCCCAGTATCGCGAATATCTTGCACGCCAATGTACATTGGCTCGCCTAATAGCTCAGCTTGCTGCAAGCTAAAACCGGTGCTGTGCTTTTGTATTTGCTGCGCCACAGCTTGATACTGCGGTAACTGCTGAATATTTTTTTCTGCTAGTGATAAATCGCGATGCACGACAATCATGCCGTTAGCATCAACTAAAAACAAAAAGCCGTCTTGCCCCAGTTTATAGCTAGAAATAAGACTAGCGATAGTGGATACGTCATAGCCTAAACCGGCTACGGCAACGGCTTTACCATCAACAATAACTTTCACGTTAACAAACAAAGTTAACTTACCGCTACGTTCGTCGGGGTCTAAACTTAACGAGCGTTTAGTATTGCCTTTTAGCATCGAAAAAAACCAATCATCACGCGGTTCAGTAGCAGACACCGTTTTGAATAAACCGGCCTCGGTATAGTAGTTTTTACTGAAATCTGATACCCAAAATAAGGTTGATGCGCCAGAATCTTGCTGTAACTGTTTAAAATATGCCATAACCTGCGCATGATTTGCCGCCGCGATTTCACCCTCTTTCATCCAATTATGTAGCATGCTATTTGCGGCTAAATTTTCAGATAGGTTTATTGATGGCATCAGCTCAGCACGAGTTTGTTCAGCAATACGGCCCACGCTGTTGGGTAAATATTCGTTGGCGGTTTGCTCATAATACAAGCCAGAAAATTGGTTAATATTAATTAAGGTTGCAACCAAGGTAAGTAACACTAGTGCCAAACCAACAAAAGCAATAAATACGGTACGTAGCTTAAACTTTTGCATTACAGCTCCATTTTATGCAGACAGCAAAATTAAGTTGTAGCATTAAGCGCAGATTAAGCAATGGTTACAGTAAAAAATAACAAATAACACCTTGATACATTGCAACAAAATAAACAGCACCAGAACAAAAACTGCAGCTTTTGACGAAAAGTGCTTGCATAATATGAAAAGGTTGCATAAGATGCGCGCCGTCTTACCAAGCGTATTTACGCGACAGCGACTCTGCCCGGGTGGTGAAATCGGTAGACACAAGGGATTTAAAATCCCTCGG
Organism: Rheinheimera metallidurans; assembly: GCF_036983985.1. Classification (NCBI taxonomy): domain Bacteria; kingdom Pseudomonadati; phylum Pseudomonadota; class Gammaproteobacteria; order Chromatiales; family Chromatiaceae; genus Rheinheimera; species Rheinheimera metallidurans. The sequence continues at coordinate 13,512 of NZ_JALAHQ010000004.1, forward strand.
GGGAAACCCCGTGCCGGTTCAAGTCCGGCCCCGGGCACCATTTATCTTCCATGTAACAACAAATCAAACTCTTTATAAATCAGTACTACCTAGAATGGCTAAGCGCGAGCTTGGGATCTGTTCCCATACCGCCTGAACCTGTGCTGTGGTTAGCTTATTTTGCTTACGATTTATAGCGAAAAATATTGGCTGACTGTAGAACATAATATCTAACTTCTTTATATTTGCCTGACTTTGCTGCGCGAGCATTTTATCACCGGCTTCTTCGGCTAACACCACACCGTCTACTCTACCACTGCCAAGTAACGATATGCTAGCATTAACACCATCTTGTATCGGTTGTAATACCCCTAACGTTTTTAGTTTGTTTTCTATGACAAAACCTTTGGGTGCGGCCAAGCCATATTTTACATTGTCAAACTTAACGCCGTTCCAGGTCAAAGCGCTGGTTCTCAGGGTATAAATTGGATAATTGACAAAATACAGCCTTAAAGACGCATTGACGCTATTGTCATCTGCGGTTGGAAAAATGAGGTTTTGACTACGCTCTTCGTCCCAGCCCACACCAATTACGCCATCGTATTCGCCATTCATTGTCGCCGACACACACCGACGCCAAGGTAAACGAACAAGAGAAAACGAGATGCCCTGCTGTTGTAACGCGTGTGCTGTTATCGCTGAATGCTGGCCAAAATAAGATTGGTTATCTACTTTGAACTCGGCAAGAAAGGGGTCTTCTGCGGCAGATTCTTGGCATAACTTTAATAGCTCTGCTTGGGCTGGCAAACACACTAAAAAAGTGAGTAGCATGATTCTTAAGTTCATCTGCTGGTTATTACCTTTAACCTAGGCCGCGTTAACAAATTAAAGCTAACGCCAATTGTACAATTAAGCAACACATTGTCGATTTTTGTCCTCATTATTAGCACTACAGAGTAGGTAAGGCTACTTATTTTGCAGTATTGCCCAGCGGCAAAGCGATACGGCAAAATAGACCAGCTGTAAGCTGAATTGCGCCACCCCACTGTAGGAGCCCCGATGACCGACCATATGCCTGATGATTTATCTATTATGGGCCGTGACTTACGCGCCTATACCGATGAATTGCGCCCTAAACATCCCGTGGTGCGAAATGCGTATGGCGAGTGGGTGCTGCTGCGGCATGCCGACGTCGTTACTGCGGCGTTAGATCATCAGCGCTTTTCTAGCAATGCGTCGCGTTTTCTCCAAATACCTAATGGTTTAGATGGTGACAAACATACGCAATACCGAACTATTATTGAGCGCCATCTAAGTCATGAGGCTTTAGCCCCCTTTATACCCGTGTTTAAACAGGTGGCCGCCACATTAGTTGCAGAACTGCCTAAAGGTGTAGTGCTAGATGCAGTACAAGATATTGGCGCGGTATTTGCGGTGCGTGCGCAATGTGCGTGGTTGGGTTGGCCCGCAGCGCTAGAACCGCAATTATTGGGCTGGATGGCGAAAAACCATGCCGCTACCCGTTCAGCAGATCACAATAAGATGGCTGATGTTGCGCATGAGTTTGATAATATTATTCGCTCAGTCATTATGCCAAGGCGCGAGCTAGCGAATGAAAAACAAGACGATGTAACCAGCAAACTATGTCAAGAACGCATTGATGACCGCTTATTAAGCGAGCCTGAACTAGTGTCTATTTTACGCAATTGGACCGGTGGCGATCTGGGCTCTATTGCGCTGTGTGTTGGGGTTATTGTCGCGCATATTGCTCAGAACCCCGAATGCATTCCTACTCTTCGCACAGCAACAAATAGCCAGATAGATGCGTTTATTGATGAAATATTACGCCTTGACGACCCATTTGTCTCAAACCGACGCATTACTACCTGCCCCGTTGATATTGGCGGTCAAACTATTCCCAGTGGCGCTAAGGTTAAATTAAATTGGACGTCAGCCAATCGCGATGAGTCTATTTTTAATAACAACAAATTTGATCCGTCTGGCAATGCCGACGCCAACCTTGTTTACGGTATAGGCAAACACGTTTGCCCAGGGCGACTACTTGCTACTTGGGAGCTGCGCATTGCGCTACAAGCATTACTGGATAGCACGCAAAGTATTAGCTTTGCGCTTAACCAGCCAGTAGAGCGAGAAACTGCACCTGTAGGTGGCTTTCATAAGGTGCCTGTAGTGTTGGGCTAATAGTATTGCGCTAATAGCTTTGCCAGTTAGCGTATAAACGCAGCACGACTAACCGTTAACGCACTAAATGCCAGCCAACGATTACCGGTAGCTAAAGCATCACGTAAGCCTTTTGGTGCCTCTGTTTCAGTATTTTTTAACACATAAGCCACTTACTAGGTGATTATTATTTTTAGCCGACGAAAGCCAGCATATTTGCGATACACTATTCACTGCACAACGTTAAAGGAGCGGTTATGCCACGTTATTCTGCTGAATTTATCAAAGACATGCCTAAGTCGGATTTACATCTGCACTTAGATGGCAGTTTGCGCTTAGAAAGCCTTATTGAAATGGCAAAACGCAGTGGTGTGCAATTACCTGCCGATACTGTCGCCGGTTTAAAAAAATTGGTATTTAAAGATAAATATCAAAACCTTGGCGAATACTTACATTGCTTCCAATATACCTGCGCGGTGCTGCGCGATATGGATAATTTAGAGCGTGCCGCTTACGAACTCGCTATTGATAACCAGCTAGAAGGCGTTAACTATATTGAAGTGCGCTTTGCACCACAGCTGCTGATTGACCTTGCCAAGGGTATTAACTTAGACAAGGTAATGCATGCGGTAAATAATGGCTTAAAACGCGCAATGCAAGAATATAACCAAAGCGCTGACGTTAAAAACGGCCACAAGCCGCCATTTGCTTATGGCATTATTAACTGCGCTATGCGCATGTTTGGTGATAAAGGCTTTTCACCTTATTACACTAATTTGTTTCAATTAATGCATGACTTTGCGCCTATGGACGTGATTAAGCTAGCGGCCATGGAATTAGTACGTGCCAGTGTACGCTTACGCGACACTGAGGGTATTCCAATTGTTGGCTTAGACTTAGCTGGGCAAGAATCAGGCTATCCCGCTAGCAAATTTAAAGAAGTCTATGAATATGCTCATCAACACTTTTTACTAAAAACCCTGCATGCCGGTGAGGCTTACGGTGCAGAAAGCGTATTTGAGGCGCTGACCGAATGCTACGCCGATCGCATTGGCCATGGTTATTCTATGTTTATTCCAGAGATGATTACCGAGCCAAGTATTACCGATAAAGCAGCGTATATCCGTAACCTAGCGTCCTATCTTGCCGACAAGCGTATCGCGGTTGAGGTGTGCTTAACCAGTAACCTACAAACCAACCCCGCGCTTGACGATATCAAAAAGCATAAATTTAAAGATATGCTTGAGCATCGCATTGCCACCGTTATTTGTACCGACAACCGACTAGTCTCGAATACTACAGTTTGCAAAGAATACCAGCTGGCGTTAGATAACTTTGATATTCCACTTAAACGCCTAAAAGATATCGTTGCTTACGGTTTTAAAAAAAGCTTTTTCCCTGGCAGCTATGTAGAAAAACGTGAATATGCTAAACGCTGTTTAGAATATTTTGATCTCGTTGCAAAGCGACACAATCTTACCTAATAAAAACAACAACTTAAACCAAGTGTCGCAAAAAGCATACACTGTAACCATCTGAAATATATAGCATATATTTACAAGCCAGATTAACTGTCGCAAATCAGCAACAGTTAATCTGCTTATCTTAACCCAGCCTAGCAACAACAAAACATAACCCAATGTAATTAAACAACTTAAAAATAAATTTCAGAGTTGGCCTGCGCTTTGCATTAGTAAAGATAAGCGACGTTACAGGAGAATGTCGCAAGTGCAAGTCTCAGAGTTTTAAGCTCAGGTGCCTTTGCCACATTCTCCTTTGAACTGTCTTAACGCAGCGCATTAAAGTAAGCAGGCTGCACTTACCGGAGGTTGTTATGGACTTTTTCTTACTGGGTACAATGCTGTTTTTGCTAGCCAACGTTGCTGTTGTAGTTAGCATGTTACGCCGGGTAAACCTGAACAACGATAGCGTATTAGCTTGGGAGCACGCTCAGTTTGCCGTTACTGCTCAACCAGTAACTATCGAGCTACCAGCACACGCTTATCAAGCCACTTATTTAGCTAAGGCTGCTTAGCACTCGTTACATATTCCCGTTAACTCAGCCTTTGTGCTGATTTTATAGGCCAGTACCCCACTGGCCTTTTTTTTTAATCAGCGAAATGGGTTATGCTTACTGGCCCAGTGTTTACGACAGATATTTATGCGCTTTTCAATACAAACTGCATCTTTGCGTCAATTGGTTTTATTAAGCTTTTTTCTGGCACTGATCCCAGTGGCCGTATTAATGTGGCAAAGCCACCGCGCGTTAAACGGTGTCAGCCAAAATGCCGTAACCGAGGCAGAATCGTCTATTGCCGCAGTGCGTCGTGCAGAAAACATGCAAAATCTCGTGGTCGATATTGAACGTGCAGTGCGCCAGCACGCCGTGGTCAAAACTGATGCGCTGGCCCGAGTAGCGCGTTCGCATCTAAATAACTACCAAGCCTTACTACAGCAGGTATGTGACAACGTCGGCCAACCACAATTATGCCAACAGCAGCAATATCAATTAAGTATTTTACTCGACACCTTTAGTGCGCTTAACAGCAAAGAACTCGAGCCGATAATGCAGCAGTTTCGTTTACAGCAGCAGCAATTAACCCAGCAAATTTGGTTAAGGCTAGAACAAAATTTACAGCATCAGCAGCAGTTTGTGGTTGAAAGCCAGCAGCTATTAGCTTGGCAAACGGTTGTGTTAGTGGTTTTAACTTTGCTATTAGTATTGTGGGCATCGGGCCGCATTACCGCACCAGTGCGCAAACTTGATAAAATGATCCGGGCTATAGGTCAGCAGCATCAGTTTCCTGATGAAAAGCTTACTGGCCCACGCGAGCTTACAGAACTTGGTGAACAATTACGCTGGCTTAGCTCGCGCTTACAGCAATTAGAGGCCCTAAGGCTTATTTTGCTGCGCCATGCTTCGCATGAATTAAAAACACCGTTATCCAGCATTCGTGAAGGTTGTTCGCTATTAAGCGAGCAGTTAGTTGGCCCGCTTAATGCGCAGCAGCTCGAAGTGGTCGGTTTATTAAATGGCAGTGCCGATCGCCTAAGCGTGCTAACCGAGCAGTTACTCGATTACAACCGACTGTTACAGCAAGCTAAGCCTGAGCCTGACTGGCATTCGCCACAGCAAATGTTAAGCGATTGCTTTAACGACCACGCCCTGTCGTTACAGCAACGTGGTCAGGCTATTGAGCTAAATTGCCCACTAAGCACAATTTACACCGACGCGACGCTATTCCGGCGTATACTAGATAACCTGATAAACAATGCCCAAGCCTACGGTAGCCAAGGCAGCCCGGTATGGGTTAAGTTGTATCAGCAAGAACACCAATTAATTTTGGATGTTGCCAATAATGGTAACCCGATACCTACCGCGTTGCGGGAAAAGCTATTTGAGCCATTTCAACGTGGCACCACACCTAGGTTTGACGCAGTGCAAGGCTCAGGCTTAGGTTTATCTATTGTCGCCGACTGCGCCCGCTTACTAGGTGGCCATGCCGACATTGTTGATGTAATTTATGCCGACGTTTGTATTCGGGTAAAATTACCGCTGTTAGAGGAAAAATCAGCATGAAAACCGGACTCATCATCCTGTTCAGCCTAACGTTAGCCGGCTGTCAGCTAACCCCACCCTTGGCACCTGAAACAGCACCGCAAGCTCTGCCACAAATAGAGCCAACAGCGAGCCATTCGCCAGCACTCGAACCCGTTAATACGCCGCTTAGCTTGCACGACGACGCTTTGACACTACAAGCTTGGATTAGCTACCGCGCCAGCATACTAAACCAAATGGACGAAGAGCGAGAACTGCTGGCAAATGACAGCGTGCAAGACGACGTATGGCAGTTAAAGCGCACTATATTGCAACTACACCCTGATACGCCCTACTTAACTCGGTTACGCATACAAATGCAATTGGCCGAACAACTAGCCGCCTTGCCTGCACCTTTAGCCGCATTACTAAGCTGGGATCTGGCTTTTAACCAAAAGTTGCTAGAAGCAGAGTCTGCCGTTAGTGCTCTTACTCGGCTAAATGCGCAGCAGCACGACAATATTGAACGCTTACAAAAAACCAATAAAGAGCTACAAAAGAAAATAGATGCGCTAACGCAAATTGAAGCCCAGCTAAACCAGTCAACCAAACTGCAAGAGGACCATAATGGCCAGCCCTAAGCCCCGCTTATTGCTTGTAGACGACGACCCCAGTTTACTGCGGTTGTTAACACTGCGCCTAGAAGGTGAAGGTTATCAGGTAATTAGCGCCGACAGTGCTGAAGCGGCCTTGCCGCTGCTGACTAAGCACAGTGTAGATGTGGTGCTAAGCGACTTACGCATGCCTGGGTTAGATGGCATGAGCCTATTTGATGAAATTGCCAAGCGTTATCCCGGTTTACCTGTGGTATTAATGACGGCACACGGCTCGATACCCGAGGCTGTTGCCGCAACCCAACGCGGCGTATTTGGCTTCTTAACTAAGCCCCTTAATACCGCAGAGCTGCGCGACATTTTGCAAAATGCGGTGCACTTATCGGTGCCAGAACAAGCCGAGTGGCGTGCAGAAATTATTACGCGCTCGCGCTTAATGGAAGAGGTATTAGAGCAAAGCTACCGCGTAGCTCAACGCGACGTTAGCATATTGATCACCGGTGCCAGCGGTACCGGTAAAGAATTGCTCGCTAAGGCCATTCATAAAGCTAGCCCGCGTGCGGCTAATGCTTTTGTTGCGATAAATTGCGGCGCCTTACCAGAGCATTTACTCGAGTCTGAACTGTTTGGTCATACCAAGGGCGCTTTTACCGGTGCCGTTACCGAGCATGGCGGGTTATTTCGTGAAGCCGATGGCGGCACACTGTTTTTAGATGAAATTGGCGACATGCCGGTATCATTACAAGTTAAATTATTACGCGCCTTGCAAGAGCGACAAATTCGGCCGGTTGGCAGCGCAAAAACCATTCCTATTAACGTGCGTGTGCTGTCGGCCACCCACCGCGATTTACAACAAGCTATGCAAGATGGCAGCTTTCGTGAAGACTTATACTACCGCTTAAATGTGGTTAATTTACAGCTACCGTCATTAGAAAAACGACCAGAAGACATTCCACTGCTGGCGCGCCATGTATTACAACAAAGCGTACGCCGGCATAAGGTCGATGTTACCCGTTTTTCCGACGATGCCATGCAATTGCTTGCCACTGCAAAATGGCCAGGTAATGTGCGCCAACTGGTCAACGTCGTCGAACAATGTGTGGCCTTAACCCATAGCCCCGTTATTGCAGCGGCGCAGGTAGAACAAGCGTTATCGCAAAACAGTAGCTTTTGGCCTACGCTAACCGAAGCGCGTGACCAATTTGAACGCCAATATCTAGTTCGGGTTTTGCAGATGACCGAAGGTAACGTAACCCGCGCCGCAGAGCTGGCTGGGCGTAACCGTACCGATTTTTATAAGTTATTGAAAAAACACGAGCTTAGCGCCGCGCAAATAACTGAACAAAACGATGAAGCTGAGTAATATTGATGACTGCTATTACCCCATCTGACGCACATCTAATTGATGACGAACACAACCCAGAGCTAATAAAAGCGAAAATTATTAGCGAAACCGCACGCATTAACTGGCGAGAACTGCAAAAGTTTTATGCTGCAGGTTCGGTTATTACCGTAGCGCCAAACTTAGATTTAGTTGAAGTGGCTTTTGCCTTTAACCGTGATGATAAAAATGCCGTGGCGAATTGGTTAGCAAGCGGTTTAGTGGCTCGCACTTCAGAGCAACAAGCCAATATGTGGTATCAACAACAAACCGAGCTATGGGCTGCTGTGGTATCACCGTGGATATTAGTGCAAGATAAGCCGTTAGCTAACACCTTAAATTAACGCCTAGCAGAGCAGTATAACAACATGAGCGATATCTATAAAAAAAGCAGTAGTTCGCGGGTTACCTTGTCGCAGTTAATGCTGCCATCACACTCTAATTTTAGCGGTAAAATTCATGGTGGCTATTTGCTGTCGCTAATGGACCAAATTGCCTTTGCTTGTGGCTCTAAATACAGTGGTAAATACTGTGTTACTGCCTCAGTTGATCGGGTAGATTTTCTTAACCCCATTGAAGTGGGTGAACTGGTCACGCTAAAAGCCATGGTTATTTTTGTCGGTAATAGCTCTATGGTGGTGGGTATTCGCGTAGAAGCGCAAAATATTCAAACCGGCAAGGTAAAGCATTGTAACTCCTCATATTTCACCATGATCGCCAAAGACGAACAGGGCAACAATGCGCGAGTGCCCCGGCTAATTTTAAACAGCAAAGAAGAAGTGCTGCGCTTTGTAAAAACCACGCAGCGTTTAAAACTACGTCAAAGCTATGCTGAACTTTGCACCGATTTTGATGGCGACATGCAACAAGCCATAGACAAAATTACCCAAGATTTTGGCGCTCAGGTGCAGCTGCCTTAATAGCTACCCGCAAAATTAACCCTAAACCAGCACGGGGCGGCCACTATCCGTGCTGTTTTGCCTACTTACTGTTAGTAACCGGCTGCTTGACCATCTTTACGTGATTCTGATGCACCTAGCCATACGCCATTTTTATGATCGCGCATAATGGCCTGATAACCACCATAACCGCCTAAACCGTAGCGAACATCATGGCCTTTTTGCATTAGGCCGCGCACTGTTTCATAGGGCACACCGCGCTCCACTTCAATATAACCGCCATTGTCTAAGTACATATCGGCGTTATCGGTTGGCTCGGTATTACCCAAATGTTGCCAACGTGCAGCGTCTCCGGCCTCTTGTAAGTTCATGCCATAATCGGCCATATTCACTACAATTTGTACGTGCCCTTGCGGCTGCATTGCGCCACCCATTACGCCAAAGCTGATAAGGGGTTTGTTATCTTTAGTCACAAAGGCCGGAATAATAGTTTGAAATGGCCGCTTACCCGGTTGGTATACGTTGGCGTGCTTTTTATCCATCGAGAACATTTCACCGCGGTCTTGAAAGACAAAACCTAAGCCCGGTACTACTACACCTGAACCCATACCACGGTAGTTACTTTGAATGAGCGACACCATATTGCCGTGTTTATCGGCGGTGGTCATATAAATAGTATCACCTTGATACAACGCAGGGTTACCGGCGTCTACTCGTTTTGCGGCTTTGTCGCCAATTAATTTTGCGCGTTCGCGGCCATATTCTGCCGAAATAAGCCCAGCTACTGGCACTTTGTTAAAGTCTTGATCGGCATAAAACTTGGCGCGGTCTTCAAACGCCAGTTTTTTTGCTTCAACTAATAAATGTAAACTTTCTACGGTATTAAAGCCTGCCGCCTTTAAATCAAAATTCTTTAATATTTGTAGCATTTGCAGCGCAGCAATGCCTTGGCCATTAGGCGGCAATTCCCATAACGTATAACCTTTGTAGTCAACACCCACGGGCTCTACCCAATCGGAGTGGTGGTTAGCAAAATCGGCAAAGCGTAAATAACCGCCGTTAGCGCGCATAAAGCGGTCTATTTCTACCGCAATATCGCCTTTGTAAAACGCATCACGGCCATCTTTAGCTAGTTTTTTTAACGTACTGGCTAGCGCAGGGTTTTTAAACATTTCGCCTTTGGCCGGCGCTTTGCCATTAATAGTAAAGGTGCCGCTAAAATCGCCCGGTTGCTTGCTTAGTACTGGCACGCTGCGATCCCAGTAATAGGCAATTAGCTCACTTACCGGAAAGCCTTGTTCCGCATAGCTAATAGCCGGTTGTAAAATATCGCTCATTGGCAGGCTGCCAAACTTTTTATGCAGCGCAAACCAACCATCTACCGCACCCGGCACACTAATAGGTAACATACCATGTGGCGGCAAGCTGGTGCGGTTTAGGGTTTTAAGCTCATGTGCCAGCATGTCGTAACTTAAACTAAGTGGCGAGCGGCCAGACGCATTTAAGCCGTGTAATTTTTGCGTTTTAGCATCCCAAACAATGGCGTATAAGTCGCCACCAATGCCGTTACCTGTGGGTTCCATTAAGCCTAATGCCGCGTTGGCAGCGATAGCGGCATCAATAGCATTACCGCCACGTTTCATTACGTCTAAGGCAATTTGTGTCGCAAGTGGCTGGCTGGTTGCCGCCATGGCAGTAGGGGCGATAACTTCAGAGCGGCTAGCAAAATCAGCACCGGTTATTCGGTCATAACTGTGCGCTTGGCCAGCGACGGCCAAGCCAACACTGGCAGCAACAGCAACAATAAGGCTTTTCATAGCAGGGTTCCTAGCATGAGTGTGTTAATGACACTACGTGGCAAGTGGCAAAGCCGCCATCACTTTACGACCAAATAATGGCTAATTGCGGTAGTTATACCGACAGTAAATGCTGATTAAGTAAACGTTTTTGCTCAACTGAGAGCGGTTTTGCTGTATTGGCAACATAATCGAACTGCACCATCACTGCTGTACCCGATACGGTTTTTACACCGTCTTGCCAGGCTTCTTGGTACACATCGAACGAACTACCGCCAATACGGCTAATATAAGTACGTACTTCAACTTCCTCGCCGTATTGGGTTTGGGCGTGATAATCAAGCTTAATACTGGCAATAATAAGCGGCCATTGCTGCAGGTTTAGCTCTGGCGTAAAAATTTTAAATACGCCTTGGCGCGCACCTTCAAACCACACGGCAAATACCGTGTTATTAATATGGCCCAAGGCATCGGTATCAGAAAAACGTGGCTGTAGTACTTCACTAAACATAATATCGTCCTATAAATCGCTAGATATAAATTCGACGATTATCATGCGCCAGCATTAAACTCGATACAAGTAACGCGGTTAGACAAATAATATTGCTAGGTTTGAGCCCACTGTCGCAGCAAGTTATGGTAAACACCGGTAAGCTGCACTATTTCTTGGCTATCGGCTACTTGTTGGCGTAACGACTGAATTGCCATATCCATATCAAATAACAGGCTACGCTTTTCATCACTGGCTACCATACTTTGTAACCAAAAAAATGAGGCTAAACGTCGCCCTCGCGTTACCGGTGTCACCTTGTGTAAGCTGGTTGACGGGTACAACACCATATCACCGGCGGCCAGTTTTACCTTGTGCGCGCCAAAGGTATCTTCAATAACTAATTCACCACCGTCGTACTCATCCGGCTCAGAAAAAAACAACGTCATCGATAAATCGGTGCGTACTTTTACTGGTGTGCCCGGCACTTGCCGAATAGCATTATCAACATGCACGCCAAACGACTGGCCACCTTGGTAACAGTTAAACAAGGGCGGAAATATTTTTAGCGGTAATGCGGCGGACATAAACAGCTTATTTACCGCCAGCGCCTGAAGCACCATATCGCCTAATTGCTTAGCTTCACGGCTACTTTCTGGCAGTTGTAAGTTATGTTTGGCCTGCGCCGACTGATAACCGGCAGTAACATTACCATCAGCCCAATCAGCTGCTAGCAATAACTCTTTGCCAGCAGCTACCTGCGCTTTAGTTAATACCTGTGGAATTTTTAACAGCATTTCAACTCCGGTGAAAATTAACGTGGTATTTAACGGAGAAAACCCCGCACACATTGCTGCTAGCGGGGCTTAACACTCGCGTGTATTTAGAAACTGTAACTTGCGGTTACACTAACATAACGCCCAGCACCAGGAATAAAGTGCCCGCCACCTAACTGCTCGATATAACGTTTATCGGTTAAGTTAACACCGTTTAGCTGTAGGCCTAACTTTTCTGTGGCTTGGTACGACAACATAATATCGTAGCTGGTGTAACCTGGGGCAACTTTGCGCGTTGCGGTAGAACCGTTATAACGCTCGCCCACGTATTGCGCACCACCACCAAAGGCCAGTTGGTCGTTAAAGTCGTAACGGCTCCAAACACTTAACGAATGTTTAGGCGTGCGAGCCAACTCCATTCCCACTTGGTTGGCAGCACTGCCTTCTGCGCTAATTACTTCGCTGTCTTGATAGGTGTAAGAACCAATAACTGTCCAGTTAGGCTGTAAATAACCTACTGCACTTAGCTCAAGGCCTTGCACTCGCTGCTCGCCATTTAGCGTATATTCACCGCTAAAGTCTGGATCTGGTGTGCGCGCATGGTTTTTATCGGTTCTAAATAGGGCCACGCTAGTTAATAGGCGTCCATCTAGCAAGTCCCATTTAGTACCAAGTTCAATACTACGGGTTTCCTCTGGGTCTAATTCCGACATATTGCCAGTAGCTGATACCGTTAAGCCTTCAGCCGATGGGTTAAACGAATTACCGTAGGCAAAGTAAATGCTGCCGTTAGCTGCAGGTTTGTACACTACGCCGGCGTTCCAACTTAAAATAGAATCTTTCGTATCAACCGTTAACGTAGGATCTGCGTAGTTATACTGATAATCAGTTTTAAAGTTGTCCCAACGCGCACCTAAGGTCAGCTCCCATTGCGGGTCTAACGTCAAAGTATCAAACACATATAGCGCAGTACTTTTGCCTTTAGCTTTGGTACTAGTGCCGTCTCGGCCATAAATACCGGTGTAGGCTTTACGTGGGTCTGGGTTATATAAATCGACTAAAACGGGCGTGCTATCTAAATTGTCGTCCACTAAATCAACCGTATTCCAGCGCTTAAAGGTTTCACTAGCCCACTCGACACCAGTGACTAGGTTATGTTTTACGCTGCCGGTTTGGTATTCACCAATTAGATCAAACTGCACTGCCGATAATGAATTTTTCGTATCACGAGTTTTTTCATCGCTTTGCCGCACGTCGGTACTGGTTTTCTGATTAATAAAACGCGGCGCGGTAACAATGCTTTCACGCGCGACTGAGCCTACCCGTGCTTGAACCCGCAAGGTTGTTGTATTGCTTATATCTTGTTCAAACCGCGCGGTTAGCGATTGCCCTTTTATATCTTCGTAATCACGAAATACGTTACCGTAAAAGTTATCAAAGCTTACCGGTGGTGCTTTATTAATATAGGGCGCCAACGCAGGTATTGCTGCCGCATCCGACACCCAAGGTAAGCCATAGTCAGATAAGTTATCTTGTTTTTGATATTCAGCATTAATGCTAAAGCGCTGCTCAGTACCTATGCCGGTTGCCAATGACAATGCTGCGGCATTTTTACTATTAAACACTTCGTTGCGACCAGCAACGTCAATATCGTCCGATAATAAGTTAAGCCGCAGGGCCGTGGTTTCGCCCACAGCAACATTACTATCAAGCATGGCACGATAATCAGACTCTGTGCCTAAACGCAGGCTAACATCGGTAAATTGGTCTAATTTCGCAGTTTTTGATTGTAAGTTGATGCTACCGCCTGTCGCGCCGCGGCCAGACACGGCAGAACCTGGGCCTTTTGCGACTTCAATGCTTTCTAAGTTGTAGGTGTCACGGCTATAACCGGCAATATCACGAATACCATCAACAAAAATATCGGTGCTAGCACTAAAACCACGAATTGACATGCTATCGCCGCTTGGCGCGCCACCTTCACCAGCCGCTAGTGAAATACCCGACACGTTACGCAGCGCATCACGCAAGCTATCAACTGAACGATCTTTCATTACCGCTTGAGGTATAACGGTAATGGTTTTTGCAGTGTCTAGTAATGGCTGAGTAAGTTTGAAATTAGCCGAACGTTCAACTTTTACGTCGCCTTCAGTACTGGTTTTTGCTTCAGCTACGGCCAGCTCTTGTACCGGTTCGGTTTGTTGCGCATGAGCTTGCGCAGCTAGTACAGCACAGGCTAGCGTAACGGCTAGGGCCAGAGGCGCCTTATTAAACTTGGTACCGTTATTGGCAGAATCAGCCTTTAATGTCATGTTTTGCTCCATGTTTTTGTCGTTCTAGCGCTCGAATAGCGCATCAATCCGGACGGTTGTATGCCGGCATTTATTTATCGGCGAATATGCTAGCACTGCGATAATGCAATGTAAATGAGAAAGATTATCAGTTGCGTTCAGTGCACGGTTTTGACATAATGCACCATCTGTTAACCTTGTGGTCACGACCCAAACGCTGGCAAAACATGCAAAAACTTTATCAAAACTCGAAAAATATCGCCTTAAAGCATTGTTTATTAGCTATTTTTCTTATATATCCACTCTCTAGCGCCGCGACTACACCGCAAGCTGTTCAGCAATTAGATGCGTTGGTACAGCAATGGTTAGCCTTAGAGCAGCAACAGCTACAAATTCAACAAGACGGCCAGCAGCGTAAGCAAAGCCTGCAACAGGGCATCAGTTTACTGCAGGCAGAACAAAAGCAGTTGCAACAAGTACTTGAGCGTAACAACAAGCAAAACAATGCCGTTGACGAAAAGCGCAACGAACTGCTGGCCCAGCAGCAGCAACTAGAACAGCAGCAACAGCAAGGCACAAAAAAAATTGCGGCGTTATTACAACAAGTACAAGTAATGCAACCGCAATTACCGCCACCGTTACAACAGTTATGGCAACAAGAGCTAGATAGCTTGTCAGATAGCGCTGATAGCTCAATTAAATTACAACGGGCATTATTTTTACTGGGTAAGCTAGCCGAGTTTCAACAGCGGCTTAGCCTAGATGATATGACGCTAACTACAGCAGAGGGCCAACAAGTACGAGTGCGCCAGCTGTATTTAGGCGCCAGCCAAGCTTGGTTTAGTAGCGCTGATGGCAGCTACACCGGCATAGGTTTCCCAGCCAGCACCGGCTGGACCTGGCAGTTTGATAACAGCATAGATAGCGCACCAATACTTAGTGCCATTGCCATACTAGAAAAGCGTGCCCAAGCTGAGCTTATTAGCCTACCTATTCAGCTTTCTGGCGAAACCTCTACTCATACCGGCGCGGCCGTACAGGAGAAAACGCCATGAAACCAAGCCGTTTTCTGCTTAGTATAAAACAGATTATTACCCTTACCGGTATGGCGTTACTGGCAACAACAACGCTAACTGCAGCGGCAGCCGATGTGAATGCCTCAGTACTAGCCGATATTCAAAAAGCCCAACAAACATTAAGCAGCACAGAAAAACAAATTAGCCAGCAACAACAGCAGCTCACTACGCAATATCAAGCGTTGCAGCAGCAAGTGCAGCAACTTAGAGAAAAAACCGCAGTGGCGCGACGGGCTGAAGATGAAAGCACGTTAGGCTTAAACCAGCTAACTGAGCGCTTAAAAGGTTGGCAAGATCAGCAGCAGTATCAGAAAAATCAGCTGGCCAGCTTTATTCGTCAGCATCATTTAGCCGTTACCGACACTAATCTGAATAACCAGTTACAAGCTGCCAGCGCTTATGCGGCACAGTTACAGCAAAGCCTTTATCCGCAGTGGCAAGCACGCGATATTATTCAGCCAAATGGTGAATTAATTAATGCCAAGGTGCTTAGCGCTGGGCCCATTAGTTGGTACTGGTTAGCACAACAACAGCAGGGCGGTTTATTAGCTCATCGCAGTAATGATGCAGAAGTACCTACCGTTGCGCTGCCATTTAGCGATAACTCGGCGCTAGCGCAATTACAACAGCAATCACGCGCCGAGCTGATGTTTGATCCCAGTTTAAACAAGGCGTTACTGAAAAGTACTCAGCATGAATCAGCGGTTAGTCATATTAGTAAAGGCGGCGTTTGGGCCCTGCCTATTTTAGCTTTTGCCTTGGTGGCCTTAGTTATTGCGCTGCATAAAGCGTGGCAACTTTGGCGCTTACCCGCGGTGCAAACGGCAAGCTTACCTAATGCTCGCGTACAACACACTAGTGGTTTTGCCCAGCAATTAGCCAGTTGTAGCGAAAAACATGCGATTGGCCATCAACGCGACGACGCACTATTTGCCGTGTTGCAACACAGCCGGTTAACGTTAGATGCGAGGTTAGGCGCTATTGCCGTAACCGCGGCTGTGGCACCGTTATTAGGCTTGCTCGGCACGGTTAGCGGCATGATTGAAACCTTTAATATGATGACGTTGTTTGGCTCTGGCGACCCGCAAGTGGTATCGGGTGGTATTGCCCAAGCGCTTATTACTACCGAACTCGGCTTAGTAGTCGCCATACCGGCGCTGGTATTACATGCGCTGCTGTCACGCAAAGCCCGTAGCTACTATCACCAGCTTGAAGCTTTAGCCTTAAGCCTATCGCAAAGCCCGCAGCCTCAGTCTGCCATTACTCAGGAGCATGCAGCATGATCTCAATGTTATTCGACAACCTTGTTTGTTGGTTAATTTTAGCCGCAGCGTTAGGTAGCTATCAGCTGTTATTACAAGAATGGCTATTGCTGCGCCAAGGTAACTGGCAACAGTGCGGGCAATGGCAACAATTTAATACCGTACTTATTGCTAGCATGCCGTTATGCGGTTTGCTTGGCACCATTGTTGGTTTGCTAAGTGTATTTGCTGGTATGGCATCGGGTGGCAGCGGTGCCGCTGATTTAAGTGCAGGCATTGGCGAAGCGCTATTTACCACGCAACTGGGTTTAACTTGCGCCATTCCAGCTTGGCTATTGCAGTCATCGGTAAGCAGCAAATTAAACCGTGCGCGCATTAATCATCTGTGCCTGCAGGAGGCATAATGCAGCAGCGATTAGGCCAACGCTTAGAGCAGCAACATCAGGGCATTGATATGTCGCCGTTGCTGGATGTGGTGTTTATTCTGCTTATTTTCTTTATTGTTACTACGGTGTTTGTGCGTGAAACCGGTGTAGACGTTGATAAGCCACAAGCCGTATCAGCCAGTCAACTTGAGCAATTGGTCATACTGATCGCTATTACCGATCAAGGCGCAGTATATTACGACGGCAGCAATATTGGTGTAGACGGCGTACAACCCACTGTTGAGCAGCTGTTACGTGAACGTACGCGCCCCGTAGTGCTGCAAGTAGACAAAACCGTACCCGCTGACTTATTAGTGAAAGTACTTGATGCCGCTAAACTTGCCGGTGCCAGCCAAGTAAGCCTAGCCACGGTAGCCGAGTAAGATGCACTCGCGTATACGTTTAATCGCCTTTGGTTTAAGTATTTTATTACTAACAGCCGCGCTCGGCATGATGTGGTATTCCCGCCAATTTCAGCCATTAGCCGAACAAAAATTACTGGTGCGGCCAATTGATCTTGCTAGCCTACCGGTACCACCACCACCGCCGCCACCTAGCCCACCGCAGCCAGTTACCAATACACCGGTATTAGATGTGCAAGTAAATACCCATAGCGCAGTGCAAATACCCACACCGGATATTACGCTAACGAAACCGCAATTAGAGCTCAACGCGCCTAAACCACAGGTGCAGCAGCTGCAATGGCAATCGTTACAGATGGAAATAAATGCCTTTAGCCTTGATCAACTAGATGCACTGCCTGTGCTACAAACGCCGCTTAATGCCGTATTTCCACGTAGTTTAAGCCGACAGGGCGTAAAAAATGTTCGCGTAAAACTAGATATACTGATTGATGAGCACGGCAAGATCACCCTGCTTGATATTGTCGAAAACCCGTACCCTGAACTTAAACCTGAAATTGAACGCATTGTACGCAATAGCCGTTTTAGTATGCCAACTAAAGCTAACGAAGCGGTAAGCGCTCGGTTTATTTGGCCAGTAGAATTTAAACCTTAACTGCGGAATGGTTAAACGATGACATCTTTTTATAAAATCGCCGTATTCAATACAAAAGTATTAAAAACAGCAGTAGTGGGTTTGGTTATATTTGCCAGTTCAAGCTGGGCTAACACTTTACAAGTGAAACTGGCCGAGCCGGTATGGCAGGTTATGCTAAATAATACCGCTATTGCTCAACGCACTGCCGCAGTTAGCCCAGTGGAACTTGGTTTTTCGCGCCAACTACAACCGTTATTACAGCAAAAAGATTATAAAGCCATTGCCGAGCTATTTAACCAGCGCCCGCTACAAACTGATAGCGCCGCACTGCAAGTGCTACGTGGTCAGGTATTGCTGTCGCTACAGCGTTATGACGACGCCGTAACGGCCCTGCAAGCCGCACTAAAGCAGCAGCCAGATTTAGCGCTAGCACATCAAGCCATTAGCTTAGTGTTTATGCAACAGCAGCAATATACCCAAGCCCGACCACATTTAGTCGCGGCCATTAATTTAGGCGTTGCCGATGCCCAAGTGTATGGCCAGTTGGCGTTTATTAACCTACAAACCGCCCAGCCGGCCAGCGCCGTCGCGGGCTATCAACAAGCACTAATGCTTGAACCCGATAACAACCAATGGCAGCAAGGTTTACTGTATGCGCTAATTCAAAGCCAAGCGTGGCCACAAGCACAAGCGATGCTTGAACAACTCTTGCAGCAACAGCCTGACAATAAAACGCTATGGTTGCAGCGTAGCCAACTGGCGCTCAGCCAGGGTAATTCAAACCAAGCTTTAAGCAGTATTGAAGTGGCGCTGCGTTTAGGTGAAAACAGCGCAGAAAACCTGCTATTAGCGGCGCAACTACACCTTGCCCACGGTAGCGCCGAGCATGGTGTTAGCTTATTACAACGCGCCATTATCGCTGGTGGTAACAAAAGCGATGCGTGGCATACGCCATTATTGCAGGCCGTACAGTATTTAACTTACCAGCAACAATGGTCGGCTGTACGGCGTTTATTACAAAAACCACACTTACCCACTGAACGCTTAACGGCAAAACAGCAGTCACAATTAGCCTTGGTACAAGCACAGCTAGCAACGGCAGATAAACAACCTAAACAAGCGCTAAAGGCCTTGCAGCAAGCGGTAGCGTTAGACCCACTAGCCGGTGATGCCATATTGGCTTTAGCCCAGTGGTACGAAACTCAGGGCAATATTGAATTAGCCAGCATTAACTACAGCCGTGCCGCTACCATTAGCGAAGTAAAATTGTCAGCATTACAACGGCAAGCGCAACTGGAAATTAATCGGCAACAATATCAAATTGCGCTGCGCTTATTACAACAGGTACGACAATTAGCCCCACAACGCCAAGACATTGCCGACAACATTCGCAGTTTGCAGCAATTGGTGCGGCAACAAAGTTAAAACGAGACTAAATAGTAAGTTAGGCCACTTTCACCCAAGCGCAGAATGCAGTAAGGTAACAGACCATTAACGCACATTGCGCTTTATATTCTACTGTTATTCTGCGCTCTACCTTGCTAAAAATCAGTCCTGAGTAACTGCAATGACCGACTTTATTGAAATTTATGACAATGCCCTATCAACTGATTTTTGTCAGCAACTGATCAACACTTTTGATGCCAGCCCACACACCACACAAGGCCGTACCGGTGGCGGTGTAGATTTAACGAAAAAGCACAGTACCGACCTGTATTTATTTCAACATGCTGAATACCAGCCGTTACTGCAGATTATTTTGCAGGCCACTACCCATTACGCCGCTGAATATTTCAAGAAGTACCATTTTGCCTTAATAGGCCCGGTTGGCTTAACTATTAGCCACCCGCAAACCGGCCAACCCGTGGCTATTACCCAAGATAATTACGCAGAGCTGGGGGCAAATAAAGCGGTTGATTTTATGCGCGCACTGTATCGGCTAGGGCCAATACAAGCGCAAAAATATCAGGCAGGTATTGGCAACTATGGTTACTGGCATAGCGAAGTTTACCCGCAACAAGGCAGCACCGAGCCATTGCATCGTGCCCTATTGTTTATGTTTTATTTAAACGACGTGGCCGAAGGTGGCGAAACCGAATTTTATTACCAGCAAAAGTCGATTAAGCCTAAAGCAGGCCGCATGGTAATTGCCCCAGCCTACTTCACCCACACCCACCGTGGCTGCATTCCCATATCAAACGATAAGTACATTCTTACCAGCTGGATTCTATTTAACCACGCCGAGCAAATTTACGGCGCAGCAACAGCCTAAAGCGGCGGCTGGCCACTTAACAGCCAGCCTTTTAATTCCTACCTATTTTTCAGTAAATTAACTACCCACTGTAATTCACTACTTATTCAACGATTAATTCCAATTGTTGTTGCTTTACTCAATGGTAATAATTATCATTCGCCACATTGTTTACATAGCGATTTATTTCAGCTTTAAGCTAAACCTTTCCCTCAAGGAGTTTCCATGTTGTTTCGTTTAACCACAGTTGCTTGTGCCATTGCTGCAGCTTTTTCGTTACCCTTTGCCCAAGCAGAAAGCGTAACTGCAGCCAGCGCGGCAGCAGCGGATCACAATATAGAAGTTATTGTAGTAACAGCGTCAGGTTATGAACAAAAGTTGGTTGATGCCCCTGCCAGTGTGTCAGTAGTAACACGTGAAGATTTACAAAATAAATCCTTTACCAGCTTAGCTGATGCGCTACGCGATATTGAAGGGATAGACGTCGGCAGTGGCCAAGATAAAAACGGCAACATTAGTATTACTATGCGCGGTTTACCCGCTGATTATACGTTGGTATTAATTGATGGCCGCCGGCAAAGCGACGTAGGTGATATTGGGCCAAATAACTTTGGCAACAGTCAGTTTATGTATATGCCACCGCTTGAAGCAATTGAACGTATTGAAGTAGTACGTGGGCCAATGTCTACACTGTATGGTGCTGATGCTATTGGTGGCGTTATTAATATTATTACGCGTAAACAGCTAGATAGCACCCACGGCAGTATTACCGTTAGTAGCAACCTACAGCAAGATAGCCAATACGGTGATGACAAAAAAGCTGACCTTTATCTAACTGGCCCAACTGGCGCGAGCAGCTTAACCTATGCACTGCGTGGTAGTATTTACGACCGCGATGAAAGTGCGCCAACCTATAGTGCAAACTTGCCTTTGCCTGATGGCTCTACTTGGGTAGATGAAGGTAGCTTTGGCGATAAAAAAATTGTTGCAGCAAAAAACTGGAACCTAGGCGGCACGTTAAACTACGCCCTTAGCGAACAACAATTTATTAGCCTTGAATACGATATTGCCAAACAACGTTACGATAACACTGAAGGTCAAACCGGCACCTTAGACAGTGCAACCAGTTTATGGCGTGCTAGCGGTGCAGGTGTGATCCAACCTCGGGTGGGCTACACGCCATACCAGCGCGTAGAGCGAGAGCAATGGATACTGGCACACGTTGGCCGGTTTGATTTTGGTACACTAACCAGCAGCATTACACAAAGCCGCAGTGAAAACTTTGGCCGCTCTTTACCGCTTACCGTAGAAGAGCGCGGTGAGCTGCAAACCATATGGAACCAGCAAGTTATTGCTCAAGGTAAGAGTAAACCCGCTTTAACGCCAGCATTAGCCGAGCAATTACAGGCGCAATTTTTACCGCGCCCTACCCGTACCCTGCAAATTGATAACTTAATTATTGATACCAAACTGGAGTCGCAATACCAAGATCATTACTTTGTGCTAGGCGCGCAGTACTTTAACGCCGAAATGGAAGATGGTGTATTTGGTATGTATGGCGACGGTTTTCGCGATGGTACCAGCCAAACCCATCGTCAAGTAGCCGTTTTTGCTGAAGATAGCTGGGAGTTTGATCCTGAGTTTACCGCTACCCTAGGTGCTCGCTTTGATAACCATAATATCTTTGGTAATCAATTTAGCCCGCGTGCTTACTTAAACTACCGACCAACTGAACAATGGACGGTTAAAGGTGGCGTAAGTACCGGTTATAAAGCACCTAAGCCTAACCAGCTATTCTCTGGTATTACCGGTTTTGGTGGCCAAGGCGTTAGCCCTTTTGTTGGTACGCCCGATTTACAACCTGAAACCAGCGTAAACTATGAGCTAGCCGCTTACTACAGCAATGATATGTTTAGCGGTAATATTACGCTGTTCTATAACGATTTTAGCGACAAAATTATTAATCAAGACAACCTGCCAAACTGCGAAACGGCCGCAGCAGGTACACCTTGCGTGGATATAGGCCCAGGCTGGGCAGAGCTTGGTTACAACAGCTTTACTCAAGCGGCTAACGTGGACAAAGCAGAAACGCGCGGCGTTGAGCTATCAGGTAAGCTTAACGTTACCGACAGTATTAGCCTAACGGCCAATTACACCTACACCGACAGTGAAGTTAAAAGTGGCCGTGATGCTGGCTTGCCCTTAGTTAGTACGCCAAAAAATATGCTTAATGCTACAGTTAACTGGCAGTTGCTGGACGATTTCAGCATGCAACTGATTGCTGAAGTGCGTGGTGAGCGTTTTCGCGGCACCGCTAATATCAGCGGCCCTACTGGCCCTGAAACCATAAGCCTGTATTACAAATCTTATGAATTACTGCACCTAGGTGCTAAGTATCAGTATTCAGATCAGTTAAGCTTTAGCGCGCGTATTAATAATCTGTTAGACGACGATTTATCTAGCCGTACCTGTTTATTGGCCGACACCCAAGACACTTATAACTGCACCGCCGATTACAATACAACAGAAAAAGCACGCAGCCTGTGGTTAGCATTAAGTTATAAGTTTTAATTCAGAAATAGCAGCACAACAAAACCGGTTAGCTAATGTTAACCGGTTTTATCATTTTTAAATGCGGAATATCGTCTTCTAAATAAGGCTCGCCGGCAGGCTTAAAGCCCAATTCTTGGTAAAACTGTTGCAGGTAACACTGCGCAGAAATATGAATATCGGTATTGGGCCATAAAGAATTTACCACCTTTAGGCTTTCACTCATTAGCACTTGGCCCAAACCTAAACGACGCGCGGTTTGCGCAACACAGACACGGCCGATAGCAGGAAAATCAGCAAAACCAATATCGGGTGCTAATACGCGAGAATAGGCGATAACTTTATCGCCTTTTTGCAAAATAATATGCTGGGTTTGTGGATGTACGTCTTTGTCATCCAGCTCGGGGTAAGGGCAATTTTGCTCTACCACAAACACATCTACCCGTAGTTGCAATAAGCTATATAGCGTGTAAATGTTTAATTCGTTAAAGGTTAATACCTGCCACTGCATTAATACTGGCTCCTTGGCTGCGTAAAATATTACTATACCAGAGCCAGCTAACCGATGCTGTATGTGTATTAGCTTGAACGTGCCAGCGGCCGCTGTCCGTCGCGATGGCCCGGTTTGGCTACCTTGGGTTTCTTCGGTTTATACGGCTTGGTATTAAGCTTTATTTCAGGCACGGTATTTACCGGCGCAAAACCTTCTAACAGCGCGCGTGGAATATGTTGCTTAATTAAGCGCTCGATACCTACCAGCTCTTTGGTTTCATCGGCGCACACTAGCGAAATAGCATGCCCGGCTGCACCAGCACGACCAGTGCGACCAATACGATGTACATAGTCTTCTGCCACGTTAGGTAATTCATAATTTACAACCTGCGGCAGCTGATCAATATCTAAGCCACGCGCAGCAATATCAGTCGCGACCAAGGCTCGCACTTTCCCAGCTTTAAAATCAGCTAAGGCTTTGGTGCGCGCATTCTGGCTTTTATTACCATGAATAGGCGCCGCATTAATACCGGCAGTTTCTAAATGCAGGCTAAGTTTATTCGCCATATGCTTGGTTTTGGTAAAAATAAGC
This sequence comes from Rheinheimera metallidurans, assembly GCF_036983985.1. Classification (NCBI taxonomy): domain Bacteria; kingdom Pseudomonadati; phylum Pseudomonadota; class Gammaproteobacteria; order Chromatiales; family Chromatiaceae; genus Rheinheimera; species Rheinheimera metallidurans. The sequence continues at coordinate 37,104 of NZ_JALAHQ010000004.1, forward strand.
ACCTGTTGCCAGTTATTATCCAGAATTAACTTGGTTACTAATGCCGCTTTACGGTTTTTATCAACCGGATAAATAAGCTGCTCTACGCGCTCCGCCGTGGTGTTTTCTGGGCTAACTGATACTTCCAGCGGATCATTTACTAAACCTTTGGCTAATTTACGAATGTCCGCAGAGAACGTGGCCGAAAACAGCAGGTTTTGTCGCTTCTTTGGTAACAAAGCCAGCACTTTTTTAATATCATTAATAAAGCCCATATCTAACATACGGTCGGCTTCATCTAATACCAGCACTTCCAGTTGCGTAAAACGCACTGCATTTTGCTGATACAAGTCTAATAAACGGCCTGGTGTTGCCACTAAAATATCAACGCCGCGGCGCAGCGCCATCATTTGCGGGTTAATTTTTACACCACCAAATACTACCGTACTTTTTAACGGCATATATTTACCGTATACAGCGACACTTTCTGCAACCTGCGCGGCAAGCTCACGCGTTGGCGTTAAAATTAATGCCCGTACTTGGTTCGGCTGCACTTTAGGGCCGTCATTTAATAAGTGTAATAATGGCAATGTAAAGCCAGCAGTTTTGCCAGTACCGGTTTGCGCGGCAGCCATTAAGTCTCGGCCAGCTAACACCGCAGGAATAGCCTGCTGCTGAATAGGAGAAGGTGTAGTGTAGCCTTTTTCAGCAATGGCCTTTAACAGCGCTGGTGCTAGGTTTAAATCAGTAAATTGCATGCGATATCCCGCAGTTATTGCTGCGAAATATATCTGCCGCAGCTGCAGTTGTCTCTAAAACAGAGGGCGCGTATCTTACAGTAAATGTGCGAACACTGCGAGTAACCATTACGCCAGCACCAACTTTACACTGTCGACTTTGTTTACAATTGTATTTAAATGTAAGGCACGAAAGTTAAGCAAAACCAGAAAATACAGCCAGTTAAAACTCTGGCATTAATTATGCTCTATCACGCTTAGAGTACACAACGCATCACAATTTATACCGAGGTTTATATGAAAAGCTTTAAACGGATTTTACTAACAACAGCTGCCTTAGCCTGCTTTTCATCGCAAGCCACATTAATGGTTACCTACGGTGGCCAAGCCGCTACTGATGGCTCTGGCTTAACCAGCAACTATATCGACCCAAGTAATTTATTAGATCCTGCTAATGGCTTCTTTATTGAAACCTTTGACAGCGCTACGCAAATGGTAGGTTTTGGTGCAGGCAGCACCGCCTATAATGACGTTAAACAAAGCGGCCAAAGCGGCTGTGCGGTCAACTCATTATTTGCTGGCTCAGCAATTCAAGTGTCAATGTCGGGTTCAGATGCCTTTAACACTCGCCAGGGTTCTGCCGGTTATGCTGCTGCACCAGCTAACGACAACACCTGTTTTGGCTATACACCAGCCGAAGGTGGCAGCTTACCGTCATCAATTACTATTGATTACAGCAGCATTCTTGCCTCTGGCGCAGGTATTAATTACCTAGGCGTGTACTTTGGTTCTATCGACGTTTATAACTATTTAGAATTTTTTGATGGTAATGGCGATTTAATGGATACGCTGACTGGCCCACAAATTTTAGGCAACAACGGTGGTGTCAGTGGTAATCAGATCGCACCGGGTTCAAACGTGTATGTAAATATCGATTTTACCGGCACGGGTTTTACCAGTTTCCGTTTCACTTCAACCGGCGTCGCTGCTGAATTTGATAACATTGTAGTTGGCACGTCTAATCGCCCAACTCAAGTGCCAGCACCGGCGAGTTTATTATTATTAGGTGCAGGTTTATTAGGCCTTAGCCGTCGTAAAATTTTCGGCTAATCTAATTAGCTCAAAAAAAGCCAGCTTGCTGGCTTTTTTTGTTATTGCCTCGACAATAATGCGCAACGACAGCCACCGCTTAGCTAAAACACTGGTCGCTTTATTCAACTACTAAGATCAGGTATTGTAAGCACCTAACTTATCGCGGAGACGCCTGCTTGCGTTCATCAACTTTGTCTGCTGACAGCAGTTTTATGCGCGAATTAAAACGCTTGCTACAGGCACTTACTTCGGTAGCTGACGCGGATAGCTTAGTCAGCCTAATTAATGATATGCATCACTTTATTCGCATGACTAATAATATGCCGGTTAGTGATGCCGTGATCGCAAAACCAGAACTAATGCCGCAATTAACTTTTTTAGCTGAAAAGGTGTTGCGCTTAAGCGAAGGTAATAACCAAGCTGACACCTTAGTGCGCTCGGCACGTTTATTAGGTAGTCTGCAATTAACCGCCCCAGACTCACCGAGACGTTGGCGCGAACTGCAATTTGGTTACAAACTACTATACCGTGCGGCGCTAACACTACGTTTACTTGAGCATGCGCTTGAGCATAAACTACTAACCGATAACACGTTATTGCACCATTATACTGCTCGCCGCTTTGCCGACGATACCTGCCCCTTTCGTGTAAACGTGCAGCTACCACTAATAATAGCGGTGATGCTACTAGATTGTGGTCAACTGGATATTGATGCTATTACGCTACTTACTGGCTATGCTGGACAATATGACGCTAACCGCAGCATGCAACACCAAGAACGACAGCGCTACCTTGCAACGAGTAAGGTGGCAATGGCTCGATTACTGGATGAGGCTTTACAACTTGTGCCCTATCGCGGTAACAGTAAGCGAGAACAACAACTGCATCAGCTGCAACAACAAAATAATATAAAATTTATTAAACAGTTATTAAGCCAGAGCATTAACTCGGATGGCCCACTAGCCCCTTTACTTAGTCTCCCTCAGGTGTACAGCTCTATTGTGCTGCCAGGTAGAGACCGCTACCAATATGAAGCGCTACCTAAAGCCAGCTTATTATTAAAAGATGGGGTCAATCGTGGCCAATTTCCAGCTAACTGGGTTCAGCAGCTGATTAATATCGTCGGTATCTTTCCGCAAGGTTATGGTATTGCTTTTATACCTACTCAGCATGACAGCGGCTACGCAGAAAAATACGAGCTAGCAATAGTAAACCAGCTATACCCAGCCAAATTAGCTGAACCCTTATGCCGCATTGTCAGCCGCAACTTACAATATCGCCGCGGCGGCCATAATTGTCAGGTTAGCCTTGCGCATAATTTATATTTTAAACCCGCACGTGATCGGCTATCAGTTATTCCCACTGCGCGTTTAAAAGAAATTTTAATGCAGCTTAGCGCCGACTGGGAGCCCGGCCAAATTCGCCGGTTTTTACCGCGCTGCTGGCAACCACAGCAGTTTTTTAGCCAAAGCACACATCAAAATTTATGGAACCAAGCGCCAAACCCAATAACTTACGCCAAAACAAAGTATTAAATAAACTCCATAATATTGCACTAATTCACTTGTATTACTGTCGCCTTTTGCGCAGGATCCCACCAAGCTATTAAGGAGTCTTTGATGAGCAACATATTTAAACGCAGTAAAGCAGCCCGCTTAATTATGATGGTACCGGCAGCCGGTTTAGTATTAGCCGGTTGCAGTGAAAAGCAGGTAGAAGTGCAGGTATTTAATAGCCCTGACGAATGTGCAGCCTATTATAATCCGCCGGCAGAATGTAAAGCTGCTTTTGCTGAAGCACAAACTTTGCACCCGCAGGTCGCACCGCGCTATGCCAGCCAGCAAGAATGCGAAACAGATTTTGGCACTGGCCAATGTGAAAACGCCCCCGTACTGGCGGCAAACAATACTGAGCAGCGGTCACAAAGTCAGCAAAGCAGCGGTTTCTTTATGCCGATGATGATGGGCTTTATGGCTGGGCAAATGTTAAGCCGTGGCGGAATGGCAAGCGCACCAGCGCAACCAACAGCCAGTGCAGCACGCAGCGCTGTCGCAACACAGCCGCTATATAAATCTCGTGACGACCGCAATACCTTTCGCACCGCAAGTAATACTGCTGTAGCGTCAAAACCCGGTGCCACTAGTGTGCGCCCATCTGCGGTACAACCTAAACCGGCAACACTGGCAAAACGTGGTGGTTTTGGCTCTCAAGCAGCCAAGCGCAGTGCTAGTAGCACAGGTGGTTAATTAGCGATGAAACGAGTAAACAGCACCCCACGCCCTGGCTGGCAGGCGTTTGCCGAAAGTGTTGGCTTTAATTTCCATACTTTTGACGGTGAGCCATACTGGGATGAAAGTGCTTACTATCAGTTTAGTTTGCAACAAATAGAGCACGATTTAGAACAGCCAACTGAAGAGCTACATCAGATGGCGCTTGATCTGGTTGCCGACATTGTTACTAGCGAGCAACAGCTACAACAGCTCGCTATACCTGAACAATTTTGGCAGGCAGTGCGCGACAGTTGGCAAAGTCAGCAACCGCATTTATACGGCCGCATGGACTTTAGCTACAATGGCAGCGGCCCAGCTAAGTTGCTAGAGCTAAACTACGACACCCCAACATCGTTATACGAAACGGGCTTTTTTCAGTGGGTATGGCTAGAAGATCAATTAATGCGCGGCGCGCTACCTCAGGGTGCAGATCAGTTTAATTCATTACAAGACAAGCTACAGCAGGCCTTTGCCGAGCTTAATCTGGCACAACCCTTTTACTTTGCTAGCGTCGCCGACAGTACCGAAGATAGAGGCACTGTTGATTACTTAATGGATATTGCGCTACAAGCTGGCGTAAATTGCCGCTACATTCAGCTGGAACAACTAGGCGACATTGACGGCCAATTGGTCGATTTAGACGGCTTTCCTATTCAAGGTTTGTTTAAGCTGTACCCATGGGAATTTATGCTGCAAGAAGAGTTTGCCAGCACGGTTATCAGCAGCCAAACCCAGTTTATAGAACCGCTATGGAAATGCTTGTTGTCAAATAAAGGCATACTGCCAATGTTGTGGCAAAAGTATCAAGGCCACCCTAATTTATTACCAACATTTTTCGATGACGGCAGCACATTAAAACATGGCTGGGTGCGCAAGCCCTTGTTCTCACGCGAAGGGGCCAATATCGAATTAGTAACCAACAGTGGAAAATTATTCAAACAAGACGGGCCTTATACCGATAGCGGCTATATTCGCCAAGAGTTAGCGCCTTTACCAAAGTTTGCTGATAGTTATGCGCTAATTGGCAGCTGGGTAGTTGGCGACAGTGCCGCCGGCATTTGCATTCGCGAAGATAACAGCTTAATTACCAAAGACAGTTCGCGGTTTTTACCACATATTATTCTCGATTAACCTTAACTACCTGAGACAGCAGGTTGTTTTAACCTGCTGTTTACGGCTAACCACGATAACTTTTCTTATTTCCCTACAACTTAAAACAGCATATTTATGCGAAAAGCATGGATATAAAACCAACCGTATTTTAAAATGCAAAAACTATACTGGTGTTAACGTTGGCGTTTTTGCTTCAAGCTGCCATCTTTATATCTTACAAACCAACTCTCTTTGCTAAAAGGACACCTGCTACCCGTGCGAACTACTGAACTTGTTTCCGGTTTTCGGCAATCTGCCCCCTATGTTAACGCGCATCGCGGCAAAACCTTCGTGGTTATGTTGGGCGGTGAAGCCATTACCCAACCTGGCTTTCGCAGCATTATTAACGACATTGCCCTACTAAACAGTTTAGGTATAAAAATAGTCCTGGTTTACGGCGCGAGGCCACAAATTAATGCCGCGTTACTACAAGCGGGGCTTGAGCCGGCTTACCATAATCGGATACGAATTACTGATGACGACTCGTTTAAGCTAATAAAACAGGTTGCCGGCGCTTTGCAGCTTGATATAACCGCACGGCTATCTATGAGTTTAAGCAACACACCGATGCAGGGCGCACAAATAAACGTGGTTAGCGGCAACTTTGTCATTGCCCAGCCGTTAGGAGTAGATGAAGGGGTAGATTACTATCATAGCGGCAAGGTACGCCGGATTGATGCGGCAGGTATTCGCCGCCAGCTGGACAATAACGGCATAGTGTTAATGGGGCCAATAGTAGCGTCCGTAACCGGCGAAAGCTTTAACCTTACAGCCGAAGATATTGCCACCCATGTCGCAATAAAACTAAAAGCCGAGAAGATGATTGGCTTTAGTGAAATTGGCGGTATTTTAGATGAAAATGAAAAAATAACGGCTGAACTAATGCCAAATGCCGCTGAGCGTATATTACAAAATATGCAGCAGCAACCGATTGATTGCCCTAGCACTATGGCATTTTTACATGCCGCTATTACCGCTTGCCGCGCTGGTGTGCCGCGCTGTCACTTAGTAAGTTACGACGAGGATGGTGCCTTACTGCAAGAACTATTTTCTCGCGACGGTATCGGCACACAAATTGTCACTGAGTCGGCAGAAAAGTTACGCGCCGCTACTATTTCCGATATTGGCGGTATTTTAGATTTAATTCGCCCTCTAGAGCAGCAAGGCCTGTTAGTGCGCCGCTCTCGTGAGCAACTAGAAATGGAGATTGATCAATTTACCTTGATTGAACGTGATGGCTTAGTTATTGGTTGTGCCGCACTGTATCCCTTTACAGATGATAATGTCGGCGAATTTGCCTGCTTAGCCGTGCACCCAGATTACCGTGATGCCGATCGTGGTAGTTTGTTACTAAAAAGCATTATTCAGCAAGCGCGCCAACGCAAGTATGAGAAATTATTTGCTCTTACCACGCGCAGTATTCACTGGTTTTTAGAGCAGGGTTTTGAATTGCTAACAGTAGAAGATTTACCCGCACAAAAAAAGCAGCTGTATAACTATCAACGCCGTTCAAAAATTTTAGCAATTACCCTGTAGTTATTTAGTCAGCGTTTTAGCTACCTGCACGGCGACATTTTTACCCAGTGCCCGTGCTGTAGTCCATTTGCCACCCGATACGGTTAATAATTGCCCTTGCCAGTTTAGTTGGTATTCACGGCTGGCTCTGCTTGCGTCGGCACTACCACCAAGTAAAGGCCGCACACCAGCAAAATCGTCCAATACCGCTTCAGTCTGTTGCTGCGGCTGAAAGTAGTGGTTATATACCTTCAGTAAGTAATCTCGCTCTGCTGCAGAGCACTGTATCGGCTCATTTAGCTGTTGACGCACTTCAGTAGTACCTAATAAGGTTTTACCTTGATAAGGTAACACAAACACAATGCGCGCCTCTCCTGGCACTTCAAGCATATGGCCGTAACGGCTTATTGCGGGTAGTAGCAGATGACTGCCGCGCACCAAGTCTAAAGGCTGTTGCGGTAACGAAGATTGCTGTAATAACTGCTGGCTCCAAGGGCCCGCCACATTTACTACGCGATCAAACTGCTGCCAGCCGGTTGCTAGCAGAATTTTTGCCTCTGTTGTTACCTGCAGTACTGGGCTATGTTCAAATAACATTGCGCCCGCTTTAGTGCATTGTTCCGCCATCCACAAACCTAGCTTGGCGTCATCCATCTGACCATCAAAAAATAAGTAGGCACCCTTCAACCCCTCAGGCTGTAACTGCGGCGAACAGCGCAGTGCTTGTTGCGGCGTTAACCAACGATGCCGACCAATACCTTTGCGCCCAGCAAAACTGTCGTATAACCATAAACCTATTTTTAGTTGCCAACGGGCACGACGAGAATCTTGATATAACGGATATAGGATTGGCAGCCTGCGGGTAAGCTGTGGCGCTTTTTTTAGCCACCAGCGCCGCTCTTGCAGCGCTTCACGCACTAAACGAAACTCTCCCTGCTCTAAATAGCGCAAACCGCCGTGCAATAATTTAGACGAGGCTCGGCTAGTGGCCTGCATTAACTTGTCTCGTTCAAATAGGCTAACGTCATGCCCTGCCAAAGCCAGTTGCCACGCACTGCTTAAACCATTGATACCGCCACCTACAACTGCAATTTTCATTGGCAACCCACCTTAATTAGCTAACGCGATATCATCTCGATGCACCACGGCTTCGCTGGGACAAAAACCTAAAACGTCTGCAATTCTTTGGCTGTGCAGACCTTTAATTAACTGCAGTTCAGTGGCGCTATATTGGCTGATGCCTTTGGCTAATTGCTTACCGGCATTGTCGCATAACCAAATTGCATCACCCTTATCAAACTGCCCATCAATGCTCACTACGCCTTTAGCCAGCAATGAGGCACCTTTATGCAATAGTGCTTGGGTTGCGCCAGTATCAAGCATAATACTGCCTTGGCTTTTAAGGCTGTGTAATAGCCAGTGTTTTTTCGCGCTTAGCCGGTCCTGTTGTCGCATAAACAAGGTGCCGGCTGGTTTGCCATACAACAACGCATCAAAACTATCTGCCTTTTGCCCGTTTACTATTAACGTATCGATACCCTGGCGCGTCGCTTTGTCGGCCGCTTGAATTTTTGTTAGCATGCCGCCAGTGCCAATAGCATGGTGGCTACCTCCTGCCATGGCATATATATCGGCATTAATTTGGGCTACTTGGGCGATAAAACGTGCATCTGGCGTGGTACGCGGGTTTGCCGAATATAGGCCGTCAATATCAGAACAAATAATCAATGCATCAGCATCAACAACTATCGCTACCATCGCAGCCAAATTATCGTTATCACCCACTTTTAGTTCAGCCGTTGCCACGCTGTCGTTTTCATTAACAATCGGCAGCACTTCGTTAGCAAGCAAAGTACGCAAGGTATTATCAATATTTAGGTAACGTCGACGGTTAGCAAGATCATCATGGGTAAGCAAAATTTGCGCGCAGCGAAAATCAAATAAATGGCTCCAAGTTGCCATCATTTCTGTTTGGCCAACCGCGGCCATAGCTTGCTTAATATTAATCGGCAACGGTTGATGTGGAAATGCTATTGCGCCCCGACCAGCGGCAACACTACCTGATGACACCAGCACTACTTCGATGCCTTGCTGGCGGCATTCACTAATAAAGCGAGCAATAGCTAATAAATAACGAGTCGAACAGCCTTTTGCGGTAGGAGAAATTAGCGCACTGCCAACTTTAATAACAATACGCCGCCAGCCAGAATTTAACATAACACACCTAAATGCTACCCTTGTAGCAGCAGCTTAGAGCGTAGTTTTAGGTGTGTCTATTTAATTCGTTGTACTTGCCATAGCAATTTCACAATTGCCCGCGGTTAAATGAGTAAAACCACCATAAGCGGCAATAACTAGCTTATCTTCGGTTAATTTTTTCACCTGCCAACTTACTTGGCCACTACCAAAAGCCGGATGATCAATAACAAAAGAGCCGGGTGATTGCCTGATTTGATATTTAAAGGTATCTAAACGCTGACCTTGGGTAATATGCTGCACCATCTGTCGATCGCTAAAAATCCAGGTTTTACGTAGGGCATTGTCTTGTTGCACTAGTCCGTCTGCAACGTTGGACGTGCCTACTTCGCACCAACTTCCTGAAATCAAGTTATCGACAGCGCCTTTCGAGTTCTCAGCAAAACGGATATCTAGTTTTACTTCGTCACCTTCGCGGCACGGCTCACCTTGAAACACAACCTCGCCAGCTGCGTCGGTACACTTATAGACGTCGGCCAAAACCGGCTTGGTCATAAAAATTACACTTAAGGCGATGCCTAAGCCTAAAAACTTGTTCATTGCTAAATCCTTTTCCCACCTTGGCAGCACTGACAGATAACTAAACCCATGTACAATACTGAAAAACCGTTAAAAAGTGAACGAAAGCATTAGAAATAAACAAAGATTAACAGCGAAAAAGTCACTTGCTGATATAGTTCAGCGCAAATTCAGTAGACTTTACTAAAGTAGTGTCTAAATATTGCTAGGAGTTACATATATGCGCAGCTCAATTTTACTCGTTTCATTAGTTTCAGCAGGCCTTGTTCTTTCGGGTTGTGCCTCAACCGAATACTCAAATACCAGTAAGGGTGCAGCCATTGGTGCTGTTGCCGGTGCGGTAGCAGGTAAGGCTACAGGCAATCATAAAAACAAGCGCTTGGCTATTGGTGCCGCAGTAGGTGCTTTAGCCGGGGCCGCTGTTGGTAGCTATATGGATAAGCAAGAAAAAGCCTTAAATGATGAGCTTAGCGGCACTGGTGTTAAAGTTGTTCGTGACGGTGATAAATTACGTTTAGACATTCCAGCACAGCTAACGTTTGATATTAATCGCTCGGATATCCGCTCTAACCTGTTCCCCGTATTTAATGATATTGCTAAGGTATTACGTGATTACGAAAAGACCATGTTAGTTATTGCCGGCCATACTGATGACACTGGTGCTTATCAGTACAATATGAATTTATCGCAAGCTCGTGCCAATAGCGTAAAACAATATTTATTGGCGCAAGGCATAAAAGAAATTCGGGTTGAAACTCAAGGCTATGGCCCTAGTTACCCGATAGTATCTAACACTTCTGAAGCAAACCGCGCATTAAACCGCCGCGTAGAAATTCATATTGAGCCTATTGTTAATTAATATCGCTAAAACAATATAACTCGGTTTTAAATAAAAACAGCGCCCCAAGGCGCTGTTTTTTTATAGGCTTAATATTAGAAGCGGTAAGTTACTTTACCGTAAATATATTGGCCACGAGTATTGTGGACTTTTGACGCATAACCATACAGATCGCCATCACCGTCACCAATAACAAACGGTGGATCTTCATCCAACACGTTGTTCATACCCAGCACTAACTGTAGTTTTTCACTGACATTGTAGCGCCCTTGAATATCTAGCAGTGCATGCGCGTCAACACTACGTGTTTTTGTTGATTCAACTTCGCTAGGCGGAGCATAGTCTTCAAACTGCCCAACATAGCTCAAGCTTGTCGTAACACCCCAGTCACCGTAACTCCAGTCAGCCGACGCTAACCAACGGTTTTTTGGATAGTTATACTCACCAGCGTAGTCTATGCCATTTTTTTCAAATTTATTGATATAAGACCAGTCTAAGCTAAACCGAACCAAACCCATATCTTGCAGCGTTAAGCGATACGATGTAGATAAGTCTAAGCCGGTCGCTTCTTGCGAGCTAATGTTCACATAGCTGTTATACAACCGTGATAAATCACCTAAAGCTTGGCCAGGCAGCGCAGGTAAGCGCACGCAAACCGTGCTGTTTTGGTTATTACACTCAGCGTTATATACGTTTTGATAATCATTTTTATCAATTTTGTTATCTTGCGTAATACTCCAGATATCTGCAGTAATATCAAAGTCTTCTGTTACTTGCCACACCGCGCCTAAGTTATAGGTCTCAGACTCTTCCGGCTGCAAACCTTCACCACCAACAAATACAATAGTGTAGTCGGTAGATGAACAACCTGGGTTAGAGGCATCTGGCGTTGGACAGCGGAAAGTATCAACGAAGAACATGGATTCTTGTGACGGCCCTAAGCCAATTTGTGCCAATGACGGGGCTCGGAAACCTTGGCCAAATGAAGCTCGCAGCGTGAAGGTATCCAGAGGACGCCATTGCATCGTTAATTGCGGGTTAATTGTTGAGCCAAAATCACTGTAGTGGTCATAACGACCGGCCACTGTGAATTCAAGCACATCTGATATGGGCACTAAGAACTCAACATAGGCAGCATACTGATCACGCTCCGCCTGTGCTGACACTGATTCAGTACCAAAAATTAAGCCGCGCTGGAATTGGTCATCCGGTTGATCGAAGGCATCCTCTTTACGGTATTCAATACCCGCTGCCATAGACACCGTTTGCTCGCCCAGCGTAAAGGCTTCGCCACTAATGCTGGCATCATATGAGGTTAAATGTGACGCGCCACGACGCACTAACGACGTCGTAATAGCATCAATCACTTCTGGTGAATTATACGCGCCACCAAACGGGTTATAATTACCTAGGTTAATTTGTTCTTGCAGAAAATCTGTCCGCACCCAACCTTGCTGTTTACTACCGGTTTGCATTGATTCACTGCGACCTTTTTGCGCAGAAACATCCCAATCCCAATCATTAATAGTGCCGCGTAAGCCAACCACCATACGTAAGGTGTCAGACTCAATACTCCACTGCCGCGCGCCCGCATCAACCGTACGGAAACGATTAATACCCACATCAACACCAAACGGATTATTAGGATGAGCGGCAGGTACCGTTAAGCCGGCATCAGCATCTAAAGGGGTCGGAGCGCCCATAGCTTCAGAACGGTTATGCTGCACCGCTAGCTCAATATAACCCTGTATATCGTTACTGAAATTTTGGCTAGCTTGCAACATTGCACCAACACGCTCTGCAGCTGGGTTGGCATAACCATAAGGGCCATAATCAAACAAACAGTTGATGCCTGCTGCACTACCGGCAGGGCAACCTGGATCTATCGTTGTTACACCGTTAACCACAAAGTTACCCGGAAATCCGCGTGATGAACGGTTGTCATCACCACCATAGGGTTCTTGGTTCGCCGTGCCAAAACGGCCCATCTCACCTGCCGTTATTGAGGTGTTTTTAAAATAATCCAAAATTAGAGTAACATTCGAATCTTTACCCTGGGTGCCCCAAACAAAGCTACCTGCGGTTTCATCATAGCTTGGTCCTGTGGTGCCACCATGACTTAGGCTAACTTCTGCGCCCTCGAAGTCTTTACGCATAATAATATTAACAACACCAGCTACAGCATCAGAACCATACACTGCCGACGCGCCGTCTTTTAAAATTTCAATGCGCTCAATAGCCGCAACCGGAATCGAGTTAATATCAACAAAGGAATTAGCGATATTTTCCGCAAACGCACTTACCGCAACACGGCGGCCGTTAATTAGCACTAACGTTGCGTCTGAACCAAAACCACGCAGACTGATCGCCGCACCACCGTTAGCGGTTGAGTCTTGATTATTACCTCGTGTAGAAAATGTGCCTGTACCTGCAACCGGAGTGCGCTCTAATAACTGCTGTAAATTAGAAAAGCCTGACTTAGCGATGTCTTCACGACTAATAACATCAATAGGCGCAGCGCCTTCTAAATCGTTACGCTTAATACGAGAGCCGGTAACTTCAATGCGTTCAACTTGCTGTGCTTTTGTCTGGTCATCACTTTGCTGAGCCAGTGTTAATTGGCTGTAACACAGCGAGCTTACTGCTAGCGCACAAAGAGAATATCTAAATGACTTATTCATAATCATCCTTTCTTGTTATGTATTTGCTACTCACTGTTTTCTACAGTGTATCTGTAGCACCATTTCTTATTTTTAACATGTTCAGTTTTAAAGTTATCACAACGATAACCTAAAAGTTACTTTAAACTGAATTAAACAAAAAAGCCCCGCTAAGCGGGGCTTTTTTATACAAATTTATTAATTTTGTGCGTATTGTCGTTCTAACGTCACAGCTTTTGATTTTAGGCCGGCTAAGCTTATACGCTCAACACCAATTTTTTCATCATAGTGCTCAGTTAAGCGATCAATTTTTTGCTGCAATGCAGCCAACTCTTCAGATTTGGGAAAGCTACGGCGCAGTTTATACAAATCGGCCTTAAGCTCTTCTAAACGTTCTTGTTTTTCTTGTTCAAGTTTAGTTATTTGAAACTCAACAAAGCGGCTTTGGCGTTTAACCGCGTCAACTTGTTGCTTAAATTCACCGCGCGTACCACTCATCGCGGTGCCAATTGGGCGCATATCTACCTGCTCAGCCTCATCGGCACAAGGAAACTGGCTAAATTCGACTACGCCATTTTGTTCACACTTATACACCGCTGCTTGAGCCGAAAACACACCAAATAACAATAAGTAACTAAATTTCATCATTTGCTACCCCGCTAATGAACAGTAAATGTACAGAAAGCTTGCCAGCTTCGCAAGCTAACCATCGCATTTATTTTGAACTTTAACTTAATCTTATTGCTTTACGTGTTATTTTTGCAAAGCAACTTTCATAAAGTTAGGCCAAGCTGAGGCGGCTTTATGAATATCAACGTTATAATAATGTGTATTAAAAGATGCAGCTGCAGCATCGGCTTCGCGAAACCCTGTAAATTCACCATCTTTACGCGCTAAAGTGCACGTCCACCAACCCGATGGATACACCATTTGCGGAAACAGTAAGGTTTGTAAGGCTGCAAAACCAGCGTCTTGCATGGCATCGCGCATCGCTTTAAGCAGTGGCATATGAATAAGCGGTGATTCACTTTGCTGCACTAAAATACCACCCTGACGCAAGGCTTTACGGCAGCTATCATAAAATGCGCAGTTAAATAGACCTTCGCCGGGGCCAATAGGATCAGTAGAGTCAACAATAATGACATCGATAGATTCAGGCGCAGCTTCACGCATAAACTTAATGCCGTCAGCAAAAGCCAAGGTTGCACGTGGGTCGTTATTAGATTGGCATAGCTCAGGAAAATACTTTTCGGCCATGCGCGTAACTTGCTCATCAATATCAATTTGCGTTACTTGTTCGATATTTGGGTGTTTTAACACTTCGCGCAAGGTGCCGCAGTCACCACCACCAATAATAACCACATTTTTTGGCTTGGCGTGGGTAAACAACACGGGGTGACTTAGCATTTCGTGGTATAAAAAATTATCTCGGCTACTTAACATTATGACATCATCAATAACCATAAGATTACCGAAATGTGTGGTTTCATACATTTCAATTTTTTGAAATGGTGACTGCACTTCATCAAGCTTTTTAGTGACTTGCAGGCCAAAAGCGCTGCCGCTGGCAGCAAAAATTTCAGTGTACCAATTGTTATTAAAACCAGACATATTTCTTACCCCTACGGTTACAGGGCGCGTATTGTGCCTTTTACTGCGGTGACACTCAAATATTTCGTGTTTTTTGCTGTATCTTAGCTATATAAACTTTAAACTATACCCATATTAATTTTTAAGGAACAACAATGGCTGACTGGGGTACTGAAAAAGCACGCTCTATCTATAACGTAGCGGTATGGAGTGAAGGGTATTTTGACGTCAACACCGATGGTGATTTGGTTGCTTATCCAGATATGGATCATAGCAAAAAAGGCATCAGCTTTCCTGAGCTTACCGCGCGCTTTAAAGAAGAAGGCTTAACTCTGCCGGTGCTAGTACGCTTTACTGATATTCTGCAGCACCGTGTAGATACATTAATTAAGTCTTTTCAACTGGCGAAAGCCGAAAAAGAGTATCAAGGCGAGTATACGGCGGTTTACCCCATTAAAGTTAACCAACAGTTTTCTGTAGTAAAACGTTTAATTAGCCATGAGAGCGGTAAAGTAGGCCTTGAAGCCGGCAGTAAGCCGGAGCTTATGGCTATTTTGGGTGTAACTGAAACCCCACTACAAATTGTTTGTAACGGCTATAAAGACAGCGAGTTTTTACGCTTAGCGACTATTGGCCAAATGATGGGTCACACCGTTTATGTGGTAGTAGAAAAACTGTCAGAGCTAAAAACCTTGCTGCGCGAAATTGATAACCTAGGCACCGCACCACGCATTGGTATTCGTATTCGCCTCAATTCAGTAGGTAAAGGTAAGTGGCAAAATACGGGCGGTGAAAAAGGTAAGTTTGGTTTGACGGCCACGCAAGTACTGCAAGCTATTGATATACTGCGCGATGCCAATAAGTTGGATTTATTGCAGTTAGTGCATTTTCATATTGGCTCACAAATTGCCAATATCCGCGATATTCATAATGCTATTCGTGAGTGCGCTCGCCATTATGCCGAATTGCGCACCTTAGGCGTGCCTATTACAACGGTAGACGTTGGTGGTGGTTTAGGTGTGGATTACGAAGGGTCGAAATCGCGCTCAGCGTGTTCAATGAACTACACGATGTACGAATATGCTCGTAACGTAGTGAATGGTTTAAAAGAAGTGTGCGACGAGTACGACTTACCGCACCCGAACATTATTACTGAGTCTGGCCGCGCCATGACAGCACACCATGCCGTATTAGTAACGGATGCGATTGATATTGAACGTGCACCCGGCTTAGTAAATTTACCTGAGCCAAGCGAAGACTCGCCAATGGTAATTTTAGGTTTGTGGGAAGCTTACCAAAATGTAACACCGCGCACCGCTATAGAGGCTTATCATGATGCAGTGCATTACTTTACCGATGCCCATGCGCAGTATGTACATGGTTTACTTACGTTAAAAGATTGGTCGCTACTAGAGCAAATTTACTTTGCCACTATTAACAAAGTAAAAGCTAACCTAGATATGACCGCACGGTCACATCGCTCAATTCATGATGAACTGAATGAAAAGTTAGCGGACAAGTTGTTCGTTAACTTCTCACTATTTCAGTCAATGCCAGATGCGTGGGGTATTGATCAGCTGTTTCCAGTCATGCCATTAGAGCGCATGAACGAGCCGCTTGATCATCGCGCCATTATTCAAGACATTACTTGTGACTCAGACGGGCAGCTTAAAAGTTATGCCGATGGCAACGGTATAGAACCTAGTTTGCCACTACCACTATATAAAGAAGACGAGCAATATTTGCTTGGTATGTTTATGGTGGGCGCGTACCAAGAAATTTTAGGTGATCTACATAACTTATTTGGCGACACTGACTCAGTGCACGTTGAACTAACCGAAGACGGTGGCTATAAGCTTACTAATAGTATTAAAGGTGATACCGTAGCAGATGTACTGCGCTATGTGCAATTTGACGCTTTAAAACTGATTGCATCGTACACTAACCAGCTAGCTAAGTTAGATATGGCCGACAGCAAAAAAGATGAACTGTTAGATGAATTAAAAGCTGGCGTTTATGGTTACACCTATTTTGAAGATTAAGGTAAACTAATTACTGATCCGATGTGTTAACAGCAGGCTTGCCTGCTGTTATTATTTTTACGGTACCGTAATTTATAGCGGTTACACATATCAGGTATTATTATGCTGAATTTCTTACCCCACCCTGTTACGGGTACGCTGTCATTACTGCTTTACATTGCTAATACTTTATTTTGGTTTGTACCAATTATGCTGTTAGCTCTATTAAAATTGACACCTATTACTCGCTGGCAAAGCTGGATGACCTATCTATTAGATGCGTGCGCAGTCGCGTGGATCAGTGTTAATAACTTTACTACTCGCCTATTTACACGAATTCATTGGCAGGTATCTGGGCTAGAAAAACTGTCACGAAAAGACTGGTATTTGGTGTTGGCAAACCATCAATCATGGGCTGACATTTTAGTATTACAAAATGTGTTTAATCGTAAAATTCCATTTATTAAATTTTTTTTGAAAAAAGAATTAATTTACGTGCCTTTCTTAGGCCTGTGCTGGTGGGCGTTAGATTTCCCATTTATGAAACGCTACAGCAAAGCCTTTTTACAGCGTAACCCCCATTTGCATGGCAAAGATATTGAAACTACTCGTAACGCTTGTCGTAAATTTGCCTTTAAGCCTGCAGCGATTATGAATTTTGTCGAAGGTACTCGCTACACGCCACAAAAGCATCAACAGCAACAATCACCTTATACAAATTTACTAAAACCTAAGGCCGGCGGAGCAGCCTTTGTGCTGGGTGCAATGGGTGAGCAATTGCATAAAATTCTTGATATTACTATTTGTTATCCTAAAGGTACGCCCAGTTTTTGGGATTACATCTCCGGCAAAGTTCGCGATATCACTGTCCAAATTAATATTATTCCCATTACTCCAGAGCTATTAGGTGATTACAATGACAGCCAGTACCGAGAACGGTTTCAGCAGTGGATCAATCAACTATGGCAGCGCAAAGATCAGCAACTACAAGAATTAAAACCGGGAGTTAAGCGGTAATGTTAAGTTTTTTACCTGGTTGGTTATTACTACCTTTTAGCTTAAGTTTATTTGCTTTAAATTTAGCCTTATGGGGACTGTTAGTTACACCTCTGGGTATTATTAAACTCGTGCTACCATTTAAAATAGTGCGCCGCCTAACTGCGTTTGGTGGCAAAGGCTGCTACCGCGGCTGGACGCTATTTAACACTGCTTTAATTAATGTATTTAACAACGTTAGTTGGCAAATACAGGGCGCTCAAGCCTTAGATCAGCACAGCTGGTATTTGCTTATTTCTAATCATAAAAGTTGGTTAGATATTCCAGTAGTGAGTCGCGTTGCACATCGACGGATCCCTGAACCAAAATTCTTTTTAAAAGACGAGCTTAAATGGTTGCCCTTTTTAGGCACAGGCTGTTGGGCGCTCGATATGCCATTTATGAAACGCTACAGCGCAGCGCAATTGGCAAAAAAACCGCAGTTAAAAGGTAAAGACATAGAAACCACGCGGCGGTCGTGTCAAAAATTTAAAACGGTACCTACAACTATTATCAATTTTGTTGAAGGTACCCGTTTTACCGAGCACAAGAAATTACACAAACGCAGCCCGTTTCAGTTTTTACTGCCGCCTAAAGCCGGCGGTATTGCTTTTACCTTGGCAAGTATGGGCGAACAGTTCGATGCTCTGTTAGATTTCACTATCCTTTACCCCGATAATCAGCAGCACGCAGCATTAGACATGCTAATGGGTAAGTTAAAACGCATTGTGGTGCATGTAGATACGTTACCAATAGATGAAAATGTTATTGGTGACTATTTTAACGACGAATCGTTTCGTCAACGTTTTCAACTCTGGCTTAATCAGCGCTGGCAGCGCAAAGAGCTGTGGATCACGCATTATTATCAAGCTAATAGCACAAGGGAACCTTCGGAGCAATTACCATGTTAAACGATTTCTTAATTACACTAGCACAGCTGCTTATGCTGCCTGAGCAGTGGCATAACACCTTTATTTTTAGCTGTAATATCATTATTGCCATTACTGTCTTTTTTCTTAGTTTTATACTCGGACGTATTTGGATAAAGCCGATACTGGCACATATTTTAGATAAACTAGACGGCCGCCTGACTTATGAAACGGAAACAGAGCGGCGCAAGTTGTCCAGTTATATTACCCACTTACTGCCACCACTGGTATTACAAATGTTAATGCCGTTACTCTTTACCCAGTATCCACAATTATCTGCTGGGCTAAGTGTACTAATCTGGTTGTACTTGTATGTGTTTATTGGTTTAGTAGTTGCTGCTGTAATCGACTTTATTGCCAAAACCTACTCATTATTAGCAACTAATCCCACTATTCCTTATCAAGGCATCGCCCAGTTATTAAAATTATTAAGCGTTATGCTGTTTGGTATCTTAATTGTTAGTACCGCCTTAAATAAGTCGCCTACTTTATTGTTAAGCGGTTTAGGCGCGTTAACTGCAGTGCTGTTATTGGTATTTAAAGACGCCATTCTCGGCTTTGTAGCCAGTATTCAAATTGCGGTTAATAACATGGTAAATGTGGGCGACTGGATTGAAATGCCTAAATACGGTGCCGACGGTGACGTAGTGGAAATTGCCTTAACCACTGTAAAAATTAGAAACTGGGATAAAACCATCACTACCGTGCCTACTTATGCACTTATTTCTGACTCGTTCAAAAACTGGCGCGGCATGCAACAATCAGGTGGCCGACGGATTAAGCGAGCAATTAACATTGATATTAATACCATTCGCTTTATTAATGCCGAAGAGCTAGAAAAACTAGGCCAACAGCAACAACTGAAAGATTTTTTTCAGCTGCCCGATATTAAAACTTTGCTACACAGCAACGACGTAACTAACATTGCCTTATTCCGGCATTATGTGCGTTGGCGTTTAACCTTAAATAAAAACATTAACCAAGAAATGACTTTAATAGTACGCCAGTTACAACCAACAGAAGTAGGCTTGCCGGTAGAGATATATTGTTTTAGTGCTGATAAGCAATGGGCAAACTATGAGGGCATTCAAGCCGATATCTTTGATCGGTTATTTGCTATTTTGCCGGTATTTGATTTAGCGGTATTCCAACGCATTAGCTCACGGCAAGAAATGGTAGTAAGGCATTAACGCTGCTTTGTAGCGCTAAGCAGCAAGTTACGCGGCGTGATCTGGTAGTTACATAACTGGGTCACGCTGACATCATAGCCATGTTGCTGCAAATATAAGGCTCTATCTAATACCAGCCAAAGTTCTAATGGGCGGCGAAACAAATGCCTTACTAATTCTATGCGCTGCACCAACGCAGCGCGTTTTGTGCCACGCTGTAAATATAGTGCCCAATCAACCTCTGCTGGCAACCGCAATTGATGCTGCTGCGCCGCCCATGCGGCAAAATTGGCAAACTCGCCACTAAACCAATGCTTAGCCACTGACGCTAGCGGGCGATACTTTTTATCAGCGCTAATATCGGCGCGTAACTCGTCATAAGCTAGGCGCCACAGCACCTCGGTAAACCTTAACTTTTCAATCCGTTCACCCGCCGTTACTTGGCCTTGTACTACCAGCTTTAAATCATCTTTACTTAGCTGCAAATTAAGCTGCGTACCAATATTGGACATTGGCTGGTACTGCACTTCGCTAATCAAGTGATAACAACAAGGTACTAATTGCAGTTGTTGGCAACCATGCTGTACTGCTTGTTGCAGCATGGAAATATGTAACTGGCCACAAGCATGCAGCGCAACAATGTGCTGCTGGCTATGTAGTACGTTATTCAGCGGCGCTGTTAGTACATCCGCACAAACAAATTGCTGCGCTATGTGGTGTTTTTCTGCCAGCGCGGCACCGTCATCACAGAGCTGTTGTTGCCACTCAATGCTAGTAACTGCTTGGCCAAAGCGATGTGCCAGCATACGGCCTAAATGCCCTTTACCTGCGCACCACTCCAGCACAGGTAATTGGCTAGGACGCCATTGCCGGCATACGGCATCAATTTGCTCTAGCTTGCGCCCAGCAATACCATTTTCTAACCAAAAAGGCATTGCGCTTAGTGCAGTATCATTACTTGGTAAGCTAGGCAACTTAGCTAACTGATACAACTGTGGAAAGAGATCAGCAAAGTATTGCTGTTGTAATTGGCTACTTTGATCAATTGCGTTAACTTGCTCGGCATTAAGTGACAACAAGCGCTGTATTAAGTCTGGCTGCTGCCATGGTAAGACGTCACAAGTAAAAGGTAGCAGCTGCCAATAAGGCTTATATTGTTGTAGCACAGCGCTTAATTGCTGAAACTGCTGCACTAAAGAATTAGCCATAAATAACTGTCACCATTTTGTTAACGCCAAGCTTGAGTTTTATAGTAAGGCCGTTTGTAACAGTGCTATGATAGTTTATACCGCCAGCCACACCAGCAATTTATTACCGCTGCTCGTACTCAGGAATACACATGACAAAATTAGAACGTATTATGCACGTAGAGGACGACCTTTCCATTCAGCAGGTAGCAAAAATTGCTTTAGAAGCCGTTGGCGGCTTTACCGTTTTTACTTGTAGCAGCGGCCAGCAAGCATTAGCCGAATATCCATTAATCACGCCACAACTTCTTTTGCTAGACGTAATGATGCCTGGCATGGATGGCCCTACTACCTTAAAAAAATTGCAACAGCAATATGATTTAACCAAAGTACCAGCAATATTTATGACGGCAAAAGTGCAAGACGCTGAAATAGCATCGTATAAAATGCTTGGAGCGGTAGCTGTGCTAGTAAAACCATTTGACCCAATGACATTGTCAGACCAAATTCGCCAGATTTGGGCCGACTTTCACCACTAACTCGGTTAATACAACAAACTGTATAACTTACGACGATAGTGGCTAGCTACAGCATCCCCTTTGGGCAACGCCGCTAAAATATCTAAATACAGTTTTTTACTGGCACCAAAATTAAGGTCCTGTAGCAATATACTCAGCAATAATGCCAGCGCCTCTTCACTACGCTGCACCGCCTGATACTGCACGGCTAATTGTTCTTTTACTTCATTACTATCTGGCGTGGCCGCCAACGCAGCTTCTAACGCTTGAATTTCTGGCGTATCTGCCGCTTCTTTTGCTAGCTCTAACTTGGCAACAACCGACTTATATAAGCTATCTTGCTGGGCTAATTTAATTTCACCTAATAAGCTTTCAGCTTGCGTTAGTTGACCCAAACCAATTGAGGTATCAGCTAGCCACAGCTTTATTTCAACCCGTTCTGGTGCCAGAGCTAATGCTTCTTTTAGTAACGGATAAGCGCCAGCATAATCTTGAGCCGCCAATAGCTGCTCAGCTTGAGCCAGCAAGTTATCTTCTGGTTTGGGTAAATACGCGGCCAACTTAGCACGAATAGCTTGCTCAGTTTCTACGCCAGCAAAGCCATCAACTGGTTTGCCGTCTTTAATCATCATTACTGTTGGTAACGATTGCACGCCAAACTGCATGGCTAAATCAGGCTCTTTATCACAGTCGACTCTGGCTAATAACAGCTGTTGCGGATACTGTTGAACTATTCGCTCTAGTACTGGGCTTAGCTGCAAGCAGCCCTCACTACGCGTTGACCAAAACTGAAATAACACCAACTTTTGCATAGAAATATCTAGCACTTCGCGAGCATTATTAAGCGACACATCAACAATAAATTGTGACATAAAACAAATCCTGTACTGAGTAGCTAATAAACCTATTACTTAGCAATATGTGGGCTTAAGTGCACCTTTGCAACCCTTATTAAACCTGATGTAAAGTCGTGGTAACTCTGCCTCTGGTATTACTCGGGGTGAGAAAACGCTAGCGCTTTAGTTCAGCATATTGGCTAGCTAAATTACACCGCTAAACCACAGTAAAAATAGCAGCGCAAAGCCACTTAGGTACAATAAGCCCGCCCAGCTGAGCAACCTAAGTGGCCAGCTCAGCGTTATTGCGCCGTTGCCACGCATTAAACTGTAATTTAGCCAGGCAAATATCGGCGTGGTTAAAAAAGCTAAAGTCATAGCAAAGGTTAGCATTGGTGCCAGCGCAGCTTTAAAAAATAGTATCACCGCCATACCACAAGCCGCCTGTGCCAGTAACCAATAGTGTAATGCTGCCTTATGCGTTATCCAACCTAGCTGCGAAAACGACGCATGTAAGGTGCGCGCATAACCATCTAATACGGTAATAGTAGTACCAAACATACATAAGAAAGCGATCAACGCAACTAATGGCCGTGCCCAGTCACCAATGGTACTGGCATACATATCCATAAGTTGCTGGGCAAAAGCACCACCCGCCAAGGCAATACTTTGCTCGTTACCATATTGCACCAGCGCACCCAGCGATAAAAATACCAACGCCAATCCAGCGGTAAGCCAATAGCCTAAGTTAAAGTCGAGCAACCCCTGTTTACGGCTAATAGGCATATCTCGTTGTTTGGCTTGTAACCATAACGAGCTAATAGCAGAAATCTCGATTGGCGCAGGCATCCACCCCATTAGTGCAACTAAGAAGCCTAAACCAGCTAATGTCCATGGCGACGGGCCAATATAACCAACCGGTGCTTGCGCGCCATTTAATACCGCAATAATGGCGGCAATAACGGTGCTAACCGTTAACAGCAGCATAATAACCTTGGCCACGTTATCTAGTGCTTTGTAATGGCCCAGCAGCAAAATAAATAAGCAACTGCCTAAGATTAACCAGCATAATAAAACCACTGATAAATTACCCGGCAGCGCATATTGCAACAAGCTCGCGGTAAGCAGTAACACGCCGGCAGTATTAACCACCGCGGCAATAATATTTAACACAATAAAACTATAAAAATAGCCCCGGCCTTTGCGCTGATAACCCATTAATAGGCTTTCTTGCCGCGTTAGCGTGTATTCAACACCAAAGCGAAAAAACGGGTATTTAAGCACATTAACTAATAAAATTAGCCACGCCAACTGCCAGCCAAACAACGCGCCAGCTTGAGTAGATGCCACTAAATGCGAGCCACCAATAGCGGCGGTTGCCATTAAAATGCCAGGGCCAAGTGCTTGAATGCGGCTGCGCCAAACTGGTATTGCTGCTTGCATCGGGTTATCACTAAAAGAGTATTTCTATTGTGCCCCAGCTTAGCGAAAGCCTTAGCTAAATACTATCCAGCGCCGGTTTTTTCTGTTCAGCATTGGCAAGTTCAGCCAGATATTCCATACTGGTGCACGCACTATAATTAGGAGGCTCGCATGAGCGAAGAGCTACTCGACCAAGCAATGCTATTTGAAGTGGTAGAAAACCAATTAGCCGACAATTACCCAAAACAAGTAACTGAAACACTAATGCGGTTAAGAATGAAAAGCCACAGCAGAGAGCAAGCCATAGAGCTAATTGCCTGCGCTTTGGCGCCAGAAATGATTGATGTAATAGAGCACCAACAAGACTTTAACCTAGAGCGCTATGTTGCTCATTTAGCATTACTACCAGAAACCCCATGGCTTGGAGATGACGCATGACCGATATTACAATTAGCCACCAGCCGGAACAACAACGCTTTGTGCTAACCCAAGGCAACGCTGAAGCCGTGCTGGACTACACACTAAATGGCAGCAGTATTAATTTTCATCACACCTTTGTACCACCCGAATTTCGTGGCAAAGGCTTAGCCGAAAAGCTTGTGCGTCACGGTTTGGCCTGGGCCAACACACAACAATATCAGGTACATGCCAGCTGCTCTTACGTGCAACGGTTTTTGCGTTAGCGATGCCACCACGTATCAGAGTAGGCAAAGGCATTATGTCAAAATAATGCCTCCAGTTATCGCTATAAAGTAGTGATCTACCTTGTGGGCCGCCATCAACGAACGGCTGAGATCTAGCACAGCCCAATGTAAACAATTTGTTTTATTCTTTCTAGTTTCTTGAACAATACTTGTTGCCTGCTACCCTTAATGCAAAGAAACCATTTGAGTTTGGGTTATGCCGCAACGTCACTGGTACGAACCGTTTAAGCTATTCAGTTACGCAATTTTGTTATTAATGGCATTAGCTATTATTTATGCGTTTTCTATTTCATTACTTCACTGGACCGGCATTGCTGTGTAAGGCGACTTTTAGATGAATAATAGACAAGCTCGTATTTTTGCTATTGCCTCAACGGCATTGTCAGCATTGATATTTTTGGTACTAACGCTAGACAGCCACCGGCAATTTCCGACGCTAACCAATGCAGACACCATTACCCCAGAGGTTACTTTAGGTAAAGATGTTTGGCATAAATATAACTGTATAAATTGCCACACGCTGTTTGGCGAAGGTGCCTATTATGCGCCGGACTTAACCAAAATTACTCAACATCGTGGCGAAGCCTATCTCCAAGCTTATATGCGCGACCCGTCGCAGTTTTATGATGAGCAAAAACATCGTAGATTGATGCCCAAACAAGATTTGAGCGAAGCGGAAATTAGTAACCTAATTAAGTTTCTTGATTGGGTAAGTAAGGTTGATAATCAAGGCTGGCCACCTCGCCCTATTCTTGTTACCGGCAGCTTTAATCTGCCAACTAAAACGAGCACAGCTGTCACGTCATTAACGACAGAGACATCAAAACTTGATCCCATTGCTCAGGGTGAAATTGTATTTCGCTCGGCAACACCGGCCTGTAACGCTTGCCATTCAACCGCACCAGGTGCCGATATGGCGGGGCCGACACTTGCTGGAATTGCTAGTCGCGCTAAACAACTAGTGGGTTCACCGCAATATACCGGCGCAGCTAAAGATATTGAAGGTTATATACGTGAATCTATCATGACACCTAGTGCGCATATTGTACCTGGTGCTATGTATTCTGCCGCGGGTACGTCTTTTATGCCCATCGGTTATGAACAAAGTTTAACTAGTGCACAAATTGATCATCTCGTTGCTTACTTAGCAACGTTTAAATAGCAGGCGCAAAAATAACCCACTACTAGGTTGGCCTAAAGCAATGGCCGAACGCAAATAACGGAGAACAACAATGCGGTATAAATCGCAGTCTGTCGCTTATTGGTACTTTGCCGTGGCTATGGCACTTTTTGGCTTACAGTTAGTATTTGGTTTGTTATCAGCGGCAAAATATCTTGGGCCTGATCCTTTGTTATATATACTGCCGTTTGACGTGACAAAGGTAATTCATACCAACTTATTGATTGTTTGGGTATTAACCGGCTTTATGGGCGCAACGTACTGGATGGTTCCAGATGAATCGCGCACCGAATTACATAGCGTGAAGTTAGCGTATATACAGCTAGTTTTGTGGGTAATAATGGGCGTTTCTGCGGTTATTGGCTACCTATTTCGTTACGGCACCGGTAATAAGCTACTAGAGCAACCACTACCGCATAAAATTGTTATTGTGATCTGTATGTTGATATTTATCTATAACATTGGCATGACGATAAAAAAATCAGGCCGCTTTACCACTACTGAAGGTGTGTTAATGCTGGGTGTTGTTAGCTCGGCGTTATTGTTTATTCCTGCGTTGCTTCACTATGAAAATTACACAGTGTCTATTTTTTATCGTTGGTGGACTATTCATCTTTGGGTTGAAGGCGTATGGATGATGATAATGGCGGCTTTTTTAGCTTATTTACTGATTCGATTATCTGGCGCCGACCGAGAAGTAATGGAAAAGTGGTTATATGTTATTGTCGGGCTAGTGTTTATCGCTGGTATTCTTGGTACAGCTCATCATTATTATTGGGTTGGTGTACCAACATATTGGTTACCCATTGGCGGTTTCTTTGGCGCATTGGAGCCGGTGGCGCTCGTTGGCATGGCAATTTACGCCTATAGCGCTATCAAGCGCTCGGGCTTAGCTCACCCAAACACATTGGCGCTACACTGGACTGTAGGCAGTGCCATTTTTACTTTATTTGGTGCAGGTTTATTAGGCTTAGCCCATACCTGGCCAAGCATCAACAAGTGGACTCATGGCACCCTAATTACCGCCATGCATGGCCATGCTGCCTTTTACGGTGCCTATGCCATGATTGTTTTAGCAATGATCACCTACGCGTTACCCTCGTTTTGTAAAGATCGTCCGGAAGCAGGCACCAGCATCGGTTACTGGGCATTTTGGCTACAACTTAGTGGCATGCTTGGCATGACATTCTCTTTCGCTACTGCGGGTATTGGCCAAGTTTATCTAGAGCGTATTATGGGGATGGGGTATTTAGATGCTCAGTTAAAAATACAGGTACACTTTTTAATGTTAATTGCCACCGCTACAATATTTTCGGTCGGCGTTGGCTTATTTATTTATGACTTCTTCCGCTACCGGCCATCGTTTAACACCGCCGCAGAGCAAAACGCGCAACCCCCTTTAACCAGCAACGTGCACTCTAAATAGTATGCATTTACATAAATCAGCAGACGTAGTCACAACTTGCGAACCATTTTATCTACCAAGCGGGCAAGAGGTAGCAGTATTTGGTCAATGCCACGCCAATAATTTGGCCGTTATGCTAAAAGGGCCTACCGGCTGTGGCAAAACTCGCTTTATTGAACACATGGCTTGGCAGTTAAAAAGGCCATTAATCACGGTAGCCTGTCACGATGATTTGTCGGCAAGTGACTTAATTGGCCGTTACCTTATTCGTCACGATGGTACGGTCTGGCAAGACGGTCCGTTAACAACTGCCGTTCGCACTGGTGCTATTTGTTACTTAGACGAAGTGGTTGAGGCTAGGCAAGACACCATCGTTGTTTTGCACTCTTTAACTGATTACCGACGTATGTTGCCTATAGATAAAACCGGCGAACTATTAGAGGCCGCGCCTGGTTTTCAGCTGGTTGTTTCTTATAATCCCGGTTATCAACGGATGTTAAAAGATCTGAAACCCAGCACCCGCCAGCGCTTTGTTGCAATGGACCTAGACTTTTTACCATTTGACCACGAAGTTACTGTTATCGAAAGAGAAAGCGGCGTTGATCACGCTACCGCACATGCGTTAGTGTCACTGGCGCAAAGGCTTCGTAAATTACAAGATCGCGGCTTAAGCGAAGTGCCGAGTACCCGCTTATTAATAGCCGCTGCATTATTATTTAAAGGCGGTATAGCAATAAAACAAGCTTGTTACAACGCAGTAGTATCGCCCTTATCAGATGACGAGTTTTTAGTTGGCGCGATGCAAGATTTGATCGATGCTACCTTTGTTTAACATTATTCTTGTTGTTAAATTTTTATATTTAGTGATGTATGGCAGAAGCTGAAGACGTTCTAGTTGATGTAGCTAGACATGCTACTGTATATACTCGTAATTTATGGCGCCGTTATCGGCCCGCTGCCGAGCTTCCTAAAACCATTATGCTTGCTGATGTTGCATCTCGGCTTGATTTATTTATCACCTCAGTTTTTGGCCATAGTTACCCACTAAAAATAAGCCAATTACCGGCAAGGCCAACACTTTTGGCCTGCATGGTGGGTAAAGTACGAAAACCATACCAACAACAGGCATTACCTGCCACTAATGACCGCAATATTTGGTTGCCTGCCGACAGCAGTTTAACCAACGAAAACCAAGCACGAGAATATTATCAGGTAATGGCGTTACAACAAGCGATGCGGGCTAAACGCCTGTCGGCTACCGTATACGCAACACTCTCTTGCCCGCTCACTGCCGATATCTATTTATTACAAGAAGCGTTTTCTGTTGATGCGCTTCTTATTGATTTACTGCCCGGCATGGCGCGGCATATCTATAACTTTCGTCAACTGGTGCTTGAACGCCGCCCCGCACTAAGTACATTTTATACTCCACGATTACCAGTAGAGCATCTTTTACGCTTAATGTTAAAAGAATCGGCTGCAACAGCTTCCTTTATTGGAACTCCCTCAGCACACCACTCAGTAATAGAAGCACAACGGCTTATTAAGAAATTTAAACTCGGCTGCACTTATACAAAGCAGCAACCCGCCTTATTTAGAGACTGTTGGACCGGCGATTTGTTGCCGGTAGATATCGCCTCTAGTGCAGCTATCGACGCAGCCGCTTTAGCTGCAGAGCCTGATACCTCTGCAGCTCGGAGCAGCCGTATGCCGCGCCGACCTGAGGTGCGTAAACCCATTGATGACGAAGACAATACCGAACCTGGGGCATGGATGGTTCAAGCTGACGAGTCTCATGCGCATGCTGAAGACCCATTTGGTATGCAACGACCAACCGATAGAGATGAGGAGACACCTGCCGAGCAATTTAGCGAAATGGTGTCAGAGTTAGCCCAAGCGCGGTTGGTATCGACACCAGAAAAAACGAAGGAAATATTAATCAGTGATGACCCACCCGAGCTAAAGGCCCAAGCGGCAACCGCAACGTTAGCCGCAAAAGGAGAGATTAAGTATCCTGAGTGGGATTATCGTCAGCAAGCTTACCTACAGCCTGGCGCAGCGGTACATATTATGCCAATGCAATTAGGCTCTCAACAATGGGTAGATGCGACACTCACTCAACATCGCTTCTTGCTAACGGCAATAGCGCGGCAATTTGAAATGTTACGGCCACAGTGCATTATGCAACGCAAGCAATTAGAAGGCGATGACATTGATTTAGATGCATATGTAACTGGCTATGCAGATTATCGTGCCGGTTATACGCTAGCAGATCACATCTATCTACAACAACGCCCGCAACAACGTAATTTGGCAATTACGCTATTAATCGACATTAGCGGTTCAACCGACAGCTGGGTGGCAAAAAACCGCAGAGTTATTGATGTTGAACGTGAAGCCTTACTTTTAGTCTGTCACGCATTAGAAAGCTTAGCTGAGCCCTACTCAGTATTAGCATTTTCAGGTGAGGGATATCACGGTGTTACCGTGCAGCAAATTAAACAGTTTAGTGAACATTTTACTAATAATACGGCGTTAAAAATTAGCGCTTTAGAACCGCAACACTATACCCGCGCAGGTGCGGCATTACGCCACGCTAGTAACCAATTAATGACTATGCCAGCCGAGCATCGCTTATTAATACTGTTATCAGATGGTAAGCCCAATGATAACGACCATTATGAAGGCCGATATGGTGCTGAAGATATGAGAAAAGCGGTAATCGAAGCCAAATTACAAGGTATTTATCCGTTTTGTTTAACCATTGACCGTCAAGCGGCGGCATATCTACCCAAGGTGTTTGGCCCCACTCAGTACGCACTATTGGCTGAACCAGAAAAGCTACCCAGTGTACTTTTAGAATGGCTGCGAAAACTGATTGTATAACTCATATCGTCATAGCAATTTGCTAACAATGCCGAACACTGCCTTAACGCAGCAGCGAAAACTGCGCGCCACCTCGGCGCTGGGCATGTTGTAGTGCGGCAGTGGCTTTTTCTATTAATAAAAAGGCATCATTGCCATCTTCTGGAAACCGGCTAATACCAATGCTGCAGGCAATAACTATAGGTTGTATGCAAAGCTCATTTAGTAATGTCAGTCTTTGCAGCAGTTTTTCTGCCACTAATGCGGCGTCGTATATTCGTGATACGTCTGTGATTAATAATAAAAATTGATCTTCGCTTTGCTGACCAACCAAATCACAATCACGCACAAAGGTGCGCAAATGATGTAAGGTTAGCTCACTTATTTGCTTGGCAACCGGTGCACCGCAGCTATCTTGAATATGCTTAAAGTGATCTAATTGTAGGTGCATGATGGCAAAACCGCTGCTGTGCCGCTGCGCCTGCTTAATAATAAACTGCATCTGCTGTATGACTTGCTGTTTATCAGGCGTATCAACATGATGGCTAAATTGCTGGTTTTGCTTTAGTACCAACAGTTCAGTTAGCACCCGCTCGGCTAAATTTTCTGCGCGTTTAAGCGCCTGCTGTAATTCACTATAGCTGCGCCGAGGGGCCACTAATATCTGTTTATCTAACGGCAAGACGCTGTAAATATGGCTGACAACCTGATGTTTATTTTGCATGACCGCCTCAACCCCTACTTACTATATTCGACGGCCGCGTAGCAGCCTTATTGCTAAAACTACCAGCGCAACCACCAGTAAAATATGAATAAAGCCCCCTAGCGTATAAGACGACACCAAGCCCAACAACCACAATACAACTAACAGCACAATTATTGTTTCTAACATAGGTTCGCCTCTGACTGTGATGTGATAATGCTAACTGTAGGAGAGCAAGTTCAATTCGTATGTGCGCTAAGAAACATAGTAAATAAAAAAGCCCATGATTGGAGAAGGGCTTTGACCATAATGAAGAACTAGCTTGGGAGGTTATTCGATGTTGAAGCCGCATAATAGGTATCAATATCTTTTACCCAGGTGCTATCGGCCATATTCGGCCACTTGTCCTTATCAAAACCAGGGGCGCCACTTAACCGGTCTTTCTCTATATTCAAGATAAAACGCTTGTTAGTGGTATCAAGAGTTAATGCATGCCAAGGCACGGCAAATAGCTTTGCGCCCATACCCAAAAATGCACCGAAAGACAGTACCGCATAGCTAACTTTACCACTACGGATGTCCAACATTATTTCTTTGATATCGCCCAAGCTTTCTTCTTTATGATTGTATACGTCGTTACCAATTAACGTATTGGCCCCCATAAGGCTCGGGCCAGGCCCATGCATCGTGTTGTGCAAGGTATTTTTGTACATACCAAAGGTGTCTCGCGTTTCGTAATTCATTTTCAGCTCCTACCCAAGCATCAGTTACCAAACAGAGTTGTTGATACCGGCTTAGCCTTGAATATGAACTGACAATACTTCTTGCTCTGTACGATGACGCACAGAGCCTAAGTAAACATCGCTCTAAGCTTAAACTTCAACCTAACTGAGGATCGACTGATGATTTTACGTACCAGTATTACTGCGGTGTTGCTTGCGCTATTTCTGCTAACTTTAGCCGGGTGTGACAACATGTCTACGCAAAAGAGTGTGGTTAAACCACAAGATGACACTAGCCTAAACCTTACTATCACTGAAGCGCTGCAACGCGATTCACTGTTTGCGCACAGCAACATTGCCGTAACGTCGTCTAAGGGCCAAGTTAAGTTAAATGGCACCACCGCATCGATGGAGGATAAAAACCGCGCTACCGATATTGTGAAAAATATTAATGGCGTAGTCGGTGTGCAAAATAATCTACAAGTTGTTACGCCACCACCAGCAACCAACGTTAACTAATAAGGTAGCCGTATCATGAAAAACCGAAATATTTCTATGTTATTGTTTTTAGGTGTGCTCGGCCTGCAATTACCGGGCTGTGGTGCAACAGATACCAAGGAAGGTACAGGTGAATATATCGATGACACTGTTATTACCACTAAAGTAAAAGCGGCAATTTTTAATAATGCCTCACTTAAAGTTAGCGAAATTAATGTTGAAACCTTTAAAGGCGTGGTGCAGCTAAGTGGTTTTGTCCGGTCAAACGACGATATAAATACCGCGATGCGGATAACACGTGAGGTAACTGGCGTTATTTCAGTAAAAAATGCTATGCGAGTAAAATAGCCAGCTACAGTAAAGGATGTTGTGTACGCAAGCGTACAGAGTTAACATTTTATTTAATTATACTTGGTGGTTGTTAATATTTAATCAGGACGATAATTATGCTTGACCCAATACCGACAACGATGCATCAGCCGACGCAAAATAATTTGTTAAATGCGCTTTCTACCGACACGCAACAACGACTGTTTCCACATTTAGAACTAGTTGCCATGCCACTAGGTAAAGTACTTTATGAATCTGGCGATACGTTGCGGTACGCCTATTTTCCTGCTGATTGCATCATTTCCTTACTTTGCGTGTTAAAAAATGGCGCATCAGCAGAAATAGCCGTTGCAGGTTACGATGGCATGGTAGGTGTAGCGCTATTTTTAGGCGGCAATAGCACGCCCAACCGTGCGGTAGTACAAAGTGCCGGTTGGGCTTACCGCTTACTAGGTAAACGTTTAAAAGATGAGTTTAATCAATACGATGAATTGATGCAGTTATTGCTGCTATACCAGCAAGCTTTGTGCACCCAAATAGCACAAACCGCCGCTTGTAACCGACACCACAGTATTGATCAACAGCTATGCCGCTGGCTGCTATTGTCTTTAGACCGATTACCTGATCATCACCTAGTGATGACCCAAGAGCTCATTGCCAATATGCTAGGGGTACGTCGCGAGGGCGTAACGGAAGCAGCATGCCGTTTACATAAACAAGGGGTAATTGATTACAGCCGCGGTCATATTACGGTAACTAATCAGGCTAAGTTAGAACAATTAAGTTGTGAGTGTTACGGCGTAGTTAAAGCCGAAACCGAGCGCTTATTAGGCGTCCATAAAAAGCACAAGTCAGAATTCGGAGCTAATCGTGCAGCCGAACGTATTAGCTAAACCTTCATTGAGTAAGCGCCTTAGCGCACAGAGTACAAAATAGCGCGCGTCTATACTTACAACTCAAGGCTGCACAGCACCTGTCTTGTACCACAAGGTAACCTCGTGCTAAAGGCTTGCTTTATGCCAACATTATCTTACCCGCTGATTAGTAACTACCTAATTGATTTGCTACCAAACCACGAACAACTTTTACTATTACAACACACTGAACTGGTGCAGCTTAGCTTTGGTACAAGCTTGTGCGAGGCAAATCAAGCTTATGATTATTTATACTTCCCCCTTAGTGGCTTTATTTCACTGGCCATTCAACTAAAAGGGCATAAACCATTAGAAATGGGCCTAATAGGTAATGAAGGCATGCTAGGTGCAACGTTACTATTAGGTATAAACCTCGCGCCGACTCAAGCCATAGTGCAAGGCAACGGCAGCGCATTACGTATTAGCGTAGCGGCCATGCAACTGCAACTCTCACACAGCCCGCAATTACGTCATGTGATACAGCGCTACTTATTTGTTTTAATGTCACAGCTATCGCAAAACGCGGCCTGCCTACATTTTCATGAGTTAGAGCATCGTTTAGCGCGCTGGTTACTGATGAGCCACAACCGAGCGCACAGCAACAGCTTTCATTTAACACATCAATTTTTGGCAGATATGCTGGGCGTGCGCCGCAGTGGCGTAACTGTAGCGGCTGGGAATCTGCAGCAACAACAAATTATTAGTTACAGTAGAGGCGTGATTAGTGTTTTAAACCGGCGTGCGCTAAAAACTGTGGCCTGTGCTTGTTATCAAGATGGGATAATAAATTACGTTAAGATGCTAGGCCAACCCACCAAAGACAGCGCGCAGCGGTTGTTGGCCGAACAAGGCACACCCTAATAGAGTTAATGCCGATAATAATACTGCCGGCTAATATTGCAGAAGCCGCACCGGCATAGCCGGTGCGGCGAGTACTTAGTTAGTATTACGGCCTACAAGGCTGCGCGTTAACCAAATACTTAGCAGTGCTCCGCCAGCGGCGGCGATACCTAAAGTTATCAGCGGGTGACTACGCACCTGCCCGCGGGTACTTTCTGCTAGCTGCTGTTGCAAATGGTGCAACTGCGTGCCCTTTGTGGCGAGGGCATCAGCTGCATAATTAACGCCACTAGCCATTTTATCTACGGTGTTATGTGCCGACGCCGACATGGTTTTAATTGCTGGTGACGCGGCATCAGCAGCACCATCTATTGCTCGGTGCATACTGCCCGATGCTGCATCTACACCACGACTAAACGCACTGTTATCCGCATTTGAAACTGTTGGCTTTTCCATAATAGCTCCGCTAAGTTAACGACGACAAAATTGTCGCTGTGTAATACTTAGTATGCATGCTTGCCGTAACAGTGTCGGTGCGCCAGCGCGCTTAGCCAGCGTATTAACTTACTCAGTAGCATTAGCAATAATTACTTCTACTCGCCGGTTTTGTTGCCGCCCCTCTGCCGAGTCATTGCTTGCTAACGGGCTGCCCTCGCCTTTACCACTCGTTGCTAATCGAGCACCCATTACGCCCTGTGCCACCAGATAGGCTTTGACGCTCTCGGCCCGACGTTGTGATAACAGCATATTTGCGCCGTCATTGCCCACATTATCCGTGTGACCTTCTATTTGTGCAGTGCGCCCAGGGTAAGCCATTAAAAATACAGCTAATTTATTTAAATGGCTGCTACTGGCACTTTTTAAATTGGCTTTACCGGTATCAAACAACACATCACCCAAGGTTACAACTAAACCTCTATCGGTAGGCCGTGCATTTAATTCGTCAATTTGTCCGCGTAATTCTTCTGCTACGGCTTCTGCCGCACTGGCCTGTTGCATGGCCAGCCTAGTATCACCACGGGCAGCGGCGGCATCAGCTTGTGCGCTACTGGTTTGCATGCGCGCTTGCTGGGCATCGGTGCGAGCGCTAGCGGCTTCACGGCTGCGGGCATTTAGCCTAACTTCATCCCGCTTTTGGGTTAACGCTTCGCGTTGTTGTTCAAGCTGACGAGTTTGCGCTAGCGTTCTTGCCAACGTTATTTTGCGTTCAGCCATAATCACTCGATGCTCAGCTAATGCGCTATTTTTTTCTGGTTGCTCGGCAATTTTAACGGCTTGCTCAGCGTCTTTTATTGCCAAAGGCGCCTGTACCGCCAACTCGGGATCACTTTGTAACTGCGTCAGCTGTTGGCGTAAATTATCTGCGCCATCAGGGCGTTTCGCTGTAGAGCTGCAACCGACTACCAATACGCTTAGTAGCGCAGCACTGACTAATGTTCGTTGAAAACGCATTAAGCTACTCATAGTTTTACTCCTGACAAGTTATGCTGTATTTCCTGCTCTAAGGCTTGAATACTCTGTTGCATATCTTTATTTACTGCTTGTGCTTTAACCAGTTCTGCATGCGCAATGGCGAGCTCTGCGCTTAGCTGAGCCTGAGTAGCAAGTTGCTTGGCCTGCACCATGTTTTTTGTTGCTACAGCAGATTTAGCAGCCGCTAACTCATTTCTGGCCGTGTTAAGTTCAGTGCTGGTATAACGCACAACCTGCGCTCGGTCAGCATTACTAATGGCGAGTTCTGCGGCTTGTAATTCAGCAGTCGGTGCGAGGGGTGCACTAGCACAGGCGGTTAATATAACGGCAGCGCCAGTTAGTAACAGCGCTCGTTTAATCGCAAGCCGCCACAACAATGGCTGGATAGCACAGAGTAGTTTGGTATTAACTGTGATCATCTTTAACTCCTAATAAACCTAGGCGATAGCAAAGTGCTGCCTTATGTTTACTGTAGAGCGAGGTAGAGATATTATCGGTGCGCTAGCGCGCATAGCGCTAACCGGCAAAGCAGAATACTTGGTCTCCGCCCTGCTGCTTTGCTTGATACATGGCTGAATCTGCAGAGTTAATTAATGCAGCTGCGCTACTACCTTGTGCGGGGAATAACGCAATGCCAATGCTGGCTGAAAGCGAAATACGCTGTTCAGCAAGTTGATAAGGTTGCTTTAGCATATTAACCAGCTTAACCGCAAAGGCGATTGCTGTCTGAGTGCTTTTGACATTATTAACTAGCACGAGAAACTCATCGCCGCCATGTCGGCTAATTGCGTCACTGTCACGGATCGCCGCACTTAAGCGCGCGCTTACTTGTTGTAATACCGCGTCGCCCGCAGCATGGCCATACTGGTCATTTACCGGTTTAAAGTTATCTAAATCAATAAAGAGTAATGCAAACTGGCTTTTCTCACGCTTAGCGACACTGATATTATGGTTAATTCGATCTAACATAAAATTACGGTTCAAGGTTTGCGTTAAGCCATCACATTGGCTATCAAGCTTAAGTTGCTGTAACTCATCGTGCATGCTGGCATGTTGCATAGCGGCATGCCACAAATTGAGCAGTAAGTGTTGATTATAGTGCTGTAACTGACGTCGTTGTTGCTGCCATATATTCTGCTGTAATAAGGTATTACAGCGCAACTGCACCATATCAGCACTGAGCGCTTCAACGTGTAATTGCTGCGCCAAGTAATACGAATGTGGCTTAGCTTGCTGTGATTCAATCATAATGCACTCTTCACATTTACACGGCTATAACTAGAAATCGGGCTAAGTAAATAATGAACACCTAGCCCGAATAACCCATATCAATACCTATTATCAGTAATAGATAATACGGCGCTTAAAATATCAGCTGTTTAGCATTAACACTTTTAACACCTCTAATATTCTGAGCTAACTCAATGGCTAATGCTTGCTCTGCACCACTATCAACGTTGCCCGCTAAGGTAACTATACCTTTATCGGTATTAACTGAAATATCGGAGCTATTAACGTTGCTCGAATACATAAAAGTCGATTTTACCTTAGTTGTGATCCAACTATCGGCAATGACTGAACCGCCTTCAGCACTGGTTTTGCTGTAACTTTTACCGTTGGCCGCTTTATCACTAATTACGATTCGATTATCAACTGACCGTACACCTTTGGTATTCTTTGCTAAAGTTTCTGCATGTTTTTTAGCCTCTGCCGAAGTAACACTGCCCGTTAGCTCTACCTTGCCATTGTTAGTGCTTACTTTGGTATCCATACCTTCGGTATACTTACTCCATAGCAGTTTCGACTTAACCGCTGACGTAATGGTGGCGTCATCAACAACATCAGCATAACCGCGCGTATTACTGCGGTTTGGTGCCTTATAGTCGGCTTCGACTTTAATTTGGTTATCTACTTTTTTTATGCCGTTAACGCCCTCGGCAATGGCTTCAGCCAAATCTTTTTGCACATCTTCTGCCACGTTACCTGTTAGCGTAGCTTTGCCGTCTACAACACTAATACTAAGATCGGTAGCCCGTAAATAAGGGCTAAGTGCATATGTCGTCCAAATTTGTGCCTCTTGGCGCGCATTAACCACTGGCCCAGCTTGATCCTTATCATCGGCATACACTGCACCGCTGCTAAGAGCTAACGACACCGCCGCTGCTAGCAGTAACTTTGCATTTAACGTATTCATTTTATAGTCCTTTAATGAAGAAACAGCGTACACCGGTAACAAGTATTGTCGTGCCGGCAACCCTTTATGGCTATGCTGTGTGGCGGCAACTATCTAAAAAGGTTTTTACCTGTTTGTCGGCCGCATCGCTAGCAATGTGGTAGTGCTTTTGCACTAAGCCAGACAGTTGTGACGGATTGCCGTCGCTGCCTAAAATCTCTGCTTCGCTAAGTTTACCCCACTGCGTTTTTGCAGCTTTAACTTGTTGTGGCCATTTTTTTTGGCCAGCAACCGGTTGTGTTGCCTTATCGGTTTTTGCATCCATGCTGGTTTTATTTGCGGTTACATCAGTCTTAGCATGGCCATCTTGTTTCATGTTGGCTTCAGCTTTTATTTTCGTATCCGCTTTATCGGTATGGTCAGCTTTTTGTGGTTCGTTATACTTGTTCATATAAACCTCGTTGCTAGTAAGGCCGTTGCAACACTGCATTGGCTACCCACACACTTTAGGCGACTGTAACTAAGCTGTCGGTGCGCCAGCGCACTTAAAAGCTGCAATCACGTTTCAAGTGTGACAAATTACACGGTTTCAGCTATACAATGTTAACGTTAAGCTATTGAAACTTACGTAAACCTAGGTCAAAAAGAGCAAAACAATGAAGGCATTAGCTTTAGTCACTATTCATGGTATGGGTGAAACTACACCCGATTATGCAGATAGATTATTTGCTCAATTACAACGCACACTCGGCACGACCGCAGAACAGCTGTATTACAACAATGTGTATTACCAAGACTTATTGCAATATAACGAACAACGGGTATGGCAAGCAGTAGGTTCGCGTTTACGTTGGCGTGTGCTGCGTCGCTTTATGTTGTTTGGTTTTGCCGATGCCGCAGCGTTAGAACATAGAAAAGAGCAGCCACATAGTTTGTATCACTATGCCCAGCTTAAAATTGCTCGAGCGCTGTACCGAGCCAAGCAACAGCTAACAAACGACGGTAAGCTGGTAATGCTAGCGCATTCGCTAGGTGGGCATGTGCTGTCATGCTATTTATGGGACGCTCAACAAGCTAAGGCCGGCAGCAAACCTGCAGCGGGGATCTGGCGTGATATAAAGCGTTACCAAGCAGGTATTAGTGGTGACACGCCATTAACAGATGAAGATATTGCCTTTATACGCGGTGATGCAATGGTGGCACTTATTACTACCGGCTGCAATATTCCTATTTTTGTTGCCGCGCATGCAATGGAGCAAATTATCCCCTTTACCAAGCCTAACCCCAGCTTTAGTTGGCACAATTACTATGATAAAGATGATGTACTCGGTTGGCCGCTTGCTGAGTTGTCGGCCGAGTATGCCAACTTGGTAACCGATATTGAAATAAATGCCAGTGCGGGCTTTTGGGGGTGGCTATCAGCAAGTTGGAACCCGCTATCGCATAATCAATACTGGCAAGATAAAACTATGCTCGAAGCTATTGTTTCTCGATTACGACTATTAATTAAATCTAAATAATCATGCGCTAACGCAGAGGTAAATATACCGTGACCACTAGGCCGCCAAAGGCATGATTATGCAAGGTTATATCGCCATGATGCATATCAACAATCTTTTTAATAATCGCTAAACCTAAACCAGAACCGCCACTACCTCGGGCTACATCGCCTTGAGTAAAGGGTTCAAACATCGCCTTCATTTGCTCCTCAGGAATACCAGGCCCGTGATCACGCACTTGTAAGTACACACGCTTACGGTTGCGTTCAAAACCAGTGCTAATAGTGATATCACCATCGCTATAACGCAGCCCATTTTCTAGCAGGTTATTTAGCACTCGCTTCATTGCCACACGTCGCAAGGTTACTTTAGGCAAGTCATCCATTAACTCGGTGGTAATGCTACGCTGCTGCAAGTGTTCAGCCTGCACTAGTTCATGCACTAGCGTATTTAGGCTTTCTTTTTGTCCGGGTTCTTCTTTGTGATGGCGCAAATAATCAATAAACTGGTCAATAATGGCATTCATATCTTCAATATCGCTAACAATGCCATCGCGGATCCAGTTATCCGGTTCTTGCATCATTTCTGACGCTAGGCGAATACGCGTTAACGGCGTGCGCAAGTCGTGTGACACACCCGCCATTAACAAGGCGCGATCTTGTTCTAGCTGCTGAATGCCACGCGCCATATAGTTAAACGCCTTGGTTACGGCAATAACTTCGGTTGAGCCTTTATTTTCCGCCAGCGGCGGTGGAAACTCACCACGCCCAACTTGTAAAGCCGCCTGCTGTAGGCTCTTTAAAGGTCGGTTTAACTGCCGAGCAAACAGCCAACCACCAACCACACTTAGCACGCCTATTATCAATAAATAAAAAGTTAGCGGTGAAAAATCAGTTTCGTCTAGTCCGGTTAATGGCACTTTTATCCAATAGTTTGGCGCTTGCGGTGGCTGCACCCAAAAGGCATAAGAGTCACCTTGCGCTACCCGCACCTCTGCCGCGCCACCTAGCTCGCGCGACATTAAGTCAGAAAAGTATTTGTAATAAATTGCCTGCGCCAAACCTTTCTGTAGTGCTTGCGCCTCAGAATACACTTCAATACCAGTAACGTGTTGAAATCGCTCGGTAAGCTCGGAAGAAAGCAGTGGCTCGGTTTGGTTACTATCAATAAATACTACTTTAATTTGCTTGGCAATTAAGTGGTTAATTTGTTGGGTGCTGGGTTTAATAACGTAGAATGCCACCGACAAATACGACATTAGTTGGTTAATTAGCAACAAAAAGCCAATTAAAAAAACCGTTTGACCAAAGGCGCTGCGGGGCAACAAGCGCATTTAGGTAACGTTACCATCGGGTACAAACACATAACCTAAACCCCACACCGTTTGAATATAGCGTGGGCTGGCGGCGTCATCTTCTAGCATACGTCGCAAGCGTGATACCTGTACGTCGATACTACGTTCCATCGCAGAATAGTCGCGGCCACGAGCCTGGTTCATTAATTTATCCCGAGATAATGGCTCCCGTGGATGACTAACCAACACCTTTAATACCGCATACTCGCCGCTAGTAAGTGGCAATAGCTCATCACCTTTACGCATCTCGCGGGTGGCTAAATTAAACTTAAACGGGCCAAATTCAATCGTGCTTTCTAATTGGCTAGGTGCACCCGGTAACTCTTTGCTTTTACGGCGCATTACTGCACGAATTCGTGCTAACAGCTCGCGCGGATTAAACGGTTTTGGTAGGTAATCATCGGCGCCCATTTCTAGGCCAATAATACGGTCAACCTCATCGCCTTTTGCCGTAAGCATAATAATAGGTATTTCATTTTCTTGCTGGCGCAGCTTACGGCAAATCGATAAGCCATCTTCGCCGGGTAACATTAAATCTAATACTAGCAAATGAAAATTCTCTCGCTCCATTAAGCGCTGCATTTGCTCATAATTACCGACACTGCGCACAATATAGCCCTGCTCAACTAAGTAGCGTTCAAGTAAGTTACGCAAACGCACATCATCGTCAACAACGAGAATTTTCGGGGTTTCTAAACTTGCCATAATAAAGCTTCCATACTCTTTGATATGTTCTATCGTGTTACTATATCGCTGTACTATAAACAAAAATACAGCTTCGGCAAAATCAGCTCGGTATTTATGTCATTTGTTACTGCACCTTGGCAAAAACTGCTACCATCAGCAGCAAATTTATTTAGCTTTAATGAACTATGCGCACCAATTTAATTACCCGCGAGGGCTATGACGCTCTACAGCACGAACTTAACTATTTATGGCGTGAACAGCGCCCCGACGTTACGGCTAAAGTCGCTTGGGCGGCTAGCCTTGGTGACCGTAGTGAAAACGCAGATTACAAAGAGAACAAACGCTTATTACGCCAGATAGATTCACGTATACGTTTTCTGCGTAAGCGTATTGAAGCCGTTAAAATTGTTGAATACTCGCCGCAACAAGACGGTCGAGTGTTTTTTGGCGCTTGGGTCGACGTTGAAAACGAGCAAGATGAGCAGCTAAGCTTCCGTATTGTTGGCCCAGATGAAATATATGGTCGTAATGATTACATCTCGATAGATTCACCCATGGCACGTGCGCTGCTGAAAAAATCGGTAGACGACGAAGCTATAGTGCCCACGCCTACCGGCAATAAACTCTGGTTTATTACCAGCATCCGCTACAACAATACGGCAAGCTAAACGACAACAAATTGGATTTTTTGCCGCACAAAGGTGACAATCGGCTTATATTATTGCTTTTAGTCTGACGTTTCTCGCCTACGGGTACTTTTTAATTCAGGAATTTTCTTTTTATGTCTATGATTGTTAACCAGATCGCAGCAGAAATTGCCGCGCGTCCCGAGCAGGTATCTGCAACTATTAAATTGTTAGAAGAGGGCTCAACCGTACCCTTTATTGCTCGGTACCGTAAAGAAATTACTGGCGGCCTTGACGATACGCAACTACGCCATCTTGAACAGCGTTTAACCTACTTACGCGAGCTTGAAGACCGTCGCCAGGTAATATTAAAAACCATTGACGAGCAAGGCAAACTAAGCCCTGAATTAAAACAAGACATACTAGCAGCAGATAATAAAACCCGACTAGAAGACTTATACCTGCCCTACAAAGCTAAGCGCCGTACCAAAGGCCAAATTGCTATTGAAGCCGGCATTGCACCACTAGCCGATGCGCTACTGCAACAGCCCACACTCAACCCTCAACAAGCAGCACTGGCCTATATCAACGTTGATGCTGGTTTTGCTGATGAAAAAGCCGTACTAGATGGTGCTAAGTACATTTTAATGGAACGCTTTGCCGAAGATGCCAATTTACTAGCCCGTTTGCGCCAGCATTTAGCCCAGCATGCGGTACTAAAAAGCACGCTAGTAGCAGGTAAAGAGCAAGAAGGCGCGAAGTTCCGCGATTACTTTTCCCATACCGAAAGTTGGAAAAACATTCCATCGCACCGCGCATTGGCTATGTTTCGTGGTCGTAATGAAGGCGTACTGCAGTTACAACTTATTCCTGATGCTAATGAAGAAACTGCACATAGTTTGTGCGAGCAAATGGTCGCTAGCCATTTTCAAATAAAAGACGAAGGTCGTGCCGCCGATGGGTTTTTACGCACTGCAGTGCAATGGACGTGGAAAGTTAAACTACATTTACATTTAGAAAACGACTTACTAGGCGAGCTGCGCGAAAAGGCGGAACAAGAAGCTATTAAAGTGTTTGCGCGTAATTTAAAAGATTTATTAATGGCGGCACCAGCCGGCATGCGTAATACATTGGCGCTCGATCCTGGCCTTAGAACGGGTGTTAAAGTAACAGCAATTGATGAAACCGGTAAGCTATTAAGCCAAACCACGATATTTCCGCACGCGCCACAAAACTTATGGGATAAGTCGGTACGAGTGCTGGCCGCACTATGCCAACAACATAAAATTGAGCTAATCGCTATCGGTAATGGCACTGCTTCACGCGAAACTGACAAGCTGGCCGCTGAGGTGATGAAGTTATTACCTGAGCAGCATAAAATTCAAAAAGTGATGGTGTCAGAAGCCGGTGCATCAGTGTATTCCGCATCCGAGCTTGCCGCGCTAGAGTTCCCAAATTTAGATGTGTCATTACGCGGTGCCGTATCTATCGGCCGTCGCTTACAAGACCCACTAGCAGAGCTAGTAAAAATCGAACCTAAAGCCATAGGTGTTGGCCAGTATCAGCACGACGTTAATCAAAGCTTGCTAACCAAATCATTAGACGGCGTGGTAGAAGATTGCGTAAACGCCGTCGGTGTTGATTTAAATACCGCATCAGCACCGCTATTAGCACGAGTGGCAGGCTTAAACAAAACACTGGCACAGAATATTGTGGTTTATCGCGACACCAATGGCCGCTTTAACGAACGCAAACAACTATTAAAAGTACCAAGACTAGGGCCAAAGGCGTATGAACAAGCAGCGGGTTTTCTGAAAATTAACAATGGTACTAACCCGCTAGATGCCTCGTCGGTGCACCCAGAAGCTTACCCACTAGTTGAAAAAATTCTTAGCGCACACCAAAAAACGGTTGAGCAAATTATTGGTAATAGCAGCTTTTTAAAAGATATTGATGCAAAAGCATTTGCCGATGAGCATTTTGGTGTACCTACTATTACCGATATTTTAAAAGAGTTAGATAAGCCGGGCCGCGACCCACGGCCTGAATTTAAAACAGCCAGCTTTAAAGACGGTGTAGAAACCTTAAAAGATTTGAAGCCAGGTATGTTGCTTGAGGGCGTAGTAACTAACGTAACCAACTTTGGTGCCTTTGTTGATATTGGCGTACACCAGGACGGCTTGGTACATATTTCATCATTAACCGATAAGTTTGTTAGTGATCCACATCAGGTAGTAAAAGCCGGTGACGTAGTAAAAGTGAAGGTACTCGACGTTGAAGTTGAGCGTAAACGTATTGCACTAACGATGCGTATGGATGAACAACCAGAGCCTAAATCGCAAGA
This sequence comes from Rheinheimera metallidurans, assembly GCF_036983985.1. NCBI lineage: Bacteria > Pseudomonadati > Pseudomonadota > Gammaproteobacteria > Chromatiales > Chromatiaceae > Rheinheimera > Rheinheimera metallidurans. Next base: position 81,146 of record NZ_JALAHQ010000004.1, read on the forward strand.
CAAAGCGCCAACCCAACGTCATCAAAGCGCCAGAGCCGCGGCACCACGGCCAGCAAAGCCGGTAGATAACAACGCGGCTATGGGTAATGCCTTTGCCGATGCTTTTGCTAAATTGAAAAAATAAACTACCCGTCCACGCCAGTTATTACCGTTAGTAACTGGCGTTTTATTGTAATAATGGGTGGCTTAACTTATAAATATCTGCTCGCGGCTGCATGGGTAATTCTAAAAATAACCGATTATTATCAGGGTCATAGCTCATTACAGTAAGCAAACTCAGCATATCCAGTGGTAGCAGCATCATGTCCTGTGTGGTCGATGTTTTTATATTATAAAAACTCAACAGCATTTTTTGTGACTGTTGCTGCAAAAAATAAATACCGTTATTGGCATAAGCCCAAGCGATTCTGGCACTAAAAATATGACTAGGTAGTAACATTTTCTCGGTTTGGTCTGGTAGCAACTGCCACAAACCACGATTACGACCTTTACTAAAATAAAACTGATCTTTTGCAGGCATTTGTGCCCAGACACCACCATTAGTGGTTAGCTGGCTAACAGCGTTAGTTTTCAGCTCAAACTTAAATAAATTGTTGTTATAACTATAAATAATAGCGCTGTCGTCATACCACCAACTAAGCTGGCCATGCCAACTTACCCCCGTTGCTAGTTGACTTAATTTACCCGTTGCCACTTCTAAAAGCATTAGCTTATCATTTTGCTGTTCAGGTAAACGACCAACAAAAGCAATAAAGCGGCCATCATAAGACCACTGCGGATACTTAACCATACCGTTTAACTGGGTTAATTGAGTTCGCTGTACCATGTCAGGATCAGACATCCATATTTCCATGTTTCCCGACTCGTTACTCACATAAGCAATAGCTTTTTTTGCATGGCTGTAGTTAGGATGCTCATAACGTTCGTCTGCCGTTGTTAAGCGTACTATAGCGGCTGGTATGCCTTGGTTTACGGGTAAATAACCTAACTGAGGTACATAAGTGCTACTGAAAAAATACACGTCGCCATTTGCCGCTATTTTGCTTGGCTCGGCAAAGTTATCAATATCTAAGTTGTAATGTTGTTTATCGGTAAGATTAAACATAAAGGCTTGGCGTTTACCATGCAGCACAGAGGCATAAACTAATCGCTTGCTATCAGGGTGCCAAGATACACCTAAAATATCTTCTTGATCTTCTGTCAGTTTTTCTTCTTCATTGGTAGCCAAATTTAATAAATAAATATCTTCTGATAAACGATGCGCGCGACGCGTTAGGGCTAAATACTGGCCATCGGGCGAAAAGGCCACTTCACGCACGCGATACTGACAATTGGCATGACAGGGCAACAGTTTAGGCTCGGCCTCAGTGTTTTGTAAATCGAGCAAATAGACGTTTGTACCATCTGGCGCCACCTTGCCGCTATAAACCAAGTATCTGCCATCTACCGACTCATCCATATATACCTTACTATGCCGGCCGCAGGTTGCTATTTCTGTGGTAGCTAAAGTTAGCGTATCTAGTCGCATGATATGGCATTCGCCATACACCTCGGTTTTACTTGAGTAAAATATCGTGCGGTTGTCTTTGCTCCACAGCGCACTACTTTCGTCGTTACTGCTAAACGTCAACTGCTTAGGCGTATAGTTCGCGTCTTGTAAATCAATAAGATATAAATCAGAAGGTGTAGATAGCTTGCGCCAAGTAAAAACTAAATAGCGGCCATCAGGTGATAATGCCGGAAAAAATGCTCGGCCAACACTATTGGTTATTTTACTAATAACTGGCGCCGCTAGGCTTTTTTCAGAGAAAACCCAATGCTGACCGGCCAAAATGACTATTGCTGCAATGATAAACATTAATCCAAACCACACTTTACGCCATGAGCGTTGCTTGGTTGAGCCTTGGTTAGTGTTTTCACTAATTGTCGCGTTGTACTGCGGAGCTTCGGCTAGGCGATAGCCTTTTTTCCTGATCGTAGTAATTAAATCAGCAGCATTAAACTTTTGTAAGATATTACGCAGCTGCCAGATTGCATTAGTAAGGGCTTTTTCGCCAACGTAATTATTACCTAACCAGACATTATCTATCAGCTGTTCGCGACTAACCAAAGTGGGATAGTGCTGCGCTAAATACACCAGCACTTCCATTGGTTTTAACTGCACAGAAACCTGTAATTCTGAATTAGAAATGGTTAATTCAGCTGGGTTAATAAGTAACCCAGCTAAAGAAAATGTCTGCTGCATAATTAAAAACTACCAATTGGTTGTAACAAGTTATGGCTCTGTTACCAAATACTACCATAGTGAATAGTTAATAACGCGCATTAGCACATGCTACTGGCTATTCTGTCGAATTTTGCTGCATAGCCGGTGTTACTTTAAGATATTGTGCCAACCACTGTTGTTGCTCCCACAACAAATGTAATGCCGATTCCCGAGCTTGATAATGATGCCCTTCTAGCGGCAGCATAACGAGCCTTGATACCTTACCTAACCCCTTTAATGCATTAAACATGCGTAATGACTGCTCTGGATGAGTACCAGAATTTGCATCGGCTTGGCCGTGGATCATTAATAACGGGACGTTAATTTTATCAGCATGAAAAAACGGCGACATATCAGTATATATTTGCGGTTGCTGCCAAAAGTTACGCTTTTCTGATTGAAAACCAAAAGGCGTTAAACTGCGGTTATAGGCACCACTACGCGCAATGCCTGCAGCAAATAAATCAGTATGGGCCAATAAGTTTGCTACCATAAATGCGCCATAAGAATGCCCGCCTATGGCAATATTGCCGCGCTCAGCCACGCCCATTTTAACTAAGGTATTAATCGCGGCCTCAGCATTAGCAATTAGCTGCGGTAAAAACGTATCATTGGGTGCGGTGTCTTCATCAGCAATAATTGGCATACTAACCTGCGCAAATACCGCATAGCCTAAAGCGACATAGGCCTGGGCTCCTGAAGCAGATAACTCCATAAACCTATGACTGTTCGCTGTTTGCTGTTCGGCGATGGCAACAGAATCGTACTCTCGAGGGTATGCCCACATAAGTACAGGTAACGGCCCCATTGCGCTATTGTAGCCTGCTGGCAAATATAACCAGCCATTGAGTTTTACACCATCGGCACGCTGATAGTTAACCTGTTGTCGGGTTACGTGCTGATAACTCGGTGCCGGATGAGCCACACTCACTCGCTTAACCACGTTACTGGCGAGTTGCTGATATAACTCTGCTGGTTGCTGTAATTTTTGTTGCGAATAAAAAATATTGCCATCATCAATAAGATCAATAAAGCTATCTTGTGCATCTGACGCGGCGCGCCATAACAAAGTTTTGCTGTCGGTGGTTAATGACACGATATTAAGCTCTTGCGGTTGCAGCTCATTATCATCTGACAACAAGTACATCTCGCCACGTGCAGTTTGTTTAAGTACTTGGCGATAATATTGGTTAGTTGTTGTCAGTAGACGGCCCGGTAAACCGGATTGATCTTTAGTGTGCCGCTGATACCAAATGCGGCCAGGCTCAGCAAGGCCGTCAGGAAAAAACCAAGCCCGCTCTTGCTTTGTGCTGCTATCGGCTTCATACAGCACGGCTAACCGGTTACTTGACCACTGTACTTTGCTAAACCGCCAAGCTAAATCATGAAGCTTCTCGTGCTCAGCCTTAAAGGGCGCTGGCCATTGCCATAGCGCTTCTTTAAAAGCTTTATTGGTATGTGCGGCAACCCAATACAAAGTTGCCGGCTGGTCCGCGCGCCAGGCAATATGCTTTAATCCGGGCCGAGTTTTACGGCTCTCATGTACACCTTGTTGCTGTAAATTAACTATTTTATTTCCGCTAATACTGTAAATATCTTGGCTACGGCTAAAATTATCCGCTTGCACCAGATAAGAGTATGGCTGCAGTATTTGGTCAACTAACACATATTGATTATCGGGCGATAAGGCAAAGCGATATAGCGGTAATTGTAATAACGTTTTACTGCGTAAATTCGTGGACACTTGCACTAAACGTGATTGAATTAATTGAGAAAACTGAATGTTATCATTTGGTGAGCTAAGTAACATTTGATAAGTACGTTGCGGTTCTTTGTCTGTGTTACTTTCGTACACGCTGGGTAACGCAGTGGCTATTAGCTTCGTCTCGGCCTGATGTTCTGCCAGCATCACGATTGCTGAACTATCGGCTAACCATTGATATTGAATACCAAAAATGGCATTTAAGCGCTGCTTATCTTGGCGCTGCTTGCCATTTTTTAAATTTATAAACTTAATAAACAAGCCCCGTGGCTCGGCCATTACCACACTAAGCCAATTTTCATCTGGCGAAAGCTTAGGCGCATATAGGCGTTGCTTAGCTAGTGCATTAATTTCAAGGTGCTGTGCAGTAATATTGTGCTGCAAACTAATTTTTTTATAACCATTGCCTAAACCAACACTCAGTTGCTCAAGGTTAATACGTAAACCCGCAAGCTCTGCTGTGGCATAGCGTAATTCGGCGAGATCTGGCCGGTCGGCATTTTCAGTTTGTATTAACCAGTTGTTATTGGCTGATAATTGCCAGTGTAGTTGGCTACTATTAGCAACAAGCTGGGCCAAGCGGGTATCGGGTTGTTGATACGACAACGCCAGCAAAGAGCATGGCAATAATAAAATAATACTAATAATTAAACGAAACATTAAGCTACCCAAAAAATTAAGCTCCGAAATCGGAGCTTAATTTAATCTACAAGTTAGAAACGGTGCTCTAAAGCGACATAGAACGTGCGGCCAATAACGTCGTACCCCATATTGGTCGGATAATACGGATGGCTATTGCGATCTGGATGCCCCTCGGTAAACAATGGCGGCGTCGTATCTGTTAAGTTATTGATACCCAGCGTTAACTTAGTACCAAAGTCAAAGCGGTAGCTGCTGTTTAAATTTAAACGTTGCTGCGCAGCAACCTTGCTCCATACTCGTTCTTGATATTTTTTACCTGCTGCATCAACTAGGTTCCAAATATCGCTACCTTCGCCGGTGCCAAGGTAATACCAGCTTAAGTTAGTGCTAACACCATGAAATGCCCAGTTTAACGAAACGGTGCTTTTCCAAATCGGCAAGTAGTCATCTTTTGTTTCTTCTAACCGTTCACCACCAGCAAAAGCTTGGTAGGTTTTTTCCATGGTATAAGATAAGTTGGTTTTTAAACGAAACTTACCAAACTGATCTAAATTCAAGTTGTAGGTTAGTTCACCATCTACCCCTTGCGAAGATTCATACGCACTATTAATGGTGCCACGGCGCACACAAAAAATATCTTTATAATCTTGCCCTGGTAACTGCTGCATAATGTAACCAATCGAGTTTAAATCGTTACATGAACTTGCTTGACCGGTCATATCATAGGCGGGGTTGCCTAATATTCTATCAACAGTTTCAGTGTAAACTGCACCTTCTAACGAAATACGCCAAAAATCTAAACTAGAGCTTAAACCTTCGGTTATTTGCGCAACAACACCTAGGTTCCAAAACTTACCTTTCTCTTCTGCTAGCTTGATATTACCGGCACTAATTGATTCAAAGTTATCATCAATGCCATCTGGATAATTAGGATCAACTTTTATCGTCGTACTGCTGAAACTGCGGCTAACACCACCATACATTCGCTGCAGATCTGGCGCACGGAAACTGCGACCTGCGTTGGCTCTTAATAGGATGTCTTCATGCGGCTGATAGGTAATTCCCATCTGTGGTGTTAACGCGCCACCCACTTCAGATTTATCATCATATTTATCGTAACGCACCGCGATGCTTGCATCCATTTTGCCATAGCCAGAACTCGCTTCTAGCAATGGAATAGCGGCCTCGCCAGCCAGAGCATAACGTTTACGCTCTCCGCGTCCTTGGGTACCACCTTGGCCAGTTAAGTTGCCACTTAGGGTGTCTTCATCTTTAACGTCGAAAAACCAATCACGTGCCCACTCTGCAGACAGTGCAAATTGCACTGGGCCATTCGCCGTATCAATTAAATCGCCGGTTAGTACCGCTTGCAGTTGGTTCATGCCAGAGCCGGCATCGGTTAGTGTTTCAGCATACAAGTAATCTGCTTGTGCTGCTGTCATCTTATCCATTGGATACCATTTATCGGCATTAGCAGAATCAGCAGGGTTAAAACTGATAATATCTAACAAACGGTCTGCACGCATTTGGTTAACGCCGGTACGCTCAAAACGACTTTTACCATAAGCCCAGTTAATTTCTAAACCGTAATCACCTACATTACCGGCAACACCAAGTGACATATTTAAATTTTTCTCTTCACCAACGTAATCTCGTACTTGGCCATAATCATCTAACCGGCGGTACATCCGAAACTCTTTGGTGTTAGCAAAGTCGGTAGCGTCATAACTATACTCGCCAGGGTTATCCGCATTCATATAGAAGGTTGGTGTCACGCCCTTTTGACTATTGCCCTTCACCGTTTTTTTATCACTACCTTGCAATAACATACTGTATTGCCAGTTTTCATTTAAATCACCTGACTGATTTAGTACAAGGTTATATTCGGTTTTTGCCGTATGTAGGCCATCCTGATTATATAATTCATAGCGACATTTATAACGACTTTCGCTGCCATCCCACACGGCGTTATCGCCAAATAACTCATCACATTGCTGCTGATTCGCCATAACATAATCTTGCTTATGAAATACTTTACCGTAATCACGAATAAATGCAGAAGTAGAGCTATGTTTTTCAGTGCCATCAGGGCCACCTACTGTAGTAAAGTCACGCTGTCCAGCGCGTAAAATCTCAGCATCACTGTACTCGAACACAACCATGGTTTGACCCAGCTTGGTTTCAAAACCCGTGGTTAATGATGCCTTGGTTTTATCTCTGCCACCGTGCTGCGGGTTTTCATGTCGTACGTTTATTGTGCTACCGTCATAACTTTTCTTTAAAATGATATTAACTACGCCACCAATAGCGTCTGAGCCATAAATAGCTGATGCACCGCCAGTTAATATTTCAATGCGCTCTACCGCGCTAGTAGGAAAGGTTGAGGTATCGACGAAATTTGAAGACCCGCCCGTAGCTGCCGGATACTGAGGTACCCGCTTACCATTCACTAATACTAAGGTACGGTTAGCCCCCATGCCGCGTAAATTGATAGTGCTTGCGCCCTGCGTCCAGCTGCTTTCGTTACCTTCAATAGTACGGCCAGCATTGGCTACAGAAGCTTGTAATATTTCCTCTACATTACTAAAACCACTTAGTTCTATTTCTTCTGCCGTAATAACAGTAACAGGCGCAACACCTTCTAAGTCGGTGCGTTTAATGCGTGAGCCGGTAACTTCAATACGCTCAAGCGGGGCGACGGTATTATCTTGTGCATAAATGGAGGCAGTAAAACCGGCGCTGCCAAACGCTGTTGTTAATATTGCGGCCTTAATGGCCAGCGCCACTGGTGTGTTTTTATTCATTATTATAGTCCCGAGTATTATCGCTGAGTTAATCGTTAGTATTTATCGTGCAGTACCAAGCGCACCCTGTTAGCTGAAAGCTATTAACTTACCAGCACTAGGTTTATCTCTCTGCTGTACATCAGCACAATCACCACTAAGTCCTTTCTTAACCAGTTATAACTCTATTTAATATCTATTGATTACCAATCAACAGCTTACATTAAAATTCCATTGGTAAGAAAATTAGCTAATTAAGGCTAGCTTAACTTATTGCAGTGTTCGCATAGGCAGTTTTTTACCTAAAACTGTGCCGCGGCGTAACTCACCTTTTTGCCATAACAAAATCTCGCCAGCTTTACCGCGCTTAATATTGCTATCAACCGAGATAACCTTGCCGCCATAATGCGAAAACACACCGTCCATCGAGGTGTGTCCAACAACTATTTTACTCACATTCAAACGGGCTAACAGTTGTGTTAACTCAGTCTCCGTGAGACTATTTTCTTCGCGAAAATAACCGCGATACCACAGCGGGCCTAAAGAGCCATACAAGAAATTAAGCATCGGTTGCTGTTTTAATGCATCTTTAGCCATACCAAGAGATTGTCTAAACTGTTCGTTGACCTCGGCCAACGATAAGCCTAAAGCTAAGTAATCAGGGTGCATACCACCATGCATAAACAGCATATCGTTAACTTGCAGCAAAACAGGCTTAGTGCGCAGCCATTGTCCCAAAATAGTGTTTTCAGCATACAGCCCGGTATAATCAGTGCCTAACTGCTCCGCAACCTTCGTATATTTTTCATTTACATAGCGCAAGTCGTTATATAGCACCATCGTTTCATGGTTACCCAGCAACAGATGCACTTTACCCCCAGCAGCTTCAGCCTGCTGCTCTAGTTGATACAACCACCAAAAAATTTCTGTTACCTGAGGTCCTCGGTCCATAACGTCACCGACTACCACCAAATGCCCACTACCGAACGACCAGTTAAAATCGGCATCGACTATCGCATTAGCCTGCAGTAGTGTTGTCATAACACCATACTGGCCGTGAATATCACTAAGTACAGCCAGGCTATCAGCGGTAAATTGCACCTTGGGATCAACCGCTTTATGCTGACGAAGTGTAATATCTCTCGAATAACCACATACCGGTTTAATAACCTGGTTTATCGGTTGAATTTTTTCAACAGGTTGGCTATTGCACACCCATTGCACCTTCAATTGCTGTTTATTATCGCTGTAAAATACGTAAGGGCCGTCATCAGCTATAACCTGATGACTACTGAACAACCCACTAAGTATAAGCACCGATAAAGCGATAAACGTATTGGTTAACGGTTGAAGCATAGTTTTTTCCTATATAGTCAATAAAAATAACTGAGCACTGCAAACAGTTAATGCGAGACTGTTTTAAGCAGCATGCAGCAAGACTACTGCAGGAACAATCGACAGTCGGTGGCGGCAGCACTATTTTCGGCCGTTTTATTATCTTTTTTCACTCTATTAGGGGCAGTGCGAAAGAATATTTAGCGTGGCGGGTTAAAGCTTAAACTTGGTGTAGTGATTGACGCACTAAGGGCTCAGTTGCGCGCTGATAGAAACTTGCGATAACACCATTTCTTACTTGCATTTGCGTAGGCATAGCCAAGGTTTGTCGTACCTGGCTTTTTAACGTAATGTCACTTTGAGCGTCGTCAGCCATATTAGCGGCCGAGTCAGAACCATTATCTTGCTCGATTTCTGGTAGGCCTTTGCCCATACTGCTAGTTTGCTTTACAAGTTCAGCCTGTGCCTGAGCTTGTTGCTGCGCGGCTTGCACAGCAATACGTCGGTCGGCCGATGATGGCTCGCCTGGCGCTAGAGCGGCGGCTCTAACTTGCTGCATTTTTTGTATTGTCGCTTGCGGATCACCCGGTATCGGTGAAATGTCTATTTGCACTTCGCCATCTACCGCATATCGCTTACCATCAGGGCCAAGCTCGTAAGAATAACTTGGCGAACCGGCATGGCTACCGCCTAAAGCTGCGTGAGCCTGTTCATGTATTTTCACTTCTTGATCACGGCTTTTTAGCTGTTGAATTTTCTGTTGTTCTTGCTGTTCTGCTTGTTGCTGTTGTGTATCGCGCTGTGCTGCTTGCTCTTCTTCGCGTTTGGCGTCATCACCCTGTTGTTCTGGGTCTGGCTCACGCTCACCGCGACCATCAATAGCTTGCTGTGTTTCTGTTTCTTTACCCTTAGCATCGTACAAGCCGCCGGTAGAGGAACTATTACTGCTAGAACGGGGTTTGTCATCACTAACTACCGGTTTTTCTGCGCCGGATTTCTCTACTTGTTTTACTGGCGTAAATAAATTCTGACGTAGCGAATCGCTCCGCGCCATTTCGGTCGGCGGGTTGGCGGTGTTAATGCTAACGTTAGGATAATTAGATACCAGCATTTATCTACACTCGAATATCAATCACAGTGCCAAGCATTTCATCGGCTGCTTGGATGGTTTTTACGTTTGCCTGCGCATTGCGTTCTTCTTGGCCCAACTGCACTAAGCTATTGGTTAGCGATACTGGTTGCTGCGCGCGCAAACTACGTGCCTGATCTGGTGCGTCTGCTTGCGTCAGCGCTTGGTCAGTTTCTACTGCTCGATTAACTTGAGTTTGTTGATTAATGTTTAAGGTTGCATCGGTAACGCCCGCACTGGCGCGCGAGAAACCTTGCATACCAGAATATAACGCCGACTGAATGTTCATACTACAACTCCTGCAACCTTAGCAATACTGTCTAATTATTAACCATAATGAGACTAAATGAAAGGGCAGCAGCAATTTAGCTGTGTTCACCGCCGTTAACCGCTAATTTATCCAGTTGTAGCCAGCCATTAAGCCATGCTACAAACTCAGTTGGCGCAGAAATAAACGGCGCATGGGATACATGCTCAAGCACACTAAACTGCGCCTGCGGCTGCAGTTGCTGCAGCCGTTCAACTACCTTAGCAGGCACCAAGGCATCAAGCCGACCATAAAGACCAACAATAGGCTGAGTCAGTGCAGAAAATTCGTCTCGTAAATCAGTTCTCAGTAGTTGTAGCGCGCCCTCAATGGCTGCTAATTCCGGTGTTGGGTAAGCCATTATCGCTTGCTTTAACGCTTTAATATCCTGCCGTGCCGTAGCGCTGCCCATAGCTTGTATCGCTAAAAATCGCTCGATGGTTAATGTTAAGTTGTTACTTAGCGAATGAGCAAACTGCTGCATAATCGACGAAGCCATTCCAGGCCATGCTGGCTCAAAAGAAGCTGATGGCTCAATAGATGACGGCTGTGCCATAAAACACGGCGACGCAGCCACCAACCCTAGCTGCTGTACTTTTTCAGGAAAACGGCTAGCCAAACCAATAGCCAACAAACCGCCTAATGACCAACCGCAAACATAGCTGTTCGCCGGTATTTCTTGTGCTAATTGCTCAACAACAGCATCAAGTTGATACGGTTTAGGAAACGGTCTATTTAAACCAAAGCCAGGTAAGTCAGGGGTAAGTATCTGTAGCTTATTACCCAACAGATGCGTAATGCCTTGCCACACGCCTTGATTCAGCCCCCAGCCGTGCAGAAGCACCAGTGTTGGTTTGTCAGAACTCATTCTTGCTGCCATAGTTGTTAAATTGTAAATTAAAAGGACTTAATTTATTGCACCATTTTATTGTTTGGCTGCAAAAAATCTGGCATTGGCTGTTGCCGACACCTTGTTTGTGGTGCAGTTTACCGGTTCAGCATTTTAAGCGCCAGCTATGCAACGCCTGCCAACACGCCTTGCCAGAATTGCCTTATCAGCTATGCCATTATAATTTACTGTGGTTACCCAGTGTAGCGCGCGGTTTAGCAAAACCCGGTTTTAATGCTTTGCTTAGTGTTGGTTATTATCAACAACCTTACCAGCATTGGCTGCAGCGTTGGAAATTTGGTCAAGACTATGCGGCGGGTGATTTATTACAACAGCAATTTACTGCGCTAATGAGGCAGTACCAACAACATAATAATACCTTACCGGAAGCGATAATGTTTGTGCCTATGCACGCCAGTAAGCAGCGCAAACGGGGTTTTAATCCAGCACAGGTTTTGGCTCAGGCCGCGGCGGCACAATTACACATTCCACTTTTACCGTTGCTTACACGGCCAAAACGTCAACAAGCGCAAGTAGGTTTAGACCGCAAGCAGCGCCAGCGAAATTTACGCAATGCCTTTGTGCTGCTGCCTAATTCAGTGATACCAGCGCGCATTGCGCTGGTTGATGATGTAATAACTACAGGAGCTACTGCCAATGAACTATGTAAAATTCTGCGCCGCCATGGCGCAGAACATATCAGCTTATGGACCGTAGCCGTAACGCTGGCGCCCTAACGCGCTGACGCACTAAACGCTGTGCCTAGGTACATCGCATTAACTAACAACCGGCTTGAACCATAAAAGTAACCGCGAAATACCGGGTTATCACTCATCGCTATTACTCGGCCTTTACCAAGATTATGTGCCAACATTACTGCACTTTGGCTAATGCGCGGCACATATTCTGCTGCGGTATAGCCGGCTAATTGCGGGGCACTGCTGTATAAAGCTACGTTAACAAACGGCGTGTCGCTAGGTTGTAATAACATAGTGCCATTTTTAAATACCGGCAGCGTATTGCGGGTTAAACCAAACGTAAGTGGGTGACTTAAATCTAGTTCAGCCTGATAAATTGCTCCAGCAATACGCTGTTTACCCGCGAGTAACTCTTTATCTTGGTAGCTAAGATCATTACGCGGTATTAAACCTGTCATTTCATCACCTTGCCACACACCAGCTTGCAATAAACCTACTTTTGCCAACCAAGCTGCGCCGCGCTTATGGCCCCACAGCACACCACCACGCTCGGTCCAAATTTTTAGCTGGTTTATTTCTTTGTCTTGCCATTGATTATAATTGCCATCCGGTAACACAATATGGCTATAACGGCTCAAGTCTAAAGATCTTAGCTTTTCCGGTTCGGCTAAGGATGGTGAAATGCCCGCTAGTCGCTCTAAGTTGTACCAGGTTTCACCCGCCTCAATCGAGTTAACATCATTTCCCGCCAGCAATAGTACGGTAGGCATAGTCACTGGAACAAACTGGCTACTGCCTAAATCACTGCCTTTAGCCGTTAAGCCAGTGCGAATAGCATAAATAGGTAGCGCAAACCGCTGTTGTACTTTTTGTAACCGCGCAAACCAATCTGACTCTGTTTGTAAACCCGCAGCCAACACCATGGCGCCAGCTTTTAGGTTTATTTCACTATCATTGCTAGTCGCGGCAAAATCGGCCATTGCGGCACGCACTACCAGTTTTTCTGCTAATAACGCTTGCAGCAATAACGGCGCCTGTTGATCTTGCCAGTTAAAGGCATAAGCATAAGCACCGGCGGTTAATGGCTTGCTTTTTTCAGCATTAAGCTGCCACGACGCACTTAATTGTGCTTTAGCAGGTTCACGGTTAACTGCAGCAAACTGAATATTAAAGGCATAAGGTAATGTCCAAGCCGATACGTCATAAAACGTATTATCGTTAAAGCTTTTCTCGGTGCTAAACATGGCCTTTATTAACCGGTACTGCGGCTGTTGCAACGGAATATAGTAGCTGTTGCCAGCGCTATAGGTAATATCACCTTCTTGCCAGTCGCGGCTTAGTTGATAAATTTCTACATTATGGCGCTGCAACAACTCTAACAGCGATGCCATACGGCTTTTATCAGCCGTTTCGGTCAGTATGTAACCTTTGTTTTTACTGCTTTTTGCCTGGCTAGCAGCCGACTTATAAAAATCGTGCTGGTATGACAATAAATCCGCTCGTTTAGCTACCGCACCGCGAATGGTAGATAAAGACGCTGTCAGTTGGTTTTGAATGGTGTCGCTAAAGTTCAATAAACCATTAATTGAGTCTTGTGCATGGCCGCGGCTACTTGCTTGCTCAAACAAAATTCCTACACTACCTTGAACATCGGGGTAAGTTGAGCCTTTGCCGACATAAAAATCATCAAAACTTTCTTCGGTAAAATACAGCTGTTTAGCTTGATCAAAGGCTGCCGCATGAAATTTAGCCAGCTCCTGAGTTAGCGTAAAATTACGTTTTGGCGTTAGCGGATAATTGCGGCTAGGAATACCCGGCTGAAAGAAAAACGTGCTGTTAGTACCCATTTCATGGTAATCGGCAACGATATTTGGCAACCATTTTTGATACTGCGTAATGCGAGCACGACTTTCAGGATGTTGCAATAACAACCAGTCACGGTTTAAGTCAAACCAGTAATGATTTGCGCGACCACTTGGCCACGGCTCATTATGTTCGCGATGCTGGGTGTCGGCAACTGCAGCTGCACCTTTGTGCATATTTGCCCAATGCGCAAAGCGGTCAAGACCATCGGGGTTTAAACTCGGGTTAAGAATAATAACGGCATTATCTAGCCAATTACGCACCTCATCATTTTGTGCCGCAGCTAAATATTGGGCGACTAATAACGAAGAATTAGCACCACTAGGTTCGTTACCATGAATGCTATAACCCAACCAAATAATAACCGGCGCATCGGCTGCGGTTTCTTCGCCGCCGCGTGCCGCATCAATATGCTGTTTACGAATTTGCTCTAAACGCTGTAAATTTCGTTCTGAAGAAATAATCAACTGCAGTAACGGCCGCTGTTCGTGGGTATAACCAATAGTTTCAAACTGCACTCGCTTTGACGCGGCAGCAAGCTGCTCGGCATAACGCTGAATTTGATCATGGCGCACATGCCAGTCGCCAACGTTATAGCCCAACACTTGGTTTGGTGATGGCAGGGTTGAATTTTCAACACTGGGCACATATTTAGTATCTGCAACACTGTAAGCACTAAGCGCAAGTAGCGCTAATAAGGTGTAACTTTTCATAATTGATATCCTCTAAGCTGCGGCTAAATTAGCGAGAACAGACGCAAAACTCAAGCGGGGCTGGCATCACCGAAACAGGAGGAGTATCATAGCCATTAACCTAGTAATTTAGTCAGGTACTCTTATGATTATGATTTCTGAACAGGCACAAGAGCATTTTGCCAAGCTGTTATCTAAGCAAGCAGCTGGCACCAATATTCGGGTGTTTGTTGTTAACCCAGGCACGGCCCAAGCGGAGTGCGGCGTATCTTACTGCCCACCAGACGCAGTGGAAGAAGCTGATTTAACCTTAAACTTTAACGGGTTTAATGCGGTAGTAGATAGCGAAAGTAAACCATTTTTAATTGACGCGGAAATTGACTTTGTTACCGATCAAATGGGTTCTCAGCTTACATTAAAAGCGCCGAACGCCAAAGTACGCAAGGTGAGTGACAACGCCTCATTAATGGAGCGCGTGCAATACGTTATCGATAGTGAAATAAATCCACAACTAGCCAACCACGGTGGCCGTGTATCTGTAATGGAGCTGACACCAGAAGGTGTTGCGGTATTGCAGTTTGGTGGTGGTTGTAACGGCTGTGCTCAAGTTGATTTAACACTAAAAGAAGGCATTGAAAAAGAATTGCTCAATCGCTTTGTTGGTGAGCTAACGGCCGTAAAAGACGTTACCGAACACGAACGCGGTGAGCACTCTTACTACTAAGCCGAACGGTAACCCTGACTAAAAAGAGCCAGCTATTTACGGATAATAAATAGCTGGTTTTTGTTATATTGAGGTTGTGATGCTACGTTTCATTCTGCCTTTGTTGCTATTAACCTTGTTGCCGGCACAGGCGGCTGTAATGTTAATTTATCACCATGTTGCTACCGATACGCCGCGAGTTACTAGCGTTACGCCAACCGAGCTACGCCAGCATCTACAGCACTTAAAAGACAATCAGTTTCAGGTTGTCGCCTTAGATACACTTATCAGTCAATTGAAAAACAACCAGCCTATTGCCGATAATGCCGTGGTTATTACGTTTGACGATAGTTATGAGAACAACTTCACCACTGCACACCCAATACTGCAAGAGTTTGGTTACCCGTACACCATTTTTATTAGTCCTGGCAGCATCGACAAGGGTGATGGCCCGCTATTAAACTGGCAACAAGTAAAGCAAATGTCTGATGATGGCGTACTCGTAGCCAACCACGCTATGTGGCATGAACATATGGCAAAACCAGACGCTGGCGAAAGCCAAGCACAGTGGCTTGACCGAATGAAGCAAAGCATTTTAAGTGCAGAAGCAAGCATTGAACTGCACACCGGGCAACGTCATCAATGGTTGGCTTATCCTTACGGCGAATACAGTGCTGAATTGGAAAAACTAGTATTAGATCTTGGTTTTATTGGTATTGGTCAACACTCTGGCGCAATTGGTAATAATACGACACTAAGCAGTATTCCGCGCTACCCAGCGGCAGGCCAGTACGCCGAGCTAACTAACCTTAGCCAGAAACTACGCACGCTACCTTTTCATATTAGCGACTATCATGGCGTTAACCCAGTTAATAAGCAAAACCCGCCCACACTGACTGTTACTTTGAATACTGCAGACTTTAAACCACAGCAATTGCAGTGTTTTTCCGGTAGTGAATTAATGAAACCAAGCTGGTTAAATGATAATACCTTTAGTGTTACCGCAACAAAAACCTTAGCAAAAGGCCGCAGCAGGTATAACTGCACGGCGCCAGCATTAAGTAAACCGGGCTATTACTACTGGTACTCTCAACCTTGGCTTAATTAGCGTTAAGCTTGTTTAACACCAGAGGGAAATCAGCCCGCAACTGCTCAACATTAATAACCGGCAATTCGCCCTGTTGCATTGGCGGTTTAAACATTGCCACTAACTGGCCCTGCGGGTTAATAAGCGCAACCGATGCACTGTGGTCAACCAAGTAATCTTCTGCAGTAGTGCTACTAAGTGCATACATAAGCCCTAACTGACGCACAAAAGGAAACAACTGATCATGCCCTGCCGTCATGCCTAGTACGTTTGATTGGTCAAAGTAATTAACATAACGATTAAGCTGCTCAGTATTATCACGTTTTGGATCAACAGAAATAAACCATATTTTTAAAGGCTGCTTTACTAAAGTCGCTAATTCTGGTTGCGCACCAGCAAGCTTTGCCAATGTAAGCGGACAAATATCGGGGCAGGAAGTGTAACCAACAAAAGCCAGTGTCCACTGGCCGTATAATCGCTCACGATTAACCAACTCACCATGCTGATCGGTTAAATTAAAGTCGGCTAAAGCCCTAGGTTGCGGATAAACTAATGCTAGCTTGGGTTCGTTATTCATCTGCGACAGCTGGTACAACATAACACCAACAACCAGCGCTGCAGCTGATAATAAAACGTAAGTTAGGTTACGAAACATAGATCGGTGACACCTTAAAGTAATGGTCAACTAACAACAGCAGAAATAGTACCATTAGATGCACAATTGAAAACTTAAATGTCGCCATTGCGGTGCCGGTATCAGCATTAAACTTCAATTTCCATGCGTATTGCATAAAGCGGAAATTTAGCAGAGCGCTGCCGACTAGATAAATTGCACCACTCATACCGACTAAATATGGCATTAAACATACCAAGAATAAGATAACGGTATAAAGACAAATCACACTTTTAGTAAAGTCGATACCATGGGTTACCGGTAACATTGGCATATTTACTTTGGCATAGTCGTCGCGTCGATGAATAGCCAAAGCCCAGAAGTGCGGAGGCGTCCAAGCAAAAATTATCATCACCAGCAATAATGCGTGGCCATGAATTTCGCCGGTCACAGCAGTCCAGCCTAATAATGGTGGCATTGCGCCAGCCAAACCACCGATAACAATATTTTGTGGTGTAGCTCGCTTTAAAAACATGGTGTAAACCACGGCATAACCAAATAGGCTGGCTAGGGTTAACCACGCAGTTAACGCATTAACCACAACATACAGCACAACAAAACCAGCAACCGCCAAACCTATTGCAAAACTGGTTGCTTGAGTAGTACTAATGCGCCCTTTTGCCACTGGCCGGCTATAAGTACGCGCCATCTGGGCATCAATACGCTGGTCTACCACATGATTAATAGCGGCCGCCGCCGCCGACAGCAAACCTATGCCTAAGGTAGCAAAAAACAATGTTTGCACACTAGGTAAACCAGGCACGGCTAGCATCATGCCTACCCACGCGGTTAATACCAGTAGCGCTACAACTTTAGGCTTAGTTATTTCTAAATAGTCACGTAGCCGGTTATTGGCGGCTCTTGCTTTTAGTACTGCAGTCATAGTGTCTCCTTGCCTACGTTGGTATTACTATGGCGCAATTGCATATAAATTAGCACCAGCAGCATTAACAGGTTTGCCGCAACAAAGTTGTGCGCTACAGCGTTAGCTAGTGGTAAATGCAATACCACGTTCAACACACCTAAACTAAACTGTAGCAGCAATAATAGCGCTGCGGCTAAGGTCAGGCGTTTTAAAGTGCTGCTTGTCGCTCGACGCCATACCTGTAGCAAAAAGCTGGCCAGCACTAACAAGGTTATTACTGCGCCAAAGCGGTGAAACACATGCACGGTTTGCCGGGCTTCAGCTGACATCACACCGTATTCGTAATCGTCATGGCCAAGGTGTAACGAAAAAGCTTCACTGACATTTAGGCGTTGCAACCAGCCTTGCTCACATACCGGTAGCTCTATGCAAGCCAAAGCCGCGTAGTTTGCTGCAGTCCACCCACCTAAAGCGATTTGGCAAATTAATATCGCTATTACTAGCAAAGCAAAGGGCTGTAGGGATATTAGCTCAGGTTCAAACACGCGATATTCTGGATGCAATTTTAGCCAATGCACGGCAAGTAAGCTTAAAATACTAAAGCCGCCCAATAAATGCCCCATCACCACTAATGGCAACAGGTTTAACGTAACTGTCCACATGCCAAGCGCGGCTTGAAACACCACCAAAGCCAGCAACACACTGGGTATTACTTTGCCGCTATGCTTGCTAAATATACTGCTGAAAAAAATAGCAGCGATCAGCAAACCTAAGCTACCAGCAAAATAACGATGCACCATTTCGTTCCAAGCTTTATGTGCTACCACCGGTCGCTCAGGAAATGCCTGCTCAGCCGCAGTAATATGATGCTGCAGCTCTGGGACTTTTAAAAAACCATAACAACCTGGCCAGTCGGGGCAACCTAAACCCGCATCGGTAAGCCGAGTGTATGCACCTAATAAAATAACACCCATAGTAAGAAAAATAGCGATACCTGCCAGCCATTGTTGTGTTCTCATGCGCTAGTCCGGTCGTAATTAAGTAATTTAAGTAAGTCTTTTCGAATGGCCTTGGCTGTTAGTGCCATTTCACTCTCCGCCTCTGGCATCGGGTAGCTAAGTAGCACCAAGCCTTGTTGGTCGATCAATAAAATACGCTGTTCAAGTGCGGCAGGTACAGCTTGGCGTGGCGCACTTAATACAAACATCGCGTAGTCGTCAGGTACAGCTTGTTGGCTAATTAGCACTGGCTGAACTTGGTCTTGCTTACGGCCTAAACCAATATAAAGCTGCTTTAATGTAAATAGTGCCTGCAAGCAATGTTCGTTGCACTGCGCTTTTGATGTAACGGCCAAGCGCCAATGCGCTTGATCCTTGGTGGCGTCAAGCAAAAACACATCAGACTGCTGCCACTGCCCATTACTAGAGGCGCCACCGTTATACCAGCCCATTGCCAATACCACCTTAGCGGCTAATAATGGCAAGCCACAACAGAGTAAAAATAATAGCAAAAATTTGTTTTTATTCATGTTTTGCTTTTCCTTGATGACTAGCGGCTAGAGCCACGCCCAGCACGACAACTGCCAACAAAAACCATTGCAGTGCATAACCCCGGTGCTTTTCTGGTAGTAATACCACCGGCTTATAATGCGGTATAAAATCGGTATTATTTTGCTGATATAACAGCGCCGGATATAACGACAAATGGCTCATCGCAGACAGCTCTTCATAATTAACTTGTTGAATACGCATTGGCCAGCTGCCGGTTTGTTCTGCATTTTGGCCAAGCAGCATTAGGCCATCTACTTTGGTTCGTAACAAAGCCGATAGCGTAAATTCCGGCCGGATCGTCAGTTGGGGGAACTCATCACGCTGTGCTGTTGCTGCCAGCCAACCTAAATTAACTAATAAAGGTTGGGCTAAACCATCCGCTTGTACCGGAATAATTACGTCGTAACCTACCCGCCCATCAACAATTTGGTTATCTAGCAGCCAAATTGCTGGCGCTAGCCAACGCACTGATCCTTGTACCGGAATACCATCTCGGTCGGCACTATTAATAGTTTCAAGTTGTGATGGCGACAGTGCACCTGCTGTTTGTAGCACGGCCAACCTTGCTAGCTGCTGGGTTTTTTCTTCAGCGCGATTTAGCTGCCACAAGCTCAGGTTGATTAAAATAACAAAAGCGGTCAAAGTGAGACCAGACCACAGCGGATTAAGCGTAAAGCAATGATTTGCCAGCTTAACTTGCATGACAACCACGTTGGAGTTTGTAACCTATGTTGATTAAATTAATTATCATCGCGCTACTACTTTTTATTATTATTAATTTAGTTCGTGCTGGACTGGCCATGCTTAAACAGGATCAGCCCAATGTTAAAATGTCGCGTTTTATTGGTTGGCGAGTCGTGTTTTCTGCCCTTTTGTTGTTGTTACTTTTTATTGCGCAGGCTATGGGGCTGATAGAGCCCAACCCCAGACCATACTAAACGTCACAGTACATAAACAAACACATACAAACACAACCACACCACATCAACAAAGTGCCAATACCAAGCACCGGCGCGAAAGGCAAAATGCTTTTCTGGCGTAAAGTGTCCTTTTAATATCCGCAAAAACACAAAAATTAAGATAATTGTGCCCAGCGTAACGTGCATGCCATGGAAACCAGTCAGTAAGAAAAAGGTGCTACCGTAAAAACCTGAAGCTAAGGTTAGACCTAAGTCAGTATAAGCATGAATATATTCATATACTTGTAAACTAAGAAAGGTAATACCCAATACGATAGTGACAAACATCATCAGCTTTAGCGTGCCGCGTTTACTTTGCTCCAGTGCAACATGCGCAAAGTGCAACGTAACAGACGATATAACCAGTATTGCCGTATTAATTAGCGGCAAACCAAATGCCGGCATCGCTTGAGTTTCAGTGCCGCCTGGCGTTTTTAACAACGGCCACATCGCTTCAAACTCTGGCCATAGTAACTCAAAGGTCATGGCATTATTGCTGCCACCACTTAGCCAGTTCAGTGCGATAACTCGACCGTAAAATAAAGCACCAAAAAACGCCATAAAAAACATCACTTCTGACATAATAAACCAGCTCATGCCATAGCGAAACGAACGGTCCATTTGATCGCTATATAAGCCACTCATCGACTCATCGATAATGTTTTTAAACCAACCAAACAGCATTAGTATTAATACAGCAAAGCCGGCAGTAAGCATGTAGCCACCAAAACCCGGCTGTTGTTTAGTTACCTCGTTGACAAAGTTTCCAGCACCCACTGCGATTAAAAATAAGGCCACGGCGCCGACTATCGGCCAAGGGCTTTGCGCGGGAACATAATATTTTTCATAGGTTTTATTCATGTTATTCCCCTAATTGTGCTGATGCCGCTGTGCCTTCCCAAGCACTAGTGACATCATACAAAGTGTACGACAACGTAATAGTCGAAAATTGACTAGGCAGTGCTGGGTCGATATAAAACTGTAATGGCATCAACATGTTTTCACCACCAGCTAAGTGTTGTTGGGTAAAGCAGAAGCATTCTATTTTGTGAAAATATAACGCGGCCTGACCTGGCGAAACCGACGGTACGGCTTGGCCGATAATCAACCTTTGGGTTGGGTTCTCTGCTAAGTAATTCATAATATGAATTTCACCGGGGTGCACTTTCATCCGCGTAACTTCGGGCTTAAACAGCCATGGCATTTGCTTATTCGGCCGTGCAATAAACTCAATGACAATTTCGCGGCTAAGATCAACCACCGCAGCCTCAGCTGTTGCCGCCGTGGTCGCGGTTTTGCCGTTAATACCGGTAAGATCACAAAATACGTCGTATAACGGCACCAAAGCGAAGCCAAAACCAAACATGCCCAAGGCAACAATGGCCAGTTTTAGTGTTAATGGTGCGTGCTTCAGTGCCATACGTTGCTCCTACTTAATCTCTGGCGGTGTATCAAAAGTATGGTACGGTGCCGGTGAGGGTATCTCCCACTCCAAACCTTCCGCGCCTTCCCACACCCGTGCCGTTGCTTTTTGTCCACCACGAGCACATTTCACTAATACCCAGACAAAAATCAGTTGCGATGCGCCAAACAAGAAACCACCAACGCTAATAAGTGCGTTAAAGTCGGCAAACTGCAGTGCGTAGTCTGGAATTCGGCGAGGCATGCCGGCTAAGCCAACAAAATGCATAGGAAAGAACAGTAAGTTAACTGAAATAAGTGAGCACCAAAAATGCCACTGCCCTAGCTTTTCGTCGTACATATAGCCGGTCCATTTCGGCAACCAGTAGTAAGCGGCGGCAATTATGGAAAACACGGCGCCTGTTACCAGTACATAGTGAAAGTGCGCTACCACAAAGTAGGTGTCATGGTACTGAAAGTCAGCAGGTGTAATCGCTAACATTAATCCCGAAAAACCGCCGATGGTAAACAACACCACGAAGGCGAGCGCAAACATCATAGGTACTTCAAAGGTCATGGCACCACGCCACATGGTGGCAACCCAGTTGAATACTTTTACCCCAGTTGGCACCGAAATTAGCATGGTGCAGTACATAAAGAACAATTCAGCAAACACCGGCATACCGGTAGTAAACATATGGTGCGCCCAAACCAAAAATGACAATAAGCCAATACTGGCGGTGGCATAAACCATTGATGAATAGCCAAATAGCCGCTTACGCGCAAAGGTTGGTACTATGCTAGAAACAATACCAAAGGCCGGTAAAATCATGATGTACACTTCAGGGTGACCAAAAAACCAAAAGATATGCTGAAATAGCACAGGGTCACCACCACCTGCCGCGTCAAAAAAGCTGGTAGCGAAGTACTTATCAGTCAGCACCATAGTTACTGCACCTGCTAACACTGGCATCACCATAATTAGCAAGAATGCGGTAATTAACCAAGTCCAGACGAACATTGGCATTTTCATCCAGGTCATGCCGGGCGCACGCATATTGAAGATAGTAACAATTACGTTTATGGCGCCCATAATGGACGATATACCCATAATATGTACTGAGAACACAAACAACGCGGTGCTGTCACCACTAAATTTGGTAGATAGTGGAGCGTAAAAAGTCCAACCAAAGTTTGGCCCGCCACCTGGCATAAATAACGAACCAAGTAGAATTAAAAAGGCAAAGGGTAAAATCCAGAAGCTCCAGTTATTCATCCGTGGCAATGCCATATCTGGCGCGCCAATCATAATAGGGATCATCCAGTTGGCTAGGCCAGTAAAAGCGGGCATAACCGCACCAAACACCATAATTAAACCATGCACGGTGGTCATTTGATTAAAGAAATTCGGCTCTACAAACTGCAACCCTGGCTGAAACAATTCAGCGCGGATCACCATTGCCATACTGCCACCGATAAAAAACATAATCAGCGCAAATACTAAGTACATGGTGCCGATGTCTTTATGGTTTGTGGTATATAACCAGCGCTTTATGCCACTGGGTCGATGGTCATGATGCTCATGCTCGTGATCTGTCACTACTGCACTCATCCGTTATTCCCCTTTACCTTGCATAACCGCATACACGTCCGCAGCCTGTACCAGCTCACCGGTACTATTACCCCAAGCATTACGCTCATAAGTAATTACCGCTGCAATTTCTTTTAAACTTAATTGCTTAGCAAAAGCTTGCATTGCAGTACCGGCCTTGCCATGAAGTACAATATTAATATGGGCAGGCTGATCATTTAAGGCGATGGCACTGCCTCTTAACGCTGGGAATATACCAGGCAGACCTTCACCATTCGGTTGATGACAAGCTGCGCAATGGCCAACATAGGTGCGTTCGCCCACACTCATCAGCTCTTCTAAACTCATATTCATGGCCAAAAGTTCTTGTTCTTCTGCCTTAGCTTTAGCAATGCGTTCAGCTTCAGCATTAAGCCAGATGTCAAATTCGGCCGGCGTTTTGGCAATCACTACAATTGGCATAAAACCGTGATCTTTACCGCAAAGCTCAGCGCACTGGCCACGATAAACTCCGGGTTCATCAATACGTGCCCAAGTTTCATTAATAAAACCCGGGTTAGCATCTTTTTTTATCGCAAAGGCAGGCAGCCACCAAGAATGGATAACATCATCGGAGGTCATTAAAAAGCGTACTTTTTTGCCAGTCGGCAGCACTAATGGACGATCAACTTCCAATAGGTAGTTGTCGCCTTTTTGCCAGCGGTTTGAAATTTGTTCTTTGGGCGTTGCCAGCAAAGAATAAAACTCAACGTCATGTTCAAGGTATTTGTAATGCCACTTCCACTGCGAACCAGTAACCACCACAGTGATATCCGCTTCAGAGGTATCTTCCATGGCAATTAATGTTTTCGTGGCCGGAATGGCCATAAGAATGAGCAAGACTACAGGTATTGCGGTCCAGACTACTTCTACTTTGGTGCTTTCATGAAATTGAGCCGGCTGCACACCACGTGCTTTTCGATGGCGAACGATAGACCAAAACATGATCCCGAACACCACTGCTCCAATAGCACAACAAATCCAGAAAATTGTCATGTGTAGGGTATAAACCTTCTGACTTATTTCTGTAGCCCCTTGTGTCATATTAAGGGGCATTTCTTTAGCGCTAAGGGAAACAGCTGAAAGCAGGGTTGGCAGCGACCAACGAAGACTACGCGTTTTCGTCACTGGACTTCTCCTCTGTCATTTTGCAAAGCAAACTGCAGAAACTAAGTACACAGTAATTCACGGTTCCTACACACCCACACCGAATCTATGCGTTAAGTTTCATCAGCTAATTATTGTTATTATGGGTTTGACGATTGTCGTCGAAACCAAAACTGACCCTATTGTTATTTTTTAATCAGTTTCAGCTTAAGAATTGTCCAAATTACGCGAAGTGTAAACCCCAAAAACAAAAAAACGCGGGCAAACCAATGAGGTCATACCAGCGCATCTTTGAAAATAACCTTTTGACTCTAGTATAAATTATAGCCAAGAGCCATTGCGGATAACGCCTACAGCCAAACCTTCAACGGCAAAATGCTGTGCACGCAAGTCTACTTTAATTACGTCGAAATCTTTATTTTCTGGCTGTAGCAACACAGTACTGCCATCACGTTGGAAACGCTTTACCGTTACCTCTTCGTCAACACGAGCTACAATTACTTGCCCCGGCTGGGCTTGATTAGTTTTATGTACTGCCAGTAAGTCACCATCTAATATACCAATATCCTGCATACTCATGCCCTGCACCCGCAATAAAAAATCGGCGTGCGGCTTAAACAGGTTAGCATCAACCTGATAATGCTCCTGCACGTGCTCAGCAGCTAAAATAGGTTGGCCGGCGGCTACCTTACCTATTAAAGGTAAACCTAACTGTTCAGGTTCATTAGTGTCAATTAAGCGAATACCTCGCGACGTGCCAGGCATCATTTCTATCGCGCCTTTTTTTGCCAGTGCTTTTAAATGCTCTTCAGCAGCATTTGCTGACTTAAAACCTAACTGCTGCGCTATCTCGGCGCGTGTTGGTGGCATTCCGCTATCTTGTTGATAGGTTTTTATCAGTTGCAGGATTTCTGCTTGTCTTGGCGTTAGTGGTCTCATAGTGCTGGTTACCTGTACAGTGAATACTGTGAGTATATACAGGCGTATTGCAATTGCAAGTTTCTGGTTATACGCAATTTTCTGCGCTGCATTGCCATGTTATGCTATGCCCCTTTTTTGCTTAGGGTGAGATGGCGATGTTTCGGCCGATAAAATTATTTGCAGCCTTATTAAAATGGCCGATGTTGCCACTGTTGAAGTACAAAATTGTCCCTGAGCAACCAGTGAATGAGCTTGAGTTAGATAAAAACAGACCATTTTTTTATATTTGTGCTACCGAATCACCTGCCGATTTCGCCGCCATTCGCCGTGCCTGTAAAAAATTAGGCCTGCCTGATCCGGCAGATGACGTTAACCTAAACGGTAAGACGTACCTACGTACGCTCTTTCTGGAAAAGCCACATACCTTAGTGTTTAAACGTGGCAAAACCCAAGCATTAGCTCAAGGTAGAGCGTTACTACAAGCGCATTTAGATAACCCGCAACTAGACGCACAACTAGTACCTATAGCATTGTTGTGGGGCCGCGCACCGGGAAAAGAAAACAGTATCAGATGGCTGCTAGGTGAAGCTCATGCACCAAATTGGTTGGCCAAGCTGCTTATAGTATTAATTTCTGGCCGCCATACATTAGTACGCTTTAGTCGTGCGGTCGAACTACGACAAATGGCAGCACAATTTGGTGCTGAGGCAGAAACCGCACACAAGTTATTGCGTATGTCGCGCTTTCACTTTTACCGACAACGTTTGGCAGCTACTGGCCCTAAACTAGCGAATCGGGCGCAACTGTTTAACTCATTACTCGCCTCGCCCGCGTTAAAAAAAGTAATAGAAGATGAAGCCAAAGCGAAACGTATTTCGGTCGCTTCAGCTCGGCAAGAAGCTAAGAAACTGTTACTTGAAATAGCAGCAGATTACCGCGCATCTACATTACGCGTCGGCGACAGGGTTCTACGTTGGTTATGGAACAAACTTTATACCGGCATTAAAATAAATAATGCAGATATGCTGCGCGAGCTTGCACAAAAAGGCCATGAGGTTGTTTACATACCCTGTCATCGCAGCCATATGGATTACCTGCTACTAAGCTATGTTATCTATCAACAAGGCTTAGCTCCGCCACATATTGCTGCGGGTATTAACCTAAACTTTTGGCCCGCTGGGCCAATTTTTCGCCGCGGCGGTGCCTTTTTTATTCGGCGTAGCTTTAGTGGTAACAAGCTTTATTCCGCGGTATTTCGTGAGTATTTATGTCAGTTATTTAGTAAAGGCTACTCAATTAAATACTATACAGAAGGTGGACGAAGTCGCACCGGCCGGCTGCTACAACCTAAAACCGGTATGCTAGCCATGACCTTGCAATCGATGCTGCGAGGCATTGATCGTCCAGTAACCTTAGTACCCGTTTATCTAGGTTATGAGCATGTAATGGAAGTGAACACTTACCTGCGCGAGTTAAAAGGTTCTGGCAAACAAAAAGAATCGGCGCTTGGTGTGTTAAAAGCTATTCGTAATTTACGTGATTATGGTTATGGCCATGTGAACTTTGGCGAACCCATTACGCTGAACAGCTATTTGAATCAGCACGTGCCTGATTGGAAACAAGACATTGATCCAATAGAAGTGCAAAAGCCGCAGTGGCTTAATCCCGTTGTTGCTACATTGGCTGACACTATGATGCAGCGCATTAACCAAGCGGCTGCCATTAATAGTATTAATCTTATTGCTTTGTGCTTATTAGCGACCGATAAAAAAGCCCTAACGCGTACTGAATTAACACAGCAAATCGAGTTGTATCTCGGCCTGCAGAAAACTGTGCCTTATCATGCGCAAGTAACTTTACCCAACGAAAGCGCTGAGCAGCTAATTGAACATGCGCTTACATTACAAAAAGTGCAGCAGCAAACCGACACCTTTGGCCAGCTAATTAGCCTCAGCGAGGATAACGCTATTTTGCTCAGTTATTATCGCAATAACATCCTACATTTATTTATTTTGCCCGCCATTATCGCTAGCGCACTGCTACATCAACGTGAAATAAATCAAGCTCAGCTAATCACCATAGTGCGGCAGCTGTATCCGCTGCTACAACAAGAATTATTTTTGGCTGTTACTGATTTAGATGCTCACTGTGCCAGTTTGCTAAACTATTTTGTTGATACCGGCCTTGCTGAGCAGTATGGCGAAAACTATCGTTCAGCCACTCAGCGCAGCCAAGGCTACTTTATGTTAAGCCTGCTGGCTCATAACGCCGAACACACACTGCAACGCTATGCCATGCTATTACAACTAATAGAAAGCCAAGGTCCACAAAGTCGGATTGATTTAGAAAAACAAAGCCACGAGCTGGCACAGAGAATGCTCAATTTACACGGCATAACCGCACCAGAATATAATGACAAGCAGCTGTTTTCTACCTTAGTAAACGCACTTAAAGATAGCGCTTATATTCGCACTGACGAAACTAATCGCGTTCTTACTACACCACAATTATCGGAACTTAATACCACCATAAGTATGCTATTGCGTAATGATGTATTACAAAGTATCCATAATATTGTTCCGACCAGCATGCTTTAGCGGCTGGTCGGGTAAGCGCGAATAACACCTTCTTGCATGGTAGACGCAACCAGTTTACCAGATCGATTGAAAAACTGCCCGCGAACTAGTCCTCGGCCACCTGACGCACTTGGGCTATCAACAGCATATAATAACCAATCATCAAAGCGAAAGTCTTGATGAAACCACATGGCATGGTCAATAGTCGCAACTTGCATATTAGGCGCCATAAATGACTGGCCATGTGGCTGCAATGCTGTCGGTAAAAAATTAAAATCAGACGCATAAGCCAACATATACTTATGTACACGCAAGTCATCTGGCATTGGCCCGTTAGCTTTAAACCAAACATAACGTTTTGCTGGGCTAACTTCTGCTTTAAACGGGTTTTGAAAATCAACTGCTCGCATTTCAATAGCTTTTTCGCAGATAAATTTGCTGCGCAAGCTCTCGGGTATTAAATCAGCGTGCTGCTGATAAAATTCTAAATCTGAGACTAAATCTTCTGGCGCAGGCACCTCCGGCATAATGTCTTGGTGCTCAAAACCTTGTTCTTCAGCCTGAAAAGATGCTGTCATATAAAAAATGGGCTTGCCAAACTGTATTGCGCTTACACGGCGCGTGCTAAAGCTTTTACCATCGCGGATATTTTCTACTTCATAGACGATGGCTTTATCTGCATCGCCAGGCCGTAAAAAATAAGAGTGAAAAGAATGAATTTTACGATCTTCAGCAAGAGTTTCTTTCGCAGCCGATAGCGCCTGCCCCATTACTTGGCCGCCAAATACCGATTTAAATCCCAAATCCTGGCTTTGGCCGCGATACAGGCCCTGCTCAATAGTCTCTAATTTTAATAACGCGAGCAAATTTTGTAATACCTGACTCATTGCAGCTCCTTATATTGCGCTTGCCTAAAGTACAACGATATTCTGCCGCAAACAACCGCGATCAGCAAAGTCACTTTTCGTGTTTAACGCGGGGTTTTTGCCCTACCGTTAATTTGATACCGTGCATCTATGGCTGGCAAAATAATTACACTAGACAAATTTAAAAGTTCAACTAAGCTTTATGGGCATTATTTTATAGTGCAGTAATTAAATGTTGGTTATGTCTGTAACAATATGCAGAGCGAGAACGGGTTGCATAACTAACATAGCTGATTAAATAAAAACCAGTGATCCCTTGTGGTTGGAGCCAGTAATGTCAAACGAAAGGCGCCAGGTGGATAAGGATATACATTTTTTCTGGGATGATTTGAATCTAGCCCAAAAATTTTCAGTTGCCGAACTGCAACGCTTTGGGTACGACTTACTTTTTGTACGCCACATTGCCAACGGCAGTTTGGCTGTACTGTGTTCGGGTAGCAAAATGGCGGCAATAGATATTGAAGGCCAAATTAATACTGAACCTAGAGTAACAATAAGACATTAACAGCAGCCAATTGGCTGCTGTTTTTTGTTTGTGTTTATATTTTGCTATTTTTTTCAGCAATATAACGCCGCACTTGTTGCTCTAACACCGCCAGCGGTAAACTGCCATTGCCCAAGACTACGTCATGAAATTCGCGCACATTAAAGCGCTCACCCAACGCCTGCTCTGCTTCAACACGCAACCGCTTTATCGTGATCTCACCCAGTTTGTATGATAACGCCTGTGCCGGCCAACTAATGTAACGGTCTATTTCAGTAGTAACATTATGCATTGACAATGCCGTGTTGCTGGCAAGAAAATCTATCGCCTGCTGTCGGCTCCAGCCCATGCTGTGCATGCCGGTATCCACGACTAAACGAGCAGCACGCCACATTTCATAAGTTAAACGACCAAAGTTACTGTAAGGGTCTTGATAGAAACCCATTTCTAACCCGAGATACTCTGAATACAAACCCCAACCTTCACCAAATGCTGAAGTGTAGAAACTGCGGCGATAATCTGGTAATGCGCTCTGCTCACGCGCCAACGCGACCTGTAAATGGTGCCCTGGTACCGCTTCATGTAGCGTCAAGGCCTCCATTTCATACAAAGGCCGTCTATCTAGTCGATAAGTGTTAACCCAATAAAAGCCAGCTTGGTCATCACGCGATGGCCCTGAGTATCTGCCAGTAGTGTACTTAGGCGCTATTTCTAATGGCACGGGTATTACGCCATAAGGCGTGCGCGGTAAGGTTTTAAATAGTTTTGGTAGTTGCGCGTCCGATTTCTTGGCTAAAAAGGCAGCATAATGCATTAGCTCATCCGGGGTTTTGGCGTAAAATTGCGGATCAGTACGCAAAAATTGAATGAAATCAGCAAAGCTACCTGTAAACCCAGTATCTTGGATAACTTGCTGCATTTCAGCTCGGATCCGCTTTACTTCATCTAAACCTATCTGATGCACCTCGGCGGGAGTTAACTGCAGAGTGGTATAGTGTTGCAACCTGTTTTGGTAGTATTCAGCACCCTGCGGTAGCGCACTGGCCGCAATGGTATCGCGCGCGGCAGGCAGATATTCTTTTACCATAAAATCATAAAAGGCTTGGTAAGCAGGGTTAACTAAGTTGCTAATTTTCTCTGCGGCTTCATCGCTTAATTGCTGCCAATCCGCGGTGCTGACAAACGACGGCTGTGATAGGAATGGCTGAAAAAATACACTTTGACGCGGATCATTTACGACATACGAAATAATGCCCTGCTCAAAACCCGTTAATACAGCTTTAGGTTGAGTTACACCTTTTGCTATACCTTGTTTCATCCAATCCGTCTGTTGTTGCATATAGCGCGGTATTGCTGCTAATTGCTGAATATAAAGCTGATAGTCATTTGCACTACGATATTGCGCTCGTTGTGGTAAAAAGCCTAAATTAGCGTGAAAACCAGATTCTGACGTTAGCGGCATATAGTGAGCACCAAAGCGGTACTCATCAATATCATCGGCTAAGCGATAACTTAGAATGGCGTGGTTAATCTGGTTTTGCTCTGATAAAGCGTTAACATTAACTTGCTGTAACCGTTGTTGCCAACTCAAACGCTGCTGCTGACGCTGCTCTAACGCAGCTGGCGACATATCAGTAAGCTGCCCAGGCCCGGCTCTACTTATTTTTTGCTCTGCTTGCCATAACTGTTCGGCTAATTTCGTAAAACCTTGGTCAGCGTTATTATTACTTACCGCACAGCCTGATAACAATATAATTACACCAATCTTTAATATGGTTAATTTAGTGTTAAGCACTATTTTCATTTTAATTATTTCCACAAATAAAAAGACTAGTCGATTGTAATCAATTCATACACAGAATACAGTAAGCCCAACTGACAACACTTACTGTTAGTCGCTTTGCAGCAAAGTAATACTGATGCTTATATATTCATCAATACGCGGTAATTTTATAGTTACTATTTAACGATCGCCTTACCGCTGTTGCCTGTTACTTATATTCGCGTACTATTACATTGCATCGAAAGCATTAACATTCGTTAAGATAAACCCAAATCGCAACATAACCGGAGTTTTGTGTGGCCTTATGAAATATCAGGATTCACTACAACAAGCCAGTGATAAGGCAGCTCAGGTTAAATTATTCCTTCAACGCACTAATCTTGCGGCACACCCAATTAATTATGCGGTCAGCTATGAATATATAAGCGGCTATAATTCTGAGCTTTGTCACATTATTGAACATAAGTTATTAGCTAAAGCACCGCTTGATGATTTTGTTATGGCGGAGCTATATATTCGTTTTTTAGCACCGGCAAATCCACAACAGGAACAATTACTACAAGAAGCATCAAGCATGGTTAGCCGCATGGCTGCTTACTCTGATGTCGCTGCGGAGCAGTTAGATAACTATATCCAGCAATTAGATAGCAGTATGCTGCAGATAAAAAACTTAGGTGCTGATACGCCATTACTAAATATTGTGAACCAGTTACAACATTCCACTACAGAGTTTCGGCTTAGCCAACAGCAGATGCAACAACAGCTATTATTAGCTAATCAGCAAAGCCATCAATTACGCCATGAATTAGAACAACTTAAGCAGCAACGCCTACTCGACCCACTTACTGGTTTATATAATCGACTTGCGATGCAAAATCAGTTGGATATTTGGTTTAGTGAGCAGCCGGGCCGTCGTATTGCCGCTATTGCCGTAGATCTTGATCATTTTAGCCGTTTTAACTTAGAGTATGGCAACACTATCGGTGATGTTATTTTATCTAAAGTGGCGCGTAAAGTTAGCAGCTACGTGCAAAATAGCGGTCTGCCTGTACGATCGGGTGGCGAAGAATTTCTGATTCTACTGCCGGATGTTGATCTTCGTAGCGCCAGCGAAATTGCCGAACAAGTGCGCCGCGGCGTTGAAAAGCTGCGTTTTGTCTCCTCTCGCACCAAAAAAACGCTACCTAAGGTAACCATCTCGTTGGGCGTCTCTCTATACCAACAAACGGAAAATTGGTACCAGTTTTTAGGTAGAACGGCTGAAGTACTGCTACTGGCTAAACAGCGCGGCCGCAACCAAGTCGCTAACGAAACCATGCTCGCAACCTAACTCGATGGATAAAGCCAACAGATAAGTTGGCCTGAGCGCTGTTATCTTTTACACTAAGCATATTTCCTTGCCAACGGGCCCGCTGTATGACTGATCAAAATTCAAACACCACGCATTTTGGCTACAAAACGGTTGCCGCCGAACAAAAAGTATCTATGGTAGCGAACGTATTTCATTCTGTTGCAGCGAAATATGACTTAATGAACGATTTAATGTCATTGGGCGTACACCGACTATGGAAACGGTTCACCATTGACTGCAGTGGTGTGCGTCCGGGTCAGCAGGTACTCGATCTTGCAGGTGGCACCGGCGACATTACCGCGCTATTTTCTAAGCGGGTTGGTAGCACCGGTAAGGTAGTGTTAGCTGATATTAATGCCTCAATGCTGAATGTTGGCCGCGATAAACTGCGAGATCTAGGGCTGGTTAACAATATTGAATACGTGCAAGCCAACGCTGAGGCTCTACCCTTTGCTGATAATAGTTTTGATATTGTTAGTATTGGTTTTGGCTTACGCAACGTTACCGATAAAGATGCTGCACTACGTTCTATATTTCGCGTGCTAAAGCCGGGTGGTCGGCTGCTAGTGCTAGAATTTTCAAAACCAGAACAAGAATGGCTAAGCAAAGTATATGATCTCTATTCATTTAAACTGCTGCCAATGATGGGGCAACTTGTCGCTAACGATAAAGAAAGCTACCAATATTTAGCTGAATCTATTCGCATGCATCCGGATCAAGAAACCTTAAAAGCCATGATGCAAAGCGCGGGCTTTGCTGAAGTTAGTTACCATAACCTCACCGGTGGTATTGTCGCGCTGCATCGAGGCTATAAATTTTGATGTTTCCACTACTGCCTCAACTGTTTTGTGCTGTTGCAGAGAAAGTGCTGGCAAAACTTATTGCTATGGACCCAGAAGCTGAATCAAGGCTGGCACGTCTGCGCGGTAAGCAATTATCGTTTCGGCTTAAAGAGTGGCCAACCACGTTGGTAATTAGCGCAAGCAGCGATGCTATATTATTTAACCAGCACGATGAGCCAGTAGACTGCGCAATTCAAACCAATATTGCCAGTTTACGTTTACTACGAGAGCCAAGCCAACTAACCAAGTTAATTAAGGCCGATGTGTTACAAATTGACGGCGACATTCAAGTAGCACAACAATACAGTCACTTCTTTGAGCAGTTAAGCCCTGATTGGCAACAAACTTTATCAAATTATGTTGGTGATAGCACCGCGCACAAAATAGCCATAGGCCTACAGCAAGCTCTACAATATTTTAATGAAAAAAGCGCCACACTAAGTCAAATGAGCACTGAGCTTGCCCAAGACGAACTAAAGCTGACGCCGTGCTCAGTAGAAATGGCACAATTTAGTAACGACGTTAGCCAACTTGCCGCTAAAGTTGATGTATTGCAGCAAAAACTGCATACATTTCAGGAGTCCTAGTGCGTATTAGTCGCTTTTATCATATTCAGAAAACCTTACTGCAATTCGGCTTAGATGAGTTAATTCCTGCGCAATGGCAGCCTTGGTACGCTAGGTTATTTCGCCGCAGTTTATTTTGGTTACGCAATCGTCATCCAGACCAGCCAATAGGTGTACGTTTGCGCCTAGCGCTACAAAGCTTAGGGCCAGTTTGGATAAAATTTGGCCAAATGCTCTCAACTAGACGCGACCTTTTCCCAGCGCATTTAGCCGATGAACTTGCCAAACTGCAAGATAAAGTACCGCCGTTTGATGGTGCGCAGGCGCAATACCTCATTGAACAAGCGTTAGAACTGACTAGCATTGACCAGCTGTTCATCGACTTTGAGCAAACACCGCTCGCCTCCGCATCTATCGCCCAAGTGCATTGTGCTAAGTTACTACAAGATGATGGCAGCCTTGCGGATATCGTTATTAAGGTAATACGCCCTGATATTAAGCAACAAATTTTAGCTGACTTAGCACTCATGGATACTCTAGCCGAAGCGGCGGCGCGTTTTTTACCCGATGGCAAACGGCTGCGGCCACGTGAAGTGGTATCTGAATATCGCAGAACTATTTTAGATGAACTGGATTTACAACGCGAAGCGGCTAACGCTATTCAGCTAAAACGTAACTTTGAAGGCTCTGAATCACTGTATATTCCTTTTGTTTACAGTGCTTACAGCCGACCCAACGTTATGGTTATGGAGCGTATTTATGGCATTCCAGTATCGGATATTGCAGCGCTGCAAGCTCAAGGTACCGATATGGAACTACTGGCAAAGCGCGGTGTAGAAGTGTTTTTTACACAAGTATTTCGCGACAGCTTTTTTCATGCCGACATGCATCCAGGTAATATTTTTGTTTCGCGAAACACGCCAGAAAACCCGCAATATATTGGTATCGACTGCGGCATTGTTGGCACTTTAAATGCGGAAGATAAACGCTATTTAGCTGAAAACTTCGTCGCGTTTTTTAATCGAGACTACAAAAAAGTAGCACAACTACACGTCGACTCTGGTTGGGTACCGGCGCATACCAAAGTAGAAGAGTTTGAAAGTGCAATTCGTACAGTTTGCGAGCCAATATTTCAAAAACCTTTGGCAGAAATATCTTTTGGTCATGTGTTACTTAATTTGTTTAATACCGCGCGACGCTTCGACATGCAAGTGCAACCACAGCTAGTACTCCTTCAAAAAACCTTACTTTATATTGAAGGTTTAGGCCGACAACTCTATCCGCAACTTGATTTATGGAAAACCGCCAAGCCGTTCTTGGAAAACTGGGTAAAACAACAAGTTGGCTTACCAGCAATTTGGCGCCAAGTTAAAGAAAACTTACCTTTTTGGGCAGAAAAATTGCCACAAATGCCAAATTTACTGCATCAGTATCTTGAACAAGGGCCAAAACAGCAGCGTCAACTACTTGTACAATTGCAACAACTCGCGCAGCAACAACATCAAGCTAAAGCACAAATTATTGCCGCAACACTGTCTGCAGCCAGCCTAATCAGTGCTAGTATAGTGTTTAGTTTTAGCAGCCATATTGTAGCAGTCGCCTTATTAACAGTGAGTTTTGGCTGCGCCATTAAAGCTTGGCGTTAAAAACCAAAGATTGCATTAAAAGTGATTTACTAATAAAGAGGATTACCCATGTTAGGCAATATCAGTATTTGGCAATTACTCATTGTACTGGCGATTATAGTATTGTTGTTCGGTACAAAAAAGCTACGAGGTATAGGCACAGACCTAGGCTCTGCGGTTAAAGGTTTTCGTAATTCTATGAAAGAAGAAGCGAAAACAGATGATACTCCGCCATCTGCTCAGCTATCAGAACACGCTAAAACCGATGCAGAACGAGCACACACCACTCAACCTGTTGACAAAGATAAAGTGTAAATGGGTTTCTGGGAGCTAGTAGTCGTTGCGGTTGTTGCCTTACTGGTGCTGGGGCCAGAGCGTTTGCCTGGCGCTATTCGTTCAGCAAATAAGGTGGTGCGCAACCTTAAACAATTTGGCCAACAGATGCAGGCTGAGCTGAGCGCCGATCTGCGGGCACACGACTTACATCAAAAATTAAAAGACGCTGAAGCCAAAGGGCTGTTAAATTTAACTGAATCAGAGCAAGCCGCACTAGCTGAACTAAAACAAGCAGCATCTGATGTAACTACACCTTTAAGTAGTAACGAAAAACAACATGAGCCGAAACACTAACCCCGATAGCCTATTAGGGCATTTATTAGAACTACGCAATCGGCTATTACGCTGTGTAGTAGCGATTATTGTAGTGTTTGCTGCGCTTGCGGCTTTTGCCCAAGATATTTACCACCTGTTGGCAAAACCACTCATTGCCGTGCTGCCGGAAAACAGCAGCATGATAGCCACCGACGTAGCCGCGCCATTTTTTGCACCATTCAAACTTACCTTTATTGTCGCCATTTGTTTGGCTATTCCTTACATACTATTACAAGTTTGGCAGTTTATTGCTCCTGCCCTTTACAACCGCGAAAAGCGTTTAATGGCGCCTTTAGTTATCAGTAGCACCTTATTATTTTATAGTGGTATTGCCTTCGCTTATTATATTGTATTCCCTATTATCTTCGGCTTTTTTACCAGCGTAGCACCTGAAGGTGTTACCGTAGCTACTGACATTAGTAGTTATCTTGATTTTGTACTTAAGCTATTTTTTGCCTTTGGTTTATCGTTTGAAATTCCTATCGCTATTTTATTGATTGTTTGGACCGGCGTAGCAACACGCGCCGATCTTGCAGAAAAGCGCCCCTATATTATTGTTGGTGCTTTTATTCTCGGCATGTTACTAACGCCACCAGATGTGTTATCACAAACCTTGCTGGCTGTACCAATGTGGTTATTATTTGAACTTGGTCTACAACTAAGCCGGTTTTATCAGCCAACTACTACTGACGACGCAGAACAACAGGAACCCAAACTATGAAACAACTTGCTGCTTTATTTTTACTTGCTGTAACAACCGGCGCTGCAGCGGCGGTTCCAATTGAACAAGCTGTTGAAGTCTGCCGCGCAGAAGCCAATGCCCTGCGCCGTCTTAGCTGCTACGATTCAATAGCAACAAACACCAACACAACGAGCTCTGCTATTACTGCAACCAATGCCACCATAGCAGAAAGTCCAGTACCGACTAATTCAGTGCCAGAAAATACCATTACCGAGCAAAATTCTGAAAATATATTTGGTATGGAGCATAAGCAAAATACAGAGCTAATGGTTGATAAAATTTATGCTACGGTCAAAACAGTATCAAAAACCATTCATAAAGAATTAATCATAGAGTTTACCAACGGCCAAGTTTGGCTACAAAAAGGTAATGATTACTATCCGGTTAAACCCGGTGATAAACACTATATTAAACGCGGTGCACTTGGTGCTTTTTTTCTTGGTAACGATGATAGTAACCGAGCAATTCGAGTAAAACGCGAGCAATAGTATGCTTATTTGGTGCGATATTGGTATAAATCTATTTAACAGTCAGTTTGATACTGACCGAGCTGGGATCTTGCACGCAGCAGCAGAGTCTGGGGTGCGCCAGCTTATACTAATAGGCAGTGATATTGCAGAAAGCGAACAAAATCGCCAGTTTTGCGCGCAACTTAAAGGCTGTTTTAGCACAGCCGGTGTACACCCTCATTATTCCGCAAATACCGAGCCTAATTGGCTTAATCAATTACAAGCTTTACTAAAAAACCCAGAAGTAATTGCAATAGGTGAATGCGGTTTAGATTTTAATCGTGACTTTTCGCCCAGAGCAACGCAGCAGCACGTATTTGCCGAACAGTTACAATTAGCCAGGACAACAACTAAACCCGTTTATCTACATGAACGCGACGCCTTTGATACCCAACTGGCCATGTTAAAAGAGGCGAATATTAAGCATGGTGTCGCTCACTGTTTTACTGGCGATACACAACAATTAAAAGCGTGGCTCGATTTAGGCTTATATATTGGCATTACCGGTTGGCTTTGCGATGAGCGTCGGGGTGACGCACTGCGACAAGCGCTGCATTACATTCCGTTAGATAGGCTACTACTAGAAACTGACGCCCCCTATTTACTACCCCGCAATGTAACCCCTAAACCTGCGAGTAGACGCTGTGAACCCAAGCATTTGCCGCATATTGCAGCAACCGTGGCGACATTGCGCCAGCTTGAGCTATCGACGCTTGCAGAAATCACGCTAAGCAATAGCCGGCGCTTATTTAATCTACCTGATCACCTAGTAGCCTTGGAGGCTTAGCATGACCGAGTTGCTGCTGTATTTTGCTGCCGGTTTGCTACTAGGTCTAGTTGTTGCTGGCTTGGCCGGTGCAAAAACGCTAAACCGCTGGAAAAAAGCCGCGGCTGAGCTAGAAGCTGAATTGCGCAGCCACAGCTTTGAGCTACAAATTACTTTAGATGAATTAGCGGAAAAAAATCAGCAACTACAACAACAAACCCAAGTTGATGCCTTATCCGGTATTTATAACCGCGCCTACTTTGATAGCCAAATGCGCGCCGAAATAAAACGCAGTCGTCGTGAGCAAAGAGTATTGGCTTTAGTACTGTTAGACATAGATCATTTTAAACGAATTAACGACACCCACGGTCACCTAGCTGGCGATGAGGCGATAAAACAAGTATCTGCGTTTATTCGCCAACAATTAAAACGCTCAGCTGATAAACTATTCCGCTATGGCGGTGAAGAATTTGCCTTAATTTTGCCAAATACTAACTTACAAGGTGCTTGGCAGCTGGCAGAGAAAATTCGCCAAAACTTAGAAACCGCACAGAAAACCACAGAGCAATCTTTCGAACTTAGATTAAGCGCAGGCTGCTATGCAGCGATACCTGGCCCAGAAAGCGATAACGATGACTATATTCGTTTTGCCGACTCGGCGTTATATCGTGCAAAAGAAGCCGGCCGTAATCAAGTGCACAGTTATCCTGCCACTGCAGCTGTAGCCTTTAGGGCATTATCAGGAGAAGTTAATGAACACTAACCGCTTTTTTCCCGCTAGTCGTTTACGCCGTATGCGCGAACACGATTTTAGCCGTCGCTTAATGGCAGAGCACCAGTTAACCGTTAATGATTTAATTTACCCAATGTTTATTATTGAGGGCGAAAATCAGCGTCAAGCTATTGCGTCCATGCCTGGCATTGAGCGCTTAAGTGTCGATTTACTACTAGCCGAGGCAAAAGAGCTGGTTGCGTTAGGTATACCGGCTATCGCGCTTTTTCCGGTAACCTCCGCCGATAAAAAGTCGTTGCAGGCCGAAGAAGCCTGGAACTCAGAAGCACTGCTGCAGCGCGCAGTACGTTTATTAAAACAGCAGGTGCCAGAGCTTGGTATCATTACTGATGTTGCCTTAGACCCTTTTACCACTCATGGCCAAGACGGCATTATTGATGAGACTGGTTATGTTATGAATGACATCACCACCGCAGCTTTAGTTAAGCAGGCGCTATCTCATGCACAAGCCGGTGCCGATATTGTTGCCCCCTCAGACATGATGGATGGCCGTATTGGCGCTATTCGTGAAGCATTAGAAGACGCCGGTTTTGGTAATACGCGTATTATGGCCTATTCGGCTAAATATGCGTCTAGTTACTATGGCCCATTTCGCGATGCAGTAGGCTCGGCGGGTAATTTAAAAGGCGGTAACAAGAAAACCTATCAGATGGATCCAGCCAATAGTAATGAAGCCTTACACGAAGTAGCGCAAGATTTAGAAGAAGGCGCTGATATGGTAATGGTTAAGCCCGGCATGCCGTATTTAGATATTGTACGCAGAGTTAAAGATGAATTTGGTGTGCCCACCTTTGCTTATCAAGTTAGTGGCGAATACGCGATGCATATGGCTGCGGTGCAAAATGGCTGGTTAGCTGAAGAACCGGTAGTAATGGAATCGTTGCTGGCGTTTAAACGCGCTGGAGCCGATGGCATTTTAACCTACTTCGCGAAAAAAGTAGCTATATGGTTGCAACAGAAGTAATAAGCTAAAGCCAGCAGCGCATCAAAAACAACCCGTTAAATTGAGCTAATTTAGCGGGTTATTTAAATACAAACTCCCAACCCGCTAATTGCTGATACTCTTGCTCTTGTTCAAGCTCAGCCCGCATTAGTGGGTGCTGCTCTAACCAGCCGTCCGCCATTTTCAGTGTTAGCGCTTCGCCTTTACTGCTAATGTTTACCTGAGGCATCACTTCATCACGACGGCGCATCGATAAAATAACGGCTAAGCGTAAAATTCGGGTTAAACGCACGGTAAGCAATACTGAGGTCATGGTTTGTCGCGCAATAATATCGCGACTAACGTCTGCCCTGTGGTTATGCACTAAAGCCATAACTAATTGTTGCTGCGCCCGCGTAAAGCCAGGCAAATCAGAATGGTTAATAATATAAGCGCCATGATGGTGATGGTTTTTATATTCTATTAATAAACCAAGCTCGTGCAATAACGCACTACAACGCAAAATACTTAGGCCTTCAAATTTATTAAGGTCCCAGCGCGATTGTAACTGCTGAGCTAGCTCGACCGCCATATCAGCTACGCGCTGCGCATGTTGCTCATCAATAAAATAACGCACCATTAAACTTTTTACAGTACGGTTGCGCACATCTATGTGCTGCAGCTGTGGCAACATGCTGTATAGCACACCTTCACGCACCGCACCGCCAGATAAGGTCATGCCGGTGATATTAAGGCAACGAAACAAAGCAATAAGTATTGCCAAGCCTGACGGGAATATTTGTTTGCGCTCTTGTGATAAGCCGGTAATAGTTAGCTGTTCCATACGGCCACAGGCTAACGCTTGCTGCATAATGTCTTCTAACCGGCTTAGGGTAATAACTTCATCCTTGCCCTGCGCTACCAAAATTTCCTGCATGGCCTGCACGGTACCGGACGCGCCCACAGCCAGCTGCCAACCGGTAGCTTGATATTGTTTAGCGATGGTGTGAATTTCTTGTTCGGCATACGCAATTGCTTGATTAAAGTTATCTTCGCTTAACTCGTCATCAGCAAAGTAGCGCTCTAAAAATGTAACGCAGCCCATGTTCAAACTGGCTAACAATATTGGATTAAAACCAGCACCAATAATCACTTCGGTACTCGCACCACCAATGTCGATAACTAAACGGTTACTGTCGCTATTTGAAGTATGGGCAACGCCCTGATAAATAATACGAGCTTCGTCTTCGCCGCTAATAACGGCAACTTTTTGGCCTAAAATAAGCTCGGCTTCTTTAAGAAAGGTTTGAACATTTTTGGCTAAGCGCAAGGTGGCAGTGCCAATAATACGAATATTTTCTGGTGGTATATCCTGTAAACGTTCAGCAAACAATGCCAAACATTCCCAGCCACGCTTCATGGCCTTGCGGCTTAATACCAGATCGTCATTTAATCCAGCGGCTAAGCGAACCTTGCGTTTTACTCTACCAATAACCTGTACTGAACCGCCAACAACTTTAACCATCAGCATATGAAAACTGCTGGAACCAAGGTCAATCACCGCATAAATATCTTGATGCGGTGATTGCTCGGCAAGTTGTTCCGAATTAGCGAGGGCGACGTGGGGCTCTTGAGGCATTACTACTACGTCCAGCGCCTGGGCGACTTCCAGTTCTAGCTTGGCCAGCACGACGACGAACGCGTGGTTTTGGCGTTTTAAGATCATCCAGCAAACCGCTGGCATCATACTGAGTTACAGTAATCGGATGGCGAATATAGTCTTCAATTGCTGTAAGGTTCAGTGCATAGCGCTCGCAGGCAAAGCTAATTGCCTTACCACTTTCACCCGCTCGACCGGTACGACCAATACGATGCACATAATCTTCGCAATCGTCGGGTAGGTCATAATTAAATACATGACTCACTTTAGGAATGTGTAAACCGCGCGCGGCAACGTCTGTGGCAACCAAGATATCTAATTTACCGCTAGTAAAATCTTCTAGAATACGCAGTCGTTTTTTCTGAATAACATCGCCCGTTAATAACCCAACGCGATGGCCGTCAGCTTCTAACCATGCATGCACTTCTTCACACCAGTGTTTGGTATTGGCAAATACAATGGCTTTATCTGGCCACTCTTCTTCCATTAACGTTAATAACAATGGCAGCTTATGCTCGTCTGAAGGGTAGAACAACTCTTCACTAATGCGGCTACCTGTCATTTCCTCTGGTGCAATATGGATATGTTCTGGCTGGTTCATTTTTTCAAATGCCAGCTCTTGTACCTTGTAAGACAAGGTAGCTGAAAACAATAAGCTTAAACGCTCAGTAGCCGGTGGCATACGATTGAACATAAAGCGAATATCTTTAATAAAGCCCAGATCAAACATCCGATCGGCTTCATCTAGTACTACAACTTGAATTTGTGAAAGGTCGTATAGACCTTGTTTTAAATAATCAATTAAGCGGCCAGTAGTGCCAATTAAAATATCTACGCCATTTTCTAACAGCTGGCGTTGAGTATCATAACCTTCGCCCCCATAAATCAAGCCAAGACGTAGGCCTGATTTTTCAGCCATCATTTTTGCATCATGATGGATCTGAACAGCCAACTCTCGCGTAGGAGCCATTATAATGGCGCGCGGCTGACCTGAACCCTTAGGTTCATGGGTAAGCAGGTAGTGAAATGTGGCGGTTAAAAACGCTAATGTTTTACCCGTGCCCGTTTGAGCTTGACCGGCAATATCTTTACCGGCTAATGCCAAAGGTAAACATTGTGCCTGAATGGGCGTACAATAGCCGTAACCTTGCGCGCTTAATGCGTCAAGAACCTGTGGTGCCAATGCAAAATCGGCGAATTTATGTGATGTTAAGTGTGTTTTATTCATACGGCGCTAAGCATAACCGTTACGCTTGCAATAAGGAACAGCCACGTTTAAATTGATAGCACTTTTTTGCAGCCATGCTGCGTACCACTAGCGGAGACACAAATGAGCGAACATATTTTACAGGTTTCTGATGACAGCTTTGAAACCGATGTCCTGAAATCTGAAACCCCGGTTTTAGTTGATTTCTGGGCAGAATGGTGTGGTCCATGTAAAATGATCGCTCCTATTTTGGACGATGTAGCCAAAGAATACACTGACAAAGTAGTCGTAGCGAAAGTGAATATTGACCACAACCCAAACACCCCACCTAAGTTTGGTATTCGTGGTATACCAACCTTGCTGTTGTTTAAAAACGGCCAGGTTGCAGCGACCAAAGTTGGTGCATTATCCAAAACTCAGTTAAAAGAGTTTTTAGACGCTAATATCTGATTTTTGTTAAAAGGCGTATTTTTATACGCCTTTTTTTGTTTCAACGCTGGACGCACCAGTAGTCAGCTGCTATTGTGTAGCAAATAATACGTTCTAAACTACGCTTGTCTGTCGAATACCACCTCCAATCTTATTTTATCGATCTGATAAGCATTACCCTGTTTTTATATCAACAAGAAACCCATCAATATGCATTTAACAGAACTGAAACTAAAGCCAATTAGTGAGCTAGTTGAATTGGCTGAGTCTATGGGCCAAGAAAATATGGCC
Source organism: Rheinheimera metallidurans (assembly GCF_036983985.1). Taxonomy (NCBI): domain Bacteria; kingdom Pseudomonadati; phylum Pseudomonadota; class Gammaproteobacteria; order Chromatiales; family Chromatiaceae; genus Rheinheimera; species Rheinheimera metallidurans. Next base: position 124,531 of record NZ_JALAHQ010000004.1, read on the forward strand.
CGCCTGCGCAAACAGGACATTATTTTCGCCATCTTAAAATCACATGCCAAAAACGGCGAAGAAATCTTCGGCGCTGGCGTGCTGGAAATCCTGCAGGACGGTTTCGGTTTTCTGCGCTCCGGCGATAGCTCATACTTAGCAGGACCGGACGATATTTATGTATCGCCAAGTCAAATTCGTCGTTTTAACTTACGTACTGGTGACAGTATTGCTGGCCTTATTCGCCCACCTAAAGAAGGTGAGCGTTATTTTGCCCTATTAAAAGTTAATGAAGTTAACTTTGGCCGGCCAGAACAAGCTCGTAACAAAATTTTATTTGAAAACTTAACGCCTTTACATGCCAATTCACGCCTGCGCATGGAGCGTGGTAATGGTAGTCGTGAAGATATTACTGCTCGGGTATTAGACCTAGCGGCGCCAATAGGCAAAGGTCAGCGCGGCTTAATTGTTGCACCACCTAAAGCCGGTAAAACCATCTTATTACAAAACATTGCGCAATCAATCGCGGCTAATCACCCTGACTGTGTGTTGATGGTATTGCTAATTGATGAGCGGCCAGAAGAAGTTACCGAAATGCAGCGCTTAGTTAAAGGTGAAGTTATTGCTTCTACCTTCGACGAGCCAGCTAGCCGGCACGTGCAAGTTGCTGAAATGGTAATTGAAAAAGCCAAGCGTTTAGTTGAGCATAAAAAAGACGTTATTATTTTGCTCGATTCTATTACCCGTTTAGCCCGTGCTTACAATACCGTTATTCCAAGCTCAGGCAAGGTATTAACTGGTGGTGTTGACGCTAACGCGCTACACAAACCAAAGCGTTTTTTTGGTGCGGCGCGTAATGTAGAAGAAGGCGGCAGCTTAACGATTATCGCTACCGCTTTAGTAGATACCGGTTCAAAAATGGACGAGGTTATTTACGAAGAGTTTAAAGGCACCGGTAATATGGAACTGCACTTATCGCGCAAAATTGCTGAGCGCCGCGTATTCCCAGCCATCGACTTTAACCGTTCAGGTACGCGTCGTGAAGAGCTATTGGCCTCTGCTGATGAGCTACAGAAAATGTGGATTTTACGTAAGATCATCCATCCAATGGATGAAACCGATGGTATTGAATTCTTAATCGATCGGTTATTAATGACTAAAACCAATGACGAGTTCTTTGATGCCATGAAGCGGCAAAAAAGTTAACCGACGAAACCGGCTTACTAGCCGGTTTTTTATTGCCTATAATTTACGCTTTAGCACCTTTTTCAGTAGAAGGACATAACCATGGAAAACCCACGTATAGTCGTTATTGGCGGTGGCGCTGGCGGTTTAGAGTTAGTTACTTATTTAGGTAATAAACTTGGCCGTAAAGGTAAAGCCAAAATTACGTTAATTGACCGCGGTACTACCCATATCTGGAAACCGTTATTACATGAAGTCGCTACCGGCACCCTAGATGTTGAAATTGATCAGTTAAGCTATCGTGCACATGCCGCAGCGCACGGCTTTGAGTTTCAGCTAGGTAATTTTTGTGCGCTAAATCGAGCCGATAAGCACGTTACGCTAGCTGCGGTACTAGACGATGACGGCAATGAAGTGCTGTCGGCTCGTACGCTTAATTATGACTATCTGGTACTGGCAATTGGCAGTATCTCGAATCACTTTAATACGCCGGGTGTAGCAGAGCACTGCATTTTTCTCGATAGCCCAGCGCAAGCACAACGTTTTCAGCGTCATTTACTTGATGCTTACTTAAAGCTTAACTCGCCAGCCCACCCTAAAGATAAACTAAATATTGCTATTGTTGGTGCAGGTGCCACTGGCGTAGAGCTTGCTGCTGAGTTATATCATGCCGCCGCCGAGCTAAACCTATATGGTTTTGCCGATTTAAGAAAAGACCGGCTTAATATCAGTATTATAGAAGCAGGCCCGCGCATTTTGCCCGCGCTACCCGAACGTATTGCCTCTGCGGCATTAAAAGAGTTACAAAAACTTGGTGTACATGTACGCACTAGCACTAAGGTAACGGCAGCCGATAATGCTGGCTTGCAATTAGGTGACGAACATCTAGAGGCTGAACTGATGGTTTGGGCCGCAGGCATTAAAGCCCCAGACTTTTTAGCTAATTTAGACGGTCTAGAGCATAATCGGCTAAACCAATTACTGGTTAATAGCAAATTGTACACCACGTTAGATAGTAGAATTTACGCTATTGGCGACTGCGCTGGGTTTGCTTTACCTGATAATAAATGGGTACCACCGCGAGCGCAGTCAGCGCACCAAATGGCCAGCGTAGTTGCTAAAAACATCATCGCCGAGCTTAACAATAAGCCACTTCGAGATTTCCATTATAAAGATCATGGCTCACTGATTTCACTCAGCCGCTTTGGTGCTGTTGGTAATCTAATGGGCAACTTGGTTGGCGGTACCATGATGATAGAAGGCCGTATTGCTCGAGTAGCTTATATTTCGCTGTATCGTATGCATCAAGTGGCGCTACATGGCTGGATAAAAATGTTGGTAATTAGCTTAGTAGCGCGCATTAATCGGATTGTTCGGCCTCGGCTAAAGCTGCATTAGGCTAATTCTGGCGCTTTGTGCTATCAAGCGCCGGCATAAATTAACCAATGCTATGGTGCACCAAAGGCAACGCGATAGAATTTGTACCAATATTTAGCGCGGCCAAATACTCTTTCGTTGCAACCGTCGCGGCCTCAAGCGTTGCAGCATGCACTTTAGCAATTACGTCACCTTGTTGCACTTTGCTACCGCAAGCTTGAATATGGCTAAAACCTACGGCAGGGTCAATTTTCTGGCTGGGGTGCGAGCGGCCGCCGCCTAAGCGCACTACTGCCATACCTAGGCCTACCGTATCGGTATAGTTTACATAACCGGTTTCTGGGGCTAAAACATCCTGTACTACTGGCGCACGAGCTAAGTATTGCTCTGGCTTTTCCAGTAAATCGCTTGGCCCACCTAAGGCTGACACCATGTTAGCGAATATTTCGGCGGCTTTGCCTGAACTTAAACTTTGCTCTAACGCCGCTATTGCCGCTGACTTCTCGTTAAATAAGCCACCGAGCATTAACATATTTGCGCCAAGCTCTAGCGTTATTTGATGCAAGCGCGGCTCACGATACTTACCCGTTAAGTAGTCTAATGTTTCAACTATTTCTAATGCATTACCGGCGGTGCAGCCTAAAATCTGGTTCATATCAGTTAGTAATGCTCGCGTTGGTACATTAGCACCGTTAGCCACATTTACTATGCTAGTGGCCAGCGCCGAGGCATCATCAATAGTACGCATAATGGCGCCATTACCAATTTTCACGTCCATTACTAACGCGTCTAAGCCTTCTGATAATTTTTTCGATAAAATAGAAGCGGTAATAAGCGGGATAGACTCTACAGTGGCAGTAACATCACGTATTGCATAAAGCCGGCGGTCAGCCGGCGCTAATTGGCTACTTTGACCAACAATAACACAGCCTAACTTAGGTAATAATTGCTGAATTTTATCCAGTGACTGCGTGCAGTTATAACCGGGTATGGCTTCTAGCTTATCAACTGTGCCGCCAGTATGGCCTAAACCACGACCGGCAATACTAGGCATAAAAGCGCCGCACGCGGCTACCATTGGCGCGAGCATTAGGGTAACTTTGTCGCCTACACCGCCGGTACTATGCTTATCAACCACTGGTCCATTTAATTTACCCTGCCAGTTAAAAACCGTGCCGCTGTCGCGCATGGCTAATGTTAAGGCCACTATCTCGTCAACGTTCATACCATTTAAGTAAATAGACATCGCCAGCGCGGCAACCTGACCCTCGCTAAAGCTATCGTCGGTTAAGCCACGAACAAACTGCTGGATCTCAGCTGTGCTCAAGGCACTACCGTTACGTTTTGTTTTAATGATTTCCTGTGGGATCATGTATTGCCATCCACTTTTGTGCTGTTCGCCAAATACGTAGGTGTAAATGCTGCAGGTAGCAGCTCAACTAGAGACCAAGTTTGTTGTTGCTGCAGATGATTACAGCTGGCTACTGGCGCATCCGGCATAAAAAACTCAGCAATAACCTGCCGACAAATACCACAAGGTGGTGTTAACTGTGCTTGCGGCGTATAGACCATTAAAGCGTCGAATTTGCGCTCACCGGCGACGATTGCTGCACCTATTGCGTTGCGCTCGGCGCACACGGTGCCGCCGTAAGAAGCATTTTCGACGTTACAGCCGGTATATATTTTCCCGCTTTGTGCTAACACAGCTACACCGACTGGGAATTTACTATAAGGTGCGTAGGCTTGTTCTGAGGCGTGTTTTGCCGCTAATTGTAGGGCTGCCCAGTTTATATTGCTCACTGGCTAAACTCTCGTTAGTTATGGGCATACAGTGTTACTGTGAATTAGCCTGCGGTCAAGCCTTCCGCTGCTTGTTGGATTACTTAACGCCAGCATAGTTACTGACGTTAGCTTAGATGCGCTTTATACTATAGCCAGTATTCTTAAGGAAAGAGCTCGTGTGAAACCGCTTAACTATCTGGCTGGCTACTCAGCGCATATTCAACAGCAAGCTACGGAACTGTTGCTCAATGGCAAATTAGCAGGCTATTTAAACCAAAAGTATCCGCTAGTACATCAAGTGCAAAGTGATAAAGCACTTTACAGCTACACTAACGAGTTGAAGAATCAGTATATGCGTAATAGCACGCAGCTAAGCCAAGTATGTTACGACAGCAAGCTAAATGTGTTGCAACAAGCGCTAGGCATGCACACTTATCAGTCTAGAGTGCACGGTAATAAGCTAAAAGCGCATAACAGTATTCGCATTGCAGCGCTGTTTAAACAAGCGCCTAGTGAGTTTTTACGTATGATAGTAGTGCATGAACTAGCCCACTTTAAAGAGAAAGAACACAATAAAGCGTTTTATCAACTTTGCCAGTATATGGAACCCGCCTACCATCAATTAGAGCTTGATACGCGGTTATGGCTGCTGTGGCGAGATCAACCAAGTTAGCGTTTTGGTAATATTAAAAAGGTGCTTTATGCCCCAGCTAAGCATAAAGCACTACATCCATTTACTATGTTTAATTTATTCAGTTTTTATTGTGGTATCGGCGTTTTTAACAAACTCGTCTAACCAGCTAACTGTTTCCCACAACATGTGCAATACCGACTCGCGTGCACGATAACCGTGCGACTCTAGCGGTAACATAACTAATCGAGTGGTGCCGCCTAAGCCTTTAACGGCTTGATACATGCGCTCACTTTGCATTGGAAAGGTGCCGGCGTTGTTATCATCAGTACCATGAATTAACAGTAACGGTGTTTTAATTTTTTCCGCGTGAAAAAACGGTGACAGCTGAGTATATAAATTTGTATCGTCCCATAAGGTGCGCTGCTCACTTTGAAAACCAAACGGTGTTAAGCTGCGATTATAAGCGCCACTTCTGGCAATACCGGCTTTAAATAACTTAGTTTGCGCTAGCAAATGCGCGGTCATAAACGCACCATAAGAGTGGCCGCCGACCGCAACCCTATTCGGATCGGTTACTTTACGGCTAACACCTGCGGCAATAGCGGCTTCAGCATTCATCACTAACTGCTGAATAAAGCTGTCGTTTGGCTCTTTATCGCCCTCACCGACTATTGGCATAGTGGCGTTATCTAATACGGCATAGCCTTGAGTGGCTAAAAACTGCGGTGTCCAATAGCTAATACGGTTAAAACGGTAAGGTGAATCACTTACTTGCCCCGCTGCAGCCGCACTTCTAAATTCACGCGGATAAGCCCAAATCATGGTTGGCAAAGGGCCGTCACGCTCTGGCTGATAACCTGCTGGTAACAATAAGGTTGCCGACATAGGAATGCCATCAGCACGCTTATAGTTAATTAGCTCGCGGCTTATACCTTTAGTTTGCGGCATAGGGTGTGGCGTTTGCGTTAGTGCAGTTAACTCACCTGATTGCAAATCACGTAAATAAAAGTCAGGTGGTACATCAGTTGATTCGCGCTGCGTTAATAGTTTACCGCTGGGCAGTAAGCTATAAACATACTCATAAAATGGTGCTTCAGAGCGCCATAAGCGTTCGGTTTTACCCGTAGTTAAAGTCATTTTATCAATAAATGGACGGTTACCTTCAGGCGATGCACCTACACCAGTTAAATATATTTGACCTTGTTCTAATCTTAGTAAGCGCTGACCATTTGCCGCGGCAGTAGTTAACGGTGAGCCGGGCGCATTGTAGCGATCTTCTGATGAGCGCTCCCACAATAAACTGGCGCTTTGATCAGGTGCTAGCTGCCATACTTTTTCTAGGCGGTCTTGCCACCAATTTTCCCATACCAACATAGTGCCATTGGCCGCGGTCATTAAACCTGAAAAGCGAAAGCTTAAATCAAGTAATTTTTGCGGTTCAGCCGTAAAAGGTGCCGCTAATTGAAACAACTGATCACGTACTGTGGCTTGTTGTGCCGGATCACCACCATCGGCCGCTTCAGCCCAGTATAGGGTTGCTGGCAAATCTGAGCGCCAACTAGCGTAACGGCGGCCGGTAGGCACCGCATCAAAGGCAATAGGCATGTTATCGGCTACTGGGTTTTGCGCCACGGTGTACACTAGCTTACCGCTGCTATTCCATACTTCGCTAGTATAGGCAAAACGAGACACCGGCACCGCATAAGAAAACGGCTGTTCTATACGGCTGACTAACACTAACTGGTTATCTGGCGACACTTCTACACTTCTAAACAGTGTTGGCTTGCCTATAGTTGTCAGTTTGTTTTTTAAGCTAATTTTTACTAGCTGGCTAGTAAAGTAATAACTAAATAAAATTTCGTCGTGTTTATCTTTTAATAAATCTTGATAAGTACGCGCCGGCGCAGTACGGCCACGCGCTTCGGTAATAATTGGTCCCGTAGGTATTTTAGACGCCACTGGCTCAGCGCCGCGTTTTGCTGGCACTGTTAATGCGTAAATAGCTTGGCTGTCAGCAGACCACTGTAAGCCTGCACCCCAAATCGCATTTAAACGGCTTTTTGACCATTGGCTAGCTTTAGCTTTTGCAATATCAATACGCCATAACGTAGCTTGGTTAGCATCTAATTGAATAAAGGCCAAATAACGACTGTCAGGCGACCACGTTAAATTAGTCGCTTTAAGATCAGCTGGTAAGCCCGTAATGGCGTTAGTTTTAGTTGAAGCTAAGTCAATTAACTGCAGGGCCGAAACATAACGTGGCATAGCTGGGCTGCTATTGGCGGGGTTAAACCTTACGCCCGCTAATCGGTATTCTGGCGCAGCTAAATCTGCTAGCACTGGCAACGCTGGATAAGTTAAAGTCAGCATGGTCTGCCCATTTGGGCTTAAACTCGCGCTCGGTGTTGGTGCTGCATCAACAATATCAACAATTTCTTTTACCGGCTGCTGATAGCCTATATCTACTGACGTACTGTGCGCATATCCAGATAGGCATAATGCCGCACCTAGTAGTACCACGCTGACAAACTTTTTCATTTTTCTAATCCCCTGTTAAATATCATATTTATTTATCACAGTTAGCCCTTAACTGTAACCTGTCTAAGCGACTAGCGCACCTAAACATGAGGTTAAGATCAAAAAGCTTTATGTTGTTTAGCGTTGCAGGCTGCGGCTAGCTTTGCGATTATACCATTCTGCTATTTTCAATATCGGTATAGGGCACCCTATGACTGAATGCCACAGTTTTACGAAAGACGATGCCATTCGCTTTGCTGATGAGCACAGCGGTTTATTTGGTGAGCATAGCAAATTGAGCTGCGACGAGCTTGGCGATAATAATTTGAGTTTACTGTTTCGTGTTAGTAACGACAAAGGCCGCAGCCTCATCGTAAAACAAGCTATGGGGCATGTTCATATTGCTAGCGAAAACTGGCAACTCACCCCCGATCGGGCGCGCATTGAAGCCGAAGTATTAATTAAACACCGTAAACTTTGTCCAGAACACACGATAGAAGTGCTGCACTGTGACTCTAAACTTGCAGCAATTTTGCTGGAAGATTTAAAAGACTATCGTAATTTAACTACCGAGCTAATTTCGACTAAACAATTTACCCATTTAGCGCCCCAGCTAGCCACTTATTTAGCGCGCACACTGTATTTCACTAGCGATTTCGCTTTAACTGGGCCCAATAAGAAACAACAGGTTGGTCACTTCTTAAACCCTGAGTTATGCCTAGTAACCGAAGATTTGAGCTTTACCGACCCTTACTGCAATCATGAGCGCAACAACGTACATGCTGAAATTAGTGCTGACGCACAACAGCTATGGCACGACGACATATTTTACAGCGCTATAATTTAGCCAATATTGACCAAGTTATTACCTTAGTAAATTACCTAGAAATATCATAATGCTAAAAACCTAGGCTGCCACAGGTTGTTACAATTTAACACCCGCCTTATAGCACTGATGTGTTTCAGTTAGCTAAGCCGTGTGGCATTCTGCGCTGCTAAAAACAATAGGGTGTATTAATGATATTTGCACAACAGCTTAGTCGTGTTTTTGGCCAAGGCGAAAATGCCGTGCACGCGCTACGCGACGTTAGTTTGCGTATTGCTGAAAATGAATTTGTTGCCATTATGGGTAGTTCTGGTTCTGGCAAGTCTACATTAATGAATATTCTTGGCTGTTTAGACACCCCTAGCAGTGGCAGTTATCAGCTTGATAACCAAGTTATTGGCCAGCTTGATGATATTAAGTTATCTGCCATGCGCAACCGCCATATCGGTTTTATTTTTCAATCATTTCACTTATTACCACGATTAACCGCAGCGCAAAACGTGGCTTTACCGCTTAGGTATACTGATACCGAGCCGTTAGAGGCTTTAGCTCGGGCAAATCTATTGTTAGAGCAAGTTGGTCTGGCACACCGCGCTGGACATAAACCGCACGAAATGTCAGGGGGCCAGCGCCAGCGCGTTGCTATAGCTCGTGCTTTAATAAATAAGCCTAAAGTTATTTTCGCAGATGAACCTACGGGCAACCTAGATAGCAAAACATCAAAAGAAATAATGCTGTTATTAGGTGAGCTGCACAGCCAAGGTAACACCATTGTGATGGTAACGCATGAAGATGAAATAGCGGCTTACGCGCACCGCGTAATACGCATGCGCGATGGGCAAATAATAGAGGACAACGGATGTTAGCCACACTTTACACCTTATTGCTGCTAAGCAATGCTGCCGAGCAGCCCATTCCGTTACTCTTAACTGGTACCTTACAATCTGCGGATAAACAAACTGTCGTCTCACCTATGAGTGATAGCTGGCGCGTGCAAGTACAATGGTTGCAACCAGAAGACCAACCAGTGAAACAGGGTGATTTAATTGCCGTATTTGATGCCGGTAATATTAAAGCACAAATTGAGCAGTTAAAAAGCAGCATAATTAATCACGACGAGCGGCTAAACCAGCTAAAAAGTGAACATAAACAAAAGGTCATGGAAGCGGAATACGAACTTGAGCGACGGCAATTACTGTTAGAAAAAGCCGGTATAGACGCTAATGTTCCCTTAGCAAACTTAAGCGCTTACGACTATGAAAAATATCAATTAGAATTAAAGCGTAGCCGCACTGAAGCCAATAAAGCTGCCGAACAACTAGCCGTAGCACGCATTGCTGCTAGTGCGGCTTTAACTAAACAGCAGTTACAGTTAGAGCAATCAAACGCTGAGCTCTTAGATGCTGAAACGCAATTAGGCCAAATGAGCGTTATTGCTACTCAAAATGGCACTATTAGTTATGGCACGCACCCGTGGTATGGCACCAAAATTTATGCCGGTATTACCGCACAACCCGGATGGGCAATTGCGGAACTTAATCGCACTAACTCTTTGTATATTGAAGCGTGGGTGCATGAAACCGACATGCCTAGGCTGCAGCAACATAAAGCTTTAACCGCCTATTTTGATATTGCGCCACAACTGGCTTTTCCACTAAAGCTTAGCTCGGTTGCTCGCCAAGGCGAAAAGCGCCAAAGTTGGGGCACTGCCCTTTATTACAAAGCCGTTTTTACATCAGATAACTTGCCCATTGCCGAACCAATATTGGGCATGGGCTTACTTATTGAGGTTAGTTTACCATAATGCCTAATTATGTATTTCGTATCTTGGTTAGCCTTACTTTACTAAGTATTACTGCCTGCCAGCCAGACGATATAGCGGATAAAATTACGCCAACTGCGGTTTTTGTTAAGGCCACAGGCGAGCTTACTGCGGCTAATTCGTTTAAGGCCTCGCCACCTAGCGTAAAAAGCTTATGGCAATACAATATTAAGCAACTTGCCCCAGAAAGCAGCTTATTACAAGAGCAAGATGTTGTGGTGGCGTTTGATGCCCAACGCTTGGTAGATGACTTAAAAAACAAAAGCATTGAGTTAAAAAGTGCTGAGCAAGAATTAGCTAACCGCTTGCGCAGTGACGAGCAACGCTATGAAGAGTTAAAACTAAGCTTGGCCGAACGTAAAATGGAATACGACCGAGACCAGCGCAAAGCCCAAATTGTCGATCAGTCTCGTTCAGCAAATGATCGCCGTAAAGCACAAATTGATTTCACTATTGCAGACAATCAAAAGCAATTAGCCGAAGCTCGTTTGGCTAGCCACCAACAACAGCGCCAAGCCGAAAAGCAAATGCTACTAGCAAAAGTTACTCGCTTACAAGCCGAGGTAAGCGACTTAAAACGCAGCATTAGCCAAATGCAGGTAAAAACGCCCTTCTCTGGCGTAATGGTATATAGCCAAAACTTTGAAGGCGAAAAGTTTTCTAGTGGCGATATGGTGCAGTTTGGCCAACCGGTTGCTGAAATCAGCCAACTTGACAGTTTATATATTAAAGCCGAAATAGATGAAATAGACCTAAAACAGTTAGTTACCGGGTTAGCGGTAGAAATTACTTTAGATGCATACCCTGAACGACGCTTTAGCGGAATATTACAAAGCTTAGGTAGTGCGGTGCGGGATAAATCGCGCGATAACCTGCGCCGAGTGGTAGATGCCACGGTAAAACTAGATGCACTAGATACCGAAATTATGCGGCCCGGCATGACGGCTAGGTTAAACATTAGCCTAACGAGCAGCGTAGGAGGCGTACATGCGCTATAAATATTATGGATACGGCGCGCTATTGCTAACTTTAATTACTGGTTGCAGCGAGGTTACACTACAGGTGCCCGTATATGCTGTCGAAAAAGAAACCTTAGTTCACTCAGTCAATGCCGAAGGTGAATTATTTGCGGTTAATTCGGTAAGTATTAGCGCACCTAAATCGGTACAAGGGCCACGCTTTATTGCGGCTTTAGCAAAAGAGTATGCTGAAGTACAGGCAGGTGATGTGGTGGTTACTTTTGATTCATCGCAGTTACTTAAAGCAAAAATTAAAGCTAATACCGGCTTAGGTACTGTAGTTGCTGACGAACAACAGAAGCGCGCCGAACAACAAAATGAGCAAAAAGCGATAGGTTTAGACCAAACCTTGATTGGATACGAGTTTTCTTTTGCTGATCGCTTTAGTGTTGATGATGTACAGATCCGCTCTAAGTTAGAAATTCTCGATTCAATGCAAAACAAAGAATATCTTGGCGACAAGCGCGACTATTTAGGTTGGCAAGAGCAAAGCTTTACTCAGCGTAGCAGCGGCGAGTTAGAGCTATTGCAATTACAACTTGGCCAACAGCAAAGTTTACTACAACAAGCAGAAACCGGTTTGGCTGAACTCGAAATTCGCTCGCCGCACAAAGGCATTTTATTATTCGAAACTAATTGGCGCGGTGAAAAACCAGAGGTAGGCGGCATGGTATTTCCGGGTTCACGTATTGGTAGCATCCCTGACTTAAGCTTACAACACGTTAAATTGCAGGTTATCGAACAAGAAGCTATAGGTTTTGCTGCAGGGCAACAGGTTAACTTTGCTTTAACGGCTTGGCCTGACGACATGTTAACCGGCGAGATTGTTTCGGTAGCTGCCGTAGCTCAATCACGTGATCGACGCGACCCGCGAAAATATATTGAAGTGATAGTAGCGCCAACACAACAAGACCGGCGTTTTATGCCTGGCAACAAAATACGGGCTCATATTTTAGTCGATAAAATCGACGATATATTTATGATCCCGCTACAAGCCATTTTCAGTGAACAAAAGCAACTTTATGCTTATAAACTAAACGGCACCTCTTTTGTTAAGCAGCCCATTACCATTGGTAAAAAAAGCCTAAGCCACGCACAAATTAGTGAAGGTTTAAAAGCTGGTGATCGTATCGCTCTGATTAATCCGGAACAATAACAGAATGAAATTAAACCCCTTAATAACCGACACTCTTGCCGAGCTGGCGCAACATAAACTGCGCACCTTTCTTACTCTGTTAGGAATGATATTTGGCGTGGGTGCCGTTATTGCCATGCTAAATATTGGCGAAGGTGCAGAGCGTGAGGCTTTAAAAACCATTGAAACGATGGGCTTGCGCAATCTTATTGTTGAAGGCCGACTTTTTGATGAAAAAGCCTTACAAGAGCAACGTAAACATTCACTAGGGCTTAACCAAAGCGATATTGATATTGCGGTGGCTACACTGCGCGATGTCACCGCTTATAGTGCTGAGCTAAAACTCGATACCCACAGCATTTATAGCCATCAAGGCAAAAGTGATGGTGTTGCTATAGCCGTTTCACCCAGTTATATGCAGTTAAGTAAGTTAAACTTTGTTGCTGGGCGTAATTTTACTGAACAAGAAAATCGCTATGCAGCTCAAGTAGCCATTCTAGGTGCTAGAGTAGCAAAAAGTTTATTTCCCAATGGCGATGCACTTGGTAAAACCGTGAAAGTAAACCATGTTTGGCTGCAAGTGGTAGGCGTATTAGCCGAGCCTTATGCCGGTAGCGATGATTTTCAGGGTATTAAATTAGGTGGAGAGCAAAACCAATTATTTATGCCCCTACTTAGTGCACAAACGCGCTTTAAACAGCTACCTATGAGTGCCGAGCTAACCTCATTTCGTTTGCAACTGGCCGAGCAAGCCAATAATGCGCTTACGGCTAAGGCGTTAGATGCACTGCTAAAACAACGACACAACGATATTGATGACTACACTATTATAGTGCCGGCAGCACTGTTGGCTCAGCAAAAACAAACTCAACAAATTTTCAATATTGTTATGTCTTGTGTCGCGGGCATTTCCTTGCTCGTGGGTGGCATAGGCATTATGAATATCATGTTAGCTACCGTGTTAGAGCGCACTAAAGAAATCGGTTTATTACGTGCTATTGGCGCAACACAACGCGATATTAAACTGCAATTTGTTGCCGAAAGCTTTGCTATTGCTATTCTTGGTGGTTTACTCGGTATTGTATTTGGTATTTTATTATCTGAGCTTATCGCTTTTTATTCCGATTGGGCAGTAAGCTGGTCGTTACTGGCAATAGGCTTGTCTTTTAGTATCTGCGCTCTTATAGGCATTGCTTTTGGTGTTTATCCGGCCATTAAAGCGTCGCAGCTCGACCCGATTACCGCCTTGCAAAGCGAGTAACTTAACCGAGAAAGGAGCACATTATAATGCAACTCATTGCAGCTCGTCGTATTTGGCAACAAGCGCCGCATAATGCGTTTACCGATCTCGTTTATTTTAATAACGCATTATGGTGTGTATTTCGTGAAGGTAGCGCCCACATTTCTACCGATGGCGCTTTTCGTATTTTACGCTCAACTGACAACGGTACTAGCTGGCTTAGCCAAGCGTTAATAAATGCCGTTGATGCCGATTTACGTGATGCAAAGTTTAGCATTGCCCCTAATGGTACATTATTGCTACTTGGCGCTGGGGCGTTGCACGATCGCAGTAGCTATAGCCATCAGTCCTACATTTGGCGCTCAAACGACGGTATTCATTGGTCGGCACCTGAGCCAGTTGGTGAAAAAAACGTCTGGCTGTGGCGCATGACATGGCAACAGCAAAAACTGTATGCCTTGGGTTACGGTATTGGCCAGCCGCGTTTTGTTCGCTTATACCAAAGCGACGACGCTAGACAATTTCAACCGATAACCGATGTTTATCAAGGCAGTTACGCTAACGAAAGCGGCTTATTATTTGCGCACGATGGCACAGCACTTTGCTTGCTTAGACGCGACCCAGACAATGGTTTATTTGGTAAAAGCGTACCGCCATATACACAATGGCAATGGCAGGATATTGGCTGTCGTATTGGTGGGCCGCAATGGTTGCAGTTACCTAATGGTAAGTTGCTGGCCTGTGTGCGCTTATATGATGAACAAGTGCGTACTAGCTTATGTTGGCTTGATGCCGTAAACGGTAGCCTAACTGAAGCCCTTACGCTGCCCTCTAGTGGCGATTGCAGCTACGCCGGCATGGTGTTGCAAGGTGATACGCTTTACGTTAGTTATTACTCATCGCATGAAGACCAAACAGCAATTTATTTAGCCATCGTTAAAACTAACTCGGCATAAACGGCAATATAGCGTTAAAATTACTTGCCACAAATTGTTAACTGAAGTCACAGTTCTGGCTATTTTCTAACGCTAAGTTCACTTAAGCCAGCAGAGCGTTTATACTGCCGCTGTTTTTTACTATTATTATTTGCTTGAGGCTTAATTAAGTTTGTCAACGCAGATTGTTACAAGGAGTAACAATACCATGCAACAGGATACCGGCCGGATAGATTATCTGGATGTTATGCGCGCAGTATTAATGATGCTAGGTATAGTGTTACATGCTGGCCAACTTTACAACCCGCAACAATCTTGGTTGCTACATGCACCAGAAAGCTCGTCGTTATTTACCTACCTAATTAGCATCATATCAACCTTTCGCATGCCGGCTTTTTTGGTGGTTTCTGGCTTTTTTTGCGCCATGTTTATTTTACGCTACGGTAATGCCGTTTTTTTCCGCTCACGTACAAAACGATTACTGATCCCGTTACTTATTAGCGCCATTACTTTAAACGTATTTCAAGCTTACCTGCTACAGCATTTTGGTTGGATATCAGAAAGCGTACCTAACTATTTAATAAGTGGCGGCTGGGTGCAACATCTTTGGTTTTTAATCGATTTGTTTATATTTATTTTACTGCTTTGTTTAGGCTACAGCGTGGCACCGCTACGCCGCCTATGTATTAAAATTAATACCTTAGCGGTTAACAGCCTGCCCTTACCGGTTTTTATCGCTTTAATTTCGTTATACCCCGGTGGTTTAATACTCTTAAAAGTGCTCGGCGTACCTATGTACGATAGCTGGCTTGGTATCACTGACTTATACGAATTATTATCGTACTTACCGTTTTTTCTGTTCGGCTTAACTTTATACAGCAGCCCTAAGTGGTTGAATCAATTTAGTAATATTAAACTAATTTATGCCGTTGTTGCTTTAGCGCTGATTGCCACAACGCATTATTTTATTAATCAAGGTACGGGTATGCTTTGGCAATCAGTATCTTTGTATAGCAGAGCATTATTGTGCTGGTTAAGCGTAGCCTTGTGCTTTAGCTTATTTAACTACCTAGTTAAGCGTGGTAGCCGGTTCTGGCGTTTTTTATCAGAAGCATCGTACAGCGTATATTTATTCCACCATCTTATTGTGGTGTTATTAGGTTTATGGCTAATAAATTACAATATCGCACCCATTATTGGCTTTAGCTTAATTGTTACGTTAACCATGCTAGTAACATTGCTAATACATAAATACGTGATCGCACCAAATAGCTTATTACGTTTAATGTTTAACGGTAAATAACCTTAGGTTAAATAGCGTGATTTTTTCACGATGAATGGCCTTATAGCGCAGTTTAATATGGCTAAATGCTTTAATTATTGAAAGCCAAATGATCGTTTCTCTGTCTATTAGCGTAGATAAGCCAATAGATGGGGAAAAGCCTTATGCCGATATTTAAATTTCTTAGCATAGTATGCGGCGGTGCAATGCTGCTAACTAGCGCTGTGCAAGCTAACCCAGAATCCATGCCAGCAACCAACCACTTAGACACTATTGTTGTTGGTGCCGGTTGTTTTTGGGGCGTAGAAAAGCGCTTCGAAGCCATTCCCGGCGTAATTGATGCTATTGCGGGCTACGCCGATGGCGACGGCGTAAAGCCGACCTATAAAGCCATTACTGAGCAACGTAATAAAAATAACCCAAAGAATCACGCGGAAGTAGTACAAATAAGCTTTAACCCAGCTGAAATTAGCCTAGAGCGGCTGCTACAGCACTACTTTGAAATGCATGACCCAACGCAGCTAAACCGTCAAGGTAACGATATTGGTACACAGTATCGCTCTACTATCTTAACTAACAGCAGCGCGCAGTTTGACACCGCACAGCAGGTAATGGCAGCGTACCAACAACTATTAAACCAAGCTAAGTTTGGTAAAATTACCACGCAAATTAAGCCGCTAAAGCAGTTTTTTCCGGCAGAGGCGTATCATCAGAATTATCTGGCAAATAACCCTAATGGCTATTGCCCAGACCATGCCACTGGCGTACGTTTTGCTAATACTACAGTTAAAAAAGCCGCACCCACAGACAACAGCAGCTTGCTTATTGGCAAACATATTTTAGTTATAGATTCTGAAAATTATTGCCCATACTGCGAAAAGTTTAAGGCCGATGTTGCCAGCAAATACAGTGGCGACATTCCGCTTAGTTTTCGCTTTGCTAATCAACTTAGCGGCCTTAGCCTTAAGTCGCCTACTTGGGCAACACCAACTATTATTTTGCTACAAGAGGGCAAAGAAGTATTTGGCCGCCAAGGCTATTTAAGCCCCAGCGATTTTTATTTACTGCTAGGCAAGTTTAAATTAGGTGATAGCGAGGCGTTTAATATTGCTTTTGACGAAGGTACTGATGGTCAGTTTTGTCAGCAATATGAAATTTTCAAAAATACTCCCGACGGTGTATTTATTGATAAGTTAAGTGGCGCAGCCTTATTTGATACGCGCGACCGTTTTGATTCAGGCACCGGCTGGTTGTCTTTTACCAAAAGTATTGACGGCGCAGTGAACGAGCGACCAGATAATCGCTTTGGTATGCAACGCACCGAGCTACGCTCAGCGACTTCAGGCATCCAT
The DNA here is from genome assembly GCF_036983985.1 of Rheinheimera metallidurans. Classification (NCBI taxonomy): domain Bacteria; kingdom Pseudomonadati; phylum Pseudomonadota; class Gammaproteobacteria; order Chromatiales; family Chromatiaceae; genus Rheinheimera; species Rheinheimera metallidurans. The sequence goes on from NZ_JALAHQ010000004.1 coordinate 141,616, forward strand.
TTAGGCCATGTTTTTGACGACGGCCCTAATGGCCAGCCAAGATATTGCATTAACGCCACAGTGCTGGATTTTGTGCCACACAGTTAATGCGTTTTATTCCGGCTTAGTATTATGCTTTAGCCGGTTTATATCGCAGCACCTCTATCAGAGGCTGTTTATCTTTCCATGTCTGACGGTTTAGGTACTACTGTTCTTGATATACCCACATCAATTAATTCACCGTTAAAATATGTGTATGTTACTGTAACAGTTATAATTGTGGTTGGTGTTTGGTAGGTAGTGCTGGACGATGAAGAGCAATTGCCAGCAGCGCAGGGAGCTGTAGGATTGGTATCACTGGAGGTTGTCAAGACTGAGCCAGAGCTGTAAAACGTGCGGCCCTGGACTGCCGAGCTATCCAAATCAAATGAGTAAGAGGTGATAATTCCCTTTTGCCCCCAAACCACTACTGTAGCCTTAGCCAATTTCTTGTTATGAAAAATATCGCTGCAGACTGTTTCTGTACAGTCAGGTAGTGGCATTGCTTCTGTTTTAGTGGCCGAAAAGCACAATAAGCTACCTAGCAATAAAAAAAATTTAGTTAGCTTCATGGTGTATTCCTTGATTATATTTTTAGATTTATAAATAGAATAACACTCAAAGTATCACCACAAAAACATGATGTCAATTATACTTTTTTATAACAAACCTCACCATCACGCCCCCTTGCTCTGTAACGCTAAATCCAATTATATAACAATAATCAACAATGCACCCACCAGTTGCAACAAAACCAAATACTCATTGAACAACAGCCAACCAGCCAGAATAACCGTAACCGGTTCCAAATAAGCCTGCGCGTGGCCCAGATAATATCATCCGACTTGGGTAAAATTATGCCGCTTAAAAACGGCAGATTAGGCGCGTTTTCTCAGTAACTAACGACCCCCTAGCCCGAATTTCGCATGCCTGCGGCAATACCGGCAATAGTCACCATTAGTGCACGGCTAATCATTGGGTTTACCCGCTCCGGCTGGTGCCGTACCCGATGCAACAATTCAACCTGTAAAATATGTAACGGGTCGATATAAGTATTACGCAATATAATAGATTCGCGGATCCAACTTTCTTTTACCATTAACGTTTCGCTATGAATTAACTGCAGCAGTAACTCTCGATCCGTCGCTAACTGTTGCCGCAGGCTTTCACCTAGGTGTTTTAGCTCAGCGCCGACCAGTATTTTATCGTAATAGGCCGCAATTTCGGCATCGGCTTTTACGTACACCATTTCTAGCATTGACATTCGGGTAGCAAAAAACGGCCACTGTTGCTGCATTTCATCTAGTAAAGCGGTTTTATTTTGTTGTACCGCCTTTGCTAGCGCACTACCAGCGCCAAGCCAAGCCGGTAGCATTAAGCGGTTTTGCGACCAAGCAAAAATCCACGGAATAGCACGCAGGCTTTCAACGCCTCCAGTAGGGTTACGCTTGGCTGGCCGACTACCTAATGGTAATTGGCCCAGCTCTTGCTCAGGTGTAGCAGCACGAAAATAAGGCACAAAATCTTTATTATGTCGCACCACTGCACGATACGCCTCGCAGGAATCATCGGCCAACTGCTGCATAAAATCGCGCCAGCTTTGCTTTGGTACTGGTGGTGGTAGCAACATTCCTTCTAACACTGCACTGGCGTACAGCGCTAAACTGCGTTCGGCCAACTTAGGTAAACCAAACTTAAAGCGGATCATTTCACCCTGCTCAGTTACCCTAAGCCCACCGGCTAAGGAACCGGGCGGTTGCGATAAAATAGCCGCGTGCGCTGGGCCACCGCCACGACCAATAGTGCCGCCACGACCATGAAATAACGTAAGCCGCACTTTAGCTTGCTGACAAATGGCTACTAGCGCTTCTTGCGCACTGTATTGGGCCCATGCGGCAGCAAACACGCCGGCATCTTTTGCCGAGTCAGAGTAGCCAATCATCACTTCTTGTTTGCCGTTAATATAACCGCGATACCAGTCAATACTCAGCAACTTACGCATACAATCTGGTGCATGTTGTAAATCATTTAAGGTTTCAAACAAGGGTGCTACTGGCATGCTGAAACTAACGTCTGCTTCTTTTAACAGCAACTGCACAGCCAACACGTCGGACGGTTTACCCGCCATAGAAATAACATAGGTGCTTAGCGCTTCACTACCATGGTGAGCGATGGTAGCGCAGGTATCTAACACCTCTTGCACCTCAGCCGACGGCTGCCATGTTGTCGGAAACAACGGCCGGCGATTAGCCAGCTCAGTTAATAGAAACGCTTGACGTGCAGCTTCATCCCAAGCGGCATAATCCCCCAAGCCAAGGTATTTGGTAAGTTCACTAAATACCTGCGCATGTCGGTCAGCATCTTGGCGAATATCTAGTTTTAACAACGTTAAACCAAAAGCATAGGCACGACGTATGGTATCCAGCAATTTGCCATTGGCTATTACAGCCATGTTGCAATCTAACAACGATTGATGACACAGCAACAGTGGCGTCAGTAATTGCTGATTATGCCAAATTAAATCTTGTGGGCGCTGCAAGCGGTCATGTTTTAACGCTTCTGTTAACCAATCTCGGGTTTGCAGCAAGCCTGTGCGTAGCTTATTTAATAGCAAACGATAAGGCTCACTGACATCGCCAATGACAGCTCGCAGAGCATCATTCGCCTGATACATCGACAATTCACTACTAAGTAAATCAATATCCTGCGCAAATAAATCGGCAGCTTTCCATCGGCTTAACAACAAAACTTGGCGGGTAACTTTAGAGGTAACAAAGGGGTTACCGTCACGATCTCCACCCATCCACGACGAGAACTTCACCGGCGCGGCGTTGAGCGCCAAACCTTTACCGGTTGCATCAATGAGTTTGGTATCTAGTTCGCGTAAAAAGTCGGGTACGGCAAACCACAACGAGGTTTCAATTACAGCGAAGCCCGATTTTGCTTCATCTACTGGTGTTGGCCGTTGTTCGCGTATTTCATTAGTGTGCCAAGCTTGGGCAATAAGCTCGCTTAAGCGCACTTCAACTTTTTGCTGCTGTTGCGTCGTTAAATCTTGCTCTAACTCGCTTAGACAGCCGGCAATCTCGGTGAGTTTATGAATTAACGTACGCCGCGACACCTCGGTAGGATGTGCGGTTAACACTAACTCAATAGATAAGTTGGCGGCGGCTTGCTCTACCGCTGCGCTATTTAACTGCTTACTGTCTAGTAAACTAAACAGCTCTTGCAAAGGTTCGGGTTTCTCAATACTGGCTTGGCCAATACGGCTAATGGTGTAGTGTTGCTCCGCTAGGTTAGCTAAATTTAAAAATTGCGCAAATGCGCGCGCTACCGGCAATAATTCGTCGTCCGTTAAACTACGCAGCACCTGCTTTAATTGCTCGGCTTGTAGTTCTTCGCCTTTACGCCCAGCTTTAGATAACAAACGAATTTGCTCTACCCGCTCTAGCACTGCATTACCAAGCTGGCCACGAATAGTTTCGCCAAGTTTAGTACCTAATAAACTTACGTTGGCCCGTAACGCTGCATAATGATCCATATCTGTGCCTTAGTTGTGAAATTTTCTCCACACTAACGCGTTATTTACTGGTACTCAATACTGTTTTATTACAACAGCGATAACGATATGCCGAAGAATAAATAGCTAAAAACAAAAAAGCCGCGACAATCGCGGCTTTTTTTATTTAATAGCAGAATTAGAACTTGTAGCTTACGCCAGCAAAGATTTGACGACCAATAGTATCAAATACTTCTGGTACAGTGCCGCCATCGCTACCATTAGCAACGAAAGATGGTTTTTCATCCGCTAGGTTTTTCACGCCGGCTGATACACTGAAACCGTCAGAGATAAAATAGTTTGCTGATACGTTATGGTATAACTTGGCATCAATTCTTGAACCGTCTGCCAAATAATCTGTTTTACCAATATAACGGTTAAAGTAAGTTACACTCCAATCGCCTTGGCCAGCTTGAATACTAAAGTTATTACGCAGTTCAGCATAACCACCGTAGTTACCATCAATAGTATTAGTATAATCGATACCGTCTTGCTTAAATTCTAACAACCACGTTGTGTCGTTATTGATATTCCAGGTTAAACCTAAGCCATCAAAACGGTAAGCAAAGTTAACATCAATACCACTGGTATCTTGGCTACCCACGTTAGTAAGTGGATTAGTAAAGTTAGACAAGTCACCCGCTAATGTAATACTAAAGGTTTCACAGGCAGTAACATCGCCGGCAAAACAGTTATCTAAACCGGCTTGTGCATCTAAGCGCGTTATCGCATTAGTGACTTTGAACCGCCAGTAGTCGACTGTCATCGACAAGCCTTCAATTTGCGCTGGTGATAACACAAAACCAGCAGTAAATGATTCAGATTCTTCAGGCTTGATATTGCTATCAGAGGTATAATTTACCAAGATTTGTGGATCTTGCTCATTACCCCATGGGTCGTCTAAATAATCGTAAGAACCGGTATTACCACCGTATAGCTCACTTACGTTAGGTGCGCGAAAACCTGTTGCCGCTACTGCACGCAGCATTAGTTCGTCATTCGCTTTGTAGGATAAGCCCACTTTCCAAGTACTGGCTTTGCCGAACGTAGAGTAATCATCAAAACGCAGCGCAAATTCACCGGTTAATTTATCGCTAAAAGGTACACTAACCTCTTGATAAAACGAAACAACATTGTAGCTACCGTTAGTTGGGTCTTGCTGCGCCGCTGTACCTTCACCCGCAACGATAACCGGATCTGGATTGAAGAAACCACTATCGCGACGATATTCTGCACCAATAGCAAAACCTACCGCGCCAGCTTCTAAATCAAATAAGTCACCGCTTAGAACAGCAGCAGCAATATGCTGTGCGTTGCCACCGTCAGCCTGCTCTAAATAACCAATATCGTTAATAATGGCGCCTGTTAGCGGTGCGCCACTAAACCATGCGGCTTGATTAGCGTAAATAGAGTTTTCCATTTTTACGGCGTTTATCGAGTTCGCAACTGAGGTATCAGCTTTATTTTTACCGTAGGTGTAAGACAGATCCCAGTTCATACCAGTATGTACATTTAGCTCACCGGCTAAACCTGCTGATAAACGCAAAGTGTCAGTATCTTGCTGATAAACGCGCGCGCCAACGTCATTCGTACGGCGACGGTAATTGATCCGACCGGTTTTATCAGCGGCTACGCCACCGGCAACCATTGCTGGTGTTAAACCAATACAATTAACGGCATCAACACCTGGCTCACCGCAAACACCCAGCATAATATCACCTGGCTGTGGAGCTAACTGTTGATCAGATTTACGCTTGGTGTACAACACATCAGCAGTAAACACTAAATCGTTATCAAATTCCTGTACCGCGTTTGCAAACAGGCTATAACGCTTGCTTGGTGTTTGATACCAGCTATCTTTGGTGAAGTCGTAACCAGCACCACGTGCAACCCAATCGCCATCGGCATTTTGTACCTTACCACCTAAAGTACCAGTAGGAATAAACGAGCTATCGCCCACTTCAGTCCAATCACGATCCGATTGAATAACCCCTTCACGCTGTGAGAACGCCGCACCTAAGGTATAATTACCACGCTTAGTGCTAAAACCATATAACGCACTAACTTCTCCCGTTTCGCCATCACCTTTGTCGGTGCTGCTGCCATTTAAGTCTAACTGAATACCGTCAAAATCTTTTTTGGTAATAATGTTTACCACGCCAGCAATAGCGTCAGAGCCATATACCGCAGATGCACCATCTTTTAGTATTTCAACCCGCGCAATCATAGCAACGGGTATGGCATTTAAGTCTACCGCACTATCGGCACCTGAACCCGAGTTCACCATACGACGGCCATTTAACAGCACTAACGTGCGCTGTGAGCCCATACCGCGTAAATCAACTTGCGCTACACCATCAGCACCATTATTGGTAGTAGAGCCAACAGCAGCACCGGCCATTGAGGTTTGTGCTTGCAGTAACTGATCAACTGAGGTGAAGCCCTCAATGCGAATCGCCGCAGCATCAATAACCGTAACGGGCGATGCGGTTTCCATATCCTGACGCTGAATGCGGGAGCCCGTAACCTCAATGCGTTCTACTTTGGCGGTTTCTTCCTGCGCGCGAGCAGTTGTAGTGAAACCCAGTGTGGCAATCGGTGCCGCAAGCACCGCAATGCGTACGGCATTGCTAACAAAAGACTTTTGCATATTGTTCCTCTTAGACGCCTTTGTGTGGACGAATATCGTTGTTATGGATTTTTCGTCGCTGACGCTACGAGTGTTTTCAACGTAAATCCATCACAAATACGTCAGTGCGGCTAATGCTGTGATAAAACGGGGGACAGCTGATTTCAGCAGTAAAACTGTATTTATTTGTTAAATACCTCAGCTATACATACATAACTGATGGTAAAAGCTATTCGCTTTGGTCTAAGTTTGCTAGAATATGGCCCCGCTTTGGTTATACCTAAGCCAAATCCAAAACTTAACCGCACATATAGCGCCACTCTGCGTTGTGAGTTTGAATTACTTTGAGTCGGATATGAAACTAAGCTGTTTAATAGTGGACGACGAACCTTTAGCCAGGGCTGGCATTAAATACCTGTTGAGCCAACAGCAGCAATTTGAAATAACGGCAGAAGCCGATAACGGTAACGATGCATTGCGTTTAGCAGAGCTGCATCAGCCTGATATTGTGTTTCTTGACATACAAATGCCGGGGCTAGACGGTTTAAGTGTGTTTAAGCAACTCACCAACAAACCCGCTGTGATCTTTTGCAGTGCTTATGCTGAGTACGCCGTAAACGCCTTTGAGTTAAGCGCGGTCGATTATTTACTTAAACCGTTCAGCCCCGAGCGCTTTCAACAGGCGTTACTGAAGGCCTGCGGTAAAATTATCCAGCGTTTAAATAGCAATCAACCGAACGACACTGCGCCGGAGTATGTTAGCCGCCTGACAATTCGCGATCCGGGCCGGCTACGCATAGTAGAAGTAAGCGATATTAGCTGGATTAGTAGTGCGGGTAATTACGTGGATATTCATGTGTATCCACAACAAAAAAACTATTTGTTGCGCGATACAATGGCGGCAATTGAGAAAAAACTCGACCCAGCGATATTTGCCCGTATTCACCGCTCTAGCATCGTACGAAAAAGCGATATCGTTGAGCTGCGACCTGGTGACAAAGGCGATGCCGATGTTATTTTAAAATGCGGTACTGTGCTAACTATGTCGCGGCGTAATCGTGCGGCATTGGCAGAGTTATTTGGTCAGTTATCGTGAGCAGTAAAACCTTAAGCAAAATACGCTTCCTTGTTATACTGCAGATATCCAGCTAAGGAACTATGCCTTTATGTCAGCGCAGCCAGAAACCGTAACCAAAAAGCCAAAAAAATCAGGTTTTTTTAGTAATTTACTACTTAACGTAATTATACCCGCGATTATTCTTAGCCGCTTTAGCGGTGAAGACATGCTTGGCCCCGTTGGCTCGGTAGTCGTAGCATTGGCGTTTCCACTGCTATTTGGTGTATGGGAATTAAAGCAGTCTGGAAAAGTAAATTTTTTCTCAGTACTAGGTATTGTTAGCGTATTACTGACCGGTGGCATAAGTTTATTGCAATTAGACCCAGCTTACATTGCGATTAAAGAAGCACTTATTCCGGCGTTAATTGGCATTATTGTACTTGCTAGCCAATACACACGGTTCCCGTTTGTAAAAAAACTTCTAATCAACCCGGAGCTACTGGATACCGATAAGTTGTATCAAGCCTTGGCAACGCAAAATAACAGCGCTGAGTTTGAACGTCGTATGGCCAAAGCGGGTTATATTGTCGCCGCATCTTTTTTTATGTCGGCGGTATTAAACTACGTGCTGGCGAAAGCTATTGTGGTTAGCCAACCCGGCACAACGGCATACGCTGAAGAGCTAGGGCGCATGACGTGGTTAAGCTATCCGATTATTGTGCTACCTAGTATGGTGATGTTATTTGGCGCTATTATTTATATGTTTCGCCAAATAAGTAAACTTACTACCAAACCGCTTGATGAGTTTATTTTGCAATAAAGGCTTATCATACAAAAGCTAGGTTGGTTTGATTAAAATTCGCTAGATTAGGAAACAGTTGTAAACTTTGCGCGGTGGTTAAGCCAAACCACTGCGCCAAGGTAGCAAAATACTGTTCATTGGCAAAATTAGGAATAATACGGCCAGCGCCAACGTCTCTATCACCGCCAAGCCGTTGTTGCGGCACTGCGCCATATATATCGCCGCCCTTTACCGCACCGCCCATAACCAGTTGATGGCCAGCCCAACCATGATCAGTACCGTTGCCGTTTGTACTAAGCGTGCGGCCAAAATCAGACATAGTAAAACTAGTCACATTATTACTATTACCGCTGGCTTCAATGGCCTGCTGAAACCCAGCCATTGCCTCAGCCACTTTAGCTAACAACACCGGATGTAACTGCAACTGATCACCATGGGTATCAAAGCCGCCCATACGGACAAAAAATACCTGCCGCTTAACGTCTAGGCTATCTTTAGCACTAATAAGTTGCGCGACCTTGCGTAGTTGTGCCGCCAGCGTATTACCGCTGGGGAATAACTCAGTAAACTCAGGTGCTTGTTGCAGTGCTTGGCGTATCACAATACTGCGCTCAACAGCGTTTTCATTTATTTTGCCATAATACTGGCCCAACGCATGTGTTTGCGAACCCATTAACGACCGTGACGCTTGACGTATAACATTAGACCTCAGGTCTGACTTTCGGCTCGCTTGCAACTCTGGTACACCCGCGCTGGTAAGGCCAAACGGATTAATAGCTTGCCCGCTCTGCCATAAATTACTGCCGGCTAAACTAATACAGCTAGCAAAATCAGGCTGCTGGTATAGCAACTCTAACATTTGCCCACCCCAGCCATGGTTGACAATTTCTGGCTCTCGACCGCGCATCCAAGTATTTTGCTGATCATTGTGCGAAAACAAATGTTGCGGCTTTACTGCACTCGCTGACAAATATTCAGCTTTTGTTATTGGCTGCACCAAGCTACCAACAGCAGACACTATGGCCAGATTGCGCTGCTCAAAATAGGGTAATAAGGGCGCCAGCGATGGGTGCAGCGCAATACCATCATCAACGCTATGCTTAGGCTGCAGCGCTAGTGCGCCCGATATCGCTAACTGTTGCCTAGCCTGTTGGTAAAACTGTAAACTTTCACCTGATTGCGGTATTAACATGTTAAGCGAGTCGTTACCACCAGACAAAAATATACATACTAACGCTTTGTAATCGTTAAAGGGCTGTTGCTCTGCAGCCAGCACCGACTGCATAAATCGCAACTGCATTGCTGATAGTGCCGCAACGCCTAGGCCACCGCGCAGGCATTGCGAAAGAAATTTACGTCGGCTATTTACTGTCATAACAGTCTCCGTTAAAGCTGTATCGCGTAATCGGGTGAAATAAACACTAGATACAATAAAGTAGCGGCGCGTTGTTCGGCATTTAATTCTTGCAACTGTTGTTCCGTACTAAGCAATAACGTGTTTAACGCGACGGGCATGTCACCTGCAAAAAAGAGTAAGCTGTATCTATCTAGCAATGCGCCCGTACCCCGCTCGGTTAGTAGTGCTGCCAGCGGGCCAAAATCTAATAACATCTGAAATTCATTAGGTTTAGCAACTTGGCCTTTAATACTTAGATTAATCGCAGTGTGAAAGAAATTTTGCATTTCTAATAGTAAATCATCGGTCAATATTTGTGCTTCTGGCACACTCATACCCAGCTGCTGCAGCTGGCCATTAGGCATATAATCTGGGCGAAAAAAATTAAATACCGATGCCGCCTGTTGTGGCGCCTGACCGTGTGTATCTTCTAAGGTTACCGTATTAAGTCGGCCGGTTATGGATTCAGCCTCTAAGGCTCGCCACAAATGGGTTGTTTTTAATAGTGGCTCTTTTAGTTTACCGAAATTTTCTTGCTGATATTGCGGCAGCTGCCGCGCTTCATCGTCAAGTAAAATGGCACTTACAACCGCGGCGAGATCACCTTTTATTCCTTGCCCATTGTTATTAAACACACGGCTAACTCGTGCAACATAATCTGGTGACGGATTAGAGGTAACTAAACGTTGAATAAGCTGTTTACTAATAAAGGGCGCGATATTTTGATGGGCAAAGATATTATCCAAGGCATCGGTTAAATCCTGTTGTGCACTTTGTCCTTTGGGTAAAAGTTGTCCGTTTAGCAACTGTTTTTCTGCTGTATCATGATGCGCTTCAAACGCTAACATCGGCTTAAAATAGTCCTTTTTACTGACATTCCAATAGGGGCTGTCACTGCTCCAACCGGTAAATACCCGAGCAAAGGCTTCAATCGTAGTTTGATCATAACTAGGTATCACTTGACCTTTGTTATTCAGTATTGGCGTACCGTCCAAATTCAAATCAACTAGGCCAATACTAAATAATTGTAATAATTCACGAGCAAAATTTTCGTCCGAACGAATATTACGTGCCGCATCCGGTTTTTCATTTGCCATGTGGCTAAGATACGTACCCATAATAGGTGATTTTGCCACATCTTCGAGTAAATCACGGTAGTTGCCAAAAGCATGGTTTACCAAAATATCGTAATAGTTAGCCAGCGCCAGCGGCTGTAATTCAATATTAGGGTGGTATCTTGAGGTAACCAGAATTTCGCTTAGCGCAAAGGCAACGCGTTGCCGCAATTGATCGGGGCTATGTAAGGCAACATTCAGCCAGCCTTCTACCCGAGTATAGTGAGAGACATGGCTTTTACCCACCACATCTGGCGTATTGGGCACATGTAAGGTTGCCGGCAACGCTAATTGTTCATCTAGCCACTGCTGTGTGGTTAACGTTGAGGTGTGCTTTATATCAGCAAATGTAGGGCCAAATGTCGCTTGCTGTAACAAACGAGCCGCATGTTTTTCGGCAGTAGAACTTGAAGAAACGGGAGGTGGAACCGGAACTACAGGTACAGAAATTGTCGGCGCATCAGTAACCGTGTCTACTGGCTCTGCCCCGCCACATGCAGCAAGTGCTAATACAATAGTAAGCAGCAGCCATTTCATCACACCCCCTTGTCTAATATGCTTCATTAGGTACGCTTTACATTTTACTCTCGCATAACTCAGTCTAGCATGTTAAAAAATCTAGTCAGTATAAAATGCGGCTGAATACCTTAACGCCTAACGTGCTGCTGTGTTTTTATCTAGTCGTTAAAGTCGGCTAAATGCCGCGGCAAGATCGCTAATTAAATCGTCTACGTTTTCTAAACCAATGTGTAGCCGTATTAGCGGCCCAGTATAGGGCCACGTTGTGGCGGTACGTAGCTGTTGCACGTCCATGCTGGCGGTAATTAAACTTTCATAACCACCCCAGGAAAAGCCCATTTTAAAGTGCTGCATGCCCTCAATAAAAGCTTCAACCTGCTGCTGATTAGCCTGCTTTAAGACAAAAGAAAATAAGCCATTACTGCCGTTAAAATCACGTTTAAAAAGAGCATGCCCGGGACAGGAGGGTAATGCTGGATGTAACACGGTTTTTACTTCTGGCCGTTGTGCCAACCAGTTAGCTACTGTTAATGCGCTGTGCTCATGCTGTCGCAAGCGCACACCTAGTGTACGTAAACCACGCAGTGCCGTGTAAGCATCATCGGCCGACGTGCAGTAACCGAGCAAATAACTATGCTCGCGCAACTGCGGCCAATGTTGTTCGTTCGCTGTAGCCGTGCCTAACATCACATCTGAGTGACCGACAATATATTTGGTTGCCGACTGCACTGATACATCAACACCCAAATCAAAGGGTTTACATAAAATAGGTGAAGCCCAGGTATTATCTAAAATAGTAACGATATTATGCTGTTTTGCTACCGCGCAAATAGCCGGAATGTCTTGCACTTCAAAGGTTAATGAACCGGGTGATTCAAGAAAAATAACTTTCGTATTAGGCTTAATTAGGTTGGCGATACCGGCACCAATTTGCGGGTCATAATAGGTGGTTTCAATACCCAGCCCAGCTAATAGTTTGTCGGACAATGACCGGCTAGGCTCATAAGCGCTGTCAACCATTAATAGGTGGTCACCCGTTTTTAAAAACGCTAATAATGCACCGCTAATAGCTGCAGCACCACAAGGGTAAAGCGCACAACCTGCGCCACCTTCTAGCTCGCACATTGCTTGCTGTAATGCAAAATGGGTATCGGTACCGCGTCGGCCATAAAACGGTACCCTATTTGCTCGATTAATACTGGCATGGTTTAGCTCAGCAAAAGTTTCAAATACAATGGTCGAAGCACGCACAACCGGAGGGTTAACGACGTTGCCGGTATACTGTTTATTGCGCCCAGCATGAATTAAACGGGTATCAGGTTTCATAGCTATTCTCAGGTAATTTCAAGATGCCTAGATGGCCAAATATACTGCCACATTCAGCTATCGCTGTCTGCAGTTATAATAAAACTAGAGAACCAGCCCGTGCACTTCATTGACGCCAACAAGCTGCTCTAATTGAGGTTCCGCGAAATAATAGCCTTGAAAATAACGAATCCCACTTGATGCCAAATAATCAAGCTCACTCTGGCTTTCAATACCTTCAGCCAACACCGTTGTCCCTTGTAATTCACACTGCGCAATGGCTTGCTGCACAATATGCTGCTTAGCAGGATGCAGCTCGATGTTACGAATTAGTTCCATATCTAATTTTAAGATATGTGGCCGTAGTTCAATTAACCACTCTAGTGTTGCATAACCAGAACCGTAATCGTCAATCGCCGTTTGAAATCCGCGCTTGGCATAACTGCGAAAAATACGGTTTAAATGGGCTTTATCTGGAATTTCCTCCCCCTCAGTAACTTCGAAGATAAGCTTATTAAGATCAAAGCCATATAAATCGGCTGCCTCAATAGTTGCCTTAATGCAGGTTTCAGGGTTATACACGGCATTAGGCAAAAAGTTAATATTTAAAAACGTGCTGCAATTGAGCCTCGCTGCCGTTTCTATTGCTTTTACACGACACGCTTGATCAAAATAATATTTATTGCTGTCATTAATACGCTGAAACACCCAACCCGCGCCCTCACCTTCGGGGCCTCGAACTAGCGCTTCGTAGCCAAAAATACTTTTCGTTTGCCAATCGATAATAGGCTGAAACGCCATACGAATTTGAAAGCCAAGTGATTGACCACTTAAGCAATCGCTGCAGGTTTGTTGCTTTACGCTGTCTGGAAAATCCATAGGTAGTAATAGTTCTGTCTAATTATTATCCGACTTTAACGCGCTTTATAACGCCTTACTAGTTTTTTCGACCAAGCCCTGCCATTCTGCGCTATAGCGAATTTTGATATGCTAGCGTCAGCACCAAGCAATCCATTATGAGCTTTTTGGCTTGTGTTTGCGTATAACGAGGTTTAGACAACATGTCGCTACTATCAACCGCTCTAGCAGATAATCTTAGCCTCAGGCAGGCTAAACTAGCAAGGGTGGCACAGAGCTGTATAATAGCCGGCAATAACGATATGGCTCGATGGCAAAGATGAAATATAAAGACTTACGTGACTTTATCGACCAGCTAGAACAGCGCGGTGAACTAATCCGTGTTAAAGCTGAAGTAGACCCAGTATTAGAAATGACCGAAATTGCTGACCGCACCTTACGCGCTGGCGGCCCGGCTATTTTGTTTGAAAACCCAAAAGGGTTTAAAACGCCAGTATTAGCTAATTTGTTTGGTACCACACAACGCGTGGCACTAGGTATGGGCCAAGAAGACGTATCGGCACTGCGCGAAGTAGGTAAATTACTGGCATTCTTAAAAGAACCTGAGCCACCTAAAGGCTTAAAAGACGCCTTTAGTAAATTACCACTATTTAAGCAAGTGCTGAATATGTCGCCCAAGCTGGTTAAAAAAGCCCCATGCCAAGAAATAGTGCTTACAGGCGATGAGGTTGATTTAACTAAGCTACCTATTATGACCTGCTGGCCAGGCGATGCCGCGCCGCTTATTACTTGGGGCCTCACGGTTACTCGTGGTCCACATAAAGAGCGCCAGAATTTAGGCATTTACCGTCAGCAACTATTAGGTAAAAACAAACTCATTATGCGCTGGTTATCGCATCGTGGCGGCGCGTTAGATTTTTATGAGTTTCAAAAAGCGCATCCGGGTGAACGCTTCCCCGTATCTGTGGCATTAGGTGCCGATCCAGCGACTATTTTAGGCGCAGTTACGCCAGTACCCGATACCTTATCTGAATATGGTTTTGCGGGTTTACTACGTGGTGATAATACCGAAGTGGTAAAATGCATTAGCAACGACTTGCAAGTGCCAGCCAGTGCAGAGTTTGTGCTAGAAGGCTACATTGAACCCGGCGAAATGGCGCCAGAAGGTCCTTATGGCGACCACACCGGCTATTACAATGAAGTAGATAGCTTTCCGGTATTTACTGTTACGCATATTACGCAGCGTAAAAACCCTATTTACCACAGCACCTACACCGGCCGACCACCAGACGAACCGGCTATTTTAGGCGTGGCATTAAACGAAGTCTTTGTGCCCATACTGCAAAAGCAGTTTCCAGAAATTACCGACTTTTACCTACCGCCCGAAGGCTGCTCGTATCGGTTAGCTGTGGTTACCATGAAAAAGCAATACCCAGGCCATGCTAAGCGCGTAATGATGGGCGTATGGTCGTATTTACGCCAGTTTATGTATACCAAATTTGTGATTGTTTGCGATGACGATATTAATGCCCGTGATTGGCAAGATGTGATCTGGGCCATTACCACCCGTATGGACCCAGCACGCGATACCACCTTGGTAGAAAATACTCCCATAGACTATCTAGACTTTGCCTCACCCGTTTCGGGCTTAGGCTCTAAAATGGGTATGGATGCCACTAATAAATGGCCAGGCGAAACCAACCGCGAATGGGGCGAGCCCATAGTAATGGATCCGGCAATAAAACAGCGGGTTGACGACATTTGGCACACGTTGGGCATTAACCTGCCGGCGCAGCCTTAATCTTGGCGCCAAGCATCAAGTATACTTGGCGAACAACTAAGCAACCTTGATATGCCAATTTATAATTACACCTTTATTTATCTGAGAATGCTATGACCCTAATTGCCTGTACTATTGATGCTATTGAACCCTTAACGCCTACTGTTAACCGCGTGCTATTAACGCCTACAACACCTATAAGCTATCAAAGTGGTCAATATTTACAGCTATGCTTAACCGCTGAAGATAAACGCCCTTTTTCCATAGCTAGCCATGCCGGTAGCAAGCAAATTGAACTCCACATAGGAGCATCAGTAGCAGATAACTTTTCCAGCCAAGCCTTAGCTCACTTACAGCAATTATTTGCCGCTAAGCAACCAGTATTAGCAGAAATTGGTTTAGGCGATGCTCAACTACGTACCGATAGTAAACGGCCACTCATTTTATTAGCCGGTGGCACGGGGTTTTCGTATATTTATAGCATTGCCCAAACGCTCGCTAAACAGAATATTCAGCGCCCGGTTTTTGCTTATTGGGGCGTACGTGATGTTGAAGCGCTGTATCATCATCCAGAAATGCAGCAATGGGCCAGCACCAATCAACTCTATCAGTTTATTCCCGTCATACAGCATTCAACCCCAGAATGGCAAGGCAGAACCGGCTTAGTGCACCAAGCGGTGTTAGACGATTTTGCCTCCTTAGCTGAGTATGACATTTATATTGCCGGCCCCTTTGCCATGGCGGGCGTAGTGCGAGACGCTTTTTTACAACAAGGCGCAAAACGAGAGAATATGTTTTGCGATGCCTTTGCGTATATTTAGCCTCATTTAACTGGTTGCCATGACGCAGCCAGATTATCCGATAATAAAAAAACTTAACTACGTTTAAACCTTTCGCTTTATCCTGCCGACTAACCTGACAGTTCATACAATAACTTGGGTAATTAAGGGCGTTTATGGCAATGGATATTGCGCAGGCAGTTACAGCTGCGCAAAAAGGTGACAAACAAGCCTTTTACTACCTGTACCAGCAGTATATCGGCCGGGTTTACGCTATTTGCTGGCGCTTACTAGCCAACAAGCAAAAAGCTGAAGATGCCTGTCAGGATATTTTTATTAAGGCATGGCAGCAACTAGCAGAATTCCGTGGTGATAGCAGTTTCGCTACTTGGCTACACAGTATTGCCACCCGCACCGCTATTAATATCTGGCGCCAAGAAAAATACCTGCGCTTAACGGACAGCAATGACGAGCAACCGGAGCTGGCTGAGCAAGCAACAATGTGCAGCAGTGAAATGGCTCCGCTAGAACAAGCCATACAACGCTTGCCCACACAGGCCCGAGCCGTATTTGTCTTGTTTGCTTTGGAAGGTTATCGGCACCAAGAAATAGCCACCTTGCTGGGTATAGCCGAAGGTACGTCTAAAGCACAATATTTCAGAGCCAGACAGTTGTTACAGGAGTGGTTAGCAGATGAATGATCAACAACTTGATAACGCCATTAGCAAGCTAGCAGCGCACATAGCCGTACAACGTGATTTATGGCCAGATATCGCCGCTCAGCTTGAAATAGCACAACCCCCACAAACCATAGCGCAACCGCCAAATACCATTAAATCCACACGCGGATATTGGGGGATTGCCGCCATGCTGGGGCTACTGAGTGTATTTGGTTGGCAAGCCCTATCACCCAATACAACCATTACAGCGGCTATGCCTACTGCAGAACTAATTTTACTGCAGCAATATGAACAACAAAAAGCTACCCAGCTAAGTCAGATAGTGGCCGTAGCTGAAGGCTTTGATAACTGGCAACAACAAATACGGGTATGGGATCAAGCAATAACCCAAGTACGCCAAGCGTTAACATTTTATCCAGATGAACCGCTGCTGTTAGCACAGTTACAACGTTTATATCAACAACAGCTGTCTTACCTGCAACAGGCGACAGTACAACAGCCTTTAATAATAAGTTAGGAGATAATACATGAATACAATTAAAAAAATTTGGGCCTTTAACCTTGTCAGTTTAATGTTGTTAGGGTTTAGTCAACTGGCCTTAGCTGATACCCGTATAGCTGTAAATGAAAGCCGAGCGGTAAGTGCTAACGAAAAAATTTATATAGAAGTGATGAGCGGTGAAATAACGATTAATGCCGTAAGTAATAGCCAGTTTAAAGCCAGCGGTAAACTAGATGAAAATGCCACTGGCTACACTCTGGATAGCAAAGGAGGCTTTACCCGCTTTGAAATGACTATGCCACGCCAGGTTAATTACAACGGGCAAGACCACGCCAACAGCGCAAAACTAGACTTTGCTGTGCCAACAGGCAGCAGCATTGAATTTAAAAGCGTAAACGGCGATGTTACCGTAAATAATATTCACGGCAGCAGCCAAATTAGTATGGTAAACGGTGATATTACAGCTTTTGACTTACGCAATAGTGTAAAACTAAGCACAGTAAATGGCGAAATTAAAATCAAAAATGCCAGCGGCACGGTAGAGCTAAGCTCAATTAACGGCACAATTAACGACGAAGGCTCCAGCGGGCGTCTGAGCTATGACGTAGTTAACGGCAAAATTAAGGTTAAAAGCCGCGCTGAAGAAGTAAGTGTCAGCACCGTAAACGGCGATGCCGAATTAGAGTTAAATGGCACTAAACACCTAAAGTTAAACACCGTAAACGGTGAAGTTGGCGCCAAATTAACAGGCTCAGCCAATCCACATGTCAGTGGCAGCAGCGTAAGTGGTGATATTAAATTAGAACTGGATAACAATGCCAGCGCCCGCATCAATATTAAAGCCTCTGCTGGTGGCAGTATAGACAACAAACTAAGCAGCGACAAAGCCAGTAAAGCAAAATACGGCCCAGCGCGTAGCCTGCAATTCACATTAGGCAATGGTGATGGCAGCGTGGAACTAAGCACAGTAAGCGGTGATATAGAGCTGAAGAAGTTATAAGCCGCGCTAATTAATAACATTTTTATTATCCAAAGGCTGCGAAAGTGGCCTTTGTTATTTGCAGCATTTTTTAACACTGGCTCTGAACATTTAACGCTTATTCAGTGTTTTCCTACCAATGCTTAAGTTTTATCCATTCTTGCCGATAACAGTGAAAACATTTATCTGGCTATCAGTTATGGTTTCATCTATTCCAACTAATCGCATATTGCAGGCTTATAAGGCAGGCAATAAAGCTGCTAATAGCACTTCGCAACAGCCTGAGCAGCGCGGCCATGCGGAAGCCATGCCAAAAAACAATGAATCTGTCCAGGTAAGTCTGAGCGAAGTTGCTCGTTCAAAGTTGGCTTTATCTAAGGCGGTAAGATCCAGTATGGATCAGCAACAGCAAGCTAAAAAAGCTAGAGCTCGCGAACGCGTTGCTGAGGTTAAAATGCGCATTGATCAGCTAAAAAAAATGCTGATGATGTTTGGTAGTATGGCATCTAAAGCCCTTATACGAGAGTTAAAACAGCTGGCTGGTGAATTAAAAGGGGCAGCTAAAGATTTGCAAGAAGGAGGGACAGCCAGTAGCTCAGCATCCGATATGTCATTTACAGCGCACCCTGATAATATGGAAAATACAGCAACAGCAGATGCAAGCGTTCCCGTAGTTGATGTACCAACCGAACCCAAAGTAGAGTCAGCTTTATCTGATGAAGCTGAAGCCGTTGAAGATAGCAACGCAGAAACAGAAACCGCAGACAAAGCCGCAAATTTACAGCAACCAACACCGGAGGCAGATAGTAAAATAGAACAACAGCAACGCCAAGCTGATCAACGGCTGCTGCAAGATGCCGTCAGAGAATTACAGTCACTGTTTAATATGCTAAAAGCCATGCTGCCTAAAGGCGATAAAGATACCGAAAAACAACTGGCCGAGATCAGCTCGCTGATTGAGGATACTAAGCAATCAGCTCAGCAACTTTCTACCGACTTTAGCTTAGGAGCTGTTCAGATTCAGGTTCAAATCTAATTATTATTACACGCTAGGATAATAGATGTATCATTCCCCCTCTTCATAAGAATAGAAATTAATACGTACAATTTACACTTATTACGCTTTATTAAATTTACAGAATGGGTCACGTTTATCATGCAGCATAAAACCCTAATTAAAGTTCGTGGTTATCATTTAGATATCTATCAACATGTTAACAATGCTCGTTATTTAGAGTTTTTAGAAGAAGCACGTTGGAGTTATTTAGAAGACCACGGCGATATCGTGTGGTTTGCTGAGCAAAAATTGGCTTGGGTAATTGTAAACATTAATATTAATTATCGAGAAGCGGCAACAGTAGGCCATAGTTTAGAAATTCAAACCCACTTTAGTAAAGTTGGTAGTAAAAGTGCAGTAATTCATCAAGCTATTTATATTGCCGGCACTAATAAATTGGTTGCCGACGCGGATATTACCTTTGTTTGCTTAGACCAAAAAACCGGTAAAGCCGCAGTGATTGAAGGCATGTTAAAACAGCGACTTGAACAGTATATATCAACCTAAGTGTTTAAATTGTTGATAACTGCTGGCTAGCTAAATCAATATCAGTACTCTCTGAGCTATTTAGCTGAGGTTAATTCCGCATGTGTGCATTAATTAATTTTTAACGATAAATGACTTAAGCTGCTGCCACTGCGCTAATTTTTCTGGAAAACCCATAGCCGCATGTGCTGGGCTGGTAGACGGTAATTGAAACAATATCAGTTTTGCTGGCAGCGGCTGCTTTGAAAGCACGTGCCGGTTAAAACTTTGCCACGCTTTAGCACCATTAAACGCTATAACCTGCAAATTAGGCTGAACGGTAAAGAAACTAGCGAAGTCATTAACTTGTTCATCACGAATCGCGCTGTCTAAACTACCACTACGCTGGCAATGGCCTATCACGTCCCACAACGCAACGCCTGCGGCATTTAAGGCCTGTAACTTGGCAGAGTAACTAGCCTCGGCAGAAAAGCCGACAAGATTAGCCATTATTGGCCAAAACAGATTACGAGGATGGGCATAGTATTGTTGCTGCTTAAGCGACACAGTGCCAGGCATACTGCCCAGCACCAACACCTTAGCCGTTGATAAACTGCTTGCTGCTAAGCCAGTTAATACGGTACTAGCCAAGCCGAGGCTCGTATTGGCGGGCTTTATGCCACGCTATTTCGGCTTGTTGCGGTTCGCCCTCTTGCTCGGCTAAATAAGCTAATAAGGCATAAACATAGCCATTGCTGGCGTGATCCCGTAACCAATGTTGTGCTTGTTTGCGCAACTTAAGTACCGATTTCCCTAATGGAATTTTACGAAGGTAAGGCAATACTAGTGGCAACTCGTCTAACTGTAGCTGACTAACCAGCAGCTTTTCAGCGGCTTCATTTTGGCCGCTTTGTGCCATTGCCCAAGCGCGACCAACATTAGCTGCGGTAGATTTACGTTCTTTAGCCGGCAGGTTAAGCCAATAGTCAGCATTTTCATCAAACCGCTGTTGCTGACTTAACTGGCTAATAGCCGCCGGATAAATATCAAAGCGTTGCTGACGCCATTTATCTTTATCAAACCATTGCTGTTTTATTGCTAATGGCACGACCTGCAATAACTGTTGCCATTGCCCCGCTTGCTGCAACGCATATAAATATAACTGCCCTAAGCCCTTATCTTCAGTGTCAGCCGTAACTTTGTCGCGTAGTAATACACAAGCTTGAGCCGCTTGATCTTGTTGTAGCAACAAATCTGCTTGTACAAATAGCGTACTGTTACTTTCAGCTGACAGGGCTGCAATGTAGCTGTTAGCCTGATTAATATCACCGGCATAAAATGCCGCATAAGCCGCAAATAAGCGTTTTTCTTCTAGCATAAAGTCGTCATGACAGGCTTTAGCCAAATGTTGACTAGCTAGTTTCCACTGTTGTTTAGCATACGCCTGTAAACCCAACTCATAGGCTTGCTGAGCTTTACGTTGCCGGCGCCAGCGGAAAAAGTTAAAGGAAATATGCTGTAAGCGCAGTAATTTACGCAGCACTATGCCAATAAACCATGTTACGGCGATTAGTGCCAAAATAAGCAGACTAAGGCCAAGCAAGGTGGTTTCAAATACGGTACCGGCAACAATAATTTTAATGTAG
Source organism: Rheinheimera metallidurans (assembly GCF_036983985.1). Classification (NCBI taxonomy): domain Bacteria; kingdom Pseudomonadati; phylum Pseudomonadota; class Gammaproteobacteria; order Chromatiales; family Chromatiaceae; genus Rheinheimera; species Rheinheimera metallidurans. Next base: position 162,762 of record NZ_JALAHQ010000004.1, read on the forward strand.
CCAGCATTATTCACCAGCATTGGGCCAAACCACATGGCTGCCGCTAGTATACCGATAAGCAGCAAGACACGGATCATAAGCTCTCTCCCGCTAGTTGTTGCTGATACTGCTTTAGCTGCGCTAAGCTGGTTAACACCTTCACACTTGGCAGCGAAGCTTCTACTTCGGCTAGCTCGGTTAGTACCGAACTGAACTGCTGCACGCCAACATCATCAGCATTAAAGTAGCGCTGCAATTTATCACTGGTTTGCTGCAATGCTGCAACATAAAGTGGCTGTTGCCGCTGCATTAGCGCTAACTGAGCTAGTTGTAATTGCTGCTGCAGTGCAATGCGCAACATAAGTTGCTGCTCGTGAGTTAAATCGAAGTAATCTTCTGGTACCGCACTTCTAGGGTTAAGCAAACCTTGCCAGGTATTGTGCCAGTGAAATGCTAGTGTTTCGCGCCAATTTTTCAGCTCGCTAGAGGGCGCGCTATTTTTGGTGTCCGCGGTTACTTGCAGTTTTAGCGGCAAGTTCATCGCCTGCTTTTGTAACTGCTGCAACTGCACGTAAGCCTTGCTTACATCGGGCACAGTAATACGGCCAAGCTGCTCTGTATCAGCGGCAATGGCTTGGCGAACTAACACTAATGACGGCTCGGCTAGCTGGGCTAACTTTTCATCAGCGCTGCTAAGCAGCGCACGAGCGGTTGAAAAATCTTGTTCTAACCATACTTTTTGCGCGGCTAAACGTAGCAAGTACTCTACTTCTGCCAGTACCCAATGCCGTGGCGGCGCACTATCTCGTTCCTGCACTAATTGGCGCAATGCTTGAATTTGTGCTTCGTTTTGCGTGAGTAACTGCTGCTGCTTTTGCTGTTGGCTACGCTCTAACTGTGTTTGCCATTGCTGCTGATCGCTCTGCAATTGCTGTAATAATTGCGTACTGCTATCTTGTTGCTGCCGCCCTTGCTCAACTAAACGCTGCTGGTTCTGCTGCAACGTTATTGTTTGCTGTTGCAGCTGCTGCCATTGCGGCCATAACCAGTAAGCGCCGGCGCCAATAGCGACGGCTAATATCAGCACCAGTAACAAGCTTAAGCCACCAGTAAAACCGCCGCGCCGACTAGGTACGGGCTCGGCTTCAATTTTCTGCTTTAGTTGCTGTAATGGTGCTTCCATTTCTGATGCACGCTCTAAGCTGTCGCTCATTGATATTCCCTCTGTAGCTGACTAATAGCCGCTAGTAATGCACTGTCGTTGGCATTATCTGCCAGTGTTATACGTTCGGCGTTAATACCTAGTGCAATAGCGCTTTCCTGCATACGTGGGCTGACCAAGATCCAGTCACACTGTTGCAACCAATACTGATGCTCGCTAGGCACTATGTTAAATAGCTGCTGTAAAATTTCGTTACTGGTAGCAACAATACAACGAATGCCAGCTAGCTGCCACTGCTGACAGAGCAAAATACCATCTAATAGTAGCGGCACACGTTTATAACTTTGCACATAGCGCACGGTTGCGCCACGCGCCGTTAATGTTTGCTTTGTGAGTTCACGCCCACCATTGCCGCGCACAGCAACAACCTGCTTCCCCGTCATTTGCTGTAGCTGGGGTAACTGCAACATACCCTCGCTGCGCTGGTCCTCTGGCACCGATACATCGCGGCCTAACCAGCGCTTTAATGCCAGAGCGGTGGTCTCACCCACCGCAAATAGCGGCGCAGTAAGTCGCGCACCATCAAACTGGTTTTGCAAACAACTTACCGCGCTAATACTAACAAAGACCACTGCGTCGGCTTGTTGCAACAATTGGTGATCTTGCGCAGTTATGCTTACCTGTGCGGTGGTAATTAGTGGCTGATACAAATAGGCAATACCGCTAGTATCTAACGACGCCAACAAGTTATCAGCTTTACCCGCCGGCCGCGTAATTAAAAACGGGATCTGCGCTGGCATTTGATTACTCATAACCCAGCCTGATAAACCGCCTGCAATATACGATCAGCACCTTGCTGTAATAAATATTCAGCCAGTTCCGTACCCAGCTGTTCAGCCTCGGCTACTGGGCCTTTTAGCTGGTGGCGAATAATTTCGCTACCGTCTAGAGAGCCAACTAAACCGCGTAGCCATAGCGTATCACCTTCAATTTCGGCATAAGCACCAATAGGCACCTGACAACCACCTTGTAGTTTGCGGTTCATTGCCCGTTCGGCCAGTACGCAACTGCGTGTTTCGCTATGCTCTAGTGGCTTAAGTAGTTGCTGTACTGCAAAGTCATCACTACGGCACTCTATGCCTACAGCACCCTGACCATTGGCCGGCAAGCTGGTTTCTACAGATAACAAACTGGCAATACGCTGCTGAAAACCTAAGCGAATCAACCCAGCGGCAGCCAAAATAATAGCTGCATATTCACCATTATCGAGTTTGGCTAAACGCGTATTTACGTTGCCACGCAGGTCGCGTACGGTTAAGTCGGGGCGCAGCGCTTTTAGCTGGCATTGGCGGCGCAAACTAGACGTACCCACTACGGCGCCATGCGGCAATTCATCTAAACAGGTAAATTGGTTTGACACAAAGGCATCTTGTGGGTTTTCACGCGGGCAAATGGTATGCAGCATTAAGCCGTCGGGAAACTCTACCGGCACATCTTTCATACTATGCACGGCAATATCGGCCAAACCATCTAGCATCGCCTGTTCTAACTCTTTAACGAATAAACCTTTACCACCAATTTTTGCCAAGGGGGTATCTAAAATTTTATCGCCCTGCGTCGACATTGGCACCAGCTCTACCGTTAATTGCGGATGATGACGCAACAGTTCCGCCTTTACATACTCGGCTTGCCACATTGCCAGTGCACTTTTACGGGTTGCGATACGAATTTTGTTCATATTAACTCTCTGCTTATGCCAATAACTGTCGCTGAATAAAGCTGCTGATATCTGCCACTTCTTGCGCGCATACACTGTGCGGCATTTTGTATTCATGCCAGTTCACGTTAAACCCAGCATTTTTCAGCGTATGATATACCTGCTGACCGGCAAAAATCGGTACCACAGGGTCTTGGCTGCCATGCGCTACCAGTACCGGTGTAGCTTTATTCACGCTATTAGCTTCGTCTTTTAATTTATCTGGTGCGCACATATACGTGGACAGCGCCATTACTCCGGCTAACTTGTAGGTTAGCCGCGGCAGTAAATGCAGCGCTATAACGCCACCTTGGCTAAAGCCGGCTAATATAATACGCTCACTGCTAATGCCGTCGCTAATAAGCTTATCTAGCAGCTGCTGCACTGCTGCGGCCGACTCGCGTACGCCATCTTCGTCAGCGCGATTGGTTAAGTCCATGGTTTTAATGTCGTACCAAGCACGCATACGCATACCGCCATTAACGGTAACGGGACGCTCTGGCGCATGCGGAAATAAAAATCGAATACCAGCATCAGCGGGCAAGCGCAGCTCAGGCACTATTGGCGAAAAACCATGGCCCGAATCACCCAAGCCATGCAGCCACACTACAACAGCACGGGTATCACCCTGTGCTTTAACATCAACAAAAGGAAGCAAAGCCATTACACTATTCCAAAAACAACTGCGCTTAAGGCGCTAAATTTAGCGGTACGCCAGCCTGTTTAGTGGCCGCATCGTTAAGTAACTGCCAAAACTCTGAACCGCTGCGGTTATCTATCCACTGACCATTTTTCCATTCAAAATGGTGGCCGTTAAATTTGGTAGCTACCCACAACTGATGCAGCGGTGATTGCTTGTTAATAATAATTTTACTGCCATCAGCAAAACTGATACTCAATAAGCCACCATGGGACTCATAATCTAAATCGGCATCGGCATTTTCGACTGCCTGTTCCACCGCCAGTAACACACTATCGGTCAAATCATCATATTCTAGGTCATTCATCTACTTCACCTGTTTGCTTTTATCGCTAAGGATGCGATTATAGAACGCAATCGCCATAAAAAAATAACATCATGCACGCTTTTAAAACCAAAGGTCCGCTATTAACTGTCGCCGCTGTCATTATGTTATGCAGCTTACTGAATGCGTGTGGTCAAAAAGGTCCGCTTACCTTACCACAACCGGCACCAGAAGTGGCAGAACCACAGCAAAACAACGCCGATCCTATTCAATCATTGGATGACTAACATGGACCATTTTAATTACCAAAATAAGCAACTTTTTGCCGAGCAATGCGCGCTAGCTGATATTGCCAATAACTTCGGTACACCTTGCTATGTATATTCACGCGCGACTATTGAACGACATTACCACGCGTTTGCTAATGCCGCAGCGGCGCATCCACAAAGCTTGGTGTGCTATGCAGTAAAAGCCAATAGCAACTTAGCTATTTTAAACCTACTCGCTAAACTTGGTAGCGGTTTTGACATAGTATCGGGCGGCGAGTTACGCCGCGTTATTGCTGCCGGTGGCGATGCCAAAAAAGTGGTGTTCTCTGGCGTAGCAAAAACTGAAGACGAAATACGCCTAGCGTTAGGCTTGGGCATTAAATGCTTTAACGTCGAATCTATAGCCGAATTAGACCGCCTACAGCACGTTGCTAGCAGCTTAAATAAACCTGCGGCTATTTCTATTCGGGTAAACCCAGATATCGATGCAAAAACACATCCGTATATTTCAACGGGCTTAAAAGCGAATAAATTTGGTATCGATATTCTGTTGGCGCGTGACATTTACCGCAAAGCCGCCAGTTATAGCCATTTAAACGTGGTGGGTGTTGATTGCCATATTGGCTCGCAGCTTACTGAAGTACAACCATTTTTAGAAGCGTTAGAAAAGCTGTTGGCGCTAATAGACCAATTAGCCAGCGATGGCATTATGCTAAAGCATATTGATATTGGCGGCGGTTTAGGCGTTACCTACGATAACGAAACTCCACCATCCACCGCTGATTATATTGGTAAAGTGGTCGAGCGCTTAAAAAGCTACCCACAGTTAGAGCTCATTATGGAGCCTGGTCGCGCCATTATGGCCAACGCAGGGGTATTGCTAACGAAGGTTGAGTTTTTAAAGCCAGGACAAGAAAAAAACTTTGCGATTGTCGATGCCGGCATGAACGATTTAATTCGTCCAGCACTGTATAGCGCGTGGCAAGCCATCATACCAGTAAATATGCACACCCATGCACCAAGCGCGATGTATGATATTGTTGGCCCAGTATGTGAAACAGGCGATTTTCTTGGCAAAGACCGAGAACTGGCGATTGCCGCTGGCGATTTGCTCGCTGTGCGCTCTGCCGGAGCTTACGGCTTTACCATGAGTTCTAACTATAATAGCCGCCCACGCGCCGCCGAACTGCTAGTTGATGGCGACAAAGTGCATTTAATCCGCGCCCGTGAACAATGGCAGGATTTATGGCGTGGCGAACACGTCGTTACCGACTAATTAAGGGCGCCGATGTTGCTACATTTCACTAAAATGCACTGCCTTGGCAACGACTTTATGCTAGTTGATGCAGTAAGCCAGAATGTGTTTTTAACCAAAGAGCAAATTAAAGCACTGGCGAATCGTAATACCGGTATTGGTTTCGATCAGTTACTAATGGTTGAGCCACCGTATGATCCTGAACTGGATTTTCATTACCGTATATTTAATGCCGATGGCTCAGAAATAGAGCAATGCGCCAACGGCATGCGTTGTTTTGCCAAGTTTGTTCGGGCGCGTGGTTTAACCAACAAGTATAAAATTAGCGCCAGTACTAAATCTGGTAAAGTTATTCTGTATGTCGAAGCCGACGGTCAGGTTACGGTTAATATGGGCATGCCACAGCTAGACCCCGCCAAAGTGCCGTTTAAAGCGCAAAAGCAAGAAGTTACCTATATTCTGCGGGCTGAAGAGCACACTATACTTTGCGGCGTTGTATCGTTGGGTTCACCCCACGCAGTGGTTGAAGTTGACGACCTCGTTACTGCGCAAGTGCTAGTACAAGGCCCGTTATTTGAACTACACGAGCGTTTTCCCGAACGCGCAAGTATCGGTTTTATGCAGGTAATAAGCCCAAGCCATATTAAATTACGCGTATGGGAGCGTACTTTAGGTGAAATAGCCGTATCCGGTAACGGTGCATGTGCGGCCGTAGTAATCGGGCAGCTACAAAAAAAATTACAGCCGCAAGTACGAGTAGACTTGCCCGGTGGTAGCCTGCATATTCGTTGGAATGGCCCTGGCCAACCACTAAAAATGACCGGCCCCGCAGAACACGTTTACGACGGACAAATAATGTTATGACAGATAGCCTGATCCAAGAAAAAGATTTACTTGCCGCGCACGTAATATGCGAATACTTGCAAGATCACCCAGAGTTTTTTCAGCAATACCCACAGCTGTTAAATAGCTTACGTTTACCACATCAGCAGCGTGGCAGCGTGTCGCTAATAGAACGTCAGTTAGAATTGCAACGGGAAAAAATCCAAGCATTAGAAGATGATATTACGCGTTTAATGTCTATTGCCAGACAAAACGAGCATGTTTTCTTGGCCTTTAATCAATTACAGGCACAGCTTTATCAAGCAAAAAATGTAAAGGATATTCAGGCGAGCTTGCAACAATTTACCACCGCGATGCCGCAGGTGCAGGAGTGCCGTTTACTACGCTTTACTGACGAGCAAAGTGCGGATGAGTTTAAGCTACTATTATCACGTCGCCTAAACCAGCAAGGTGTATATCTTGGCCGCTTAAATAAAGAAGAGCAGCAAGGTTTGTTTTCACCAAACATACATTCAGTAGCGCTTATTTTAATCAGTAATGAGCAAAAGCCCTTAGCATTATTGGCCTTTGGTAGTGAGCAAGACGACCACTTTCAACCGTCAATGGATAAGCTATTTATTAGCCATTTAGCGACTATATTAGCGCAATTACTGCCGAGCTATGACAACGTCTGACATAGAACTATCTCCGCAGTGGCAAGAGCCACTGCTAGCCTTTATTCGCTATTTGCAATATGAACGTGGCTATAGCAGCAAAACGCTCGACAGTTATCAGCGGCAATTAGAGCAACTAGCACTAAGCATTAGCGAAACCGATAGCCACTGGTTAAACCTAACTGACAACCAACTAAAACAGCATATTATTAGCCTGCGCCGCAGCGGTGCTAAACCTCGAACTATCGCACTAAAGGTTGCCGCGTTACGGAGTTTTTTCCGTTTTCTGCAGGCGCAGGGTAAGCGCAGTGATAACCCGGCTCAGTATTTATCAGTACCCAAAGCCGCGCGTATACTGCCAAAAAATCTTGGTATTGATCAACTTAACCATTTACTTAGCTTTGACAGCAGCGACGATATTTTAGCTTGCCGCGACAAAGCCATGCTCGAACTATTTTATTCATCAGGGCTGCGTTTAGAAGAGCTAGTAAATGCCAATATTAACGACATTGACTGGCAACAACAATTGCTGCGCGTAACCGGTAAAGGCAGTAAACAGCGTATTGTGCCGGTAGGTAAAATAGCCCTAGCCGCAGTAAAAGACTGGTTAGTACAGCGCCCAGTGTTTTGCTCTAACCTACCAGAGCCAGATCAGCAGGCGCTATTTCTAAGTAAACAACATAAACGTATTAGTACCCGACATGTGCGTGAGCGCGTTCAACTTTGGGCTAAGCAGCAAGGGCTTAACCAGCATGTACATCCGCATATGTTACGCCATTCCTTTGCCAGCCATATGCTTGAATCCAGCCAAGACTTACGCGCCGTGCAGGAACTACTCGGCCATGCTAATTTAAGTACAACTCAAGTGTATACCCATCTCGATTTTGCCCATTTGGCTAAGGTGTACGATAACGCCCACCCTAGAGCGAAGAAGAAATCTAATTAAACTACTGAATACAAAATAAGATTTTATACTTCAGCAGTTACTATACTGCTACACATATTGCTGATACAACTTACTTGAAGGCGGTCATACCTTATTGCGAGAGCGTCAAATTACTAGGATCTTCCGTTTCAATAAACACGGCCTTAAGCACTTTGTTTCCGCTCTCGTCTCTCGTGATATTATAAAAACTATAATTTGTTTCAAATAAATGTAACTGTTTAAGCTCAACGTCGCTTGTATCATCGCCGACCATTAACATAACACCACAAATACGACCAGAACAGGCATAGGATTCCTGATATATTTGTAATTTAGATTCTTGCAAAAACAGCTGTAGTTTATTTTCACGAGATAATGCTCTGCTACTGCGCTCCATATCTGTAATGCCAGATAAAAACTGATTAAAATCTGCACTTTTCATTGCATCAACAATTGCAGTCTGTATTACTGCGCCACTTTTGGTAAGAAAACTTTTGTTTAACGCCTCTTCCGATGACAAATTACTCGGTATTGTGACCGAATCATCCCTTACGGCTGTAGAATCATAAGTCTGCTCACCGGTATTTACGGCCTCTTGAAACGTATCAGTCTTCTCAAGAGATGCTGATTGATTTTTGCTATTTGAATTACTTGCGTTTGATTCAACTTCAGTAAATACGCTATTTGACAATAAACTAACTTCTTCTTGTCTTTGTCCTCCTATACTACTGACGGTTAACCAAACAATTGACAGCAGAGTTGCGACTGCCCCCCCTACAATAATTGACTTCAAGTATTTCCTCCCATACCGCTATAGTAAACGGCCTAATATCATATAAAAATGATATAGCGCTGCTCAAAACAGCACATATATCATTTACCCGTATAAAATGAAAATTCAAACCTATTTACTTATAAATATCGTTATTAAAGCTCACTATAAAATGGAATTTCACAAGAGACTCGACCACCGCCGGTACACGATATACTCGTTTTTCCATCTTTAAATTCGACAGTCATGCTGCCAGATGTACACGTACATGTCATTGCACTTAATGGTAATGACGCAAATACAGCTAAAATAGAAACAAATAATAATTTCTTTTTCATATAAACTTTCCTTTTTAAAAGTTAGTGAGTTTTTTCTCAATCATTACAAACAAACCGTTAGATTAAGGCAATATTAACTCAAAACTTATCAGGCAAATATAAGAGATTTATCAGTTAAAGATCGAAGATTAGCTCTCCAATCGGTTTTTTAATAAAATTTAGAAATTTAGACTTATTAATTTTACCCGTGCTATTTTAAGAACAAACCAAATCTATACTCATCTAAATTTTGCCCATTTGGCTAAGGTGTACGATAACGCCCACCCTAGAGCGCGCAAAAAATAAGGCCGTATCAATGCAATTATTTAAGGCACTGAGCCCAATCAGCGTACTGTCATTCGATTTAGACGATACCTTATACGATAACAAACCGGTGATTGCCGCCGCTGAGCAGGCCATGTTAAACGCATTGGCCAAACACGCACCGGTTGCGGCAACAACCGACAGCAATTTTTGGTGGCAGCAGCGTTTAAAACTGGCAAAAGTAACGCCCGATATCCGGCACGATTTAGGCCGTTGGCGCTTATTAGCTATTGATGCGGGTTTACAAAGCTTAGGTTTAAGCCTGTGTGAAGCCGGTGAAATAGCGCAATTGGCTTATGATGCTTTTATGCAGGCTAGAACCCGTATTACTGTGCAACCAGAAATAAAACAGTTACTGCAACAGCTGGCTAAACATTATCAGCTGATTGCCATAACTAACGGTAACGCCTGTATTGATAAGATGGGCATTGGCCATTGGTTTGAGTTTAGTTTACAAGCTGGGCCAGCTGGCAGAATGAAACCCTACCCTGATATGTATTTAAAAGCGGCGCAACGATTAAATATAGCACCAGAACAAATATTACATATAGGTGACAGCCACCGCGCTGATGTTATGGGGGCCTTAAGCGCCGGCTGCCAAGCGGCTTGGTTAGATCACCACAACAGCCGTGTAACGGTATTACCGCATATTAGGATGACTAATGTGCAAAGCCTGCAGCAGTTAATTAAGTAGTATTACAACAGCTATCGCAATAGCACTGGTTATTTATCCACTAAACACCCGAGTTAGCTTGGCGCTTGGCTTTTGCCTGTTATAATGGCGGTCATTATGTAAAGCGAGGCAAACTAATGGATGTATCTTACCTGCTAGATGGGTTAAACGATAAACAACGCGATGCGGTGGCGGCATCGCCGCAGCATATGCTGGTGCTAGCTGGTGCTGGCAGTGGTAAAACCCGCGTGTTGGTGCATCGTTTAGCCTGGTTAATGCAGGTAGAGCGCGTAGCGCCATTTAGTTTATTAGCGGTAACCTTTACCAATAAAGCGTCGCAAGAAATGCGTGGCCGTATTGAAAGCACCATTGGTGTTAGCTTAAATAACCTATGGATGGGCACCTTTCACGGGTTGTCGCATCGTTTACTGCGGGCGCATTATCAAGAAGCTGGCTTACCGCAGGGCTTTCAAATTATCGACTCGGACGATCAGTATCGGCTAGTGCGCCGGGTGCTTAAAGCGCTAAATTTAGATGAAAAACATTGGCCTGCTAAACAAATTCAATGGTTTATAAATGCGCGTAAAGATGACGGCCAACGCCCAGCAATGATTGATGCCGCCGGTGATTTCAGCCTACAGCAAATGACTAAAATTTATACCGCTTATCAAGATATGTGTGACCGCGCGGGTTTAGTCGATTTCGCAGAAATTTTGTTACGCAGCTTTGAGTTGTTAAAGAAGAATGACGAGGTACGCAACCACTATCAACAGCGGTTCCGCCATATTTTAGTTGACGAGTTTCAAGATACCAACGCTATTCAATATCAGTGGTTGCGCTTACTTGCTGGCTCACATGCTAAGGTAATGATTGTCGGTGATGATGATCAGTCTATCTACGGCTGGCGTGGTGCTAGAGTAGAGAACATTCAAACCTTCCTAAAAGACTTCCCCGATGTAGCAACAGTGCGCTTAGAGCAGAACTATCGCTCTACCGCTACCATTTTAAAAGCGGCCAATGCGGTGATCGCCAATAACAGCGGGCGCTTAGGTAAAGACCTATGGACTGATGGCGCTGCGGGTGAAACCATTTCGCTATATACCGCCTTTAACGAGCTAGACGAAGCGCGTTTTATCGTCGGCCGGATTAATGACTGGCATAAACAAGGCGACCGCTTAAGCGAGGCAGCAATCTTATATCGCAATAACGCCCAATCACGGGTATTAGAAGAAGCGTTAATTCAACAAGGTTTAAACTATCGTATTTATGGCGGCTTACGCTTTTATGAGCGCCAAGAAATTAAAGACGCCTTAGCCTATCTGCGTTTATTAAATAACCGCCAAGATGATGCAGCACTGGAGCGCGTTATCAATACGCCGGTGCGCGGCATTGGCGATACCACATTAAGCAAAGTGCGTGAATATGCGCGGGCTCAACAGCAAACCATGTGGCAAAGCTTACAACAGATGCTTGCACAAAAGCAGCTAACGGGTCGCGCTGCCACGGCTATTGATAACTTTATGCAACTGATTGAACGGCTACATAGCGATACATTAGAATTGCCGCTACATGAACAGTCTGAGTATGTCATTAAACAATCTGGCTTGTATGCTATGTATCAGGCAGAAAAAGGCGAGAAAGCCGAAACCCGTATCGAAAACTTAAACGAGCTAGTTACCGCCTGCCAAAACTTTGATGAACGCCGCGCTGAAGATATGACGCCCCTGGCAGCATTTTTGTCGCAGGCCGCGCTTGAGGCTGGTGAGTACCAAGCAGAAGAGCATTCGGACGCAGTGCAGTTAATGACGCTTCATAGCGCCAAAGGCTTAGAGTTTCCGTTAGTGTTTGTTTGCGGTATGGAAGAAGGCATGTTTCCTAGCCAACAAAGTGGTGATGACCCTACGCGTTTAGAGGAAGAGCGACGGCTCTGTTATGTTGGCATGACTCGGGCCATGAAAAAGCTGTATTTAACCCATGCTGAAAGCCGCCGAGTATACGGCCAAGAACAGCACCATAAGCCTTCGCGCTTTATTCGCGAGATCCCAGCCGAATATTTAGACGAAATTCGCTTAACCACTCAAGTAAGTCGGCCAACTCAATTTAATCGCTTTGGTAGCGCAGCATCACATGTTGCTTTTGAAAGTACCGGCTTTAAACTTGGCCAGCGCGTATTACACGATAAATTTGGCGAAGGCACGGTACTCAATTATGAAGGCACGGGCAGCCAATCACGTATTCAGGTAAATTTTGATGGCTTAGGCAGTAAGTGGCTAGTGACCGCTTATGCCCGTTTGCAAGCGATGGACTAATGCCAAATATGCCACCGTTACAGCAACTACGACAGTGGCAGCGCCAAGCTGCAGCACATCATATACGTTTGCCAATAGTGTGGCAGGGCGAGCAGCAGCAATTACTAATGAATGCATTGCAACTGGTCGATAATGCCGACATAAACACGCTGTATTGGATTGGCGATGCAGCACCAGATAACGCCATTAACTTAAGCAGCAAGCAGAATTATCAACTATTAGGTAGCGAGTGTGATGCGTTAATTATTAATGCCTTTTCCGGTTTTCCGGCAGACTTAATTGCCGCGTCAATGGGTTGCGTTAAAGCTGGCGGCATCTGGCTATTACTCTGCCCACCATTAACGCAGTGGCAAGCTCAGCCAAACCCGGCACACAAAAACGTATTACCCTACCCATTAGACGCCAAACTGCATGTCGGGCAATTTTTACCGTTCTGGCTACAACAGTTAGCACAGCAAAATATTGTTATGTTGCAAAACAATGAGGATACTCAGCAGCTAAACTGGCCGGCTCTACCCGAACCAGAACAAATTACCGCGCCCTATATTACCGGCGAACAACAACAAGCGGTAATGGCCATTTTACGTGTTGTTAGCGGTCACAGGCGTCGGCCACTAGTTATTACCGCTGACCGTGGCCGAGGTAAGTCTGCAGCTCTAGGTATTGCCGCAGCGCAACTCGCTTCAGCCGGTAAAACTATTGTTATAACGGCACCATCACCGGCTGCGGCGCAAACAGCATTAAGCCACTTTCAACAACTGTGTAACGCTGAAGATTATAGTCGATTACAGTTTGTCGCTTTTGATCAGTTACTCAGCAGTAATCTAGATACCGACCTGCTGTTAATAGATGAAGCGGCGGCAATTCCAACCCCCGTATTGCAACAGTTAGTCGCTCGCTATAGTCGTATCGTATTTGCTACTACTGAACACGGTTATGAGGGCACTGGCCGAGGCTTTCAGCTGCGTTTTCAACAGCATTTAGATGCACATTGCCCAGGTTGGAAGAAGCTACACCTACAGCAACCAATTCGTTATCAAACAGCCGATCCGTTAGAGCAGCTTAGCTTTAATAGCTTTTTATTAAAGCATGCTGACAACGATGTATCTTACGATTCCACTCAACCAGTATCCGTTAACAGCTATAGCAATAACGATTGGCAAACTCAGCCTGAATTATTACAACAGGTATTTAGCTTACTAAGCTTGGCACATTATCAAACTCAGGTTAAAGACTTAGCCGCCCTATTAGATAACCCGCACTTGCGGGTCATTACTTTGCAGCAACATAGCCAGTTACTGGCCTGTGCATTGATTAGTATTGAAGGTAATTTAGAAAGCGAACTTTGTACGCATATTTACCACGCTGAACGCCGCGTACAAGGGCACTTGCTAGCGCAAAGTTTGGCTTTTCATCTAGCGCAACCGCAACTAGCAACCTTGCCGCTATGGCGTGTAATGCGAATTACCGTGCAACCCGTATTGCAGCGGCAAAAGCTAGGTTCAGTATTACTACAACATATTTATCAACAAGCTAAATTGGCCAATATTGCCTATTTAGGCACCAGTTTCGGTTTAACTACAGAGCTGTTACATTTTTGGCATCAAGCAAAATATCAACCAATACGTTTGGGTCAAAGCAGTGATAAGGCCAGTGCGGAATATTCAATTTTAATGTTACGTGCGGTAAAGGGTTCAACCGACAAGGTAACCGAGCTATACCAGCAGTTTAGTTTACAACTATACTGGGCTTTGCCGCATTATCCACAGTTAAGCTGTGAATTAGCGCTAACCTTAGCTCAACCACCACAGCAATTAGCGCTTAATAACGCAGATCTGCAGCAATTGGCACTATTTAGCCAAGGTAAACGACCGTATGAGTTAGTGAGGCATTTAATGTTGCAATGGTTTAATCAGCAGCAGCCAATAGACGTTAAGACTCAGCTCATGTTATGTGGTTTATTATGGCAGCAACTTGGCTGGACAACGCTGTTACTGCGTTTTGCGTTACCTAATAAAAAAGTGTTTATCGAACACATAGCGGCAAATTTAAAAGCCGCACTGGCAGAAACATCTAGTTAACATTGCTGACAGTTCAAACCAGTATTTTCTTTCTTTTTATTCGTACTCAAGCTAAGGTGCGCGCAATATTTTATAGGTGTCTTTTATGTTAATTATTCTACCTCTTTTAACTGCGCTGTCATCAATGCCAGCGATGGCGAGTAGCTATTCATCTTCTGAACGCCGTACATTGCAATCTGCAATTAGCAGCGCCCTGCATTCTGCCGAGATTAATCGCTATTATCAGCAATGTAGAGAACAGCCAACAGAAGGCGAAATTGCAGTTATACAAACAGATAAAGAGCAAAGCAGAATGTTGGCTATGCTACAAAGCAAAGTGCATACCCAAGATTTAAACTTGTTGTTAGCAGCCGATAACAAGCTAACCAACCAAGTTAAGCACGGCATTAATACACCAACAGACTGCCAAGACACTAAAGCGCTGCAAACCTTGATCGACAACTACGAAGTCGCGCTATTCTCGTTAGACATTGCGATGCCGTTAGAGCGACAGCTAATTAGTAAAGCAAGCTCCGCTAAGACTCAAGCCAATGCACAACAGCAAGAAGTTAATAAAACTATTGCAGACAGTCATGCTATCGCATTAGTAACTGTAGTAAGTAAACAGCAACTTAATGCGGTACAACAGGCAAACTATTTACACCCTGATTATGAAAGTAATTATGTGTTTAAAGTAATGTATGGCTGGCAAGGTAATATTTCTCATTATTTGGGCATGCATATCTCAGTAGCAGACAACGAAATTAATACTATACCTAAGCAATGGCTAATTTTTCTTGATAAAAATGGCCATTTTATAAAAGCCATCAGCGCAGATAAAGCGATAACATATCTTAATGTATTGTCTGATGCGCAATGGCGTTACGACGTATACGGCAACCTACATCGCAATTAGTAACTGTCGTATAACTAGTTACTAGTATTTTAAATTAAGCCCGCGTAAGCGGTTTTTTTATTGGCTATTATTTCGCAGTATTTAGCCAAGTTACAGACGTAAAAAAGCCCGGCTCTTACGAGACGGGCTTTCTTGAATTGGGAGCCTGGCGGTGAACTACTCTCGCATGGCGAATGCCACACTACCATCGTCG
>NZ_JALAHQ010000005.1:0-157143 GCF_036983985.1 Rheinheimera metallidurans
GGGGCGCACATGAAGGCAAGCTGGATATTCTCGGCCAACGACGTGGTGATCAACCTGGGGGTCATCACCGCCGGCGCCCTGGTCGCGTGGACCGGTTCCAATTATCCGGATCTGATTATCGGCACCATCGCGGGGGGCATTGTACTTAACGGTGCCAGACGCATTTTGGCGTTGAAGGGTTAAATAATGCTCATTATTGGCAAAAAGCTCTCGCCGTATGCCCTATTGTCCATATCGGGCCTGCTGGCAGCGTCTGATCAGGCTGTAAAGTGGCTGGTGCAGCAATCAATGGCCTATGGCGAGTATGTTTCGGTGACCCCGTTCTTTAACTGGGTGCACCTATGGAACACCGGTGCCGCATTCAGTCTTTTTGCGAATGGTGGAGGCTGGCAGCGCTACTTTTTTATCGGAATCGCGGTAGTGGTCTCGATTTTTCTGATCAAGCTGATCCTTGAAAATCGTCATAAAGGAGAAGCCATCGCTTACAGTCTTATCCTCGGTGGCGCCATGGGCAACCTGATTGACCGGGTCTTTCGCGGCTATGTTGTGGATTCCTTTGATTTCTATTGGCGAGACTGGCATTGGCCGGCCTTCAACCTGGCTGATATTGCAATTGTCCTCGGTGCCTTACTTTTCGTTTCCAGCAGCTTGTTGGGTAAAAAAGCAAACACCAATGCCGAGCCGGATGGATCTGACTGACACCTACGCCTATACAATTCCGCGCCTTCCGGGGTGAAGGCGGCATCGAGCGGAATTTCTTTGCAGCATACGCAGCAGGTGGTGCAACTGGCAGTGTTCGGGGCGTTTGCGTTCATGGTGGTACTCCTCCAGATTGGTAGCGAAGCTCAAAGCTGCCCACTCTCGGCTGGCTGGGAAGCGGTCATGATCTTCCCTTGAAGGCCCGCAGCAGCCGCGTCACAGACAGGACAAACAAGCCGGTCAGCGTGAGGGCTGCAATACCCCAGTGCTCCCCGATGAACGCGCCGGCCGTCGTGCCGGCTAGCACAATGGCGAGAATCGGCAAATGGCAGGGACAGGTGAGCACGGCCAGCGCGCCCCACAAGTAGCCGGTGATCGGTTTGTGCGTCTCAGACGGCAAGTGCTCTGGGCTGTTCATGGCAGACTCTCCGCGTGCTGTGCCGGTTCGGTTGGCATGGCGGCCAGTTGCATTTCGAGGCTGGCCAGGGCCTCGCGCCGACGCTCGACGAGTTGCCGCAACACGGCAAGCTGCGCAGACGCACCGTCACCGTCCGCAGCATCCAGCGCCCGGCACAGCCGCGCCAGTGCGTCCAGGCCGATACCCGCTTCGAAGGCAGCCCGTACAAAGCGCAGCCGTTGCAACGCGGTGTCATCGAACAAGCCGTAGCCGCCCGTGGTGCACGCGACCGGCCGTAGCAATCCGCGCAGCAGGTAGTCGCGCACGATATGCACGCTCACCTCGGCATCAAGGGCCAGCCGGGACCCTGTGTAGGCGCTCATTGAACACCTCCTTTTCCTCATCCGGCGCAGCACGAAAGCTGCTTCACGTCCTTGCTGAAGGTCTGCGCCGCGAGCTTCAGCCCTTCGACCATGGTCAGGTAGGGGAACAATTGGTCGGCCAGTTCCTGCACGGTCATACGGTTGCGAATGGCGAGCACCGCCGTCTGGATCAGTTCACCCGCTTCCGGGGCCACCGCTTGCACGCCGATGAGCCGTCCGCTACCTTCCTCGATGACCAGCTTGATGAAGCCGCGTGTGTCGAAGTTGGCAAGCGCACGCGGCACGTTGTCCAAGGTCAAGGTGCGACTGTCGGTCTCGATCCCGTCGTGATGTGCTTCCGCCTCGCTGTAGCCCACGGTGGCGACCTGCGGGTCGGTGAACACCACGGCCGGCATTGCGGTCAGGTCCAGGGCCGCATCGCCGCCAGTCATGTTGATCGCAGCACGGGTGCCGGCCGCTGCCGCCACATAGACGAACTGAGGCTGGTCGGTGCAGTCGCCAGCCGCATAAATGTGTGGCGTACTGGTGCGCATGCCCTTGTCGATGACGATGGCCCCCTGCGCATTGGCAGCGACTCCCGCCGCTTCCAATGCCAGGCTGCGCGTGTTCGGTGCCCTGCCAGTGGCGACCAGCAGCTGGTCGGCGCGTATTTCACCGTACCCGGTGGTCAGCACGAATTCGCCGTCAACATGCGCGACCTGGCTGGCTTGCGTGTGTTCCAATACCTTGATCCCTTCGGCACGGAACGCGGCTGTAACGGCCTCGCCAATGGCAGGGTCCTCGCTCGCAAACAACGTGCGCCGCGCCAGGATCGTGACTTCGCTGCCCAGCCGTGCAAACGCCTGCGCCAGTTCCAGCGCTACTACTGAGGCACCGATTACTGCGAGCCGTTTCGGAATGGTCTCGCTAACCAGCGCTTCGGTGGAAGTCCAATAGGGGGTTTCTGCAAGACCAGGCAACGGCGGAATGGCTGCGCTCGCGCCGGTAGCAATGAGACAGCGGTCAAACGCCACTTCGTGCCAGTCCCCTTCTGCAGCTTCCACGATAAGCGTGTGGCCATCCTTGAAACGGGCGCTGCCTCGTACCAGATTGATTGACGGATTGCTTTCGAGGATGCTTTCATATTTGGCAATTCGCAGCTCGTCCACGCGCGCCTGTTGCTGGACAAGCAAACGGTCACGCGAGACAACAGGCGGCGTCGCAGTGAGCCCCACGTCAAAAGGACTTTCACGGCGCAGATGAGCGATATGGGCTGCCCGAATCATGATCTTGGAGGGAACGCAACCCACGTTGACGCAGGTGCCGCCGATAGTCCCGCGCTCGATCAGCGTGACCCGGGCACCGTTTTCCGCCGCTTTGAGCGCAGCCGCCACAGCGGCTCCGCCGCTACCGATAACCGCCACATGTAACTGACCGGCCAGCTCCTCCACCGCGCGGTCACCGCTCAGCCACTGGGCGGCTCTGCCAAGAAGTCCTGGCCGTTCAGCACTGCGCCTTTTGCTTTCCACTTCGTCTGCAGGCTTAGCACGATAACCAAGTGCCCCCACTGCCGTCACGAGTGCCGATACGTCAAGCCTATTGCCCGTGACCTGCGCCCTGTTCGCCGGATAATCGACAGACGCTCGTATCACGCCGGGAACCGCCAGCAGCGCGTCCTCAACGTGCTTTGTGCAACTTGGGCAAGTCATGCCCGCCACGCTCAGACCAACTTCGTTTAATTCTTGCATTTTGCTCTCTCTTTCATCCGTTATGCCCAAGCCGACTCGTACAACGCCTCGGTAACTGGATCAGTTTTTCGCATCAGCGAACAGGCTCCGTACGTCATTTACAGGTTGTGCACGGAATGACTGACAGTAGAATCGCCAGAACAACATCTCTATCTGGCTCTGGCGACGCCGCCGTCATTTGATGCCTTATTTCTTCAGTTCAGAAGGGTAGCCCACGTCCGTCGTCGCCTTGATCAACTCATGCACACTGGTCTTGGTATCATCGAAGGTGACAACCGCTTCGCGTGGTTCGAAGGTAACGTCAACTTTATCAACGCCTTCAATCCTGGAAATCGCCATTTTGACGGTGATCGGGCAAGTCGCGCAGGACATTCCGGGAACGGACAACGTGACCGTCTGCGTGGCGGCCCAGGCAGGGACAGCGAAGGTAGCGGCAAGGGCAAGAGCGGTAAGCAGTTTTTTCATGATTTTTCCTCAATTAGTAGAACAGGGGCATTACATACGGGAACGTTAGTGCAACGACAACTAGCGCAGCCACAATCCAAAAGATGACTTTGTACGACGTCTTGGCTTGTGGGGCAGCGCATACATCGCCAGGCTCGCATGCTTGCGTAGTCCGGAAGATGCGGCGGTAGGCAAAGAACATTGCTATCAATGCCGCACCGAGAAAGATGGGGCGGTAAGGTTCCAATGCCGCCAAGTTACTCATCCAAGCGCCGCTGAATCCCAAGGCGATCAAAACCAGCGGCCCCAGGCAGCAGGCCGACGCAAGAATGGCGGCCAGCCCACCGGCGAAGAGCGCGCCGCGCCCGTTTTGTGGTTCAGACTTTTGTGGTTCAGACATACGCTTGTCCTTTCAAATTTGGTTTGGATAGCTTAAGCTTACTTCCGTAGTTATGTACGGAGTCAAGCGATATGCAAATTAATTTTGAGAATCTGACCATTGGCGTTTTTGCCAAGGCGGCCGGGGTCAATGTGGAGACCATCCGGTTCTACCAGCGCAAGGGCCTGCTGCCGGAGCCAGACAAGCCCTATGGCAGCATTCGCCGCTATGGCGAGGCGGATGTAACACGAGTGCGGTTCGTGAAATCGGCCCAGCGGCTGGGCTTTAGCCTGGACGAAATCGCCGAGCTACTGCGGCTGGAGGATGGCACCCATTGCGAGGAAGCCAGCGGCCTGGCCGAGCACAAGCTCAAGGATGTGCGCGAGAAGATGGCCGACTTGGCACGCATGGAGGCCGTGCTGTCTGAACTGGTGTGCGCCTGCCATGCGCGGAAAGGGAACGTTTCCTGCCCGCTGATTGCGTCACTGCAAGACGGAACGAAGCTCGCTGCATCGGCGCGGGGGAGTCACGGGGTGACTACGCCTTAGCGTGCTTTATTTTCCGAATTCTGAGACGACCCCTGAATGTTGCAGGCAAACCATACAGTCGAGATGTCATCATTAGCGCTGTACGAGACGCCCACAGAACACCGATTCAATTAGAAGTTGAGCAAGACAAACAACGACGCTTTGTGACGATAAATTATAAAGGCACGCTTCGATATCCAAAGCTGGAAAGGGTGGAGAAAGTCCATGATGGGTTGTCGACGTTTTTGGAGCCACTGACTACCGAAAACAAACTGAATTAATCGCTTATTGTAAATAAGCTCTGCATTTGTATCTGATACTCAGAGTATAACCGGTGTCACGAGAGAAGAGTGCCGAGAGAAATTTGGCGCATCCCCTGAGTGCAATATTGCGGGTAAAAAAATGAAGTGGACTGACGAGCTTACATACTTTACCCGAGCCAGATTGGATAGTGTCATTAAGAAGTACTCCACATAAATTAGCTCTAATCCCTCAACTTGGCCTCGGCTACATCTGTAGTGGTCAACTAATTTTGGCCACATCTTTATAGCCAAGCCAATATCTGCGCTCGGTTTCGTTTGGAGCCAAACCACCGTTTTCTTTACACTCCTGGCCGACACTCAAATCAACTCACTTCAACCTCAAAACGTGTAAATAAATTCTGTAAAGAAATCTATGTAAAGGTTAGGTACCTTTTCTATGCGTTTGAGCTAAAATCACAGGAGGTGGGTCTGTTGTCAGAGGTGTGCAATGATTGTTGGTTATGCCCGGGTGAGTACTCAAGACCAATCACTTGATCTCCAGAGCGATGCATTAAGAACGGCCAGCTGTGATGAAATTTTCAGTGAGAAGATCACTGGTAAGCAACGAGAGCGGCCTGAATTGCAAAACTGCCTGCGGATGCTTCGTAAAGGTGATGTACTGGTTGTTTGGAAACTCGACCGCCTGGCACGCTCACTCAAAGATCTGGTAGAACTCATTACTGAGCTTGAAGCAAAGCAGGTAGGCTTTCGTTCTATTACCGAGGCTATCGATACCACTACCGCGGGCGGCAAGTTAGTGTTCCATATATTTGGTGCATTGGCAGAATTTGAACACAACCTGATCCGCGAACGCACACTGGCTGGTTTAGCTGCTGCAAGAGCGAGAGGACGCAAGGGTGGGCGCAAACCCTCTATGAGCCATTCCGATATCCAGAAGGCGGCGGCAATGTTGTTGGATCCTAAGATAACGAAGACCGAGGTTGCAAAGCACTTTGGTATTAGCAGAGTAACGTTAAATAATTCACTCATGCGAGAAAAAATTTCTAATTGATGGATTATCGGCGACTTAAAATCAACACTCTCTTAAAAACGAATCTCTAGCCCCTCTAAAAAAATATATTTCTAATAAATTTTTGAGAGGAAAGCTTGAATTAACATCTGAGAGCATGTTAGTTTAAATTTTAGTCCGTTTTAGTAAGACTTGAATTTGTAATTTAAGCTAAAATAGCTTTGAGAAATAGCTAAAACAGATTAAAATACGCGCGCCAAAAAAAAGGAACCGTCATGAGCTTTAAAGATTTGAGAAAACTCTCCGAAACCAAAGAGCAGAAAGAGAAAGCTGCACTGGGCTTTGAGAATCGTCTTAAGGCCTATGAGAAAAAGTTCGTTGAAGAGTCTAAGCAGTTGGCTCCGTCAGAAAAATTTTACTCGAGAAGCTACAATCTATAGTAGTTTGAACGAGCCAAAAGAGGCAGCATAGGCTGCCTTTTTTTATACTCAAATTTTAAATGAGGGTTAAGAATGCATTCACCTTTTCTAATCTGTCAGTTTGCAAAAGAGACTTTAAGCAATCTTGTTCGTGAGCGATTTGGTGACAACTTCCCTGATATTGTAAAAAAGCAGCAAGTTGGATTTATATACAACTATTTAAAAGAACTTAACGCAACATCCATTCTATTAGAATCTGAATATGTAGATAGAGATTATCTTGAGGATTACTCAAGGTACTATGTGAAATGTTTTAATCGCTATGGTGAACGATGCGCTCGTTTGCATTTTTTTTCTAGCGAAATACTCCACTCTCAAATCGAAAAAGGGTTAATGCAGGATCCTAAAAATCTCGAAAGTGAATTGCAAAATAGCTATCTCGGTTTTATGGTTATTAAACCTTTGCCAAAAACATTCATCGGTAAGACCTGCTTGAAGGTATATCCAAGAGTATGTGAGGATAAAAATAAATTTATTTTACACAAGCCCTACAATGTAAACTTATTTGGCTTAAAGCTCTCTGTAAACTCAATTCCTTTCCAAGAGCAAGATAAAGTTGTATCTGCATGTGCAACAACAGCTATTTGGAGCTTACTTCACGCCCAAAAGCATACCGACAGATATGGAGTACCGTCATCAAGCGAAATTACACTGTCTGCTATCAATCATATAGATAACTCATCAAACAGCTTCCCAAATAAAGGGTTGTCTAATAAACAAATACTAAGAGCAATTGATGTTCAGAGCTACAGAAATCATAAATTCGATTTCGATAAAATTGGAAATAATAAAAATAGGTATAGCCCAGGTAAATTTTTTGAGATATTAAAGCCATACTTGGATAGTGGGATACCGATGCTGTTAGGTTGTGATGTCTATTCTAAATCTGAGTCAAATTCTGAATCAGGATATTCTTTTGATGGTAGTCATGCGGTTACAATTCTTGGTTACAAAAATTCACCAGATGAGAAGGCTATATACATCCATGATGATCGGTTCGGTCCATATGCAAAAGCAATAATTCATACTAACGAAAAAAAATTTAGCTTTTCTGACCCAGAAGGAGTCATTATTTTTCCTTCTATTTTTATAACCCTGCATCATAAGAACCAAGAAGGTCATTGGTCTGAGCCTATTGAAATGCTTGTTCCAGACAGTTTAATTATCCCAACAAATCCAAAAATTAGGTTACCATTAAACAAGATAATTAACACTTGTGACATTATTGCTGAAGAGTTTTCTCATTACTATATGCAGACTCACTCTAGGGAAGAAAAAATATCTTTTGACATTAAGTTAATTACATTAGCGGAATTCAGGGACAGAATTATTTCTGATGCACGCATAGATAATAGGTACGAAATACTAACAAAAAATTCTCCTCGATTTCTGTGGGTTGCACGGTTTTTTGGGGATGGAAGTTCGCACTCAATATTTGAAATAGCTTTTGACGCAACTGATATACCTCAAGGTGAGGCTATTGCTCACTTAGTAGTTTTGGAGAAAGAGGACTTCGAAATTGTCAAAAATGTCGTACTGAACTTAAAGGAAGGAAGTATTATTCCGGCCAATAGTGTGGATAATTTCTTTCCCAACTTTGTTCGCTATTTGCAACCTGAAATTCCTAAATTTGAAGAGTACTTAAATAAAACTTATGGGGCAGCAAGAGCTCCATTGCGGCTTAAGCCAGAGGAGACTCTTAATGGTCAACTACATACTCAATCCAGTAATTTAAGAAAAATATTTTTTGGGCGAAGCTCCCCGTTAATTCAGCAGGAGTTTCCAGACCTAGGGGTTGGGCAGCATTTGATCTGGGCGATAAGCATAGAAGGAGCACTTCTAATTGGACATGAAGTAGGAGAGCTCGGGCATCCCACTTTAACTGGGTATAAATTTGCTAGGATTTCAGGTGAGTTACACAGAACTACTGACGGATGGGCTATTAATGCTAAATCAGGAAGATACAGTGGCGACTATTTAAATCAAAATGAACTACTAAGTAACGCGAGGCTCAAGTTCATGGAAGTATTTTATGAAGAAAAGAACATGGAGTGCAGTTTTTACATGAACTAAGCCAGATTTAGCATGTTGAGTGTAATAATCCGAACTTAGTGCCGCTCCGGCAGGAGCGAGTAGAGTGTGCATTCAAGACTTTGGAGTTTACCATCAAGGCATGCGCAGAATGACTATTCTGAGAACTGACATAGAAAGGGGGCTCGACGAACTCATATCTCAAGAAGAGGGTATGAGGTTTCAGGGGCTGGCGGTCGCGCTGGGCAAGAACCGTTGGCCTGAGCTAACTGCTCGCCAGCGCAAAAAGGATCTCGGCCTTGATGCTTACATCCCAGCCAGTTTAACGCATGACAGGATTGGCAAAGGACTCGCTGCCTCAATCACGCCAACGCTGAAGAAGATTTCAGATGACGTAGAAACTGCCAAGAAACATTTTCAAGATCTCGGAATGCTACTCTTCGTAACCCCAGCTAAGATCGGTAATGCTTACCGTAAGTTATGGGAAGAGACTATTTCAGAAAAGTACGGCGTTGTACTTCATATTATCGAGCGGGAAGACATCATCATAGAGATGTTGAGACCGGAAAATAAGTCGCTCTTGCCAAGCTTTCTCAACATCTATGTTGATAATGAACCATCTATTACTGATCTAAATGTCAGAACAAAAAAGGCCGCCAGCAACACCGTACAACGCTGGCTAGAAAAGACAAAAGGAATATCTCTTATCGATCTGAGTGCTGTGAGGCTTGAAGCAAATGGCACCGAGTCTACAGATGTTATGTCGCTTGAGCATATCGGCCTGCTGCTATCACAGTGCACCTGTCTTTTTCTCGAAGCGCCGGCTGGCGGGGGAAAGACCACTACGCTTGCACAATTAGCTCTCAGAATGCTTAATTGTACAACACCTTTTATTATCGAGTTATCCGCATGGATGTCTTCTGGCCGGAGTATCTTCGACTACATTGCATGCAATCCCTCATTTTTAGCTGAGCGACTTACTGCATCTGATCTCGCACGCGTTCAGCAGGTTGAACCTTTCGTATTTTTATTGAACGGTTGGAATGAAGTCGCTGAATCGCATGTGTCCCAGGTGAACAGTGCAGTTCGCGAACTTCAGCGTGATTTTCCTAATACAGGGATTATTATCACTACACGCACGCACCATTTAATGCCTCCGCTATCTGGTGCCGTAAGACTGAAATTGTTGCGAATTCAGCCAGCTCAAAGAGCTAGTTACATAGAGTCCCGCCTTGGTCAGCTTTACTCTGTGTTTAAACACCGTATTAATATTGATCCCGTATTAGATGATTTAACTAGAACACCACTTGTTCTATCAGAAGTTGCCTCATTGTTAGAAGCTGGTATAGAGATTCCGTCAACCAAAAATGGTATTGTCGAGAAAGTTCTCCAATTGCATGAGCAAATGAACGAACACAGAAACGCACTTCAAACAGCCCCCATTTTTGGTGAGCATGTAGAGTACTTAAAAGCTCTCGCGTTTGAGATGACACGTTGCGGCAATGTAATATTATCAGAGAACGATGCGCGTGGTGTTGTCGCAGCTGTTTCAAGAGCACTTACGGAGCGCGGACGAATAGAGCAAGTTGCTGCTCCACGGGTTCTGGCAACTCTTGCAGCCCATCATGTTCTGGAGCATATTGAATATCCTCACAAGGCCTATCGGTTCGGCCATCAGCAATTGCAAGAACATTACGCTGCGAAAGAACTCCATTCACGAATCTTTGACTTTCAGAGTAACAGCGAGTCTTACACTAACTTTATTGATGACTACATTAACGTTTCGAAATGGGCCGAGCCATTACGTATGCTTGCTGCGATGTTTTCCGAGCCGGCGGGTGACAGCGAATTAACTCAGAAAAACACATATGCAGGTAGAGCTCTGGTTGAGATGGCTCTTGAAGTCGATGTTGTTTTTGCAGCTGAGCTCTCGCAGCTTTGTGGGCCGGTTATTTGGGGTGAAGTGCGCGGTTCAGTTAATCACGGTATCCGAGCGGTTTACGATAGCCACAACGGTAGCTTTCGGCAGTATGCTATTGCAGCAATGTTAGCTACAGGGAAGACTGATTTCAGTGATATCCTTTTACCGCTTTTGTCGGCTGAAGATCAACAAACTCGGCTTAGCACCTATCGGCTCTGGCCAGATATTCAAGCTGTGTCAGTTGGCGAAAACTGGTCTGAACTGGTTCAAAATTGGAGAGAAGAAGCCCGCCAGGATTTCGTTTCTGAAATCCTTCATCATCGCTTCGACAGCAAGGTTGCGACTTTTGCTGCTGAAGATCGCAGCATTGCTGTGAAGAAAGCGGCGGTCTCCGGATTAATATGGACTGGATCTGACGATGCACTGATCCCTATTCTTGAGTCGATGGATGAACAGGCATTTGACGAGGTCGGGCGCGAGTATGCTGAACGTATGCCGTCAGTTTTCAGAACCAGAATCATTGCAGCAATTCGAAAGGTCGTCGACACAACTGAAGACAACTACGCCCGTTTGCGGAATCTACTCTACTTAATAGAGTTAGCTGAAACAGTTGAAGATGGTGTTGTTAAAAATGTATTGTCCGCAATTAAAAGAGAGAACTTGCGAGACTTGGAGTTCAACTACATAAAACCGGCTCTTGAGCTTTTGCACCAAACGGATCCTGTATGGGTAGGCGAATGGGTCGCTATGCAAATGGCTGAAGGCGCGCTTTACGAGCGAGAACTCTGGTTTTCATTCTTAACTGATCTTCCCGAAGAAGTGAGTGAAAAATACATTCAGCTGCTTGAAACTAAAGATCCTGATGGGGGGAGCTGTAACAGCTTAATAGCCGTTATCGCTGCACTTACAGACACCAAACTTGCTGAACGAATGTTTAAGAGACTGTGTGAGCTTCAACGAGATGTTGAGAGTAAAGGAACCAAATCGAAGACGATGCACCGGATAGAATCCGTATTCAACCGACTCCCTTGTGACATAACCATGACAGGTATTATATCTTCCCAAATAAGTGATAACCTCCCCGATATTAAAGCTACTACTTCGCTTCTCAGCAACATCTTTAACTCAAATGCTCGGGGGTTGAACATTGCGGATAATGCTTTGAAAGCGAGCCTCCGTGACTACCTTAAAAATAGTATCGATATTATTCTGCGCATTGAAGACTTCTCTGGAGAGGAAAAAGCCAATCTGGCTTCAGCGATCGCATTGATTGGGAAGCCTGAAGATCTGATTGATCTGATCAGGCTTCTCCGAGCAGATATTGAACGGGTGCGCCGAGGTCGAGCTGCGCGTGCAGCTGGGGATCATGGTCCTCTTGGCAATAGTGGCGCGATAAGTTGTGCTCGTCGGCACATCAACGCTCTAACACATATTGATTCTCCAAACACCATTCAGGCGCTCATTGACCTTTTGCCAGAGCCTGAATATTGTGTCGAAGTAGCGGAGGCAATGGCATGCGACTTTGCTCTAAAGCCGGAGAATCCTTTTGCCCAAGCGTTCCACTATGATTTGATCTGGGAGGCACGTGCCCAACAGGCCAAACGGACTAGTGACAATCACCGGTATAGCAAGTTTAAAACTGCACTCTGTACTGAAATCAGCCGTCGGATTGAGCTAAATGACGAAGGGAAGCACATTGCAGGGTTAAAAGAGCTGGCAAAAGCACTCTCGGCAATTGACGGTTATGGCTCTGCTAAAGTAATACTAGATGTTATTTCTACCCCTGGGATGTGGGACCATTATATATGCTTGGAAACCGCAGAGCGGCTACTAATGTCAGGGGTCATCTTTCCTACCGCAGTCGCATTCACACTAATTGATTCTGTCTTGGATCGAATTACGAGATGGAAGCAAAATGGAGATGAACGACTTTTAACGCGGGCGATGATAATTTGTCTGTTCGTCGAAACTCCAGAAGTAGGCGTCGCTAAAATACGCGAAGTGCTTGACCAAAGAAGATTGATAGGACATGAGCTTCGAGAGCTCATTGTCGCTCTTGGTGAGAGCAAATCCGACTCAGCCGTTACCCTGTTATACGATTTGGCATGTGATTCAAAGATTTTCAGGCAGTTCGAACAATACTTCATCAATTCTTTCGCCATTCTTGATACACAACATGCTCGTGAACTTCTCTTAAGCTTTGTAGATTCAGATATAAAAGGTTTTGAGCCGCAATATCGCCTTCAACGCCATGATGCTTTGGTTTTCCGTTTAAAGGAATTAACTAAAGGTAGAGCAGAAATCCTTTCGCGTCTTATAGACTTATGCCAACGAGATTTACCCGAGCCAAACCGGCAAATTTTGTCGAAAGTTATGGCGTCGATTGAAACGTTCGAAGCGCAGCAAGCTAATCTTTACTTGATCAACGACGCTAGAGACATACCAGTCCCTCAGGGGATTTTGGATCAATTCAAATCAGCGTTTATTGAGCGTCGGCCCTATGAGCAGAGTTCGGGAATGTTCACATTGCACTCGCGTCAATCAAATGAGCTTCGGGCCTTACTTTTTAGGATTGCAGTTAAGGACAAAAAAAGACAAAAGTCGGCGTATAAACTTCTAGGCCAAATAGAATGTTGGCGTTTGGAGTTTGGGAGGCCAATAGATGAGCAGCGACATCCTGATTTGAAGTCTGGCTTGTCATGGCCGTGTTAGTAATTTTGGCTTAGAAAACAACCTTCAATTGATCTCAAACTTGGCGTAGCATGGCCGTAGCTTGGTTTTATTTTTTACTAAAATCCAGTTCAATTATATATTCAATAGGCAGGTAGATGTCCAATAGTGGAACTCTGACGCTTAATTACTATTGAAGGGTTTTGTCTCTATATTGCTCAAGCAGTGGTAGCCCTCAATTTCTCTCAAAACGTATATTTTGCTACCTGTTATCTTCCCACACCACATCGCACATTGCCCGACAATGACCAATATCATTGGTTCTAAGGAGTTTATATCTTTATACCAGCTGGATTTGTCTATACCAGATGGGACAGGAAATCTCTCCGGATGAGTGTGCCACTCTCCCACATAGTTCATCGTTCCGTCAGAGGTGTGGTGTAACTCATTGACCAATTCTTGATGATGGGGACTTTTTCGGACGACGGTAAATCGACTCCGAATGTCACCCTGGCCTGGTTCTGAGATCGCATGAATTACAATATGATTCTCTCGTCTTTCACCGATTAATACTCCGGCAGCTTCACGGCTTACAGGAGATAACTGCCGGTAGGACTGTAATTTCTCTATTACG
This sequence comes from Rheinheimera metallidurans, assembly GCF_036983985.1. Lineage (NCBI taxonomy): Bacteria > Pseudomonadati > Pseudomonadota > Gammaproteobacteria > Chromatiales > Chromatiaceae > Rheinheimera > Rheinheimera metallidurans. The sequence goes on from NZ_JALAHQ010000005.1 coordinate 13,564, forward strand.
TTAGCCATGATGACGACTAAGTGGCCGTTATCATCTATGTATGTTATCTCAGACATGGCTATTACAGATCCGACAGTTAGTCGCAGCCTTTATTTTTGAAGGGCGCCGAGAGCGTTCACCGTCTAGTCTAACCTCGTTATAAGTCCAAAGTCTTTTATTTTCCAAAGTCTGAAGCACTGCATCCTGCATGAGTCCAGCTGTCATGACACTAACCGATGCGTCATATGGTACGAATGTACTACCACAACTCAGTCGTTTTTCTGATTGCAAATCAACTCCAACAAATCTCGAGTCAGTGCCATTCCGGTAAAAAGCCGGATCAGTATGTAAACATTCGTAGCAGGCGCAGCTATCGTCAACAAAGACTTTTGAGACCCGCCCATTTCCATCATTGTAACCGTGGATCAGAACAGGTCGTTTCTCTTTACTCAATATGCGCACAACATGAGCCAATCTCTTGGATACTGGTGGACGACCAGTGGCATCAATCACGATATCGTATTTTGCGAGCTCACAAGGCGTGATAGGAAAACAATCTTCTTTAGCCTGGATCTTAGTGTCAAAGTGAGTCGAGCGTTGCAGAACTTCTTTCAGACTGGTCGCTTTATTCTGGCCAAAATGCTCAGTATTGAGGCTATGACGGCTAAAGTTGTGGGGCATATAAGTATCGCCGTCAAAAAGGTCAAGCCTACCTGATCCGCAGCCTGCTCCCGCTCGAACTAATAATGGTGCCAGGTTACCGCCAATAGTGCCGCAGCCAACTAACGCTATGCGTAGTTTACCCAGATCTCCAATTTCAGGACGCTTTCGGTTCCGGCTTAGGATTGTTCCTTTGTCCGCACTGGTGACGCAGAGTCTCTTAAAAGCTTTAACACTTTGCCTTCCACCCAAGAGAACAGCTAGATCTTTGTACTTAGTTGATTTGCGTGCTTTTCCAGGCCTATTCTTAAATCGTTCAAGTGAGATAGCGTTTATATCAAGCTCTACGTATGCTGCTATTATGGCCTGATTATGAACATCCAGAAGAATGGCATGCTTCTTAACCGGAGCATTAACAAAATGGCTAATAACTTGAGACCAGGCGCCGTTATCGACGTGAAACAGCCAATCCAACAGCGATTTAAAAGTTTTTGGAGGCCACTCTGCGCCTGAAAGCTTATTCGGTTTAACCTTGATACGGGCTGTTACAAAAGTATTCCCGTTTGAGCTGAGCTTTCTCTGTTCCATCCAGCGACTAAGCTCGTTCTGCTGGTCTTTGGCGGATACAATCCACTCTGGTTGAGTATTCTTGATGTCGTTGCTTTCGGCTTTCGCTATCCGACAGATGAGTCCTGAGTTTTCATCGGTCAACAGATAAAGCGACTCACTAGCTAACCAATAGGCTGCAAATTCTCCCTCAAGCTCTGCGCCGGGTAACGCCGTTGCGCTTATTTGATTTACTGCGCTGTCGAGTGTTTGCTGGATTTGAAGATCGACAACCTGCAGAGTCCCTTGTAGATCGTTTGGGTTCCAGTCAGCCTCCATCTCTTGTATGTAGCAAAGATAGTAACCGTGATTAATATGCGGTATTAATTTGCCGGAGTACTGCTCGGGATAAGATATTACATAGGCATATGGCAACTGAATATGCGGGTCGCCGGAAAACCGAAGAGCAACCCTGAAATCTCCCCCTAAGGTTGAGTACACCTTTACGTAAAAGCCTGATGAATTATCATGCTTCAGCAGGGGGGAATCAGCTGGAATATGCTGTGCTTTGGTGCGTTCAAACCCTAAACATAGTAAATGGTAATGAAGATCTTCCTGCAATTTAGTTAACCACTTCTCAGCGTTGAACTGATAGTTGCCGGCGCTGGATCTTTGCGTGGTTCATGCAAAAATGCGGGCGCAGCTTCCTTCTTCACAATGAGCTCGTGCTTCGTTACACGCTGCCCAAAGGCTTGATTAATCACTATCAGCGCATAGGTATTGCTATGAGCACTTTCTGCTGTAGATAACACACTTCGTAAATCTAAGAGCTTTGCAACAATTTCTTCTTCCCTTGGTCCATGATTTACCTGGCTAGGAAACAATAGGTCTTTATCTGTATTGTCTGGACTCTCAATACCCGCTAAGAACTTCTGTGGCAGGTGGTTTGTGACAACCTTCAAGGCATGATTCAAATCGTTGCCTTTAGTCGGATGTTTATCGAGGATGTCTACAATGGCAGCCATTAAGGATATTGATGATGGTCCTTTCTCTGGCCACTGGGCGTCTCGCCATCCCTTAATAATCCGGCATATTTTCCGTAAATGCGGACCGATCCTGATACAGGCATCATTAAACCAATTTTCAACAATTTTAGGGTCGCTCTTTCGCCAGGCTTCTACACCATCCCGGATGGCAAGGTGAACACTTTTGGGATCTAAATTGTAGTCTCGCTTAGCCCTCGCCTCTGAAAACAGAGCGTCTTGATACATATCACTGTTGAAATGAATCGCCTTCAACGCAGCTTCATTTATCATGAACTTGTCTTCGGGCACTGCGTACATAGGCACATCAATGTGGACATACATTGACGGAATTCGGATGCGACCACATGTGTTCTTGGCCTCAAATTGCCAACCCTTGTTTTCTGCTACCAATGACTCCAGAGCTGTATCGACAAGTAATATAAGCAAGCTATGCCCTATAGCGGGCTGATCATTAAAAATTTCCATCGGCAAATATGTGCCGTCGTCGATGTCCATTTCTTGCGGTGGAGTTGTGTACGGTAGATTAAGGGTGTCGTACGCAAAACTGCCTTGAGTCCAAAAACGAGGTGATAACTTCTGAAAGGCTTTTCGCTGATTCTCATCCATACTGCTTATCAGCTCTGCTACCTTTTGTAGCGAAGCCGGCGTTAAATATCTAAATCTCGTGTTTGCTAATCTTTGCCTTATCTCAAAAACTGATAGAGACATAACGAACGTCGTTTTTACGACAGCCTTAGCTTCGTCAAATACATCTCTGATCCGTACACGAACCGTCTTTCTGAGTTCTTTCAATCCGCTATGCTGTGCATCGCTTAACTTTAATTTAGCGACTAGGCCATCGCTCGAATTGTTATAGTAATTGTGAAAATCCCATGTCATAACTCAACTCCTCGCGCGATTTATAGTGATTTACGGATAAAGGGTTTTGCAGGTTTTGCAAAAAATTTCTTCAGTTTAGTGTTAGTTGTGTACTCTGTTGTCGCTAGCTGTTTACCACGACTTGATAAATTCTTAAGGCTGGCTTCGCTGGCGTTATCAAGCGTGATATCCGATGCAGCTTCATTTGGAACAGTGTCATCCAAATAAACGTAATTTTCAGGATTACCTCTGGTTCTAAGCTCTCTGATTAGCATGCTTTTATGTAATATTTGATTAGCAGTCATTGTCGCCAATACCAACCGCTCGCCTTTACCCCATAGGCCAAAGTAACCACCTCTCCACCAGGAGTCTTTAGCTTCTAGTGAAGAAGGACTGATTGTGTACTCTTCACCTAGCGTGCCGATATTAAGTATGTGAATGTTCTCCATCTTTGCGTCTGGAAAATCAGATTGCATATCTAAAAACACTTCCAGCAAACCAATGAAGCTGGGGTTATTCGCTACCAAACCACCATCTGCAAAATAAGAACTTAAATCGGCGCAATAATGCGGAGAAAAATACGTTGGCGCTGCTGACGTGGCCATTGCCGCATCAATTAGTGTTAGGCGACCATCTCTATTAAACTGAGGGTTATGTGGTGTTTTGAAAAACTGGGGCTTACCGGTAGATAAATTGACGGCCGGTATCATCACCCGCCGCTCTAAGTCATTAAATGTAACCGATTCTCCAATCATGCTTTCTACGGTGTCCTTTAGCGGCTTACTCGCATAACGAGCACTAAAGATTGCTTTAATTGGAGCAAAGAAACGGTTACGTTTTGGGAAAATGAGAGGAGCTTTTTCTCTGAAAACAGTTTCCAGCTCACGTGCACTTTTACCGCATGCTAAAGCTAGGGCCAGAATGCCTCCAATAGACGTGCCAGTGATGAGGTCAAAATAATCGCCAACCTTGACATTGGTTGCCCCCGTTTTGTCTTCAATGATCCGCTCAACTTCAGCCAATACGCTAATCGTAAACAATCCACGAACACCGCCGCCGTTAAGGCTCAGGATTTTGATTTTATAGTCATCACTTTGCATGTTATGTCCTGCTCCTTAATGAATACCAAACTGTATACTTATACAGGTTTTGTTGGCAGCTTTTTATTTTTCATCTTTCTGGTAAATCATGTCGAGGCACGATTTACTTTAAAAGTACTGCGTCCTGCGTGTGCCACCTTAGATCTATTTCTCTGAGGTGAAGCACGCCTCACTACTATTAAAGGGGGGTTACTGAGTAACCCACAGAGCAATTTTTCCGCTTACCAGCAAAAACGATAAAGTAAAAAATAATGCAGTGACGATATAAGCCCCTTTACCGGAAAACCTAAACGTTATGCGAGTTAGAAAAAACCACACGTTAGATGTGGAGCGGTAATTACGCTGATTCATTAACGAGAGGTAATGCAGTAAATTGAGAGTGTTGATAATCGCCACAAGGACCAACAAACACACGCCTAGTACATGACAGATGACTAAGTAACTCCCATATTGTGTTAACGAGGTAAAGAATTTAGTGATGTGGTTATTCTGTGCTAACGCAACTAAATCAGGGGTTATTTTTTGTTTAGCGATAGCCAAAACCATTAAGCACAAAACAAGAATTGCTGTTGGTACGGCGACTCGAACAAACCAGTCACTACTTGTAAAATGGCCTTTGATTGCTGACATAAAGAAACACGTTAAGCCGAAAGCAGTCATCGAAATCAGAGCCATTTGAATATAAGCAAGAACCTCTGGAGCGAACTGCAGGTACTTCCAGACAACAAAAGCCATTAAAATGGCGACACCAAAAACCTCGCCTCCATCGCTTTGGCTCCTTCTATTGACCCTGGTGCGTTCAATAAAAACTCTGCGAGTCTCTACAACCGTGATCGTTGCAGCGGCTGATGGTCTCGCTGACAGGCCGGCGAATAGAGCACCAAAGACAACTCCCATAAGCGGAGAAAATAGAAAACTTTGCAGCACGGAATTTGAGAAAACTTCTAACATACAACCCCCAAAGTAAGCTAAGGCATAAAGCCTTAGCTAAACGCTCTGTGAGTTGTTAAATCGACAACCGGCGCGTCCGGTGCATCACGTTTCACAGCAGCAATCCCGTTGTTCCTGGCTGCTTCGGTGGTATACATTTCACTGACACCAATTACCTGTCCATTGCTGGCACTTAAAGTGAAAAAGTATTGGTCATTACGCGCTACTTTTTTGCTGTAATAGACATCATACGGCGCATGCGTTTTAACAGATTGCACGCCATTAAGGCAGTTAGCTTTGGTTGTATACCCTTCGCTTGCCAGGATAATTTCATGATTGGCTGCTTTCAGGCGGAAATAATATTGGCTGTTCGTCCCCAAAAAAACTTCAAAACGTTTTGACATTGTGGTGTCCTCATATAAGTTGATTACTATCAATTGATAAGCACTGAGCTTTTTTATCAGTGCTTATTAACTAAAGACTGAGGTTATTTATTTTCTGGACATTGTCCTGAAAATAAATTTTTTGCGTCATTAAGGAATGAGTAGTGAGTAAGGAATATTCGTATTTATCTGTTGATCAGTTTCTACAGGGCTACCAGGTATTAACTGATGGAGACATAAGGCGGCTCGTTGGAGTTTGCTACAGTCTTCGTAATGTCTACCGCTTGCAGTTGGAACCCAAAGATTTAATGCAAGAGGCGCTTACGAGGATAATTGGGAGTGATCGCAGAATTCCGGAGGATGTTTCGCTGGTCGTCGGGATCGCTAATGTAATAAAGAGCATTGCAAACGATCTCGTAAACTCGGCGTCTAATAGATCTTGGCAATTAGAAGTTGTTTCCGATGAGATAGACGGAGATATGCCAAACGTCTTAGTTTTTTCGGCATCACCTGAAGACGAATTGCTGGAAGAGCAAGAGGTTGCCGCTGTTAGCGAGAAAGTGAAGGCAATCTTTTTGTTTTTTGAACATGATGCTGAAGTCTTGAGTCTTCTTCGTTCGATAACGAAGGGACTTAAAGCAAAGGACATAGTGAAGGACACTTTTGGTGGTAGCCAAGGCAAATACGATACCACGCGGAAAAGGTTAATGAGAGGGATAGCTAAAATGAAGGTTGAAGGAGCAGAGATATGAGCAGGAAAAGCGCACATGAAAACCTCAGTGACTTCATTATCGACGATATTCTGATGTTAAGTGACGATGAGATTGAGTCAGAATTGCAGATTATGGGGATCAATGTGGATGAAAAAGTTAGCGAGTTTCGCCAGCTTGTGGATGCCCCATCGCTTGAGTATCGTAAAACCCGTTTAAGAAATGCCAAAGCTGGATCTCAGAAAATAGGCCACGCAAAGTCTTCGGCGAATGCTGTTATCGATAGTTTAAAAGTTGCAGGAAAAGACATCAGATCGGTACTCGCTGAGCTTGTTTATAGTGGTCGGATGCCAGCAGAGATCACTATGGCATTTCGAGATGGTAAGGAGATCAGTGACGACGAAGCAGAGAGCATATTGGAAGATCTGATTAATTTGGGGGTCGTAAAGGATGACGAGTCCGGCAGTTCAAAATGAAGTATTCAAGCTCTACTATGAATTAGGTATTACAGAGCCAGGTGAAATTGACCTTGAGGCGATAGCTTTTTACAAAGACGCGATCGTAAAGCGAAAGCCGTTAAGCGGTTGTGAGGCCCGGATAATAGGCGTTGATAGTAAGGCTATTATTACTGTTAATGAGCGATCACCACAGGAAAGACAAAACTTTTCTATAGGCCATGAACTTGGGCATTGGTTTAAAGACCGAGGCAAAATCGGTAATCTCTGTTCAAAGTCTGATATGGATGAAAGCTGCGGACAGAGGATTAAGCACAATGAAAAGGTCGCAAACAGCTTTGCCTCAGAGTTGATAATGCCGAGCTTCATGATGAAAACACTCATCCAGGGGCGGCCATTCACCTCTGATACTGTTCGAGATATCAAAAGTCAGTTTTGTGGAAGTTTTATCGTAACACTCAGAAGATTGATAACGATGGACACCTATATGGGCTTTTTTGCATCTTATAATCGTAACGGAAACAGAAATTATTTTAATGCCTCTCCAAGCTTGCCAGGCGACTTTTTTCCTCCGCGAACTGCTCCGGTAGGGTCGGCAATACATACTTTATTGAGCCAAAACAGGGATCTCGGGCCAACAATTGTTGACGGTAATATTTGGTGTAGAGACGATTTAGCCAGCGATACTGTGGTACACGAACATGCATTTCACTACTTTGAAGACGAATTTTTAACCCTGGTTTGGTGGCAAGATGATGAGCCCATATGGGGTCATATGGAACGGAAAGGCGAGCTGTAAGCTTTTGCATAAAAGTATTTAGTTATCGGCTCAAATGTACATTGAGTAGGCATAGTGAATGTCAAAATTAGAAGCTCTTATGGATAATGTACAAACGTATGCCGAAATGCACGCAAAGAGATACTCTGAAGGGGGTTAGGTTTTGATGGACGAAAAGGAAAACTTGTTAATAAAAGAGGCCCTCAAACAGGAGTATGAACTAAAGTTTGAGCAGCTAAAACAAAAACTTGAAGTTGAAAATAGCCGTATAAGTGAGAGAGCTATTGATAAAACTTTCAAAATTTTGGTGCCATTGGGGGGGCTGATTACTCTCCTAATTGCAGTGTTAACAGTTGCTGGCTATTCGGATATGCAAACGACGGTCAAACAGTTCGTGAATAATAGAGTTAACTTATGGTTGTCTGAAGAAAATGGCTCTTTAGCAACTAAAGAACTAAAGTCTATTCGCGATAGGTATCTTATTGATGCGTTAACTATCCGATACCTAAAAGCTAGAGTGGATGAACGCAGTTATCCATTTAAACTGACAAAAAATGAGCAAGCAGACTTAATTAGGATTGCTAATACTCCAGAAACTTCACTCAAAGATTACCAAGATATTCTTAATCTTCTCAAGATGGGAAGGTCTGCCCTTGCATTTTCACTGAGTACATTCCCTGGAGACTATAGGGGAATTGATTTGCAGGAGATATTCACAGCAAAATTGAGCTTTATAGACCAAGCTGAAAAGCAAAGAATGCTGCTATCGACCTTTAACAATGATACCTCTCTTGTTGGTGTTGCAAAGCATATTTTAGATCAGCGCATCCCAAGTTTAGAAGAAGAGGCTTTTGATATAATAGCAAACACAAGACAACCTTTCGCCTTAAACTTTGCACAAGATAAGCTCAGCCAGACTCCTTCGATTGATTTAATAAAGTTCGCAAAATATGTAGCCAATGAAGACCCTCTATCACCAGTTCTTAATTCGTTTTTGCAAAGGTTGTACGATTCAAGAAATATTAATAGAGGATGGCTTCCTGACTATTTAACCCTGTGGTCTACAATAGCTTGGACTAAAAGTGAAAGTGGGCTTGGGTGGACAGAAATAGATGAAATTCAGATAAAAAAAAGAAATTTGCTAGCAAATAAAATTTTCCTACAAGCAGTCAAATCAAATATGGAAATTGAATTATCAGAGTATCACAATAAAAGAATTCACTTTCGTTCAGAGGATTCATATATTCATCAACTTCTTAGAGCTGATATGAATCATATTTATAAAAACCCTCAACTTATCAATTGGCTTGTGGCTCAAGAACCTAATAATTTGAATTGGATAAGTAGGCTGGTATCTTTTTTTGAAATGTCAGATAAAGGGGAAAATATAGTCGGTGTGAACGCTAGAATTAGCAAGCGTGCGAAGATTGAGTTTGCAGACAATCAACAATTAAGTTCATTTGATACAGATAATTTAGTTCGTTTTTTTATTAACAAAGATGACAAAAATAAGCTAATGATTGCATATCGGGATAAGCTGGGGGACGTAATTGTTAAGCAAGTAATTAAAGTTTCAAATTTAGAAGAAGCAACATTTTCATTCAGTTTTGATGAGGATGTACTCTATAAATATATTCCTTGGCAGAATTCGTATTTGTATGAATAAGGAAAATATTAATGGTATTAAAACGTACTTAATAACAATGCAAATACTAGTAGAGCTCAATTAGCGAATGAGTTGTATTTATGTGTAGTGGCTCATATCTGATCTGACAGTTTAGCCGAAAGGTTCCAATCCAACCCGACAGTAAGTTATGAGCGAATTGCAGACATCTAACGCTTAATTTAGGGGGCGGAACTGCGTAGCAGTGGAGGTCCCAGCCCGCTTGCTGGCGACTACAATTATTTGTTATAAGCCGACTATCAAAGTTTATACGGCTTAAACTTCATAGCGTACTTTTCAAGGCTAGGCTCAGCCTTATAAACATCTATAGAGCCGCCAAAAACATCTTTAATGATTGACTTAAGTTCATAATCTAACTTTTCATGATCAAACTTATATCCAAGTAGAATTGATTCAACGTTTGTTGTTCCAATGTCTATATCAATATATTTATCAGACATTCCCTCTTGGTTAAAGTCAATAAATCGATGTTCTTCCTCATACTTCCAATCTAAGTGTTTTGTAAAAATTGCATCCATTAAGTATTGCATATATGAGTCATCCGATAGTAAATACTCTTTCATAACATCACCCAATTCCGATGATGATACGTCTGGGTATTTTTTCAGAATGGCCTCTCTAATTTTACTTGTTGAATAACAAAATGGTTCTATATCTTCATATTCAACTGCTTTATTTGGTAGGTTTTCCAAATTGTAACCAAGAACGTAACCTGCGTGATGAGTAGCATAATGAGCCCACATTATCGGAGAGTGTGGATTTCGACTCATACAGGCAATTCTAAGGTGCCGGTTAATAGTATCCGATAACGAATCATCCCTATTACCATCAAGTGTTTCAAAAAAACACTTGCTGTCATACGGATCATTAAATTGGTCTGCTGAAACATACCTCAAAGAATGGTATCTAAGTGGGGCAAATATCTCTTCAGAGCTTGCTTTAGGATTTGCACTATAATACTTAAAAAAATTCATAGCTATTAAAATTTATCCATAACTTCCATCGGCTTATAATGCCAACAGCACGGGAAAAATTGAAGCGCAGCGGAAATTTTGTCCCGACGCCTGCGCTTGTTAACTGTATATGGCACGCTCTCTTGCATCCCTTTCTTTATCAGGGTCTTCCTGGCTTTTGGTAGCTTCAAGTGCTTCAAGATAATCAGAAGGAACCCCTGTTTCTTTTGCTCCGTAGATTACGTGGAATAGATACCAAGAGTAAGGCAATAAGGATGGGGCAGTGTTAGTTGCATAGTAAGTGACGGCCTCAAAGGAATTGCCTTGTACGTCACTCACTATGACCTCTTTGTCCCTCAACATAGGAAGAGACATGTTTGACCCATAGGCAAAATATTTCACACTACCTCCCTACAGTTAACTTTCTAATAGAAGGCAAAACGTCCGCAAGTCGGAATTTTTACGCCTTCTTTCCTGAATTCAACTCATACCAAACTAACGTTCATGTACCCCTATTTCAACAGATTTTTCTAAAATCAGTAAATTTGCGTCAGACAAAATTTATACAGGCAGTACGCTAGTTGTTCTTAAATTTACTCAAGCTGGATATATGGAATTTTAACCAGTGGTTTGGGCTCATAAAGGGAGTGATGAGCAGGCATTTTCCACAACGCAAAATGTCCGCTTTTGGCACAGGGTTGACTGTCAGAATTGATCAAGCTCGATCATAAAAAGTGTCAGATGGAATTATGACTAATCCAATTTATGAGAACTTTTTCAACCAGCAATGTGCATCATTCATATCAAATACCTTTGCTCCATATCCCAGCGAGATAACTTCTTCAGGCAAGAACTCGTCAAATTTATCTACTCTTTTCTCCAGTACACTGTCAGCGAGCTCTGCCGCGGTTGGGTATGCTCTCAACGATAGAGAGCGCAATGAAGCCGCAACATCGGTTAAGGACGTTTTGCTGACCTCTATAACACCCGCGTATACTCCTGCTTCATACCCATTCATAATGAGTAGTGCAGCTATCGTATTGACAACCTTGTCACCATGCCATGTGAATATGTATACGTCATTGCCGTGTTGAAGTAATGAATTCTGTCGCAGCTCTGCCTCGTTAAAGAAAGCCACGCTCTCTCTAAACAGCTCTCTCGCGTTGGCATCAGCAAAGTCAATTTTCTGGTCAGCAACAGCGATCCGGTAGTCGCCATCACTTAATATTTTGAACATTTCCTGGCGCACCACGTCATGCACTGACATACCGCTACCGCCGAACTTTGGGGGCTTTCCTCCCTTTGCCCGTTCAACATAAATCGTCTTTTTGTCGCTGTCGATATCTTTGACTATCCACCTTTTTCCGCCAAAAATAATGTGTTGTCCAACGAGTACCAATGAGTCGATAGGCAACGTACCAAGCGTTTTGGTACCACTGACAATCCTGAATTCTTCAGGGGTTTTGAACACGGCATAGAATGAGTAATGCCCGGTGATTCGTTCGCCTAAAACACCTAAAACCAACTCTCCACTACCAAGCTGAGTAATTAATTCAGAGCTACCCATATGCAGAAGAATAGCCTTGTAGTCGGCTGCAGAAATATTTTGGAATGGCCCTTCTTTGCAGAGCAGGTTGTACAACTGATCTGCTCTAATACCTCCCCACTGTGCAATAACTGCGAGGATTTGATGCAGTAGTGTCGAAAAGTGATAAAGCGATGTATCGGCCGGCTCATACCACTTACTACTGATAAGCAGTCTTATCATGGCAAGGGACTGGATTAACTCCAAACGCAGCTTATCAATCGGGTTTGAATCTTTAGTCAGTTCATCTTCAGCAATCAACATTCTGAGAATAGAGGCGCCGCCCCTGCGTCCTGAGCGCCCCATTCTCTGGCGGAGACTTGAAACGGAGTGAGGGGCCGTAACCTGGACAACTGAATTAACTTTCCCAATATCAATACCGAGCTCCAGGGTCATGGTGCATACCGCTGTTGTAGGATAATGTTCTTGTTGAAGCCGTTTTTCGAGGCCTTCTCTCAGTTCTTTGGACAGCGAGCCATGGTGAGGGAAAAACTCATTAGGTACATGTTGTTGATCACACATGTCGCTTAACGTTGCCGCGATAATTTCCGTTCTATTGCGACTGTTGGCAAAGACAAGGTGGTTGCCACCGCGGCAAAATTTAAAGAGATCCTGGCAAATTTTATATTCAGCATCGATGGGTTCTTCGATGTCTACCTGAGCAGGATTAACGTAGCCTTTGACCTGGACTTTAAGTGTCGATACAGCATTTGTATCCCTGATGATTTTGCATGGTAATGATTGATTAGGGCGCAAAGCCAAAGGGACTTTCTCTATTTCACCAAGTGTAGCACTTAACGCCACCCTTGGAATGGGTGACTTTAATCGTCCGAGAAGGTGTTCAAGCCTATGGAGCAATGAGAGCAGATGGTGTCCACGTTCTGATCCTAAAAAGGCATGAAATTCGTCAATAACAACGTATCTCAGAAGAGAAAAAGCTGATTTGACCCAACCGGCATCACGAATGAGTAGTGACTCAAGTGACTCCGGCGTGATTAAGACAATGCCGGCAGGAGAGGTTTTCAGCTTATTTTTCTTGCCCTGAGGGCTATCCCCATGCCAGGGCGTAACCGGCATATCAAGTAAGTCTGATAGGCTTTCTAGGCGCCTGTCTTGGTCATTGATTAAGGCTTTTAGGGGGCTGATATAGAGAATACCAACCCCTTTCTGTTGTTCTGCAATAGCACTTATTGCCGGGAGAAAAAACGCCTCGGTCTTCCCTGCAGCAGTTGATGCACTGATTAGAACATCCGTTTTGGCAGATAAAATTGGCTCTATAGCAAGACTTTGGATCTCTCTGAGCTCAGACCAACCTTGCTGAAAAATCCAACGCCGAACTCTGATGTCCAGCTTCTCGTGCTCGTCCCTCATAGCTTAAAGTCGGCCAGATCATCCTCGGTGTCTTCGATATCAAGCTCTACATCGGAAGGTTTTTCTTCTTCAATAGCCACAGAAGCAACCAGATTATTCCAAGCAATATTCGGATTCTGATCGATAACCGCCAGCATATCTAGGAATGCCTTAATGGTGTTTCTGGGCGTTCTAAAGTAGGCATCACCGATAGTTTGGCTACAGTGTTTCAAAAACGCCTTTAGCGATTCATCAGGGACAAGATACTTACTTTCATCGCCTTCAGCATGTACATGGCGTAAGTTCTTAAGCAAGATGTAGAGCTCTTCCGGGGTCAAACTTGCTAGATGTAATGCAGGGGAGGAGTAATCAATGACACCGGCTTGCTTAGCAAAGGTGTTGCCGGCCAGCCTGGATTGAAGCGCTTCATAGCTATAAAGGCCTTTTCTGGGGTCGAGAAGGAACTCAGGTGTTCCGCCAAGCAAGAAGCCCAGATGCTCTGCTGTACCCTGAAGACAGTCATTAAGAATGCGCAAAATCTGTTCGTAGTTTGACGTTCGGGCAGTGGTGTTGTTCAGTTTGTATAGATTCACCATCTCATCAAGGTTTACTAATAGTCCCTGATAGCCTGCTTGCCGAACAAACAAACTCATCAACTTGAGCGAGTCATAAAATGACGCATCAGAGATGATGGTTCTTACACCGAGGTCGTTACGAGCATCGGTTTTAGTTGAGTATTCCGCACGTAACCATTTGATAGCGTTTGCTTTGAGTGCCTCATCATCAGCCTCATGGCCATTCCAATATGCCTCGACAACCTTGGCAAAATCATATCCGCCAACAAGCTCTGACAGAGAGGATAGCTTTTCATGAATGACGGCATTGATACTCTTTCCAGTGCTATCAGCTTCCATGCGAGCTTCAGTAATAAACTTCTCAACCACACTTGTTAGAGCATTACCGTCGGGCTTATTACGAGTAGACATGTTGCGCATTAGCTCTGAATAGAGGTTTCTTGCCTGGCCAGCAGAGGCATGGATCCGCCTGTCTGGTGATAGGTCTGCGTTTACGGTAACCAGCTTTCTTTCCAGCGCAATAGCCCTGACAACACTCAAGAAAAACGTTTTACCCGATCCGTACTCCCCAATGATAAGCCTGAAGGCAGAACCACCATCGGATATCCGTTCAATATCTTGGATCATGGCTCTGAGTTCATTCACCCGGCCCACCTGAATATGTTGGATCCCAACTTTGGGTGTCACACCTGATTTCAGTGACTGGATAATTGCGTCTTTTTCTTTTGCTCGGATTTTCTTAGCAATCATCATTTACCCCTTTAACTCTTCAACAATTTCGAGATCAACATAGATTTCACCATCGTCATCTAACACCGGTGCATCAACTTTTTCGTACGCCCAATTGTTGATAGTTTCGATTGCACCATCAACCATTAAATTAAATTTGCTGCAGAGCTCGTGCACTTCTTTACGCGGCCATATCGTTTTAGTTATCAATGCATCAAACAACGCTTTATGAGACTTATCAAGGCTATCTTGCTGAGGGGATGAAGCAATTATTTGCTCTGATTCAGGCTCATCATCCACTGCAAAAATATTTTCTAACATTGATTTCGCGTCACTGGTGTCACTCTCGTGCATCGCAAGAATGTCTTCATCCAGTTGAAATACGTCGTTACTTTTTTCTGCATCTGCTACCGGTGACTGATTGGCTTTTCTGGTAGTAGTCAGTTGATGAATGTCGCTTGTGACGAGCGATTTATCTAAACCTAAAGAGGTGTAGAGCTTCTCAATTTGTTTTATTTCGGATGACTCTATTTTACCGTCAGCAAGGGCAATTGAAATTATAAACTTCTTCAAAAACTCAACTTGGTTGGTGTTTAGCAACTCTATTCTTGCCCCCAGCCCCACGGTGTTCGCCGGACTATTTAACCGCCATGTCAAATATGCAGATAAGGAGTTCTTTTCAGTTGGTGACAACTTGTCATCATGTTCGATGAGTCTACGCAGTGTGATTTCTTCGTCATGAGCAACGACCTCGTCAATATTTGCCACCATTGCGCCAAGTCTTAATGCGAGCATTACCTGATGGAACGCAGGGCTAGACTCAAAAAACTCTCCATGACCTGGCGAAAACAAGACGATATTTCCATCAACTTTGAATTTGGTTAGGTGAAAGCGTTGGTCTGGTGCAATACCTATATCCGCCTTCGCCGCGAGATTAGTAAGCAGGTCAATCTCTTTTTTGTTAAGGTTTTTTGGTAGCGGCATCCCTGTGTGAGACCAAAACTGTTTAACTGTTGTCAGTCCTTTTTCATTAGAGATAACTTGTTCAGCCCAACGCTTAAATGATTCGATAACAGGTGAGTCAGATTCGTTTGCCAACTCTTTGGGCAACAACATTAATGCTGCTATATCGTGCTTGGAGGTATCTGCTTTGCCTAAATATCGGCTGTAACTATTCAACTCATCTGTACACTGTTCAGCGATAGGAATAAGTTTGTTTATAGGCGCTTTAAGAACGCTGGGATCTGGTAAATCTTCTAAATTTAAATCAACATTATGGATGCCATTGCTTGCGGCGTGGTAAGACAACGTGAGCTTAGTTTTATTTGGTTTCACCGATATGCCGTTACCAAATTTTTCAGTAAACCTTATCTTAAATAGCCTTCTGAACTCGTCTTCGCACCTGCGGGCGGGTGTCTTCAGAGAGTATTCGAACGTATTTTTTAACCAGTCCAGTGCCAAGTCTGCGCTAACAGGTTGGCCATTTGCTATAGTGGTTGCAAGTTTAACTTTGAATGACAAACTGTTATTCGTTTCCGGTATCTCTTGCGTTCTATGCTCAAGCACTGCTGGTCTGAGTAACGCCAGTAGTTCGAGGAAGTTAGCCGAATATCCCCTAAAAGAACGGTTTGCGCTGAACACGTTATTAAGGCGCAACACCTCGTCAAAAATGGTAAGAAACTCTTGGTCTGAAACCAACTTGTTTGCTTGGTTTTCAATAATCCGTCTCTCAAATCCATAAAAGTATATGAATACATAGCCGATAGGTGTCGTTGAGTCAGAGCGATCGGACGCTAAAAAATCAAGGTAGGCGCCTCTACAACCTTTAGATAAAGTCGCATAACTTGGCCAGTACCCAAGTGACTCATCAGTATACAATTCAGATCCGATGGACGCGGACATGGCAACTGCAGGACGTCTTTCATCAACTAACGAAGGCTCGATCCCATACCCTGAGAGGGAGTTCAAAACACCTCCAAAATAAAACAGTCCCTTGGATATTTGCCTACCGTTAACTGTTAATTGTTCACCTTCTTCAACCCATCGACCTTTTTGCGTATTGGACGATTTCTCCGCATCTCTGCCATAGCTCGTATAGACTGTGAATGTTGCAAAATTATCATCCTGATCATTGTTGTCCGTCGGAATAGTCGAAGGACGGTTGCTATTTGAGTAGCTGCTTTGAGTATAAGTTTTGGATGGTTTGCTGGTGGTGGCGCGTCTAGTCGGTTTGGGGTTAGGTTTTCCGGATACGAGTTTATATAAAAAATAAATGACAACAGCCCCTATCACGAATTCCATTTTCTTATCCTTATGATGGTCGGGAGTATTTACTTAAGCTCAATTCAGAGCCTGAATTCCCTAAAAAAACAACTTAAACTGCTTTCATTCTTCTATCAGATTTCATCTGAACTGGCAAAAATAAACTGTATTATGGATCGAAATGTTAAAGAAAAATTGGTTTTAGAGTTAAGGTATCAAGCAAGAAATGTGCTGTAGCTTCTAAAAAAACTGACATGTTTCCTTATCAAAATATGCTTTGCCAGCGTGATATTCTGGGAGAATGAACTACCCTTTTTTCATATTTGGTGTAGCTGCCGGCCAACGCAAAGTTAAGGGCGCTTGGTTATGTTGTAGCTTAAAATGACTGAAAAATGTCATTCAATGCACTTTGATAATATCAAGTCAGCAAGCATTCTTGCGCCTTTTACAGGTAAATGTAAAGTCGTTTTGAGGTTTTTGGCGCGTCTTTACATTTTGAGCTTGGCGGGAAGTAATTCTTGGTAAACGTACTGATTTTATTAGATAATTGTCTTTACATATCGGGAAGTGTAATAGTCCCGTTCTGATCAAAAGTATAGTTTTCACCTGAGATTCTTTTTGTAAAGAATGCTCTCTAAGCCCTTATATTAAGGGCTTTTTTTATTGCTAATTATCTAAGCCTTGAAACCGCTGTGGTTAAGCCCCACTACTTCATAGTTGTATGCCAGTTGATATGTAATTGGTGTATTTAAAGCATAGCGGAGCCCTAATGATCCCTTTATCCATTTTAGATTTAGCGCCAGTGTCGGCTGGTAGCACGGTTGCTGATAGCTTTGCTAGTAGCAAAGCCTTAGCTCAGCTTGCCGAGTCACTTGGTTATCATCGTTATTGGTTGGCCGAGCATCATAATATGCCGGGTATTGCTAGTGCGGCTACCTCATTACTTATCAGTCATTTAGCGGCTGCCACTTCGCGCATTCGCTTAGGTGCTGGCGGCATTATGCTGCCCAACCATTCGCCACTGGTGATTGCCGAGCAGTTCGGGACGTTAGCAACCTTATATCCTAACCGTATTGACTTAGGTTTAGGCCGCGCACCGGGCAGTGATCAGGCTACTGCTAGAGCGCTACGCCGCAATCGGGCTGAAACCGAAGCGCAGTTTCCTGCTGATATCGCTGAGTTGCAGCAGTATTTTGCGCCGGTTAAGCCGAATCAGCTAGTGCAGGCCGTGCCGGGGCAAGGGTTAAATGTGCCGTTGTGGATACTGGGCTCCAGCTTGTATGGCGCTCAATTGGCCGCTCAACTTGGTTTACCCTATGCCTTCGCCTCGCATTTTGCACCCGGTATGCTGACACAAGCCGCCGCGTTATATCGTCAGCAATTTAAACCATCAGCGCAGTTAGATAAACCCTACCTTATGCTGGCAATGAACGTGTTTGCCGCTGACACCACGGCTGAAGCCAAACGCTTGTTTAGTTCGGTACAGCAGCAGTTTGTTAACCTCACTCGCGGTGTTCCAGGTTTACTGCCGGCGCCTGTGGCTAACATGGACAGCATTTGGCAGCCGCATGAAAAAGCCTATGTAAATACTGCGCTTGCATGCTCTGTGGTAGGTGATGCAGCGTTAGTGAAACAAGGTATTGCCGATTTTATTGCCCAGCATAATCCGGACGAATTGATGTTAACTAGTATGATGCACAACCCTATAGCGCGGCAAACCAGCTATCAGATAGCGGCAGAATTAATCAGCAGCTAAAATTAGCTGTTTGCCTAAAGCATAAATTACTCAAGTTCTTGCACACCACCACCTGATACGGTAAGAATTTGACCACTGATCCAGCTGGCGGCAGGCGAGCAGAGAAATAATGCCGGGTTGGCCATATCTTGCGGTTCGCCGAGTCGGTGAATCGGAGTTTTCTTCAGCATATTTTGTTCAATTTCTGGCGTAAGTACAGATTGCAACGCGGTGGTGCGGGTTGCGCCTGGGGCAATGCCATTAACGCGAATATTTTTCGGGCCAAGATCAAACGCAATATTGCGAATAAGGTGATTTGTTGCCGCCTTAGATGCGGCGTACGACGCCATATGTTCATTTTTATTTTCACCTGCCATAGAGGTAATGGCCAAGATTGAGCCACCGCCTGCTTTTTCCATTTCTGGTGCGGCAAGTTGCGCTAAGCGAAACAAAGAAAACACATTTAAATCAAATGCACGCTTAAAGTCAGCCATTGGCATATCAAATGGCTTAGGCCCGCCGCCACCTGCATTGCTAACCAGAATAGTAAGCTTACCTAGTTGGCTAACTGTTTCATTAATTAAACGAGATAAGTCATCTTCTTTCGTAATATCGCAAGCAATGGCGGCGGCTTTACCGCCGTTAGCGATAATCTGCTCTGCAACAGCATTAGCTGTTTCTTGTTTAAGATCACTAACCATTACCGCGGCGCCCGCTGCAGCAAACGTTTCAGCAATGGCGCGACCAATACCCGCACCTGCGCCAGTAACTACTGGCAACCTGTCCATGTAGTGTAAAGTCTGTCGAGTTGTACATGTTTTTCCCTCCTGAAGGGGTGAGAGTTCTAGTTTAGCCTACCACTGAGCAAGCTTACTGGCTGAATATAGTAATGAATGATAGTGGTATATTTACCTAATAGCTAAAACGAGCAGCAAAGCATTTCGTTAAAATTCTGATGCATAGGCCAAGTTTATTTTGAGTTATCTTAGCAATTTTCTTAGTTATAAATTGTATAGAGTTGTGATCTCGTAGCCGCATATTTGTGTATTAAGCTTTACCATTCACCGCTATATTTCCCCTCTTTGCCGATACTGCGACAATCTTTACCTTATCTTGACAGTTACTGCGTTGAGGCTGGGTTAGCATGGCATTATAGTGTTCACAAATTTAGTTTATGCGACAGGAAGTACAAATGGCAGCGTTAAAAAAACCTTTACTGGTTACTGGCTTGGTTATTGTAGTGGCAGCAGCGTATTGGTTTTGGCCGGCGGCAGAGCCGACAACAGCAGCAAAACGGCCCAGAGGCCCAATGAGCCCTTGGGCCATGCCGGTGCCGGTGCGGGTAGTAAAGGCTGAGCTTGCTGATTTACGCGTACAAGTTAAAACCATAGGTACGGTTACGCCAATTAATACTGTGGTAGTGCGCAGCCGAGTATCTGGGCCGTTGCAGCAACTAACTTTTAAAGAAGGCGATAAGGTTGAGCAAGGCCAGTTGCTGGCGCAAATAGACGCTGCCGATTATCAAATACAATTAGCCCAAGCCCAAGGCCAGCAAGATCAAAACTTAGCCCAGCTTAAAAACGCTGAACAAGATTTAGCGCTGTACAGCACCTTGCGTAAACAAAACTCTATATCTGCCCAACAGTTTAACCAGCAGCAAGCTTTAGTCGCCCAGCTTACTGGCGCGTTAAAAAGTAACCAAGCGCAAATTGACGCGGCTAAATTACAGCTGTCTTATACCCGTATTCATGCGCCAATTAGTGGCCGTTTGGGCCTGCGCCGGGTTGACGCAGGTAACCTAGTACAAGCCAATGACAGCGAAGGTATAGTTACCATTACCCAAAGCGCGCCAATTAACGTGGTGTTTTCTATTCCAGAGCGGCAACTGCTTGCGGTGCGCGATGCCGTGCGCGCGGGCAATAACCTAACGGTAGAGGCGTGGGACAGAGATGAGCAGCAGTTATTAAGCCGTGGTGTGCTAACAACACTGGATAACCAAATTGATATTGCCACTGGTACCTTGCGCTTAAAAGCCGAGTTTGCTAATCAGCAGGAAGAGCTGTTTCCAAACCAGTTTGTTAACGTCAGGCTGAATATTGCCCAGTTGCAAGGTGTTATTTCTGTACCGCAAGATGCAGTGCAATATGGCTCGGCCGGTACCTATGTTTATATTATTGAGCAAAACAAAGCGCAAATTCGCCAAATACAGCTGGGCGCGGCAGATAATGGCGTGATTGCGGTAACCGGCGGCTTAACCGGTGGTGAGCAAGTGGTGTTAGAAGGGCTAGATCGGTTACGGCCAGGTCGCGCGGTAGAAGTAATAAGCGACTCCGCAGCGTCAGCGCAATAAGGAACAGACGATGAACATGTCTCGCCCGTTTATTATGCGCCCCGTTGCCACATCTTTGCTGATGCTGGCTATTTTAATTGCGGGTATTCTTAGCTGGCGTATGCTGCCAGTTGCGGCGCTACCGCAAGTTGATTACCCCATTATTCAGGTGTTTAGCTTTAACCCCGGCGCTAGCCCCGACATTATGGCGCGCACCGTTACAGCGCCACTAGAGCGGCGTTTAGGGCAAATACCCGGTTTAAAGCAAATGTCGTCTAGCAGTTCAGCTGGCGCCTCGGTTATTACCTTGCAGTTTGCGCTAGTGGTTGAAATGGGCGTGGCTGAACAAGAAGTGCAAGCCGCTATTAACACGGCGTCGTCGTTATTGCCGTCTGACTTACCCACACCGCCAATTTATCGCAAAGTTAACCCAGCCGATGCACCTATTCTTACCTTAGCAATAACCTCAGATACGCTGCCATTGCCGCAGGTATATGACCTTGTTGATACCCGTATGGCGCAAAAACTGGCGCAGTTGCCCGGTGTTGGCATGATTAGCCTCGCAGGTGGCCAACGTCCTGCTATTAGGGTTAAGGCTAACCCTGCGGCACTGGCCAATATGAACCTAAGTTTAGACACCTTACGCTCGGCTATTGCTGCGGCGAATACTAATCAGCCAAAGGGTAGCTTTGACGGGCCGTTTCGCTCAACCATGCTAGATGCTAATGATCAAATTCGCGATGTGGCCGAGTATGAAAACTTAGTGGTTGCGTGGCGTGGCGGCGCACCCGTGCGATTGCAAGATGTAGCTACGGTAGAGCAAGGCGCAGAAGACCGCTTTTTAGCTGCCTGGGCCAATAGCCAACCTGCGGTGTTACTGAATATTCAACGCCAACCTGGTGCTAACGTTATTGACGTGGCTGATCAAGTTCAGGCTTTATTACCGCAGCTTACGGCTACTATGCCGGCCGCGGTAAATGTTACGGTATTAACCGACCGTACCAACAGTATTCGCGCGTCAGTACGCGACGTACAAAAAGAGCTGCTGTTTGCTATTTTCTTAGTTATTTTAGTTACCTTCGCTTTTTTACGTACTATTCCGGCGACTATTATTCCCAGCTTAGCCGTGCCTTTATCGTTAGTGGGCACCTTTGCCGTTATGTTGTTGCTCGATTTTTCTATTAATAACCTAACATTAATGGCACTAACTATTGCCACCGGCTTTGTGGTTGACGATGCCATAGTGATGTTAGAAAACATTGCACGGCACCGTGAGCAAGGCGCATCGCCGCATGAAGCAGCGTTTAAAGGCGCAAAGGAAATTGGCTTTACGCTTATTTCACTTACCTTCTCCTTAATTGCCGTACTTATTCCGCTGTTATTTATGGCCGACGTGGTGGGGCGTTTATTCTTTGAATTTGCGGCTACCTTAGCCGTGGCTATTTTAATTTCGTTGGTGGTGTCATTAACGCTTACGCCAATGCTTTGTGCGCGCTTGCTTACTACACTGCCGGCACATGAACAAGAAAACAGCCTGATGCAACGAGTAATTAACCGCTATGCGTTAGCATTACAATGGGTGTTGCAGCATCAGCGCTTAACTATGGCAACCATGCTAGCCACAGTAGCATTAACCGCTGGTTTATATATGGCGGTGCCCAAAGGCTTCTTTCCGGTGCAAGACAGCGGTGTAATTCAGGTTATTACCGAAGCGCCGCAGGATATTTCTTTTGCCGCTATGGCAGTGCGCCAGCAAGAGCTTGCCGCAAATATGCTAACTCATGATGCCGTAAGCAGCTTATCGTCGTTTATTGGTGTCGACGGCAGCAATAGCAGTATTAACAGCGGGCGTATTCTTATTAATTTAAAACCACACGAGCAGCGTTCGCAGTCGGTGGTTGAAATTATTCGCCAGCTTGAACAGCAGGTGCTAGCAGTGCCTGGCATTAAAGGTTGGTTTCAGCCGGTGCAGGAATTGAGTATTGAAGATAGAGTTAGTCGTACTCAGTATCAGTTTACGTTAAGCACGCCAGAGCATGCGGTGCTAAGCCAGTGGTTGCCAGAATTAGTTGATGCCTTGCAACAGCGGCCTGAATTATCTGAGGTGGCGCACGACTTACAATGGCAAGGCTTGCAAGCCTACATTGATATTGACCGCACTGCGGCCGCACGCTTAGGGCTAAGTGTGTCGCAAATTAGCTCGGTGTTACAAAGTGCCTATAGCCAACGGCAAGTTTCAACCTTATTTACGCAGTCGAATCAGTATCGGGTGGTGCTAGAGGTTGACCCAGCGCAGGTGCAAGGGCTAGATGCCTTAGACAAGCTGTATTTAACCACCAGCAGCGGTGCCAGTGTGCCTTTATCTTCAGTGGCTACCGTATCGCAACGACCGGCACGGTTGCTTATTAACCAGCAAGGCCAATTTCCGGCCGTAACCTTGTCATTTAACTTGGCGCAGGGTTATTCCTTAGGTGAGGCAATTGAGGCAATAGAAGCGGTGCAGCACCAGTTACAAATGCCACCAGAAGTTGAGCTTACCTTTCAAGGCGCAGCTGAAGCCTTTCGTGCCTCGCTTAGTAATACGTTATGGTTAGTACTAGCGGCCATTGTTACTATGTATATCGTGTTAGGCATTTTATACGAGAGCCTAATTCACCCAGTAACTATTTTATCTACGCTACCATCAGCAACGGTGGGCGCTTTATTGGCCTTACTTATTACTGGCCAACCGCTCGATTTAATTGCGGTTATCGGCATAGTGCTACTAATTGGTTTAGTTAAGAAAAACGGCATTATGATGGTCGACTTTGCCCTAGACGCCCAACGTAACCAAGGTATGACGCCTGAAGCCGCTATTTATCAAGCCGCACTAATGCGCTTTAGGCCTATTTTAATGACCACCCTAGCGGCATTGTTTGGTGCCTTGCCACTGTTGCTAGCTAGTGGTTCTGGTGCCGAACTGCGCCAACCACTAGGTTTAGTTATGGTGGGTGGTTTGTTAGTTAGCCAAGTGCTAACACTCTTTACCACGCCGGTAGTGTATTTATGGTTTGACCGTTTGGTAAGCAAGCGCCCAGCGCTAGTAGATACAGAGGCAAGCGCGGTATGAACCTAGCGCAGCCTTTTATTCAGCGGCCAGTCGCTAGCGCGCTAATTGCCATTGCCATTATGTTGCTGGGTTTGCTCAGCTGGCGGCTATTGCCAGTTTCACCACTGCCAGCTATCGACTTTCCCATGATTGTGGTTAGTGCTAACTTACCCGGTGCTAGCCCAGAAAGTATGGCGGCAACAGTTGCTACGCCATTAGAGCGGGCTTTGGGCAGTATTTCGGGCATTCGCCGTATTAGTTCATCAAGTAGCCAAGGTTCTGCCCAAGTACGGCTAGAGTTTGAGCTTGACCGTAACGTTGACGATGCGGCGCGTGAAGTGCAGGCGGCTATTAACGCAGCGCGCGGCCAGCTGCCGTCGGGCATGCCCGGTAACCCGGTGTATCGCAAGTTTAACCCGTCACAAGCCCCTATTATGGCGTTAGCGTTAAGCTCTGGTCATCTGTCGGGCAGCCTGCTGTATGACAACGCCACTACGGTATTAGCACAAAAATTATCACGCATTACTGGCGTTGGTGAAGTTGAAGTTAGTGGCTCGTCGTTACCTGCGGTAAGGGTGCAACTAAACCCCGGCATGCTAGCGCACTATGGCGTGGCGTTAGACGAAGTGCGCTCTGCTATTAGCTCTGCTAACGCTTCAGTGGCGCTTGGCGTATTAGAATCTGACGTACATCGCTGGCAAATAGCCACCAGTGAAACCCAACGCCAAGCCTCAGACTATCAAGATCTGGTGGTGAAATACGTTGCTGGCGCAGCCATTCGTTTATCTGACGTTGCCTTAGTTACCGACTCTACTGAAAACCGCTATAGCTCTGGTTTTCATAACGATAAAGATGCGGTTATTTTGCTGGTCAGCCGCCGTAGTGGCGCTAATATTGTTGAAACCATAGATGCAATTTATGCCCAATTACCGCTATTGCAGTCATTAACCCCGGCCGGTGCCGATTTAGCCGTAGTGATGGACCGCAGCCCAGTGATCCGTGCCACGCTAGAAGAAGCCCAAGTAAGCTTAATTATTTCGGTCGGTTTAGTGGTGTTAGTGGTATGGGTGTTTTTAGGTAATTTACGCAGTGCGTTAATACCAAGCCTAACTATACCTATCGCGCTAATTGGTTCTTTTACCGTAATGTATCTGTGCGATTTTTCACTAAATAACTTATCGGTTATGGCACTAATAGTCGCTACCGGTTTAGTAGTCGACGATGCCATTGTAGTGGTTGAAAATATACGCCGCCATTTAGAGCGTGGCTTAACGCCATTGCAGGCGGCAAGGCAAGGTGTGGCTGAAGTTGGCTTTACCTTATTGGGTATGAACCTAGCACTGATTGTTATTTTCTTATCTATTTTATTTATGGGTGGCTTGGTTGAACGCTTGTTCCGCGAGTTTTCTATTACCTTAGTGGCGGCTATGGTTATTTCGCTGCTGGTATCGTTAACCCTTACGCCAAGTTTGTCGGCTTTATTGCTAAAACCGATGCAAGCTGAGCAATCGCCAGGGCTGTTTTCACGGTTAAGTAATGCTTATCGGCGTAGTATCGATATTGGTCTTAACCATTATCGTTGGTTGTTACTCCTGCTAGTGCTGCTATTTGCCGCTGGCGGTTGGCTGTATAGCAAGGTGCCGTCGGGGCTATTGCCCGAGCAAGATACTGGGCAGCTAAACGGTTTTGTTCGTGGCGACGATGGTGCCTCTTATCAAATGATGCAGCCAAAAATAGAAATATTCCGCCAGCATGTGCTTAAAGACCCAGCGGTTGCCGATGTTACCGGCTCTGCGGGTGGTAATACCGGCGTAAGTAACTCGTGGATGCGGGTAAGGTTAAAGCCATTAGCCGAGCGAAAAATTTCAGCGCGTGCCGTGGTCGATCGCCTGCGCAACACCGCCCCGAAAGAACCCGGTGGCATCTTATTTATGAACGTCGACCAAGATATTCGCTTGTCATCACCATTTAGCCGTAGCGACTACGAAGTGCAGCTATTGTCAGATGATTTAGCCTTGTTGCGCCAATGGGGGAAAAAAGTTGGCGAAAAACTGCAAGAAATACCGCAGCTTGTCGACGTTAGTACACCCGGTGGTGAAGATGCGCAGCAAGTAGAACTGCATATTGACCGTGAAGCCGCACAGCGCTTAGGTGTTGATATGCGTACTATTGCTACCTTGCTGAATAACTCATTTTCACAGCGCCAAGTGGCTACCTTATATGATCAGCAAAACCAATACCGTGTGGTAATGGAGCTAATGCCGGGTTATACCGCGCAGCCAGAGGTGTTGCAGCAACTGCAAATAATAACGGCAAACGGCAATCAAATTCCGTTATCAGCGGTGGCGAGTTATCAATATGGTTTAGTGCAAGACCGCGTGCAGCACGACGGCCAGTTTGCCTCGGTAAATATTGGTTATGGTTTAGCTGACGGCGTTACAGTAGATGAAGCGTCTGCTGCCATAGACCAAGCTTTAGCCGAGCTAATGGTGCCAGGCGCAATACACGCAATTAGTGGCGCAAATCAGCGTAATGCTATGTTTAGCTCTAGCGACCAAACTTGGCTAGTTGTCGGTGTTATTGTCGCGGTGTATTTGCTGCTTGGTGTATTGTACGAAAGCCTGCTGCAACCGTTAACTATTTTATCTACCTTACCCTGTGCCGCGCTGGGTGCGGTATTAGCCTTGTATGTTACCAATAGTGATTTTAGCTTAATTGCCTTGCTCGGGTTATTTTTACTTATAGGCATTGTAATGAAAAACGCAATTCTGCTGGTCGACTTTGCACTGGCAGCCGAGCGCCAACAAGGCTTGTCGGCCAAAGACGCAGTAGCCTTGGCCGCCCAGCAACGGTTACGGCCAATTTTAATGACCAACTTTGCCGCCCTATTAGGCGCATTGCCGTTATTATTAGGCAGTGGCGAGGGTTCAGAACTGCGCCAGCCGCTAGGTATTACTATTGTCGGAGGCTTGTTATTAAGTCAGTTTTTAACGCTGTACACTACGCCAGCAATGTACTTGTTAATTAGCAAACTGCGGCGTAAAAGCGTAACTAGCTCGGTGAAGGCCGAGCAATAGCAAAACCTAATATTTATGCCTTGGTTTGCTTGACTTGTTAAATGCACGCTACTAGGCTAGTGCGCATGATCAATGCGTATAACCGATGTTGTGAGCAAAGCTGATGCAACCGATAACTGATAAACACACCGCTAAAAAGCCAGCGAACCTTAGTATCAATAAAGAGTTGTTGGCTGAGGCTCGTGCTTTGAAAATAAATTTATCTGCAACGCTAGAGCAGGCGCTTACCGAGAAGATACGTACCGAGCGGCGTAAACAATGGCTAGAGGACAACCAGCACGCTATCGATGCTTGCAATGAGCTTGCTGAGAATAGTGGCCTTTTTGCTGATAAGCACAGAGCCTTTTAATGAAACAGTTTGACGTATACGTGAATACTGATAAGGGTACAAATAAAACGTACCCTTATTTTATTAATATCCAAACTGGCCTACTTGATACATTAAATAGCAGAGTTGTAATTCCGCTAACCCCAGCAGGCACATCAGATAAAAGCTTCCCTAATAATCTTTGCCCGGTTATCAAAATAAAGCATAAGGATTACGCTGTGTTAACGCACCAGATCACCAGTGTATCTGCGAGCTTTTTAAAAATACATGAATGCTCAATAACCTCTTATCGAGGTGAAATTATTACCGCGATAGATTTTTTGGTTACGGGTATTTAACGGCGGTATTTGCCGCTAGCTATTTTTTCTCAGTAGCAAAATCAGACTTACTACCAACAAGCTACGGCTGGCCGTTAAAGCCGAGCGCTTAATATTAAGTTTTCAAACTGCCGTTAAAAATGTTTGATAGCTGCGGTTATTGCTAACCAGCTGGTATTGGTAACCAAGTGTTTCTAAGTGCGGTTTAATATCAGCATGCTCGGCTATTTCAAACCCGGCTAGCACATCGCCAGTAGCGGCGCCGTGGTTGCGATAGTGAAACAAGGTAATATTCCAGTGCTCGCCCAAGGTGTTTAAGAAATTCATTAACGCGCCCGGGTATTCTGGAAAATTAAACTGGTATACCTGTTCGCTTAGTTGCCGAGGCGGCATACCGCCGACCATATAGCGTACATGCAGCTTGGCAAGTTCGTCGTCGGATAGATCTTGAAAATCGTAGCCGGCTTCAGCAAGCAGTGTGGTTACGGTATTTAATTCTTGCTGGCCATAACGTAGTTTTATACCAACAAAAATATGCGCTTTATTATCACTAGCATAGCGGTAGTTAAATTCTGTGATTGCGCGGCCACCCAAGGTTTGGCAAAAGCGACGAAAGCTACCTTTTTCTTCGGGTATCGTTACCGCGAAAACCGCTTCTTTTTTCTCGCCTAGCTCACAGCGCTCTGACACATAACGTAGCGTATCAAAATTAAGGTTAGCGCCACTTAGCACTGCGGCCAGTTGTTGTGGTTTGGCTAGCACACTACTTGGCCGTTGTTGGCTGTATTTTTTTAAACCGGCTAAGGCTAAAGCGCCTGCGGGTTCAGCTACAGCACGTAAATCATCAAAAATATCTTTAATTGCCGCGCATATTTCATCGCTGGTTACCGTGATAACGTCATCGCAAAACCGTTTGGCAAGGTTAAAGGTTTCGTTACCGATACGCTTTACCGCCACGCCGTCGGCAAATAAGCCTACTCGCCCCAGCGTTACCGGTTCGCCAGCATGCAACGCCGCTTTTAAGCAGGCGGCATCTTCTGGTTCAACGCCTATTACGCGTACATTAGGTTGTATGGCTTTGATATATACCGCCATGCCAGCCAATAAACCGCCGCCGCCAACCGGAATAAACACCGTGTTTAGCTGGTTATGCTGGCTTAATAACTCTTTGGCAACTGTACCTTGCCCGGCAATAACATCGGCATCGTCAAACGGCGGAATATATTGTGCGCCTTCAGTTTTAGCGAGGTTAATAGCATAGCTATTGGCTTCATCAAACGCGGTGCCATGCAGCACTACATTGCCACCTAAGGCTTTAACTGCCGCAACTTTTATTTCTGGCGTGGTAATAGGCATTACAATGGTGGCGTTTAAACCCAACTTACTGGCCGATAGCGCTACGCCTTGGGCATGGTTGCCTGCGGATGCACACACTATGCGCGCCTCTGGGTTTTGCTGCTGTACTTTATGTAGTTTATGAAAGGCACCGCGCAGTTTAAACGAGTGCACCGGTTGTTTGTCTTCACGCTTTAATAGCACGTTAT
Organism: Rheinheimera metallidurans; assembly: GCF_036983985.1. Lineage (NCBI taxonomy): Bacteria > Pseudomonadati > Pseudomonadota > Gammaproteobacteria > Chromatiales > Chromatiaceae > Rheinheimera > Rheinheimera metallidurans. The sequence goes on from NZ_JALAHQ010000005.1 coordinate 42,565, forward strand.
GGCCTAAGCGTTGGCTTAACTTGGGCATGGCATCAAGCGGTGTTTCAACCGCGGCTTGGTATACTGGCGAGAGTAATATTTCGCGCAGATAGTGCTGCATTAGCTCGCTATCGGTATTGTCATCTTGTGCTAGTGCTAGGTTACTCATTACTGCTCCAGCATGGTTAGATCGCGTACGGCACCTTTGTCGGCACTGCTAGCTAATAAGGCATACGCCTTTAACGCAGTGCTTACGCTACGCTGGCGGTTTTCTGGTTTCCAGCCTTGCTTGCCTTTGGCCTCCATAGCGCTGCGACGCTCTGCCAGCTCTTGCTCGCTAATGGCAATATTAATGCTGCGTTGTGGAATATCGATATTAATCGTATCGCCTTCTTGCACTAGGGCAATAGCACCGCCACTGGCGGCTTCGGGTGAAACGTGGCCAATAGACAAGCCAGAGGTGCCGCCAGAAAAACGGCCATCGGTGATCAACGCGCACGCTTTACCTAACCCCATCGATTTTAAATAGCTGGTTGGGTACAGCATTTCTTGCATGCCTGGGCCACCTTTAGGGCCTTCATAGCGAATAATTACCACGTCGCCAGCAACAATGTGGCCTTTTAAAATGGCTGAAACGGACTCTTCTTGGCTTTCAAAAATACGTGCGCGACCACTAAACACTAGGCTTTCTTTTTCTACGCCTGCGGTTTTAACAATACAGCCGTTTGGCGCTAAGTTACCAAACAGCACAGCCAAACCACCGTCTTGCGAATAGGCATGGGTTTTGCTGCGAATGCAGCCCTGTTCGCGGTCATCATCTAGTGTTGGGTAGCGGCAACTTTGTGAGAAAGCTTGGGTGGTGCGAATACCGGCTGGGCCGGCTAAATACATTTGTTTAGCTTGCTGATTAGCGGTGGTGGTGATGTCCCATTGTTCTAATACTGCACCAAGGCTGCTACCGGCAATGTGCGGTACGTTGGGGTTTAATAAACCAGCACGGTTTAGCTCGCCTAAAATAGCCATTACGCCACCGGCGCGGTGTACGTCTTCCATATGATACTGTGGTGTTGACGGCGCAACCTTGCATAGGTGCGGCACAATGCGCGATAAACGGTCGATATCGGCCATGCAAAAATCAATTTCACCTTCAATTGCCGCGGCTAGTAAATGCAACACGGTATTGGTAGAGCCGCCCATGGCGATATCTAACATCATGGCGTTTTCAAAAGCGGCTTTGTTAGCAATATTACGTGGTAAAGCGCTGGCATCGTCGTGTTTGTACCAGCGATTGCATAGTTCCATAATACGAAAACCGGCTTGCTCAAATAGGCTTTTACGATCGGCATGCGTAGCTAATAACGAGCCATTGCCTGGTTGGCCTAAGCCTAGGGCTTCAACTAAGCAGTTCATTGAGTTGGCGGTAAACATGCCAGAACAACTGCCGCAAGTGGGGCAAGCGTTGCGCTCAATTTCTTCGCTGTCGGCATCGCTAACATTTGGGTCAACGGCTGATACCATCGCATCTACCAAATCTAGCTTAATAATTTGATCTGACAGCTTGGTTTTACCGGCTTCCATTGGCCCGCCAGAAATAAATACTACCGGAACGTTTAAGCGCAGCGCCGCCATTAACATACCGGGGGTAATTTTATCGCAGTTAGAAATACACACCATGGCATCGGCACAGTGCGCGTTAATCATATATTCAACCGAGTCGGCAATCAGCTCGCGTGAAGGCAAGCTATACAGCATGCCGCCGTGGCCCATGGCAATGCCGTCATCTACGGCAATAGTATTAAATTCTTTGGCAATACCACCGGCTTGTTCAATGCTGCGCGCAACCAGCTTACCCAGATCACGTAAATGCACATGGCCTGGTACAAATTCAACAAAAGAGTTAACGACAGCAACAATAGGTTTGCCAAAATCGGTGTCTTTTACGCCAGTGGCGCGCCATAGTGCACGCGCACCCGCCATATTGCGGCCTTCAGTAACGGTGGCGGATCTTAACTTTGGCATTAGGGTACTCCGTGTATTTAATAAAATAAAAGGTAAATAGCTTTAAGCTCTTAACATGGCTAAGTCAGCAGACACCAGCTCTAGCTGCTGAATGTCATACAGTTTATGCAGTTGGTTAGTTAGCAGCTGAATAGGTTTATCGCTGCGAACGGTTAACGTTATACATAAGCTGCTGGCATCAGCGTGGCTTGCCAGTTCTAAGCCGGCTAACTCGTAACCGCGATAGCGCGTAACCTGCAGCAAGCGCTCAACTATGGCCGGTGTGTTGTTGGTGGTGATATTTAATACGTGGTTCATGCTTTTTGCTCCGTGATCATATCTTCATTGGCGGCACCTGGTGGTACTAATGGCCAAACGTTGTCTTTTTCATCAATACTTACATGCAGTAAGTACGGCCCAGGCCAAGTAAACATGGCTTCTAACGCGCTTTCTACTTCATCTTTGCGGGTAATGCTGTGGCCTGGAATGGCAAAAGCTGAGGCCAAAGCAACAAAATCGGGGTTGTCAGATAAATCGGTTTCGCTATAGCGTTCGTTAAAAAATAACTGCTGCCATTGCTTTACCATGCCTAAGCGTTGGTTATCGATAATGACTATTTTTACTGGCAAGCGAAAACGTTTAATGGTGGCTAACTCTTGTACGTTCATCATAAAAGAGCCATCGCCTGATACGGCAATAACGGTGTCTTGCGGCCGCGCTAATTTAGCGCCAATGGCTGCTGGTAAACCAAAACCCATAGTGCCTAAACCGCCGCTAGATAAATGGTTACGCGGGTTATTAAAACGCATATGTTGCGCCACCCACATTTGGTGCTGGCCCACATCACAGCACACTACGCTGTTATCTGGCATGCGATCGCTTAATTGCTTTAACATTAAGGGCGCGAAAATACGCTCGCCCGGGTGATCATAACGCCAGCCGTGTTGCTGCTTTAACATTGCGCAATGTGCCAACCAGTTTGGGCAGTTAGTGCTAGATGATATTGCCGGTAAAATTTGTTGCATATCGCCCAACAAAGCCGCATCAGCAAAGCGTACTTTATTAATTTCGGCCGGATCAATATCAACATGAATAACCTTGGCTTCAGGGGCAAATTTTTGCAGGTTGCCGGTTACGCGGTCGTCAAAACGTGCACCTAAACAAATCAGCAAGTCGCACTGCTGCACCGCGAAGTTTGCCGCTTGCGTGCCGTGCATACCCAGCATGCCTAAATAATGTGGGTTGTCTTTGGCTACCGAGCCCATGCCTTTTAATGTGGTAACAGATGGCATAGGATTGTCGGCTAAAAATTGCTGTAATTGCGCCATGGCACCGGCCATATGCACGCCACCACCGATATAGGCCATCGGTTTTTTTGCTGCCGCAATTAACTGGCGCGCTTTAGCTGCATTAGTTAACGAGGTGCTGATTGCTGTGGCACTGTGCTTGGTAAATGGGCTGGGTCGGTAGTCAATCTCGGCTAATTGCACGTCTTTAGGAATGTCGATTAACACAGGTCCCGGCCGGCCACTTTGTGCAATAGCAAAGGCTTGATGCAAGGTAGCCTCTAGCTCTTGCACGCTGCGCACCATAAAACTGTGTTTAGTTATGGCTAAACTTAAGCCTAAAACGTCAACTTCTTGAAAGGCATCAGAACCCATTACCGCTTGCGACACCTGCCCGGTTATTGCTACTACCGGCACTGAGTCTAATAACGCGTCGGCTAGCGAGGTAATGATATTGGTTGCGCCAGGGCCAGAGGTGGCCATGCAAACGCCCACTTTACCCGATGCTCTGGCGTAACCAATAGCTGAGAACGCGCCGCCTTGTTCATGTCGACACAGATAGTGCTTTACGTTGCTTTGATACAAGGCATCGTAAATCGGCATAATAGCGCCGCCGGGATAGCCAAAAATGGTATCCACTCCGTGTTGCTGCAGCACCTGTATTACCAACTCTGCGCCTTTCATTATTTTATCCTCTTGCTCTGGTTAACTTTTTTAATGCCCAAAAACGAAAAAACCCCCGGTCCTTTCGGAGCGGGGGTTGGTTGGAATTCGCCTAAGCTACTTTATTTTTTCCAAACACGCGCCCCCGCGGCGACTAATAATCACCACGACGAGGACAATAATGTTAAGAATGGCAGCTAAACGCATAATATTATTCTGACCTATTTACTTAGTTAGATATTTTTTAATTAGGTAGTCTGCAACACAGACCGAATGACTATTAGAAATAGCCGTCTATCAATCCGAAGTCAAACAGTTTTTTCAATTAGACAAAAAATAGTCAGTTTCTGCTCTGGGTTTGCGTGGTAAAGAGTTCTCAGCGTACACTTACACTATGTGTAAATTAGTGAGCCTAGTGGTGTGGATCAGTTAGAACTGTTTGATCTACCAAACCCTTGTATTGGCGTGTGCCAAAGCAATAGCCGTGGTTACTGTTTAGGCTGCTTGCGTTCACGCGACGAGCGATTTAACTGGCACCAAAAGCCAGTTGCTGAGCGAGCACATATTTTAAAATTATTGTCGCAGCGCCGAGCTAGGTTAAATGCGAAAAGTAAAAAAGATAGCGACTCACCACAAGCTGGCGAGTCGTTAGATTTATTTTGAGGTTAGATGGGTAGTTATTATTAGTTCTTTTTTACTACACTAATTAAAAACAATAACACTACAGCGCCAACAGTTGCTGTTACTAAAGAGCCAATTAAGCCGTAAGATGCTAACCCCAGTATGCCGAAAAGAAAGCCACCGAGAAACGCGCCAACAATGCCGACAACCATATTACCAAGAAGGCCAAAGCCACGGCCTTTCATAATAAGCCCTGCTAACCATCCAGCTACTGCACCGATAATTAAAAACAAAATAAAATTCATAAAACATCCTTTTTATTATAAACGTGGTTGGTTATAAGTTAGCTCAAGCCTAGTATTAAGTCATTAAAATACCAAGCTACTATTTAATTTCCAGCCTATTTTTGTTCGTTTATTTCTAGTTTAGCATCAACATATTGATACATTAAACACAACATATAACCTTGTAATGATAAGTGATGCTGTGGCTGCTGTAGCTTAGCTGATTGCTGCAATAGGTTGAGTAACGGCTCACCGCTATACTTGCTGTAAGCCTCTGCTGTTGTCCAACGTTGATAAAATTCAGTTAAATTTTCGGCCCCAGACAGTGCAGTATATTCAGCGGAAAATTCAATAATGTTTCGCGTTTTAATTTGCTCAATATCTACGCCCAGTTGATTGCTTTGGCTTACTGCCACCGCTACTGCCTGTGCTGAATGGCTGATAGATAGCTGCCATGGTTCGCCTAAAATACTTAAAGTTGGCGCTTTATCGGTTGGCAGAACAATTATTATGTTGTCACAGCTAATGTCATGATACTGCTGCAATAACTTGCGAACTAGGGCGCGACCATTGCAAAATTGCTGGGCTCTTTTGGTGCTTAGTGTTTGCGCATATTGCCATTCAATATCAGTTAGGTACTCGCGGCACTGCATTAAGGGCAGTAGTTGTAACCGGTAACCTAGCCAAATCATATTTACACCCTGTTTTGTATAGCCAAACTAATTAAAATTATACGTTATAGATTAACTGTTACCAATCGTGACAATGGTTTGTTGCTGCGATAGAGTTCGATCAATTTGGCTTGTAGTTATTCTAAATGAGTTTTAACCTTTTCTTGCGCTATTAACCACATAAAGCGGCAGCCAATTAAGGTGTCCACAGGGGTATTATGCAACAACTGCTGCGCCAATGGGCTTTGCAAAAAACGAGGAATGGTTGCGGAACTTGTAATACTGTTTCTGGAAAGCCGTAAAAAAGCAGACAAAAGGCCAAGGGAATGGATAGGGTGTAACAGGTTTTACAGCAAGACAATCAACCTGAATGTTGTCAGCCTGTTGTCAGGGATCGCACACCGAAGAAACCAGTTTGTTAAGCTGGTCCGTTCAATTTATAAGGCTACGGATTTTGCACGTTAACTGCCCTATGGCTCAATCAATATAGAATATTTTTAATTTGTTTTTATGAGTACTTTATATATGATACGCCGTTTTTGATGGTGTTGTTTTCTGTAAGGCAGAAGTTTATATGGATTTATATATAAAATCGTGGGCAATTTGGATGCCGTCGCCAAACAACGATGCCGATGAGGCCAATTCAAATACAGCTACACAGCCTGCATTAACTCAGGTTCCTGCTATGGCTAGACGACGCTTAAGTAAGCTAACCAAGCTGGCATTTGATGTTGCTCTGCAAGCCAGTGCGCAGCAAGATAAAGCTGCACTACCCACTATTTTTGCTTCGCGCCATGGCGATTTACATAAAACCTTAATGTTGCTGCAGCAGCTTGGTCGCCAAGAAGAATTATCGCCCTCACAGTTTGCTTTATCGGTACATAACGCTATTAGTGGTCAATTTAGTATGTATAGCCAGAATCAAGCTGACAGTAATGCGATTGCAGCAGGCGCAGATACTTTGCATTATGCCGTATTAGAAGCAGCAGCGCGCTTTAGTAGCGAGCCAGATTTAACCCAGCTATTAGTTGTGTATGCTGATGAGCCTGTGCCAGAACCTTATCAGCAATTTTGCCAAGATCCGTCAATGCCAATTGCGCTAGCACTGCTATTGCATCGTAGCGAAGGGCAATTAGTGCAGTTTATTATGCAAAGTAATGCAGCTAGCCAAGCTGAGTCTGATCAAGCGTTTAAATTAGTGCCGTTTTTACAAGGTGAACAAAATCAATTAGAGTTGGCTGGGCATCTGCGGCAATGGTTGTGGCGTAAGGTGAGCTAATGCAAAGATTAAATCACTGGTATCGTATTTTAGCTACGGGCTTTTGCTTTGTATCCTTTGGTGTTGGCGGCGTGTTGCTATCTATCACGGTATTTCCGCTACAGCGTTTGTTTATTCGCGATGTGGAGCAACGTAAATTTCAAGCCCGCAATACCGTGCATATTACCTTTAAAGGCTTTATTGCTTTAATGCGGTTTGTTGGCATTTTTAATTTTAATTTAACTGCGGCAACTAAACTGCGTGAGGCACGTGGTCAGATTATTATTGCTAACCATCCTAGCTTAATTGATGTGGTTGCATTAATTGCGATGACTCCGCAAGCCGACTGCGTGGTTAAAGCGCAGCTATTTCGTAACCCGTTTATGCGAGGTGTGATTACTAGCACTGGCTATATTAGTAACTCCGATCCGGATAAATTATTAGATGATTGCGCTGCATCTTTGCAAAAAGGCAATAATTTAATTATTTTTCCAGAGGGCACGCGTACTACACCAGGAGCTGAGTTGTTTTTTCAACGCGGGGCAGCCAATATCGGGCTGCGAGCAAGGCGTGGATATCTAGCATTGTATATTTGTTGTCAGCCAAGTACCCTCACCAAACAAGAAAAGTGGTACCAGGTACCGGCAACAAAGCCTAGGTTGAGCATTCAGTATTTGAAAGATATTCAACTAGACGATAATTTAGAAACTATTCAGTCCCCTTCGTTAGCTGCACGTCAGCTTACTAGGGATTTACAAATTTTTTATCAACAGGCAGTAAAGCAACATGAACTCTTTGAAACTCGAACTTAAGCAGCTGATTATTACTACATTGGAGTTAGAAGATATTACTCCAGATGACATAGATGATGACGCACCGTTATTTGTTGACGGCTTAGGGCTAGATTCAATTGATGCGCTGGAATTAGGCCAAGCATTAAAAAAACAATATAACATTAAACCTGATGCAAACTCTGAACAAAATAAACAGCATTTTGCCAGCCTGAATAAGCTGGCATTGTATGTTAGCCAACAGCAGTAACTGGAGCAAACAATGAAAACTAAACAAGATGTGTTTAATCTGCTGCAGCAGTTGATGGTAAAAGAGTTTGAGCTTGATGCTGAGCAAATTAGCTTAGATGCACACCTATATGAAGACTTAGATTTAGACAGTATTGATGCCGTAGACTTAGTGGTAAAACTGCGAGAATTAACCGGTAAGAAAATAGAACCTGAAGCATTTAAAACTGTACGCACAGTTGGCGACGTGGTTGATGCAGTTTACGCTTTAATTGAGGCGTAATGCGTCTAAAGGCATTGTTAGATAATGGTTTAAAACTCGCATTACTGCTTTACCCCGTTTACGTCTGGTGGGCAATAAGCCATTGGCATCCGGCAGCGGCATTGTTGCCTGTTGCTGGTATTGCACTGCTTAAATCATTTACCGGTGGCGCTGGGTTAGCTACTCGCAGTTTTTTTTCGCTAACCTGTATTGGTTTAGTGTTGGCAATGTTGCTGGGCCAGTCTGAGCACGTATTGTTGTATTATCCAGTGTGGATGAATGCCGGAATGCTGATGCTGTTTGGCTACTCATTGTTTTATCCGCCAACCGTCGTTGAGCGAATTGCTCGACTGATGGATGGCGAACTTGATCAAAAAGCCATTGCTTATACTCGAAAAGTAACGCAAGTGTGGTGCGGTTTTTTTCTACTGAATGGTAGTATAGCTTTTATAACCGCTATGTTGGGTAATTGGGATCTATGGCTGTTATATAATGGTGGTATTTCATACGGATTAATGGGTTTACTGATGTTTGTTGAATGGCAGGTGCGGCGCGTTGTTAAAACAGCAAAATAGTGATTGGCAGTTAAGCTGGCCATCAATAACACACCCGCTATTTACCAACGGTGTTGATATTATCACTGTACAGCAGTGGCAGCAGCAGCTACAGCAAGTTAAAGCCTATATAGCGACTCAGCAAGGCGATACAGTTTTGCTGTATCAGGGCGATAGCGTACTATTTTCATTGTGGTTTATGGCGTTGTGCCAGCTGGGTAAGCATATTGTGCTGGCGCCAGATAACCAGGCGCTTACGTTACGGTTGGCAATGCAGCATTGTGATTGGCAAGCACCTAGTTCTTATCCTGAGCCTAGCGAGGCTAACGACGCAATTCAGAGCACATTACAACTAAGCTGTGCAATACAACTAAGTAGTGCAACTAAAGTTAGCTTTTTTACGTCAGGCTCTACCGGCCAACCTAAACTTGTTACTAAACAGCTTTCGCAGTTATTACTTGAAGTACAAACGTTGCAAACGCAGTTTGCCGCTAACTTTCACCCGCACATCTTGTTTGCTGGTACCGTATCTTATCAACATATATACGGCTTACTATTTCGCATGCTCTGGCCATTATGTTTTGGCTACTTACAATACCGGCAGCAGCTAAGTTATTTAGAGCAGTGGCAGGATTTGCTGCAGCGTTATCAGCTGGTGTTTATTGCTAGCCCCGCTCATTTAGCGCGATTTGATGACATTGCAACTCTTGCTCCAGTTGCTAAACGCTGTTTACGCATATTTAGCTCGGGTGGCCCATTAGCAGATGATATTCCGTCACGCTATATTCAAGCCATACAACAAGCACCGACTGAGGTATTTGGTAGTACTGAAACCGGTGGAATTGCTTTTCGCCAACGTAATATTGTTGATGCGCCTTGGCAAGTGTTTTCTGGTATTAGTATCAGCCAGAATGATCAGCAAGCGTTACAGGTTGCATCGCCCTATCTTGATGGCACGGGCAGCTTTACTACATCTGATCAGGTTCAGTTAATAAGCGATAATACCTTTCGTTTGTTAGGCCGGTTAGACCGCATTGTTAAAATTGAAGAAAAACGTTTATCGTTACCTGAAATTGAACAATACTGCCTTACTAGCCCTTTGGTAGCAGAGGTCGCTGCTGTAGTTTTACAGCAGCCCAAAATTCAGCTGGCGTTGGCTGTAGTGCTAACAGACGTTGGTGATAGGGTGTTAAAACAGCAGGGTAAGATTGCTATAAACCAACAACTTAAGCAGCATTTGCTACAACGTTTTGAGCGAGTAATGCTACCGAGAAAATTTCGCTATGTGTCGGCGTTACCCTACAATCAGCTGGGTAAATTACCGCTGATGCAACTGGAAGCCCTGTTTTATCATGACTAACTTATTTCCTGCGGTACAAGTTTTACAACACAGCGATAACAAGATTGAATTGCAATTGGGCATTAGCCCCGATATTGTTTATTTTGATGGCCATTTTCCGCAAGCTCCGGTGTTAGCTGGTGTTACTCAACTGCATTGGGTGGCAGAATATTGCAAACAATATTTTCCTCAGTTGCTCGATATAGTGTCTGTTGAAGTATTAAAGTTTCAGGTGATGATTCGCCCGCACGATAGCTTAACCTTGTTACTTGAATTGAGTGGCGAAAGCACCACGCAATTTAGTTATTTTAAGCAACAGCAAAAAGTGGCATCTGGCCGCTTGAAGTGGGCGCTTAAAGGCAATGCATAACTGTTTTCTTATTCCGATCTATAACCACCACGACACCATAGCGCATACGGTGCGGCAGCTATTACCATTTGGTTATGCTGTTATTATTGCTGATGATGGTTCGGATACAATAACGAAACAGGTGTTGACTGAATTAGCGTCGCAGCATCAGCTGGTTGAGGTGATAACGCTACCGTACAACTCGGGTAAAGGTGTGGCAATGTGTACAGCCATTCAGCATGCCTACCAGCGTGGTTTTAGCCATGGCTTGCAAATTGACGCTGATGGCCAACATGATATTGCCGATATTCCACTGTTTTGGCAAAAGTCGGCGCAGCACCCAGAAGCGCTTATTAGTGGCGCCCCCATATACGACAGCTCAATGCCGTTGGGGCGTAAAATTGGCCGAGAAATTACGCATTTTTGGGTGCGAATTGAAACGCTATCACTACAAATTAAAGACTCCATGCTCGGTTTTCGCGTTTACCCGCTAAAACACTGCGTCGATATTATGCAGCGTTACACTATTGGCCAACGAATGGACTTTGACACCGATATTATGGTGCGACTATTCTGGCACGATGTACCGGTATACTTTATTGCCACAAGGGTTATTTATCCGCTTGGCGGCCGTTCAAATTTTAAGATGCTGCGTGACAATTGGCTGATTAGTAAGATGCATACCCGATTGTTTTTCGGCATGTTAAGGCGTGTGCCTCAATTGTTAACGCGTAAGCAGCGGGTAAAATATGAAGGCTAAGCAAACGCACTGGGCGAAAAAGACCGAAAACGGTAGTTACATGGCCATCCGCATATTATTAATCTTATATCGCTTCGGTGGTAAATGGTTAATCGTAGTGTGTTTGGCTCCGGTACTGGCGTATTTTTTTCTGAAAGACTGCAGTGCCCGCAACGCTTCAATGCAGTTTTTGCAGCGAGTTCATCAATTCAAAGGCGTAGAAAGCCCGTTTAAGCGTAAACCTGGTTATTGGCAAAGTTATCAGCATTTTTGGCAATTTGCGTTGGCGGCACTGGATAAGATTGATGGCTGGTTAGGCCGTATCCCGCAAAGCAGTGTAACCTATGGAGGGAGTTTATCCTTTGAAAATATTGCACATTCAGGCAAAGGCGCGTTGATAATTGGTAGCCACTTGGGCAACCAAGAAGTGTGTCGGGCTTTGGTTCGCAGTAAGTATCCTATCCGTATTAATATTTTGGCACATACCCAGCATACTGCAGCATTTAATCGTATTTTAAAAGAAAGCAGTAGCGATGTTGATTTGCGCTTAATTGAAGTAACCGAGTTAACGCCAGCAGTTAGTGTAATGCTAAGTGATTGTATTGAGCGTGGTGAATTAGTCGTTATTGTTGGCGACCGTATTTCCGCACAAGCGCCAGATCGCACAGTGTGGGCAAGCTTTCTTGGTAACCCCGCTCCGTTTGCGATTGGCCCTTGGGTGCTAGCCAGTGTGCTGCAATGCCCTGTGCATCTGATGTTTTGCTTAAAACAACAAGATGGTTATAGCCTTATGTTTGAACCTTTTTCTGAGTGTATTAGTATGCCGCGTAAGCAAAGGCAGCTTATTATTACTGAACACGCACAACGCTATGCCAAAATATTAGAGCGGATAGCATGCCGCTACCCATTACAATGGTTTAATTTTTATGATTTCTGGCAGCTTCCAGGTGCCGAACAATACAAGGAACATTCTGGTGACAACAGCAGTAACTGACCCTGTTGAGTATTTATCCTCCACTGCGGTTATCTTTGGCAATGGTCGAATTAGTATTGAACAAATTAACGCCGTAGCCCAACATCACTTAAGTGTTGCCTTAAGTGATGACCCACTGTTTCAGAGCAAGATTGATGCTGGTGTCGCATTTCTGGATAAATTGCTACAAGAAGATGGGGTTATTTACGGCGTAACTACAGGTTATGGCGACAGCTGCACGGTAAAAGTACCATTATCGCAAGTGCATGAGTTACCTATTCATTTAACGCGCTTTCATGGCTGCGGTTTAGGTGATTATTTTACCCCAGAGCAGGGGCGAGCTATTCTAGCCACACGCTTATGTTCACTAACTCAAGGTTACTCGGGCGTTAGTTGGCCGTTGTTGCGTCAGTTATCCAGCTATTTGAATTTAGATATTATACCGCGCATCCCACAAGAAGGTAGTGTTGGTGCTAGCGGCGACTTAACACCCTTATCTTATGTTGCAGCCAGCCTAATTGGCGAGCGCGAGGTGTATTACAAAGGTGAAGTGCGCCAGATAGCCGAGGTATTACCAGAGCAGGGTTTAACGGCCATTAAATTACGGCCAAAAGAAGGCTTAGCCATTATGAATGGCACTGCTGTTATGACAGCATTGGCATGCTTGGCTTACCAACGTGCTGAATATTTAACCCGTTTATCTAGTCGTATTACTGCCTTAGCTAGTTTGGCGTTGCAGGGTAACAGTAATCATTTTGATGAAGTACTATTTAGTGTAAAGCCGCATTTGGGCCAAAATGAAGTGGCTAGTTGGATCAGAACTGATCTAAACCATCATGAGTTTCCGCGTAACTCAGATCGCTTACAAGACCGATATTCTATTCGTTGTGCACCGCACATTATTGGTGTGTTGCGTGACGCCTTACCGTGGTTTAAACAAACCATCGAAAATGAACTAAATAGTGCCAATGACAACCCAATTATTGACGGTATTGGCGAGCGTGTGTTGCACGGTGGCCATTTTTACGGCGGCCATATTGCTATGGTCATGGATAGCATGAAAACGGCCGTCGCTAACTTGGCAGATTTACATGACCGACAAATGGCATTGTTAATGGATACTAAATTTAACAACGGCTTACCATCAAACCTGTCGGGCGCAACCGAAGACCGCCGCTACATTAATCATGGTTTTAAAGCCGTACAAATAGGCTGTAGTGCTTGGACCGCCGAAGCGTTGAAATTAACTATGCCAGCCAGTGTGTTTTCACGCTCAACCGAATGTCATAACCAAGATAAAGTGAGTATGGGCACGATAGCGGCGCGCGATTGTTTGCGGGTATTACAGTTAACCGAGCAAGTGGTAGCCGCCTCATTATTGGCGGTACAGCAAGGCGTGCAGTTAAGAATTAACCAAGGTGAGTTACACAATACTAGCCTAACGGCTGACATACAGCAGATGCTAAAGCAGTTGCAGCACGACTATCCATTACTGCAAGAAGACCGGCCTTTAGAGCACAGCTTGCGTCAGCTAATTGGCCAGATCCAGCAGCAACAGTGGTCGTTATATCAGGAGGCTGCAGATGCATAATGTCGCCTTAAAGCAGGCTGAAGTGATTATTGATGTGCCGTTTTTTGACGTTGATGCCATGCAGGTAGTTTGGCATGGTAACTACGTGAAATATTTAGAAGTAGCACGCTGCGAGTTATTACGCAGTTTTAATTATGACTACACCGACATGTCAGACTCTGGCTATATGTGGCCTATTGTTGATATGTCACTAAAATACGTGGGCTCAGCGTTATTTGCTCATAAAATTAAAGTGGTCGCAACGCTAAAAGAGTGGGAAAACCGCTTACGTATTGATTATTTAATCACTGATATTGCTACTGGTAAAAAACTGACTAAAGCCAGCACTATTCAGGTAGCTATTGATATAGCAACGCGGCAAATGTGTTTTGAATCACCAGCCATACTGTTTGAAAAGCTTGGATATGCTAAGCCATGATTACCCTGCGTCTTGTTGTGATGTTGCTATGCGGATTGTTTGCTGCGCTAGCTCAGGCTAGTGCAAATTTACTGCCGTGGCCGCCGTTACAAGGCAAAGTAATGTTTAGCCAAGCTAAAATGCTACAGGGTTTGCCGGTACCGCTGCGTAGTAGTGGTTATCTGGATATTGCACCTGCGCAAATGTTGTGGCACACCACTACACCAGTAGAAAGCAAATTGTTGATTACGGCCATGGGCGTAAGTCAGTGGCAGCAGCAAGAATATATCGCTGTTACTGGTAGTGAGTTTGTTGGCCAGTTAATGTTGGCGGTATTGCAGCAAAACTTAGAGTTTATTCAACAGCAGTTTAACTTACGGCAGGGTGACGCACATTGCACCCTATTAGAGCCAAAGCAGGCGCCGTTAGATCAGTTATTTAGTTATATAGCCTTATGCGGCGAAACCAAACTTAGTCAGCTTAGCCTGCAAGAAAAAAATGGCAATAGCACAGTTATTACGCTGCAAGCAGAAGCAGTTGCGCAGTGAGTCGTTTAGCAAATAAGGGTTATTTATACTTGTGGCTGCTAGCCGGCGTTGTGGTACTGGCATACTTAGTAATGGCAATACCCGCGGCACATTGGAGCAGTAACATTACTGCGGCCATACCGGGTACAGGTACAGCGTGGCAGCAGCAGTTAATACAACAAAACAATAGTAGCCGTCATGTCAGCCTCTTGCTTAGCGGTGCTAGCTTGCCAGAGTTACAACAAGCCGCTGCGCAACTGTTAGCACAGCCACCACCGCAATTGCATTGGCTTGAACCTGGCGTGGCATTACAGCAATTACAAAATTTGTATCAGCAACATCAAGCATTATTAGCTAGCCCAGAGCAGTTAGAACTGCTGCGCAGAGGCCAGTATCAACCCTTAGTTGATGCCGCTTGGCAACGGCTATATAGCCCGGCACCACTATTAGCCAATGCGTTACCACAAGACCCATTGCTGCTTACCCAGCAGCGCTTAGAGCAGCAAAATAACAGTAATGGCTTATCACTGCGTCAGGGTTGGTTTGAGTTAACTCAGCAAGGTGAGCCAGCATTATTGTTATATGCCAGCTTGGCTATTGATCCTTTTGATCGTAACAACGGCAGCTTAGTGGCTAATGCGTTAGAGCAACAACTATTGCACCTGCAGCAGCAATGGCCAACGCTGAATGTAGCGCGCAGCGGGGTGTTATTTCATGCGGTTATTGCGGCAGAAAATGCCAGTTTTGAAATGCAGTTTTATGGTGGTCTTTCACTAACCGCCATTTTGCTACTAATTTGGTTTAGTTTCAGTAGCTGGCGCCCAATAGTGCTGGCGCTTACCACACTAAGTTGCGCTTCTGCTTTTGGTTTAGCTGCAATGCTGCTGATATTTGAGCAGCCGCATGTCTTAGGTTTGGTATTTGCAACCACGCTAATTGGTATTGCCATCGACTACTCTGTTCATGGCATGTTAGCGGCTAATCAGGGGCACAGTGCATTTCGACGTATGCTACCGTCGTTACTACTTGGCCTTATTACCACTTTGTTCGGCTATTTAGCGCTGATGTTTTTGCCGTTTCCGATATTGAATCAGGTTGCAGTATTTATGTGCGCTGGTTTAGTTGCCGCATTTTTTACCGTAAAAGTACTGGCTTTGTTCGTGCTACCTGCAAACTGTATGACAGTTAATCGTTACTTATTGCGCTTTTGCCAAGTGGTTAGCCAAAGTTATTGCAAGGCAAGCCGCAAACTGGTGCTGATAATTGGCGTAATTACCTTAATACTCGTTAGTAGTGCGTTGTTGTTGCAGGTACAATTTAGCGATGATGTACGCTTATTTAATCAAAGTCCTACCGCATTATTACAACAAGAGCAGTTGGTGCGAAGCGCCGGCGGCCAAAATTGGGATAGCCGCTTTATTGTCTTATTAGGTGACACTACTGAGCAATTGCTACAACAAGAACAGGCCTTGCAAAGCTTATTGCTGAGCTGGCAGCAGCAAGGCAAGCTAAGCGCATGGCAGGCAACAGTTCAGCGGGTGCCGCCATTAGCATTACAAGCAGAATTACAGCAATTGTTACAGCAGGCGTATCAGAGCCAGCCCCTGCAAAGCTATTTGCAGCAATTACAGCTTAACGCACCGCCAGCAACCAGCAGCAGGCTGACCCCAGATAGCTTTCCTAGCAGTGTTATGCAACAAATACAGCCGCTTAATGACAAGCTAGTTAGCGTTATTCTGTTGCGTAATGTCGAGCTAACAACAAGCGATATACAACTACTGCAACAATTTCCGCAAACATATTGGTTAGATCCGATAGCCGATACTAATTCCAGTTTGGCGCATTTACGTAAGCAGCTTAGCCTTTGGTTTGCTTTGGCGTTGACATTAGCGGTGGTGATATTGATCTGGCAGCGTGGTAGTAGAGCTGCAATAGGTGTTGTATTAATGCTAACGTTAGCGATAAGTAGCGCCTTACTAATTAGCTTGCATATACAACAACAGCTAAATATTTTTAATCTAATCGCGGCTTTATTGGTACTGGCGTTGGCGCTAGATTACGGTATATTTTTTACCGCCAATTTAAAGCATGCAGAAGTGGTGCAGGCAGTATTGTTGTCAGCCACAACCAGTTGCTTGGCGTTTGGTTTGCTAGGTTTTAGTAAAACACCGGCTATTGCCAGCTTCGGTTTAACAGTATTTCTGGGCGTAGCGTTAGCCTGTATGTTGGCGCCGCTGCTGAGTATCATAGTTATCAAGGAGAGTGAAAACCATGCAGCACTTTGACGTCATTATAATTGGCGCTGGTCCATCTGGCAGTACTGCTGGGGCCATGCTAGCCCGGGCTGGGAAAAATGTTTTATGTATTGAAAAGCAGCACTTTCCCCGCTTTAGTATTGGTGAAAGCTTACTACCGCATTGTATGGAGTTTTTGGCAGAGGCCGGTTTAGAGTCGGCTTTGCAGCAACAGGCTGGTGAGCTTGGTTTTCAATATAAAAACGGTGCTGCATTTTTAAAGCAAGGTATGTACACGGATTTTGATTTTACGAAAAAATTTGGTGCCGGCCCTAGTACCACCTTTCAAGTCAAGCGAGCTGGCTTTGATAAACTGCTGGCCGATGAAGCTGAAAAACAAGGGCTGCAGATCCGTTATGGCATCAGCTTAATTGCTCTTGATAATTCAGACGACGCATTAACAAAATTAACCGTACAAGACGAACAGCAAAATACCAGCCAGCTTAGTGCCAGTTTTGTGTTAGATGCCAGTGGCTTTGGTCGGGTATTACCCCGCTTATTAGATTTAGAGTTACCGTCAAACTTTCCAATACGAGAAGCTAATTTTTGTCATATTAAGCACGGCATTACTAGCCCAACCTTTGACTGCAATAAAATACTTATTACTGTGCATGATCAGCACGATGATATTTGGTTTTGGTTAATTCCATTTAGCGATGGCACAGCCAGCTTTGGTGTTGTAGGTAAAACAGAGCGCTTTGATAGCAAGCTCTCCCATGAAGAAAACCTATGGCAGCAGTTACAGCAAACCCCCAAACTTGCCGAATTGCTGGGTAATGCTAAGCCGGTAAATGAAGCCAGAAACATCACTGGCTATTCCGCCAGCGTGAAGCAATTGTATGGTAAAAACTATGCACTATTAGGTAACGCGGGTGAGTTTCTTGACCCGGTATTTTCATCAGGCGTTACTATAGCGCTGCGCTCTGCGTCTACTGCAGTGCCATTAGTAATACGCCAACTTAACGGCGAGCAACCGGATTGGGAGCAAGAATTCAGTGCGCCATTGCGTAAAGGCATTAAAACATTCCGGTTTTTTGTTGAAGCTTGGTATGACAGCCGGTTTCAAGACGTTATTTTTAGCACCAAGCGCAATGATGGTGTCACAGCAATGATCAGTGCTATTTTGGCTGGTTACGCTTGGGATGATAGTAACCCTTATGTGGCTGAAACCGCGCGTAGGATGAATGTATTAAGGGAAATATGTATCGAATTTTCCTGATTTTCGCATTGTTATTAACAGGTTGTCAGTTAAAACCAATGTTCGATAATAGCTGGGTGGTGTTAGGCAAAGGTCATTATCAGTTAACTGATACTTGGCCAAGCCAAGCGCAGCAGCTTATGCAGCAGGTGGTCTGGTTTGATGGTAAACAGCAACAGCAGTTTATTATCAGTGCACTGTTGCAGCCTGAAGCAATGTTGCTGGTCGCGGTGTCGCCGTTAGGTCAAGAGTTATGGCGGCTAAATTATCAACCAGATCATCAATTGTCTGTGTCGGGTATTGCACCATTTAATCAGCCGCCATTTGCTAAGGTGCTACTAGCGCAAATGCAAATGGCACTGCTTAGTGAACCGCAATTACGCGCTAAGCTACAACAGGTAACCTTGCTGCAGGATGGTAATGATCGAACGCTACTTGATAAAGATGGCCAGCTATTATTACATATAACTAATGCCGGACAAATTGCTGCTGGGCAAAAAATTATTATTAAAGCGCCTGCTTATTCATTGCAGATCAAGACCTTACAGCAGGATTTTTTGCCATGACCAAAATGGTTCTTAGTGCATTGGGCATATGTTGTGCACTGGGTCAGACCAAGCAGCAGGTATGGCAAAATGCTATACAAGGCAGCCGTGCAGGTATGCGGTGGCGTACCGATTTATTGCAGTCTGGCGAAGCGATAGTTGTGGGCGAAGTTAGTGCACCTTTGCCCGATTTATCAGATTGGCCACCGCTGTATCAAAGCCGTAATAATCAGCTAGCGACGTTAGCGTTTCAACAAATTGCTAGCGAAGTGGCTGCTGTGCGTCAGCAATATGGTGCGGCGCGCATTGCCGTGGTTATCGGTACTAGTACTTCGGGTATCGCTGAGGGCGAGCAGGCAATACAGCAGTATATGCAACAACAGCAGTACCCTGCGGGTTATCAGTATCAGATGCAAGAGATGTTAGCTCCGGCTGATTTTATTGCCCAGTTGGCCGAGGTAACCGGGCCTTGTTATGCTATTTCAACGGCATGCTCATCTAGTGCGCGGGCGTTAATGAGTGCGCGTAACTTATTACAGGCTGATTTAGCCGATGCAGTCATTGTAGGCGGCGTCGACTCATTATGCCGGCTTACTATTAATGGTTTTCATGCACTAGAATCTACTTCTGCGGGTTTTTGTCAGCCATTTAGTGCTAATCGCGATGGCATTAATATTGGTGAAGGCGCCGCTTTGTTTTTAATGCAAAAAGCAGCTCAAGGTATTGCTTTACTTGGTGCTGGCGCGTCGTCTGATGCACACCATATGTCTGCACCACATCCTGAAGGGCGTGGCGCAGTAGCCGCTATTCGTCAAGCGTGCGACAACGCAGATATTAAGCCAACCCATCTCGACTATATTAATTTGCATGGCACGGCTACACCGCTGAATGACAGCATGGAAAGCCAGGCTTTAGAGCAGCTAGGTTTAGCTGCGATACCGGCTAGCTCAAGCAAGAGTATGACAGGTCATACTCTTGGGGCGGCTGGTGCAATTGAAGCCGCCCTGTGCTGGTTAACGTTATCAGAGTATAATACTGGCCAAAATTTAATTCCGCATTGCTGGGATCAGCAGTCAGACCCTAAATTGCCAGCATTACATTTAGTTGCGCCACGGCAACAGCGGGCGGCACAATACTGCTTATCTAACTCATTTGCGTTTGGCGGCAATAATATGGCTTTAATTCTTGGTAAAACAATATGATAACAGGTTATAGCATTGAGCAAGTATTGCCGCATAGGGCACCGATGATCCTGCTTAATCGCTTTGTTGAGGCCGGGACTGACTACGGTATTTGTAGTATAACAATCTCTGAAAATAGTCCGTTTTACGATGTTGCTCGCGCAGCGGTGCCGGCCTATGTTGGCATTGAGTATATGGCGCAGACTATTGCCGCTTATGCCGGAGCAAATCGACTAGTTGCAGGTGGGCAGGTTAAAATTGGTTTTTTACTTGGTTGCCGTAAATATCAACCGCTGGTAACGGAATTTACGTTGGGTACAGAATTAACAGTTCATGCCACTCAGTTAGTTATGGAGTCTTCTGGTTTAAGTGTGTTTGAATGTAGTATTAGCGATCAACAGCAAGTATTAGTAACTGCACGGCTTAATGTGTTTGAACCTGAAGATCATCAGACGTGGCTAACGGAGTAGTAATGAAAAGAGTATTAGTCACCGGCTCGAGCCGAGGTATTGGTAAAGCTATCGCTTTGCATTTGGCGGAACAAGGCTTTGATATTGCAGTGCACTGTCGTTCCGGTCGCGATAGTGCAGAAAGCGTAGCAGCAAGTATTCGTGAGCTTGGCCGTCAGGCGCAGATATTGCAGTTTGATGTCGCTGACCGCGCAGCGGCAAGGGCAGCACTAGAGCAGGATATGGCCGAAAATGGCGCCTATTATGGTGTAGTCTGTAATGCAGGCATTACCCGTGATGGCGCTTTTCCTGCTTTAACAGAACAAGATTGGGATCAGGTTATTCATACCAATTTGGACGGTTTTTATAATGTGCTGCACCCAACGGTGATGCCGATGATCCAGCTACGTAATGGTGGCCGCATTGTTACTATGGCGTCGGTTTCTGGTATCGCCGGTAATCGTGGTCAGGTTAATTATAGCGCCTCAAAAGCCGGCTTAATTGGCGCCACTAAAGCGCTGGCTTTAGAGTTAGCTAAACGAAAAATCACCGTAAACTGTGTGGCGCCGGGTTTAATTGATACCGACATGGTGCAAGACGTTGCAGCTGATGAAGTAATGAAAATGATTCCATTGCGCCGTGCCGGCACGGCTAATGAAGTAGCTGCAACCGTCGCATTTTTATTTTCAGAGCCAGCTGCTTATATTACGCGGCAGGTTATTTCGGTAAATGGTGGGTTAGTGTAATGAAACGAGTGGTTGTAACGGGCATGTCGGTCATTAGCGCCCTGGGAGATAGCTGGCCTAACTTTAAGCATAAGTTGCGGCAAGGTGAAAATGCTGTATGTAGCATGCCAGAATGGAACAAATACAGCAGCATGAGTACGCGATTAGCTGCGCCGGTGCCGCATTTTCAGCGGCCAGCGCACTATTCACGCAAAATGGTACGCTCTATGGGGCGAGTTTCACTTATGGCGACTCGTAGTACAGAGTTAGCTTTAATTGATGCCGGTTTGTTAGAGCACCCAGCATTAACTGATGGCCGCTGTGGTATTGCCTTTGGCTCATCAACCGGCAGCACGGAACCAATTTTGGCTTTTGGTCGGATGATGGACACTGGAGATATGTCGGGCGTTACCGCCACCAGTTATATTCAGATGATGGCGCACACTACCGCGGTAAATGTTGGCGTGTTTTTTGGTATTAAAGGCCGAGTGTATACCACCAGCTCTGCTTGTACTTCTGGTTCACAGGGTATTGGCTATGCGTACGAAGCGATTAAGTTTGGCAAACAGCTGCTGATGGTTGCTGGTGGTGCAGAAGAACTTTGTGCAACCGAAGCCGCAGTATTTGATACGTTATATGCTACCAGCACTCGCAATGATAGCCCAAAACTAACGCCGCGCCCGTTTGATAAAGCGCGCGATGGTTTAGTTATTGGTGAAGGTTCAGGCACCTTAATTCTGGAAGAGTTAGAGCATGCGCTGGCACGTGGCGCGACTATTTATGCTGAATTAGTTGGTTTTGGCTCAAACTCGGATGGGGTGCACGTCACTCAGCCAACCGATACCACTATGGAGCAAGCTATGCGTTTGGCATTGGCAGATGCTGCTTTGCCAGCTAGTAGCATCGGCTATGTTAATGCCCATGGCACGGCGACTGACAAGGGCGATGTAGCAGAAAGCCACGCTACGGCTCGGGTATTTGGTACCAGCATGCCAATCAGTTCGTTAAAAAGTTATCTAGGGCATACCTTGGGTGCTTGTGGCGCAATTGAAAGCTGGGCCAGCATTATGATGATGCGAGATGGTTGGTTTGCGCCATCATTGAACCTCACCGAAGTTGATCCTGATTGCGCTGCACTGGATTACATTGTAGAACAAGGGCGCAGCATACATACCAACTATGTGATGACGAATAACTTCGCTTTTGGCGGCATTAATACCTCACTTATTTTTAAACGTTGGGATAGCTAGTAAGTGACCGTGCGCAGTTATGTGCTTTGCTGCCTTAGCGTAATGCTCTACGTAGCTTTACCTAATTACGTGCAGGCTGCAGCAGAACAAGCAACGGCAACTAAGCCCTCATTTGCTATTGGCATTGGTGCTACCTACGCTCAGCTGCCTGATTATCTTGGCTCGGCCGTAAATCAGCATTACTTGCTGCCATTTCCCTACATTGTTTATCAAAGTGATAAAGTTAAACTTAATCAGACTGAAGCTATAGGTGAATTGTTTCAAAGTGGAGCTTGGTCTTTAAGTTTAAGCATGGCTGGGGCGCTACGAGTAAATAGCGCTGACAACCCCTACCGTCAAGGCATGCCTGATCTACTATGGATCGGCGAGATAGGGCCGACTTTGGATTATAATATTAGCCAAACAAATACTAGTCAGTTGGCGTTACGAATACCGCTAAGAAAAGCAGTTGCAACTGATTTGCAACATTGGCAAAGTGTCGGTTGGCGTTTAGAGCCGCATATTCGTTGGCATAAATCGTTAACTAATCGAGTGCAATTGAGCAGTCAGCTAGCCGGAATTTGGAGTACAGCGCAGTATCATCAGTATTTATATGGTGTTGAGCCGCTTTATGCAACCGAGCAGCGCCACGAATATCGTGCGGTTGACGGTTTTTCTGGTTGGCGCTTATCGAGTGGTTTAAGCTGGCGTTATAAAAGTTGGTGGTTGGGTGGCTTTGCCCGTTATGATAATTTACAACAGGCAAGCTTTCGCGATAGTCCATTAGTGCAGCGTCGGCATAATGTCAGCTTTGGTTTGGCCTTCGCCTGGATTTTTAATCAACAAGGAGTTATTTATGAAAACTAAGTTAATACTAGCAGCTGCAATAAGCACTGTTTTTTTATGCGGTACAGCATCAGCGCGTGACTCGGTAACTACGTTACCTCTAGCCGATATCATTGGCACGGATAAAGCCAAGTCGGCATTACTAGATGTGCCATTTTACTTTGCTGGACAAAAACACGCTAAAGTAACGAGCACTTGGGGTGATGTCAGCACTAATAAAAAGACTAATGCGGTAGGGAAATCTGATGCAGAAGCCTGTCAGTGGGTATTATTATCAGCAATTAAAGCGTTGCAAGAAGCTGCAACCAAGCGTGGTTATGATGCGGTAGTGAATATTCGTTCTAACTATAAAAATAATGAATTTACTAGCGCTACAGAGTTTCAATGCGGTGCTGGCAGCATTATGGCCGGCGTGGCGTTAAAAGGTGAGCTAGTTAAGTTCTAAGTAAGATTACATTAAAAACGCCGCTAGTTTAGCGGCGTTTTTTATCGCTAATTATAATGCCAGGATAAGGCCGCTGATAGTGCGGTAACATTTTAGCGAGATTAATAAAGGTTTTTAGCACAGAGCTTAACGCTACACGGTTGACAATAAAATGCGGTAAATTGCCGGCAGGGTCTGCTTGGCCTCGATATTGAATTAACACTACACCATTAGGCTCTGGTGTTAGCACCCACTGCGACTTAACCTGCTGCATTCGTACATAGCCTTTAACGGGCGGGTACTGCTGACCAACATCAGTTACTTGCAGGGTTAACACTCCGTCACTATTTTGTGACCAAGTTGATTGCGTTACCATATCGCGTGATGACACTGGCCATATCGCTTTGAAATAAGTGTGCACTATCTTGCTGTGTTCTGCCGCAGAGCTGATTATTTCAACCCGCTCTGCATTTTCAACCCAATGGCTAATTGCGTCAGTATCATTGAGTAAATGTAAAAAAGCACCAAGGTTAGAGGTAAGACGTACTTGAGCACGGATTTCTAGCAGGCTAGTATCTAGTCGACGATATTCAACAGTAACCTGCTCTTTGGTTTTATAGTGCAACCAATCAGCAGCCTGCCCACTAACTGCAAAAAACAATGAAAAAAACACTAAGCTAAAACAGGCATTTAAGCTAAAGCGCATCTATTTTACCTGCAACAACTTTAACTGCTGAGATGTTAGCTCGCGGTATTCACCTTCAGCTAAATCATCTGGTAACTGTATGCCGCCAATTTTCTCGCGATGCAGTTGCACTACTTTGTTGCCAATTGCAGCAAACATGCGTTTAACCTGATGGTAGCGGCCTTCTTGAATAGTAAGCAGCGCTTCGCATTCGCCAATAATTTCTAGCGTAGCCGGTAGTGTTATGTTTTTTTCATTACGCAGCATAATGCCATCGGCAAACTGTTGCACCGCACTGGCGGGAATTGGGTCGGCTGTCCAAGCGCGATAGGTTTTGGCCACATGATGCTTGGGGCTACTAATACGATGCGACCACTGGCCGTCGTCGGTAATTAGCACTAAACCTGTGGTATCTAAATCTAGCCGACCAACGGTGTGCAGCCGCTCGATTATTGGCTCATCCATTAGTGTAAATACGGTTGGATGGTCCGGATCATCGGTAGAGCAGACATAGCCATCCGGCTTATGCAGCATAAAGTAGCGCAAGCCAATAATGTTAATTGGTTTGCCGTCTAAGCAAACCGCATCGTGTTCTTTAACCTGTAAAGCTGCTTGCTTTACCTTATCGCCATTTAATGTCACTAAACCTTGGCGGATCACCTTGCCTGCTTGGCTACGAGTTAGGCCTGTGCTGTCACATATAAACTTATCTAAACGCATGCGTTATACAACCATAAATCACCGATATTAATAGCGTTTAGTGTACCCGACTGTTGGGTATTAGTCTTGTAATGCCGAAACCATAAAGTTAGGGTTTAGTAAGTTTTCGCGCTGATATACCTTGCTGCTAATGCCGGTAAAGCTGACGCTAGCCCCGGCTTCTAAGGCGATAATATGGCCTGCGCCGGTATCCCATTGCATGGTGGGGCCAAAGCGCGGATACACATCAGCGGCGCCTTCTGCTACTAAACAAAATTTTAGCGAGCTGCCTACTGGTACCATTTCGTGCTGAGCAAATTGAGCTAAATACTCCGCTAGATCAGGGCTTGGATGGCTGCGACTGCCAACTACGCGAATAACCTTACCGGGAATACTTACTTTTGCTGCGGTAATACCCGTAGCAGTTTTAACAAAAGCACCTGCGCCTTTGCTGGCGTAGTAGGTTTTGTTCAGTACCGGGGCATAAATTACGCCCAATATTGGCTCGCCGTGCTCAATAAGGGCGATGTTTACTGTAAATTCGCCATTACGTTTAATAAATTCTTTAGTGCCATCTAGCGGGTCGACTAGCCAGTAACGCTGCCAAGTTTGACGAATATCCCAGCTAATATCTGCCGCTTCTTCCGAGAGAATAGGTAATTCTGGTGTGAGTTTGCTTAAGGCGTTAACAATTAACTGATGTGCAGCTAAATCGGCGGCGGTAAGCGGTGACTGGTCGGTTTTATCAGTAATATTAAAGGCCACATTATCTTGCTGATAAATAGCCATAATGGCATGCCCAGCTTGCTCGGCAATGTTAATAACCTTAGGTAAGTAGTTCATTTAGTTAATAATGCCCTTTTGTGTCAGCAGCTGCAGCAGTTGCTGCACGCTGTCTTGTAACGAGGTTACCGATGTATCTAGTACTAAATCGGCAGCTTTAGGTGCTTCGTAGGGATCCGAAATGCCGGTAAACTGGCTTAGTTCACCGGCACGGGCTTTCTTGTATAAGCCTTTAACATCGCGCTGCTCGCATACGTTTAGCGGCGTGGCAATATGTACTTCAATAAACTTACCTTGCGGTATCAAGCTTTTTACCAGCTCACGTTGCGCACGGTACGGCGAAATAAAGGCACTAAGCACTAATAAGCCGGCATCAGCCATTAGCCCAGCTACAGCGCCAACGCGGCGTAGGCTTTCCGTACGATCTGTGGCACTAAAGCCTAAATCGGCACATAGGCCATGGCGCACATTGTCGCCATCAAGCAAATAGGTGTGTTTACCTTGCATTGCTAAAGCCTGCTCTAATGCATTGGCTACAGAAGATTTACCCGAACCAGATAAACCAGTAAACCAAATTACTGCACTTTTATGACCAAGTAATGCCTCACGCTGCGCACTATTAACATCAAGTTGTTGCCATTTTATATTGTTATTAGTCATGCTTTTAGCCGGTTAAAAGGGATAAATTAACGGTAGAAATAACAGCACTACGGCACTGTACGCCAGTACCATGGGTACGCCAAGACGAATATAGTCGCGTAACTGATAATTACCTGCCGAGTACACCATTAAATTGGTTTGATAACCAAAGGGTGAAATAAAGCTGGCAGAAGCCCCAAAAGCAACCGCCATAAAAAATGGCACCGGATCAACTCCTAAGTTTTGGGCAATGGCATAGGCAATCGGAAACGTTAATGCTGCAGCGGCATTATTAGTTACTAATTCGGTAAATAGCCAGGTGACAACAAATACTGCGATTAGCGCACCATAGGCTCCGCTGCCATCAACCCATTGGATTAGTATATTTGCGGTAGCGCTGGCGACACCGGTTTTAATCATTAACTGTGCTAAGCCAATAGCCGAGCCAACAATAATCCATAGCTCTAATGGAAAACGGTTTTTTAGCTCTTTTATGCTTATTGCTCGCCCAGCAACGTAGGCAAGTAATAACACGGGTAAACTTTTAATCAGTGGTACAACGCCAATAATAGATAAAGTGAGTGCAGCTAGAAAACTAAGCAGTACCCAGTTGCTGCGCGTTTTAGGTAATGGCGTGCTAATAGATAAGCCATTAACGTAAATAAACTCTTGGTTTAATTGATGCTGCCCTGGGAAATGATCGCCAACAGATAAAATAAGCACATCGCCTGCGTGCAGCACTAAATCACCTAAGCCACCTTGTAAGCGTTCATGGCCACGGCGCACAGCAATTACCACCGCATCGTATTGATGACGAAAGCGAATTTGTTTTAAACTTTTACCCACTAAACGTGAACTGTAACTTAGTACGGCTTCTAATAACTCACCTTGTTGTTGATTTTGGCGTAACAGCTCTAAACCGGGAAACTGCTGTAAGCGTGATACTGCGGCAATATCGCCAACAAAACGTAATTCGTCAGCAGCTTGGATAACCGTTTCTGGTGTTACTGGGCAGATACGTTCTGCACCACGTTGAATTTCGGCTAAAAATAACGATTGCAGCTCACGCAGCTGATTTTGTTCGACACTTTTACCAATAAGTTGGCTGTCACTGCGCACATGCGCAGTAAGGTAATAAGGTGTGCTATCGTTGGTTTGTTCGCGGTTATCCGGCAGCCAATGGCTGCCTATCATTAATACAATAACGCCAGCTACTAGTACCAAAATACCCAGCAGAGTAAAGTCAAAAAAGCCTAATACAGGCTCGCCCGCTTGTTCAACAAAGCCGTTAACAATAAGGTTAGTAGAGGTGCCGATTAGTGTTAGCATACCGCCTAAGATGGCACTGTATGATAGCGGTAATAGCAACTTAGAGGCGGCAAAGTGGTTATGATGCCGTAGTGACGACATTAGTGTTGCTACTACCGCAGTATTATTAATAAAAGCCGACATTAGTGCGCTAGATAAACTTAAGCGGGCGATAACGCTAGTTAAACGCTGGCCTTGAAAGCCACGACTTAGCCAGCTAACCAATTGCGATTTTTCAATCGCAATTGACACTGATAGCAGTAATAGCAAAGTAATTAGCGACGGGTTAGCAAAGTTTTGCAGCGCCGCATCTAATGTTAGCCAGCCGGCTAAATAACTTAATAGCAAGGCGCCACCAAACCACAGCGCTGGCGAGCGTTTACTGAAAATTAGCGCAGCTACTAACACCAATAATAGCGTGATAACACCATACTGCTGATACAGCATTATTTATCAGCCTTAAATAATTCACGCACATCTCGCGCTTCCCAATGCGGAAAATGTTTGCGAACAAGTGCATTCAGTTCTAACTCAAAGGCACTGATATCTGTCCCGCTGGCTTTTTCTTCGGCTAAAATATTCTGAATTAAGCCTGCCGCTACTGTGGCATTGGTTAAGCGGTCAATTAAGATAAAATTGCCCGTGCTAGGTTGGTTTTTAAAGGTATCTAGCGGCAGTGTTTCGGTTAACTCTAGTTCTACTAGCGCAATATCGTTAATGCTTACTTGTTCGGCTGCTTCCTGTGCTAAAGTGTTAATATTAACTTTATAGTTCAACCTGTTAATGCTGGCGCTGGTTTTTCGGGTTGCCAGTTTTATATCATATAAGCGGCCAGTTTGTAGTGGCTGTTCATTAAACCAGACTAAATAAGCCAGTGCACGATTGGTTAGGGTTACGGTCTCTTCAGAGGGCACTAACCAGTCACCACGGCTAACGTCAATTTCATCATTTAGCGTTATAGTAACGGCTTGCCCCGCGCTGGCTGAAGCTTGCTCGCCGGCAAAGGTTACTATTTGCTTAATCGTGGTTTTTTTACCAGATGGGTAAGCGGTAATGGCTTGGCCTACGGCTAAACGGCCACTGACTACGCTGCCAGCAAAGCCACGAAAGTTAAGATCGGGGCGGTTAACATACTGCACCGGAAAGCGAGTAGCGCTGCCACCATACTTCGGTATAGATAGGGTTTCTAGCAGTGGTAATAATGCTGTGCCGGTATACCAAGGCATATTGGCTGAAAGCGTTAAAATATTTTCACCCTTTAAGGCGCTAATTGGCACTATGTCTACCGTTGGCACTTGTAACTGCGCCATTAGTGCCTGTATTTCCAACTTAATAGCCTGATAAGCCGGTTCGCTATAACCAATGATATCCATTTTATTTACGGCAACAACGAGGTGTTTAATACCTAAGAGCGCACAAATAAAACTATGGCGCCGAGTTTGGGTTTGCACACCATAGCGCGCATCAATCAGTAATATTGCCACATCAGAGGTGGATGCGCCGGTAGCCATATTGCGCGTGTATTGTTCGTGGCCTGGTGTGTCGGCCAAAATAAATTTACGCTTGGTGGTTGAGAAATACCGATAAGCCACGTCGATAGTAATACCTTGTTCGCGTTCAGCCTGAAGGCCGTCGACTAACATGGCTAGCTCTAACTCGCCCTCACCGTTACGGCCTTTATGGTCGCGCTTTAATGCGTCTAATTGGTCGTCATATAGCTGTTGGCTGTCATGCAATAATCGGCCGATAAGCGTGCTTTTGCCATCATCGACACTACCGCAGGTAAGTACTCGCAGTAAGCCTTTGCTTTGATGCTGTTGCAAATAATCGCGAATACCTAGCGTATTTAGCTGCTCATTTAATGAGGTAACCTTTACCGATGACATTAGAAATAACCCTCGCGCTTTTTTAATTCCATACCGGACTGATCTTGATCAATAACCCTACCTTGCCGTTCTGAGGTGCGGGCGCGGAGCATTTCTTCTACTATCGCTTCTAGTGTGTTAGCCGTTGATTCAATAGCCCCAGTCAGGGGATAACAACCCAGTGTGCGAAAACGTACAGATTTAAGTTGCGGCGTTTCACCCGGTTCTAGCGGCATGCGCTCGTCGTCAACCATAATAAGGCTGCCATTACGCTCTACTACTGGCCGCTGTTTGGCTAAATACAGCGGCACTATGTCGATATTTTCTTGCAAGATATAGAGCCAGATATCCAGTTCGGTCCAGTTTGATAATGGAAATACGCGAATGCTTTCTTGGTCATTAATCGCGCCGTTATACAAATTCCATAACTCGGGGCGCTGGTTTTTTGGATCCCAGCGGTGGTGTTTATCACGAAATGAATACACCCGCTCTTTTGCTCGCGATTTTTCTTCATCACGCCTAGCACCACCAAAAGCCGCATCAAAACCGTATTGGTTTAGCGCCTGCTTTAAGCCTTCGGTTTTCATAATGTCGGTGTGCTTAGCGCTGCCATGAATAAACGGGTTAATATTCATGGCTAAGCCTTCTGGGTTTTTATGTACCAGCAATTTAAAGTTATAGGCTTTTGCTAAGCGATCACGAAACTCGATCATTTCGCGAAATTTCCAGGTGGTATCAACATGCAGCAGCGGAAAGGGTATTTTACCCGGCGCAAACGCCTTTCGTGCTAAGTGCAGTAATACCGATGAGTCTTTACCTATTGAATACAACATTACTGGCTGTTTAAATTCGGCCGCCACTTCACGAAAAATATAAATACTCTCTGCTTCAAGCTGCTGCAAGTGGGTTAGAGCGCTGGTAAGTTCCGACATCTGTTAATCCTTAGGCCATCTGTGTAAGGTTTTGACTAAATACCGCAGCTTGCGGGCGCAGGCCAAACCAATGTAAATCTTGTTGCAAACTAACCACATCACCAATAACCAATAGCGCCGGTGAGCTTATTTGATGCTGCATTACTAGCTCAGCTAAATTATACAACTTGCCCGTTACAATGCGTTGCTCACGACGAGTACCGTTTTCAATAATAGCCACGGGTGTTTCAGCACTACGACCTGCTTTAATTAGTTGTTGTTGAACATAAGCGGCCTTCATTAAACCCATATAAATTACCAGAGTCTGGTTAGTATTGCTCATACTAAACCAATTTGGTTCGCTACCATCATGTTGGCAATGCCCGGTAACAAACTGCACACTTTGCGCGTGGTCGCGATGAGTTAACGGTATACCGGCATAAGCGGCACAGCCAGCTGCCGCGGTAATACCCGGCACTACTTGAAAGGCAATATTGTGCGGCACTAATGCTTGAATTTCTTCGCCGCCGCGGCCAAATATAAACGGGTCGCCACCTTTTAAGCGGCATACCTTTTTACCCGCTAACGCTAAATCTATTAGCAGTTGATTAGTATCTTGTTGCGTTACTGAATGCGCTCCGGCTTTTTTACCTACGCAAATTTGCTCGGCATCGCGGCGCACTAAAGTCAACACTTCAGCAGATACTAAGTTGTCATATACCACCACGTCGGCTTGTTGCATCAATTGGAGTGCTTTAAGGGTTAGTAACTCAGGGTCGCCTGGGCCTGCGCCAACAATATAGACTTCACCACTGTGTTTTTGCGGTGCGGTTAATAATTGTTCTAAATGTTGTTTCGCCGCATCGAGTTGATTAGCTTGCACCTTGCGTACTACGTCAGAGTTAAATACCCCTTCCCAAAATTGGCGGCGACCCGCAAAGCTACTAATTTTAGCTTTTACTTTGTTGCGAAAACTGCCGACCAAGGTTGCTAACGGCCCTAAGTGCTGCGGCAGTAAAGCCTCAAGTTTTTCACGCAAACGCCGTGCTAACACGGGTGCCGTACCAAAACTAGAAATAGCGATCAGTATTGGGCTGCGGTCAATAATAGCCGGAAAAATAAAACCACACTTGGCTTGGTCATCTACGGTATTAACCAACATATTACGCGCGGTTGCGGCTTTAAATACAGCAGCATTAACGGTGTCGCTATTGGTTGCAGCAATAACTAATAGTTTGTTATCTAATAATGCAGGCACAAAATAGCTATTAATTAGCTCTGCTTTGCCTTGTTGTTGCCAAGTAATAAATTCGGCAGCAAATTCTGGTGCGACTACGCTAAGCTTAGCGCCAGCACTTAACAGCGTGTTAGCTTTACGCAGCGCTACCGAACCGCCACCAACAATCAGCACTGGTTGGCCGGTTAACTGAACAAAAATAGGTAAATACTGCACGTTGGCTCCTGCCTACAGATGACTTATAGTACCAAGTCACTTTAGCCATCTGAACGTCTTTTATGAAATAGCGAATTATGCTCATATATAGCTAAATGGAATTAAAGGCGCTATTGATATGCGAAAATTTGCGCTAAAGCGAGGGTTAAAACGAAAGGTTGTCAGCATGCTGTATTTGCTTTAGATTAACCGGCTACAGCCACTGTGCTGGTGGCGAAATAATGGATAAACCCGCCTCATTAATAAGGAGTTTTCATGTCAGATTTAAGTAAATTTATTGCTGAATTAGCAACTAACCCTAAGTTACTGCAAGAGTATTCTGCTTCACCTGCCAATACACTAAAAAACTACGGCTTACAAAGCCATGAAATTGAAGCGGTGTTATCGGGTGATAAAGCGCAAGTAGAGAAACTAACGGGTAATGCAGTAAATGTTGTACCTTATATGTTTCCTGTTAAATAGTGTCTAGATTGTTCTATATTTTTTATCTACTAGGAGTATTGTTTTGCAATGCTCCAGCTTTTGCTTTTGACCTAGAATCTATTCAATCTCAGTTAACTGAGGCTGAAACATTAAGAACAAAGTCCCCAGAAACCACGCTTCATATACTTGAACAGCTTGAGCCAATATTGAAACAGCTGCCTTCTGAGCAACGTGATCATTTTATTTTTATCAAAGCGTATATGCTTGGATTCAAAGGCCAGCAAGATGACGCCATTGCGTTAGCTCAGACAATAATTAAAAGCCAGTCTGCAGTCATTAGAGTGAAGGCTTATTTACTGCTTGCAACAGTGTTTGAGCATAAGAAAAACTATAAAGAGGCTTATTTATCATTAAATGAGGCACTGAAACATGCTCGTATAGTAACCGATAGAATGCTACTTGTTAATGTCTATACTGTAGCAGCGCAGCTTCATAGCAGCGTCAATGCCTATGAAAAAGCCATTGAGTTTGCTGATATGATTGCTGAGTATGCTGATTCTCCTAGAGGATTTTGTATAAGTTACACACAAAAATTACAAGCATTAACGCAGTTGGTCGGCGCGTATCCGCAAGAATTAGCAAACAAAGCGTCTCTTGCATGCGAACAGGCACAAGAACCTTTGATGAAATATACGGTAGACATTTTCACCGCAGATGTTGATGTAAACAGTGCACCTGAGCGTGTTAAAAAAAACATGCAAGCATCCTTACCAAAGTTAAACGAAATTGGTTATTTATACACCATAATTCTGACGAGATATTATTTAGGATATGCTGAGCTTAACCTCAATCAGCTTAGTGCGGCTGAGGTGAATTTAGAGCAGGTCTACCAACAGTCTAAACAATTAAATGATAACCAAACGGCGAATAAATCGATGTTATTGTTAGCGCGGTTATATGAGAAAAAAGGTGATATGCACGCTGCGGTTATTGCTTATAAGCAGCATATAGCCGCATTAAATGCTTTTATCGGCGATTTTAAGCAGCGCAGTGTGGCTTACCATATGGCGCAGGCTGACTTTATGGAAAGCGAAAATAAACTGGCACTGCTAAAAAGCCAAAATAATTTATTAAAGCTAGAAAGCCAACTGCAAAAAGACCAAAAATTTAACGCTCTGCTAATAACGATTGCCGTTACATTGCTGTTGTTATGCGTTATTTATGTATTAAACAACAAACGTGCTTTATTAAGTCGGTTGGCCACCACGGATTTTCTCACCAAACTGTACAATAGGCGTTATTTTAGCGAAGCCGTTAGCCGACAATTAAATAACCGGCGACAGCAGGAAGAATATAGCCTTATCGTGTTTGATATCGATTTGTTTAAACAGATTAATGATCAGTATGGCCACAGTACTGGCGATATTGTGCTAACCGAAATAGCTGCGCGCTGCTCTGTGCATATACGTAAGCAGGATATTTTGGCACGAATTGGTGGCGAAGAATTTGCTATGTTCTTACCCGGTTGTCGTTTGGCTGATGCCATTAAATTAGCCGAGCAGTGCCGTCAGAGTATTGCTGATAGTGCAGTAGTCGTTAATGAGCAAAATATTAGCGTGACGGCCAGTTTTGGTATTGCTAGTGGCGATAGCGCAAATTTTGATACCTTACTGCAACAGGCTGATGCCGCGCTATACCAAGCTAAAGCCGCTGGGCGTAATTGCAGTCATAGTGCAACGGCCAATGCCTGAATTAAATGGTAATAACATAAAATATGGCCGGCTTATTTGTCTGGGTTTGGGTATTACCTTGGGTAGTCAGTTAACCGAGTTAGCGCGTAATCAGTTGGTAGCTGCCGATATAGTATTTTTTCATAGCAATACTCATTACCTTACTAAGTTTTTGCAGCAAATAAACGTTAACTTAGTCGATTTGCAACAGTTTTACCAGGATGGTCAGCCACGAAGCCTGAGTTATCAGGCCATGATCGACGCGGTAATTAACGCAGTACAAGCCGGTAAAAATGTGGTGTGGGCTTGTTATGGCCACCCAGGTGTAGCAAGCTGGCCACCACATGAAACAATACGTCAGTTAAAAATACTGGGTTATTCTGCCAAAATGGAAGCGGGTATTGCAGCGGATGCCTGTTTATATGCCGATTTAGGTATAGACCCTATAGCTGAAGGTTGTCAGCAGTTTGAAGCCAGCCAATTTTTGTTTTATCAGCGTACGCTCGATGTTTCAGGCTATGTTATTTTGTGGCAAGTCGCTATAGCTGGCGATTTTAGTTTATGTAATCTTAACGCTAACAGCCACTATATCGCTGTGCTTGCACAGCATTTGCAGCGTTGGTATCCGGCTGAGCATCAGGTGATATTATATGAAGCCGCTGATTTACCCATTTGGCAGCACCGTGCTGAGACGCTGCCATTATCCCAATTGGTGCAGGCTAAACTAAACCAGATCACCACCTTAGTTATTCCCCCGCTACAGAAGAAACAGATCAATATTCAGATGTTAGATTTATTAGGCGTACCGTCTGAGCATGCGCTACGCCAGCAATAAAAAAAACGGCAACCGAAGTTGCCGTAACACTCTACGAGTGGGGGAATGAAAGCGTTTTTGCAAATTGCTTAGTGGTTTAGCAATTAGTTACGGATCATATAGTCAAAGGCACCTAATGCGGCGGTGGCGCCTGAACCCATAGCAATAATAATTTGCTTAAATGGTGCGGTAGTAGCATCACCAGCGGCAAATACGCCTGGCATTGAGGTTTGGCCGCGCTCGTCAATAATAATTTCACCACGAGATGACAGCTCTATTGCGCCACGTAACCATTCGGTATTTGGCACTAAACCAATTTGTACAAAAATACCGGCTAGTTCTACATGGTGTGCATTACCCGTTTTACGGTCGGTATAGTTAATGCCGGTTACGCGGCTGCCATCACCGGTTACTTCGGTACTTTGCGCTTCGGTAATAATGGTAATGTTGCCCATTGAATTGGCTTTTTTAACTAGTACCGCATCGGCACGCAGTTCGGCAGCAAATTCTAATACGGTAACGTGTTCAACAATGCCGGCTAGGTCAATTGCGGCTTCAATACCTGAGTTACCACCGCCAATTACCGCGACTTTTTTGCCTTTAAACAGCGGGCCGTCACAATGCGGGCAGTAAGCCACGCCCTTGCCACGATACTCTTGCTCGCCGGGTACGTTCATTTCTCTCCAGCGTGCACCTGGGCTTAAAATAATGGTTTTACTTTTAAGTACCGCGCCATTTTGCAGCTCTAGCTGTACCTTGCCATCTTTGCTTAGTTTTACTGCGCGTTGATTGTTCATAATATCTACGTTGTACTCACGTACGTGCGCTTCTAAGCTATTAACTAACTTTGGACCTTCGGTATATTTTACCGAAATAAAGTTTTCGATACCTACGGTATCTGCGACTTGGCCGCCAAAACGCTCAGCCACAATGCCGGTGTTTAAGCCTTTACGTGCAGCGTAAATAGAGGCTGCTGCACCTGCTGGGCCGCCACCAACCACTAATACATCAAAGTCTGCTTTGTTTTTCAGCGCTTCGGCTTGACGTTTTTCTGCATTAACATCAAGTTTTTGAATAATTTTTTCTAGCGTAATGGCACCTTGCGAAAATAGCTCACCATTTAGGTAAACCGAAGGTACGGCCATAATGTTTTTATCAGCTACTTCTTGCTGGAACATTGCACCGTCGATCATTACGTTAGTAATGTTAGGGTTAATGGCCGACATGATGTTTAGTGCTTGCACTACTTCAGGGCAGGTTTGGCAACTTAGTGATACATAGGTCTCAAACGCGAAGTTGCCTGGCAGCTGGCGAATTTGCTCAATAACATCGGCTTCTACTTTAATTGGGTGGCCGCCAGAGTGCAGCAGTGCTAACACTAATGAGGTAAATTCATGCCCCAGTGGTACACCGGCAAAGGTGATGTGGGTGTTGTTTGCTACCGAACGCACCAACATAGCTGGCTTGCGTGCCATAGCAGTATCATCGCGACGCAATGACACTAAATCTGATAACTCAGCAATTTCAGTTGCTAAGG
This sequence comes from Rheinheimera metallidurans, assembly GCF_036983985.1. Taxonomy (NCBI): domain Bacteria; kingdom Pseudomonadati; phylum Pseudomonadota; class Gammaproteobacteria; order Chromatiales; family Chromatiaceae; genus Rheinheimera; species Rheinheimera metallidurans. The sequence goes on from NZ_JALAHQ010000005.1 coordinate 78,813, forward strand.
TGTGTACTTCAGTTGCTTTGGCGCTATCGTCTAAAGATACCACCAGTTCAACCTGTGTTTTCAAGTTTTGTAGATAGGTTTTAAGTGTTTGCTTCAGGTTAGTATCTAACATAAAAACTCCGGAAAAATTAAGGACGACATAAATTTAAGCGTGACAAAGCCGCAGCCAGCAATAGCAGACTGTTTAATAACTATTTGGTTATATTGGCAGCGAAATACCTGCCGTGTAGCCAACCTTAGGGGTTGGTAGAGCGAAACTTAACTACTGGCCGTTAACAAGCACGGTAGTTAAGTTGCCCTGCAGTAAACTGCAGGGCAGGGTGTAGCTTAGATCTTACCAACTAGGTCCAGAGATGGTGCTAATGTTGCTTCACCTGGAGTCCATTTAGCTGGGCACACTTCACCGTCGTGATTAGCAACATACTGAGCGGCTTGAACTTTACGGAACAGTTCAGCTGCGCTGCGGCCAATGCCTAGGTCATGAATTTCAGCAACTTTAATTTCGCCTTGCGGGTTAATTACGAAAGTACCACGCAGAGCTAAACCTTCTTCTTCAATCATTACACCGAAGTTACGTGTGATAGCGCCAGTTGGGTCGCCAATCATTGGGTAATTGATTTTTTTGATAGTGTCAGACGCGTCATGCCACGCTTTGTGAGTAAAGTGAGTATCAGTAGATACTGAGTACACTTCAACACCAATTTCTTGGAACTTAGGGTAGAAATCAGCTAAGTCGCCTAATTCTGTAGGGCATACAAACGTAAAGTCAGCTGGGTAAAATACCACAACAGACCATTTACCGGCTAAATCCTGCTCAGAAACGGGTACGAATTTACCTTCGTGAAATGCAGTAGCTTTAAACGGCTTAATTTTAGTATTAATAATAGAAGACATAGTCTTACTCCTTTAGGTTAGTTCACACATCATGTTTCGACAGGAGCTATGTTACCGCGCCCATCTTAATTGTCAAAACGAATAAAACAAATTGGTTTAATCGTTTTAATTGATAACAAACAAGTCTCAACATTGTTCAGCTGGCATTTGGTAGGCGTGTGCCACACTATCTACCGTTTTTAGCCTTTTGGAGCTTAATATGTCAGTAAAATATCTTGTACCGCTTTGCTTATTAACTGTACTTACTGCTTGTCAGCAGGCCGAAGTGCCACAAGGGCAGTATCAGCAATTAACTGCCGAAAACAACGAAAAACCTTTTACTCTGCAGCTAGAAGAAAGTCGGTTATCTGGCTTTACTGGCTGTAACAATGCTATGGGTGATTACACTATTGATAAGGGCGAGTTAGTGGTTTCTCAACTGGCTAGCACCATGATGGCTTGTGAGCCAGCAGCAATGCAGCGTGAACAACAGTTTAGCCAGTTTTTACAAAATCGGCCTAAAGTAACCATAGATGGCAAAATACTGACCTTAAGCAAAGATGATACGGTGTATCAGTTTAGCGCACGTTAATTTAGTTAGGCAGCAGCTTATTCTGTTATGGCCGGCGGGTGCATGTATTTTTCTTTTAGCCGTTTATATTGCTCGCCGGCTTTTATCTCTTCAAGCGCCAGTTGCAGCTTTTTTACTACAGCATCTGGTACGGCGGGGTTTAGCGCTAAATAGTTTGCATCTATTCCGGATAGATCTAGCACGGGTTCGACCGCGTTAACGTTAACATCGTGGCCGGCAAACCAAATGGGCAAAATTAATTCAGAGGCAATAAGTAGGTCTACTTTACTTTGCAAAAACAGCTTTACTGCGCTGGCTTTAGCCGCAAGTCTTAATAAATTCTCGCTATAAGAAAAACCCTGGTCCAGCAAGTATTGTTCGTATATATCACCACTTGCAACGCCTACGACGAATTGTTTTGCCTCTTCTAAAGTGTGTGGATTAACTTCGGGCCGGCTTTTTAAGCGATACATATTGGCCGTTGAGTGAGCTAATGGCCCAACCCATTTAAATGAACGCTCGCGGTGTATATTTCGCGAGGTGGAAAATAACCCACCCTGTGAGTTTTTGCTGGCATTTTCATAGGCGCGTAGCCAAGGGTAAAGCTCGAAGTTACACACTAGCTCGGCCTTTTTACACGCTAAGCTCAACAGTTCTGTGTTTAGGCCTGTTACACCGGTATTGTCGGCATAATTATAGGGCGGAAAATGTTCGGTATAAAAAGTAAGGGGTTCGTCTGCTAGAGTAGCAAAGGGTGATGCAATGACTAACATTGATAATGCCGCTAGAATAGTTTTCATTGCACCCTTCGTGATCGTTTTTGCCAAGTTAATATGGCTTTACTTCAAATGCCATCACCGTCTATATGTAAGCCGCACTCGCGACCAAAACCATTAAAGCGTGTATCTTCTTCACTCATGCCCAACTCTAATTTTCGCGTGGAATGGGTATCACCCACTGAAACATAGCCTTGTTCCCATAGCGGATGATAACTTAAGCCATGCTGTTTTAGGTAATAAAATATATCCTTGTTGCTCCAGTCAATAATTGGCTGAACTTTTACTACGCCACGGCTTATTTCAATGATCATTTTATCGCTACGGCTACCACTTTGGCTGCGACGCAAGCCGGTATACCAACAGCCAACCTGCAATTCGTCTAACGCACGCTGCATGGGTTCTACTTTGTTAATCTGGTTATAACGTTTAAGACCTTCAGGGGTTTGCCATAACCGGCCATAATGCGCCTCTTGCCATGCCGGCGTTAGCTTGGCGCGGTATACCTTTAAATTTAGCTTTAATTGTGCGGTTAATTGCTCAATAAACTGATAGGTTTCCGCAAAAAGATAGCCGGTATCGGCTAGTACTACTGGAATATTAGGCTGCTGTTGGGTAACTAAATGCAGCATTACCGCAGCCTGGATACCAAAACTTGAACTAAGCATTGGCTTTTGCGGCAAGTTATCTAACGCCCAACGTACCCGCTGAGCTGCCGTTAGTGGCGCAAGCAGCTGGTTAGCTTGTTCTAACCATTGCTGTTGTATGTCGGCGTCTTGCGCCAAGATAGTACGAAATTTACTGTTATTCACCAGATTTATGGCCTGTTTAGCTGTGAAAGTCATCTTTGGGCACCACTACCGGCGTAACTACGCCAGCCCTTATCACAAAGTCACCAAAGCCTTCGTTACTGTTGCTGCGCTCAGTGGCCCAGAGGCCGATAAGGCGGTCTAGCGTACTCAGAATATCGGTTTCAGCCACGTTATCCAAGAATAAACGTGGAATACGAGTGCCCTCGCGGTTGCCGCCTAAATAAAGATTATATTTGCCTGGCGCGCGGCCCACTAACGCCACTTCGGCCAGCATAGTTCGGCCACAGCTATTGGGGCAGCCGGTAACGCGCAATATAATATGCTCATCAGCAATATTATGCTTAATGAGCAAGGCTTCAACTTTAGTTACTAAATCCGGTAAATAACGCTCGGCTTCCGCCATTGCCAATGGGCAGGTGGGCAAAGCAACACATGCCATTGAGTTTTTACGCAGTTTACTATGGCTATCGTCAATTAAACCGTGGGCACGGGCAATGGTGTCAATTTCTGCTTTTTGGCTTGGTACTACTCCGGCAATAATCAGGTTTTGGTTTGCGGTTATGCGAAAGTCACCTTGATGAATTGCAGCAATTTTTGCTAAGCCAGTTTTTAACGGTTTGTCAGGGAAGTCTAACACTCGGCCATTTTCAATAAACAAGGTTAAATGTTGTTTGCCATCAATGCCGTCTACCCAACCAATGCGATCACCTCGGCTGGTAAAGCGATAAGGCTTAATTGGCGCAAAGCTAAGGTTAGTGCGCGCTTCTACTTCAGCACGAAATACGTCAAGACCAATGCGATCTATAGTGTACTTAGTTTTTGCATTTTTACGGTTTGAGCGATTACCGTAGTCACGCTGCACAGTAACTACATGTTCTGCCACTTTTAAGGTGTGCTCTAGCGGTATATAACCTAACTCGTCGGCTAGACGTGGGTAGGTAGCGTTATCGCCCCAAGTCATGGCTAAACCTCCGCCAACGAGTACATTAAAGCCAATTAATTGGCCATGCTCGGCCACCGCAACAAAGCTTAAATCATTAGCGTGTAGATCAATGTCGTTATTCGGCGGTATTACCACCGCGGTTTTAAACTTACGCGGTAAATAGGTATCACCTAAAACAGGTTCTATGTCGGTCGTTTCTATTTTTTCTTCATCTAGCCAAATTTCGGCGTAGGCACGTGTTTTGGGCAGTAAATGCTCACTAATTTTTGCTGCCCACTCATACGCCTGCTGGTGCAATTCTGACTCTACAGGATTGGGCGTACAAAGCACGTTGCGGTTAACATCACCCGCGGTAGCAATGCTATCAATGCCGATACTGTGTAAAAACTGGTGCGTGGGTTTAATGTTAGGTTTTAGTACGCCATGCAGTTGAAAGGTTTGCCGCGTAGTTAAGCGCACGCTGCCATATAACGTATTGGCTGTAGCAAATTTTTCCAGTGCCAGCCACTGCTTAGTGGTAATAATGCCGCCGGGTAAACGTGCGCGCAGCATTACGTTATGCAGTGGTTCCAGCTTTTGCGCGGTACGCTCCACACGAATATCACGATCGTCTTGCTGATACATACCGTGAAAGCGGATCAGCATAAAGTTGTCGCCAACAAAACCGCCGGTAACGGGGTTGGTTAAGTCATCGCTAATGGTGCCTCGTAAATGTTGGCTGTTAGCTTTTAATTGCTCGTTACCCGACAATGCACCCGGTGCCACTAAATCAGGATTAATGGGATATTGGCTCATTAGTAAATGTCCTTTTGATAACGTTTTTCTATACGCAGCTGCTCTAAATACTGCTCTGCTTGTTCTGCTGTTTTACTACCAACCTGCTGAATTATGGTTAGCAGCGTTTGTTGCACATCTTTTGCCATCCGGTTGGCGTCGCCGCAAATATACAAATGCGCACCTTGCTCTAGCCATTGCCAAATCTCGCGGCTGTTCTGGTATAGCTTATCTTGCACATAGATTTTTTCTGCCTGATCACGGCTAAATGCCAGGTCTAGCTTGGTTAATAGGCCACTTTTTAAGTAATTTTGTAGTTCTAGTTGGTATAAAAAATCTTGGGTAAAATGTGGGTTACCAAAGAACAGCCAATTTTTGCCGCTGGCAGCGCGAGCTTCCCGTTCTTGTAAAAATGCACGAAATGGCGCAATACCCGTACCGGGGCCAATCATAATAATGGCGGTATCGTCATTCTCAGGTAAGCGAAAATTATTATTCTGCTCAATAAAAACTTTTACTTTGTCGCCCTCGGCTAAACGCTCTGCTAGAAAACCAGAAGCACCGCCTAAATGCGTGTTACCAAAAGCGTTATAACGCACCACACCCACAGTTAAATGCACTTCATCAGCTACTTCAGCCTGTGATGAAGCAATAGAATAGAGGCGGGGTTGTTGCTTACGTAGTGCGTTGACTAGCTGTTGAGCACTGATCAGTGCCGGGTGCTCGCGTACAATATCAAGGATTTGTCGCTCGTTAATGTAGGCGCGTAGCGCGGCTTTATCGCTAGCCAATGCGCTTAATGCTAGATTATTGCTGGCGCGAGCATACTTTTCGACAAAGGCGGGATAAGACTGCGTAAGCTCTAATTGCTCGGTTAATGCCTGTTGTACCGTTAGGCTAACACTGCCTAAGTTTACGGGTGTGTCCGGCGAAATAGCCGTTAACAGCAGTAGCTCACGCACTAATTGCGGCTCGTTTAAAAAGTACAAACCCAGTGCATCACCTGGCTGATAACTTAAGCCTGAATTGCCCAGTGAAATTTCAATATGACGCACATCTTTAGTGGATTGGCGGCCAGTAATTTTTTGTAGTGTATATAGCTCGGCAGCATAAGGCTTTTGCTTACTGTACTGGCTAGCAACGCCGGTGGTATCAGTACCCGGCCAAGCAATAACTTGTGCCGATGGTGTGGTGTTAGCAGTAAGTTCTGGTTCAAGTATAGTAACCACAGCTGCGCCCCAGTGGTCGGCTTCCACTTGATAATCAACGTCTAAATCGGCACGGCTTTGTACTGAAGTAGCACCAAGCTCAGTGAGCCGCTGATCAAAGTCTTGGGCAGTTTTACAAAAAAACTCATAGCTAGTGTCGCCTAAGCCTAATACTGCATATTTTAATCCCGCCAGCTGAGGCACTTTTTTGCTAAATAAAAAGTTATAGAAGCCCTGCGCACTTTCTGGCGGCTCGCCCTCACCATAGGTTGAGGTAACAATGATTAAATACTGTTCATGTTTTAATTGGCTAGTTTTGTAATCTGCCATATCCAGTACTTTAGCGTTAATACCCTTGGCTTTTGCCTTTACGGCTAGGGCCTCGGCAAGATGGCGAGCATTACCCGTTTGTGAACCAAATAAAATGGTTAAGCTGGCGCTAGCGGTAACTGCCGCGGGCGAAATGACACGTTGCCCTGCAAGTTGGGCACCCGCAGCCAGGTAGCCACTAACCCAAGCTTGTTGTATCGGGTTTAACTGGCTTACTACATTTTGCAGTTGGCTGATCTGTTGTTCAGACAGCGGGCTGGCTTGTGCAACCAATGACGATAAAAGCATAAAACACCCTGTGTTGTTATTCTTTTATCACTTTAGCCGTCTATACGTTTAAATGTACAAGAATGGATAACTCTTCTATATTCCAAAAAGTAATTAAAAAGTGCTTTAATCTAGTTTCGAAAATGGCAGTGGCTTGTAATAAATCAACTAAAAAGTGGTCAAAAAGCCCATGGTAGAGCAATACTTATTAACGGATTTTTACTTTAGTTAATATATATCAGTAAGTTAAGTTTTGGCATTAAGCTTGTAATACTAAGGTTGTAGTTAACTATAATTAATAGCTTAAAGGGCAGCCAAATGAAAACTTTACTAATCGCGATGGGTTTTGCATTAACAAGTATTAGCAATGCAGTAATAGCAGGCGAAGACAACAGCTGTAATATCAATTTTGATAAAGACATTACCATGAGCAATGAGCTGGTTAGTGTAAATGAAGCCGGCACTGAGCTGTGGCGTATTAACACGCAAGGTCAGTTGTGGATAAAAGATCATGCGGTAAATACCGATGCTTCAACCCAGCAATTGTTGTTTGATTATCAAGCCGGTATTCGTAGCCAAACGCTAGAAACCGTTGAGCTGGTTGAAGATGCACTAATACTGGCAGCCGATGCCGTTAGTAGTGTTTTTGCTGAGTTAACTGGGAATACCATTAATAGCAACCCTGCACTGCAAACTGCGTTAGAGAAGGTTAAAACTAGCACGGCAAATATCGTGGTACGCAGTGGTGAAACCATCAATATTTATGGCAGTCGTTTTAGCCATATAGACGATGCTTTTGGCAAAGAATTTGAACAAGCGATTGAAGAAGCAGTGACAAATTCGATGGGCAGCATTTTTATGATGGTGGGTAAAGCCATGATGAGCGGTGAGGGTAACTTTGAGCAACGCATGGAAGCCTTCGGCGAACGTATGGAACGCTTTGGTGAGGATTTAGAAGCTCGCCTAGATATTAAGAGTAATCTGTTAGAGCAACGGGGTAATAGTATCTGCGCTAACTTACAGCAGCTAGATGCTATTGAAACCCAAGTTCAGCGCGCTATTCCACAAATGCAGCAATATGACGTCATTGATGTAACTAGTGATAAAAATACCGCGTATTTATTTAATTAACTCTTATGTAATGTGTCCTCCAGCCACAACCTTAGCGCGCTGCTCTATCCCGACAGCGCGTCTTTTTTACTGGCTAATTTGCTCACCGCACCACCTTGCTAAAGTGGTTGCGTAACTGGCTGCCAGCTTTGCTGCCGCCATTGTTGCACTCTGCCGTCATGGCTCAGTTGATACAGGAACAACCACTGATTATCTACCAGCGCGGCAACATCGGTTGAGCTATTAATTACGCGGGTTATCGCATCAGCTGGCGCGGCAATAACCACGCTTAGCCTTACTGGCTGATGCATTAACTTACTGCCATCATGTACCGACTGCCACGCAAGCCCGGTGCGTAAATCACCGCCGTTACCTTCGAACACGCCTATATGCCCTGCCACTACATTATGCAGTAATTTATTACCGCTACCATATTTGTCTGGCGCAACCACCGAGGCGTAGTACTGCAGGTTAATCCAGTTTGTTACCACCATGGGTGCAGTCATAATGGTATATAACAGGCTAAAATCATGATCTTTATCGCTATCATAGTCATGTAAAAATACGCGGCTTTTTAAATCTAGCTGTTTGGTAAGTTGGCGCGGTGCGACAATAAAAGCGGCATTGTTGGCCAAACCCCATTCTGGGCGCAGTTGAGACCAATCGCTGCTGCGTTGTTTAAAAAAGCGCGATAGGGCGCGGTCGGTTTGTGGCGCCTGATTAAATTGTGCACCTCGCTGTTGTCGAGCCTGCGCGCTTGCTGTCGCTAGCCAGTGGTGCCACGGTGCTTGTTCTGGCGCTTGGTATACTTGCAGCTCATCAGTGGTGGTGTGGTGCAGAGCAGCATAAAACTGCGTATCTGCTGGAATTGCTATACCGTGACTAGCACCAAGCTGCTGCCTGATGGCGCTGTCGTTGAGCATTTGCGCCAGCACTTTAGCATTAACTTCGCCACTCTGACCGCCGCAGGCGCCACAATCTAATGCGGCGGCATGTGCGTTATTACAGCTACTGCTGCTATGGCCAAACAACATGACAGACGGAGCGAGATCTGTAGTTAAGCCCATGGCGTTGAGTATGCTTGCCGCTAACTGAGCTTGCTCGGCGATTGAAACGGGGTGTTGCGCGTTGAGTAGCTGCCACCGGTTATTATCAATCAGCTGATTTAGTGCATGTGGTGCTGGCGTGCGAAAGAATGCCCGTTTAACTAGGCTAACGAGTTTAGTAGGGCCGGCAGCTTCTACCATCCCTAAACTGGACGAGGCGAGATCAAAGCTTTGTTTCCAGCCAAGTGTGGCTTGGCGTGATAAGGGCGCGTTATCTGGCTTAATTTGTATTACAGTTAGCCTTGGTGCAATCAACCCTGGTAACTGCGGCCGTGGTTGTTGATTATCAGTTGCCTTATACGCAATGGGTAAACCAAAAAAGCCAGCAAAGCCTAGTGTCTGAATAGCGGGATCTTGTTGCTCAAGTGCTCGTCGCACCGGTTCTGAACGCACATCGATGCAAAACGCGGCCTGCATTACAGGACGCGTTGCTGGGGCAGTACTAAGGTTTTGCTGTTGTTGCTGTAACTGCAACAACAGCGGTTGTTGTACACTGATTTCTAAGGCGCGTTGCCACACTTGGCGCAAACACTGCACTGCTTGGGTATGTTGTAACAGGCTTGCATACTGTTTGCCTTGTCGCTGCAGTGCAGGTAACACCTCGTCGTGTTTGCTGTTATGTTGCACACTGTGTAGCCATAGCACCCGGTCCCAGCCCAGTAACATAAATAACAGCTGACACACGGCTGCATGACCTGTATTGCCTTGTAGTTGTTGCTGCCAGTCGAGAAAAGCTTGCCAGCCGGCCCAGCCTGACATGCCCTGTAGTAGTGTTTCAACATAGGCTTGCTGACTTTGTTCATCTGCCCCCCAGCTACTCAGCCAAGGGTGTATTTGCTCAAGTAACAACAAGGGGTCATCAGGTAGCGCGGCAAATAAGTCATTAAGATTAGTGCCAGTGAGTACCTGTAGCCCCTTATCCTGACGCACTACGCTAAGCCAGCTTTGATAAGCATGGTTTTTACTATCGGCTTTAACACTAAAGCGTTCAGGGTATTGATGGTATAACGCCAAAAACTGGCTGAGTTGTTGCACAATAAGCGGCTGCCACGGCAATTTATCCGGCTGTTGTATCTGGCTGGATAACAACTCACTTAAACGCTGCCATTGGTTTGTTTCCGAGGGCCTTGATAATGCGCTGCTCGCCTCAGCCACGCTGATTGTCAGTTGGGCTTCATCTAACGCTTGGCGTAAATGTGTGGGCATTATTTGTCGGTTTAACTGTGCTAAATACCAATCGGCGTTCATCAAGCAGTCGGTGCCGGCCAGCAGTTTTTGCTCTGCACATATTACCGCAAAGGGGCGCTGGCGCTTTTGCCACCAAGGGTTAACGGCAATCATCTGATCAAGCGGCCATTGCGGTGCAATTTGGCTGGCGGCGTTAATAATTAGGTTGCAAAGCTTGTTGTCAGATCTTGCTACGCTGTGGGTTATCGCACTCATTTTGCCTCCTGTAATGCAGGCACTTTGTGGCAAGCCTTGGTGTGAGCCGTATACGGCCAGATTTTTAGTGTAATACGCGTTGTCCATTCATCTAGATAGCCGCCGGCATTAAGCCAGATAAAAACTTTATTTATCGATTTTCGATGGCTTTGATACCGTAACAACAGCGTTAGCATAAACAAACCGACAAAAGCGACACTGCTCAGCATATCGGCTGCCAGCGTTACGCTATGGGGCGTTGGCATAACCGGTTGTAATAGCGTTTTCAAACTAAAGTATAAAATGAGTAAGCCAATAGCGTATACCAGCGCTAATAGTACACGCGCTGGGCGTCTGTTATCGGCAAGCTGCAGTGTCGGTACTAACAGCACCGTTATGGCTAGTATCAATAATACTGCGCTGCTTAGGCTTGATAATGGCAACACTTGCTGTGTAAGGCTTACCAGTGCCACCGCCAGTAGCAGTGACACGAGCCAGTGCCGCGCACGAGGATGAGCTTGTTCGGCAAGTTGAGCAGCCAAATAGTGGTTCACGGCATTGCCACTGTGTAAAAAAGCATAGGCTTTGTAGCAGGAGTGCGCTAACAGGTGCAGCAGCGCCAGCGTATAAAGACCAAGGGCAATCTCTACCAGCATTAAGCCCATTTGTGCCACTGTAGACCAGGCTAGACGCACCTTTATACTGATACGTGTGCTTACCACCAGCGCCGCGACAATCGTGCTACCCAGCGCAGTAACCAGCAGTATAAAGCTGGCTATGGGACTGCAGCGCAGCAGGGGTAAAAACAGTAATAACAAAATGCCGCCCAGATTAATAATACCCGCATGCAATAGTGCCGATACGGGTGTAGGCGCTTCCACCACCTGTATTAACCAGCCATGCAGCGGTAATTGCGCGCATTTTAGCAGTGCTACTAGCACCATTAATATTGCAGCGCTGTGTAGTATTAAACTACTTGGCGCACTAGCTAGCATAGTGTTGATAGTCGAGATATTGGCAGTACCGAAATGTAAATAAAGTAGGGTAAACGCAATCGCTAGCAGCACTTCACTGAGCCGAGCGCTAAGTGCTTTTTTTTGGGCTGCTAACTGAGCCCGCGGCCGCTCTGGGTAGAATAATAACAGCTGATGCAGCGCCAGGCTGATGGCCAGCCAACCTAGCCAGAATAGCAACAAATGATTGCTAATTAGGGTAAAAACGACTGCGCTTAGTGTAAACGCTAGCGAGCGCATAAACCTTGGCTTATCGGGCTCTCCCGTCAGTGCTACTGAGCTGTAACGCCAGATCACCAGCGCGAGTAACGCAATCAACGCCAGTAATACCAACTTAAAAGAGTTTACAGAAAACAATGTTTGCATAGTGCACCCTGAGCTGGAATAAACTGGCTCTATTGTGTGCAGTGCACTATCATAAGTAAAATACATAATAAAAGACTAATCGTTCACATAAAGAGAACTATGAGCCGACTAAACTACCATCACCTGTATTATTTTTGGCAGGTTGCTAAAGGCGGTAACCTAACCGAAACCGCGCAGCGGCTGCATATTTCGCAGTCTGCTTTGTCGGCGCAAATTAAACAGTTAGAACAAAGCATGCGGGTACAGCTGTTCTTGCGACAGGGGCGTAAACTGGTGCTGACCGATAGCGGTTATCACACACTGAAATATGCAGAAGATATTTTTAGTCGTGGCGCCGAGCTAGAACAGCTGCTGATAAACGGCGCGCAACCACAACATAGCCCAATCCGCATTGGTACCTTGGCAACGATGTCGCGTAATTTTATCGAAAGCTTTATCGCACCGCTATTGGCCACAGCAGACAGCCGCTTTAGTTTATTATCGATGAATCAAACTACGCTGCTTAATGCGCTGGCACAGCATCAACTGGACTTAGCGCTCAGCAATGTTGCGGTACAAGCTAACGATAACCAACTGTGGCAATGTCGTTTGTTAGCGCGTCAGCCCGTCGCCGTAATTGGCGCTCCTGGTAAAGCGCTTAGTGACAATCTGGCTAGCTATCGGCAACAGCGCTGGGTATTACCGCCGGTACAAAGCTCCATCCGCATGGCGTTTGATGCCTTAGCTGCTCAGTATCAGTTGCAACCCGACGTTATAGCTGAAGCCGACGATATGGCAATGCTGCGCTTACTGGCCCGTGATAGCGGTGCCCTCACGGTTATTCCCGATGTTGTGGTAAAAGATGAGCTAAGCAGTGGCCGTTTGCACAAATACCTCACCTTACCTCAGGTATACGAGAATTTTTATATTATTACCACGCAACGTGAATTAACCCATCCGCAACTGAACCGGCTATTACAAGCCTATACTGCGACCGCGTTATAACATGCCAAGCTGATTGACCGCGTTGTCTACGATAAGTTAATGTGCAGGCTAATAATTGTTAAGGAGCAAATTACGTGAATATTGCTACGCTGTGGATAGTTGCTGGCATAGTACTTATTTTGTCTGAATTATTGGCTACCAGTATAGTGGCGGTATTTTTTGGCATTGCCGCTATTATCGTTGGTTTGTTACTTAATTTTGGCCTGATAGAAAGCTTCAGCCTGCAGTTTTTATTGTTTGGCATATTATCGCTACTGTTACTATTTAGCGCCCGAGGGCGGTTTAAGCGCTGGTTTGTCGGTTATACCGCAGATAGTGGTGAACACCCGTCACGTTTAGCAAACGATATAGGTAGCCGTGTTACTGTGCATGCGGATTTCAGCCAAGGCGCGGGCCGAGTAGTACTAAATGGTGTGCAATGGGATGCACAATCAACTGATCTACTAAAGGCCGGTGATGTGGCCTGGGTAGTGGCTAATCAGGGCATTAAATTAGTGGTATCGGCCACTAAACCGGAATAACCACAGTTATAAAACTAACCATCTATTTTAAGGAGTAAACTTGATGGCTCAAATTGATATTAATACTATTTTAATGGCGGGTTTTGCCCTAGCCGTTATTATTATGATCGTAAAAACCGCGCGCGTAGTGCCGCAAAAAAGTAACTTTGTTATTGAACGTTTAGGTAAATATTCGCGCACGCTAGATTCAGGCTTTCATATTCTTATTCCATTTATCGACAAAGTCGCCTACATACACAGCCTAAAAGAAGAAGTGATCGATGTGCAGCGCCAAACCTGTGTTACGCGCGACAATATTCAGGTAGGCATTGACGGTATTTTATATTTACAGGTTATTGACCCACATAAAGCGAGTTACGGTATTAATAATTACCGTTATGCGTCGGCGCAACTTGCGCAAACCACCATGCGTTCTGTTATTGGCCAAACCGACCTAGATAAAACTTTCGAAGAACGGGCAAAAATTAACGAAGAAGTAGTTAAAGCATTAGATGAAGCTGCTGCGCCTTGGGGAGTAAAAGTACTACGTTATGAAATTGCCGATATTGAACTGCCACTGAGCATTAAAGATGCGCTTGAGCAGCAAATGCGTGCTGAGCGAGAACGCCGTGCCGCTATTGCTAGATCAGAAGGTGAGCGACAAGCGATGATTAACGTATCTGAAGGCCAGAAGCAAGAAGTCATCAATTTGTCTGAAGGTGACAAAATGCGGCAAATTAACGAAGCGGAAGGCCGAGCCCGTGAAATTGAGTTAATTGCTATAGCTACCGCTGAGGGCCTGCGCAAAATTGCTGAGGCTATTAATCAGCCAGGCGGTTCGGAAGCCGTTAGCTTGCGCGTTGCCGAGCAATATGTAAAAGAGTTTGGTAACTTGGCCAAAACTAACAACACCATGATAGTGCCAGCAGAATTAGCTAATATCGGCGGTGCGGTGGCGGGCTTAACCGAAATATTAAGAGTGGCGCAGCCACGAACAAAATAAGCCAGCATTAACACGTACTTGGCTTATTAAAAAATTACGGCGTAGTTTTTCAGTGCGCCGTAATGCCTTTTATTCAGTGCTTGATTATTAAAAGCTTATAGCTGATCTGACGTGGGTAAATCTTTAGCATCAAATTTTTGCGTTTTTTCCGCCAGTAATGCAGTTAGCTGCTGTTCTAGGTTTTCTACCTTTTCGCGGGTGCGTAGTAACACTTGGCGCTGCACGTCAAACTCTTCACGGCTAACAAAATCCATATCGGCAAGCTTATTTTGCAGCACCTGTTTTACCTTAGCTTCAACATCATCAGCAAACTGACGTACTTGTGGTGGAATAGCATTACCAATTTGTTTGGCGATATCTTCAATTTTTTTCGGGTCGATCATGTCACTCTCCTGTGTCGCATCAGTTACTTGCGATGTTTTCTGCAACTATTAGCCTTATTCTACAGGCCAGAACTATAATCGCGAATGATATTTAGCGGCAATTTTCGTTACAATGCCTACCTTGAGTTAAGGGTGAGTCAATGAAGTTAAATCCGCAACAAAATGCTGCTGTTAAATTTATCTCTGGGCCATGCCTAGTGCTAGCTGGTGCTGGCAGTGGTAAAACACGGGTTATTATTAATAAAATTGCCTATTTAATTCAAGAGTGCGAGCTGCCCGCTAAATATATAGCCGCAGTTACCTTTACTAATAAAGCGGCGCGTGAAATGCGGTCACGTATCAACCAACAGCTACCGAAATCAGCTACGCGCGGCCTAACTATTTCTACTTTTCACACGTTAGGTTTAGAGATTTTAAAAAAGGAATATCGGCATATTGGCTATAAAGCCAATTTTACGCTGTTTGACGACCAAGACAGTATGGCACTGTTAAAAGAGCTAAGCGAAAAGGATATTCAAGGCGACAAAGATTTACTGCGCGCACTGCAAAGTAAAATAAGTAATTGGAAAAATGAATTAACCCTGCCGGCCAAGGCGCTGGCCGAAGCAACCGATGCACAAAGCATCAGCTTTGCTAATTATTATCAGCAATATACCCAGCAACTTAGTGCTTATAGCGCACTTGATTTTGATGATCTTATTTTAATGCCAACCTTATTGTTTCAGCATAATGAAGAGGTGCGCACTAAATGGCAGAAAAAAATTCAGTATCTATTGGTCGATGAATACCAGGATACCAACACTAGCCAGTATCAATTAGTGAAATGGTTGGTGGGTGAGCGCCAGCGCTTTACGGTGGTAGGTGATGATGACCAGTCTATTTACTCTTGGCGCGGTGCGCGACCACAAAACTTAGCACTGTTAAAAACAGACTTTCCAAACTTGAATGTAATTAAACTAGAGCAAAACTACCGCTCGGCAGAACGCATTCTAAAGGCGGCGAATATTTTAATAGCCAATAACCCGCACGAATTTGAAAAGCAGTTATTTAGTGAAAACGGCTATGGTGTGCCGTTAAAAGTGTTGCCGTGCAAGCACGAAGAAGATGAGGCCGAAAAAGTAGTCGCCGAAATTATTTCGCATCGTTTTATTAATCGCAGCCAATACCGTGATTACGCCTTGTTATATCGTGGCAACCATCAGTCGCGGCTATTTGAAAAAGCCTTAATGACCAACCGGATACCTTATAAAATTTCAGGTGGCACTTCGTTTTTCTCTCGCAGTGAAATTAAAGATGTGATGGCTTATTTGCGCTTGGTGGTTAACCAAGATGACGACAATGCACTGCTGCGCATTATTAACGTGCCTCGGCGTGAAATTGGCGCAGCAACATTGCAGCATATTGGTAATTTAGCCAATGAAAAACAAATAAGTTTGTTTGCCGCGTGTTGCGACAGTGAATTGTCGATGCATCTTTCAGCGCGTTCGCATAACGCGGTAACTCAGTTTGCTAAGTGGATAGCCAATATTGCTGATAACGTGCAGCGCGCTGAACCAGCAGAAGCGGTGCGTGACCTTATTCGGCAAAGCCATTACGAAGCCTGGTTGTTTGAAACTAGCACTAGCCCTAAGGCTGCAGAAATGGCGTTGAAAAACGTTAATGAGCTGTATCGCTGGATTAGTGAAATGCTGCAAGGCAAAGACGATGAAGAACCCATGACCTTACCCGAGGTCGTTACCCGTTTAACACTGCGCGATATGATGGAGCGGCAAGAGCAAGAAGATAACGCCGACCAAGTGCAGCTGCTAACACTTCATGCGTCTAAAGGTTTAGAGTTTCCTTATGTATTTATGGTGGGTATGGAAGAGGGCATTTTGCCGCACCAAACCAGCATAGATGAAGATAATGTTGAAGAAGAGCGGCGTTTAGCCTACGTGGGCATAACTCGAGCGCAGCGCGAGCTTATTTTTACCTACGCCAAAGAGCGTCGTCAATTTGGTGAAACCATACGCCCAGAGCCAAGTCGGTTTTTATATGAGCTCCCACAAGATGATTTAGAGTGGCAAAAAGCTGCGCCGGTAAAAACCGCGGAGCAACAGCAACAATCGGGTTTAGCGCATATTGAACGCTTACGGCAGATGCTGAAAAACCATAGTTAATGTAGCGGCTAATTGGTTTAAATGGTTTTTAACGCCTGCAGCATTTGTTCGCGCATACTTTCGGTAAAAATAACGAAACGGTTACGGCCTAACGATTTCGCCTGATACATGGCGGCATCGGCATCGCGCAGCAGCGCTTCAGCCTTGGTGTGGTCATTCTGAAAGTAGGCTATACCGATGCTTGCACCAGAAAGCACTTCTTGGCCGTGCAGCAAGAAGGGTTCGCGTACTTTTTCGATAATACGCTCTGCAACATCTTCGGCATCGGCATCTACCAGTAAACTGGTTAACAGCACCACAAACTCATCACCGCCTAAACGTGCTACTAGGTCGTGTTCGCGCACGGCGCTAAGTAGGCGTTTGCTAACTTCGGCTAAAAAAGCATCGCCAACATGATGGCCAAGTGTGTCATTAATTAATTTGAAACGGTCTAAATCGATAAATAGTAACGCAGCATGCAGGTTGGGTTGGCGTTTACCCAGTGCAAATTGCTGCTTTAGCTGCTGTAAGAACATTTGTCGGTTAGCAAGGCCAGTGAGCGCATCGTGATTAGCTTCGTAAAATAGTTTTTGTTCAGCTTTTTTACGCTCTTCTACCTGCAGTCGCAGAAATAAATTGGTTTGTCTTAACTCTCTAGTGCTTTCGAACACCTTGCGTTCAAGCTCTTCTTGCTGGTGTTTTTGTTGCTCAGCGGCTAGCTTACGTTGAATGGCAACGGCAATGTTTTGCGACACAAACTTAAGAATATTTAGCTCGTTTTCGGTATAGCTATAACTTGTATCATACGACTGCAGTGCAATAACACCGATAACTTTTTGTTCAATAATCAAGGGTGCGCCGAGCCAACTACTTGAGTTATAACCGGATTGGTTTGCCGGGCTGGAATCGCGATGAATTTCACCACTCTCTATTAGTTTATTAGCGGTGGAGCTGTCTATTAACTTTGCGTCGGCGCAGCGTATAACATATTCAGTAAAGCCGCGGCTAAGTGCGCGCTCTCGTGCTGATACGGAATACTGATCTAAATAAAACGGAAAGGTTAGTTTACTATTGTCGGCGCTGAGTAGCGCAATATAGCAGTTTTCAGCAGGCATTAAACCCGATAATACCTTGTGCATAGCCTGATAAAAACTACTCATATCACGGCTGCTCGCCGTTAATTCAGATATACGATATAGCGCAGCTTGCAGCTGTTCTGCGTTGGTGCGTTCTTTAATCTCTTTTTGTAACGATGTGTTGATATTCTGCAGTTGCTTAGTGCGCTGGCGCACCGTGTCTTCCAATAGTTCGCGGCTTTTTACGCGGTCTAGCGCCGTAACGGTGTGTAGGCCAATGCTAAAGAATAAATCGATATCAGAGTCGGTATACAGTTGCTCTGCGTTATAAGACTGTATTGCCATAACTCCGATAACCTGATTGCCGCGACATAGTGGGATACCCAGCCAGTGCGCACATGGCGAACCAAGTGCTTGAATATGTCCTTGGGCAATAAGCTGGTTAAACTCGGTGGTACCACACAGTAAAGGTTTACCCGTGCGGGCGACGTAACCGGTTAAGCCGCTAGCAAATGAGCTGGATGGCAACTGAGAGATGGTTAGCTGATCTTTTTCATCAGAAAAATACTGTGGCGAAAATTGCTGACTTTCTTGATCGTAAAATACAACATAGAAGTTTTCAGCGAGTAATAGCTCAGACACCATTTTATGAATAGCAGGATAAAACTCCCGCATATCGCTAATAGTGCTAGCTAGTTCAGACAAACGTAACAGCGCACCCTGGGTAATGTACGCTTGCTTATAGCGCTGCGCTAATAGCGTTAGGCGGCGCAGCTTGTTTTGTGCTTGTCTGAGAATTTTGTTCAGCTTTGTTGATTCGTTCAACCCTGACTCTTGTTATTATTAATTGTCTAAATGACTTTTTTAGTTATGCACATTATGCACAATGTTTGACCACATGGAAGAGAAATTCACCAGCCTATTGTTTTTTGCATACGCTCGTTTAGGGCTAGTTGCCGGCAAAACAAAAAAGGCCACATTTCTGCAGCCTTTGTTATTTCTAATGGTAACGTCGTTGTTACACGCCTTCGGTCATAAACTTAATGGCCGCAGCAATTTCGTCATCGCTACAATCAGCACAGGCACCACGTGCAGGCATATTACGAATGCCTTCTATCGCGTGCTTTAGCAAGGTATCAAAACCTTGCTCTAACCGAGGTTTCCAAGCAGCATCACCTTTTTTCGGTGCATCTAAAGCGCCCGTACCATGACAAGCAAAACATGCGTTTTGATACACTTTTTCACCACTGCGTGGGCCTGATGCACCCTCAGCTGCAGCTACTGCTGCGCCAGCTACATATACTTGACCGACAGGAGCCAGACGTTTGGCTAATGCTTTGTTGTCATTATCTGTACTGGCATTAATGCCGAAGGTGGTTAACAGCAAGGCAAGCACAAGGGTAATTTTGTTCATGTTATAAGTTCCTGTGGTAAAATCCGCACAAAGTTCGCAGCATTATAGCCTCCAAGCGGTGGCAAGGGAAAGTGCTAAAATAGTACAAATTAAGCTGCATAAGCGGTTAAGGCTGCGCCAATACTGCTATATGCTTTTATGGTTAGTTATATGCATTTTTTAAAGCTAAATTATTTAAAGGTTTTGCTTTGCATCGCTGCCCGTTATGATAGTCTACGTGCTCGCTTAGTTATCGCGCTGATAAATTATCACTGGCGTAGGTAGGCAGCTAAAAGCGTTTTCCACAAAACAAAAATATAATAATAATAAGATGGGCTTTGCGGTACACCCCCTCTTTTTTCATGCAAAACAAAGACTTAAAAAATCATTAACTGTCACTTTATTTGAAGTAGCAGATCATTTCTATTTGTTTTTCACAAAGTTATCCACAGCTTGTGAACCGATAATTGTATCTGTGTCTATGGCCGTGGGCAGGGTGCTGTGGCATGCTATAGCTTTATTTAAGCAGGACATTATTACTCATGGCTTCTCTCTCTAGCGCACCGCTAATTTTGGTTGATGGCTCATCTTATTTGTTTCGTGCCTATCATTCGCCGCCACATTTAACGAATTCGCGTGGTGAAGCAACTGGCGCTATTTATGGCGTAGTAAATATGCTGAAAAGCCTATTGCGTCAATATCAACCAAGCCTGATGGCGGTGGTATTTGATGCGAAGGGACCAACCTTTCGTAACGAAATGTATAGCGAATATAAAGCCAATCGTCCGCCGATGCCGGATGATCTGCGTAGCCAAATAGCGCCGCTGCATCGTATTATTGAGGCGATGGGCTTGCCACTTATATGTATCAGCGGCGTAGAAGCTGACGATGTCATAGGCACGCTGGCACGTCAGGCTAGTCGCGAAGGCCGTAATACACTGATCTCTACTGGCGATAAAGATATGGCGCAGCTAGTAGATGAACATGTTACGTTAATTAATACGATGACCAATACCTTGCTAGACCCTCAGGGAGTAGTCGACAAATTTGGTGTTGGCCCTGAATTGATCATCGATTACTTAGCATTAATGGGCGATAAATCTGACAATATACCTGGCTTGCCGGGAGTGGGTGAAAAAACCGCCGCCGCGTTATTGCAAGGCATGGGCTCTATAGAACAAATTTATCAACAGCTTGATAAGGTTGCCAGTTTAAGTTTTCGCGGAGCTAAAACGATGGCGGCGAAATTAGAAGAGTTTCGCGAGCAGCTAACGCTGTCATATCAGTTGGCAACCATAAAAACCGATGTAGAGCTTTCTTGCCAGCTTGCTGATTTAATGATTAAAGCACCTGATAATGTTCAGCTTGCTGAACTGTTTAAAGAATGTGAGTTTCGACGTTGGCTCAGTGAGGTATTAGATGCCGACAATGAAACGGTAATTAAGCCTGCAGCAAAAGCAGCGCAATTAGATATGCTAGACAGTGACGATACTGTTGAAATTCAGCCAGATTTAAACAATAACCATTATATTACGGTGCTAGATAAAGCAGCATTTAGCAGTATGTTAGAGCAAATTACTAACAGTGAACTCACCGCTTTTGATACTGAAACAACTAGCTTAGATTATATGCAGGCCGAATTGGTTGGCTTATCCATGTCTATCGCCGCGGGTTCCGCTTGGTATGTGCCAGTGGCTCACGATTATATTGGTGCACCCGAGCAGTTAAATCGAGATTGGGTGTTACAGCAGTTAACGCCATGGCTTGAGGATGACAGCAAGGCGAAAGTGGGGCAAAACCTTAAGTACGATCAAAGTATATTGGCGCGTTATAAGGTCACGCTGGCAGGTATTCGTTTTGATACCATGCTTGAATCATACGTACTTAACTCGGTTGCTGCACGGCATGATATGGATAGCTTAGCGCTAAAATATTTAGGCCGTAAAACGGTAAGCTTTGTTGATATTGCCGGTAAAGGTGCCAAGCAACTAACGTTTAATCAAATAGAACTAGAAAAAGCCGCACAATATGCGGCAGAAGATGCCGATATTACCTTACAACTGCACCAAGCATTATGGCCGCAGTTACAGCAACACGATGGTTTGGTGTCGGTATTGCGTAATATTGAAATACCCTTGGTGGATATTTTATCGCGTATTGAGCGCTATGGCGTACTCATTGATAGCAAACTCTTACTTAAACAAAGTGAGCAGTTAGCTGTGCGTATTGCTGAACTAGAACAGTTAGCCTATGAGCAAGCGGGTAAGCAGTTTAACCTAGCGTCACCCAAGCAGCTGCAGGAAATTCTTTTTGAACAAATGACGTTGCCAGTATTAAAGAAAACGCCAACTGGTGCGCCCTCTACCGCTGAAGAGGTGTTAGCTGAGCTGGCGCTTGAGTATGAATTTCCTAAGTTAATTACAGAGCATCGTGGCTTAACCAAGCTTAAATCGACCTACACCGACAAGCTACCTAAAATGCAAAATGCGGCAACAGGCCGTGTGCATACGTCGTATCATCAAGCGGTTGCTGCAACCGGTCGGTTAAGCTCAACAGATCCTAATTTACAGAATATTCCTATCCGTACCGAAGAAGGGCGGCGTATTCGCCAAGCTTTTATCGCGCCTGCCGGTAAAAAAATTGTCGCTGTCGATTATTCACAAATAGAGCTGCGTATTATGGCGCATTTGTCACAAGATAAAGCCTTGTTATATGCGTTTGCTCATGGCCAGGATATTCACCGTGCTACAGCCGCGGAAGTATTTGGTGTCAGCCTAAGTGAGGTTACGTCAGATCAGCGGCGCAGCGCCAAAGCGGTAAACTTTGGCCTTATTTATGGTATGTCGGCCTTTGGTTTGGCAAAACAATTGGGCGTTAGCCGTAACGAAGCTCAGCAATATGTAGATCGTTATTTTGAACGTTTCCCTGGCGTATTAAGTTATATGGAACGCACCCGCCAACAGGCACACGAGCAAGGTTATGTCGAAACCTTATTTGGTCGACGTTTGTATTTGCCAGAAATTAACGCGCAAAATATGATGCGGCGCAAAGGCGCAGAGCGAGCCGCAATTAATGCGCCAATGCAGGGCACTGCCGCAGATATAATAAAAAAAGCCATGATAGTAGTAGACGCTTGGTTGCAGCAACAAACCACGCCAGTGGCTACGATGATTATGCAAGTACACGATGAATTAGTGTTTGAAGTTGACGCTGATAAGGTTGAGCAGGTAAAGGCGCAGCTAGT
The DNA here is from genome assembly GCF_036983985.1 of Rheinheimera metallidurans. Taxonomy (NCBI): domain Bacteria; kingdom Pseudomonadati; phylum Pseudomonadota; class Gammaproteobacteria; order Chromatiales; family Chromatiaceae; genus Rheinheimera; species Rheinheimera metallidurans. Next base: position 101,105 of record NZ_JALAHQ010000005.1, read on the forward strand.
TGAGCTGATGGCTAAGGCTGCGCATTTAGACGTGCCGTTGTTAGCTGAAGCGGGGGATGGTGATAATTGGGATCAAGCGCATTAATTTTTTTGAACTAAATAATATTGCTCGAGTCATAAGTTATAGCAAGATTATTTATCTCTCCTGTGTCCATCTTAACCCCGTCGTTTGATGGGGGTTTTTTTTTGCTTAAAATTACCGCACACGATTCGTGATTAGAAACCTCAGCACTGTCAGTTGATACACTAGTTGAAAACTAATAGCGCATTTAAATTTAGAGTAAATACTTTAAACGCTAAAAGAATGCTGTATACTAGACGCGTCTTAGATATAAGACACCCTGTTGATTTGAAATTATAGCTTCTCCCCCGTTTGCTATAACCGACACCTTCGAGTGTCGGTTTTTTTATGCCTTAACCTTAGGTTATGTCGAACGCGCTATCCTCTGCGCCGTACCATGTATCAAGCACCTGTTCTAATTCTTCTAAGCCTTGTTTATTTAGCGAGCTAAAAGTGTGAACAGTAACGTTACCCATAAAGGCCATAGCGGCTTCTCGTACTTCTGACAGCACTTTTTTTCGTGCACCAACGGCTAATTTATCCGATTTAGTTAAAAGAATCAGTACCTCTAACTCACTTTGCACCGCCCAGTGAATAAGATCTTGGTCTAAATCTTTTAATGGATGACGAATATCCATTAATACCACCAGCCCTTTCAAACTGCTGCGTTTCATTAGATACTCAGCCAACGACTTTTGCCATTTTTCTTTTACCGCTAAGGGTACTTTGGCAAAGCCATAGCCTGGTAAATCTATTAAACGACGCTCAGCATCTAAGCTGAATGTGTTAATCAGCTGAGTACGGCCCGGTGTTTTACTGGTGCGGGCTAAACTATTTTGCCGCGTTAATGTGTTTAATGCGCTAGACTTACCGGCGTTAGAACGGCCGGCAAATGCCACTTCGATGCCTTCATCAGCAGGAAGTGCTTTGATATCGGGTGCGCTAGTTAAAAAAGTAGCACGCTGATAATTGATTTTTGACTTGTACACAGCCTTCTCCGGCGAATAATTTGAGCACATTGTAACGGATCAATCAGATCGGCAGAAGCTTTTGCATGCGCTATGGGATTTTACTTTGAGCAGTTTCGTGTAAAATAGGCTTAAAAGTGACGGTTAATACACTTGGTTGCCAGTATGCTGGCAGTTTAATGCGGACAGAGACGGATAAAACATGAAAAAAATTCTATTTCCACTGACGCTGTTATTCGGACTTATCGGAACAGCTCAGGCGTTTGACGGTGATGCTGAAGCAGGTAAAGCGAAATCAGCAGTATGTGCAGCGTGCCACAATGCCGATGGTAATAGCTTAGTCGACATGTATCCTAAGCTAGCTGGCCAGCACGCACCTTATATTTATAAGCAGCTGCAAGATTATAAAACCGGTATGGCTACTGGCGGTAAACAAGGCCGCAATAACGGCATTATGTTTGGTATGGTTGCCGCGTTGTCAGATCAGGACATGAAAGATTTAGCCGCATACTTTTCTTCACAAAAAATGGTTGCTGGTGCTACACCAGAAAATGTGATCGAACGTGGTGAGCAACTTTATCGTGGTGGCGACGAAAGTCGCGGTATTGCAGCCTGTATTGCCTGCCATGGCCCAAGAGGTTCTGGCTTAAGCTTAGGTGGCTTCCCGAAAATTTCATTTCAACATGCTAACTATGTTAAAACGACATTAACCGAATTTCGCTCTGGTGCCCGTGCTAACGACTTAAACGGTATGATGGGTGACATTGCGAAAAAGCTGACTGATGAAGATATTGAAGTGTTGTCACAATACTTAGGTGGCTTACACTAATTCGCTATTTTTAGTGGCGTTAATCTTAAAAAAGCCGGCGTTCATCGCCGGTTTTTGAATTTTAATGGGTATTTTTGTGCGATATATCTCACATCTGTTGTAAGTAAAAAGCGTAGTTTGACTTTAATTATGCTTATATTATATTTACTTCTCTTGGTAACGTATTGATTTTAAATGGTTAGATAAATACTCGCGTTAAAGTTATGGTTTTACCAGCAACGAAGCCTTGTTATACCGGTAAAATGAGGTAAATTAGCTAGCAGTTACACTTTGTAACGAATGAAAACAGGGAATGTCCGCAGGGAAGTGATAGTGCCAGTACGCAAGTACTTGGAGCCTTGTTTTCATCGCATCTGGAAGATGTGTGGCGTGAGTTAACGCACAAGGATGAATACTAAAGTATCAGGATGATCGCGAAAAATAAAATTATGCTAGCTAACTAGGAAGGCGATATAAAATCCGGAAGTGAACAGACAAGATGTCGAAGATTCACTAGGAAAAACAACAAGTGAGTGACGTGTTGATTTAACACAAATATGTACAAGGCGATAAGAGCAATCTTATCGCCTTTTTCTATTAAACAGCCTGGTTTATTGTGCAATGTTAAATAATCAATGCCCGCTATGTTGCGCCGAACAAATTCAGTTTTTTCATCAAGACAAACGACGAGCTTATTACCAGTGTTTGTGTTGTAAGTTAGTATTTGCCGACCGCTGCAGCCTATTATCACCACAACAAGAGCTCGCGCATTACCAGCAGCACCAAAATGCGTTAACTGATGTAGGTTATCGCCAGTTTTTACAGCGTATTGCAACTCCGTTGCTTAACCATTTGCCGCAACAAGGTTTGTTAGGTTTAGACTTTGGTTGTGGCCCCGGCCCTTTGTTGGCACAGATGCTAACTGAGCAGGGGCACCAGATGGCAATATGGGATCCCTATTTTGCTAATGATGCGTCTGTTTTACAGCAAAGCTATGATTTTATTAGCTGCACTGAAGCAATAGAACATTTTGTAACCCCAGCTATTGAATGGGCGCTATGGTTAAAACTGTTAAAGCCAGATGCTACCCTAGCTATCATGACAAAGTGCTATACTAACGCCGCAGCATTTGCTGATTGGTATTACAAATTAGATCCGACTCACATTAGCTTTTTTTGTGAAGACACATTTGCTTACCTCGCTGCTAGAGACAATTTAGTACTAAATGTCGTCGCAAAAGATGTTGTTTTGCTACAGCGGCGAAAGCATTAGTGTTTCTAATGAAAACTGGTTAAAATGTGCGCCCTTTTTTACAGGTAAAAAACATGACTCGTCAGAAAAAAACTCGCTTGACCGGCCCTAATGGCCAACGGCATTTATCAACGATAGAGATCCGCAAAACTCGCGAGCCTCAAGAGCAGAGCAAGAAAAAAGGTGCGGGTTTAAAAGCTGGTAATCGCAACAATGTAGCTGCTATTGCAGCGGATGCTAATGGCGAGCCAGTAAAAAAAGATAAACGTATTGGCAGTAAAAAGCCAATAGTGCTAGTGCTGACCGAGGCGCCGGTAGCGGAAAAGCCGCAAGTGATACTGCAGCCTAAAGCCAGTTTAAGCAAAGTAAGACCAGTTGAGTTAACCGCTGAACAAGAGCTCGCCTTGATTGAAAATGATAGCTTCCTACATGAGTTGTTAGAGCGAGTTGAGAAAGACGAAGTGTTAACCGGAAAAGACGCTAAATATTTTAATGCTAAAACAGCGAGACTAGACCAGCTGTTACAGCAGTTAGGCTTAGTTGATGACGCTGATGAAGAAGAGATTGATCCGTTAGCCGCTTTTGAAAGTAAAGATTGGCGTAAAGATTTGATCGGCGACGAGGATTAATTTTGACTAGTAGCGTATTCGTAGCATTTGTTGTTGCGGCAGTATTGATTGTGGCTTTAGCGTTTTACGCCGGTAGCTTGCTGTGGCGCGTGCAGCAGCAGAGCAAGGCTGCGCAGCTAGAGTTAGCAGAAAAACGGCAGTATTTGCGTGACAGTATTATATTAATTTGTAAGGCGATGCTGGCCGAGCAGTGCGAGTTATCAGAAGGGGCGCTGCGAGTTTGGGTATTGTTAGATCACTTAGCGCCAGAGCATAAGCTTGATCCTATTGCTAGCTACCCGGGTTTGTATCAGATGTACCAAGTAGTTAAAGACATGCCAACCCACAAGGCGCGTAAAGCGCAGGACAAAGCACTAACGCAACAGCAAGACGTATTGCGGTTAAAAGCTGAACAAGATTTAAAACCGCTTATTTTAATTGATGCTGATACCTTATTAAAGCGCTTCCAGCCTGCTTAAACAAACCGAAAGCCAAGGATTATTATTGCCGGTAAATTTGACCGGCTTTCATTACAAAGTTTACTTTTCCCATTAGGCTAATATCTTTTAACGGATCGCCTTCTACCGCAACAATATCGGCTATTTTCCCTACTTTAATACTGCCAAGCTCGTCGGCAACACCCAGTAAGCGCGCACCTTCAATGGTTGCACTTTGAATAGCTTCTATCGCTGGCATGCCTGCTTCTGTCATATAGACAAACTCACGCCAGTTATTACCATGTTCATACACACCGGCATCAGTACCAAAGGCTATTTTTACCCCAGTTTTATAAGCTTCAGCAAAGGTTTGCTGAATTTTGCTACCAATAGTTGCTGCTTTAGGTTGCACCAGATCGGGGAAAAAACCTGGAATGCGTGATTTTTCTTCAGCCCATTTTCCAGCAATAATGGTTGGTACAAAGTAAGTACCCTGTTTGCGCATTAGTGCCATGGTGCTTTTATCCATGTAAGTGCCATGCTCTATTGAGTCGACTCCGGCTTTAATAGCGCGCTCCATACCCTCTTTACCATGGGCATGTACAGCTATCTTCATGCCATAATCTTTCGCTGTGCTAACAATGGCCGCGAGTTCTTCATCAGTAAACTGGGGGTTACTGCCGCTTTTAGCGACACTTAGCACACCGCCAGTAGCGGTAATTTTAATTAAATCTGAACCCTCTTTATAGCGTTGGCGTACCGCTTTTCGTGCTTCGTCGGCGCCATTTATTACACCATCTTTCGGGCCTGGATCGGCCATTAATGCCAAGGCTAAACCGTTGGTAGGGTCGGCATGCCCGCCGGTTGTTGCCAGCGATTTACCCGCAGCAAAAATACGCGGGCCGTTAATGTAGCCTTTTGCGATAGCTTTTTTTAGTGCCACACTAATACCGTGGTTATCACCTAACTCGCGCACTGTGGTAAAACCGGCCATCAGAGTTTTTTCGGCGTAAGTTGCACCGCGTAAAGCATAGTCGGCTTCATTCATTGAAAAGCCCTCGCTGTATGCTGTAGCGCTAAACTGCGAGTAGAAATGGGTGTGCATATCCATTAAACCCGGCATTACCGTGTGCTGGCGTAAATCAATTACCGTATCGTTAGCGCCTGGCTGACGATAACCGGCTTCCAGTGCAGTAATTTTGTCTTGGTCAACGACTATAGTTTGCTCAGTTAATACCGTTTTATTTTCGGCAGTAATTACTTTTCCGGCGTGAATAAGTGTTGCTGCATGTGGCTGGGCACAAATACAGACAGTAGCTAAAAGAAGCGCTATTGGCGTTTTTTTCATTTTGGTTATGGCCTTATATGTTTAACGATTTAATCAGTGTTAACACAGTAGAAAAAATCAACAATGCGCTTTAGACAGAATGCTGTTTTTTAATGACCAATATGGGTTTAGGTTATGGCAAAAGTAAATGGATAAGCGGCGCTTTTTAATTGATAGTGTTGCTGGTGGTTGCAGTAAACCGCATTGGCTTGCTCTGCTAGTTGGTAGTAAACATTGCGGCTTAACTTGGCATCTAACCCTCGCCATAGTTGTAAGTAGGGCAGCAGCTGTTGTTGTGGGTCGGCCTTTAGTACTAACGGATATTGTGGGCTTACTAGCACTTGTTGCTGCAAATTTGTCGTTAAATTTAATGCTGGGCCTGCAGCTGTTTCTAACCACGCCCAATCGACGATTAAAAACGGCGCATCAGCAACCGTTATGCGCATTTTCTCTACCGGCGTTTGCAAGAAATATTCATTATTCTGTCGTAACAATACTGATGTAAATAAGGTGACTAATGCCGGACGCTGAATTTTGCTGTGTTGATAATACCAATCGCCCTCAGCGTTTATATGTATCGGTATATCACCACAAAACGGCGGGTTCCAGCTTTCCACTGGTGCCAGATCGGTTTGCTGTAGCTGTTGTTGCAGCGTTTGTAGATTAAAAGCAGAAGCCGTAGTTAGTGTTTTCATAGCCATAAAGACTAGCAAAGATAAGCTAATGGCGAAAGAAAAACTGGTGAGTTTAGCCTGTTTTAGCGGCTATAACGCAGTGTAATATGGTATTATTTACCCCGATTTATTATCGCAATGGGTTATAGGAGCAAATTTATGGAAAAAATTACTCAGTTATTTCATGAAAATAACGAGCTATTACTAGGCTATTTATTACAGCTAGTGCTTGCGATAGTTATTTTTTATATCGGCCGGATGGTAGCAAAAGGTGTAAGTAGGCTGATGGAAAAAGCACTATTAGCACGGGCAGTAGATAAAGCTGTAGTGTCGTTTGTTACCGGTATTGTTTACGCCATCATATTAATTGCTACCGCGCTAATGGCCTTGTCGCAGGTAGGCGTGCAAACTACGTCGTTTATCGCTATTTTAGGCGCGGCAGGTTTAGCGGTTGGTTTGGCGTTACAAGGCTCATTATCAAATTTTGCCTCAGGTATTTTAATTATTTTATTTCGGCCGTTTAAATCAGGTGATTTTATTGACGCTGGTGGTATTGCCGGTACCGTTGATAAAATTGAGATTTTTCAAACGATAATGAAAACCCCTGACAATAAATTAGTTATTGTGCCTAACGCGCAAATTACTAGCCGTGCTATTACTAATTACTCTGCTGAGGCGACGCGCCGGGTAGATTTAACCATTAGTATTGGTTACGACGCCGATTTACGTTTAGCGAAAAAACTTTTAGAAGATATTGTTACCAGTGATAGCCGTGTTTTACCTACACCCGCACCCGTTATTAAGGTTGGCGCGCTAGCCGATGCCACCGTTAATATTTTGGTGCGACCTTGGGTTAATTCAGCAGATTATTGGGGCGTGTACTGGGATACTTTAGAGAAAATAAAGCTAACCTTTGATGATAACGGTATTCGTATGCCATTTCCGCAAATGGGTGTACATATTAAGCAAGATAAGCAGGAGCAAGTATGAAGCGTTTTTCAATTCTGGCATTAGCCATCGCAGCTAGCTCGCAGGTGCAAGCTAACGACACTGTCGCAACTGGCAAAGTATGGACTACCTCGGCTGAATTAGGTGCTATTGCAACATCAGGTAACACGGTTGGTACATCAGTAACCGGTAAAATAGATGCCAAGCAAGAGCTGCAGCAATGGAGTAATCAGTATATTTTCAGCGCTTTTTTCAAAGAAGATGAAAAAACCGATGCCAATGGCGACAAAATTACTGAAAAATCAGCAGAAAAGTATTTAGTATCAGCTAAAGCTGCTTATAAGCTAGATGAAGAGTTTGATAAGTTGTTTGTATATGGCTCTTACACTGATGACAAGTTTGGTGCCTATACTAAATACACTACACTCGCTGTCGGTTACGGTACGCGCATTTATAATGCTGAAGACAAGTCACTGGACGTAGAAGTTGGTCCGGGCTATTTCACCGGCAAACGTTCAACGGGTGAAACGGAAAAAGGCCTTATTGCTCGTGGTGCCGCGGTGTTCAATTGGACCATTAGTGAGTCAGCCAGTTTTGCGCAAACGTTAAGCGTGGAGTACGGTGATGATAACACCCGTACTATCGCAGAAAGTGCAGTGTTAGCGAAAATTAATGGTTCGCTACAAATGAAAGCGGCATTTTTAGTGCAAAATGATACAGATGTGCCGGTAGCTAAAAAGAGCACAGATACACAAACATCGCTTACCTTAGTCTATTCGTTCTAACAATAAAAAGGCCTGCATAATGCAGGCCTTTTTATTTAAATATGTTGTTATTGAATAATTTAGGTTGGCCAAGTGAAAAATTAAGCTATGCTAAGGCATCACTTTGCTAATTATATTGTTACAATAAATTAATGATGATAAAGCAGAAAATTAAACTACGCTGCCTGTTACAGCGCCCTTGGATAGGCGGTGTACTGTATTTGTTGTTTGGTTTACTGTGGATCACAACCAGTGATCAACTATTAAGCTGGTTAGTAACTGACACCGCGCTACTAACTAGGTATCAAAGCTATAAAGGCTATTTCTATGTTGGGCTAACCGCTTGGTTGGCTTGGTATCTGCTAAAGCAAAAGCAATATTTTGCGCATTCTTTAGATAAATCAGAACGTATTTTTGTGGAAACATTTTCGCATGCGGCTGTTGGTATTGCGCACCTTTCGTTAGATGGTCGGTTTTTACGTGTTAACAAAATGCTGTGTCAGATGCTAGGTTATAGCGAAGCAGAGCTAACGCAGCTAAGTTTTGCGCAAATAACTTTTCCTGCCGATCTTGCCGATAACCTGCCGATGATCCAAAAATTAAAAAGTGGTGAAATTAATCATTACGAAATAGAAAAACGTTATGTGCGCAAAGACCAAAGCATTCTCTGGGCGCGATTATCTGTTGCGATGATTAAATCATCGGTAACTAGCTATTTCGTTGCAGTTATTCATGACATTAGCGCACAAAAGCAGGTATTGCAGCAGCTAGAGCAAAGTGAGCTTAGATTTAGAACCTTATTAGATAATACGCCACAAATTGCGGTGCAAGGTTATCATGCCGATGGCTCAACCTTTTATTGGAACAAGGCCAGTGAGCTTACTTACGGGTATAGTAAAGAAGAAGCCTTAGGCAGTAATTTACTCGATCTTATTATTCCCTCTTATATGCAGCAGCATGTAGCTGATGCCATGTTAGAAATGGCGACTAGCGGAATTGCCGTGCCATCAGAAGAATTAGTACTACGGCGTAAAGATGGGTCGTTAGTACCGGTTTTTTCCGGCCATGCGGTAGTTAAATTACCGGGGTTGGAGCCTCAGGTTTTTTGTATCGATGTCGATCTTACTGAAAGTAAAAAGCAGGCAGCAGCGCTAGCGTTTTTATCTGATTTTGATGCTGTCACACAACTGCCTAACCGCCAGCATTTTAGCCAGCGTGTTACTGAAGCAATCGTCAGCACAAAGCAACAAGGTGGGCAGTGCGCAGTGCTGCTAATGGACTTAGATAACTTTAAAGATATTAATGATAGTTTTGGCCACAGCGCCGGCGATCAGCTATTAATGCAAGTAAGCCAGCGGTTGCAGCGGTGTTGCACAACACAACATGTGCTGGCGCGTCTAGGTGGCGACGAGTTTGGTGTTTTAGTGCAATTTGTTCAGTCGGTAAACGACGTTACTGAGTTTGCTGAGCTGTTAATGCAGCAATTACAACAACCTTGCCACTTAGCGAATGGTAACGAAGTGATTACTGCACTGTCAGTCGGTATTGCGTTATACCCAAGCCATGCCAATAGTGCTGAAGACTTAATTCGCGCAGCAGACGCGGCGATGTATAAAGTGAAAAGTGAAGGACGAAACCATATAGCCTTGTATAGCGATGAGCTAACCGCACAAGCTAAGCAGCGAGTATTGCTAGAAACGCGACTGCGTAATGCGCTAAAACAGGACAAGTTGCAGTGCTATTATCAACCACAAATTGATATTGCTAGCGGAAAAATAATGGGTGCGGAAGTATTGCTGCGTTGGCACGATGCTGAGCTTGGCCATATTCCACCTAGTGTGTTTATACCTTTAGCCGAGTCTTGTGGCCTAATTCATCATGTTGGCAGCTGGGTATTGCAGCAAAGTTGTCGGCAGTTAAAAACTTGGCTAGATCAAGGCATCGCGCCATTTAGTTTGGCAATAAACGTTTCTGCGCATCAGTTTAATAAAGATCAGCTACTTGGCCTGCTAGAGCAAGTGCTAATAGATACCGCCGTGCCCGCTCATTTAATAGAGCTAGAAGTAACCGAAAGCGCGCTAATGATTAATGAAGAGCGGGTGATTGCCATTATGCAGCAGATTAAAGCGATGGGCATTAGGCTGGCGATAGATGATTTTGGTACGGGTTACTCGTCATTGTCCTATCTAAAACGTTTACCGCTGGATGCACTGAAAATAGACCGACGCTTTATAGAACATATTCCGCAGGCCCATGACGATAAACAAATTACCAGTGCCATTATTGCGCTGGCGCATAATATGAATTTAAAAGTGCTGGCCGAAGGTGTCGAAACTGCAGAGCAGTTAGCGTTTTTGACCCAGCAAGGGTGTGATTACTATCAGGGTTATTACTTTAGCAAACCCATACCCGCTAACGAGTTTGTTGCGTTGCTTCAGCGCTAACTTAGCTGCTTATTTTAATTTGGCTATAGCCTAGGCCTTGCTGTTTTTCGACCTTTATTTGCACACTAATGCGCTGTTTTAGTGCGTCAACGTGGCTAATAATACCGATCATTTTACCGGTTGCATTAAGGTTATCTAACGCACTTAGTGCACTGTCTAGGGTATCCGCATCTAGGGTGCCAAAGCCTTCATCGAGAAATAGCGAATCAATACGGGTTTTACTGCTAACTAAATCTGATAGTGCCAGCGCTAACGCTAAGCTAACTAAAAAACTTTCGCCGCCCGATAAGGTTTTGGTATCACGTGCACTATCAGCTTGCCAAGTATCTAACACTACTAGCTCTAATTCGGCCGTTGCATGGCGCGCCAGCTGATAACGATTGTGCAAAATAGCCAGTTGTCGGTTGGCTAAAACGATAAGCTGTTGTAGGGTTAAGCTTTGAGCAAAGCGGCGGTATCGTGCGCCATCAGCAGAGCCAATTAAGCTATTGAGACGCTGCCACTGTTCGTACTGTATTTGTTGCTGGGCAATATTTTGCAATAACTGCTGCTGGCTGTTCCGCCGCGCGGTATCGCTTTCTAACTGTTGTTGTAGTTGACCTTGTTCTGCACTGAGCTGCTGGATCAGTGTGTCGTGCTGTTGCACACTATGGTTAAGTTCATCTAACGACAAGCTGCTTAATTGCTGCTCGGCGAGTTGCTGATAACGCTGTTGCCAGTCACTAAACGAGCGTTTAGCCGCAATCTCAGCTTGTTGCAAGCGCTGCTGCAGTTGTTGTAGTGCCTGTAGTTCGTCGGGATTTAATAACGCATTTTTAAATGCGGTTTCATCACTAAATACGCTGTTAGCCAAAGCTTGTTGCCAATGTTGTGTGGCAAGCATTGCTGCGGCGTCTAGTTGCTGCTGTTGTTGCTGCAACATTTGCAGTTGGCCTTGGCCCTGCTGTATTTGCTGCTGTAAGCGTTGTAATTCGGTATTAAGGCGAGAAAACTCCGCCCGGGTTTGCGTTGCCGGCTCGGCCTGCTGCATGGCTTGCCACTGCTGGTGCCAACTTTGCTGCAACTGCGCCAGCTCGTTATGTTGTTCTTGTAAGCGCGGTAACTGTTGTAGCAATAATTGCTGTTGGTGCTGATTTTGTACCTGCTGCTGTTCTAGTTGCTGTTGCTGCTCTTTATATAGCTGTAACTGCATTTGCCATTGTTCGAGTTGCGTCAGCGTTTGCGATGTGCACAGGCTTTCGTCTGCTAATGCTGTTAGCGCGATATCAATGTCAGATACCTTGTCCTGCTGTAACTGCTGTTGAATGGTATCGTTAAGCTCGGCTAATTGTTGCTGTTGCTGTGTTAGTTGTTGTTGTAACTGCTGTTGTTCTGCTTCTAGCGCGGCTTGTTTTTTACTTAAGGTTTCACCGTCTTGTTGGGTAAGTTGCAGCTCGGCCTCTTTGCTTTGCAGCTGCTGTTCTGCGGCTAAACTATTTACCTGATTATAGTGCTCAATAGCCGGGTGTTCGGTTGCACCGCACAGCGGGCATGGCTGCTCTGGTTGTAAACGCGAGCGGTGTTCGGACAGCTGCATGATCAGCAGCTGCTGCTGTAACAGCTGCTTTTTATCGGCAATGTGCTCTTGCAGCATTTTATAGCGTTGGCGCAGGGTCAGCAGTTGCTTAGCTAAAGGCGCAAGCGCTAATTCGGTTTGCTGCAGCTGCTGCTGTAAATGGGTTTGATTAAGTAGCCAGCGTTGTTGTTGCTGTAACTGCTGTTTAAGTTGCTGTAGCCGGTGTTGTTTATCTCGCTGTTGCTGTTGCTGTTGGCGTAATTGGTTTAGATTGGTGTTTTGCAATTGAGCCGAAAGCTGTTGTATCTGTGGGTGCAGAGCCTCGTGTTGTTGGGTTAACGTTTGATGTTGCCGCGTTAGCTGTTGTTGCTGTTGTTGTAATTGTTGTATTTGCGCTGCAAAGTGCTGCTGTTGTTGACTAAGGCTTTGTGCGCCGTGCCATAACACACTAGCTTGTTGCTGCGCTGCAACATGCAGTTGTTGTTTCAGCGCAACTTGCTGTTGTTGGCTTTGTTGTTGTTGGCCAATAGCCTGTTGTAATGCACTGTATAGCGGCGCCAGTTGGCTGGCAGGCTGCCAGGCTGATAATCGCGCTAACTCAGTGTGTTGTGCACTAATAGCATTAACTGCCCGTGCCACTTCTTGTTCAGTTTGTTGTAGCTCTTGTTGCGCCTTATCTAGTTGTTGGCGCCAGTTTTGTGTGTGTCGCTGCTTAACTAATATCTGTTGCTGTGCGGTTAAGTCGAGCTTTTTTGCTACCAAAGCGGCGTTTAACTGCTGTTGTTGTTCTTCGCTTAATAACTCTACTGCGCCAGCTCTAGCTTGAAGTAGTTCCAGCTGGTTTTTCTGCTCACGACAATCAATAAATACTTGCTCAGAAATACGACCGTAGATGTCGGTACCCGTTAGCTCTTCTAGTAGCTCGGCTCGCTCGTTGGCGTCGGCATTTAAAAATGCGGCAAAGCCACCTTGTGCCAGTAGCATTGACTTAGTAAAACGGCCAAAGTCTAAGCCGGTAATGTCGGCGACTAGGCGTAATTTATCGCTAGTTTTTTCAGCCAGTATAGTGCCATCTAGTTTTGCCAGTTCAGTTTTAGCCGCTTGCAAGTTGCCATCACTTTGCCCACGGGCCTTGCGTTGGCTCCAAAATGCCCGATAACCCACACCTGCAACTTCAAACTCGACCTCGGCTAGGCATTCGCTGGTATTACGTGTCATTAACTCATTGCTGGTTGGTGACGTTTTTAGCCGAGGTGTTTGATGATAGAGCGCTAGGCAAATAGCGTCTAAAATTGTGGTTTTTCCGGCGCCGGTTGGGCCCGTAATGGCGAAAATGTTAGTTTGATTAAACGGTGGCTGGCGAAAATCAATAAGCCATTCACCGCGTAATGAATTTAGGTTTTGCAGCCGTACGGATAAAATTTTCATGGTGTTTCCTGCACTTTTGCCAGTACCTGAGCATGTAAATTCGTCAGTTGCTGCTGTTGCTGATCAGTAAGGCTTTCGCTGCTTAGGCGGGCTTGCCATACTTGGCTTGGCGTTAGTTCGGCTAAGCTGGCTTGGGCATCGTCAATTAAGCCGCCAAGTTGTTCATTGCGCTGGCGGCGTAAACGTAATAGTTCAACTGCTAAACCCTCTAACTCGGCTTCTACTCTTTGCTGCAAATCAGTTAAGTAGGCGTCAGTTTCTGTGATCACTAACTCTAGCCACAGTACTTTATTTTTCTCAAGTGAGTTAAGTACTTGCTGCACTTTAGGCTTGATGCTATCAAGCGGGGTTTTAATACTAATTAAGGGTTGAAAACAGGGTATGGCTAAACTCGATACAGTTTTGTTATTACTGCTAAATTCAATTAGCCAGGCTTGTTTTTGCTGGTTAGCCTCGTCAAAACTAAGCGCAATTGGCGAGCCACTATAGCGGATATCAGTATTGGCTTTGATCTGCTGACTTTGATGAATATGGCCCAAGGCAATATAGTCGGCGGGTGGAAATGCATCTGCGGGGAAAGCTTCAAGTGAGCCAATATAAATATCTCGTACTGATTCAGACTGCGTTACGCCCAAGGTGGTTAGATGGCCGGTCATAACTATAGGCAGCTGTAGCTGATGTTGGCTGTTATAGCGCTGGGCTAAAGCGAATAGTTGTTGATAATGCTGTGCTATCGCCTGCTGTAAGCTGCTCTGTTTTTCTGTTGCGCTTTGCCCTGCTTGGCTTTGCAGTAAGTCACGGGCGCGTAAAAAAGGTACGGCACACAATAAGGCTGCCGGTTGCTGTTGCTTATTATGTAGTACCAGTAATTGCTGATTAAGTTCTGAGCTGCTGCTGGCAAATACGTGGGTATTTAGGTGTTGTAGCAGGGTTCTACTTTCATTTAGTACCGCACTGGCATCGTGGTTGCCACCTAAGATAATGAGTTGGCACTGACAGCTTTGTAATTCGACAATAAATTGATTATATAGCGCGCGAGCGTAACTAGGCGGGGTTGCGGTATCAAAAATATCACCGGCAACAATAATCACATCAATATTCTCTGCTTTTACCTGTGTAACTAACCAATGTAAAAAAGCGTGATGTTCGTCGGCTCGGCTGCGACCAATAAAATGCTGGCCTAGGTGCCAGTCGGAGGTATGTAAAATGCGCATAAAGAAAATAGCCACGAAAAATAATGGCAAAAGCATACCGGATAGTGTGACAGACAGCAAAAAGCCGATCTGGCTTAAACACAGATCGGCTATTAAAACGTAACCGCTATTATTTGATAACGTCTAACTTATTCACCACGCGGCTAACGTCGTGTGTGTTCTTAGCAATAGCGACAGCTAAATCACGCTCAGCGTCAGAGTCTACTTCGCCCTTAAGCGTTACTACGCCATCTTTAGCATCAACGTCAATTGACGTGCCGCTTACTTCAGACTCAAATAATAAGCGTGTTTTAACTACAGTCGCTATTTTTGCGTCTTTAAAAGCGCTACCGCTGCTATCTTTATCTGCTGCGTTAGCATTCATAACGGTGAGTTTATTGTCTACACGGCTAACGCCATCTAAATTCTCAATCAGTTCTTCAGCTAAAGCTTTATCTACTTTACTTTCTACTGAACCGGTAAGCGTTACTACGCCATCTTTAACATCAGTATTAATTTTAAACGAATTTAAGTTGCCATTTAACAACAGAGTGGTTTCCGCTTTGCCATCAATCCATGCATCTTTGGTTGTGTCTTTCCAATCATTGGCTGCTACTGCGGTAGTTGTTAATGCTAGGGTAACCATCATTGCTAAAGTTGTATGTTTCATGGTGTTGCTCCTATTTTATATGACGCTTTAGCTAATGCCAGTTTAGTGCCAATGTGTAAGTTATTGTTTAATATCTAATTATTTATTTTTGTTCATTTTTTGTTAATTTTTGGCTTGTAGTTTTTTCTTATTGATCGGTAAAACTTTCCGTATAAGTAAAAGTGGCTGATAGCGCGCTGGTGGTTTTGCAACTAAGTGCCTAAATAGCAAAAAACCACCGAGCACTATTTCAAGTATTCGGTGGTTTTTAGTAATAACAGCTACAGCCTATAAGTTAAGCTGCGCTATTGATATTAAAGCCTAGGTGCTTTACCTCTTAATGCATTCATTAGTAGTGAAACCACTAATAAAATAATAAAGATAAAGAAGATTATTTTAGCGATACCAGCCGCCGCTCCGGCGATACCACCAAAACCTAATACCCCAGCGATAAGTGCAACAATTAAGAATGTTAATGCCCAGCTCAACATAGTTTGCTCCTTGGTGCGTTTAAGCACAAATGTATAAATGACAAAGTAATAACTGCCAGATGTATGCCAAAGATAAAGTTGTAGTAAGGCTATGATTTTGTTTTGTTTATTTCTTTGCGTTTTTATTTTTAAAAAAGCAGTGCGCTAAAGATAAGAAAAAGTTACCGGTATGCCGGTAACTGTTTCATAGCTAGACGAGAGGTAATTAAGTGCAAGTAAGGCTTAAAGCTGCTGCAGTAGCGTTGATAAATCGTCGGTATCAAAGTGATAGATTTTATTACAATATTCACAGCTAATGTCGAGCTTACCTTCTAAAATGTGCTCGTTAATTACCTCTGCACCTAAACTAATTATTGCTGAGCTACACTTTTCTTTGCTGCAACCACAAACAAAGCTAACGGGTTGGGCTGGAAACAACTCAACTTCTTCTTGATGAAATAACCGATATAACAGCTGCTCTATATCGAGGTTGAACATTTCATCGTGTGTTAGAGTGTTACTTAACATCACTAAATCATCAAAGTCTGTTTTAGCTTTTTGCTG
The DNA here is from genome assembly GCF_036983985.1 of Rheinheimera metallidurans. Lineage (NCBI taxonomy): Bacteria > Pseudomonadati > Pseudomonadota > Gammaproteobacteria > Chromatiales > Chromatiaceae > Rheinheimera > Rheinheimera metallidurans. The sequence goes on from NZ_JALAHQ010000005.1 coordinate 117,254, forward strand.
GTCTACTGGTAATACTTGCAACATAAAGCCGGCGGCACGACAGTGCTGTGCTTGTATATCGGTATATAGGTATAACCGTGTAGGCAATTGCTCTGATTGAGCAAAATAGGCCTCTAACGTGCTGGCTAGGCTATCGCCGCTAAGCGGAATAATGCCTTGATAGCGCTCACCTTGCTTGGGCGTAATAGTTACTACCATATAGCCTTCGCCAATTAACTGGCGAAAACTATCACCAGTTATATCGGCCTGCATGCGAACGACACCGCGAAACTGCTGCTGCTCGGTGCCGTTTACGGCGGCAAAACGCACCGGCCCATCGCCTTGAACCTGCACGGCTATATCGCCTTCAAACTTAAGCGTTGCCGTAAGTAAGCTGGTTGCGGCCACTAGCTCTGCTAATAACTGCTTTACCGGCATCGGATATTCATGGCTAAGTAACATTTGGTCTAGGCTAGTTGATAGCTGGACAAGCTCGCCGCGTACGTTTCTGTTTTGAAATATAAATCGATATAAGTTATCTAAATTCATGCTGCTCTCTTACTGCTGCGATTTTAACAAAAGTAGCTTACGGCGCTCCTTTTTGTCTGGTTTAGTATCCGGGTGTGGGGCAAACAGGCTGTTAGTTTTTCTTAACTCTGCCCGTTTTTCCCGCTGCGCTAGGCTGTCGGCCGTTTCTTCGTACAGTGCTTGCGCTAAAGGCGCGGCTAAACGTTTCTCTGACAAGCCTAACACAAGAACAATTTTTTCATCTGTACCCTGCGTTAGCCGAACCGTTGCACCAAGCTCCACGGTTTTACTAGCTTTGCAGCGTTGGCCATTATAATGTACTTTACCGCCCTCTATCATCTGTTTTGCCAGACCGCGGGTTTTATAGAACCGACATGCCCATAGCCACTTGTCTAAACGTAGGGCGATATTTTCAGGCTGGGTTAAGGCTGGTATTGATGGCATAAATTATAGCTGCAATTGTCGAACTAAAAGCGACATTATAGTGCCAAAATCGGGGAAATTACGGCTTTTATGAAAATAAATGTGGTTAATACCTTGTAAATTTCATTGCTGAGCTTGTTGCTTGCGCGACAACTGGGTAAGATAATTTTCTCTTTAAAAGTAGAAGTGTGTAATGAATCAGTTAGTAGACACGCAACAGTTAATTAAGCAATTACAAAAAATACCGTTAAATTGGCTGCAAGGCATATTTAATCTAATTTTAGTCATTGTATTAGCGTGGTTTTTAGCAAAACTAAGCTGGCAGTTATTGCCTAGCGGCTCAGGGTCTAATGTTGTACTGGAAAATACTGCGGCGGTAAATGTAAGCTCAACAAACAGTGTTAGTTTAGCCGCATTAACGCAATTTTCATTATTTGGTAAAGCCTCAGTTGAACCGATAAAAGAGACTGCGCCTGTAGTAACGGAAGCACCAAAAACCCAATTAAATGTTAAATTAACCGGTTTGGTTGCGGTAGGATCCGACCCTAATCAGGGTAGCGCTATTATTGAAAGTCGTGGGACAGAAGCAACCTACGCGGTGAATGATAAGATAGAAGGCACTAACGCGGTTTTAAAACAGGTATTGTCAGACCGGGTATTATTACAACAAGCTGGTCGCTATGAAACGCTGATGTTAGATGGCTTTGAATATACCCAAATTGCTCAGGCTAACGCTGGGTTAGGGCGCTCTGATGAGCAGCATACTGAAACCGCAACAACCGGTATGGCACCCACGGTTGATCCGATGGAAATGGAACCGTTGCAGCTTGCGCAGCCACTTGATTTGCGCCGAGATGAGCTGGTTGCTGAGCCAATGAAATTTTTTGACTACATTCGAGTAACGCCACATCGGCCCAATGGCCAACTGCTAGGTTATCGCTTAACGCCGGGTAAAGATCCTACTTTGTTTACTCAGCTTGGCTTGCAACCAGGTGATCTGGCGATAGAAATAAATGGTATTGCATTAAATGATATGCAGCAGGCAATGAACGCGATTAATGAATTACGCGAAGCTAAAGAAGCTGCAATAAAAATAGAGCGCGATGGTGAGATCAGAGATATTCTGGTGAGCCTGTCACAATAATTATTAAAACTAATTGGTTATACATTAATGAAATCAGGGCAATTTTCTTTTCTCTCTCGCCGCTCACTGGCTAGTATGCTAGTTGCAGCTGCGCTAACTACTGCTATTCCAAGTGTTTCTGTTGCCGCTCAAGAAGAGGTAATGTACTCGCCGAACTTTAAAGGTACTGATATTAATGAATTTATTAATATTGTTGGCATGAACCTGAAAAGAACCATTATTGTTGACCCACAAGTGCGCGGCCGTATTAATGTGCGCAGCTACGAAATGCTTAACGAACAGCAGTATTATCAGTTTTTTCTTAACGTACTTGAAGTGTATAGCTTTGCCGTAGTTGAGATGGATAACGGCGTATTAAAAGTAGTACGTAACAAGGACGCCAAAACCAGTAATATTCCAGTAGTTACTGATGAAGCGCCAGGCCAAGGCGATGAAATGGTTACTCGCGTAGTGCAGGTGCGTAACGTCTCGGTGCGCGAACTAGCACCCTTATTGCGTCAGTTTAGTAATCAGGCCGGTGGTGGCCATGTGGTGAACTACGACCCATCGAACGTGATTATGATGACCGGCCCAGCGGCGGTGGTAAATCGGTTAGTTGATATTATTCAACGGGTAGATAAAGCCGGTGATCAGGAGCTGGAAATTGTAAAGCTGCAATATGCATCAGCACCAGAAATTGTGCGTATTTTAGAAAGCATTTATAAAAGCCAGGGGCGAGGTGAACAGCCAGACTTTTTAGTGCCCAGAATTGTGGCCGATGATCGCACTAATAGCGTTATCGTTAGCGGCGAACTGCAAGCACGGCAGCGTGTTATAGAATTAGCTAAACGCTTAGACTCAGAGTTACAAACTAGCGGTAATACCCGAGTGTTTTATTTAAAATACGCTAAAGCTGAAGAGCTGGTGCCAGTGCTAAAAGGTGTAAGTGACTCAATAGTTGCAGAAGTGCAAGGTGGTGGTGCGGCGGCAGCGGCGGCTGGCGCGCAAGGCGGGCGTGGTGCAGTTGCTAGCCAAGGTCGCTCTACCAGCATTGAATTTCATGCCGACAGTAATTCACTAGTGATTACAGCACAGCCGGATATGATGCGCTCATTAGAAGATGTATTACGTCAGCTAGATATTCGTCGTGCTCAAGTGTTAGTTGAAGCCATTATTGTGGAAGTATTTGAAGGCGACGGCACCGATTTAGGTGTGCAGTGGTTAAATAAAAACGGCGGTGGTACTAATTTTAATAACGGCAACACAATTCCCATTATTGGTGTGGCCGCGGGAGCCGCTCAGGCATCGCAAGTCACACGAGGCACCCGCACTGAAGTTGTGGCGCCAGATGGCACAAAAACCGTGTCTGAAGTGCCTGATTCAAACCGCGATTATTCAATTTTATCGAACGTATTAAGCGGACTAAATGGCGCTATGCTAGGGTTTTATAAAGGTGATTGGGCTGCCGTGTTACAAGCGGTGCGCACCAGTACCAACTCTAACGTACTGGCCACGCCGCACATTACTACCATGGATAACCAAGAAGCCTTCTTCCTTGTTGGTCAAGAAGTGCCGGTTATTACTGGCTCGACAACCGGTGCCAATAACACTAATCCATTTCAGCAAGTTGACCGCAAAGAAGTGGGTATTCGCCTAAAAGTAACACCGCAAATTAACGAAGGTGATGCGGTGCAGCTAACTATAGAGCAAGAAGTATCTAGCATTGGTGGCGCAACAGCGGTTGATATTACAATTAACAAGCGTGAAATTAAAACTACCGTTATGGCAGATGATGGTGCGACGGTAGTACTTGGCGGCTTAATTGACGAAGATGTGCAGGAAAGTGAGTCTAAAGTGCCTATTTTGGGCGATATTCCTATTTTGGGTCATCTGTTTAAATCGACTAGCGTATCAAAGAAAAAACGCAATTTAATGGTATTTATTAAAGCCACTATTGTGCGTGAAGGTTCAGCCATTTCGGGTATTTCAAAAACTAAGTACAACTACATTCGTGCCGAGCAGCTAAAACGGCAAGAAGAGGGTATTCGTTTAATGCCATTGACCGATCAGGTGGTATTGCCCAAGTGGGATGACTCGTTAACCTTGCCGCCGACCTTTGACGACTATATGAATAAAGAGCAACAGCCAACAACTGAAATGCAAGGAAATCAGGACTAATGGACGCGCTGGATGCAGAACAGGTTAAACCCGCCAGCAGCCGTATTCGCTTGTCTTTTGGTTTTGCTAAACGCCACGGCGTATTGCTGCAGCAACAGAGCCAAGGCTGGCAGCTGTATATTCATGCGGCAACGGCACCGGCAGCCGTACTAGAGGTGCGACGTATGCTGGCTGAACCATTTCAAATTCAGCGGTTATCGGCAGTTGAATTTGAAGCCTTGCTTGAAGCCAGTTATCAGCGTGATTCGTCTGAAGCGCAGCAGCTAATGGAAGATATTGGCAACGAAGTAAATTTAGCCTCGTTAGCTGACGATATTCAAGAAAGTGAAGACTTGCTAGAAAACGAAGATGACGCGCCAATTATCAAGTTAATTAATGCCATGCTAGGTGAGGCGATTAAGCTAGGTGCATCTGATATACACGTTGAAACCTTTGAAAAAGCCTTAGTCGTGCGGTTCCGGGTTGACGGTATATTACGCGAAGTACTGCGGCCCAACCGTCGCTTATCTAGCTTATTAGTGTCACGTATTAAAGTAATGGCTAAACTCGATATTGCCGAAAAACGTGTGCCGCAAGATGGTCGTATTAGTTTGCGCATTGCTGGTCGTGCGGTAGACGTGCGGGTATCTACCATGCCATCAAGCCATGGCGAACGGGTCGTAATGCGGTTACTGGATAAAAACAACTCACACTTAAATTTAGCCGATTTAGGTATGACCTTGTCAGTGCAGCAGGCGTTTTCGCAGCTAATTTTAAAACCACACGGCATTATATTAGTAACCGGGCCAACCGGATCGGGTAAAAGCACCACGCTTTATGCCGGTTTAACCGACATAAACACTAAAGATCGTAATATTCTTACGGTAGAAGATCCTATTGAATACGAGCTTGAAGGTATTGGTCAAACTCAGGTAAACACCAAAGTAAATATGACCTTTGCCCGCGGCTTGCGAGCCATTTTGCGCCAAGACCCTGACGTAGTAATGGTAGGTGAAATACGCGATTTAGAAACGGCACAAATTGCCGTGCAGGCCAGCTTAACCGGCCACTTAGTGTTATCTACTTTACACACCAATACCGCAGCTGGCGCTATTACACGCTTAGAAGATATGGGTGTAGAAGCGTTTTTGCTGTCATCTAGTTTACTCGGTGTGCTGGCGCAGCGTTTAGTGCGTACGTTATGCAAGCATTGTAAAGCCGAACATAAACCAGATAGCGAAGAGTGTAACTTGCTGGGCATTAGCGCACAGCCAAACGTACTAATTTATCGTGCTAAAGGTTGCGAACATTGTAATTTTAGCGGCTATCGTGGCCGTACTGGTATTCATGAATTACTAATGGTCGATGAGCATATTCGTGAGCTTATTCATAATGGTAAAGGCGAGCAAGCAATCGAAAAGTATGTGCGCAAGCACAGCCCAAGTATTCGTGCCGATGGTTTTAGCAAGGTACTTAAAGGCGAAACTACGCTAGAAGAAGTGCTACGTGTTACCCGTGAGGATGTGTAGTGGCGGCATTTGAATATCAGGCGTTAGATGCTAAAGGCAAAACTAATAAGGGCGTATTGGAAGCTGATAATGCTCGCCACGCTAGGTCGTTACTACGCGAGCAAAAACTAACACCGGTTAGTGTTACGCTGGCTTCGCAGCAAGAAAAATTATTAGCATCGGGTAAGCAATGGTTTAAACGCAACATTTCTGCGTCAGAATTAGCACTTATTACACGGCAAATTGCTACCTTAGTTGAAGCCGCTTTGCCGATAGAAAGCGCACTATTAGCTGTAGCCGAACAGTGTGATAAACCGCGGTTAACCAATATGATGATGACCGTACGCTCAAAAGTGGTGGAAGGCTATAGCTTAGCTGAAGGCTTAGCCGAATTCCCGCATGTATTTGACCATTTGTTTCGTTCGATGGTCGCCGCCGGTGAAAAGTCTGGCCATTTAGACCAAGTATTAAACCGTTTGGCCGACTATACCGAGCAGCGCCAACATATGCGCAGCCAAATTCTACAAGCCTTACTGTACCCCATTATTTTGACCTGTTTTGCCGTATTGGTTATTTCTATTTTATTAGCCGCGGTGGTGCCAAAAATTGTTGGCCAATTTGAACACATGGGCCAAACCTTGCCCGGTTCAACACTATTTTTAATTGCCGCCAGCGACTTTTTGCGCGCCTATGGCGTGTTTGTGTTGTTGGCCGCCATTGTTGGCGTGGTGTTATTTAAGCGCGCGCTACGTAAGCCCGCTTTTCGTTTTCATTGGGACGCCTTGTTACTGCGCAGCAGTATTATTGGCAAGGTAACTAAGGGGCTAAATACCGCTCGCTTTGCTCGCACCTTGAGTATACTTAATGCGTCTGCCGTACCGTTGCTTGAAGCTATGCGTATTAGCGCTGACGTATTAGGTAATACCTATATGAAGCAGGCGGTTACCGATGCCACGGCTCGGGTACGCGAGGGTACATCGTTACGTAATGCCCTAGAGCAAACTAAATTGTTTCCGCCAATGATGTTACATATGATCGCCAGTGGCGAAAAAAGCGGGCAGTTAGATGCCATGTTAGAGCGTGCAGCGAACACCCAAGATCGAGAGTTTGAAACCTTAGCAACAGTATCATTAAAAGTGTTTGAGCCAGTATTGGTCGCCGTAATGGCCGGTATGGTGTTATTTATTGTCATGGCAATTTTGCAGCCCATTTTAGCGTTAAACAATATGGTAGGTGGTGGTTAGTATGTTAAAGCAACAACAACAACGTAAACTGCAGCGCGGTTTTACTCTATTAGAAGTCATGGTAGTTATTGTTATTCTTGGCATTATTGCCAGTATGGTCGTGCCTAACTTGATGGAAAATAAAGATCAAGCCGACAAACAAAAAGCGATTGTTGATATTCAGCAGCTAGAAGGCGCGCTGGATATGTACAAGCTGCGCAATGGCTTTTATCCAACAACTGAACAAGGTATGCAGGCACTCGTTACTGCACCAACGTCGCAACCGGTGCCGCGCTCATTCCCTGAGGCCGGTTTTATCCGTCGATTACCAAAAGATCCTTGGGATGAAGATTATATTTTAATTAGCCCAAGCCAAATCAAAGCTGGGCGCATAGATATTTTAAGTAAAGGCCCAGATCGCATCGCCGGTACCGATGATGATATTGGTAATTGGAATTTAGATGGCGACGCGAGTAAAAACAACTAATGCGGCATTTACCAATTCAGCAGCGTTGTACTACCGGCTTTACCTTAGTTGAGGTGATGCTGGTAATGCTGCTAATTGGTTTGCTAGCTACTACGGTAGTCATGAGTTTTAGCGGCGAGTCGAATGAAGAAAAGCTAGAAAAAGAAGCCGAACGATTTCAGCAAATATTTCAATTTGTTGCCGAAACAGCAATGTTAAAGCAGCAAGAGTGGGGCTTGTACGTACAAAATGAACGTTATGGCTTTTTATATTACAACAATAAAGATGCTAAATGGCTTGAAGCCGATCAGCCAGTAAGCCTGCAGCAATATAAACTGCCGCACGATATTAGTTTGCAGCTAGAACTAGAAGGCCTACCTGGTGAAGACGATAATCTGCTAAGTCAGCTAGATTGGCAACTTGATGACGAAACCAAACCTGATGAGAAAAGTAAGGTACCGGTATTACCTCAGGTGTTTATTTTATCCTCAGGCGAAATTAGTCCGTTCAAGTTAATACTAAAAAAAACGACCAACTTAACTGCCCTCTACAGCTCTGTATCAACTGACTTTGCTATTCCGTTAACCCGAACCGCGGCATCAACGGAGCAGCCATGAAAGCAAAAGGCTTTACGTTATTAGAGCTACTGGTGGCTATGGCTATTTTTGCCACTGCCGGTATGGCGATTATGCAGTCTAGCGCAGCTCATATTCGGAATCTTAGCCAGTTAGACGAATTAACTATTGCCAGTTATGTTGCGGATAATCAAATGCAGTTGGCCATGCTAGATAGCCAATGGCCAGGTAAGGAAAAAAGCCAAGGCGAAGTTAATATGGCCAATCGGCAATGGCTATGGCAACAAAAAATCGGCCAATTAGCCGACAACGATTTACGCCTAGTACAAATTAGCGTTAGCCTAGCTGAAGCGCCAGAGCAAGTTTTGTATCAGTTACAAAGCTATAAAGGTAAACCCGGTGTATAAGCTAAGTCGCGGTTTCACTTTTATTGAAATGCTATTGGCGGCCGCTATTTTTGCCCTTATTGGTTTAGCATCGGTAGCGGTGCTAAGCAGTGTTACGCAAAGTGATGAATTATCAAAGTTGGCTAGCGAGCGGTTAGTGCAGTTGCAGCGTACTATGCTAATGCTAGAACGAGACTTTATGCAAATGAGCGTGCGGCATGTGCGTATCGCTGGCGAGGCGCCAGCAAAGTACCGGCTATACGGTGAAAAGTTTCTGTTAGACAGCGAAGATCATGGCGTAAGCTTTGCCCGCCAAGGTTGGCGCAATCCCGGCATGATATTGCCGCGCAGTGAAATTCAGGCAGTAGCTTATCGGTTGCAAGAAGGTACGCTGCAACGTTTATTTACATTGTATCCTGATGCGGTAACGGGCACAGAGCCTAAGGTGCAGCTATTGCAAACCGGCCTAACTGGTTTTACCGTGCAGTACTTACAAGGCGATGAGTGGCTAGAGCGCTGGCAAGATGCTAATTTTCCCGCCGCAGTGCGCATAACATTAGTCGATGAGAGTTTAGGTAATTTGGCGCGTGTATTTTTATTGCCTGACGCCGTAGTTGCGGAGAAAACTCACTAATGAGAACTTTGCACAAGCAAACCGGCGTCGCGTTAATTGCCGTGTTAATGATAATCGCCATTGTGGTGGTTATTGCCGTGAATATGAATGGCCGGCTGCAACTACAGTTACAACGTCAGCAAAATATACAGCAACAACAGCAAGCATTTTGGTATGCGATGGGCGCAGAACAGTTTGCTAAAGTGTTGCTTAGCCGCAGCTTAGCCGGCCAGCAAACGGTTAATTTATCCCAAGATTGGTCGTTGCAAGGCGCAACCTTTCCCGTAGATAGCGGCACAATCGCCGGTGAAATTATTGACCTACGCAGCTGCTTTAACCTAAATGCACTGCAAAACATATTTGCATCAAATAGTAACCGAATACAGCAAACGGCCGCGCAAAAAGCGTTTTTACGTTTGTTAGAATTGAAGGCCAGCGAATTATCGATGCCGGCTGAGTATCTTTTGGCGCGTATTGGCGACTGGTTAGACGCAGATAGCCTACTTAGCACGGCCGGTAGCGCAGAAGATGACGATTACGCCGCGCTACGCTTCCCGTATTACACCGGCAATGGCCTAATGGCCAGTGTGACAGAGCTGCGTGTAATGCTAGATATGACACCAGCAGATTACCAACTTCTCGCCCCCTATGTGTGTGTGGTGCCAGAAGATAATCGCTTGCTGCTTAATGTGAATACGTTAACTGAAGATAGCGCGGTATTGCTGGCTGCGCTGATCCCGGAATTAACCGAAGTAGCAGCGGCAGATCTTATTGCTAACCGACCCGAAACCGGTTTTGCTAGCGTAGAAGAGGTTTTTACCGCGCCTGAGTTAGTCGGCATTACCGTTGCTGACGACGTAAAAACCATGCTAAATGTTAAGTCAGACAGCTTTCAACTTACAGCAACTGCCGCTTATTTAGAAAGTGGCTTTGTTTTAACGTCGGTATTAAAAATAAATAATAATAATCAGGTCAAGGTATTGGCCCGGCGATTTGGAGGCCAGGGGTGAGTGAGCAGTTGGTAATTCGGCTAGGTAGCCGAGCAGAGCATAATATCAGCTGGCTGGTATGGGCTGGCCAAAATCAGGATGTAATAGCTAGCGGCGAGGTTGCCGGTGTAGCTCAGCTAACCGAGCTATGCACTCGATTAGGTAATAGGCCCGTTATCGCCTTAGTTCCAGCATCTGACGTGGTACTAAAACAAGTTAATTTGCCGAGTAAACCGAATCGGCAATTACTGCAAGCCTTGCCTTATATGCTGGAAGAGGAGCAAGCAGAAGATATAGAAAAGCTATTTTTAGCCTTAGGCTCCGTGCAGCACCACGACGGCCAATATAGTCAGCAAGTTGCCGTATGCCAGCACGAGCGGATGCGGCAATGGTTAGATTGGTTGCAATCGGCAGGTTTTAGCGTTAGTCGCATATTGCCAGATGCGTTGCTATTACCAGAGCAGCAATTGCCAGCGTGTATTCAACTACAAAATCAGTGGCTGTTAAAGCAAAGCTCTTGGCAGGTATCCGCTATCGACGTTAGCTGGTGGGGCGATTATCTGCAGCTCGCCGGTCTGCCTATGCTTACTAGCTATAGCCCTTGGCCCGATGAGTTAGCGCAGAGCCATCAGCTGGCTGAACCAGAGCTGCCGTTAGCCTTATTGGCCAACCAGCTACAGCATAACGATTTCAACCTATTGCAGGGTGAATATAAGCCTAAGCGTCAAGTTAATCGGCAATTGCAGCTATGGCGCAGCAGCGCAATTTTATTCGGTGCTTGTTTAAGCATTTATTTGTTGCAACTGGGTATAAGTAATTGGCAGTTATCACGGCAAAGCGCGGCGTTGCAGCAGCAAAGCCAAACCCTCTATTTACAGGCATTTCCGCAAGAGCGCATTGTTAATCTTAATTTGCAGTTACAGCAGAAACTCGCTGCGGTAGGGGGTAATTCTGAGCAAAGTTTTTTGGTGTTACTCGATAGTTTGCAACAACAAATAGCTAAGGTGCCAGACATTAGTTTAGAAAACCTACGTTATGATGGGAAAAGAGCCGAACTGCGCTTTGAGGCAAAAGGCGATAATTTTCAAAGTTTTGAAAAACTGAAGTCGGCATTAGAACAAGTCGGCTTTAGCGTTGAGCAGGGCGCATTAAGTAACGATGGTGACAAGGTGCAAGGTAGTGTTGCTATGCGAGGTAAGGTATGAAACAGCAGTTTTTAAGCTGGTGGGCAACGTTACAGCTGCGCGAGCAGCGCTTAGTAGCTGGCGCAGTAGTTGTCGTTGTGGTTGGGTTGTTTTATTGGCTGTTATGGCAACCGTTGCAGCAAGCCAGTGTAACGCAACAGAAAAAAGTACAAGCGGCTCAGCAGCAATTAAACCAATTACAACAACTGTTGCCCCAGCTTAAAGCGGTAAATACTACCTTGGCGCGCACTGGCGGCAGCTTACAGCAAATTATTAGCAGTAGCGCGCGGGTTGCGGGTATTACCGTAAACCGAATGCAGCAACAAAATGACACTTTAACGCTGGTATTAGCCAACGCCAGTTTTGACCAGCTAGTTAGCTGGGTGCACGCGTTGCAGTATCAGCATGGGGTAAAGCTAGTAAATTTAGACATTGCCACCGCAGATAAGCCGGGCATAGTGCAGGTTAGACGCATGGTAGTGGAGTAAGCAGGTAGTATGTCAAAATTAAAACTTCTTATTATTGGTATTGTAAGTTATCTGCTATTCGCCTTGTTGCTTACCCCCGCAGCATGGTGGTTAAAGCTAGCTCCCTTGCCGCAACAGCTGCAACTGGGCCCGGTTTCAGGCACCTTATGGCAAGGCCAAATAGCGGGCTTACGTTATCAGCAATTGCAATTCGATACCCTAAGTTGGCGGTTAAATGCTTGGCAGCTACTTACAGCAAAGGTACAGCTTGAGCTGCAAAGTGGTAGCGTACAAAATATTAGCGTACCTTATATTAAAGCTACAGCTAGCTACGGTTTTGACGGGGCAAGTGTGCAAAATGCGTTAGTAAAATTACCAGTAGCACAAATTGTCCCTATGTTGCCGTTACCCTTGCCGGTAGATGCAACCGGCGAGCTAGTGTTAGATGTAACGCAATTTAACCAGGGCCAGCCTTGGTGTCAGCAGTTATCAGGCAGTGCTAGTTGGCAGGATGCCAAGCTACAAACGCCAACCGGCACTTGGTTAGATTTACAAAACCTGTTCGCCGAATTAAGTTGTGGCAATGGCACTATAGTATTAACTACCGATGGGGCAAATTTGTTAGGACTTAATGTTAAAGCGGTAATTAATGCTGAGCAGTTGCAGGTTAATGGCACATTGCAGCCAGATGCGAGCATGCCAAAAGAAGTGCATCAGGCTATGCAGTTTTTGGGTAAGCCTGATGCACAAGGACGCTATCCGCTGCGCTTTTAATACGCCAATTTTAACTACTACGTTGGCTAAAACCGGGGTTTGCGATTAGCGCGAATGTCATTTAGTAGTACTGCATAGTCGGTAACCGCAGGAAACTCGGTAATTTCTCGAGCTAACTGCTGGCTATCTGGGTTGGCTACAGCAAGTAAGTGTCGAATACCATAATCTTGCGCGGCTTTTAAAATTGGCAGGCTGTCATCAACAAATAAGGTACGTTTAGGATTAAAGTCTAAGCGCTGCTGTAATTGTTGCCATAAAGCTTGGTTTTCTTTGGTTACACCAAATTCATGCGTAGAAATGCGTGTATCTATATAGTTAGCCAGCTCGGTGCGCTCTATTTTTAATGACAGGCTGTCAGGGTGAGCGTTGGTAACTAATACAATTTGCCGGCCACTGTGTTTTAGCGCCGTTAAAAAGTCTGGTACGTCGGCGCGCATAGCAATTTTGTGCATCACCTCACGCTTTAGCTGGTTAATTGGCAATTGCAAACGCTTGGCCCAATAATCAATGCAGTACCAGTTTAATTTACCGTTAAGCTCAACGTATTCTGCTTTTAACTGTGCTTCGGCACTACTAAGACTAATGCCGCTAATTTCTGCCCAGCGCCGAGGTAGGTGTTGCATCCAAAAGTAGTTGTCGTAATGCAAGTCTAGCAACGTACCATCCATATCCAGCAGCACGGTATCAATTTCGGCCCAGTTCAGCATAGGTTTTTCCTGTTAATCGTTTTATAGTAGCAAGCTTAGATTGTACCAGAGGTGCCAGTATGACGCAGCGACAGGATGATAAAGTTAGTAACAAACAAAAACCTGAAATTTTAAACGCCGATATTGTTGCCCAAAGCCGCTTGTTCAAAATAGAGCAGCTAGAATTGCAGTTTAGTAATGGCGTGTTGCGCACCTATGAGCGAATGCGTAGCAGCGGGCGTGGCGCAGTAATGATTATTGCCTGCCCTGATAACGAACACTTCTATTTGGTGCGTGAATACTGCGCAGGTACACATGACTATCAGCTTGGTTTTCCCAAAGGCTTAATTGACCCAGGTGAAGACGCACTGATGGCCGCCAATCGGGAACTAAAAGAAGAGATCGGTTTTGGCGCCCGTCGCTTTGTACAATTAAAATCACTAGCCTTAGCACCAGGTTATTTTAATGCTACAATGCATATAGTTCTGGCCTTTGATTTATATAAAGAAACATTAGAAGGCGATGAGCCAGAACCATTAGAATTAGTTACATGGCCGCGTCAGCACAGCAACGCTTTATTGCAGCAGGCTGATTTTACTGAAGCCAGAAGTGTCGCCGCCCTGTTTTTAGCGCAGCAATATTTGGAAGCGAACCCAGATGTTTTTAAGCAGATTGCTTGAACCAGTAAAATCTGCAGCCCAAGAGGCCGGTGCAGAGCTATGGCAGTTATATCAAAGCGGTAATTTTCAGCAGCAACAAAAAGCCGATTTAAGCCCCGTTACCAGCGCTGATATTGTTGCGAATCATATTATTATTAATCGTCTGTCTGAGCTAACCCCTAACATACCTATCATTTCTGAAGAATCTTATTTAGTGCCGTTGGCGCAACGACAAGATTGGCCAAGATACTGGCTAATTGACCCAATGGACGGTACACAGGAGTTTGTTGCCAGAAGTGGCGATTTCGCGGTAAGTATTGCATTGGTAGAACGTGGCTGGCCTGCCTTAGGCGTGATCTACTGGCCGAAAGAAAATGTCATGTATTATGCCTGCCGAGGTAACGGCGCGTTTAAGCAGCAACGCAACTTAATTAACCGTATTCGGGTAAATGAATACCAAGTGGGTGACACACTAAAAATTGCCATTAGTCGACGCCAACCGTTACAGCCGATTATAAATTTACTACAAAACAATAATCAGGTTGAATATATCGCCTTAGGTAGTTGCTCGTTAAAAAGCTGCTTAATAGCTGAAGGTAAAGCCGATTGTTACCTGCGTTTAGGCCCAACCGGCGAATGGGACACTGGCGCTGTGCACGTTATAGTAGAAGAAGCCGGTGGCAAGATTCTAGACAGTGAGTTTAATGCGTTAAGCTATAACCAACGTGACACGCTTGGCAATCCTGATTTTATGGTAATGGGCCAAGCCAGCATACCTTGGCAGCAGCTAATAAAATCTCGACCAACACAACGCAACCTAAAAACCTAGCACCAGGTCGCTTTATAGAACGGCTTTTAGCCAAATCGGGCGGTTTGCTAACTATCTTTTCACCGAGAAAAACGCTATTATGCGGCCAGATTTTTGCTCACCAAAACAGAGCTGAGTGACAAAATCATTATAAATTTAAGTCATCTCGAGACTGCCCCTTTACCTACAGTACCCTTAGGAGTTACATCATGTCCGAACTGGATCTGCGCCAATACGGCATCACAGATGTCACGGAAATCATTTATAACCCTTCGTATGATCAGTTATTTGCGGAAGAAACCCGCGCTGATTTACATGGTTATGAACAAGGCAAACTGACCAAATTGGGCGCAGTTTCAGTTGATACTGGTATCTTTACCGGTCGTTCACCTAAAGATAAGTATATTGTGCGCGATGACACGACACGCGATACGGTATGGTGGTCTGATCAAGGTAAAAATGATAATAAACCTCTTAGTCAAGAAGTATGGACTGAATTAAAATCAGCGGTAACTAAACAGTTGTCGGGTAAACGTTTATTCGTTGTTGATACGTATTGTGGTGCCAATAAAGATACGCGCCTTGCTGCGCGCTTTATTACCGAAGTAGCGTGGCAAGCACATTTCGTAAAAAACATGTTTATTCGCCCTACCGATGAAGAGCTTAAAACCTATCAGCCAGATTTTATCGTGATGAATGGCGCGAAATGTATAAACGCTAACTGGCAGCAGCATGGTTTAAATTCGGAAAACTTTGTCGCCTTTAACCTAACTGAACGCATTCAGTTAATTGGCGGCACTTGGTACGGCGGTGAAATGAAAAAAGGTATGTTCTCAATGATGAACTACTTTTTACCATTGCAAGGTATTGCCTCTATGCACTGTTCAGCCAACGTGGGCAAAGACGGCGACGTTGCAGTGTTTTTTGGTTTGTCAGGCACAGGTAAAACCACCTTATCAACCGATCCTAAGCGTCAGCTAATTGGTGACGATGAACACGGTTGGGATGATGATGGCGTGTTTAACTTTGAAGGTGGTTGTTATGCTAAAACCATTAATTTATCGAAAGAAAACGAGCCAGATATATATAACGCCATTCGTCGAGATGCTTTATTAGAAAACGTTACAGTGTTAGCTGACGGCGAAATTGATTTTAATGACGGCTCTAAAACAGAAAATACCCGCGTGTCTTACCCAATTTATCACATTGATAATATCGTAACGCCAGTATCTAAAGCGGGCCATGCGAAAAAGGTTATCTTTTTAACGGCTGATGCTTTTGGCGTATTACCACCAGTGTCTAAGCTGACTAAAGAACAAGCTAAGTACCACTTCTTATCGGGCTTTACTGCTAAATTAGCGGGTACTGAGCGTGGTATTACAGCGCCTACACCAACATTCTCTAGCTGTTTTGGTGCGGCGTTTTTAAGCTTACACCCAACTAAATATGCTGAAGTATTAGGTAAGCGTATGGCCGATTCAGGCGCCGAAGCTTATTTAGTAAATACCGGCTGGAACGGTACTGGTAAGCGTATTTCTATTAAAGCCACGCGCGCTATTATTGATGCGATTTTAGATGGCAGCATTGAAGATGCAGAATTTGTACAGTTGCCATATTTCAATTTAGCCATGCCAACAGCGCTTAAAGGTGTTGATGACGTGTCTATTTTAGACCCACGTAATACCTATAACCAAACCGCAGACTGGGATGTTAAAGCCCAAGATTTGGCACAGCGTTTCGTTGATAACTTTGTTAAGTTTACCGATAACGATGAAGGTAAAGCATTAGTGGCCGCAGGGCCGCAGCTATAGTTTAAAAAGGCCGCTTCAGCGGCCTTTTTTATCACAACAATTATCAGCAAAATTGTTGCTATAGTTAATTCTGATAAAAACCCTAATGTTACTGGCAACTTAGTATTGTTATAGCTAAAGTAATAACATATCAGTCGCAAGGTGGCAGGTAAAACAGTGGCAAACAGAGGTAACCGATGCTAAGAAAAATTACAATTCAAAAACGGCTAATTACCGCCTTTGGTCTGCTAGCGTTATTGCTAGCGATAACTGGCATTTTAGGCTTGCAAAGCTTGTCTAAAGTGAGAGCTCAGGCTGATATTGTTGAAACAAAGCTATTACCAGCGGTAAGTGATCTGGGTCAATTAGAAATACTGGCAACGCGCTCTCGCGCGGTAACGCTGCGTTTGTTGTTAGCGATTGATATTACGCAAGAAGGCGCTGCTTTTGAAAAAATAAAGGCGATTAACGAAGAGGCGCATAAAGCCAATAAAGCCTTTGCCGCGACCATTGACACACCGCAGGTGCGTAACGTGTATCAGCAATTTAATACGGTGCTAGATCAATATTTTACCTTGCAACAGCAAACCTTAGAATTTTTACACAAAGAAGAGCTTGGCGCCGCCCAGGATTTACTCGATAAAATGAACCCCGTAGCGGATCAATTAACCGCCTATATGAATCAGTTATCAGATTTAAATCAGAAGGCTGCCGATGAGGCTCGTGCTGAATCGATAGCAACCTATAATTCTGCGAAATGGGCGGTTATTGCGCTGATTATCGTCGCCGTTATTATTGCCTTGGTTATCGCCATACTTATTTCGCAAAGCGTAAACCGGCCATTATCTCGTGCCGTTATTTCCGCCCGTTTTATTGCCGACGGCGATTTAACCCAAGCCATTGTTGTTGATGGTAATGACGAGCTAATGGAGTTATCCAGCGCGCTTGAGCAAATGCAGCAAAAATTGCGTGATGCTATTAGCCATATTTCTAGTTCTTCTAGCCAATTAGCGTCGGCTGCCGAAGAGCTAAACGTGGTAACGGATGAGTCTGCTAAGGCATTGCAGCTACAGAATGACGAAGTGCAGCAAGCCGCTACCGCAATTACTGAAATGAGTTCGGCAGTAGATGAAGTAGCAGGTACGGCATTAAAAACCTCGGAAGCGTCTACGCAATCGGCTAATTTAGCTAAAGACGGCACACAAAAAGTAACGCAAACTAGCAAAGTAATTGAAAAAATGAACGCCGATGTACGTCAGAGTACCGGCGTTATTAATACGTTGGCTGAAAAAGTATCATCAATTAACCAAGTATTAGAAGTTATTCGCAGTGTTGCAGAGCAAACCAACTTATTGGCCTTAAACGCGGCGATTGAAGCAGCGCGTGCTGGTGAAGCAGGGCGTGGTTTTGCCGTTGTAGCAGACGAAGTACGCAGTTTGGCACACCGTACGCAAACGTCAACCGGTGAAATTGAGCAGATGATTCAACAAGTACAAGCGTCAGCGAAAGAAGCGGTTGGTGCTATGCAGTTAATTAGTGGTAATGCTGATAACGCGCAAAATGTGGCTAAGTCAGCAGCAGATGCGTTGGAGTTAATTACTGAAAACATTATGGCAATTAGTGATCAAAATCATGTTATTGCCGGTGCCGCAGAAGAGCAATCGAAAGTGGCGCGTGAAATTGACCGCAATATTGTTACTATTAGCGACTTAGCCGCACAAACGGCGGCGGGCTCGCATCAAACTACAGCCAGTGCGACAGAGCTAACGCGTTTGGCAGTAAAGCTAAACGAGTTGGTAGGCCGGTTTAAATTATAGTCAGTGGTAATTTATAAAAATAGAAAAACGGCCGCAGTAGTGGCCGTTTTTTAATGCCGCGGTTTTAGTCAAAATGCGGTTCAATAGGTTGCTGTAAGAACTGCTGCTTTGACATTAAGTTAATACTTTCATGCAGTTCAGAATAAACAATGACCACATCGCCGTTTTCTAGCTGTTGCTGCACCTGCAGTACTTTTTGTGGTAATGACACTTCTATATCGCCGTAGTCGGTGCCTTCGCGCAGTATGTAATATTCAATTAAGTTGTGCAGTGTGTCGGTAGCGATATCGGTATAAGGAATAATCATAGGGTTAGGTGGCCTTGAATAAATTCTGGGATACGTTGGTTTAGCCAAAACCTAGGCTTAAATACGCTACCGCCAACAAAGCCAACATGGCCTCCGCCGCTAGTAAGCTCGTAGAGAATATGTTGGTTTAGCTCGTTAGCTGTTGGGATAACAGCCTGTGATAAAAACGGATCGTCTTGGGCATGGATAATAAGCGTAGGAATATCGATGTGTTGTAAAAACGCTTTGCTACTCGCCTTTTGGTAATAATCTTGTGCGTTTAAAAAGCCATGAATAGGCGCAGTGTAATGCTCGTCAAACTGTTCAATACTATTGAAGCCGCGCACCTGTGCCGAGGTTAATGGAATAGGAAACTGTGGAAACTGTTTTAGTTTTAATAACGTACTCTGCTTTAGTCGACTGAGTAAGTAGCGTTGATAAATTTTGCTACTACCCTGATTAATACGGCTAGCACAAGCTGATAAATCTAGAGGTGGGCACACAGCTACTGCAGCAGATAGCGGATTATTACCGTTATGCTCACCGCAGTATTTTAGTAATACGTTGGCACCTAATGAATACGCTACGCCAACGAGCTTTTGTGCAGGAAAGCGCTGTTTTATCTCAGTTAATACTTCGGCTAAATCGGCGGTGTCACCACTGTGGTAGGCGCGGGGTAGTTTGTTAGGCGCGCCATTGCAACCACGAAAATGCATTAGTACTGCAGGCCAACGCAAACGGCGACACTGTGCTAGCATCGCTTGCACATAATGGCTGTTGATATCGCCAGCTAAACCATGCAATAGCACCACTATAGGTGCATCTATCGCAACGCGAGAAGGCTGCATCCAATTAAGTTGTAACTCGTCACCGTCAGGTAGCATGAAAATTTCGGCTACCGTTTTTTGCTTTTTACGTGGGCTTAAATATTTGGCAAATATAGTCTGTAGATGCGCATGTTTTAGCCACCAAGCTGGTTTAAATGATGATGAAACAACTGGTCTGACTTGAGCTTGCAAATTAGGCTTTCCTGATAAACAATGAAGTAACTTAGTTAATACAATAGGCACCACTAGATGGATCGGCGACAATTTATTTTCCGTGGTCTTGCGCTAGGCATTAGTGCTAGTTTGGGTATTACCGGCTGGCAATACTATGCTAGTGAATCTGATAGTAACCGAGACTGGGTGCTGTCTGCGTTGTTGCCTGCACTATTATACGGTGCTTTGCCAAAAGATACGACCTTAGCGCAGCATGAGCTGGCACGCACTCAAACTGCAATTACAGATTTTATGCCTTATTTACCCGTTAGCCAACAACAAGAATTAGTAGACTTATTTGCTTTATTAGCTAACCGCATTAGCCAGCTGGCGCTGAGCGGGCATATTACTGCATTGCCACAGTTATCGGTAAATCAGCGGTTGGCGCTGTTGGCCAGCTGGCGTGATAGTTATCTTCTAGTATTGCAGCAGGCCTACCATGGCTTGCGCGAGCTGCTATATGGCGCATATTACGGTCAACCAGAACACTGGTTGCCTATTGCTTATACCGCGCCTAAATTTCGCTAACGAGACCATACGATGACAGCTAATCACTTAGATGCGAGCCAGTTTACGGCTAATCAGCACTTTACTGCGGATATTGTGATCATTGGTTCTGGCGCTGGCGGTGGTATTGCCGCTGAGCAACTGACTAATGCCGGTTTTAACGTGCTTTTACTGGAAGAGGGGGCATATTACCGCAGTAATGATTTTGTCATGGAAGAACGTTGGGCGTACCCAAACTTATATCAAGAAGGCGCTGCCAGAAAAACCCAGGATAAAAGTATTGGTATATTGCAAGGTCGCACGGTTGGCGGTTCAACTACAGTTAACTGGACTACGTCTATTCGCACACCTCCGTCAACACTCGATTACTGGCACAGCGAGTTTGGCCTTAACTTTACTGGTGAAAACGATTTAGCACCCTTTTTTCAGCATGCCGAACAGCGCTTGAGTATTCAGCCATGGCCCGTGCCACCCAATGCCAATAATGCTAAACTGCAACAAGGCTGTGAAGCCTTAGGCTGGCAATACACGGTGATCAACCGCAATGTGAATGGCTGTGCTAATTTGGGCTATTGCGGTATGGGCTGCCCGATTAATGCTAAGCAGTCAATGTTAGTCAGTACCATTCCTACCGCACTAAGTAACGGTGCGCGACTTATTTCTCGGCTGTCGGTGCGTAAGTTACTGTGGCAAGACCATCAAGTTACGGGGTTAGAGGCAGTACCTGTCGATGCGCATTTTCAGCCGCGTAGCGATATTAAAGTTACTATTGCCGCTACACACTATATTGTTGCTGGTGGTGCAATTGGCTCGGCCGCGCTGTTACTGCGCTCAGCGGTGCCAAACCCATCGGGTCGCTTGGGTAAACACACTTATTTGCATCCTACTGTTATTTCAGGTGCGTTGTTTGCAGATGATATTAATGGCCATAGTGGTGCACCGCAGAGTATTTATTCAGATCAATTCGTTTGGCCTCGCGATAATAATGTTGCTGGTTATAAGCTAGAGGTGCCGCCAATTCACCCAGTATTAATGGCAACTAAGCTGATTGGCAGCGGCGAGGCGCATGCGGCTTTAATGACGCAGTTTAATAAACTGCAGGTATGTATTGCTTTACAGCGTGATGGGTTTCATCCAGAAAGTCAGGGTGGCACGGTGCTGTTAGATGCACAGCAACAACCTGTTCTAGACTACCCAATCACGGACTACATGTGGCAAGGCATGCGCCAAGCACTATTGTCGATGGCCGAGTTACAGTTTTCTGCCGGTGCTAAGCAAGTGTTACCTATCCACCATGATGCCAAACTTTATAGTAGCTGGCCCGAAGCAAAAGCAGCCATTGAACAATTGCCAATGGTGAAACTGCGACAAACCGTAGTATCCGCACATGTCATGGGTGGCTGTAATATGAGCGTTAACGCCAATAATGGTGTGGTAAAACAAAATGGGCGTCATCATCAATTACAGAATTTATCGGTGTTCGATGGCTCTATTTTACCCACGAGTTTAGGCGCTAATCCGCAACTGACTATTTTTGCGTTGATATGGCGAAATTGCCAACTGTTGATAAAAGAACTGATGTAAT
This sequence comes from Rheinheimera metallidurans, assembly GCF_036983985.1. Taxonomy (NCBI): domain Bacteria; kingdom Pseudomonadati; phylum Pseudomonadota; class Gammaproteobacteria; order Chromatiales; family Chromatiaceae; genus Rheinheimera; species Rheinheimera metallidurans. The sequence goes on from NZ_JALAHQ010000005.1 coordinate 138,827, forward strand.
GTTAAGTATTTGCGTGCTTTTAGAACGGTGTTTAATTAGACCCGCTAAACGGCTATTTTTCTGCGGCGCTTTTGTTAATTCAACACTGGTATAGTGAGTAAATCATGCTAAGGTTTAAGGCATTACTGGGTGGTGAGTGTTTAGCGTATTATGAACACTGAGAGTTATAAGTCTCTGAGCAATTATATCGACTTGTTGCTAGATGCTATTTGCGTAGTAGACCGTCACGGCCGGTTTGAATTTGTCAGTGCCGGTGCTGAGCGCATGTTTGGTTATACGCCAGCCGAACTCATTGGCAAGCCAATGATTGATTTGGTACACCCAGATGATCGTGCGCGCACCTTACAAGTAGCAGATGAAATAAATGCCGGTGCGGTAAAAGTTGATTTTGAAAACCGCTATCTTCGTAAAGATGGCCAAGTTATTCATTTACTTTGGTCGGCGCGTTGGTCACAAAGTGATAAGCGCAGGGTAGCAGTAGCCCGTGATATAAGCCGCAGTAAGCAGATAGAAGCCCGCCAAGCCGCAGTATATGCCATTTCTGAAGCAGCGTTTGCTACCGATGACCTCCCTAGCCTATATCAGAGTATTCAGCAAATTGTGGCTCGGTTAATACCCATGAGGCGTTTTGCCATAGTGCTTAAAAACGCCGACTCTGGCCAATTAAGCTTTGCCTATAATGCGACGTTGCAATTGCAGCATGATGAAACGGATAACGTTGATGTGTTAACGCTGTGCCAGGAAGTTATCCGGCGCTCTGAAACGATTATACTTTCAGGTGATAATAAAACTGAGCTATCAACTGCGTTTCAGCAGCGAGTACAAGACAAGTTTGTTAATTGGCTTGGTGTGCCACTTAAATCGCATACTGCGGTTATTGGCGTGTTAATGGTACAAAATGCGGCTTCGGCTAATGATTATGTTAATAGCGAGGTAGAACTGCTTGAGTTTGTCTCGGTACAGATAGCGGTAGCGATTGAGCGTAAGCAGATGATAGCGCGACTGCAGCGTAGCGCCTTGTATGATCAGCTAACCCAGTTGCCTAACCGAGAGCTGTTTTACGACCGTTTACACCTTACTATGTTGCAAGCAGAGCGAGAGCAGCAATCTTTTGCGTTACTGTATTTAGATTTAGACAAGTTTAAGCAAGTAAATGACAGCTTTGGCCATCATGTTGGTGATGAGTTATTACAACAAACCGCGCAGCGTATTCAGCAATGCTTGCGCCAAACTGATACTGTGGCGCGCTTTGGTGGTGACGAGTTTGTTATTTTACTGCCGAATTCTGACAACGAAGCCGTAGCCTTGCAGCAAGCAGAAAAAATTCGTAATGTGTTAAGTCAGCCGTTTAGTTTATCAAACCAACACGTTACGGTATTACCAAGTATTGGCTTGGCGTTATATCCGCAGCACGCTAAGGCGGCTAAGACACTGATAATGTGTGCGGATAATGCAATGTATCTGGCCAAAAAAGCTGGCGGCAATCTAGTTATGCCAACTAAGCTACCGCAGCACGAACAAGTTTAAGTTCTTGTAGAAAAATCAACGCTTATTATTAGCTTTTTACCTGCGCAAGCATCGCCAGCGCTAAAGCTTCTGCTACTTTAATCCCGTCTATACCAGCAGATAAAATACCGCCCGCATAGCCTGCGCCTTCTCCAGCAGGGTATAAGCCTTTTAAATTAATGCTTTGCATATCGTCGCCACGTTTAATGCAAATAGGTGACGAGGTGCGGGTTTCAACCCCCGTTAACATACCGTCTGCTTTAGCAAAGCCTTTAATTTTCCGGTCAAAGGCGGGTATTGCCTCGCGAATCGCGGTGATAGCAAATTCAGGCAGTACTTGTGCTAAGTCGGTTAGTGTAATGCCAGGAGTGTACGATGGCTTTACTTCACCCAACTCTGTTGAGGCCTTACCTAAAAGAAAATCGCCAATTAATTGGGCTGGCGCATGGTAGTTCTCACCACCGAGTCTAAAGGCCTTTTGTTCTAACTGGCGCTGCAGCGCAATACCCGCTAGTGGGTGCCCCGGGTAGTCACGCTCGGGGTCGATTCCTACCACAATCGCACTATTGGCGTTCCGTTCGTGGCGCGAATATTGGCTCATGCCATTGGTGACTACACCGCCTTGCTCGGACGACGACGCAACTACCGTGCCGCCTGGGCACATACAAAAACTGTATACACTGCGGCCATTACTGCAATGGTGTACCAGCTTATAGTCAGCGGCGCCTAAAATAGGGTTGCCGGCATTACGACCAAAGCGGCACTCGTCGATCATGGATTGTTCGTGCTCAATTCTAAAACCAATAGAGAATGGCTTGGCTTCAATGTAAACGCCTTTATCATATAGCATTTGAAAGGTGTCACGAGCGCTATGGCCTATGGCTAATACCACATGCTTGCTGGGCAAGCGTTCGCCACTCGCTAAGGTTAAGCCGGTTAGCTGCCCATCTTCAGTATGAATCTCCTCAACTCTAGTGTTAAAGCGGATCTCACCACCTAAGGCAATAATATTAGCGCGCATTTTCTCCATCATGGCAACCAATTTAAAGGTGCCTATGTGCGGTTTGCTTACATACATAATTTCTTCTGGTGCGCCGGCAGCAACAAACTCGCTCATCACTTTACGGCCATAATGCTTGGGATCTTTTACTTGGCTATATAATTTTCCATCAGAAAACGTACCGGCACCGCCTTCGCCAAATTGTACGTTAGACTCGCTATTTAATGCTTTACCCCGCCAAAAGCCAAAGGTGTCTTTGGTGCGTTCGCGTACGTCTTTGCCACGTTCTAAAATGATGGGATTAAAACCCATTTGCGCCAAGATTAAGCCGGCAAATAAGCCACAAGGGCCAAAACCAATAACAATAGGGCGCTCTGCTAAGTTGTCTGGCGCTTGGCCAACATAGGTATAGCTGGTGTCAGGAGTTGGCTTTACATGCTGATCGTGGGCAAAACGTTGCAGCAGCTGCGCTTCGTTATCGACATCAATATCTAAGGTATAAATCAGCTGAATATCTGCTTTCTTGCGTGCATCGAAACCGCGTTTAAATACCGTGATGTTATGTAGTTGTTCGGGAATAATAGCTAATTTTTCGATAATAGCCGCTGAAATGGCATTTTCATCATGGTTTAACGGTAATTTTATTTCGGTTAGGCGCAGCATAGAAGTTCCATATCGGTGTCATTGCGACAAGGCCGGGTGCCTAGGCGCTCACAAGATACGTACTATGTTACGCCAACTTGGCACGGTTGTCCGTAAGGTTTTAAATGCTGCAACTTGTTTTTCTAGCGTGCTGCAGTATGATCTGCAACCTACAACTAGATGGAACCGCATTACTATGGCTTTTGTCGTACTGGATAACTGCATTAAATGTAAATACACCGATTGTGTGACTGTGTGTCCAGTAGATGCTTTTTTTGAAGGCCCTAATTTTTTAGTTATTAGCCCGACAATTTGTATCGATTGTGGTTTGTGTGAGCCAGAGTGTCCAGCAAATGCCATAGTGCAAGAAGAAAAAGTACCCGCTGAACAACAAGGGTTTATGCAGCTAAATGCAGAGTTGGCCGAGATATGGCCGAATATTCGTGAAATTAAGCCAGCACCGGCAGATGCCGATGCGTGGAATGGTGTGCCTGATAAATTGCAGCATTTAGAGTTAGACTAGAATAACGTGTAATGGTTATTTACCGTCTGGCTGCTCATTATTTACTTTATGTATAAAGTAAATAGCATAGAAAATACCTAAACCAATCAATATTGCTAACCCTGTAAAAGAAATAAAAATTACTGGATCGTTAGTAAATTCGTGCCACAAGTTCATCGTCTAGCCCTCGCGCTGTGTAATTGCTGCCAGTATAGACGATGCTATTAGGCGTTAAGCTGATACAGATCAAAGATTGGTCAGACCTTTAGCTTAACTGAGTAAGAGCTTGGCGTAGGTTATGCAATTGTTGCTGTTGTTTAGCTGGCTCAATGGCCAGATAAGCCAGATATTGCTCAAGCATTGGTGTAGCCGCTGCTAACGGCACGGGGCATTGTTCGACTAATACCTGCTGCTCTAACTGTTCTAGTACGAGCTCGGTTTGTAGCAATAGCTGTTTTAATGAGGTTTGTTGCGCTGGGTTTAATAGCGGGCAATGATTATTGCGCCTTATTGCCCGCAGCGGCTGGGTATATTGAACACTAAAGGTATGCAGCTTGTTAGCTAATAGCACAAGCGCATCTGGGCTAAGGCTGCACTGCCGATGCTCTAAATAGCAAAGCAGTAGTAATAAGTTTATGTTCGCGCCTAGCTCATCCTGCCATTGCAGCGCAGTGTGCTTAACTTTTGGGTATAGCGCTAAGCTAAATTGCCACAGCTGCTTAGCGCTAGGTGCCTTAGCCATTTTGTTGCCAAAACTTATCGCTTTGCTGTTCAAGTTCGTCTTGCGCGATAAACCAATCTTCTTCAATACTAGTTAAGTTAGAGCTTGCCGCTGCTTGTTGTGCCAGTAGCATAGTAAGTTCAGCTTTTCGCTCAGCGGAGTAAATATCCACATCGGCTAGTTGCTGCTCGATAACACTGAGTTCAGTGGTGAGCTTTTGTTGTTGCTGTTCTAACTTTTCTACTTTTTGTCGCAGCGGGCGTAACAGATTGCGCAAGTCAGCTTCTAAGCGTTTTTGATCTTTACGTTGCACGTTAACGCTAATTGTCGCTTCGGCTACTGCGGCATTTGCCGTTTTGCGGGCGTCTTGTTGCAGCCATTGGTAATAGTCGGCTAAATCGCCGTCGAAGGGCGCCACTTTACCATTAGCTACCAGGTAAAATTCGTCGGTACAGCTGCTTAATAAATGCCTGTCGTGCGAAACAATAACAATGGCACCCTCAAATTCTTGTAGCGCCATAACAATAGCTTCGCGCATATCTAAATCAAGGTGGTTGGTCGGTTCGTCAAGTAGCAATAAATTTGGCCGTTGATACACAATTAATGCTAGCACTAAACGTGCTTTTTCACCGCCAGAAAATGGCGCGCAGGCTTCTAACGCTTTATCGCCATGAAAACCAAAGCCACCTAAAAAGTCACGTAACTTTTGTTCTGGCACTAGTGGGTCTAGTCGTACTAAGTGTTGTAGCGGCGAGTCTTGTGGGCGTAAGGTCTCTAATTGATGCTGGGCAAAGTAACCTAAACTTACACCATTGGCATACCAGATATCGCCACTTTGGGCTGGCATGCTACCGGATAATAGCTTAATTAGCGTAGATTTACCGGCACCGTTACGGCCTAATAAACCAATGCGGCTACCAGGCAATAATTGAAACTTAATTTGGCTTAAAATGATGTTATCAGCGTAACCGGCCTGCACATTCTCCATTTTTAATAATGGGTTTGGTAGTGCTTTTGGCGCTAAAAAACTAAAACTAAACGGTGAGTCAACATGTGCTGGCGCTACTAGTGTCATACGCTCTAATGCTTTAATGCGGCTTTGAGCCTGACGGGCTTTAGTGGCTTGGGCTTTAAAGCGGTCGATAAACTTTTGTAAATGCGCCACGTGGCGTTGCTGTTTATCAAACGTTGATTGTTGCTGCGAAAGTTGCTCGGCGCGCTGGCGCTCAAATTGACTATAGTTACCTTTGTATAAGGTTAAAGTTTGCCGTTCAATGTGCACAATATTGTCGGTTACTGCATCCAGAAAATCGCGGTCATGACTGATCAGTAGTAACGTGCCTTGATAATTGCTCAGGTATTTTTCCAGCCACAACACAGCATCTAAATCTAGGTGGTTGGTGGGTTCATCTAGTAACAATAGTTCAGCACGCTGCATCAATGCGCGAGCCAAATTAAGGCGCATACGCCAGCCACCAGAGAACGATTTCACGGCGTGTTGTTGTGCTTCGCCGCTAAAGCCTAAGCCATCTAATAAAATGCCGGCTTTAGCTTCGGCGCGATAACCGTCGAGTGTTTCTATTTGTAAATGCACCGCGGCTAAGTCTGATTCGCTGCAGCCCGTGCGCACTTTAAGTAACAGCGGAAATAGTTGTTCGTCACCTTGTAATACGTAGTCCATTGCGCTGCAATCAAGCGCTGGGGTTTCTTGGGCTACTGTTGCAATATGCCAGCTAGCAGGAATGCTAACATTCCCGGCATCTGCGTGCAGTTTGTTTTGCAGTAGCGCAAATAGGCTGGATTTTCCACAACCGTTGGCACCGACAATTCCCACCTTTTGCCCCGGAAATACGGTAAGATCGGCGCCTTGAAATAAACACTGAATACCACGGCGCAGTTCAACCTGTTGCAGCTGGATCATGTTGTTTCCTGTGTAACTGAATTGGGCTGCTAATTTACCCGTATAAGTGCAACAAACCAAGGCTTAGCGCGTAAAATTGCTGGACAAAAAATGAGGCGAAAAATGACAACACGGAAAAAGAAGCGTTTTATTGCTGGTGCTAGCTGCCCAAAGTGCAAGGCAATGGACACGATGATGTTGTTTTTAGAAAACAATGTAGAAAAAGTTGAATGTGTACAGTGCGGCCACCAAATGGTGCAGCCAGAAGCGCAAGTCGCTAAAGCGAGCCGCGCTGCTGAGCAGGTAATTGGCGTATTTAAGCCAGAGTAGTGCTTAGTAATGCGGCGGCAGGGGCTCTTCTTCTGGCCGCAGTATGCCTTGGTCGTCGGGTAGGTTGCGTAGCTTTTCTGCCAGCAACATAACTTGTTGCTGCAAGCGGTCTATTTTTTTGTGATGCTCAAGTAATTCATTACTTAAGCTATTTACCGTGTCTTCCTGAAATGCCAGCTTACTTTCTAGCTCTACAATATGCAGCTGTAACTCTTGCTCACTTGTCATCATGTTTTATATCCCATACTTCGGCTATGCCACTGGAGCTTTCGCTAATAAGTTGATTATCGCCTAAAAAGGCTACCGCATGCACTACTGCGCTAGGCGGACGGCTATCAGGTCGTACTGAAACCTGCCATCGTTGTAGCTCCGTGCCAGTTTGCACATCCCACAGCGCGAGCTTACGGGTTGGTGCACCTGTAGCCAAGGTTTTGCCATCAGGGCTAAAGGTTACAGCACTAAACACTTGCTGGCGCGCGCTAAATTGCAGCTTGCTTATCAGATTGCCGGTTTTAATATCCCAGATTTGTGCTAAATCTTGGCTGTCTGCCGTAAAGGCATAGCGGCCTTGCGGGTCTAAAGCTACCTTTGTTACTCGGCTTGGATGGCTAAAGCTATAAATAATTTGCGCACTTTGCGTATCCCATAAATAGGCTTTGTAATCGTTACCACCCGTAAGCGCATAGCGACCATTCGGCGACATAGCAACACTGTTAATCCGCTCCGTGTGGCCTAAAAACTCTAACCGACGGCCGCTAGCTAAAGTAATGTGTTGCACACCACCGTTACTTTTACCAATGAGTAAGTGAGCACCGTTATCGGATACGGCGATGTCACGCACCGTGGCCTCGTCTAACTGCCAGTAACCGATGTTTTTACCATTCTCAGTATTCCACAGCGCATAAGTGTGCTGATCTGCAGTGAGCACATGGCTGTTATCATGGCTAATCGCTAAGCTAAATACTAAGTTATCCGCGGCATCTTGATGTCGCCATTGGTATTTTAGCGCGTTAGTTTGCAAATCCCATAATGCGACGCCGTCTTGAACCGATGATACCGCAGCAAAGCGCGCATCATCTGACAGCGCTGCAGCATAACTACCTTTGGCAACATGAGTAAATTGCTGTGCGGGTAACGGCGAACTTAGTTTTTCGCAACCGCCGAGCAATAATAGTAGAAAAAACGCAGGATATTTCATGTCGGGTGTTAACCTCCAGAGCACAAACCGTTAGTATAGGTCAGTTCGTTACACACTATTAAAACATACTTTTGCAGCCTTGCTGCGTAAATCTTGGAGAACTAAATGCGCTTAGTTACAAAAATGACTCTGGTCGCAGTAGCAGTAATGACACTTGCTGCATGCCAAAAAGAAGCAGAGCAGAAACCTGCAGTATTGGATACTGACGAAGCTAAACAGTCTTACAGCTTAGGTGTTTCTGTTGGCCGTTACTTAGATAGCACATTGGAAGATTATACTAAGCTTGGCCTGACAGTAGACCGTGCTTTAATTTTACGCGGTGTTCAAGACGCGGTGTCTAACAAAGCGACCATGTCTGATGAAGAAGTTCAGGCAATGATGACGACGTTGGAAGAAAAATTCCGTGAAAAGCAAACGGCGATGGTAGAAGCCGAAGCAGAGCAAGCAATAGCTTCAGGCAAAGCTTATTTAGCTGAAAATGCGAAAAAAGAGGGCGTTACCGTAACAGAGTCTGGTTTACAGTACGAAGTTCTACAAGCCGCTGATGGTGCTAAACCAGCCGCCACCGATACAGTTAAAGTGCACTACACGGGTACTTTAGTTGATGGCACTAAGTTTGATAGTTCGTTAGATCGTGGCGAGCCGGCGCAGTTTCCATTAAACCGCGTTATTCCAGGTTGGACTGAAGGCGTTCAGTTAATGAATGTGGGTTCTAAGTTCAAATTTACTATTCCGTCAGAACTTGCCTATGGCGAGCGTGATATGGGCGTTATCAAGCCTAATAGCGTATTAGTATTTGAAGTTGAGCTATTGGAAATTGTTTCAGCAGAAACTGAATAAGTTTGCGGTGAAATAAAGAAAAAAGCGGCTTATGCCGCTTTTTTATGCGAATAAATTACGCTTGAACACTTGAGTCATTATGCTTTTCGTACAGCGTATTAATTAATTGATCTTCGTATTCAAAACGTTGCTCTAATGCTTGACCAAGTTCGGATAGCTCACGGTCAAAAGCCCCGCTATGTCGTGTGCTTAAGTGGTCGGCATATAAGTCATTAAAATTGAGCGCTAAATCAGTAGAAACGGCAATTTTCGGATATAGGCTATCAGCCAGTTTACGGCTATCCGTGCCGTTTGTAGCTGATTCGGATACTATACGCTCGTATACTTCAAAATGCCCAGCAGATAAGTAGTCGACCATTAACTGACAAAATTCTTGTACATTAGCTTGGCTTGGCAAAGTGGTACGTTTGTTATCAAAAGGAGGCAGTGCTGCCAGTTTACAGTAACTTACAATAAGCTGCTGTCTGTCATCCAGCCAGCTATCGATGGCACCAAGTGAGCCACCCCATTTGTTTCGCGCTGTCTGCACACGGGTGTACATTGCCTTCTCCTTAAGTGCAGCAAAGGTGCTGCGATAGTGTCTAATTAAATAAGTTTTGCAGTAAAGATCAACCGTTTTCTTATTGGTCTGCTCAGTAAACGGCATTATGATAGAGCACGATAACAGAGTACCTCAGAGAGTAGCTTATGATCAAACATAGTATCCGTGTCACACCAAACCGCAAAGGTATTTGGTTTATTGTAAATCGTGGCCGAATTTGGTTGAGCGCTAAGCGCGAACTACCGCAGGGTACATATAATGAATTAATCCTATCGGCAGAGCCTGAACAATTTTGTTTAATTGGTCAACTTGGTGACCAAGATGCGTACTTACTGGTTAACCATGACCACATTGCTAACGAAGATGAATGGGTAACACCTCGAGAGTTGCTTACGGTAAGTGAAGAAACTTTCCAGCTTGCTGCTAGGGCAGTGCAGGTTGCACTCTTTTTACAAACGCATCGGTTTTGTGGCCAATGCGGCAGTGCGATGAGCCTAGTTAGCTGGGAACTAGCTGCCCTGTGCAATAAATGTGGTCACCGCTGCTACCCCCGCATTGCACCCTGTGTACTGGTTGGCATCGTTAAAGATAACCAGATTTTACTTGCTCGGTCAAACCGACACCGAGCTGGCTTCTTTTCAATTTTAGCGGGTTTTGTTGAATCTGGGGAAACACTAGAACAAGCCGCTGTGCGCGAAGTAAAAGAAGAGGTAGGAATTGATATTGCAAACCTACGCTATGTCGGTAGCCAACCTTGGCCGTTTCCTCATTCATTAATGACCGGTTTTATTGCTGATTATGTTGCCGGCGACATAGTGTGCCAACCGCACGAAATTGAAGAGGCTTATTGGTTTTCATTTGACCAATTACCCGAAACACCGCTAGAACAAACCTTATCTGGACAAATTATTGCTCAGCTAAAGCAAATTTCAGGCAATAAAAAAGCCACATAATGTGGCTTAACTAAATTTTACGTGGTCCTGTTAAAACAGGCTTCTTGCTTGTTATTCTTCACTAGCGCAGCAATGTTATAGCAGATCGATTTATCGATGACAAGCATTTAAAACAAAAAACTGAACGTAGCATTTACCGCTTAGGCGTAGGCTTACTGGCGCCACAATGCTAAAATGGCCGATGATATTGTGGATAGTGGGTAAATTATGCAATTAAAGAATGATCGATACCTCAGAGCGTTATTAAGACAACCTGTGGATAGAACCCCAGTATGGATGATGCGTCAGGCAGGTCGTTACTTACCTGAGTACCGTGCAACCAGAGCGCAAGCCGGTGATTTTATGTCGCTGTGCAAAAACGCAGAGCTGGCATGTGAGGTAACGTTACAACCACTGCGTCGTTATGCATTAGATGCGGCAATTTTATTTAGCGATATTCTTACTATTCCTGATGCCATGGGTTTAGGTTTATATTTTGGTGAAGGTGAAGGGCCAAAGTTTCAGCGGCCAGTGCGAGACTTTCGTGACATTGTTAACCTGCCAATACCCGATCCAGAACAAGAATTACGCTATGTAATGAATGCCGTGCGCACTATTCGCCGCGAACTTAACGGTAGTGTGCCGTTAATTGGTTTCTCTGGTAGCCCGTGGACGCTGGCAACCTATATGGTTGAAGGCGGCAGCAGCAAAACGTTCGGCATCATAAAGAAGATGATGTTTAGCGAGCCAGAAAGCTTACATTTGTTATTAAATAAATTAGCCGATAGTGTCATTTTATATTTAAATGCGCAAATTGCTGCTGGTGCACAATCTGTGATGATTTTTGATACTTGGGGTGGCGTACTAACCCCTCGTGACTATCAAGAGTTTTCTTTAGGTTATATGCAAAAGATCGTCAGTAACTTAACGCGTGAAGCTGATGGCCGTATAGTGCCGGTTACGGTTTTTACGAAAAACGGCGGTTTATGGTTAGAGTCTATTGCTAATATTGGTAGTGACGCAGTAGGCCTAGATTGGACCATTAATATTGGCGATGCTAAAGCGCGAGTCGGCCATAAAGTTGCCTTGCAAGGTAATATGGATCCGTCAATTTTATTGGGCTCACCAGAGCGTATTCGCCAAGAGGTGCAGCTAATTTTAGATAGCTTTGGCCAAGGCCCTGGACATGTATTTAATCTTGGGCATGGTATAACGCCTGACGTTGATCCAGAACGGGTTAGTGTATTTATTGATGCAGTGCATTCGTTTAGCCGCACTTATCATATGAGCACTGAAATTGCTGAATAGCGTGCTATATAGTTATTAATAAAAAACCCGGCAAAAGCCGGGTTTTTTATAGATTAATCAGCGGCAGCGGTTTGATAGTCGGCTAATAAATCTTCAAAATTTTGAATTGTCCAGTTACGGCTTTTCGCCTCGGCTAATGCTTGGCGTAGCATAGATTCACCGCGACTTTGCTGCCCTAGGTCGATAAAGGCAACGCCCAAGGTTGACAGTAAATTAGGGTTGTTGGCATCTATTGCTCGGCCTTGTTCGGCCAGCCGTATCGCTTTATTGGGGTCGCGTAATGTCGGATCATCCGACATGGCTAACAAGGCCGCGTAATCGGCTATTGCGGGCATATAATCTTGTAAAGCGGCAATTTCTAAATAACTTGCCGCCTTGCGTGGATTATAATTTACGTTATTGCTATCGAGTAACTCTTGCGCTAATAAGTAAGCGGCTTTGGCGTCACCGCTATCAGCTGAAGTGGCCAGCCAATTTACGGCTTTACTTGGATCACGATCACAGCCGTTGCCGCTAACTAAACATTGAGCCAGCCTATACTGCGCTGGCACATAGCCATTTATGGCCGCTTGCAAATACCATGGCATAGCTTTTACACCGCTAACAACACCATTTTCGGCTAATAGTGCGTATAAATACTGATACTTAGCGACTTCAGCTTTAGCCGCTCCTAATATCGCATCAAGGTATTCTTGGTTATCTTTATCAAATTTACGTGATTTTGCATTGCCTAACGACTTTATCTTAAAGGTATGGGTGCGCATATCTATACGTTTTGGTGCACCGTATAAATCTTTTGGTGGTTCAAAACGCCAACTATTGACCGCGTTTAATACGTATTTACTAATCGCATCAACCGGATAAGACGCTGCTATACTGACATTATCTGTTTTGCCATCCTCAGTAATGTCGTAATGCACTAATGCCCACGCTGCAATACCACTTTGTTCAATATAACTTGGATAATCAGGCTCAGGCTGGCTAATAGGCTTTATTTTTGCGTCGGTTAACGTAAAACGGTTCTCTGTTGGGTATAGGTTGCCTTCTAGCGCAGCCTTACCAAACTGACTGTTTAAACTGTTATATACTTCTTTGCCCTCAAACCGAGACGTTAGCTTGGTGCGTAAAGTACGATATTGTTTATCTGCTTCCGGATGCTTTCTATCGCGGGCAATTAAGGTCCAGGCGTAAGCAAGATTCATATCTGGCTCGACACCTAATCCCTCGGCATACATTCGCGATAATAAAAATTGCGCTTCCAAATGTCCTAGCTCAGCAAGGCTTTCTAATTGTGGTTTAGCGAGTTCATACTCCTGCTTTTCAAATAAGGCTTTTGCTGTTGGAAAGTCGGCATAAACTTGCCACGATAGTAAGCATAATAATAGTGTTAGCCCATATCTAAGCTGTGCCATAAAAACCCCACAAAACTATTTTATTTAATTATTATGTAACTGAGTTTACAACGAATTATCAGGCAAAACAAAACTAAATATTATGCGCATTGAGTGTCATTTATATTGATGTTATTCAATAAGTTAAATTAAAATAAACGGTTTAAACCATTCAGCGCCGCTACCCGATAAGCTTCAGCCATTGTCGGATAGTTAAAGGTGGTACGGACAAAATACTCTAAGGTATTGCCACCATTTTTTTGCATCATAATAGCTTGGCCGATATGGATAATTTCTGCTGCGCGTTCACCAAAGCAGTGAATGCCAAGTATTTCTAAGGTATCGCGATGAAACAGTAGTTTTAAACTACCGACATTGGTGTTGGCGATTTGTGCCCGTGCCAAATGTTTAAATTGGGCGCGACCAACTTCATAAGGAATTTTTGCGGCGGTTAGTTCCTGCTCTGTTTTGCCTACTGAACTCATTTCCGGAATAGTGTAAATGCCCGCAGGAATGTCAGCGATAACGTGGCCGTCTAGGTTACCTTTTATTATAGTTTCGCCCGCTAAGCGGCCTTGGTCATAAGCAGCGCTTGCTAAGCTTGGATAACCAATTACATCACCAACAGCAAAAATGTTATCGACACTGGTTTGATAGTGCTTATTAACACTAACTAGGCCACGACTGTCGGCGTTTAAGCCAATAGATGCTAGGTTTAGCATCTCGGTGTTGCCGGTGCGACCGTTAGCAAATAGAAAGCAATCGGCCTTCATTTTCTTGCCCGATTTTAAATATAAAACGACGCCGTCTGCTTTGCCTTCAATGCGATCAAACTCTTCACCGTGGCGGATTGTCATACCCGAGTTCCAAAAATGATAACTAAGAGAGTCTGATATCTCTGCATCCATAAATGAAAGTAAGCGATCTCGGGTATTAACTAAGTCAACTCTTACGCCTAAACCACGGAAAATAGAGGCATACTCGCAACCAATTACCCCAGCGCCATAAATAATGATGTGTTTAGGATCATGTTGTAGTGACAATATGGTATCGGAATCGTAAATTCGGCTATGGTCAAAGTCGACGTCTGAAGGGCGATAGGGGCGAGAGCCTGTAGCAATAATGATGGTTTTTGCGCTTAACTCAAAACTACCATCTTCGCCGGTAATGCTGAGTGTATTCTTGTCAATAAATTTGGCTTCACCTTGATAGAGCTTAACTTGATTACGGTCGTAAAAACCGCCTCTTAGCCTAACTTGCTTGCGAATAACCCCAGCCGCGTGCTTTAAAATTTGTGAAAAAGTAAGTTTGGTGTGTTGTTCATCTGGCTGAAATAGCGGGTTCTCATTAAATTCAATTAAACGGCTAACAGAATGGCGCAACGCTTTTGACGGAATAGTACCCCAGTGGGTGCAGCCGCCGCCAACAGACTGATAACGTTCAATAGCGGCAACTTTTAAACCGCTTTTAGCTAGATACATTGCTGCACCTTCGCCACCTGGGCCAGTGCCTATAACAATGGCATCAAAATCATAACGGGCTTTTTTCGGGGTGGCTTTTTTTTCAGTCACGTGATCAATCTCACTATTTTTATGGTGTTAGTTTGAGCATATCAGGAATCGAGCACAAAAAAAGAGACCGAAGTCTCTTTTTCTATTAGCTAAAGGCGGTAACAAGCCTTTGCCAATGCTGTTGCTGCAGCTGTAAGTGGTGTTTAAACTCTTGATAACGAATTTTAAAATCTACCGCGTGGTATTGGGCAACTAATAACTCTTTACGTTCTAACAGTAGTTGTTTCTTTAACTGATAGTAATCTTGCATTCTTGCTAATAGCAGCTCGTATTCCTGCTCAAGCAGTTGCAGTAATTGTTCCGCATTGGGGCGCTGTTTCACTCGCTCTTTCGCACGTTGCAGCTGCATTTTTGCCTTGGCTTGTGCAATAAGCTCTTCTGGTACTATGCGTAAATTACGGGTTAAACCCAACCAAGATGCAGCTTTAATAAACCACTTCGTTGGATCAAACTGGTACCACTTAATACCGTTGCGATAATCCGATTCAAAAATATGGTGGAAATTATGATAACCCTCGCCATAAGTTAAAAATGCTAATAGGCCGTTATCGCGGGCTGAGTTTTGCTCGGTATAGGGTTGTTTCCCCCAAATATGGGCAAGAGAATTAATAAAAAACGTAAAATGGTGGCTTAACACCAGGCGAAGTACGCCGGCAGACAGCAGCATACCAAGAATATTGCCGCTAACAATGCCAAGTAATAACGGAATGCCAAAGTTAGTGGCTATAGCTAGCCATAAATAATTACGGTGCTGCCACATGACCACAGTGTTTTTTTGCAAGTCGCGAGCATTGTTGTAATCGCACTTATTGTCGCCAGCATAGTCGCGTAACATCCAGCCAATGTGGCTGTACCAAAAACCTCGGCCTGCTGAGTAGGGATCTTTATCATTATTATCGACGTGGCGATGATGCACGCGATGATCCGCCGCCCAGTGCAGCGCACTATTTTGCAACGCAAAAGCACCGCCTATAGCATAAATATATTGTAAAATAGGCTGCGCCTCATACGTTTTATGCGCCCATAAACGATGATAGCCGGCAGTTATAGACATGCCGCAGTAGCCTAAGCTTATAATAGTAGCTATTATTTCAAACCAGCCAAAGCCGATAGTTAATGCATACCAAGGTACGCCAATGGCCGCAACTAAGGTCGTGATAGAAAACAGTAGGACATTCGTCCAAATAATAGGTGGTTGTTTCATATAGTGCCGTTTAGCTTACAACTGTACGCTCATTCTACTGGCCGAAATAACTCGGTCAAGGTATAAAGTAGTGCTTTGAGTGAATAAAGGGATAAAAGTGTCAAGAGCAGAGCAAAAAGAGCGCACCCGTCGCGCCATTATTAATGCCGCCTTCTCTCAGTTAAGCGCTGATAAAAGCTTTGCTAGCTTAAGTTTGCGTGAAGTAGCTCGCGAAGCGGGCATTGCGCCAACGTCATTTTATCGCCACTTTGCTGACATGGATGAGTTAGGGCTTACATTGGTTGATGAGGCTGGTTTAATGTTACGCCAACTTATGCGTCAAGCTCGGCAACGTATTGAAAAAAACGGTAGCGTTATCAGTACATCAATAGAAACCTTTATGGAATTTGTCACCGGCCACAGTAACGTGTTTCGCTTGTTGTTACGTGAACGCTCAGGAACTTCTGCCGCATTTAGAAGTGCAGTGGCGCGTGAAATTCAACATTTTGTTGCAGAATTGGCTGAGTATTTACGCAAAGAAACAACCTGCCCTGATGAACTGGCGAGGGCGCAAGCAGAAGCCATGGTTACGCTAGTTTTTCATACCGGCGCTGATGCATTAGATGCACCAGCTGAACAATATCCGTACTTAACGGGCCGTACTATTACTCAACTACGTTGGTTAGCCCATGGCGCGGCCAGTTATGGGCGCAAGATAAAAGATTAACGCTTTCTAAGCCAAACACCGGTTTCAATATGGTGGGTATAAGGAAACTGGTCGAATACCGCTAACTGTATAATGTCATGTGTGCTGCTTAACGCTTGTAAGTTTTGCGCTAAGGTATCGGGATTACACGAAATATAAATAATATCGTTAAAGCGGCTAACTAACTGTTCGGTACCTGCATCAAGTCCCGCGCGTGGCGGGTCAACTAACACAGTATTAAGCTGCATGTTCGTTAAATCGAGTTGTTTTAATGTATTACCTTGCTGTAACGCGGCCGACACGTCTTCCGCAGACATCTGCAATACTTGCAAATTAGTAACCTGGTTTAGCGCTATGTTGTATTGTGCTGATTTAATAGAGGTGCGAGAAATTTCGGTAGCGACGACATTGTCGAAGCATGGTGCTAGTGCGATGGAGAAGTTGCCATTGCCGCAATACAGCTCAAGTAAATCGCCGGATAGTTTATTGGCAATGTTTTTTGCCCAACCGAGCATATGGCGATTAACCTCGCCGTTTGGCTGAGTGAAGCTGCCTTCCACCTGTTGATATTTCAGTTGTGTATTATCTAATTCAAACTGTTCAGTGACATAATCATCACTAACCATCAGCTTTTGTTTGCGTGACCGGCCAATAAACTTAACGTTGTATTCGCTAGCTAGTGCTTCGGTTAATGCCGTAGCCTGCTCAAGCCAGCTATTGGTTAATGGCCGCTTATAAATTAGCGACACCAGTAATTCACCAGACAGCGTGGCCAAATAGTCAACCTGATATAGCTTGTAACGTAGCTCATGATTAAATTGAATCTGTTTCAGTAACACCGGCATAAAATCAGCAATAGCTCGACAGGCAACAGGGAAATGATCAATTCGTACTTTCTCACGGCTTTCTGCATCAAACATAGCATGATAAATATCATCACCATCATGCCAAATCCTAAATTCCGCTCTTAGCCGGTAATGTGTAGGCTCAGATGCAAACACTTCAGCGTTAGGCGCATTAAAGTCGGCAAGCAACTGTTGTACACGAGTTACCTTATCTGTTAATTGAGTTAAATACTGCTCGGGAAAAACCTGACCTACGCTCATGTGCCACTCTACTAAATCAAAACGACTATGTTAAGGCACAGACTTCGCTACGCCAACCTTGAATACCAACTGTGATTAATAAAAATAAAAAAGGAAGCCGCAGCTTCCCTTTTTTCTATAGAAAATCACTACTACTCATCAGAGTCATCGTTCTCTTGACGCTCTTTAGCTTCGCGCACTTTTAATGTGCGTTCTTGAAAGCTGAAGTCGTTTAACTTTTGAATCATCTTAGCGCCGTCTTTTTCCGCTACTTCAACAAAACCAAAACCTCTACGGCGACCCGTCTGGCGATCTTTCATCAAACGTACATTTACGACTACGCCAAAACGTTGGAACAGTTCCTTTACTACATCTTCATTTGCCCGATACGGCAAATTGCCAACATATAAAGTGGTGGTTTCACCTTTATAGTCTATTGGTGCTTTAATGGTTGGCACTGAGTCAGAGCGATTAGCTTTAACATCTACTAATACTGGCACTAGGATCCCCGCTAGTACCACACCAATTACTACAAGAATTTCCTGATCAAGCCCTAAGGATGGAAGAGCAAACGCAAAGCCAAGATAAGCCAGCACGGCTAACGCCAAAGTATATGGCAAAGAAACACGTAAAGTGGGCAACATATAATATCCTAAACACTTATTCTATTTATCGGAATGCTTTAACAATATAAAGCAGCCTTATATTAGCGGTTGGATAATAAACCGCAACTATTAACCGCAACACATTTATACCAAATTTGTTGGTAAAATATGCAAAAAGCCGATTAAGTAAGCAAACGATACTAAAACGTCTATTTTTGTCAAATAACCGCTTGCACGACAATTAAAACCCCCTATAATGCGCGCCATGCCACGGGGTGCAGCGCTAGCGCACTCTCCGAGGGGTTTTAGAAATAGAGTCAAAAATCTTTTAAAAAGACGCTTGACACTAGGGCTTA
>NZ_JALAHQ010000006.1:0-133364 GCF_036983985.1 Rheinheimera metallidurans
AACCAGATAATCCGATGAGATGCCGGTCTGTCTCACTCTCATGCAAAGGTAAGATCAACCATTTAATCCGCTTACCCCTAAAAATTAAGTGGACACTTAAATTAGAACACCTACCTGTGATCGCCGGACGCTTACTTTGAATTTTAATGTTACTTAGTTAATCCTTAAAGATTACGAGTTTGAGCTCGCCGTATCCCTACAAAACTCAGAGCAGACATTCATGAGTTTTAAAGTCTAAAGCAATATCTCCGCTTATCGCTCAAAGCGAAGAGCAGTGTGTGCCATAGCGATATATCTAGTTTAATATTACCTGCTCTTTAAATTCAGATGCGCTTTCCCTAATCGACCGCTCTGTAATAGCCAGGTCATTATGGGAGATACAAGGTACCATTGGCGTTGATGATCTTTAACCATTGTTCTGCTTTATCAACTGCACCAGCCATTTCTTCTTTAGTTAAAACTGACTGCGCCTGTTCTTGAAACCAGCTATAGCGTTTATACAACTCGTTATCGTCGGTAAGTTGTAAAATCATTTGATTAAACGCATAGGCTTGCAAGCGGCCATCTTCGCCGACCGTTTGCGCGTAATGCAGTTGCGATAGCCTGTTCAGCGCTCTGATACTGCCGTGCTGGGCAGCAGACTCCAAAAAATCGACTTGTTGCTTAACAAAGGCTGAGCGTTGGGCTACGTAGTCATCACGATTCAGCGTGCTATAGCTCTCTGCTTGCATATATTGATCGGGCGTTATCATGGCAATGGCTTCTTGAGCGGGTACAAAACCTCGACTGGCCGCTAATGCCAGGTTTGTATAAAACTGGCTACGCTGCACGCTATCAACACCTAAACAAAACTCATAGCGTGCGGTAATAGTGGTTACTGCAGCCCCATCGTCATTAAACTGATAGGCCTCTTGCAGACTTTCTTGTAAATCCGCGTCATCTACCGGCGTAAAACTGCAATGCCTCAGATTCATTCCCAGTATATAAGATGCCTCAGTATCGCCGCTTTCCGCGGCTAGTTTTAAGCTATAAAACTGTTCCAATAGCGTACTGTCTAATGTCCAGCTTGGCCTATTTACTACCCTAAGCTGGCCAGAGTGCGGTGTTTGCAGCTCTGCAACGATCCCAACAAGTGCTAAGTTGTCTTGCTTGGTAACTTACTCTGCCATAGGTAAAACCTTGGCTGGCATATCATCTTGAGATTGCTGGTGTAGATACCCGGTATGCTTAACAGATGTATCGTCATCTGCGCGGGCTAGCCATAGCATGATCACGGTGATTAGCAGAAGCAGAGCCAACGGCAAAAACCATAATAGCCACCCTGGCTTGAAGGATTAAACTGTTGCTTGCACAAATGCCCTTAATAACAAAACCGGAAAATATTCCTAAATAGGCATGCGCATTCACAAAACAAACAAGATCTGTCAACAATTAACTGCTGATAAAGATTACGGCGGGCAGGTGTTAACACTAAAAAAGTACCCAGGTGCTATAAAGTGCAACTTCAACATGGATTATTAGGTGGCAGAACATAATTAAACCCAAAGTCCGCTTTTCGCTCATAACTGACTGTCAGGGTTGACCGAAGCCTCCGCATATACAGTCAGATCTGATAATAGCTACTACACTTAAACTAAAATGAAAAGAATTGAGCATTACCCGTTAATGATTGCTCTTGATCAGACACTCACCTCTTTCGCCCAAGATCAGTGTAACATTATCCCTGCGGGGGAAAGGATTAGTTCCTCCTCCCATAGCGGCATAACAATATGGGCGAACCGCTCAAACAAGAGTTTTCGGTAACCCTCATCGTCGATTTGCAGTACAAAATGGTAACTGTTGAGCATGGTATAGATCCGTTGCTCATCGTAATCGACTCTCTCTACCGGTGTTGTCCTGATAAAGTGTGCGCCATATTTCTCAGATAGGCGCACACCATATACATAGCTAAAAGGAAAAAAATCATCTTTAACGAATGTGAATGCCAGCAGAAGACCTCCATCATTTTTCTTCATGGGACACTACTCCTGCGGGTTTAAAAGGTGTTGGGTCAATATTCGATGTATTGCCGGGCGATAAAACATACCGGTCTGGGAGCAGATCTGATTGACACTTAAACCTGACTCGAAGAGGTAAACGACGGATCCCCTCCTCAATGCACTTGCCCCGATCCCCGGAAATCCGGCGTGAGCGCATGCTTTTGGCCAACACTCTTTGTAGAGCCAAGCTAAATTGATGCGAAGCCTTTTACCCTGTGTATCAGTAAAGACGTGTTGATAGTTACCGGTCTTTTTCATCTGCACGAAGAGCAAACGCCGTGCATAAGGCACAACATTAATTTCCCGCCCAGCCACTCTGAACAACGATGCTTGCAAGTCGTAATCGGCCCATTTAAGTGTCAGCAGCTCTGACGCGGATATCCCGAGGTAATATTGCAAAAGAAAGTACTCCCGGTACTTCACAGGAAAATGATGTGCAATGCTGAGCATATCGCCATGGGTAAGCGGGAACCCACTTAATGCCGAAAAGTCTGGCTTAAATTGAAATGGTCTGGGAAATACGTAGGTTAGGGCTGCGCAATCTAACACATCAATCACCATGGCAATCGTATCCCTACGGTCGCGTTGACTGATGTTTAACACGGTACGTAACACCTCTATTAATTTCATGAGGTGGAACCCCAAGATCTCGTCGACTTTCTCTTTGCCAATACAGCCCATCGTGAGGTAAATCAGTTTACTGGGAAGCTTATAGCGGGCTCTGTCAAACTGATGGTTGTAAAATGACTCAAAGGTCGGGAGGCCTCTCCAGCCTGGCGAAATAAAGCGAGACTGCAATGCGTTGAACATCGATACGTTGCGGCTATGAGGAAAATGCAGCATGTAATCAAAGGTGCCTTGATGGAGTTCCTTCTGGATCTGTTGGTACTTGTTTTTAAGGCGTAAACGGTTCTCGGTAGAATCGGCATAGCCAGTGCTCTCACTGAACCGGCAACCCAGCATCTTCAATCGAAGAGTCAGCTTTCCTTCTGTATCGCGGATAATTGCTCTCATCTTTTTCCTCCAGCACCAGAAGATTGGTGCTCATTTTTTTGAAAACCGGTTATGATAGGAATTGGAACCTGAGGAGGGGTGATGATCCGGTACCACTTAATGACGTTAATCGAGCAAAAATCTATTCGTGATGGCGTAAAAATCACGTTGAAAGATGTTGCGCTAGCCACTGATATTCATCGTGCGACATTGTCACGGATGGTAAATATGCAGCACCGAAACGTCACGACCGAGACCATCGACCGCCTCTGCACCTACTTCGAGGTTCCCGTGGAGCAACTGATCGAGCATATTCCCGATTGATGATGCTCCAACAGGCCCACTAGTCAGGCCATTGGTCCATGCCGCGCTCCAAGTGCCGTAGAAGACGACCCTCAATATCCCCAAGTGACAGTGTTGAGAAATCCGGATCAATTTTGGATTGGCATTCCAGCCAGCAGTAAAGTGCTTCAGCATTGTTTTTCTCAGTACCTTGGCCCAAGAGCATGACTAGCCCTTTTCGCTGAGGGGAGATTTGCAGTGCGTTTAAGAGATACTCCTTAACATTGTTGAGGCGGGTTTGTTTGATTTTTAACGCAAACATTGATTGCGTCAGGATATTTGCCGATTGAGTCATCATCGCGTTTCTCCAACATCAAATCGAAACCATCCCTGGCAAACAGGCACATCCATGATCAGCACTTACTTAGCCATGTTCAGTTGCCTACCATGAATGTAGCTTTTATTCGACATATGTCAAATAAAAGCGACACGAAATGGTGAAAATTTCTCCAAATTTATCGCCTATCCAACGATCTTGCGGCAGTTTTCAAGCTTATACCCATTGGTTCATCAAGATCTAAGGGGTTAATTGCCCGCTTATGACAGTTGTGGATCCAACGGGTAAAGCGCTTCTCATACTCGACAACGCGAGCTTTAAGTTCGGCGTTTTCTTCCCGTAAGCGATCAAGTTCGCTATCCACTGAGCCGGCTTTCTGCACGCGGGTTTTCAGTGCCTTAAGGGCCTGCTTTGCCTCCTGATATTTTGTTTTAATACGCGGATTTGCACTAAGCGCTTGGCGGCTATAACCAAACGCTTTTTGCAGGTTTGCCCAGGACAATCCTGTCCCGAAGCACCCTGTTGCCCACTCATCAAGGAGCTGAACAATTTTTTGCTCTGCTTCATCAGTGATATATCTTGTCGTCATCCTTATACCTCGCAGGAATCACGACCATTGGGGAAGATTTGAACGATGTCACCCGGTTTGTGGTCAGGATCTTCCTCTATTGCTAATGCGGCATTGCATCCGTCTACCAAATCCTTGTGATGTAAATACCACGCATTGGCGCCGGTAAAGCCCTCCTGGGCATCTTCCAGTGCCCGGTCCATTTGTGCCTGCGCGATATTTCTACGTGTAGTCAGGCGGGCTATTTCCTGCTCATCTCCTTTTGTGCGCCGGTAATGCTTGCAGTTATGCAAGCAGGCGTAATGTAAGCCACAGGGCCCCTGAACATAGTCATGTCGGCAGCGACCAATATCCATGATATGTGAACTACCAAAGCTCTCCAGATCTTTGGCGAGCTCATTAGGCGTGAGCAAAGGAAAGCGGCGTGCTAATGCCGCAGCCTCCTCTAACGGCACATCCTGAGGCGTTTTGAAAACGGCGTTATTCACGTTTCTTAGTGCAGCTTCAACCGAGTTGGAAGGCAACCGATGGTTATATGCCTTGTTATCCCGGGTGCCTGAGCGCAGAAAGTTCTTCGCGATCTCCTCCTGCGAAAAAGCGTCCGACTCCTGCATGATAGTGTTTAGCAGATGCCTGAACTGATGTGTTCGCACTTCGGTATCGTGGTGGATATCTCTCAACTCAGGGAAGCTGTAACGCTCAAATACGTTGAGTATTCTGGCGCTATCACCGGATACACGCGAGACGTAATCACGACCATTGAAAAAATCCCGGATCTGCGTACCGGTAAGCGGCTCTGCAAACACGTTCAACATCTCTTTGGGCGTATACTGATCTTTAAAACGCAGTGTGATGATATTCCAAAGGGGAACCTTGATTTTTGCCATGCCGATCCCGTCTATCACTGGCCTGATGCGTTCCTTATAGGCATTACTAAAGCCCTGATGAATGTCGGCGACTTTGAAGTACGTGCTCTTGTGCTTTGAGCCTGGCGCTGGCATCACTCCATAGCGCTTTAGGGTCGTGATGGTATTACTTATCGACGACGCCCCTATAACCTCCATGATCTGCCGTGAGGTTAGCAACTCGTTGTCATCAAAGTGCATGAACTTGCTCCACTTGCCCTGCTCAAGCAGCATCCGGCAAACATCCCGTTGCTCACGAGAAAGGGCGATTAGCCGTTCAATTGCCGTGAAAATGATCTCTGTCATGCTGGGCGGAACAATTTTACTGTCCCAGACATATCGTTTTCTGGCCAGAACCCGGATCTTCAATAGCCGGCAATAGCGACCACTTTGTGGATCAAGTTCAGGCTCATACGCCATAAATTCATCCCGGGTCGGAATGCAGTTGAGATCCAGACTCACGAACTCATCCATCCTGAAACCGCAGGCCATCAAGATCACAGCCATGCAGGTGAGTGCTTTGTCACGCTCTTCCAGCTCGTCATAGTGTTGCCAGAGGGCAGAGAAGAAGACCAACACCTCGGTCTTGGGTAGCATTTCCGCACGTCGTTTGCGGATCTCGGGTGTGTTACGGGATTGAAGGTTGCCACCGTGCTTTGCACTGCGGCTAATTGGATTAACCCAACTCATTGGCATGACAGTTAAGCCAAGCTCTTGCATCCTATCAGCAATATAACTGAGCTTTTCGCCAGTCACATAAAGTGTGGAGCTCTTTTCGCCATGCTGAATGGCGAGTTTCATCGCTTCATCAAACAACCCGGGTGAGAATTGAATGACATGTTGGCAACCATGCAACTCACCGACTTCATACAAATAACGCAGTGCCCGCATCAAGACCATATGGGCATTGTGCCCAATAGGACGATTGGCATGTGCTGTCACAATCAACGCTTTTGCAAACGAGGCAAACGGCTCCGCAAAGGGTTTTTCATCGCCCCGTTTTTGTTTGACGCCCTTTTTGAGCCCAGAGCGCTGAGTGAAAAGCACATAACTTCGTTCGGCTAAACCTCTGGCCATAACCGTAGGTTCAAAGCCCGTGATGTCCCAAATGTGATGATGCCAATCAACTTGGCCTTTAAAGACCAGCGCACATAACTTTTGCCCCAAATCGACTAACTGAGCAAAGTTCTCTTCGCAGTTCTGTGTTGGCGACCACAAACGAGCAATGTTATCTAGCGGAGTATCCCGCTCTTCAACACTGATATCGGGCAGTAACGTGTATGTCAGTTTCAGTGTGCTGGTCTTACTCATGATCCACCTCCAGACGACGAACGAGTTCATTGCATGCGTTGATATGCGGCACGGTATAGAATCCGGGGGGCGCATCGTCCCCGAATTTATCCCTCACTTCGTTTTGCATTGCCATTAGCACTTCCTGATGAACTGAGATGTCATTGGATGCTTCAAACTTATTGCAGCCATAACAGGAATAGGGGGGTTGCAATGAACAGGGAGAGCCCTTGGCACAAAGGCCAATGCCAACAAGCTTTTTTAGCGAGTCAGGGCCGAAGACGGTATTGATGTTGTTTCGTTTCACCAGCTCCTTTAAGGTGATTTTCCCCTCAAAGAATGCGAGGTGATCACCGAAATGTTTCTGGTAAACCGCGTCAACACGCAGGGCGAAGTTCACCCCTAGCTGGTAGTACACCATGATATGCTGCAGATCTTCATGATCTAGCAATTCCATCAACACAATCGCCGGCGCTCCCATCAATGCAGCGTGGGTCGCAAAGGTCTTACGAAGACGTCTTGGCGTTAATTTTAAGTCCAGAGCAGGCAGTCCTTGACTCACTCGCGATTCATCAATGAACGCTATGACGTCACCAGGTGCATCCTTAAAAAATGTGTGCCCAGGCGATGCTTCAAACCTCTCAAAAGTGGCCTGCCGTTTTCGCCTTCCATTGTCAGTTCTTCCGATGAAAAGCAGTTGCTCTTCGTTACTAGCCATCAACTGACTTGAGAATAAGTCACCGTAATTGACAGAAATGAGTTGCTCCAACAACTCTCCTAAGAACACTGGTAAGACACGTGACTTAAACTGTGTTCGAGGCAACGTATAGCGTTTTTTAACGGAGGGGACGTTCAACAAGTATGTTTTATTGCCTGTCTCTTCATCAACGTTGACAGAGAAATCTGACGTCATCAGCAGCAGCAGTTGCCTAGGCCTTACCCCCAACACCACAAACATCCAGGTTGCGACGAGCTTGGGGAAGATAGGGTGGTAAGGGGTAATACGCTGACGACACTCATAAAGCGCTTTGCGTAACAAAGTTAGCTCATCCGAGCGAAGGGGCGATCGTCCCTCCATGTAGACCATGACGTCCATGCCCTTATGATTGCCTTTAAAATACAACTTGGAGAGCACCTGACAGGTTTTGCGTTCAAAGAGTGACAGCCCTAAGTGGTATGAACGTAAATACCAGTGTCTGATCAGGTTTAACGTGGACTCGTCATCGTTATTCCTGTTCGACACGACAAAGTCAAAGATGTAATCACTCAGTTGAGAAGCGATGTCCTGCTCGTCTTCCCATTCATCAACAAAATGGCAAAGCTGCCTGAGCACCTTTAAAAAACGCATCACTGAATCCGGAGCCAGTTTGCTCAGGAAGTACTCGAATGCGTATTTGATCTGACTGAGAAGCTCATCAGGATATCGACTCAATAGTGTCCAATTCAAAGCGACGGGATGGCTCTCACCAATCTGCCAGACTTCACCAGAGGTATCTATTCGCCGGGAACGACTCATGATAAACGCCTTGTTAAACAAGGGTCTTTCAATAGAGGGGATAATCGCGTTGGGTTTCAGTCTAGCGCGGGTTGCTTGTGTCATGGGCTCTTACCTCATCAGCCATGAAGTACCCCTCCCTACTAAAACAGGGCTTTGAGTAACTTCGAGTTTATATGGCTAAGTAAGGTAATTGCGTCTAAATTGAACGACGCTTTACACAAACAATCAAATTGATCCGTCTTTAAATGAGCATAACCTGATGATTACCATCAGCCTGATCCTCGGCCTTAGCTGACAATCCTGGTCAACCTTCAAGTAGAACATTCCGTCTCCTAGCGGAAATGTTGTTTACAAAATAAACCGTGATGAAATTTTTTGCAAGTATTGCGCCGCTAAAATTTCTCTAGAACGTTTGGTGTAATTTTTCCCCTGCTCACTATCTGAAGTCCAACCACACAACTCTCGCTGCATATTTTTAAATTCTTCTGAGCCCACCTCAAGACCAGATTCCAAAACGATTAAGTCGTTAAAGGTGTGCCTGAATTGGTAGAGAAGAAGATCATGAAACATCTCAGGATCCAGCTTACGAATGCGTTCACAAATATGATACAAACCACTATATGTCATGGGCTGCGGATCTTTAAGAGAGTTTAGTAGCAAGTATGGAGGGGCCTTAGCTACAATTTTGCCACGTTGTTTGCGTTCACTGTTAATGTAGGTATCGACCATTTGTGCAACTTTATCGCTGATCGGAATATCACGGGTATAGGTTTTGACATTTGGCGGGTTGGCCCGCGGATCTAAATCCAGAGTGGTGTTCTGAGTTAACCGAAGTGCATAGCCATATGACTTTCTGACTAATGCATCGGGACGCATCGACAGAAGCTCCCCTTCACGGACACCAGTCAGGATCAGAATGTGAACAACAAGTTGGTTTCGCAATCTGACCCTCTTTTGAAATGGGTTTTGTGGATTCTCAGGATTAACCCACCACAATATTTTAGTCACTTGCTCGTCAGTCAACCCATACCGTTGTTTCCCATGTTTTAATCCCCCTCGCTCAATCAAGAGTTGGCGGAACTGGGTAATGAAGTTTCTCATGTTACCAGCGTAGGGATCTGATCTCTTTCGCGTGCCAGCGAAGACATGTCCGAGAAACTGCAGATAGTGAATAATTTTATTAGCACGATGTCGATAAGTTTCTGTGCCAATGAACGTGTTCACAGCGGCTTCGATGGTTGCAGGTGCCTGTGTCGGGGCGTTAACCCGGTAACGAAGATCCTCTTTAAAAGAATCCATTTCGAGGAAACTCAAAAACTCGCCACTTTTCATCCGTTCGAGTAGATCGATATTCTGCTTTTCTGCCCACTCATAAATTTTTGTAACTGCACGAGCGACATCTAAGCGGTAGGAGTGGGAGCGTGCACGGAAGCGGGCAACATACATGTTGATATCAATAGGAGGCATACCGTCTTTGTCACATACGATCACTTCACGATCACCATGCGACTCGACTTCTATGAGGCGAACAGAATAAGCCATTGCATCACTCCAGACAACCTAACAACAAGTTGGAAGTATAGCACTGATTTTAAAGGTATTTCAGTTTTGAAAAACTTGGTTTTATTGTCACGAAAAAACGTCATTTCAGATGCTTTTCAACATACAAAAAGCGGTTAAAAACCTACTTTTGTCGCAAACAATCGACGTCTTTACACTCGTCTTTACATTTTAAAACAGAAGAAAATCCCAAAAACCAAGCTGAATTACCTAAAAGGTAAACAACTTGATTTCTGGCTATAACCTGCTAATGTATAAAGTAAATTTCCGTTTTATCTTAAATCGTCTTTACAAAATACAAACTGTAAACCTAGAACGGAATATCGTCGTCAAAGTCGATTGGCGGTTCCATTGGCGCGCGTTGTGGCTGTGCTGGTTGCTGGTAACCCTGTTGTGGTTGAGCTGCTGGGCGTTGTGGCTGAAAGCCGCCTTGCTGCTGTGGTGCAGCTTGTTGGTAACCACCGCTTTGCGGTTGAAAGCCACCTTGTTGTGGTGCCTGCTGATAACCGCCTTGCTGTTGTGGTGCGGCTTTTTGGAAGCCACCTTGCTGGCCGCCGCCCATACCGCCTTGTTGTTGGTTGTCACCACGGCCGTCTAACATCTGTAGCTCATTGGCAATAATCTCTGTGGTGTAACGCTCTACACCATCTTTATCTTGCCACTTACGGGTTTTCAGCTTGCCTTCAATATAAACTTTGCTGCCTTTACGCAGGTATTCACCGGCAATTTCGGCTAAACGTTGGTAAATTACCACCCGATGCCATTCGGTTTGTTCTTTCTTTTCATTGCTAGCTTTATCAGTCCAGCTTTCTGAAGTGGCTACGGTTAAATTAGCTACTGCACCGCCTTGTGGCATATAACGCACTTCTGGATCAGTGCCCAGATTACCAATCAAAATAACTTTATTAATGCCACGCGCCATGCGAGTTCTCCAAAAAAATATTAAGCCTTAGCGGCGGCAATCATTGTTTGTGCCTGCGCCGTATCAAATTGTGCTGAGCTAACTTTTAAATAACAACGCTGCTCGGCCAGTATTAATGTTACTTCTTGTACACCGGCTAGGGTGCTAAGTTTTGCTGCCAGTTGCTCGGCAGCTAATTCTGTTTCTACCGCGACGGCTAACGATAATCGTTGCGCGCGCTGAGGAATAATCAGTGTACTGGCAACCAGTAACCAAAGTAAACCTATTACCGCTAACACCATAAACAGCATTTGATTACCAAACTGCTGCACTACCGCGCCACCAATTACACCGCCTAAAAAGGCACCAAAAAACTGACTGCTAGAATAAATCCCCATCGCACTGCCGCGTTGCCCAGCAGGCGCAATACGTGAAACTAGAGCGGGCAAACTGGCTTCTAAAAAATTGAAACCAATAAAAAACAACAACATACCGATAACTAAGCCAGTAAAGTTGCCCAATAATAACACCGTTAGCACGGCACTAATAAGTAAGGCAATCGCGAATAAAAAGAAGCCCTTTTCTTGTGCTTTGCGCATCGCAATAATCATCATTGGTATCATTAATACAAATGAGCCTACTAATATCGGTAAATAAAACTGCCAATGTTTAACTGAATCTAAGCCGGTGTTGGTTAATAATTGCGGTAACGCAACAAAGGTAGCGGTTAGCATTAAATGCAATAACATAACGCCAAGATCTAGCTGAACGAGCTGCCGATTTTTTAGCATTTTAGCTAGGCTTTGCGGCAAGGCCAGCGTTTCGGCCATCGGCGCTTTTTGCACACTTTTAGGCACGACAAACCAGACCAACGCCATAGCCACTAGCGCCAAAATAGCGGTAAACCAAAACACTCCACTTAAACCAGCTAAGCGCGCGACTAAGGGCCCAACAACCATAGCAACAGCAAAAGATAAACCAATGCTGACGCCGATAATAGCCATTACTTTTGGCCGTTGTTCTTCGCGGGTTATGTCGGCCGCTAAGGCTAATACTGCTCCGGCGATGGCGCCACCACCTTGTAAAATGCGGCCCAAGGTTACCATGTAAACCGAATCGGCTAACGCTGCGACCACCGAGCCTAATGCAAATAGTACTAAACCACCCAGCATAACTTTATGCCGGCCGATACGATCTGATAACCACCCCATGGGAATTTGTAAAATGGCTTGCGTTAAACCATAGGCCCCGATGGCAATACCAATCCATAACGGAGAAAACCCAGCGAGCTCGCTGCCATATAGTGCAAACACCGGTAACAGCATAAATAAGCCTAGCATCCGGCTAGAGAATACTAAGGCTAAGGCTACCGCGGCACGTTTTTCTAAAGAGTTTAGTTGCTGCATCAGATCAGAATTAACCGTTAAATTAAGCGCGCTAGTGTAGCACACAATAGCCAGGTTTTAACCGCGTTTAGCGTTATTTGCCACCTAACGTGAGCTAAGCTTATTATCAAGTAAAGCAAACCATTGCTCGGTTTATAGCGTATAAACAGTGGTTTTTTCTTAGCCGCTTGTAGTGTATATTTGTACAGCTTCAGCGCTTTCACCGCCCGCAACTGGAAACCGTAATGGATAAAATTGATATTCGGGGTGCCCGCACCCACAATCTGAAAAATATTTCTTTAGTTATTCCTCGTAACCAATTGGTTGTTATTACGGGCTTATCTGGTTCTGGCAAGTCGTCATTAGCCTTTGATACATTATATGCTGAAGGCCAGCGTCGGTATGTTGAATCGCTTTCAGCCTATGCGCGGCAGTTTTTAAGTTTGATGGAAAAACCCGATGTTGATCATATTGAGGGCTTATCGCCAGCCATTTCTATCGAGCAAAAATCAACCTCGCACAACCCGCGCTCGACGGTCGGTACAATTACCGAAATTTACGATTACCTGCGTTTATTGTTTGCCCGAGTAGGCGAGCCGCGCTGCCCAACCCATGATTTGCCGCTAGCCGCACAAACTATTAGCGAAATGGTTGATAAGGTAACGACCTTTGCTGAAGGTACAAAATTAATGGTGCTGGCCCCCGTAGTACAAGAGCGTAAAGGCGAGCACGTTAAAACCTTAGAAAGCCTTGCTGCACAGGGCTATATTCGTGCCCGTATTGACGGTGAAGTATGTGATTTATCTGATCCACCTAAATTAGATTTACAGAAAAAACACACCATTGAAGTGGTTATTGACCGAATTAAGGTGCGTGATGATATTAAAACCCGGTTGGCCGAATCCTTTGAAACCGCATTGAGTTTATCTGGCGGCGTGGCCAAGGTGGCCTTTATGGACGACCCTGACGCCGAAGAATTAGTGTTTTCAGCTAATTTTGCCTGCCCAAGTTGTGGCTATTCCATGCATGAACTTGAACCACGCCTATTTTCGTTTAATAACCCGGCCGGTGCTTGCCAAAGCTGTGATGGCCTTGGTGTAAAACAATATTTTGATGCCAATAAAGTGATTGTTAGTGACGAGCTAAGTTTAGCCGGTGGCGCAATTCGCGGCTGGGACAAGCGTAACTTCTATTATTTTCAGATGTTAAAATCGCTAGCGGATCATTACGACTTTAAATTAGATGTGCCATTTAACGCGCTAGAAAAACACCAACGCGAGGCCATTTTACGCGGCAGCGGCAATACGGTAATCGACTTTAAATACCTAAATGACCGTGGCGATATTGTACAACGTAGCCACCCGTTTGAAGGCATTTTGCCAAATATGGAACGGCGTTACCGTGAGACTGAATCTAATTCAGTACGCGAAGAACTTAGTAAGTACCTTGCCCATCAATCTTGCCCTAGCTGCAACGGCACTCGGCTGCGTGAAGAGGCTCGGCACGTATTTATTGGCAAAACTAATCTACCGCAAATTGTTGAATTGTCGATTGGCGATTGCATGGCGTTTTTCCAGCAACTAAGCCTAACAGGACAACGTGCACAGATAGCCGAAAAGGTACTAAAAGAAATTCAAGACCGGCTGAGCTTTTTGGTTAACGTTGGGCTTAACTACTTAAACCTGTCACGCAGCGCCGAAACCTTATCTGGCGGTGAAGCACAGCGCATTCGGTTAGCCAGCCAGATTGGCGCCGGTTTAGTCGGCGTAATGTATGTGCTAGATGAACCCTCTATTGGTTTGCACCAACGTGATAACGATCGCTTGTTAGGCACGCTTAAGCACTTACGCGATCTGGGTAACACCGTAATTGTGGTAGAGCACGATGAAGACGCAGTGCGCATTGCTGACCACATCATTGATATTGGCCCAGGCGCCGGCGTGCATGGTGGCCATATTGTTGCTCAGGGCACCTTAGCCGAGGTTATGGCAGAGCCTGCCTCGCTAACTGGTCAGTACTTATCCGGCAGTCGAAAAATTGAAATACCACAACAACGACATAAGCCGGCTGATAAATGGTTAGAAGTATTAGGTGCAACGGGTAACAATTTAAAGAATGTTGATATTGCCATTCCGTTTGGCCTAATGACCTGCATTACCGGCGTGTCGGGTTCGGGTAAATCTACATTAATTAACGATACCTTATTTCGCGTGGCACATCGGGTGCTAAATAAAGGTGAAGGCGATGACCCCGCAGCACATCGTGAGATTAAAGGTTTAGAGCATTTCGATAAAGTTATCGATATTGATCAAAGCCCCATTGGCCGAACACCACGCTCAAACGCCGCTACCTATACCGGTATTTTTACCGCAGTACGCGAGTTGTTTGCTGGCACGCAAGAAGCGCGTTCGCGCGGTTATCAGGTTGGTCGGTTTAGCTTTAACGTAAAAGGTGGCCGCTGCGAAGCCTGCCAAGGCGATGGCCTTATTAAAGTAGAAATGCACTTTTTACCCGACGTCTATGTGCCGTGCGATGTATGCAAAAGTAAACGTTACAACCGTGAAACACTGGAAATAAAATACAAAGGTAAAAATATTCACGAAGTACTGGATATGACGGTTGAAGATGCACTGGAGTACTTTAAGGCTATTCCCGCCATTAACCGCAAACTGCAAACCTTAACCGATGTAGGCTTAAGCTATATTAAGTTGGGCCAATCGGCGACCACGTTATCAGGCGGTGAAGCACAGCGGGTTAAATTAGCGCGCGAACTAAGCAAACGCGACACCGGTAAAACACTGTATATTTTAGATGAGCCTACCACCGGCTTACACTTTTACGATATTCAGCAATTACTTAACGTATTACATCGCTTGCGTGATCACGGCAACAGCATTGTGGTTATTGAGCATAATTTAGATGTGATTAAAACCGCCGACTGGATTATCGACTTAGGCCCAGAAGGTGGTAGTGGCGGCGGTGAAATATTAATTGCCGGTACACCAGAGCAGGTTGCAGCTTGCGAAACCTCTTATACTGGCCATTATTTAAAACCGTTATTAGCCTAAATAAAAACGGGGCACAAATAGTGCCCCAAAACGCTAGTATGAAACTAATAAAACCTAGAACTGGCCAGTTACGCCAACATTGTAGCTTTTAAGCTCAGAGTTGTCGGCATTGCCACTGTACGCAACTTGTAATGCCCAGTTTTGGTTAAAGTAATGCTTGGCATTTAAACTATAAAAATCGCTTTTACCGTAAGAAACACCGACTGAAGTCATGCTAGAGAAGTAGTAATCTGCTTGCGCATCCCAAAATGTGTCATCGAATCTACGATCGATAGACACACCTGCAGCGATATAACGGCCTTCGTCTAAGCTAGCAAAGTATTTGCTACCGATACCATATACATCAAAGTCATCATTAGTGTATGCACTAAAACCAATATAGTCGTTACCTGCTAATCGGTGATTATATTTAGCTGAAAACAGATAATCGGTACTACTTTCCTCTGGTTTTATTGCTTCAGCTTTAACCAAAAAATCATCAGAAATTAAATAACCGATGCCAACTGCCGTTGCATCAGAATCACCATTACGCGTATGTCGAGCAGATACAACAAACTTATTATCAGTGAAATATTCACCACCAACAATCCAACTATTTGCACCAGATGCGCGAGCGAATCCGGCACTAACGTTAGTTACTTTATTGATATATTCAAACTGATCTAATGGGCCTAAAGTTTGTTTTTTATCAAAAAAATACTGGCCTTCTAATCTCCAGATATTTTGACTATTGCCAGCAAAGCGCACGTGGTCAACGTTCAGACCAGTGAAAACCTGGTACTCTTCAGCAGACACCGCTGCGGCTGCAGTAATTGCAATTACTGGTAATATGTATTTTAGCGCCATTATTAAATTTCTCTAAGTTGGTGATGACGGCGCGCATCATACAGATCACACTTCTAAATGTAAATTAAAAGCACCAAAAAGCAAAACGAATGCCACTTTCGGTTACAGTGCGCCCGCACTTGTTAACATTGGCTAAATTATGAAGCTGTCGATAAAAATAAAGCAGGGTAGCAAATACTTTGCTACCCTGCTTTATTCTAACTGCGCTTAGTACAGCAAAGTACTTAGCGCACTTTAGGTTGTACGCAGTAATTATTAACTAGCGGCGTTTTCTTTTTCTAGCAAGAAATTAATTAATTCTAGTAATTCAGTTTCTAAATTATTGCGGTTTAATGCCGCCTGATTAATCTTGTATTTACCGCTAACAATTAGCATGGGTACACCATTTAACACCCGGCTTTCTGACAGTTCTTCTTGTTCTTTTTTCATCTGGCTAGCCGCACCGCGCACGGAGAAGCTTTTCATCGCCTTGTCATAGGTTTCAGCGTCGATATCATTCAATAATATTAAGCTTCGGATCTCGCCCTCATTACTAAATGGCGCACGATTACGATGAATTTGATTAAAGAATGCACTAGCAATAGCGTCACCCTTACCTAAGCCTTTCGCCACTATATATGCGCGTGTCATCGCATTTTGTAGTTCAGGTGAGGCTGCGCGAATAAAGTCGACATGAGATTTTTTAAACTCAACACCCTCGGGTAGTTTTTTCGCTACGCTTTGTGCTACCGGTTCAAATGCATTACAACCACCACAATAAAATGAAAAATACTCTTTTACTTCAGCCTTAGGCGAAGCTTTAGCTGCAATAACTTCATAGTGCTTACCTTCAACAAAGGTTGCCGCATTGATACTGGTTAGTGGCAATAATAATGCTAACGCGATAAATATACTTTTCATCTGTTGTTATACCCTTATGGCTATTTTTCTAATAGAAATGCAATTAAGTCTTGTAACTCTTGTTCAATATTATGCGCGTCCAACTCGCCAAGGTTAATTCTATATTTACCGTTAACCAGTAACATAGGCACCCCAGTTAGTACTCGGCGCGCAGCGAGGTCATTTTGCTCGTTTTTCATTTGCTTAACCGCCGCCGTAACCTGCGCGCTTTGCAGCGCTTGGTCGTACACTTTAGCGTCTAAGTCGTTAATCAACATCAGCTGACGAATGTCAGCCGCATCATTAAACACCGCATGGTTTCGATGAATATGATTAAAAATAGCCATAGCTATTTTATCGCCTTGCTGCTGCGAATTAGCAACCACATAGGCTCTTGTTAATAACTCTTGGATTTCTGGCGGTGCAGAGCGCATAAAATCGACATGCATTTTTTTAAACGCCGTACCTTCTGGCAGTTTGTGCTCTACATTTTGCATAAATGGTTCAAATTGATAGCAATGCGGGCAGTAAAACGAGAAAAACTCTTTAACTTCAGGTGTTGTAGTTTGAGTATCGGCAACCACGTCGTATTGCTTGCCTTCGACAAACCTTGGCTCAGCGCAAGCGGTAAGCGAAGTTAGTAAAGCGAGTATTAAAATAAATTTATTTTTCATTATGCGCGTTGTCCTCAGCATGAGCTTGCTAGCGCAGCTTAACAAAAACTCAGTAATCTGGCACTAAAGAAAGAGGGGCTTGTTGGAGAAAAAACAATTGTTCTTTTAACACCAAGCATTGTTGTTCCCAGTATTTGTCTGTTGCAAACCACGGAAAGTTCATTGGAAAAGCGGGGTCTTGCCAACGGCGCGCTAACCATGCCATGTAATGCACCATCCGCATAGCTCTTAATGGCTCAATGAGCCTTAACTCTGCAGGATCAAATTCGTAGTATTGCTCATATTCTTCTAGCATTAGCTCTAGCGTGTCGCGTTGTTGTTGGCGGTCGCCTGATAGCATCATCCATAAATCTTGTATTGCCGGGCCACTGCGACAATCATCTAAGTCAACAAAAAACGGCCCTTGGTCGACATAAAATAAATTACCGGCGTGGCAATCGCCATGCAAACGGATCATACGTTTTGGTTGGTATTGCGCAATACAAAGCGCAATAACTTGTTCTAGCACCGCATCAAAAGCTGGACGTATATAACTAGGAATATAAGGTAAGGCGTTAAGTACTTGCTGGCTTTGTAATAGCTGGCTTTCAATAGTAAAGGCTGGCCGATGTACAAATTTTTTCGCATTGCCCACCAAATGCAGTCGGCCTAAAAAGCGTCCTAACATGGCCAGCTGCTCGTCGTTATCCACTTCAAGCGTACGGCCACCACGGCTGGGGAACAAGGCAAAATAGTACCCCATATACTGCTGCAACGACTGGCCATTAATGACAAACGGTGCAACGACAGGTATATCGGCGGCAGCTAACTCAAAGGCAAAGCTATGTTCTTCTAATAACTGTTGTTCGGTCCAACGTTGTGGTCGATAAAACTTAACGACATATTTCTCGGGCCGCAGCCCATCCGCGACATAGGCACTAAACTGATAAACTCGGTTTTCGTAACTATTTAGCGCCAACAAGCCAGAGCTAACATCTAAACCACAATGAGTAAGTGCATCAAGGATCAGATCTGGCTGTAGGGTACTAAAATCAAATACGCTCATCGACTGCCTAGAAAAAACTTAGTCGATTGCTGTAGCTGCACATCAGCTTCGCCTTGCTGTTGTACGGTAAAAGTAACAGGAATAGTATTTAGCTCAGTACTGTAGGGATCTAGCGCCAAGCTAATAGTAACACTGCGCGTTTCACCACCTTGTAAGCTAACTTGTTGCATACCAATCCACTGGAAACTCATTTCAGCAGCAACGCTAATATCAAACACCGTTGCTCGCTGCGATTTGTTAGAAATACTTAAGGTGTAGGTATTTTCAACTAAACCTGTGTCGGTTAAACGGAACAATGAGCCTCGGTCACGAATAATATTCATTTCCAGCGGCACCCGGGTGTATAAAGTCCAAATAAAGGCTGACGTCACCGCAACCAGCACCAGAATATATCCCAGCAGTTTGGGCCTTAATATGCGCGTCGGCTTGCCATTTAAGCTGTGCTCAGTGGTGTAGCGAATAAGGCCTGTCGGGTAACCCATTTTATTCATGGTGTCGTCGCAAGCATCAACACAGGCACCGCAATTAATGCATTCGTACTGCAAGCCGTTACGAATATCAATACCGGTGGGGCAAACATGCACACAAAGATTACAATCAATACAATCGCCTAAGCCTTTGGCTTTGTAGTCTTTATCTTTACGGCTACGCGGGCCTCGGTTTTCACCGCGTTTTTCATCATAGGTTACCGTAAAAGTATCTTTATCGAACATTGCTGATTGAAAACGAGCGTAAGGGCAAATATGCGTACACATAATTTCACGCATCC
Organism: Rheinheimera metallidurans; assembly: GCF_036983985.1. Classification (NCBI taxonomy): domain Bacteria; kingdom Pseudomonadati; phylum Pseudomonadota; class Gammaproteobacteria; order Chromatiales; family Chromatiaceae; genus Rheinheimera; species Rheinheimera metallidurans. The sequence continues at coordinate 19,040 of NZ_JALAHQ010000006.1, forward strand.
AGCCGGCATTACCGTAGGTACATAGCGCAAAAAACCATACTGAAACAACCGCCCAAAACCCGGCTTCAAAAGTGAAAAACTCAATAAATAACGTATCGACTGGCGTAAAGTAGCCAACAAAGATAAGTGCAGTAAGCAGCGAAAACGCTAGCCAACAAAAGTGAGTAGCTGCTTTTTTAAAAAATTTACTTGCCGTCCAAGGATCGGCGTCTAGCTTCATTCGCTGATTACGTGTGCCCTGTATTTTTTCTTCGAACCAAATAAAAATAAAGGTCCATACCGTTTGCGGACATAAATAACCGCACCACACGCGACCATAAAATGCGGTGATAAAAAATAGCCCATAAGCGGCGATGATAAAAATCCACGCTAGAATGGTAAAGTCTTGCGGCCATAAGGTTAAGGCAAAGATATTAAATTTCTGCTCTGTTATATCCAATAAAATGGCTTGATTACCGTCATATTTAAGCCATGGCAACAGCATAAATAGCCCTAAAAACGCAAAGCCAATATAACGCCGAATAAGTTGGTGCAAACCTTTAACAGCACGCACGTATATCCGATCTCTTGGTTTGTAATTTGACGTTTTAGCTGCGTCAGGTGTGTGTACTTCTACATGCACTGGGATATTTTTAATATCTATTTTTTGCTGATCCACCGATGACCCCATTACTGCCGGTTGCAAGATTTGCAGAGTATAACAGCTTACGTGCTGATTTTTTTGACCTACAACAAGGCAAAATTTATGTGTAAAATAATTCTGACAGCAATTAGATGGTTTTTGCAGCAAAATTGGCAACCGCGTTAATTACTAGAGTAAGCTGTGTAAACAACACTGAAAACGAACAGATATCTTTTTGCTACGATGCAGTCTGCGCTACTATTCGATACAATGGCCACAAAGTAGCTTGAGGTATAAAGTAATGAAAAAGTTTTTTTTGCTAGTGGTAATTGTGTTGTTACTCATTACATTTTCAGACACTGATATGCTAAGGCCATATCGAGATCAGTTATACGCACTGATTCAGGATAACGTGCCCTCTGCCGGTGACAACAAAGATGCGGCATTACGCAAAATACAGAAACAACTATTAACCTTGTCGGAACAATGGGGCGAGGAGCAGCGAGCTTTCTTGGAAAAAGCCAGTAGCAGCATCGAAAATATAAAAAAGTTTCATCGTAACTACTGCATAAATAACGACTTTAATCCAATTTTGTTTGGTGACCCGCTAAAACAAAGTTGCGTAGTGATTGAAAACAATTATGACAATTTACTTAAACCTTAAACAGAGAGCTTTTTATGCGCACATGCGGTATCGAAATTAAGGGCAGCGAAGCAATAATCTGTCTAATGACATTAAATAACGGTTTATTTGAACTGCCCGACTGTAGGCAAAATCGCTTTGCCTTAAGCAAAGATCAAGATCAGCAGCAAATGCGGCATTTTCAGTTTACCTTTGCCAAATTTATTCAAGATTACCAAGTTACTCAGTTGGTTATTAAAGAGCGGCCGCAAAAAGGTAAGTTTGCTGGTGGTGCGGTAGGTTTTAAAATTGAAACCGCATTGCAACTTATAGAAAACTGCAACTGCACTATTATTAGTGCCACCGAGTTAAAAGAAAAAATAAAGCGCTATCCAATACCTGTCGACTTTAAAGAAACCGGACTAAAAATATTTCAAGAAACGGCATTTTTAGCAGGCTACGCGTTTTTAGCTAAATAAGTGCGACTAAGTTCTGACATGTTACAGATTATAAAAACGGCGCTTAAAGCGCCGTTTTTTCTATTTAGTACTTGCGTCGGCGCAGCGCTAATAAGCTTAGTGGTAACAGCAACCAACCAAAGCTACCGCCACTACTTTCTGGAGCAGGCCCTATGTTCGGCGCCAGTGTTAACCCCGCGGCCGTATTTGCTCTTGGGTCTACCACTACAACTGATTCAATAGTAACAAAGTTAGCGGTCGCTAACGGCTTGTTATTATCACGATCGGTATTGCTATAATCACGTAGCGGTAAATCACTAATACCATTAAAGTTATAGCGCGGAAGTTTAGCAATAGCATCAATAACTTCCATGCCGGCACCACTAATTTGGCCAAATACGGTAAAACCGCTATTTTGCCGATCTAAATTTTCCGCATTGTCCGCTAAGTTAATAAACCATTGATTTGTAGCACTATTAGGGTTACCCCCTACTTTTGCCATCGCAATGGTAGCGCGCACATTCGACCACTTAGGTTCATTAACAATAGCAGCATTGGTAGTAGTGGCTTTTAATGGCAACTTTTCGTCAAATACAAAACCACCGCCTTGCACAATAAAACCCGGTACTGACCGATGAATAACGGTACCGTTATATCGACCTGAGCTAACGTAGTTAAGAAAATTTTGCACTGTCGTCGGTGTAGTTTCGTCATATAAGTTAACTTCAAACTTACCTAAGTTAGTCGTTACTTCTACTATCGTCGCTTGTGTTAGGCTACTACCTGCTATGGCTAAAGTAGCCAGCAGGGTTTTAAATACTTTGGTTGACATAACATTGTTCTCCATAATTTGTCCTGCAGCATAAATCAGGCAATAAACCAAAAGCCAGTGCGATAACAATTAATTACTTTTACGAACCGCTGTGGTTTTATACTTATAACGACCTTGCTTAGCCGATTTATTCGTAGTCGCCGATTTATTAGTACGCCAACGTGGCTTTTTAGCAGCCATAACAACACTTGGACAAATCGCCGCAGCACCATTAACCAGCTGGGTTAGCTGTAACAGCAACGGTTGCATAAATGCATGGTAGCTTTGTTCGCGCTGGCATATTGCATTTAATGCCGCCTCCCAACGCGCCGTCATATCGGGTAACACAGCCTCGGCTGGTAAAGCATTAATTAGTGCAATCCCGGTTGCCGTTGCCTGAATTTGCTTGCCAACCCGAATTAAATAGCCTCGCTTAAACAATAATTCGATAATACCGGCTCGAGTGGCCTCAGTACCTAAACCATCGGTATCACGTAAAATTTTGCGCACAGCTTCATCAGAAACATAGCGGCTAATACCTGTCATTGCGGCCAATAAAGTCGCATCCGTAAATGCTTGTGGTGGCGTAGTCTGCTTTTCTAACAGTTGGGTGTTAATGCAGCTTAATTCCTGCCCCAGCTGCAACTTAGGTAAAGCTTGTCGCGACAGTATCTGCTCTGCGCTATCTGCCGGCCTTTTTTGTTCGCTATCATTGCGAAATAACTGCTTCCAACCGGCACTTAGCTCAACTCTGGTTTTAGCAACAAAGCAGCCGCCAGCAATGGTTAGTTCAACACGGCTATCGGTGTAACAAAAAGCAGGATAAAACTGGGCCAAGTATTGCCGAGCGATAAGTTGATATAACCGCTGCTCGGTTGTACTTAGTCGGTTTAGTGGTTGTCGCTTTTCGGTAGGAATAATCGCGTGGTGCGCCGTTACTTTTGCATCATTCCACGCCTTGCTAACTAAGCGGGTGTTAGCCTGCGCTACTGCAGAGACCAGTTCATGGTCATTGCTGGCTATTGCTTGGCATACCGCAGTCGCTTGTTTTAGCTGCTCCTTAGGTAAATATCGGCTATCTGAACGCGGATAGGTAATAAGTTTATGTTTTTCATACAATTGCTGGCAACTATCAAGCACTTGCTGCGCGGTAATGCCATAACGTTTGGCTGCATCAATTTGCAGTGCGGATAAACTATAGGGCAGTGGTGCTGATTGCTGGCCATCTTTGTGCTCTAACTTGCTCACTACCGCGGGCTGATTACTAATTTTTTGCTGTACCCTTTCTGCTAACGCCCTCAGCAAAACTCGCCCATCTTCATCTTGCCAGGGTACACAAGCCGCGCTAGGCTGCCACAGCGCACTAAACTGCTGCTTATCTTCAGTTTCTAACTCGGCTAGTACCTGATAAAACGGTTTAGAGACAAAGTCAGCTATTTCTTTATCACGCCGCACCACTAAGCCTAATAGCGGTGTTTGCACGCGACCGACGGATAAAACCCCCTGATACCCAACCTTTTGCCCTTGTAAGGTATAAGCTCTGGTCATATTGAGGCCATAAAGCCAATCGGCTCGGCTGCGGGCGAGCGCCGACGTAGACAGAGGTACAAATTCTTTATTTAGCTTTAGCTGCGTTAATGCGCGCTTTACCGCGGGCGGGTTAAGATCGCTAATTAGCAAACGCTGGGTGTTGGCCAGTTTTTCACCTGTAACACCGCAATAGGCAAGCACTTCATCAACTAATAACTGCCCCTCACGATCAGGGTCTCCGGCATGTACAATGCTATCTGCTTGTTTTAACAGTTTTTTAATAACAGCCAACTGTTTCGCTGCCGACTTGCGTATCTTCAACTGCCATTTGTCTGGAATTATAGGTAGTTGTGCTGCCTGCCAGCGCTTAAAATCAGGGTTGTAGTCTTCAGGCTCTGCTTGCTCTAATAAATGGCCTATGCACCAGCTTACAACATCACCATTGGCAAGGCGTATGTAGCCGTTTTCCTTATACTGAGGAGCAGGAAAAACAGCAGCTATCGCCCTACCTAAACTAGGCTTTTCAGCAATATAAAGTTTCATCGCAACACCACACTGTTTTTATATACAGCAATCTAGCGGTTAGAAGCCAAATATGCAAAGAAAATGTAATTAAAATTTGGCTTTAACGAAAAAGCGCTTAGAATGTTTATATATTTATTTATTGGTAATTGTTGGGCTTTGTTCCCAACTTGGTTGGATGTAGAGCAATGCAATATAGTGAAATTAAGAAAATCTGCGATGACTTACATAAAACAGGCAAGCCTGTTTCACTAGATTATTTAATTTCTCAGGTTCCTGGGGCTCAAGCTAGCCTAGTCGTACACTATCAAAAGTGGCGTAATGAACAAGCTAATGTAGCATCAACGCCGACGTCTGGAGAAAGTATGTTCAGCGAAGATTTTGTTACTGCGTTTCAGCGCGAGTCTCAACAGCATGCCAAAAAATTAACCGACCAACTTAACCAACAATTGCAACAAGCTATGCAAGCGGAAATACTTGCCGCTGAGCATAATCGTGAATTACAGCTTGAAGTTGAACAGCTACAGCAACGAAAATCAGAACTGGAATCTAGTTTACAGCAGCAACAGCAGCAGCTTTCTACTCAAGCAGAAAAATATTCTAGTTTAAGTGAAGACCGTGATCAGGCGCAGGCATTAAGTAAATCTCAGCAACTGCAGTTAGATGAAGCCAAAGCTCGATTGACCGAACAACAAGCAATAATTGCTCAAGCTGAGCAAGAGTTAACCTTAAGTAAAGCTACTCTAGAGCATGTACAGCAGCAATTTAGTGCAGCGCAACAAGAAGCTGAACAAGCTAAAAACGACGCAGAACAATTGCAGTTAAAATTAATCGCTGCTCAGCAAGCGCAAGACGAACTAGAAGAGCAATTACAGAATGAGCAGCAGCTTAATCAGCAAAAGCTTCAGCAATTACAAAGCGAATTGGCCAGCGCAGAGCAAGAATTAGAACCACTACAAGCAAAAATAAAAGTTCAAGAACAGCTAGAGCAGCAAGTAAAGCTATTGGAAGAATCAAAAGCTAAGGTAGCAGCAGAGCTTGATGCTGCGCAAAAAGCCAGTAAAAAGACACAATTAGACTTACAAACCCGCGAGCATGATGTTACCGAACTACAAGCCATGCTAAACGAGTTTGAAAATAAACTACATCAAGCAACTAAAACTGAAACCCAAGCTGTAGCACTAACTAAAAGATTACAAGCGCAGTTAGAACAAGCGCAACGGGCAATAGAAGAGCAAGAGTCGGGTAATTATACCGCTGTACCTGTTGCCACTAGCGATAGTAATAATGATACTTTAATTCATGAGTTAACTGAGTCACAACAACAGCTTGCGAGTGCGCAACAGTTAGTTGAACAGCTTACGGCGGAACGCGATCAGGCGTTAAGTAAATTAGAGCAAAACCAGCAACAAGAACCTAGTATTGCGCTTGAAACCAATACAAGTAATGAGCAAGATCTCGCTACCATCACGCAGCAAGAACAAGAACTTGAAACACTAAACCAGCAGCTCACTAAGTTAAACAAAGAGCTTGACCACATAAAACGCGAAGCAGAAGTACAGCGCGACAATGCCATTAAGGCACAAGAACAGCTGGATGCAATGCAAAACGTGCAATCTACCGAGATAGATGACTCTCAGGATATTCAGGCTACGCTAGAGCAACTGCGTAACAATAACGCCATGCTAAAAGAGCAAAGCGCGATTACGGCTAATCATCAGTCGGAACAACGCGAAGTAATTCGCCAATTACGCGAAGAATTACAGCAACACCGCGATCTAGTCGCAGACATTCAGTTAGAAAAAGACAAACTGAAAAAAGAGCGCTCACAACTCGAACAACAAGTTAGCTTTGTTAAAGATAACGCAGCAGCTACCATTGAGCGATTAACGCGCTACCGCGAGCAAGCTCAAGAAAAAATTGAGAAGTTAGAGAAAAAACTTAGCGGCGCTTAATGGGGTCACCTTTACTTAAAAACTGAATTAAAAAACAGCTGCTGAGCACAATGCCGGCAGTTATTTAGTTTAACGCTCTATTATTAGTTTATTTGTCTCAACGCTAATATCTCTACTGCCTTTCGTATTACTTTCACAGCCACGGATATAAACTATACTTCAGACAGTATTGGCGCTGTTATCGCTTTGCGATATGACCAAGTTCCTTGCTTAGGAGAATGGCTATGGCAAACGCAAAACGTATTATTATTTGTTGTGATGGCACGTGGAACGAGCCCGATGAAATTCCAACTAACGTTACCAAGCTTGTTAGAGGTATAGCGCCACTTAGCCAAGATGGCGTACATCAGGTAGTGTTTTATGACCAAGGTGTCGGCACCGGTGGTAAGTTTGACCGTTTTATCGGGGGTGCCTTTGGTAGCGGCTTAGAAAAAAACGTCCTCGATTGCTATCGCTTCTTAACCCATAACTACCAACTAGGCGATGAAATTTATACCTTTGGCTTTAGTCGTGGCGCATACACCGCCCGCGCCTTTATCGGTTTAGTAAATGCCGTGGGCTTATTAGAAAAAAGCACCCTAGATAAATTAAAGCAAGCTTATAAATATTATCGTACTGAACCAGATAAACGACCTGAAGCCTTATATGCTGATAATTATCGGCCAGATATTCGCATGATAGGCGTGTTCGATACTGTGGGAGCGCTGGGCGCGCCGACACGTTTTTTGGGTAAGTTTACCCGTAACTGGGTTGGCTTTTTTAATACCCGTATTTGTGCCCAAGTGAAATATGCTTACCATGCATTAGCACTTGACGAGCGTCGCGGACCGTTTCAACCTGATTTATGGACAGGTACGCTGCAAGACGATCAATATATGGAGCAATGCTGGTTTGCCGGTGCCCACTCCGATATCGGTGGTGGCTATACAGAAAGTGGCTTATCGGACATAGCGTTACAATGGATGGTTGGTAAGGCGCTGGCCTTGGGGTTAGAGTTTAATCAGCACTATTTAGACGCGCAGTGCAAACCTGACCTTAGTATGTCACCACATAACTCTTATTCTTTTAGCTACAAACTACTAGAAAAAATGGGTGGAGGTGAGTCTGTTAGATATATCTATGGTGACCCAGCTAACCCACCAATAAATGTTAGTATTCACGATAGTGTGTACCAGCGAGTGGCCAAAAGTAGCTATCGACCAGCAAACCCCGATTTTCCGCAGGCAGATAAACTAACCGACCGTCGCCATAAAGTTCGCTTTCAAGCTAACAACATTCCAGAGGCAAAATTAACTATAAACACCGTTACCGCCAACTGCCAGCTGTTAGATTTTAGCCAAGGTAGTGGCGCACGCATTCAGTTTAACGGCGAGCTACATAAAGGTGATAGCCTCAGTATTGACTGCGAGCATTTTGGCAACAATACCGCGCAGTGCGTCTGGCAAAAAGGTAACCAGTACGGCCTGCGTTTTATTGCTTAATATCAACACAACACGGCTAATGGCCGCGTTGTGGGTTGCTGCACAAAGCTATAAAGTGAAAGCGCTAATTTAGGGCAATTGCAGCTGAGCAAATAGCCAATCTAACGCTTGCAGTATTGTGTAAGGTTGCTGCAATGGCACTAAGTGCTCACTGTCGGTTAGTGCAATATACTGACCATTCGACAAAGAGGCCTGTTCTTTACTCCAATTGCTGCCTTCTTGCTGCCACAACTTTAATGCAAGCAACTCTTCTGGCGTCGCATTATCGGTATCAGCTAACTCAAAATCACTGTCAATAATCGACACTGGCACGCTGGTCACCATAGCTAACTGGGCGTAGCTATCTAAATCCGCAATATAGGCTGCTATTTCACGGGCACGCGCCTGCTGATGTGGCACTAGCAAACGTTGCTGGCTAATTTGCTCAAAGTATTGCCAGTCCATTAACTCTTTATGTTCGGCTACCAGCTGCTCGGCAAGCTCGCGCTCTTGCTGAATTTTGGCTAAAGTCCGCTCTTTCCATGCTCCGGTGGCTATATGTGGCAGCAATTCTGCCAAGTTAGCCAAATACCAGTCGGCCGGGTAGGCCTGATACAGGCTTAACGAATGCGGTAATGGAATGTCTGGGTCAACATACAGCATGGCTTTTATATCAAACTGCGACTGATATTGTTGATAAAACCAACGGGTACTAATGCTAGCGCTAGAAAAGGCTAAGAGTACAATTTGTTGTTCATCTAATTGTTGCAACACTGCGGCTAAATCGTCAGCAAAACGGCGATATGACAGAGTATCCGCGGTGCTACTAAAGGCATTACCCAATCGATCAACACTGTATACTCGGTATTTTTGCGCTAATAATGGCTGTAATGCAGCAAACCAGGCACTATCACTATGGTAATTTTGGTTGGGCCCAGCTAACAACACCACGGCTGGCCCTGGGTTATCGCTACCCATAGCACGCACGTGAAATTGCTGATCTTTTACCGTTAGCTGCATAGAATGTTGTGGCAGCTCAGGCTGACTTAAGTTGGCAAAAAACGCCAAAATTTTATCTGTCGTATCAAGCTGACTAAAACTCCAACTATGGCTGCCATTTTCTACGCGCATTAACTGAAACTTTTGCTGGCCGTTAGTGTAACTAATTAACTCAGCATTATTATTTGGTAGCGCTTTTTTGAGTGGATACGGCAAACCGTTATGTAAATTAGCATGCAGCAAAATGGCTTGTGGCGAGCTAATTAAACCAAAGTTAGCATGATTACTGCCGTTATAAGGCAATACAGAATCTGCATCACCATGCAGCATTAATATAGAAACCGGCTTTGTTGGCGCACAACTATCGGCTAATTGACGCGACATTGACCCAGCAACAACAGCCACCGCTTTAAATGTTTCACTGCGGTTACAGGCTAAATTTTGCGTAAATAAACCTCCTTGAGAAAACCCTGCAGCATAGATCTCACCTTCTGCTAACTTATGTTTAGATTGAATATCGGCAATAACCTTATCGACAAAACCTAAATCATCAGCGCCTTTTCGATGTGCAATATTACAATCACAGCCTTCATTCCATTCAATTTCCTTTGAATTAGGATAGGCGACAATATAATCGTTACTTGCGCGCTCAAATTGCGCCATAGTTTGCATTTGACTAGCTCGGCCGCCAGAGCCATGAAACGCTAATAGTAATTTGTATTGTCGTTCAGGCTGGTAATTTGCCGGAAGCTTAAGCAAGTAGCTGCGCTGCCCCAGCATAGTGCTTTCAGTTACATGCTCATTCTCAGCGACAGGGTCTTTATTACTATCAGCTGAGAAGCAGCCACTTAACAAACATAGCGCTGTGCCAATTAGGCTTAGTTTTGTGATCATTTGTCGTTTCATTTAACTTTCCTGTTAACATGTAATCAGGCTTTAGTTTATAAAAAAGACAGCGGCTTCTCATGGCTATAACGATGATGTTTTTGTGATGGAAAGCTTACCGAGTATAGAATGACTGACACTACAACGGCATCTAGCCAAACTCATAGGCTGTTTGGCCAGCTAACTTTCGATATGGCTAACCGCCGGCTTTGCTGTAATGAAACCTGCCTTTATCTTGAGCCACGGCAATATCAGCTGCTTATCTGTTTATTGGCCAGCAATGGGCAGCCGGTAACTAGAGATCAACTTATTGCTCAAGCTTGGCAGGGCAGAATAGTCAGTGATGGCGCAATTAACCGCGCCGTCTCAATGCTGCGAAAAACCATGGCTAAACTAGATCCCAACGGCCAATATATTGAAACTTTACCTAAATTAGGCTACCGACTGCAGCCGGCAGTACAAGAAATAGCCACGCCACCAGGTGGGGGCAAGCCAATATTAACAATTAAGCCGAAACTGAAACTGAAATTAAGGTTTGCTACGGCAGTTGCGCTCTGTGCGATATTAACCATATTAGTGCTTATTTGGTTAATACCATCCCAGCCGGCTTTGCCTGTTAGCGTTGTGGGTATGGCCGCGCCACACACTAGTTTTGATGGTGCAGAGGTTGATATTAGCGTGGATATTGGCGGCAGTAGCTTGCTGTATCATCGTCAAGCTAGCAATGGTAACAGCCAAGTTTGGTTAAATACGCTGGCTAATAACCTGCATGTTGCGCTAACACCAGCCAGCGAGAACAGTGCTTTTGCTAGCTTAAGCCCAAACGGGCAGCAAGCTGTATACGCGCGTTACAACCAACAGCAATGCGAACTTGTGTTGCTGGATATAACAACCTTAGCACTAAAGCACTTAACTGCATGTACTCTAGCAAGCACACTAAAGATACAGTGGCACCCTGACGGCAACCGTATTTATTATCGGCAACGCACCGACAACACTAAGCCTTATAAAATTTTTCAGCTTAACGTGCGCACCGGTGCGACGCGCCAGCTTACCTTGCCAGCAAACAGTTACAGCGGATTAGGTGATTTAGCGCTTGCGGTATCAGCTGAAGGCGTACTAGCGGTTGGCCGTTATTTAGCACCCAATAGCAGCTTATTACTTTTTCTTAACGCGGAGACTGGCGAGTTAGTGCAACAGCAACAATTAGACATCGCCATACGAGAACTCGCTTGGCATAACGCTCAGCTACTGCTAAGTGATAACAAACGCCTGTATTACTATCACCAACAGCAGCTGCTAGATGCTTATCAGTCTGCCGATCCAATTCAATCATTGGCGGTAAGCGCTAATGCGATATTTTTTAGCTCTGTTGAGCAACGTAGTGATATCTGGCGACAAGACGCGTCAGGCCAACTAACACCTGTTATTAACAGCTCTCGTTTAGACATTATGCCGCGCATAGCTAATGATGGCAGGCAGCTCGCGTTTTTAACTACTCGTGAAGGTGAGCACCAACTTTGGTTAAAAGATGCCAGCGGTACAGAACGATTATTAGCCGAGCTACCCGGTACTCCGAGCTTTGCGAGGTTAAGCTGGTCAGCCGACGATAGCCAAATACTGCTGGCTAAAGACGATGCCTTATACGCGGTTAGCCTGCCTGAGGGTAAAGTTTCATTATTATTATCCGCAGAAAAACAGGTAGCCGTAGTAAATTGGGCGAACAATGATCAAGGTGTTATTTATAGTAGTAATCGCAGCGGTGACTGGCAGCTATGGCTATACGACCTGCTTAGCGGTACCGAGCAACAATTAACCCAACAGGGTGGCTACAGCGGCCAATTGTGGCAGGGGCAACTCTACTTTACGCGTTATCATCAAGACGGATTATGGCGCAAGTCGCTAACTGATAACGATGAGCAATTAGTGCTAGCGCAGTTTGATAAAATAAACTGGTTAAACTGGCAACTAGACGATGGCGTAGTGCATTATTATCAGCCGAATGAAGGTATTTATCGTTACCATTTAGCTAGCCATCAACAAGAACTATTACTAGCTGAAATGCCCGGTTTTGTGAGGCATTTCAGTATTTGGCAGCAAGACATCTATTTTGTAAAACAGCCGCCAATACAGGGCGACATATACCGGCTTAGCCTGCGACAAAACTAATTCAGCTTTTTCGTTTAATTAACCAATACGGCCTGCGTTTTATCGCTTAAGACAAAAAGCGGCTTAACGACCGCTCTTTTAGTTACAACTTAGTGCTGTATAAGCTAAACATTATTAAACTTTAATTTAATAAGTAACCGGCAATTTTGCCAGAAACAGTGCAATCTGACTATTTAGCCACTCGGGTGCATCGGCCATTATAAAATGCCGTGAATCTGGCGCATAAACTATTTGGTGGTAGGCTTTGGGCGCATTTTCTAACTGCTTTTCATAGCTAGCTTGTACTTGCTCTGGCGTACTATAAGGTGCGCCATTTAGTAACGCGCCTAAAGTTAAAACCGGTACGGTTATTTTGTTTAGCACTGGACGTAAATCTTGCTGCATAAGCTCGCCCATTACTCGGCCGCTAGTCATACCGTCAGAGCGCTTCATATCGGCGACAATACGTTGCTGCCAATCCGTGTTATTTGTCATACTTTTTGCCATCGCCACTGGATCGAAGGCATTGTTTGGTGCCTCAAAGGACGATGCTGCCGATTGCTTAAACAACTCACCCAATGCCGGTAAACCATCAACATTTATTGCTGCAGTTATGTGCTCTGGGTTATTTACGGCTAATGACAATGCTATAAACCCACCTAACGAATGGCCAATAACAATGGGCTTATCTAGTTTGTTTTGTTCTATATAATCAAGAATAGCCTGCTGCTGGGTTGCAATATAGCCATGCGGCCAATGCTTCTGTGCCAGCGGCGCAACACCGGCAAAACCAGCCAAAGTTAGCACATGTAATTGGTATTTGTCTTTTAATGCCTCTACCGTGCTTTGCCATACCACGCCCGATGATGCTAAGCCTGGAATAAGTATTATAGCGGGGCCTTGGCCATATACTTGTACAGAAAAACACTGACAACTGGCTTGCACCTGCTTAGCAGCCGCTGTAGTAACTTCAGTGTGTGCATTAGCCGTGCTAACCTGCAGCAAAGCAGCTGTTGTTATTAGCATTACTGCATTAAGATTTTTTAGCGTTGTTTTTAATTTGTTTTGCATAACAGTTCCTATTCATTTAATAGCTGCCGTTCAGCTACCAACAGGCTAACCTAATAGGATCAATAAAATCGCAAACAAATGTCACCGCTTTAACATGACAGTTGTCATTAAAAAAACTGACAAAGAACACTAAGAAAGCGTCTCTTTATATAAGAGACTACTAACTCAGAATACGTCACTAGGTGAAATATGCAGGCTGAAACAAATCAAGGTATTTACACAAAAACTGAACAAAAATTTGCGTGGATATATCTGATTAATTTAATTTTTTACTTTCTACCATTATTTGTAGCAAGCTTTAAATGGTGGCAATACTTAAGCATGGCAGCTGCATTAGGCATATTTTTATTCTGTTACTTTACAGCTTACCGCAGTAAATTTTCTGCTATACATAAACCCATACTGGGCATAATAATTATCGCCAGCCTTATTACCCCTATTAACCCAGGCTCAATCAGCATGTTTGCTTATGCGGGCTTCTTTATTGCTTTAGCATTTCCGCTTCGCCAATATATATTGTCTATCAGTGCATTAGCACTATTACTGGTGTTATTAGATTTAAGCTTAACTCTGCACTGGCCATATTTTTTAACTATGGGCATTCCTATACTTTTAGGTGTTAGCTTTTTTGGCCGCGTTGAGCGCCAGCGTTTATTTCATCAGCAACGTGAACAAAAAAGCGCAGATGAAATTAGTCAATTAGCAACGACTGTAGAGCGTGAACGTATTGCTCGTGACTTACATGACATTTTAGGCCACACCTTATCTAGCATTGCGCTTAAGGCTGATTTAGCAATCAAGCTATTAGATAATCAGCGGCCCGATGCCGTTCGTGTGCAACTGACAGAACTAAGCCAGATTGCCCGAGATAGCTTGTCGCAAGTGCGGCAAAGCGTGTCCGGCTATAAACATCAGGGGCTAGCAGCTGAAGTAAGTAAACTATTAGCTAGACTGCGCGACGGCGGCTTTAACGCCGAATTACAGGGCACAGTACCAACATTAGATCAGCGCAGCGAAACCGCACTTATTCTGGTGTTAACGGAGCTAGTAACCAACGTGTTGCGCCACAGCAGTGGTAGCAGTTGTCAGCTTAGTTTCAGCCAATTAAACCAACGGCTTACAATTTCAGTTGTTGATAATGGCCAAGTTGAGGCTATATCTGTCGGCAATGGTTTAATAGGTATTGAAGAACGCCTTAACGCACTAAATGCCAGCATCGCTGTTTGTGTTAATAATGGCTGTAAAATCCACATAGAATTGCCATTAACCTAGGGATATAAGGCATGAAATTATTATTAGCCGAGGACCAAGCTATGGTGCGAGGCGCACTGGCGGCGCTATTAAACCTAGAACCAGGTTATCAGGTAACTGAAGCCGCCAATGGCGAGCAGGCATTAGCCTTACTAAAGCAGCAAACTTTTGATTTATTGCTAACCGATATTGAAATGCCGAGTTTAAGTGGCATTGAGCTAGCCCAGTATGTGCAAAAAAACTTACCGACATTAAAAGTGGTGATTATTACCACCTTTGGTCGCGCCGGGTATATAAAACGCGCTTTAGATGCTGGCGTAAGTGGCTTTTTATTAAAAGACGCGCCGATAGAACAATTAAGTGCAGCGTTAAAACAAGTATTAACCGGTAAACGGGTGATTGACGGTGAATTAGTGCTACAAGCATTAGGTGAGCAAGACCCACTTAGCGACAAAGAGCGCCGCGCACTGCGCTTAGCTGCAGAAGGTAAAAGTACCGCCGAAATAGCGGCGGCTATTTATGTTGCCGAAGGCACAGCGCGTAATTATTTGTCAGAAGCCATAAGTAAACTGCACGCTGCTAACCGGATAGATGCAGCACGTATTGCACGACAAAAAGGCTGGTTGTAGCTTCCCCGGCAACTCAGCTTTTTAGTTTAATTAACCAGTCGGTTAGTCTATTCGCTAGCCAGCCATAGGGTGGCAGCAGCATGCTGACACTATTATAAGCGCCTTGCTTAAAGATTGGCCGTAACTTCGAGAAGGTTTGAAAACCTTCAAAACCATGATAGTGCCCCATGCCGCTTTCGCCAACACCACCAAAGGGTAAATCGTGCTGGCTAACGTGCAAAATAGCATGGTTAATGGTTACTCCGCCTGACATTACCTGCTGCAAATAAAACTGCTGTAAGGCTTTATTATTGGTAAATGGGTAAAACGCCAGCGGCCTTGGTTGCGCATTAATATAGTGCACCACGTCTTTTGGATCACTATAGGTTTTTACGGGTAATAGCGGGCCAAATATCTCACGCTGCATCACTAACATACTGTCGCTAACATTAAACAATAACGTTAGCGGAAACTTACGCAGCCCTATCTCAGACACCTGCCCTGGCATTAAATTTACTGCAGTGGCACCTTGGGCAATAGCATCGTCAAGCGCGTGCTGTAAGCGCTGGTACGAACGCTCATCAATTATTGCGGTGTAGTCATTATGGTTAATGTCGGGGTAACGTTTGGCAACTAACTTTTGCGCCAGCTCGGTAAATTCGGCTTCGCTACCATGGGGTAAAAACAGATAATCAACGTTGGTACATATTTGCCCGGCATTAAAGGCTTTTGCCCACAAGATGCGATCAGCGGCTTTATGCAGTGGGAAATCGGGTGCAACAACAGCGGGTGATTTTCCGCCTAACTCTAAGGTTACTGGCGTAAGATTTTTTGCTGCACTGGCCATTACCGCACGGCCTGTTTGCGCAGAACCGGTAAAAAACAAATGATTAAATGGCTGAGCAGAAAAGGCCGGCCCGCTGCCGTTATTGTCAGCAAAAAACTGCAATTTATGCGCTGGAAAATATTGCGGCGCTAGCTTGATTAATAATTGCGCCAGCTGTTCAGAGTTTTCTGACATCTTTACCATAGCGCGATTACCGGCAGCAAAAATAGCTACCAGTGGCGCTAACGACAGCATAATAGGGAAGTTCCACGGCACTATTACACCGACCACCCCTAAAGGTTGGGCAATAACCGAGCAACTTGAGGTAGGAAATAACAACCAATCGATATGTCGCTTTTGTGGCTTCAGCCATTTTTTTAGCTGTTTTTTAGTGCGGGCAATATCTTCTAATACCATTAAAATTTCAGAAAAGCGGGTTTCAAAACGACAACGGCTGCCATAATCACTATTTACCGCGTCAACTAATGCGGTTTCGTTATCGCGGATTAATGCTTGAAGTGCATTTAAATCGGCAATACGCTGGTTATACGATGGCACCGGATCAGCATGATAAGCCAACTTCTGCTCGGCCAAACAGCCCGCAAACTGCTTAAACTCTGCACTTTGTACAAGGCCAGTTGCTGGCTCATTATTTATTACCGATCCGTTTTGCTGCATAGATAACCTCAAAATTGGCTAATATTTTTATAGACTACAGGGTTAATCATCTTTGGTCATTTTATCACGCTTGCACCTATTTAGACTTAAAGCCAATAACATTGGAGCGATGAAAACGGTATACTGTGCGCCTTAATCTTGAGGTGAAGTAACTATGTCGTTTAGTGCGTCGTCCAGATCGCAGTCTGCATTCTATATTATGCTGGGTGGCTCTTTAGTGCTAACGCTAGCGCTGGGTATTCGTCATGGTTTTGGCTTATTTTTAACGCCAATGAGTGACGAGTTTGGCTGGGGCCGTGAAACCTTTGCCTTGGCCATTGCGCTACAAAACCTTGTTTGGGGCTTAACTCAGCCGTTAACAGGCGCACTTGCCGATCGTATAGGCGCAAGAAAAGTAGTGCTAGCTGGCGGGCTTTTTTACGCTGCGGGGCTAGTTACTATGGCGATGGCTAATAGCGGCACTACCTTAGCTCTCAGCGCGGGTGTACTAATTGGCTTGGCGTTATCTGGTACGTCATTTACCATTATTCTCGGTGCTATTGGCCGTGCCGTGCCGGTAGAAAAGCGCAGTATGGCCATGGGTATTGCTAGTGCTGCTGGCTCTTTTGGCCAGTTTATTATGCTGCCAGGCACCTTACTATTAATTACCCAAATGGGTTGGGCCGGTGCACTAACGGTGCTGGGCATATTATCTCTATTAATCGTACCTCTAGCTTTAATGCTAAAAGAGCCGTCATCGCCTAGCTGTTTAGGTGAAGAACAAAGTGTTGAGCAAGCCCTGCGCCAAGCGGTTGCGCACAAAGGCTTTTGGTTGTTATCACTAGGCTTTTTTGTTTGTGGCTTTCAAGTGGTATTTATTGGTATTCACTTACCCGCGTATTTAGTGGATATGCGCTTGGCGCCAATAGTTGGCACTACTGTACTGGCGTTAATTGGTTTATTTAATATTTTTGGTACTTATACCGCAGGCTGGTTAGGTGGGCGGTTATCTAAACCACTACTACTAAGCGGGCTGTACGCGCTACGCGCAGTAGTCATTATTGCCTTTATAATGCTGCCGCTTAGTAATTGGAGCGCATACGCTTTTGGTATGGCCATGGGTATACTTTGGCTATCAACCGTACCGCTAACTAATGGCACGATTGCCAGTATTTTTGGTGTGCGGTATTTGTCGATGCTAGGTGGTATCGTATTTTTATTTCATCAACTTGGCGCATTTTTAGGCGGTTGGTTTGGTGGCTATGTTTATGATAAAACCGGTAACTATGATCTAGTTTGGTATATTTCAATTGGCTTAAGCGTAATAGCTGCAGTACTTAACTTACCGATTAAAGAGCAGGCTGCAACAACCAAGCTGGTAACTGCATGAAAAAGTATTGGCGAAAAATAGCGGTAATTAGCATTGTACTATTACTAGCCCTTGCACTAGGGCTAGCTTGGTGGGGCTGGCAAGCCGGCGGTATAGAATTACTGCAACCGGGTTTGGCTTGGTGCTAGTTAGGCACCACTTCAACTGATGCACGACACACCACTGCGGGTTCAAACACATTTTCAATCTGTAACGCTTGCTGCTGATAGATATGCTTTAACACCCAGCGCGCAGCCATTCGTCCCATTTCGCCAATCGGATAATCGATAGTGGTTAGTTTAGGGTATAGGTAACGCGCCAAAATTAGGTTATCAAAACCAACAATAGATAAATTTTGCGGCATGCGTAAACCATGCTCGCGCGCCACTTCCATCGCACCCGCGGCCATTTCATCGTTTGCACATACCAAGCCAGTAAATGGCAGGGCTTTAGCTAGTAACTGCTGCATACACTTACTGCCGCTGCTATCACGAAAGTCACCTTCGGCAAATAGCTGTGAGTTTATGCTTAAACCCTGCTCGGCCATTGCGCGCACGTGCCCGGCATAACGGTCCTTAGCATCACTTTTCCACATTGGCCCAGAAATATAAGCTAGCTGAGTATGTCCTTGCTGTAGCAGTTGGCAAGTGGCTAAATAACCACCTAATTCATTGTTTAGACGAATACAGTTATCTGCTAATTGCGGAATATAACGGTTTATTAGCACTATGGGCGTACTGCCTTTAGCTAGCTGTATTAGGTAATCGTCGGATACAGCTTCAACATGCAAAATTAAGGCATCGCAGCTACGGCTAATTAAAAATTCAATACCGTCTTTTTCACTGGCCACGTCACTATGCCCTGCGGCAATAATAACGTGCTTACCTGCAGCGCGGCATTCGTTTTCTATGCCACTTAGCATTTCACCATAAAACGGGCCATGCAGTTCAGACACCAAGATACCGACGCTATTAGAGCGATTAGATGCCAGCGATTGAGCAATTGAATTAGGCCGATAACCTAACTGATCCATTGCCGCGACAACCTTGGCTCGGGTGGCATCACTAACGCGGGCGTTGTTATTCATTACCCGTGATACAGTTGCCAGTGACACGCCTGCTAATTCTGAAACCTGATAAATAGTCGCCATTGCCTGCCTGTGTTATTTGCCTTAGCTGCTAACTTTAGCATGCTCTTGCTGAGCTGCACCAGCGCCCAGTTGCTGATGAATAGCTAGCACCCGCGCAGTTGTTAACTGATAGCGGCTCATCACTAACGCCACTAATACCGACCCCAGCGCGGGTAACAAAGTAAAGCTGAGTAAAATGCCGTTCTGAGTTTGTTCAGTTTGAACGATATCGGCTTGATACCCATAATATGCCAATAGCCAACCAGCTAAAGCACCACCTAAGGCCAAACCCAGCTTAATAAAGAATACCACTGATGAGTACACTAAACCCGTAATGCGCACACCGGTTTTATAGTGGCCATAATCAACCGCATCGGCCATTTTTGCCCATAACAGCGGTGTAGCCATTTGTAAAAAAAAGCCCCAAAGAAAATACAGTATAAAAGCTAACACTAGCTGTTCACTGCCAATAAAAAAACTAACCACACAAATAAGCGCAGCAATAAGCTGCAAGCCGATATAGGCTTTTACTTTATCAACATACTGACTAAGCCACTGTGCCAGCGCACAGCCGGTAATATTACCAAGCATACCTAAGGTAACAAAGGCGGTGATGAGATCTTCACGACCTAAAAAGTACTTCACATAATAAATAGCTAAGGTGCTACGCAGTACCATGCCGGTTAAAAGAAAAAATGCCGCCACCGATAAAATACGCCACTGATCATTCTGCCACAGCGAAGCAAAGCTGCTACGCAGGGTGAGTTGCTGATTAACCGGAGTATGTACTCGCTCGCGGGTACCAACAAAGCACACTAAAAACAGCACTAAACCCAGCGCACTCATGGCGGCAATAGTTAACTGATAACCCTTAGCATTGTCGCCGTTACCAAAATAACTTACCAGCGGCAGCGTGCAAGCCGTCACTAACAAGCCACCTAACATACCAAACACAAACCGGTACGATTGCACCGACACGCGTTCGGTTGGATCGTTAGTTAACACGCCACCCAGTGCCGAATAGGGAATATTAATCGCGGTATAAACCAGCATTAACAAGGTATAGGTAATAAAGGCATAGATAACTTTGCCATTAGCGGATAGGTCAGGCGTAGTAAAAGCCAACACACTACACAGTGCAAAGGGTAAGGCCAACCACAATAAATAAGGCCGATATTTACCATGTTTGCTGCGGGTTTTGTCCGCAATAGCCCCCATTAGTGGATCGGTTACCGCATCAACAATGCGCACCAACAAAAATAGACTACCAACCACCGCTGGCGAAATACCAAAGATGTCAGTATAGAAAAACGTTAAAAATAGCATGACGGTCTGAAACACAATATTGCTGGCCGTATCGCCTAGGCCATAGGCTACTTTCTCTCGTTTTGTTAGCATACCAACCCCGTAATAACGCGATACTTATTATTATTTTTTACGCGACGTAAATAAATCGCGTAGTGCTATCGCGCTAGCTTTTAGCCTGCGCTGCTGTGTAACGTAATCAACATAAACAATACCAAAGCGCTTAACATAACCTTCGGCCCATTCAAAATTATCCATTAGGCTCCAAGCAAAGTAACCGTTAATACGCATACCGGCATTAATTGCATCTTCTGTAGCTTGCAGATGCTGCTGAAAATAAGCGACCCGAGCCGTATCTTGCACCCGATTATTAATTAACGTGTCAGGCATTGCGGCACCGTTCTCCGTAATATACACCGGCGGTAAGGCGTAACGTTGATGCATTGCGAGTAATATTTCGCTTAAGCCCTGCGGGTAAACTTCCCAGCCCATATCGGTTAACGGCTGCACTGTTGGCGGCACATCGCTAAACCAACCTTTACTATTAGCGCGATATACCGTGCGGGTGTAATAATTCACCCCCAAAAAATCGAGTGGTTGAGCAATAATCGCCATATCTCCAGCAAGTATTTTTGGTTGCTCAGCTACCGGTAATTGCTGCAGTAAGTCAGGATAACGTGCTTCCATTAATGGCTGGATATACCACTGATTATGATATTGATCAGCCATTTGTGCGGCGTTAATATCAGCCGCGCTATTGCTAGCTGCATGGCAGGGGCTAAAGTTCAGCACTATGCCGTTAAGCGCATTGGGGGCATTTTTTTGTAGCACCTGCATTGCTAAACCATGAGCTAACAATAAATGATGTGCCACCTGACGCCCTTGTTGGCGGTTTTGTATACCAGGCGCATGAATGCCTGCTTCATAGCCTAAATAGGCACTACAAAACGGCTCGTTTAACGTGGCGTAAGAATAAACCTTATCGGCAAAAGCATGAGTTACTACCTCAGCATACTCGGCAAATTTATAGGCAGTGTCACGGTTTAACCAGCCGCCATTATCCTGTAAATATTGGGGTAAATCCCAATGATATAGCGTAACAAAGGCCTTAATATTACGCGCATGCAAGCTATCAAGCAGTTGCTGATAAAAACGTAAACCGGCTTTATTAACACTACCATCAGCATTAATTACTCGGCCCCAAGCAATAGAAAAGCGATACGCATCAACACCTAAACCAGCTATTAATTCTATGTCATCTTGCCAACGCGCCACATGATCGCAAGCGACTAAGCCATTAGAACCATCTTTAATCCGGCCGGGTTGGGCACAAAAGGTATCCCATATACACGGCAGGCGGCTATCAGCGGCCCCTTCAATTTGAAACGAAGCCGTGGCTACGCCAAATACAAAGTCAGGTTTAAGTAGTGCAGAGCCTGCGGCTAAAGTTATTTTCATCGGTTATGCTATCTTCCGGTCGAACTATTGCGGGCTGCCAAGCTATAAAATAATTGCCAACAGCGTGATATATGCTATAAATGAAAGCGCTTACATAATACTAGATGGCGAAAAAGCACACGTCAACGAAAATAAAAAATACCGGGGAGACACCATGGCGGCCACACCAATAACTAACGACGGCAGGTCAGAAGCTGCGTTAAATCAGATTAACTATAAGTTTGCACTAACGTCATTAACGTCGTTATTTTTTATGTGGGGGTTTATTACCTGCTTAAACGATATTTTAGTACCTTATCTGAAAATGCTATTTGACCTAAATTACACTCAAGCATTACTTATTCAATTTTGCTTTTTTAGCGCCTATTTTGTTGTGTCGGTACCGGCAGGTATCTTGGTTAGTCGTATTGGCTATCAGTCAGGTATTGTTACCGGCTTATTGATTGCCGGTGCAGGTTGTCTATTATTTTACCCCGCAGCGGCTGCACACTATTATCCGTTATTTTTATTAGCTTTATTTGTACTCGCGTCGGGCATTACTATTTTACAGGTAGCGGCTAACCCCTACGTTAGCGTACTAGGCAAACCAGAAACCGCCTCTAGCCGCCTAACCATGACCCAAGCATTCAACTCTTTAGGTACTACTGTAGCGCCTATATTTGGTGCTTGGCTTATTTTTGGCGGTGCTGAAGCCCCGGTTGCCGGCGAAGTAACTGAATCTACCGTACAACTACCCTATTTATTGTTGGCCAGTGCGCTAATTTTTATGGCGCTTATTTTTGCCTTTTTGCGCCTGCCAAAGCTAGGCAAAAAAGATAGCAGCATTACAATTACCGGCTCAGCATGGCAACATCGCCACCTGATATTAGGTGCACTGGGTATTTTTGTTTACGTTGGTGCCGAAGTAGGAATTGGTAGTTTTCTAATTAGCTTTATCAGCCAGCCAGAAATTGGCGCCCTAGAGGCTAAAACAGCATCGCAATATATTGCCTGGTATTTTGGCGGTGCAATGGCTGGCCGCTTTATTGGCGCTGTAGTTATGCAGTATTTGGCGCCAGGCAAGGTACTAGCATTTAATGCTATCTGTGCCACGTTATTACTAACTATAACGATGAATAGCAGCGGTAGCTTTGCTATGTGGGCTATTTTGCTGGTCGGTCTGTGCAACTCTATTATGTTTCCAACTATTTTTAGCCTCGCTATTCATGGCTTAAAACAACATACCAGCCAAGGCTCGGGTATTTTATGTTTAGCCATTGTTGGCGGTGCAGTATTACCGCTAGCACAAGCCGCACTTGCCGATAATCTTAGTGTGCAACAAGCCTTTATTATTCCGTTACTATGTTATGTCTATATTGCTTATTACGGCGCAGTGGGCAGTAAACCAAAGGCTACGGCATCAAGGAGTTAGTATGATTAAGTATGCAAAACTGTCGCTTTTAAGTATCAGCTGCGCGCTTGCCTTAACCGCCTGCTCTGAGCAGCCATCATCAGCTAATGTCGGTAACACAGCCGCTATTTGGCCACAGCTAAAATTACCCGTACGCCAAGACGCGATATTAGAGCAGCGCATTAGCAGCCTGTTAGCTGAGATGACATTAGCGCAAAAAATTGCCCAGATGATCCAACCTGAAATTCGAGATATTAGCGTTGCGGATATGCGTCAGTATGGTTTTGGTTCTTATTTAAATGGTGGCGGGGCCTTTCCTAATGACAATAAACACGCAACTCCGGCCGACTGGATTGCCTTAGCAGAAGCCATGTATCAAGCCTCTGTTGACGCCAGTCTAGACGGCAGCAGCATTCCCACTATGTGGGGCACCGATGCGGTACACGGCCACAACAACGTCATTGGTGCCACCTTATTTCCGCATAATATTGGTTTAGGCGCCGCACATAACCCAGCATTGATTGAGCAGATAGCCAGCATTACCGCACGCGAAGTAATGGTAACAGGCATTGATTGGGTATTTGCACCAACTGTAGCGGTAGTGCGCGATGACCGCTGGGGCCGCACCTATGAAAGCTACTCAGAAGATCCAGACATTGTGCGCGACTATGCAGGCGCTATTGTTACCGGTCTGCAGGGCGCAGCGGATAAAGATTTTCTTGGCGCAGAGCGCGTTATTAGCACTGTAAAACATTTTATCGGTGATGGCGGCACGGTAAATGGTGACGACCAAGGCGATAATATTGCTAGCGAGCAGCAACTATTTAGCTTGCATGCCCAAGGTTATGTTGGCGGCTTACAAGCGGGCGCACAAAGCGTTATGGCATCGTTTAATAGCTGGCAGGGTAGTAAAATTCATGGCGATAAATACCTCTTAACCGACGTTTTAAAAAACCGTATGGGCTTTGATGGTTTTGTAGTTGGCGATTGGAACGGCCATGGCCAAATACCAGGCTGCACTAACGATAACTGCGCCGAAGCAGCACTCGCTGGTTTAGATATTTATATGGTGCCCACTCCGGCGTGGAAGCCCTTGTATCACAACTTACTGGCGCAAGCAGAACGCGGTGATATTCCTCTGAGTAGAATTGACGATGCGGTACGCCGTATTTTGCGGGTAAAATTACGCGCTGGTTTATTTGACAAGCCCAGCCCTGCCCAACGGCCACTATCAGGAAAAACAGAGTTGATTGGCGCTGCAGAGCACCGCGCTGTTGCACGCCAAGCGGTGCAGCAGTCGCTGGTGTTATTAAAAAACAATGATGGCTTATTACCGTTAAAACCAACACAGCGTATTTTGGTTACTGGTGCTGGCGCCGATAATATTGGTATGCAATCTGGCGGCTGGACGATCAGCTGGCAAGGCACAGGCAACACCAATAGCGACTTTCCTGGCGGTAGCTCGATTTATGCGGGTATAGCGCAAGCAGTTAACACTGCAGGAGGTAGCACCGAGCTAAGTAGCGATGGCAGTTACCGCGAAAAACCCGATGTAGCTATTGTAGTATTTGGTGAGCAGCCCTACGCAGAAGGCAATGGCGATTTAGATAATGTTGAATATCAGCGTGGTAATAAAACTGATTTAGCACTGCTGCAGCAACTAAAAGCCGATGGCATTAAAGTAGTGTCGCTATTTATTAGTGGCCGGCCGCTATGGGTAAACCCTGAATTGAACGCATCAGATGCTTTTGTTGCCATCTGGTTACCGGGCAGCGAAGGCGCTGGTGTCGCTGATGTTATTATGGCTAACACTGATGGCAGCGTTCATACCAATTTCCGCGGCCAGCTATCCTTTAGCTGGCCAGCAACCCCACAACAAACCGTTAACCGATACGATACTGATTATCAGCCACTACTACCCTATGGCTTCGGCCTACGCTATGGCGATGCCAGCACCCTTAGTAATAACTTAAATGAGCAGCTAGCTGCCAATAATAGTGTGGCTGAACTGGTGTTATTTGAGCTTGCGGTTAAACCGCCGTATCAGCTGATATTACACAGCGACGGCACGACTAAGGTGATGGATAGCAGTGTCGCCCAGTTAGGCAATATTGCCGTGCGCACCTTTGATAAAACCGTACAAGAAGATGCACGTCGCTTACGCTTTAGTGGTCCGGCTAAAGTTAGCCTAACCAGTGCTTTTCCGGCTGATTTACGCGCGCACCAAGAGGCGGGTAGCGCTTTAGTTATACAGCTAAAACGCAGTGGCAAGGTGCCTGATAGTGTGCTGCTGAGCATGGACTGCGCCGATAGCTGTAATGGGAGTGTTAATATTGCGCCACAGCTGCAAGCAATGGCCGATGAACAGTGGCAAACCCTGAGTATTGATCTTACCTGCTTTGCCAAACAAGGCACCGATTTAGCGCAGGTTTTTAGCCCTATAGCAATCAGCACCGATGCCGCATTGCAACTTAGTCTGGCAGATATTCGCCTTGTACCGCACCAAGCCAGCACAGCTAGCTTGAGCTGCCAATAGCAGCAACTTTTTCTTCCGGCTGTTACCCTTTTTGCTGCCAGCTTGCTGGCAGTTTTTTTGTCAAAAAAACAGATTTAGAGCAATAAAAAATGCCCAACAGGTGGGCATTTTAATATTTAAATTGATGTAATTAGAAACGGTAACGTGCACCTAACGCATAGCGCGTGCCGTATTGCCGAGCGAATAAGAACTGAGCCTCATAACGGCCATACCCCTGTTCTGTCTCGTTAGTCAGGTTAATACCCTCAAAAAATACGGTTAGCTGCTCAGTAACATCATAGTTAATACTTAAATCCCACTGCGCATATTGCTTAGCAAACTGTGGCGGCGCATCTGACGAGCCCTGCGACTGACCGACACCAATTAAGTAACTGTCACGCCAAGCATAAGTAGCTTTAACCGACAGGCCATCTTTTTCATAGAACAGCTGCAAGTTAGCAGAATCGCTTAAGCCCTCTAATGGTGATTGTTGCACTAGGCTGGCTGAATCAAACTTAACATCACCGTCAACAAAGGTGGCGTTAACACCAAAACCAAAGCCCGTTTCGCCAATTAGATGCTGCCATGCTACTTCAACACCCTGAACAGATTTACTATCAGTATTTTGCGGCTGGCTAATTTGCCACACAATTAATGGATCGGCACTGGTTGGTTCTATTTTACCTTCAGCATTACCATCGCCATTCGCCAGCATTTGCTCAAATACCGCGCTGCTAGTGGCTTGCTCACCACGGCCTTCAATATCGGCAACCGCTTTTAAATAACGCGGGCCGTTTAAGATATCGTGTAAGCCATCAATGGTAATATCGGTAATGCCATTAGAAATGAAATTGCCGACGCTTTTATGGAAGTAACCCACTGCAGCATAACTACCGGGCGCGTAATAGTATTCCAAGCTAAAATCGAGGTTGGTCGATTCAAACGGCAGCAAATTGGTATTACCCTGCCCACCACTACGTGAACCCGGTTTTGGGCTACCACTAAGGCTGCGCCCACCCGCTAAGGCACCAAGTGGCGCCCGAGCCATGGTTTTACCCCAAGAGAAACGGCCAACTAATTCGTCAGTAAGATCTACTTTTACGTCAAACATTGGCAATAACACGTCATGTTTACCGGTTAGCGTGAGAAAATTATCAATACCGCCTTGCTCGTATTGCATAATCCACTCTGACGCACTTTCCCAGTCTACTTGGCGTTCAACGCGCTGGCGCACAGTACTGGTAACATCAGTCTCTTCGTAGCGCAAACCGGCATTCAACTGCACGGGGAAGCCGGCAATATCAAACTCCCAATCTGACTGCAAGTAAATGCTATTGGTTACCTCTTCAACATAACTTTCGCTATCTATGCCATCAAAATAGGCGTTAGGCACATAAACATCAGAACCCATTACCGCTTCGGTTAAAAATGCCGTTTGTCGCTGTACCGCTTCATCAAAATTATAGGTGTAATAATAGTTACTTAGCAGGCTATCACCGCCGCCTTTAAACTGATCAAGAAAGTTGCTGGTGTTGTTTTTTACAAACATACTATCGGGGAAAATTTCCGTAAACGACGGGCTAAAGCCTGGGCCGCCACGTAAACCACTCCACGCATTCCAGCCGCCCATTTCTTGCTCAGTGCGGGCAACACCGCCACTCACTTTAACAAGCGGGATGTTAAAACTAGAATTAAGCCAACTACCATCCAGCTGCAGCTGTTTAATAGTAGCCTCGCCAGGTGAATGGGTAAACTGGCTAAAATTAGAGTCAATTTCATTAGGTTGTAATTCGTTAGTGCCGTTACGCCAGCGCACTAATGCCTGCGGCACTTCACCACTACGAAAATCATACACTTTGCTTAACAACTGATCTGAACCCAAAATAACTTGGCCCGAATTACCACTGCCTTTATCCGCGCCGTTATCGGTCTTATTATTTGAGTCGTGATAATCAAGCTTTAAATCAAAGTCTTCAGAAATTTGCCATGCCATATTTAAGCCAATTGAGCGGGCTTTTACTTCGGTGGTATTTTTATTCGCCGTAAACGACGCATCATTACCACTAATATCGGCAAAGATAGCTGAACCGTTTTCATCGAGTTCATAAGCATTAATATTGCTACCAAACTCATTCCAAATACCCCAACCAATGCCCTGCAACCCCGTAATAGCGCGGCTTGCGGTATAATCTGCGGTAAAAACCACGCTATCGGTAGGGGCAAACTGTAATGTTAGCTGGCCGTTAGTGCGCTCGCGCTGCACATCTTCAATGGCGTAGTTCATATCTTTAGGAAAAAACGCATAACCCAACTTTTTGCCATCTGCGTCTTCTGGGCGGGCATCTTTAACCATTGACGGATCAAGCTCAGGCAAACTGCTTTGTACCTGCCAACCCTGAATATTTGCTTGCTGGCTTTGGAAATCACGGCGGTGATGCGACACCGACAGCGCCACACCAAAGCGGTCATCAGCAAAGGTATTGCTGTAAATACCCGCCAGCTCTGGCGTAACGTTATCACCTTTTACGTTAGAGCTATCGTGTAGGGCTTTAGCCATTAACGACATTTGCTCACCCGGGTTAGACAGTGGTTTGGCAGTAACAATATTTACGGTTGCGCCTAAGCCACCACTGGGGTTAGCAGCGCGAGCAGTTTTATATACCTCTAACGCGCTAACGCCCTCGGCAGATAAGTTCTCTAAATTGTACGAGCGCGAATAACCTGTACCCGGCATTTGCCGGCCATTTAACGTAATTAGGTTAAACGCGGGGCCAAACCCGCGCACGGTAATTTGGCTGCCCTCACCATTAACTCGACTAACCGAAACACCGGTAATACGTTGCAATGATTCGGCTAAATTAGTGTCTGGAAATTTACCCATCTCTTCGGCAGAAATCGCATCTACTACACCCGAGCCTTCGCGTTTCATATTCATAGAGCGTGCTAAACTGCCACGAATGCCCTTTACCTGAATAATTTCGACATTAATATCTTGTGCTTCGGCTTCGGCCTCCGCCTCTACTTGTTGAGCCTGAACGGGCAGCATCAAACCGGCGGTCAGTACGACAGATACGGCTATAGCCACCTGACTTTTATTAAATAATGTTGGTTTCATCATCTTTTACTCTCGTCACACTGAATTAGTTATTAGAAATTTTAACGTTATCAAGTTGATATACTGCACCCTGCCCTGTGCCCCAGGCCGGAAATATCATTAATACGTTAATGTCACTGATATCTAAACCAGCGTCGAATAGACTTTGTAAGCTAAAGCGGTATCTTGCCCACTGCCCGGTAACCGGTGCTTGGTCGTTATTACCGCTTGCCAACGGCACCTCAACCGCAGAAGCCCCAGCTGAAGACTCAATTTTAAACACCCACGTAGAGGCGACGTTAGCCGGTGCTGACACTACCCGCAGATCAAAACTAATGGCGCCATCGGCCAGCAATGCGGATGCATCATAAGCCGCACCATCAGCAGCAAAGAAGCCCAACACCGTATCTGGTGAACCGGCAATTTCAAACTGTGCCACTGCGCCATAAGGTGCGTCGGTAATAACGACTTTAGGCTCAGAACCGGCACAACAATCCCACAACGGCCAATTTGGATTAACTTTGTCTTCGAATAACGTTAAGCCGATATTAGGATTATAAATACGGACATTATCTAAGCGGAATACTGCACCGTCACCGGTGCCCCACGTCGGGAATATCATTAGGACATCAATAGCGCTAATATCTAGGCCTGCGTCAAATAGGCTTTGCACGCTAAACGTATAAGTTGCCCACTGCCCAGTAACCGGCTCGGCGCCAGCGTTACCAGCACTCAGGGCCAGCTCTACTGCCGAATCACCACCTGCAGCTTCAATTTTAAACGACCAACTAGCATCTGGGCTAGCCGGCGCAGTCATTACTTTCATATCAAACTGCACTATGCCTTCGCTCACAATTCCCGTTGCATCAAATGCTGTACCAGAGCCTAACGGTGTACGATTATAAAAACCCAATACCGTTGGAGTGGCGCTTACGGTAAATTCGGCCGCTACACCATGCTCTTCGTCGTCGGTAACCTCTATTGGATTACTACCTGCGCAGCAATCCCACATTGGCCAACTTGGGTTAGCCTGATCATCAAAAATAGTTAGGTTTTGCGCTATACCATTAGATGGCGGAGAGGGAATAGGTGCTAAACCCGTTACCAAAGTGTCAGCATCTTTATAACCTGCGCGCACAGTTTCACAACCCTTGCCACTCGCTAAGTCTTGGCTACACTCGTAAACCCGAACATAATCAATAGCAAAGGTTTGGCTATCGGCAAAAGCGTTGGCATCAATACCTAGGTTATTCACGTTTTCAGGCCAGTTACCGCCTACCGCTAAATTAAGCAGTAGGTGAAAGCGCTGATCAAAAGGTGCACTATTCCACTGCGTTGCCAGCTCACCAGTGGCTATATCAAAGTACTCAGCAAACCAGCCACGATGATTCAGGCCAATAGCTTCGCCACTAGCGTTATACCGTACCTTTGATGCCATCTGGGTTTGATATAAATAGCCATCAACATACCAGCGTATTTCGCCCTCTTGCCATTCAATGGCATAGGTATGAAAATCATCGGCCGGATTAATGCCATCTGGTAGCAAATAGCCTTTGCCAGAACTCGCGTTATTTGGCCAAACACGACCGTAGTGCAAAGTGCCATGTACATTAGCCTCAGCCACACCTTCAGCATCAACCGCTTTTAAGTTCACCGCTTCTAAAATATCAATCTCGCCCGACTTCGGCCAACCGCCATACACTTCATCGGTAGGTAGCATCCAAAATGCAGGCCATGCTCCCTGACCAGATGGCAATTTGGCACGCATTTCAAAGCGACCATATTTAAAATCACCCTTGTATTTTGTGCTTAATCTGGCTGACGTATAGGGCAGTACCGCACTATCTTCAGCGGGTAAAGCCACAATATGCAGCTTGCCATCAGCCACAAAAGAGTTGTCGACGCTGTCGGTATAGCATTGTTTTTCATTATTGCCACCACCGCTACAGTTTACTTCGTGCGCCCATTTATTTTTATCAATGCTGCTTCCATCAAACTCATCACTCCATACCAATTTCCAGTCACTAACCGGCTCGGTAGGGTTAACTGCGGTAAAATCTGATTTTGTGGCAACATCGCCACCACAGCCTGCTAGGCCTGTCGCCATGAGCACGGCGGTTAACGCTGAAATTCGTTTCATTTTTATTATTATCCCCTGAGTCTTTGCTACCTGCTGACTGACGCGTCATATCTAAATGTAAATACAACATTAAAATGTAAGCGCTTACAAAAAGGTAGATGATTAATAATCACTCGTCAATACTCATGAGGAAAAAAGCGACAAATCTTTATTGCCAACTAGCTTAGTTACTTAAAACATACCGTTTTATTTTGCCTAGCTCATTTGTAGGTATAGCACTGCGGGACTGATTTTAAGCGTCTATAATCTAGAGCTTGTGATGATAATTAAAGGAGTAACCGATGGAAGCGCCAGTTCATTCTATAGAAGCACTGTTTAAACAACTCGGTTTAGGTGGTAGCAGCAGCGAAATTACGCATTTTGTTATTCAACATTCACCGTTACACCACAGTGTAAAACTGCACGAAGCCGATTTTTGGACTGAATCGCAGGCTTATTGCTTAAAAAAAATGCTGGATGAAGACGCAGACTGGGCAGAAATAGCAGACCAACTCAATGTATTACTGCGCTAGGGCATAACCAATGCCAATATAAAATACGCCCACCCTGGTTTTTAAACTAGTGGAGGATAAAACAATGATCGTTAGCATTTACCGTTATATACCAGAGCAAGACCAAAAACCGCGCATGCAAGACTATAACATTGAGCTTGAAGACGGCCACGATATGATGATGCTTGATGTATTAGGTAAATTAAAAGAGCAAGACCCAACATTAGCGTACCGACGCAGCTGCCGTGAAGGCGTGTGTGGCTCAGACGGCATGAATATTAACGGGTCAAATTGCTTAGCATGCATCACCAGCGTGTCGACTTTACTTAAGGGTGGCTATCTACCATCGGGCAAAACTGTGCACCCCAATCGTAGTGGCGCTGATATCGTTATTCGTCCATTACCGGGCATTCCTGTAATACGTGATTTAGTAGTCGATATGAGTCAGTTTTTTAAACAATACGAGCGAATTAAGCCTTATCTAATAAACGATGAGCCCACTTTTGGCAAAGAGCGGCTGCAATCACCAGAAGAACGCGCAAAATTGGACGGTTTGTACGAATGCATTTTATGCGCATGCTGCTCATCACAATGCCCGTCGTGGTGGTGGAACCCAGAAAAGTTTATCGGCCCAGCAGGGCTATTAAATGCCTATCGCTTTCTTATCGATTCTCGCGACAAGGGTACTGAACAACGCTTAGCTGAACTAGATGATGCATTTAGCGTTTTTCGCTGCAAAGCAATCTTAAACTGCGTTGCCTTTTGCCCGAAAAAACTTAAACCTAGAGTTGCCATTGGCGAGATAGAAAAAATGCTGTTAAAACGTAGCACCTAAACGCCAATCTGCGGCAGGTATAGCGGCGGTCTATTTTTATCGCTAAGTCGTCTTGGCGCTACTTCAATGGTGCATCTTCTAGTAACTTTATAATAGTGTGGTTATTGCTTAGCTTGGCCAGATCAATAAGGTAGCTTTTTTCTAGGTCTTGCATCGGCTGCTCGGCTAGTAGTTGTTTTACTAGCTGCTCTTCGCCATTGGCTATGGCGGTTTCTAATGCGGTAAACTTACCGATGCTGTATTCATTATCATTAGTCATAATAGCTCCTATTTGCTTTAGTTTCGGTTAGTTAAGCAATAACAAACATGTCCATAAACCGGTTTACCGGCATAGCTTCAAGTTTGGCTTGCTGTTGACACAGCGTGAAAATAGTTTGGCACTGTGGCGGTGGAAAACGTGTGGCTAAGTTCGTTTTGAACTTCTGCTCTAATAGCGGAATACCTTCTGCACGACGGCGCCGATGGCCAACCGGATATTTAACCACTATTTCATCTGTGCTACTGCCATCGTTAAAGAAAATCTGAATAGAATTAGCGATAGAGCGTTTATCAGCTTCTAAATACGCTGTGGTAAAACGCTTGTTTTCAACAATGTCCATTTTGCCACGCAGTTCGTCAATAAGTGGACAAGCAGTATGAAAGTCATCTTCGTAATGCTCAGCCAGTAGATTGCCAAAAATGAGCGGCACCGCAATCATATACTGCAAGCAATGGTCGCGGTCGGCAGCATTGGTCAGCGGCCCGGTTTTAGAAATAATACGAATAGCTGACTCGTGGGTATGCACCACAATTTTCTTAATATCCGCTAGCCGATTTTTTACTTGAGGATGCAATATAACTGCAGCTTCGGCCGCTGTTTGTGCGTGAAACTCGGCCGGAAAAGAAATTTTAAATAAGATGTTTTCCATTACATAACAGCCATAAGCTTGTGAAAATGCAAACTTACGCTCAGCTTCAGACTTTATTACTTGGTCTTTATTGGTTTTAGAGAATAAAACATCATAAAAACCCCACTGAGGCGCAGTTAACACGCTAGGTATGCCCATTTCGCCACGCATTGATATGTCGGCTAAGCGCACCGCTCTTGAGGTAGCATCACCTGCCGCCCACGACTTACGCGAGCCCGCATTAGGTGCGTGACGATAGGTTCTCAAGGCAGAGCCATCCACCCAAGCTTGGGATATGGCCGCCATAATTTGTACCCGGCTACCGCCCATCATTTTGGTAATAACGGCCGTAGAGGCCACCCGCACTAATAATACATGGCATAAACCGACACGATTAAAGGAGTTTTCTAGCGCAATAACGCCTTGAATTTCATGCGCCAAAATCATGGCTTCAAGCACATCACGCATCAACATTGGTGGCTCAGCGTTGGCTAACCGAACTTGCGATAAATAATCAGCCACCGCCAATATGCCACCTAAATTGTCTGACGGATGCCCCCATTCCGCCGCTAACCACGTATCGTTGTAATCGAGCCAACGAATAATGCAGCCAATGTCCCACGCGGCTTTTACCGGGTCGAGCACTAACGATGTTCCCGGCACGCGAGCGCCATTTGGCACCTGTGTACCTTGTACAATAGGCCCAAGCAGCTTAGTACATTCAGGAAAGCGCAGTGCTAGTAAGCCACAACCTAGAGTATCCATTAAACAATTGCGCGCAGTACCAAGCGCTTCTTCGCTAAAATTGTTATAGGTTAATACATAATCAGTAATATCTTGAATAACTTGGTCGTAATCAGGGCGATGGTTAGTATCGGCGTTAGCGCTCATTGTGTCTCCTTATTCGCGAGGCTGGTTGTTTAACGCAAGCTTGCGTAAAGCATGAGTTATATTAAGCAAACATGCAAAACAACGTCGCCTAAAAGCTAAAGCAGCAATGTAATTAAGGTGGGACAAGCGCGGGTAAGTGACAGTAACAATTTGCGAAATAAAACAATAAAATTAACAGTAGTATGCACGCTACTTTTTATAAGAAACTTAAGTTGCCCTGACAAGGCGAGAGCAACTTAAGCATATAAATCAATAACTTACTCTACTGTAACGCTTTTTGCTAAATTACGTGGCTGATCTACGTCGGTGCCTTTAATAATGGCAACATAATAACTTAATAACTGCAAAGGCAAGGTGTACACAATAGGTGCTAGCAGTTCCGAAACATGCGGTACGTTAATTACCCGCATAGTGGAATCAGACTGGAACTTGGCATTAGCATCGGCAAACACATATAGAATGCCGCCACGAGCGCGTACTTCTTCTACGTTTGATTTTAGCTTTTCTAGCAAGTCATTATTTGGCGCAACCACAATAATAGGCATTTGTGCATCAATTAGCGCCAGCGGGCCATGCTTTAACTCACCAGCGGCATAAGCTTCGGCATGAATATAGGAAATTTCTTTTAGCTTTAACGCCCCTTCCATGGCGATAGGGTACTGATCGCCACGACCGAGAAATAGCGCGTGATGCTTGTCTGCAAATTCTTCCGCTAAGGCTTCAATTTGTGGCGCCAGCGCTAAGGTTTGCTCTAATTTTGCTGGTAAGCTTTTTAGCGCGTCAGTCAGCTCGCGCTGTTTTTGTTCGGTTAAACCGTTATATTTACCAATTGCCAGCGTTAACATAGCAAGGCCCACTAGCTGTGTAGTAAAGGCTTTGGTTGAGGCTACACCAATTTCAGCGCCAGCTCGGGTCATAAAGGCGAGGTCAGATTCACGCACCAGCGATGAGCCCGCTACGTTACAAATGGTTAGGCTGCCTAAATAGCCAATATCTTTGGCTAAACGCAATGCAGCTAACGTATCAGCGGTTTCACCTGATTGCGAAATGCTTACCAACAAGCTATTTGGCTGCACGAACGATTTGCGATAGCGAAATTCCGAAGCAATTTCAACGTTACATGAAATACCACCTAAGGATTCCAGCCAATAACGGGCAACCATACCTGAGTGGTAACTAGTGCCACAGGCTACAATTTGCACATGCTTAACCTGCTTAAATAATTCAGCCGCACCATTACCGAAAGTTTCATCTAACACGCTATCGTGGCTTAATCGGCCTTCTAAGGTGTTATTAATAGCATGTGGCTGTTCGTATATTTCTTTTAGCATAAAGTGGCGGTACTGGCCCTTGTCACCAGCATCATAGCTAACGTTAGACTCATGTACTTCACGCTCAACTGCAACACCATCTTTATTAAAAATGCTTACGCTATGGCGAGTAATTTCAGCGACATCGCCTTCCTCTAAAAACATAAAACGACGCGTAACCGGCAGCAAAGCTAATTGATCTGAAGCGATAAAGTTTTCGCCAATACCTAAACCAATTACTAACGGACTACCTGAACGAGCAACCACTAAGCGGCTTGCATCATTCTTATCTAACAATACAGTGCCATAAGCACCGTGCAATTGCTTAACGCTGCGCTGTACTGCCACTAGTAATGAACTGGCTGATTTAAGCTCTTCTTCTACTAAGTGCGCAATAACTTCAGTATCGGTATCAGAGGTAAATACATAACCTTTAGCTTTTAATGCTTCGCGCAGCGTACTGTGATTCTCAATAATACCGTTGTGCACTACGCTAATGTGGCTAGAGATATGTGGATGCGCGTTACGCTCGCTTGGTTCACCATGGGTTGCCCAGCGAGTATGGGCGATACCTGTACCACCGCTAACAGGCTGCTGAGCCACCGCATCTGCTAATTCTTTTACTTTACCCAAACGACGTAACCGAATTAGCTCGCCATTATCATTAACAACCGCGACTCCGGCAGAGTCATAACCGCGGTATTCTAAACGGCGTAGGCCTTCTACCAAAATATCGACTACATCTCGCTGTGCTACCGCACCGACTATTCCACACATATTTTGCTCCAGTAAATTCCAATTTTACTAATAAGTTTAAAATGCTCGCGTGACTTAGGCCTGAACCCGAATCACCTTTACACCTTGCTGTTCAATTTTTATTGCGTCTTCCGGGGCAAGGCCTTCGTCGGTAATTAATACCTTTACCATGCTCCAAGGCAGTTCTAAATTATGAATTTTTCGACCAAGCTTATCGGACTCAAGCATGACAATAACCTCGCGCGCTACCTCTGCCATTACTCGGCTTAAGCTATACAGTTCGTTGTACGTTGTCGTGCCGCGACTAAGATCGATGCCATCAGCACCAATAAATAACTGGTCAAAATCATAGTTACGCAACATTTGTTCGGCAAGTTGACCTTGAAACGCTTCAGACTGCGGATCCCAAGTACCGCCGGTCATTAATAACGTGGGTTCGTTCTCTAACTCACGCAGCGCATTGGCAATAGCTAACGAATTAGTCATAACCACTAAACCACGCTTGGTTGCTAGTTCAGGCAATAACGCCGCAGTAGTGCGGCCACTATCAATAATAATGCGGTAATGATCTTTAATTAAGCCTGCGGCAGCTTTTGCAATAGCTAACTTTCGCTTCGAAACCTTCTCTAAACTAGAGTCGCTAACAAAGTCTTGTGGCACCGGCATAGCCCCGCCGTAGCGGCGTAATAACAAGCCGGCTTGTTCAAGTACGGTTAAGTCTTTGCGAATAGTGACTTCTGAGGTATTAAACTGCACTGCTAGCTGCTCAACCGACAACTCGCCTTGTTGTTGCAGCTGACTAACAATTAAATGTCGACGTTGCTGAGTATTGCGCTTGTTCATATGAACTTAAATTTCGATTAAGTTTCGATTCAAAAGATATTTTAGTGAAAAGCACTAAGTTTGCAAGCCATATCTCATTAAATATAACGGTTCTAAGCAGGTTCTCATGATTAAGGTTGCTCGCCCTGTCACATGGGCGACTTCAAGGTTATATGCAATATTTCACCAAAAGGTGAACTATGGAAAATAAAAGTTAAAATAATTATTTACACTTTAACATTAAGATGTAAAGTATCGCTTGCTCCAACTAAATTAACAAATTTAATACAAGCAAGCATCAAAAATAAAACATAAAAAGGAACATAAGAAATGAATAATAATGAAATCATTGAAAATGAAGTTATATGTGAAGTAATTAGTAGCATGGATGTTTCCGAACTGGAACAGCGCTATGAATACGACACCAACATTAGCATCTGTCATTATGAGTGGCACATTAGTTAATGGATAAACCGATTATGAATATTGAAAAAAAATAGTAACCGAAACCTTAGAAATCATCGATACCCTTTCTGGTGTTGAAGAATTACAGGCTCGTTATGAAAACGAACCTGTGATCTGGCTTTGTTTATACGAAGTAACTTTTTAGTGAGAGAAAGCAGTAATCTTTGAATTACTCAGTGACGTATTTGCCGTGCTCAAACGCAAGAAGAAACCCAACATTTTGGATATAACCTATGGTGTGTTTTTTATGCTGACAGCTGTTCTGATTATGTTTCTAATATTACGTTTTTTGACTAACAGCGGGCCAGCTATGATCCGGGATCTGATGACGGTATCAAAAATAAGCTTCACTACCGTGCTTAGATCCACCTTATTGATTTTTCATTATATAGCTATATTTTTCTTTTTTTATTCACTACTCAAAGCCGCTATAGGCTTTATCATTAATAACTATAAAGCAAAAACGGACCCCAAAATAAAATGAAACAATTTAAATTTATAAACCATATAGCATTTATTTTTACTCTATGTTTAGCATCATGCTCAATGACGGTAAAAGACACTATGATTGTGTCTCCCTCAAAACAAATTAATGGCGAGAATCTTGAGCAATTGACTAAGGTACATGGTTATTCCCCGCAGTGGTTGGCAACAGAGAATGGCAAACAAATTTATGCATTAAATAAGCGAGTTGAAGGCCAAAACACAACACTGTTGGTTCTTCATGGCAACGCTTTGAATATGAGCCTTCAACCCTGGTTTGGTGTGCTAGAAGCGCTGGCCAAAACCAACTTTAATATTCTAGCTATTGATTATCAGGGCTATGGTTTAAGCGATGGCGAAGCCAGTTTCTCGACAATGATGAATGATGCCCAACTAGCAATAAGCACATTAAATAAAGATGAAAATGTTTACGTTTATGGCTTATCTCTTGGCTCAGTAATGGCAACCAGCATTGCAAATGATAAACGTGTTGCAGGACTTATTATCGAAGGTGGTATTACTAATGTGGCGGAAATGGTAAAACTATATCAGTCACGCCGCTTATTGGGCAACCTGATAAATGTTCAGTTAGATAATAAGCTAAAGTTTGACAATATTGCTGCGCTGAAAGGCATCAATAAACCCATATTGATAATTCACGGAGAAAAAGACAATAATATTCCACTAAGTATGGGTGAAGCATTATATAACGCGTCAAGCCATGGTCTGAGCGAACTATACTCTGTGCCTGAGGGTGGCCACTGCGACACGTTTATTAAAGATGATACAAATTACCTGCCACGAATTAATAAGTTTATCCAGAGCGTTTCTGCTGAGAGATAACCTATAACGTTGGAGGTAGCGTATTGAGCCACACTCAAATATGTCCCTAAAAACTGGAGTTCAGAATATGTTTAAGCGGTATAAAATGACTGTAGTGTGCATATTAATTGCTGGCTGCAGTTCACAAACGCTCCCGCCTTATCAGGCCGACAGAGCACCAGAAAGCAGGGACAGTTATAATGGCGTAACGGGTGTGGCACAATGGCAAAAAGACCAGAGTTATCTTGCAGACAAAGAGTTGACGGGTAAATGCGAGCTAATTAGAACTCGTATGATAGAAGCTCATTTAACTGAAAACACTAAATTGCTAGAGAAGCTTAGCAAAGAAAGCAAAGATTTTTGCATCATATAGTTGTATGAGATTAGATAAAAAACAAAAAGCGCACGTTATATGTGCGCTTTGTTCAGTTACACTATGATCGTGTAGCTGCGAACTAGACTATTGCGATAGCCTAGTTAAGTTACGACTTTAAGCGTGAACGCAAAGGTGCAGCGCAAAGCAATAGTAACCCAGATAAAAGCATAACTATACCAGCAGGCTCCGCCACTGTAGCTATTATTTTATCAGGTACAACAACGTTTAATTCCCCAAAGCGAGCAGTTTGGCTTTCTGTATAAATACCAACTTGGCCATTAATAAAAGCGGCATCTTCATAAGAAAAAGATGCATCACCAAACATTATATTAAAGAAATCACCATCACGATTTATTTCAAAGTTGTAAAGAGAATCATCTTCCCAAAACAAATCCGCAATATTGAATAAAGTTTTAGACACACCGTCAATTTCTTGAATTAAAAACAATCCTGTGCGACCCGTAATATCGGCATATGATTGATCGTCGTCTGTACCAGGCCGCTGATTTTGCGTCCAGCCTAAACGGTAGTGATTCTGCTGGTCCTGCCAGCCAAACACTAAACCAATAATGTCGTTGTCATCAAACTCGGTGCTAGTAGGGCTAGCATAGCCGCTATATGTAAAATCACCTTCCACAACAAAATCACTGACTAAAGCGCCTGAGCTATTTCCTTTCTTTTCAGGAGCTTGCCCTTTAAGCCCTATCCATGTACCAGTATTACGATCATTAGAGGGCCCGCCAAACTGTAACCACTTTGACGTATCCACAGGCATGATCCCTGCGTTTGCCGCAGAAGATACACAATACAAAAACAATCCAACTAAAACACTTTTCATTTTAACTATCCGTTGTTTAAAATGTAGAAAAATTCGACAATGCTATTATTCTATAATTTGTTCTGCTTGGCAATCTTTGATACTTTCCAAGGGTTCCACTTATCAAAATAAGATCGCTTATGTAACAACTCCATTACATATGAGAATGTTCGGACTAATCTTAAGTAGGTTCCGGTATATAGAGGCATTAGCGGAACAAACATAATTGACTGATAATTAGGTTTTTGACCCAAACTTCGCTGCATTGCTATAGCAAATAGCCACTGCACAATATTTGCCATAAAATAAAAAATATAATTTAGAATCAGCAGAAAAGCGATATAGCTAGAACTAAGCTGCACAATTTGAAAAAAATAAATAAACCATTTAATATCTAAAAACAGATTAAAGAACAAATTATCTACTACAGATATAAAGTTGCTCCATTTAAACTCCGCAGATGGCAACAAAATGTCACGATGTTTACGCACACGAAAGCGGATCATCGATTTATCCCAACGATAACGTTGTTTGGTTAGCCGCCAGAAGCTTTTCGGGACATTGGTGTAACAGATACTCGCAGGTTCATGAACAACC
Organism: Rheinheimera metallidurans; assembly: GCF_036983985.1. Taxonomy (NCBI): domain Bacteria; kingdom Pseudomonadati; phylum Pseudomonadota; class Gammaproteobacteria; order Chromatiales; family Chromatiaceae; genus Rheinheimera; species Rheinheimera metallidurans. Next base: position 59,417 of record NZ_JALAHQ010000006.1, read on the forward strand.
TTATATCCTAATTTACGAATTTTCAGTGTGATATCACCATCTAAACCAGGGCCGACATCCCAGCCATGGATTTTATTCAAAACATCCTTACGAAATGCGCCATAAGCACCAGAAACAATACGTAGAATACCCAACTGTGAAGAAATAGTGCGGCTAACCGTTATGCTCTTTATGTATTCAAGACCTTGTGTTTGAGTCGCAAAGCTATCGCTATAATTAGCCACGCGAACATCGCCACCGACACACCCAACTTCAGGGTCCATCAAAAATGGCAACACTATGGTTTCTAGTGCATCGGGTGCCATATGCGAATCTGCATCGACGTGAACGATATAGCGGCCTCGGGCAAATTGAAGTGCAGTATTAGCCGCAGACGCTTTACCACCTCGAATATCATTTCTAATAAAGCAATCAATCATACCTTGGCGTTCAAGCTCGCGGCATATCTCAGGCGTATCATCATCAGAGCCATCATCAACAACGATTAACTCGAAAAAAGGGTAAGTTTGCTCACTCAGAGTTTGCACCAATCGAGGGATATGCTCTCCCTCGTTTTTACCAGGCACGACAATGGATATTAGTGGTTTTTCTTCGAAGAGCAGCTTTCTGGCCGCCTTATAGCGCGGCGCTTCACGTTTTCTTTTTGGCAGGTAATACAATAACACCACGCCTTCAATAAGCACGTAGCGCACCATATCCAGCATAAAAAACGGCCAGAAATAGCCAAACAACTGCCAAGTATCTAGATTGATAAAAAAAATAAACGCCTGTTCAATCAAAATATACACCTCAATTGCTCAGAAACGCTTCCAATGTCCGCTTAACCTGCAGTTCGGGTTCAACATTAAAGGCTTGTATTTGCATATTTAGTGCGCTGTCAAAATTCTCACTAAACAGCTTTTCAACAGCTTTATTTAACCTATCTAAAGCTAGATCAGCTTTTTCTTTACTGGTTTCTGTCATCAATATGACAAACACACTTTCATTGTAAGCGGTAATAACGTCAGTTTCTCTGAGTATGCTTTTAAAAATACTGGCTAACTCAGAGAATACTTGTTTTGCCTTGCTACCAAGTTCGAAATGTATTTTGTCTAAACCAACAAAACGTACTATGGCTAAAGCACTTTGCGATTTAGCATAACGTGAAATGCGGGCGGCTTCGATGTTTATGAATAATTCAAATTCGCGTAAAGACACAAGCTGTAGCTCTGCTTCTAATATGTTCGTGAAGTAGGTTTGCAAACCGTAAAAAGCAGCATTAAGGCCAACAGAAGTTAGTTCGTAATTATTTATTCTGCGTAACTCAAGAAATTTAGAGTCGGTGGTGCAGTTACAGTGAAAACACTTCGCCACAACATTGGCATCTTGGCCTACATGCTGACAAATTCGACATTTATTAACCACTGATGGCTTGTCGTAATCGACACCTATATGCTGCAGTTGCTTGTCACATTTGGGGCAAACTAAGTTATCTCTACCTTGTTTAAAGCGAGAAATATCAGCGGTGAACGCACACTTGAAGTGGTGTACTAACTCAACCACGTCTAAGTCATGTGAACCGCATTCAACACAGGTTTCTTTAAAGTTTAAAAAGGCGCTATCGCAGTGAATGCAAAAATGTGCGCGATCAAACAATGTGGGCGATATCAGTTTCTGCTCTTGTAGAAAGGCCAACATTTGTATTGGCCCCATATCATGCCGTGTAAAAAATGGTTGCAATGCAGGATAAACGTAGCCGTTGTATATATCGGATGTTGCTATAGGTTTTGCACCAATTTTGCGACTAGCCAGTAAACGCAGCACCTTAACTTGCAAATTCCCATCAACTACCCGCTCAAAAGTGGGTAAAGTATCAATCCAACGATTAATGCTTTCAAGCTTTTCTGATAAGTCGAACCAATCAAATGCACCATCGCTATCTTTCTCAATAATCGCATCAGCAGCCTGCCACTGCCAACTGTCTGATTTGGCGTTTGCAAAAACAAAAACAACCGGCCGCAAATATACACTCGGCAAACCATATTGGCGCAACTTCTCTAAAGCAACATAGGCATCAGATAAATTAGTTGCATCTATAGCTAAATAGGAGACCTGTTGCCAATTAGTTTTATCTAACTCAGCAAGGGTGACACTGTCCGGTAATAAAACGGTATTAGTGTCAGCAAAAATTAATTGAAACGGACTTTTTTTCATCTTACACCCCGAACCGATACCGGTAGCCTTTCATAAACTCGCCACAGCCCATTATCCGCAGTGTCAGCAGGCACTAATACAATTTTTAATGATACCTTGTCTCGTCCGAGCAAATCATTCAGATTGCTATTATTTTGAGTAGCAGTCGACTCAATACGATCAATACTGGCTTGACTTTCAACCCCATCGGGGAAGATCACGACTAACTGCGGTTGTTTTGAAAATGACTCATACAAATCTGCACTAGCCAAAAAAATAACGCTAACGGTTGCATCAGTAGGTGAATATTTGAGAATAGGTCGTCCTTTCTCTGCATATGCTTGCGCTGGTACGCGAATATCAGTAACCAAACCATCTTCAAATGCCAGTACATCTTTCATTAAACAATCTGGTGCCAGAGGCCGTGATTGCCGCGCAAGCAGCAAACTATCTCGCCGCGATATCATAATAGCTAATTTAGCTTTAGCTCGTTGAATATCTAAACCTAACTTGTTTACGGTATGTTGCACGCTTTGCTGTTCTTTTTGCTGTTCCTTAAATAAGGAAGCATTAACCTCTAGCGCCCGCAGCATACCGTTTGCCGGTTTCAATAAGGCTGAAAAATAACCCTGCTCTTGCTGCAGTGTCCTAATCTCAGTGTTAAGGACATCCATATCATAAGCTAGCTTTTCAAGCTGTGTATCGTCCTCTGCTATGCAGTACTTTTCTGGCGCTATTCTTGCTAACAAATCACCTTTGCTAAAGGGCTGATTGGCAGCAACATAAATTTCTTCCAATACACCAGAGCGCTCGGCAATAACCTCTCTTACTTCCACATCCACCAGGCCATTTGCTTCAATCATGTAATAAGGTTTGAATAGCAAATACAGTAAATAGCCAAATAAGACGATTACGATAAGGAAATAAATCCACTGCGTAACGCTAGAGTTATGCGACGACGGCGGCCGACCTTCCGGTGCCGCACTAATAAAACTTTTGCGGTTATATAAGTTCACCGGCTACTCCTGGGTAAAAATATCAAGCTTGTGCACAGCGAACTGTGTCACTCCGGTAGACTGACTTAGCGCTTCAATTGCATTTTCAAGCTGCAGTTCATCGCCAAATTCCTCTTTTCTCAACGCAACAACAAGTTTATCCAGCGGAATAGCAGACAAAACATATTTTATTCGAGCACTTAGCTGGTCAAGATCAGTAGTTTCGTATGCCATCAAGTACACTTGGTCAACATAATCATTTAAAGACCGTAACACTTCCAACGGCCAATGATGTGGCACAGAAATGGTTAAATGAAGCATTGGGTGACGTAAACGTATCGACTCGATAAGGTCTAAAAGATCGTTGAGTACGCCAATTTTATTCTCTTTATATTGCGGCAGGGCATGCGGTTCTATATCAAGGTGAATGTAGTTACCATATTGGCTGCGCGCTTCTATTGCTGCCATAGCGCGCTGGTGATTTTCAGGTAAAGCCCAATTACTTTCGCCTAACAATTGGCTGACTTGCAGCTCATGGCGATCAGCGTCTTTCATAAACTGGAAAAGCTTAGCTTGGTTTACTTTACCGCCAGCATTGATCATTGCATGTTTAATTGCTTTGGCTTGTAGTAGAAGAAATAGTTGTTGATTAGGGTAACGGTTAAACTCCGCAGACCAAATATAAACTGACCGCTGACCTTGACGAGACCTGTGCTGGGTTTCATTCAACGAATTCACTTTAATAAATTTACTGTCATATTCTACTCTGGATACCAAAAAAACTTCATTAACTCGCCGGTACAATTCTTCTTTAGCATTTATCAGCTCTATTGCCGCATCAAGATAGTTTTTTAAGCGCACATTCACTGCAGCAATGTCTAATGGCTTATCTAACGCCGCGTAACTTAAAACACGCTGCATTTTCTCTTGCGCTTGTAATAATCGGTACTGCTGCTTTGTCGTGCGCTCTAATTGTTCTTGTAATGATTGGTATGCCGAACGAGTGCGAGCAATAATCTCCCATTCTTCATGCTTCAAATCATTTTCCAATTGATTCAAACGAGCTTCAGTTTGTGATTGGGCTTGACCAAACGAGAGAGGCAGCTGAAATCTTAAACCGGCAACAAGTTCATCATTGCGGTTTCTAGCCAAATCAAATTCTTTGCGCAAAAATAGGCGGAAGCGACTGCCTTCTAGAAATGATTCTTCTCGCTGATATTGATCTTGAATACGCAAACGCTCTAATTGCCTAATTTCTACAAAATCTTTATTTTCTCTGATCTGAGTTAGCAGAGCCTGTAAATCAACATCTATCGACGGAGGGTTGGTCAGGTTATCCATATGATCCTGCCAATAAGGATCAGAGTGCAAGCGTGCAAGATTTTGCCGCGCTAACAAAATATCCTCTTCTGAAATCAGCAATTCATCAAGATAACTAGAACCAGAAAAATAAGCTTCTTTTTCAACGCGGTAAACAGACTCCATAAACTCAAGTTTAATAGCGCTTAAATGTGCTTCCATTCCTGAAAAGTGTTTTGCCAAACTGTAGCGGCGACATTGATAATTAATTTCATGTTTTTTTAATTTACCAGACAAGGTTTTAAGCGCCGCCTGCCTGTGAAAATCTGTTGCTTTGTACTGGTTTTCTCGATAACCATTGCGCAAGACATCCCAAGACAACTCCATGTATGTGGAGCCATCATCGTTATCTGTGTTTTGCTCAATATTACTAGTGGTGTAGCCGCCGCGCAGCTCCAATCCGTAATTTTGTTTAAAAGACGACGACTGGGCTTCTAAAGCAACGACTTCATCCTGATTAGACCAATCGGTGTCACATTTAGCAGATAGAATGCGGGATACATCTTCGATTTTGAAACTACTGGCTAAGCTTTGCTTGGTAACATCGTATGATGCCAAAGCATTATCCCATAATACTTGCTCAACTGATTTTGCCGCTACCGGAAAAACTCTGAACAGCAAGGTAATAAAGCTCAAAACCACAATACTGGATATAAAAAAGCTAATGTTACTTTTATTCATAAAATATTGTTTACCATTCCTTGAGTTTGGTACCACAGCAATGCCTCGCAATCAACGTGACAATGCTATTCGTTGAGCGGAATTTCGCTTTAAACTAATTTAACCAGTACATGCCGCATTAGAAATAAAGTAGAAAATGACTCAGCAAGAATTCCTTTCTTAAAAACACACAATTAAGCAACAAAAACAAAACAAAAACATACACATCAATAGCTTGACGATATTGTAACCGCAACATGCGCAAAAAAGAATCAGCAAAGTAAATTTAAAATACTAACAACCACAGTCGCCAATAAGAATCATTTGCATTTGCTTTTAATTGCGATTATAGTCTGCATCGTCAACGAACGTGACCGCTGTATAGGCCAAGGATTGGTTGTCTGGTCGTTGTTTTACTTGTCTTGCACGTTAAGGGGTGGGTTTTGCCACCCCTGTTTTTTCAGGGTATTTATGCTGCAACGCTGGCAACTTTTGTTAGAAAAATGGCACCTACTCATTTTATTGGTATTGCCTATTTATTATTTCTCTTCGGCAAAAACTGACGAGTGGCAGCCTATTGCCATGCTTTATTTTCTGTATGCCATTATTGTTACCGCTAGTTTATTACTGAAACCTCGCAGTATTACCCAACCAAAACTAACGGGGTTCGCTTGGTTAGAGCAGCTGTTGTTATTAGCTTTATTTATCACCGTACTTTGGCTGTTTTATTTACCACAAGCCCCACTTAATTCTGTCTCCGGTAAAGTTTTATGGCTTAACGTTCAGCTAGTCATAGCCGGCGTGTTATATAAGCTGTATTTAGCGATAAAGGTAAGCCGTAGCAACAAAATTGAAATTACCGCTCCCTGCTGGCTAGTCGGTTATGCCAGCCAGTCAGGTATGGCATTGCAGCTTGCACAGTACAGCCGCAAACAACTGCAAAGTGCTGGCTATAAAGTTGACTTGGCAGAACTAAACCAGCTAACACTGCAGAAATTGCACCAATATAAAAATGCATTATTTATAGTTAGTACCTACGGCGAAGGTGAACCACCAGATAATGCCAACCAATTTTATCAATTAGCGCAGCAGTGGCAGCATTCGCTTAACCAGTTACAATTTGCTGTATTGGCATTAGGTGATCGCAGCTATCAACAATTTTGTGCCTTCGGTCATTGGCTACACCGCCGTCTGCATAGCCTTGACGCTAAAGCGCTACAACCGATAATTGAGCTTGATAGCGCCGATAGACAAAGCCAAGCCTTAGCAAAGTGGCAACTATTACTTAATGGCTTTGGTAAGCCAGTAGCCGACACGGTTATAGATAGCACTCCGTGGTTGCAAGCTAGCTTGCACAGCCGTTATGTGGTTAATCCAGCGAGTGCTGGCCTACCTTGCTATACCGTCAAACTGCAATTACCTGCAGCAAGCACTTGGCAAGCGGGAGATATTGTTGATATTCAACCGGAAAACAATAGAAGTAGCGTGGCCCTATGGTTAACCAAACATTTAGTAAACGGCTGCCAGCCGGTGAGATATCAACAGAGAACCATTCCGCTGTGTTGGGCGTTAGCTGAGCTGGAATTAGATAAAGCAGCACCGCCGACACGTAACGAAAACCTATCAACTTGGTTAACGCAACAAACTAAATTACCGCTACGCAGTTATTCTATTGCTTCGATACCGGAAGAAGGGCATTTAACGTTACTAGTGCGTCAGGTGCAAAAGGATGATGGCTCATTAGGTATTGGCTCAGGCTGGTTAACGGCATGGGCTAATGAGCAGCAAAATGTGCAGTTACGGTTGCGCCAGCATAGCCAGTTTCACTTACCTGATGATGATAAGCCGATTATATTTATTGCTAATGGTACCGGTATTGCGGCTATTCGTGCGCTGCTAGCCGAACGAGTAAAGCGCGGCCAACCGCAAAACTGGCTGCTGTTTGGTGAACGCCGACAGCAACATGACTTTTTCTTTGCTCGTGACATACAGCAGTGGCAACAACAGGGATTTATTCAGCATTGTGAGCTTGCCTTCTCGCAAGATCAGGCAACAAAGCGCTATGTACAGCACCTACTTGCCGAACAACAAGCACGTTTAGTGCAATGGTTAGAACAAGGTGCCGCAATTTACGTCTGTGGCAGCTTACAAGGTATGGGCGTAGAGGTGCATCAGCAACTGCAACAGTTGCTCGGTACAGAGCAGGTTGAGCAACTGATGCAACAGGGGCGTTATAAGCGTGATCTCTATTAGTTTTTACTGGGCATAAAGCTCAAGCGACCGTTATTTACCGCCATATTAAGCGGTACTGCCGTTAACAGCTTAACCGATGGGTTGGTGGTATCCAGCTTATAAACAGGGTTGCTGGCAAGGTAGCCGTTTACCAACTGCAATAACTCGTTACTTACCGGCGCCAAATTTCCTCGATAACCTGAGGCCTCAATACTAGAATCTAATAATTTAAGTGAACGTAAATAAATGGCCTTTTCAGTGCCGTCATAATATGGCACACCTTCGAGCTGTAATTGAAGATTAGCCGGATAACTAAGACCAAATAATGACAGCGCCGCACTGGCTTCGGTATTAACTCGTACCACATCAGAGTTATTTGGCCCAATTTGAACTTGCATGCTATCTACTTTCAAATTCAGCGGAATACCAGCTACGTTGCCTTGCCGCGTAAGTTTAGGCAGTTGCTGGCGTAACATCTGCTCTAAGTCAGTTTCGCTAACGCTGTAGGTCGACATCTGCTGTAACTGGCTGCAGCTAGCAAGTAGATAAACAAAAAATAACACCAACACTTTACGTATCATCATTTTTAATCCCGATAAATAATCTAATTTCAAAGCGTGACTGCAGTATAACGCAGCATAACCTAGCTAAGCTTAACTTTATTAGCTGAGCCAATACTGAATAATACAGCAAAGCTAGTTTTTAACTGGTTAGAAATAAGATGCTCCACGTGAAACAATCGACCATTAATAAACTTTGCTTAACCAAGCATTTAAAAGGTATAAAATAATTCGCTGAGCCGCCCTTATACCGCGACTGGCTCTACCAGCAAAGCGCAGCTAGCTAGAATAAGTTGTGATATGCTCTGCCTCGTTTGGGCAAAATCCATATAACAAAACGAGAACGAATCATGTCTTTAATCCTGAAACTTATCGCCGGCATAGTGCTAGGTATACTAGCAGGGCTTTATGCCCCTGTTTGGTTAATACAATTACTGTTAACTTTTAAAGGCTTATTTGGTGAATTATTATTTTTTACCATTCCGTTATTAATTCTATTTTTTATCAGTAGTGGTATTGCTGCACTGCCGCGTAACTCGGGTAAATTACTGGGCCGCACCTTAAGTATTGCTTATTTATCTACCATTATTGCCGGCACGCTAGCGTATTTCGTTGCCAGCATCGTAGTGCCTATGCTTACTACCGCTAATAAGCACACCGCAACCAATGTCGATACAATAATAGAACCCTTCTTGCGTATGGATATTCCGCCAGTGTTTGGTGTAATGACCGCCTTAGCCTTGGCGTTTATTTTTGGTTTAGGCATAGCATCAACCCAAGCTGAGCAATTAAAGAAATTGTCTGACCAAGGTCGCGATATTATTCAGTTATTACTGGAGAAAGTAATTATTCCTTTATTACCACTGTATATCGCTGGCGAATTTGCCCAAATGGCGGCTGCAGGTAGTGTTTTTGGCACCTTAAAAACCTTTGGTATCGTACTGCTGTTAGCCGTTGCTATGCATTGGGTTTGGATTATTACGCTCTATACCATTGCTGGAATTAAAGCTGGTCGCTCGCCTTTTGCTTTAATTAAAAATATGTTGCCAGCTTACTTTACCGCGCTAGGTACTATGTCGAGCGCTGCAACCATCCCAATTGCTTTAAAAGCGACAAAATCTAACGGCGTTAGAGACGACGTAGCCAACTTTACCGTGCCGCTTTGCGCCACCATTCACTTGTCTGGTTCAACCATTACCATAGTAACCTGTGCTATGGCAGTTATTACCATGCAAAATGGGTTAGAAATACCCTCGTTCGCTACCATTATGCCGTTTATCTTAATGCTGGGTTTAGTCATGTTAGCCGCTCCGGGCGTACCCGGCGGCGCGGTGATGTCGGCGGTAGGTTTACTAGGCTCAATGCTTGGTTTTGGTGATGCCGCCATTGCCTTAATGATCGCATTGTATATGGCACAAGATAGCTTTGGTACTGCCTGTAACGTAACCGGCGATGGCGCTATTGCGGTGTTGGTAGATAAAGCTGGTTAATAACTAAACCTAATTTCTGTCGATTGTAACTCCTGTTTCAGGATTCTAATCAACCATACGCATTAAAAAGATACTAATAAAAAGCCCGCTACTGCGGGCTTTTTTATACAAATTACTTTTTAATTTTTACCGGTCGTTGCCAACCAGCAATATGCTTTTGTTTAACGCGAGCAACAACTAGCTCACCATCAGCAGCGTCACGCGTTAGCACCGTGCCAGCACCAACGGTAGCATTTACACCTACCGTAACAGGGGCAACTAATGAGCTATTTGAACCAATAAAAGCGCCGTCTTTAATTGTGGTAACAAACTTATTAGCGCCATCATAATTACAGGTAATAGTACCCGCACCTACGTTTACTTTATTACCAATAACCGCATCGCCTAAGTAAGTTAAATGGTTAGCCTTAGAGCCTTCGCCCAACGTGGTTTTTTTCATTTCAACGAAATTACCAACATGACTATCGTCCAGCATAACCGAATCAGGACGTAATCGCGCATAAGGGCCAACCGAACAATTGCTACCAACCGTTGACTGTTCAATCATTGAATTGGGCTTAACCTCGGTGTTGTCACCAATAGTGCAGTCTTTTAAAATACAGTTAGCACCAACAGTAACGCCCTTACCCAACACAACCTTGCCTTCGAAAACAACGTTAACGTCAATCATCACGTCATTACCTACGGTAACACTGCCGCGAACGTCTATGCGCGCTGGGTCACGTAAATTAGCGCCTGCTAGCATTAATTCATTGGCTTTACGTTGCTGGTAAGCACGCTCTAACGCGGCTAATTGCACGCGATTATTCGCTCCTTCCACTTCCATCGCGTCACTGGGATGCGCCGTAGCTATATCAACGCCTTCGCTGTGTGCCATAGCGATAATATCAGTTAAGTAATACTCGCCTTGAGCGTTACTATTAGATAATCGGCCAAGCCAGTTTTTCAGCTGCTTACCTGGCAGTGCCATAATGCCGCTATTAACTTCGTTTATTTTTAATTGCTCTGGTGTCGCATCTTTTTGTTCAATAATGCCCACCACTTTACCGTTTTCACGCACGATGCGACCATAACCGGTTGGGTTAGCTAACTTTACCGTTAAAATGGCTACGCCATTGGCAGGCTTGGCATTTAACAATTGCTTTAACGTTTCAAGCTCAGTTAAGGGTACATCGCCATATAACACTAAAACAGTATCGTTATCGGCAATATTACCTGCCGCTTGCGCTACGGCATGACCAGTACCTAATTGCTCGGCTTGTAATACCCAATGCAGTGGTTGCTCACCTAAGCTAGATTTTAATGCGTCAGCGCCATAGCCGTATACCAACTGAGGCTTTTCTGCGCCAAGTGCGCGGGCGGTATCAATAACGTGCTGCACCATTGGCCGCTCAGCCACTTTGTGTAATACCTTGGGTAGGTCTGATTTCATCCGTGTGCCTTTACCAGCGGCCAGGATCACTACATTTAACGCCATAACAGAATCCCTGTAATTAATATGCGAGTATTTTAAATGATATTGACTTAGTGTACAGCGCTAGGGTGAAGTTTTGCTGAATAGGCCATTTTATAATGATACGTAATAAGGCTATCCAAACAACCTAGACGACTAAAGCACTCTACTTGCGTAGCCTAGATTGATACTTATACAGCAGTTGACTCAATGGCTGTGCTATTAAACTTTAAGTCCAGACTTGCCAATGCCGAGTATTTTTTGAAATACACTCACCAAACCAGAACTTAAAATTAAATTACAATTCAAAAAAAACAATGGCAATATAAATTACACAGAAATTTAACGATATATAAGCATTAAAAGTAAGGGTCCGCATGAAATTTCTATCTTTTTGTTTTTTGGTTATTTCAAATATCTGCTTAGCTTCAGATCCCATAAACTTGGATAATATTAATAGTTCTTTTTCATCCGATGGTTGCATTCAAAGAGCAACAAGTGACGACATTACTGGAGTATCAAATGAATTAAAGCGAACTTTGGTATCAAATCGGTACTGCATTCAAAAGAATAATTATTCAACACAAATAGCATTAAAAAATCTGCCTGATGCTCAAACAATTTTAGGTATTTTAAAACGCTATAAAAACGAATACGCCTTACTTAAAACAGATGAGCAAAAAGTTGTATTTGCAGATGCTTTTTTAACAGCCGCTAGCTATCAATATCCTATCAGTTACGAAAATATCGAACGCGCTAAACCAATGACAATTATATTTAAGAGAACAACCAAAGGCGGGTCAATAACAGGTCACGCCCTATCCCTATTTCAACAAGATAATTTTGACAAAGATAGAGAAAAAGCTTTTATAGCCCTTACTTCTGATTCATCTATCAAAAAAATTGGACACTACGATATTTTAAAACGTATACAATACATACTTAACGGTGAACAGAATAAGTTTACTGAGCAAGTAGGGCAATATAACCGAATATTTAAACAAACCTCTCTTAAATCAGTTTAGAATTAGCCTATTACCTTCTGAAATTAGCATCTTGCAATAATATTTTAGTCATTATGTAACAGTCGTTATTACTGTCGTCAAATATGAATATTTTTTTAAAGCTGCTTGGGCGTAACAATAAGCGCCTTGCTTCATTATTGGGAATTGGCATCCTACTACGTTATATGATTGTTATCGGAATAAAAAAGCCACCTTGCGGTGGCTTTTTTAATCATAACGTAAACTTATTTTTTGCCGCGCAGTTGCCTAATAACGCGCAATTGCGCAATAGCTTCTGCTAATTGACCAGCAGCTTCAGCATAGTTGAAGTCTGCTCCGGCATTTTGCATGGCTTCTTCAGCACGTTTTTGTGCATCTAAAGCGGCTTGTTCATCTAAGTCTTCGCCGCGTACCGCGACATCAGCTAATACTGTAATGCTATCCGGCTGCACTTCTAAGATACCGCCAGCAACATACATTACATGTTCTTCGCCGAACTGTTTAACGATACGGACCATGCCAGGTTTCAGGGTGGTCAGTAACGGGGCGTGGAAAGGTAAAATACCTAACTCGCCCTCACTGCCTGTGACCTGCACGGATTCGACAAGGCCAGAAAAAATCTTTTCTTCGGCACTTACTACATCCAGTTGCACTGTCATCGCCATCTCGCTCTCCTAAAGCCTGAACTTACAGTTTCTTCGCTTTTTCGATCGCTTCGTCGATTGAACCAACCATGTAAAACGCTTGCTCTGGCATATGGTCGAACTCGCCTTCCAAAATACCTTTAAAGCCACGGATAGTTTCTTTCAGCGGAACATACTTACCCGGTGAACCGGTAAATACTTCAGCTACGAAGAACGGCTGCGATAAGAAACGCTGAATTTTACGCGCACGGTATACTGTGGTGCGGTCTTCATCAGATAATTCGTCCATACCTAGGATAGCAATAATGTCTTTCAGCTCTTTATAACGCTGTAAAACAGACTGCACGCCGCGGGCAACTTCATAGTGCTCTTTGCCGATAACCTGCGGATCTAACTGGCGTGAGGTAGAGTCCAGTGGGTCAATCGCTGGGTAAATACCCAAAGATGCAATGTTACGGCTTAATACTACCGTAGCATCTAAGTGCGAGAACGTGGTTGCTGGTGATGGGTCAGTTAAGTCATCTGCAGGCACGTAAACGGCCTGAATTGACGTAATAGAACCCGTTTTAGTAGAGGTGATACGCTCTTGTAACGCACCCATCTCTTCAGCTAACGTTGGCTGATAACCTACAGCTGACGGCATACGACCTAATAATGCAGATACTTCAGTACCAGCTAGGGTATAACGATAGATGTTATCAACGAAAAACAGTACGTCACGGCCTTCATCACGGAACTTTTCTGCCATTGTTAAGCCGGTTAACGCTACGCGTAAACGGTTACCTGGTGGCTCGTTCATCTGACCATAAACTAACGATACTTTATCTAGTACGTTAGAGTCTTTCATCTCGTGATAGAAATCGTTACCTTCACGGGTACGCTCACCTACACCGGCGAATACAGAATAGCCGCTGTGCTCGATAGCGATATTACGGATAAGCTCCATCATGTTTACGGTTTTACCAACACCGGCACCACCGAATAAACCTACCTTACCACCTTTAGCGAACGGACAAACAAGGTCGATAACCTTAATACCCGTTTCTAATAACGCGTTGGAGGCAGCTTGGTCTTCGTAGCTTGGCGCTGCACGGTGAATAGGCATACGCTCTTCTTCACCAATTGGGCCCGCTTCGTCGATTGGCTCACCCAATACGTTCATAATACGACCCAGAGTGGCTTTACCTACTGGAACGTGAATTGCTTTACCGGTATTTGCCACAGCTGCGCCGCGACGTAAACCGTCTGTTGTACCTAATGCGATAGTACGAACCGTACCGCCACCTAACTGCTGCTGCACTTCCAGCACTAAACCAGTTAGATCACCGTCAGTCACGTTTAACGCATCATAGATACCAGGTACCGCGTTTTGTGGAAAATCGATATCCACAACGGCGCCAATGATTTGGACGACCTTACCTTGACTCATGATGTTTCCTCAAATTTCTCAAAACTGTTTACCTTAGCCTACAGCTGCCGCACCGGCGACAATCTCGCTAAGCTCCTGGGTAATCGCGGCCTGACGTGCTTTGTTATATACAAGCTTCAGGTCGTCCATCAGGTTACCGGCGTTATCGGTTGCAGCTTTCATTGCTACCATGCGCGCAGCGTGTTCACTGGCAGAATTCTCTACCACACCCTGATAAACTTGCGATTCGACGAAACGGTCTAGCAACATATCGATGATAGGTTGTGGATCCGGCTCGTACAGGTAATCCCAGTTATGCTCTCTTTTAGCGATGTCTGCTTTTGGCAAAGGTAAGAGTTGATCGATCACTGGCTCTTGCTTCATGGTATTAACAAACTTGTTATACACCAAGAATAAGCGATCAATTCGGCCTTCGTTAAATGCATCTAGCATTACTCTTACCGAACCAAGCACATCAGCCAAACGTGGTACGTCACCTGAACCCGCCTGTTGCGCAACTACCTTGCCACCAAAACGCTTAAAAAACGCTGTTGCTTTATTGCCAATAACAGCAAATTGCGCATCAACGCCTTTATCTTTCCAGCTTTTCAGATCAAGGACAACTTTCTTAAACTCGTTGGTATTCAGGCCACCGCAAAGACCACGATCAGACGATATGACAATATAGCCAACCTTTTTTACATCACGGTCCGTTAAATACGGATGGCGATATTCAAGGCTGCCATTGGCAACGTTACCAATCACTTTGCGCATACCTTCAGCGTATGGGCGTGTTGCAGCTACACGGTCTTGCGCTTTGCGCATTTTGCTAACCGCAACTTTTTCCATAGCACTGGTGATCTTGCGAGTATTATTAATACTCCCGATCTTACTTTTTATCTCTTTACCACCGGCCATGTCTGTATCTCCGTTTCATTCAACGAATGGGGTGGCTAAGCCACCCGCATTGCTTACCAGCTCTGCGTAGCCTTGAATTTATCAATAGCGGCTTTAAACGTAGATTCGATTTGGTCGTTGTAGTTACCGGTTTTGTCGATATCAGCCATCAGCTCGGTGTGCTCAGCTCTCATAAAGGCAATTAAACCTGCTTCAAAATCTAAGATTTTGGCAACTTCGATGTCTTTCATAAAGCCTTTTTCGATAGCGAAAATAGACACACCCATATCGGCAACAGACATTGGGCTGTACTGTAACTGTTTCATCAGCTCAGTAACCTTTTGACCGTGCTCTAACTGAGCGCGTGTTGCTTCGTCTAAGTCAGAAGCAAACTGCGCAAACGCGGCCAGCTCTGAATATTGGGCTAATGCCAGACGAATACCGCCACCCAGCTTTTTGATAATTTTGGTTTGTGCTGCACCACCAACACGCGATACTGAAATACCGGCGTTTACCGCAGGACGAATACCGGCGTTAAATAAGTCAGTTTCTAAGAAGATCTGACCATCGGTAATCGAAATTACGTTAGTAGGTACGAATGCAGAAACGTCACCGGCTTGTGTTTCAATAATTGGTAATGCGGTTAATGAACCGGTTTTACCTTTTACTTCGCCTTTGGTGTATTTTTCTACGTAATCAGCATTTACGCGTGATGCACGTTCTAATAGACGCGAGTGTAAATAGAATACGTCACCTGGGTAAGCTTCACGGCCTGGTGGACGACGTAATAGCAATGATATTTGACGGTAAGCAACAGCTTGCTTAGACAAATCATCATAAACAATTAACGCATCTTCACCGCGGTCACGGAAGTATTCGCCCATAGTACAACCTGAATATGGTGCTAAGAACTGCAGTGCCGCAGCTTCAGAAGCTGATGCTACAACCACAATAGTGTGCGCTAACGCACCGTGTTCTTCTAGCTTACGTACTACGTTAGCAATAGTAGAGGCTTTTTGGCCTACAGCAACGTAAACGCACTTAACGCCAGTACCTTTTTGGTTGATGATGGCATCAATAGCTAAGGCGGTTTTACCGGTTTGACGGTCACCGATTAACAATTCACGCTGACCACGACCGATTGGGATCATGGCATCAACAGACTTGTAGCCTGTTTGCATAGGTTGATCAACTGACTGACGTTCGATAACGCCCGGAGCAATTTTTTCTACCGGTTCAAAACCTGCAGCTTCAATTGGTCCTTTACCGTCAATTGGTGCACCCAAAGTATTTACCACACGGCCTAACAGCTGTGGGCCAACCGGTACTTCTAAAATACGACCGGTACTTTTAACTTTAGTGCCTTCAGTTAAATCGGCATACGGGCCCATAACTACGGCACCTACCGAGTTGCGCTCTAAGTTCAGCGCGATAGCATAGCGGTTACCAGGAAGCTCGATCATTTCACCTTGCATACAATCTGCAAGACCATTGATACGAATAATACCGTCTGTTACTTGAACGATAGTACCTTCGTTACGAGCTTCACTGACCACTTCAAACTGAGCAATACGACTTTTGATCAGTTCTGATATTTCAGTGGAATTCAGTTGCATTCTCTGTTCCCCAATTACGACTGCAGCGCAGTTGCTAAACGATCCAGCTTACCGCGGATCGAGCCATCAATAACCATGTCACCAGCTTTGATTAGTAAACCACTAACCACTGCCGGATCTTCGCTACAGTTCAATTTAACTTTGCGTGCCAAACGTTGCGATAATGCCGCGGTTAACTTATCTTTTTGTGCACTAGTCAGCGTAGTTGCAGAAACGACAGTAACGTCTATTTCCTGTTCAAATTCCGCTTTTAGTGCAGCAAAGGTAGTTAATACTGCAGGCAACGCCAACAAGCGATGATTTTCTGCCATCACTTTTATCAAGTTTTGGCCGTGCTCATTGAGTTGCTCACCACATACCTGAATAAACAAACCAGCCTGCTTATCAGCAGTACTATTGGCGTTTAAATACACGCCAACTTGGTCGTTATTTGCTACTTCTGCAGCAAAGGCCAACATCTGTAACCAAGCCTCTAACGCGTTTTGCTCTACAGCAAAATCGAAAGCTGCTCTGGCATAAGGGCGAGCAATATTTGTCAAATCAGACATAGCTCTTCCTTAATTCAGTTCTTGAACCAATTTATCCAAAATGTCGCTGTGAGCAGCTTCATCAATAGAACGTTGCAGAATTCGTTCTGCGCCAGCGACTGCTAATGCAGCAACTTGTTTGCGCAGCTCTTCACGTAAACGATTACGTTCAGCGGCAACTTCTGCTGTGGCTTGCGCCAAAATAGTTTCACGTTCTGCATTGGCTTTATGCACCGCTTCATCAATCATTTTTGCTTCGCGTTTTTTCGCTTGCTCAATAATTTCTGCCGCTTGTGCTTTAGCATCTTTTAACTGATCTTTGGCTTTGTCCTGGGCTAATGCCAGGTCTTTTTCCGCACGATCAGAAGCTGCTAAACCATCAGCAATTTTTTTCTGGCGCGCTTCAATAGCATTATTCAGCGGTGGCCAGACAAACTTCATACAGAACAGCACGAACACCGCGAATGCGATTAATTCGCCTAGCAGAGTGGCGTTTAAAGTCACGACAGCTCCTCCTTAGTTAACAGTTGTTCGGATAAAGCCTTCAATTACATTGCGAACAACATGTACATTGCGATACCTACACCGATCATGGCAACAGCATCGATAAGGCCCGCTAAGATGAACATTTTAACTTGTAGTGAAGGGGCTAATTCTGGTTGACGCGCACAAGCTTCTAAGAACTTACCACCCATGTTACCAAAACCTAATGCAGTACCAATTGCGCCGAAACCGATCAACATTGCAACTGCGATTAATTTAAGACCTAATACTAGTTCCATTTTTTTCTCCAGAGTTTTTAAGTTAAAGTTAAAAGTTAAATAAAATTAGTGGTTATCTGAGCTAGCCATGCTTAGGTAAACGATAGTCAGCATCATAAATACGAATGCTTGCAAGGTAATAACTAAGATATGGAATACCGCCCAAGGGAAGTGCAGAGGTAACTGCGCTAAACCTACCGCCCCTATTAAGATAAAGATCATTTCACCCGCATACAGGTTACCGAATAGACGTAACGCTAGTGAAAATGGCTTAGCAAATAAGGCGATAGTTTCTAATAATAAGTTAAACGGTATCAAAGCAATTTGCAGAGGTACGTTTTTAGTATTAAATGGGTGTAGGGTTAATTCTTTAATGAAACCCAACACGCCTTTAATACGAATTGAGTAGCCTATCATCAATAAAAACACGCCTAAGGCTAAACCCGCGGCTAAATTAATATCGGTAGTAGGTACAAACTTCATATAAACGTGGCCAGGCTCAACAGCCATCGCGTTTTCGCCAACAAAAGCAGCAAATGAAGGTAGGAAGTCTACTGGCACTAAGTCCATTAAGTTCATTAAAAACACCCAGACAAAGATTGTCAGTGCCAGTGGTGCAATTAATTTGCTTTTGCCGTGATACGTATCTTTTACGTTGTCAGCAACAAAGCCCACTATCATTTCAACAAAGCACTGTAGTTTACCCGGTACACCGGTAGTGGCTTTTTTGGCTGCATTGCGGAAAACCCACAAAAACAACACACCTAAAATAATAGAATACGCTAACGTATCGATATTCCATGTCCAGAAACCAGCCTCGGCACACGCTTTATTAAATGCAACACTGCCATCGACAGTACACATTTTTGCGTTTACAAGGTGGTGCTGAATATGACTAGAGAGGGTTAACTCTTCACCTGCAGCCATGTTTCATCCCATTGTTAATGTTTAAAGAAAACCGGAGCGGTCCATTGGGCTATTAGCGTGAGCATAAAACCGGTTAAAAATGCACCATGAACCAGTTGTTGCTGTGAAAATAATACGGCTAACAGCACTGCGGATATAATTAGCTTTAGTGATTGGCCCCGCATAAACGCCATCACAACGATATTTGCGTTATCTGCGGCATTAAAACGAAACGCGAAAAACGCAAACACACAATTTGGTATTATGGCTACTAAACCCCCTTTAAAGGCCGATTTAGCCGCAGCTGCATCAGCAGCTAAAAAAAAAGTCAGTGCAATAATTCCAGCTACTACCAACTGGCACAACACTAACTTATAAGCTGATTTACGTAGTTCAGCTAAACTTTGTTCTTTCATTTCTTGTCCCCCTAAAAACGCCCGGGAAGGGGGTAATAAAAACTTGCGAAATTATACTTACATACCTTCAATTTGCAACAAAAAGCAGTGTTAGCACTGTGATAGTACCTATTTATATCTAATTTGATGTTTTATTGCTCAGTAACATTCAACTTATTAATAATGCCATCTAACTCATCTAAACTACTATACGCAATTTCTAACTTACCTTTACCTTTATTGTTGTAGCTAATTTGCACAGGTGCGGCAAACCGCTCACTTAAGCGTTGTTCTAGAGCAATAACATCGGGATCTCGTGGCTTTTCAGAAGCTACCGGTTTAGGTTCTAAAATTCGCCGTATTAAGTTTTCAGTTTCACGTACGGTTAATTGTTTAGCCGCAACTAATCTAGCGGCATCTGATTGCTCAAATTCTTTTAGTGCTAATAATGCTCTTGCATGGCCCATTTCAATGTCGCCGTGTTCAAGCAATAGTTTTACATCGTCATTTAATTGGTTTAAGCGCAACAGGTTAGTAACAGATGCTCTAGATTTGCCAACTGCATCAGCTACTTGCTGGTGAGTTAACGAAAACTCTATTAATAAGCGTTCTAATGCTACGGCTTCTTCCATTGCATTTAAATCTTCTCGTTGAATGTTTTCTATTAACGCTATGGCAACAGCGGCTTCATCTGGCACATCTTTAACAATACAAGGTACTTCTGCCAGTTTTGCTAACTGACTTGCACGCCAACGCCTTTCACCCGCAATAATTTCAAATTTTCCGTTACCTATTGGTCGCACAACTATCGGTTGAATAATACCTTGTGCTCGAATAGAACTGGCTAAGTCTTCCAACGCTTCTTGCGACATATCTTTGCGTGGTTGGTATTTACCCGGTATTAAAAACTCAACAGGTAATTGTTGCAGTTCGCTACTGCTGGGTGTGGAAGTTGTGCTGCTAGCTTTATTGGACGTAAGTAGGGCATCCAGACCTCGGCCTAAGCCGCGTTTTTTTACCGACATGCTAAATTGCTTCCCTAAAATTATTCAGATCAGGCTGATGCTGTGCTGCTAGCCGTCTTTTTATCAGCTCGGCGTAACATTTCACCTGCTAATGCTAAATAAGCCTTTGCACCAGTTGAGTTTTTATCGTAATACATTACTGGTGTACCAAAGCTAGGTGCTTCTGCTAAACGTACATTGCGTGGAATAACAGCCCGATAAACCTTATCACCAAAATGCTGTTTTAATTGATCTGATACATCATTTGCTAACCGATTACGCGGATCGTACATGGTTCTTAAAATGCCTTCGATCTTTAATTCAGGGTTAACGGCTGCGGCTAATTGATTAATGGTTTCAACTAACGAGGTTAAACCCTCTAATGCAAAGTATTCACACTGCATTGGTACTAATACTGTGTCAGCGGCAGCCATGGCATTTACTGTTAGCATATTAAGTGACGGCGGGCAGTCGATAAAAATAAAGTCATAACTATTACGGTAGTCTTTTAATGCATTACGTAGCCGCAATTCACGAGCAAATACGTTCATTAAACGTACTTCTGCTGCTGTTAAGTCAGAGTTAGCGCCAACTAAATGATAACCGCCGCTGGTTTCTTTAACTAAAACGTCTAATAGTGGTTTTTCATCAACGAGTAACTCGTAAGCGGTGGCCGGTAAATCATATTTATCAACTCCGCTACCCATGGTAGCGTTACCTTGGGGATCTAAGTCGATAAGCAACACCTTGCGTTTGGTCGCAGCCAGGGAGGCAGCCAAATTTACAGCTGTAGTAGTTTTACCTACACCGCCTTTCTGGTTAGCTATTGCGATCACTTTCGCCACAAGATGTCCTCGTTGTCAGTTAGCAGGGTTGCAGTATTACCAAATGCCTTTGTGCTTGCAACTGCGGCACAACAAGTGGTTGAACGGAGACTACTTTAACAAAATCAGGCAAAGCTGCAATTTCTTCTTGTACTGCAGCGGCTTTCATCGCGTAAAAATGGCCGTTTTGTGTAGGTAAATGCCTGCACCAATTCAGCATATCATTGATCGAAGCAAAAGCTCGGCTAATAACACCATCGTAGTGCTGCTCAGGTTGATGATCTTCCACTCTGCTTTGTACTGGTTGAATATTAGTTAGTTTTAACTGCAGTTTTACTTGGTTTAAAAAGCGGATCCTTTTACCTAGACTATCAAGCAAAGTGAAGTTGTTATCTGGATAATAAATAGCTAATAGCACGCCAGGTAAACCAGGACCGGTACCTACATCTATAAAATGGTTACCAATTAAATGCGGTGCAATAACTAGGCTATCCATCACGTGCTTTATTAACATTTCTTTAGGATCACGCACTGAGGTTAGGTTGTAGGCGCTGTTCCATTTATCAAGTAGTTTTACATAGTCAATACATTGCTGTAGTTGGTACTCAGATAACGACAAACTGGTTTGCGCCACCAGCGAGCGTAATTGATCTAACATGTTGTTCCTTGTCGTCAGTTACGCAGACTTGCGCAGTAAACCCTGTTTCTTTAAATAGACTAACAGTAATGAAATAGCGGCCGGTGTAATGCCTGAAATACGTGACGCTTGGCCAACTGTTTGTGGTTGAGTTTGGTTTAATTTCGCAATTACTTCGTTTGATAGGCCTTTAACAGCTTTATAATCAAACTGTTGTGGTAATAAACTTTGTTCATTACGTTGCTGTTTAGCAATTTCATCTTGTTGACGATTTATATAGCCTTCATATTTAATTTGAATTTCTACTTGTTCTGCCGCGATAGGATCAGTAACACCGGGGCCAATATTAGAAATTTTCATTAAATCTGCGTAGTTAATTTCTGGACGACGAACCAGCTCTTCTAAACTTGCTTCTTTGGTAAGCGGAGTTTTAACTAACGCATTTATTGCAATTAGCGCGGCATGTTGCGGATGAACCCAACTTTGCTTTAAGCGTTGGCGTTCTATAGCCACTTGTTCCATTTTTTCGTTAAAAGCCGCCCAACGTATGTCGTCTACCAAGCCAAACTCACGACCTTTTTCGGTTAAACGTGCATCTGCATTATCTTCACGTAGCATTAGGCGATATTCAGCCCGGCTGGTAAACATACGATAGGGTTCTTTAGTGCCTAGTGTGGTTAAATCATCAACTAGTACACCTAAGTAAGCTTGATCACGGCTTGGTGACCACGGCTCTTTATCTTGCGTGAACAGTGCAGCATTTAAACCGGCTAATAGACCTTGTGCACCTGCTTCTTCGTAACCTGTTGTACCGTTAATTTGGCCGGCAAAAAACAAACCTTCAATAAATTTTGTCTCAAGACTGCTTTTTAGATCTCTGGGATCAAAGAAATCATATTCAATGGCATAACCAGGTCTGGTAATGTGAGCATTTTCCATACCCTTAATTGAACGTACTATGCTTAGTTGTACATCAAATGGCAGGCTGGTTGAAATGCCATTAGGGTAAACTTCATGTGTGGTTAACCCTTCAGGTTCAATAAAAATTTGATGATTATCTTTGTCAGCAAAGCGGGTAATTTTATCTTCTATCGATGGACAATATCTTGGGCCAATCCCTTCTATTACACCGGTATACATTGGTGATCGATGTAAATTATTGCGAATAACATCGTGTGTTTTCGCATTGGTATAAGTTATGTAACAAGGTATCTGAGTTGGATGATCGCTTTGTTTGCCGAGAAAAGAAAATACTGGTGTTGGGTTATCACCAGGTTGAGTTTGCATCATAGAAAAATCGATAGTACGAGCATCAATACGTGGTGGTGTACCCGTTTTTAAACGATCAACTTTAAATGGCAGTTCTCTTAATCTTTTAGCTAGGGCTATTGACGGTGGATCACCGGCTCTGCCACCAGAATGGCTTTGTAAACCTATATGTATTTGTCCGCCTAAAAATGTACCAACGGTTAATACCACTGATTTAGCTTTAAACGTTAAGCCCATTTGGGTAACGACGCCAGTAACCTTATTGTTTTCAACAACTAAGTCATCACAACTTTGTTGAAATATTTTTAAGTTTGGTTGGTTTTCTAAAATATTACGAATAGCTGCACGGTACAGTTGTCGATCGGCTTGTGCTCTGGTTGCCCTTACCGCAGGGCCTTTAGAACTATTTAGCGTTCTAAATTGAATGCCGCCTTTGTCGGCTGCTATTGCCATAGCTCCACCTAGGGCGTCAATTTCTTTAACCAAATGACCTTTGCCGATACCACCGATAGCAGGGTTGCATGACATTTGACCTAAAGTTTCAATATTATGGGTTAATAACAAGGTGTTACGACCCATACGAGCTGCTGCCAGAGCGGCTTCTGTGCCAGCGTGGCCACCGCCTACAACGATTACGTCGAATATCTCTTGATACAGCATACTTGCCTCGATTTATGGTTTTTTGGTCGAACGTTGAACGAGAGGTATTGTAGCCTGATCTGGCGATAAGTGGAATGCCAGCAGCGTTTAGGATCGTTTAAATTAAATAAGATCTTTTTAGAGATCTTTTTATTATATTTACTATTAAGCAGGCCAATTTTGGTGCATAAGCGTTTCTTTACAAGAAGGATCATTAACTTAGAACAGATCAGATCCTGTGATCAAGCTAGGATCTGTTGGCCTTGAACCGGTGGTTAACTTCGCTGGTTATCCACAGGCTAGAAAAAATATATTTTTGTAAAGAGGATAAGTACAGGTTAATAACCGGTTTTACCTATAGTTATACACAAACTTTTTGTAATATTTTGAAATTTGTAGATAACTTTTCAGTACTATTTTTAAGCTATAATGCAGTTATCAACACTTTATCATTTGCATATCAAGTTAAAACTTGGAATTGACTGTAGCTTGGCAGGCGTTGGTTTTATTGCTGAGACTAACAAGAGAAGCTAGTGCTATCTCATTCTTCCTGAAGGATGTTTGTGTTTACGGGTGCGTTGCACCCGTTTTTTTATTTTATTTGTGCTATTAGTTGCGGTAACCAAACTAAGGCGATGTCTTCGGGTAATTCTGGTTGTTGTGCATCAATTTCTAAACTGTCTATTAAGCTAGTTGCGCCTTTAAATTCAAGTGATTTGGCTATTTTTCGTCCGGCTTCGCAAAAAGTATCGTAACTCGAGTCACCTAAAGTGATCACGGCGTAAGAAAGTGTGGTAAGATCACTTCGATCTTGTGCTAATTGATCCGCAAAGGGTTGAATATTATCAGGCAGATCTCCTGCGCCATAGGTGGATGTGATCACTAACCAGACATCAGTCCGGTTGAGGTGGTCCAGCTCGGGTTTCAGATGTAGTTTAACGTCATAGCCCGCTTGTACCAGTGTTTCAGCAACTTGTTCTGCCACATATTCCGCTGCGCCCATTTGGCTGCCAACGAGGATGTCTATCATGATATGCCTCTTGTCATAAGAATGTTCGGCTATACTACTGGAATAAAATCGGTCAAAGCTATGTTTTTGACATGATTTAGATGTTTTTACTGCTTTGCAGGCTAAGTAAAAGCAACAATAGCACTACTACTACGCCTGCGTGTTATTGAGGTTTAAACAACGTATGTCTGACACTTTGTCATTTGCCCAGCTAATGCTGCCTGAAGCACTTATTCGTGCTGTTACTGAACTTGGCTATGAATCGCCGTCGCCTATTCAGGCTGCTGCTATCCCTAAACTTTTAGCTGGCGAAGATGTATTAGGTCAAGCGCAAACAGGTACTGGTAAAACCGGTGCTTTTGCTTTACCACTATTAGCTAGGTTAGATCCTGCACAAAACGACCCACAAATTTTAGTGTTAGCGCCAACTCGCGAACTTGCAATTCAGGTAGCTGAAGCATTTCAAGCTTATGCGCGTTACATGCCAGCATTTCATGTTCTGCCGTTATATGGTGGCCAAAGTTATACCAACCAGTTGAAATCACTTAAACGTGGCTCTCAAGTTATTGTTGGTACACCAGGTCGTATTCTTGACCATTTAGAACGTGGCACATTAAAGCTAGATAAGCTGCGTGCTATCGTGTTGGATGAAGCCGATGAAATGTTACGCATGGGCTTTATCGATGATGTGCAAACTATTATGGACGCGACACCAGCGGGCCGTCAGGTTGCAATGTTTTCTGCAACCATGCCTGCACCGATCCGCGCTATTGCCCAAAAGCATTTAAAAAATGCTGAAGAAATTAAAATAGCATCAAAAACGAGTACCGTTGAACGCATCAAACAAAGCTATGTAATGTTAGATGGCAATCAAAAGCTTGACGCATTAACGCGCTTGTTAGAAGGCGAAGAATACGATGCAAGTATCGTGTTTGTGCGTACTAAAAGCGCTACAGAAGAAATTGCTGAAAAGCTGGGTGCCCGTGGTTATGCCGTAGCCTGTTTAAATGGCGATATGAACCAAGCGCACCGCGAATTAACCATTCGTAAAATGAAAGCAAACCAGTTAGATATTATTGTTGCTACTGATGTTGCAGCACGCGGATTAGACGTTGAACGTATTAGCTTAGTAGTAAACTACGATATTCCTTATGACAGTGAGGCTTATGTGCACCGTATTGGTCGTACAGGCCGTGCCGGTCGTGAAGGTAAAGCAATATTATTTGTGTCGCCTCGCGAACGTCGTTTATTGCGTACTATCGAACATTCAACTAAACAGCCTATTGAGCAAATGTCACTGCCTACAGGTCAGGTTATTGAACAGCGTCGTATTGAATCTTTCCGTGAGCAATTAGCCGAAACTGTTGAAACGCAAAACTTAGCATTCTTCCAAGGTCTTATTAACGACTGGCGTGAAAAAATTGACGCTACCGATGGTGATATTGCCGCAGCATTACTGTATTTAGCGCAAAAAGAACAGCCACTTAATGTTGCTAATTTGTTCCCAGCAATTCGCGAACCCCATGCTCGCGGTGAGCGTGAAGATCGGCCACGTCGTGAACGTAGTGATCGTCCTGAGCGCACCGAACGTGGTGAGCGTAGCGACCGCCCAGATCGCGGCCCACGGGTTAAGCGCGAAATGAAAGGTGATTACCAAACTTACCGTATTGAGGTAGGTAAAGAGCACGGTGTGCGCGCGGGCGATATTGTTGGCGCTATTGCCAACGAAGCGAATATCGACAGCCAGTTTATTGGTAACATTAAATTGTTTGATCATTTCAGTACGGTAGAATTGCCAGCAACAATACCTAATGAAGTTTTTCAGCATCTGAAAAAAGTGTATGTGCGTAAGCAAAAGCTGAATATTTGTGTTGATACAGGTTCGGCTCCAGTAGGTGAACGTCGCTCATCTGCACCAGCTTCTACATCTGGTGCGGGCCCGCGTCCAGGTGCAGCACCACGCGCACCACGTAAGCCAAAAGATTAAGTTGTAATCTAATATTAAGCCCCGTTTTTACGGGGCTTTTTTATTGGCGATGAATTAACTATTGAACGTGTTAAAACCCGCTTGTTTGCCGCTGAAAAGTTACTTATTGTAGAGAGCTTGCCTAAGTTAAGCAGAATAATAATAAGAGAGCCTGCTATATGTCCATATTTCCTCCGCGTACTAACCTATTAGCGCTAATTGGTGTGTTGCTATGCAGCCAGTTAGCCAACGCCGATACCATTCGTCAAACTAAGGGCGACTATGAAGATAAATTTCGTCAGTTAGATGAAGCCCTACCCACGCCTAATGTGTATCGCAATGCCGCGGGTGAGCCAGGGCCACAGTATTGGCAGCAACAGGTTAATTACAAAATAGACGTGCAGTTAGACGAAGCTAAACGCCGCTTAACAGGTAGTCAGCGAATTAATTATCAAAATAACTCACCGCATACACTAAAATATCTATGGCTACATTTAGACCAGAATATATTTAAAAACGATTCTATGGCGGAAATGAGCACCGATTTTGGTGGTATTGGTCGTCGCGGCCCTGCAACGTCGGTTGGTAGTGGTGATATTGCCGCACGGTTAAGTTTAGACGAGCTGCGTCGTCAGCAGTTTATGGCTGACAATGAGTTAGGTTTTAAAATAACAAATGTGAAAAACAGCGCCGGTAAAGCTTTAGCTATGACCATAGTTGGCACACTAATGCGTGTTGATTTAGATAAACCACTTAAAGCTGGCCAAACTGTCGATTTAAGTATGGATTTCGCGTTTAACTTAGTAGAAGAAGATGCGGTATCAGCGCGTTCAGGTTATGAGCATTTTCCTAAAGATGAGCGTGAAGGCGGCAATGATATTTTCTTAGCAGCGCAGTGGTTTCCACGTTTAGTGGCGTACACCGATTACGAAGCTTGGACTAATAAAGAATTTCTTGGTCGTGGCGAGTTTACCTTAGAATTTGGCGATTACGACGTACAGTTAACTGTACCGGCGGACCATATAGTTTCTGCAACTGGCGAGTTGCAAAACAGTAGCAAAGTATTATCAAGCGAGCAGTTAAAGCGCTTGCAGCAGGCAAAAAATGCTAAGCGACCAGTATTCGTTGTTACCGAACAAGAAGCTTTAGAAAACGAAAAAACCGGTACCAATAAAACTAAAACGTGGCATTTTAAAGCCAGTAATGTGCGCGATTTTGCTTGGGCATCATCACGTAAATTTATATGGGATGCTAAGGGCTACGAGCAAGGTGGCAAAGATCAGCCCTTTGTTATGGCTATGTCGTTTTATCCCAAAGAGGGCGGTGAACTATGGCAGAAATACTCTACTGAGTCTGTTATTCATACTCTAGAGGTGTATTCTCGTTTTTCGTTTGATTATCCGTATCCAGTAGCGCAGTCAGTAAATGGCCCGGTTGGTGGTATGGAATACCCCATGATTTCGTTTAACGGCCCACGTACGACTTTGCAAGACGACGGCAGCCGCACTTATTCTCAAGCAGAAAAACGCTTTTTACTTGGCGTTATCTTTCATGAAGTAGGCCATAACTATTTTCCAATGGTGGTGAATTCTGACGAACGTCAGTGGACTTGGATGGATGAAGGCTTAAACAGCTTTTTAGATGGTATTGCTGGCCGCGAATGGGACGCTAATATTCCTTGGGGTGTAGAAGCGCGTGATATCGTTGACTACATGAAGTCTGAGGTACAAGTGCCAATAATGACACAATCTGACAGCGTGTTAAGGCTTGGGCCTAATGGCTATACTAAACCTGCGGTAGCGTTAAATATTTTGCGAGAAGTTATTTTAGGTCGCGAGCTATTTGATTTTGCCTTTAAAGAATATTCATTACGTTGGAAGTTTAAGCGGCCAACACCCTCAGACTTTTTCCGCACGATGGAAGAAGCTAGCGGCGTCGATTTAGATTGGTTTTGGCGTGGCTGGTTTTATAGTACTGATCATGTCGATATCTCATTAGATAAAATCTATCAGTTACGCTTAGATACGAAAAACCCTGATATTGATTTTCAGCGCGAGCGCCAGCAAGAATTAGATAAGCCTGGTTCAGTCTTTGTTGAACGCAATAAAGCAGAAGGCAAAGTGCAGTGGGTTGAGCAGAATAAAGACGTCAGCGATTTTTATGATGCCAATGACCGCTTTACTGTAACCAACAAAGAGCGCAATGCCTATAACAAGTTTATGCATGATCTAGAGCCTTGGGAACGCGCTGCATTTGAACGTGCGGTTGCCGAAGATAAAAATTACTACGTGCTGCAATTTAGTAATCAAGGTGGCTTAGTAATGCCAATATTACTGCAATTGCATTACACCGACGGCACAAGTGAAGAACAATATATTCCAGCTGAAATTTGGCGTCGTAGCCCTAAAGCGGTTAATAAACTCGTGGTCACGGCCAAAGATAAGGTGCTAAAAGAAGCGATAGTTGATGCACAATGGCTAACCGCAGATGTTGATGTAGAAAATAACTACTATCCACGCCGCATTATTCCATCTCGGGTAGAGGCGTATAAATCTGAGAAAAGTAAAGCCAAGGTTAGTCGCGATATTATGCAAGACAGTAAAACGAAATTAAAAGAACCGGCTAAAAAACTGGAAGATAATAAGGGCGCCAATTAATGCGTTATTTGCTTAGCCTGTTATTAATAGCAGGCTTTGTTAACCCTGCTGCAGCACATGAACTTAAAACAGCTCTTACCAAAGTATTGTTTAACCAGCGTACTGGTAATATTGAGGTAATGCATCGCTTTTATCTGCATGATGCTGAGCACGCGGTAAAAATATTATTTAGTAAAGACGCCGATATATTAAACAGTGAACAAACTCAGGATACCTTTAGCCAATATGTTAGTGAGCATTTTGCTTTGCAGCAGCTAAATGGTGACAATATCAATTTAACCTTACTTGGTGGTCAGTTAGAAGGGCGGTTTTTTTGGGTATATCAAGAAACCGCTATACCTAAAACTATTAACGGATTAAAAGCTGCGCAAAGTGCATTACAAGATATTTGGCCAGCACAGCTTAATACCGTTAATTTTGAAGGTAAGGGCAGAGTTAAAACCTTAAGCTTTGATAACCAAAGTAGCTGGTTGCAGGTTAATTTTTGATACTGGCTTTAAATAGGCTCTGCTAGACGCTATATCAGTATTAGCTAAAATTTATCAGAGGTACTTATGCTTGTTGCCTGCCCCAATTGCGCGGCGTTAAATCGCGTGCCTGAACAACGTCTAGCGCAGCAGCCGGTTTGCGGAAAATGTAAATCAGCTTTATTTAACGGTACGCCAATAGAGTTAACTAGCAGCAATTTTGCTGCACATGCTAATAAAGCTGAACTACCATTAGTGGTCGATTTTTGGGCCAGTTGGTGTGGACCATGTCAGAGTTTTGCGCCAGTATTTAATCAGGCGGCACAAGAGCTGGAGCCGCATTTTCGTTTTGGTAAGCTAAATACCGAACAACAGCAACAGCTAGCCGCGCAGTTTAATATTCGCTCAATACCCACGTTGATGATCTTTAAACAAGGCAAAATACTGGCCCAACAAGCGGGCGCTTTTCCTAAACAAGCCTTTTACCAATGGCTATCAAACCATAAGTAAGTAGTCACTTACATTAAGAGGGCAGTATGACCAGTACAACATTTCACCTTACCAGCACAGATATTAAAGAAGGCCATTTTATGGCGGTAGCGCAGGAGTTTGACGGTTTCGGTTGCGCCGGAAAAAACATTTCACCTGCATTACATTGGCATAATGCGCCAGCAGGTACAAAAAGTTTCGCTGTTACCGTATTTGATCCAGATGCACCCACTTGCTCGGGTTTTTGGCATTGGTTAGTAACCGATATTCCAGCGTCAGCTTCCGGTTTAGCGCAAGGTGCAGGCAAGGGCAGCTTGCCAACGGGTAGCCGGTGTTTTAACAATGACTATGGCTTTAAAGGCTTTGGTGGTGCTTGCCCGCCAGAAGGCCATGGTATGCATCGTTATCAATTTACGGTGTGGGCCTTACCCGAAGAAACATTGCCGGCAGCAGATGACGCCAGTGCAGCGGTAGTGGGTTTTATGCTCAACGCTATGTCGTTAGCTAAAGCTACGTTAACCGCAACCTATGCTCGTTAATTAATGTATTGGTGTTGAGTTAGTAAATCAGCAAAAGACCTCTTTAGAGCGATATCGAGCATATAAGCGAGAACCGACTTGCTCTAAGCTAACCGTTGAAGGCATGGATGCCTGAAACGAGCCCCCAGGGATGGGTTTACGGCGTGTTAGCGTGAGTAAGCCGGTTCGTTAGCGTAACTACCCTACCAGCGTGCTAGTAAATAGACGTTTTATACTGCCGCCACCAGCGCTTGGCTTAAATCGGCAATAATATCGTCAATATGCTCAATGCCAATCGACAAGCGGACTAAATCAGCAGATACACCCGCGAGTTTTAATTCTTCATCGTTTAATTGCCGATGCGTAGTGCTTGCTGGAATAGCGGCACAACTTTTCGCATCACCAATATTTACTAAGCGCAAAATTAATTTTAACGCGTCATAAAATTTCACTCCGGCGGCTTTGCCGCCTTTTAAACCAAAGCTCAAAATACCTGAAGCCTGACCTTGCAGATATTTTTGCGCTAAAGCATGGTCTTTATGCTCTGGCAACGCCGCATAATTTACCCAACTTATTTGTGGGTGCTGCTGTAAAAAGTGCGCAACTTTTAAGGTGTTTTCACATACACGTTCAATGCGTAACGCCAAGGTTTCTAAACCTTGTAGTAAGTTCCAAGCCGCTTGTGCCGATAACGCAGCGCCCATGTTGCGTAGTGGCACAACGCGTGCTCTTGCGATATAGGCGGCTTCGCCAATATCTTGGCTGTAATTAACACCATGATAAGACACATCAGGCTGGTTAAGTAATGGAAAACGTGCAGCATGCTTGGCCCAAGGAAACTTACCCGAATCAACAATAACGCCGCCAATAGTGGTGCCATGGCCGCCAATATATTTCGTTGCGGCATGCACTACGATATCGGCACCATGTTCAATCGGCCGCCATAAAAATGGCGTAGCCACGGTGTTATCAACAATTAGTGGTACGCCATGTTGGTGTGCAACCTCGGCTAACGCGGCAATATCAACAATAGCGCCTGACGGGTTACCAATGCTTTCGCAAAATATCGCTTTGGTTTTATCGTCAATTAATGCCGCTAATGCGGTTAAGTTGTCTTTATCGGCAAAACGTACCGTTATACCTTGGCGTGGTAAGGTATGAGCAAATAAATTGTAGGTACCGCCATATAGCTGATTAACAGAAACAATATTGTCGCCAACTTCAGCTAGGGTTTGAATAGCATAGGTAATGGCAGCCATGCCTGAAGCAACGGCTAAAGCGCCAATACCGCCTTCTAGAGCTGCAATACGTTGCTCTAGTACATGGCAGGTGGGATTCATAATGCGCGAGTAAATATTACCGGTTTGCTTTAAATCGAACAAATCAGCCGCGTGTTGTGCGCTGTCAAAACAAAAAGATGTAGTTTGATGAATAGGTACAGCTGCTGATTGTTGATCATCTGCTTGGTAGCCGTGGTGTAACGCTATGGTTTCCCGTTTCATAATAAAATCCTGTCTATGCGGTATGTGGTGAGCAATGTAATTGATTCAATATAAACATCTAGACGTCCAAATGTCAATAAGTGCGCTGTAACATTGCTCTGTGCAAACTACCGAGCAGAACGGTGGTTCTTAATAAACTTGATCTATAGTATAATTCAGAAAATATTTAATAAAATTAAGTAGATATGATAAATAAGATTGTTCTTGGTTTAGTTGTCTCTGGCTTGTTATTGGGCTGTGGCAGTAGTGAAACAAAAGACGTTGCCGTGTTGGTAGATACGGGCGTATTTAAAGACAGTAATCAAACGGGTGTATTTTATACGCCAAATATTGATGGGTATTCATCAGACTATAACTTTGGTATTAATTCAGAACTTTGCCAGAGTACCTATCGTGATCGCTACTATGAAACCGATAATGCACTGGTTTTTGGTGAGCCAAAGCTAGCAAATGACGATTTTTTTGCCGCTGCCGGTTGGGTTGAATCGTCATTTGCTAGCTTTAGCGGCAATGGCGATAACAAAAGCTGAATATTATGCGGCACGTACTAACGTAAGCTTAACCGCGCGGCAAAAATTAAGATAAGGCTTAAGTACTTTAAACCAAGCGGGTCAGCGTTACGGCAGTTTTGTTTACCCAGCGACTTTTGACCAAAATACAGATTATGCAACGGTTTCTGCTTGGCTAACGGCTACAGCACAACAAGCTAACTTAGACCAAGTGGCGCAAACATTAATAGCCGACCCCTACAGTGGCTACACCTCAGTTGAGCAAATACGTTTACAGAATAAGATCTACGTTTGTATTCATGAAAGCGGTTCAGATATAGGTTGGGGCGAGGGGCATTTAGCCGGTATTAATATTGGTGCTTATTCAAAAGGTGTGCCTTATAGCGTTAATCAATTAATTGTTCATGAACTGGTTCACAGTATGCAGTATGCGCTTTCAGCAGGCATTGAAGGCCTCAGTTTGCCGCGCTGGTTTAGTGAAGGACAAGCAGTTTATTTAAGCGGGCAGAACCGCGCCGCCGCGTCACAACATACCGAGTATGATCCCACTAAAGTCATTAATTTTTTCGACGAGTATGGCGACCCTGGCATTGCTTATAAGCATTATGGTTTAGCGTATCAATATGTGCAGGAAGCAAATGGTATAGCTAACATTAAGGCTATGATGAATAAAGTAAAAACGGATAAACAAGTACCCGTATTTCCATCAGTGACACAGCTGGAAAATGCAAACTACATTAAAGCCTTTGATGCGCTGATGGTCGACATAAACAAGAAGCCACTTACAGTAGAGCAATACCGTACTAACTATCACTCTTACCTTAATGACTTCGCTTCGAAGTAACACGGCGTAGTTTGGCAAGAAAATACAAAAAGGCAGTTAATTATTACAGTAACTGCCTTTTATTTTTGCTTGATAAGCTTGTTAGCACAGGGTGCGACGCGGTGCTATTTACCGATACAAAAACTCGAAAATATTCTGCCTAATAAATCGTCTGAGCTAAATTCACCGGTAATTTCGTTTAAATATTGCTGAGTTAAACGCAACTCTTCAGCCAGTATTTCGCCGGCAATATAACTTTGTAGTTGTTCTTGGCCTATGGCTAAGTGTTCAGCCGCGCGGTCCAGTGCATCTAAATGACGACGGCGGGCTAAAAAGCTGCCTTCCGTGCTGGCGTCAAAACCAATGCATTGCTTTAAATGCTCGCGTAATGCGTCTATACCGACACCGGTTTTTGCCGATAACCGGTATACCGGAACGGTGCTGTTATTCTCTGTGCTTAAGCTTGGCGTCATTGACTCGCCGGTTAAATCGGCTTTATTTCTAATTACGGTAACGCCTAAGTTGGCGGGTAATCGGTCAATAAAGTCGGGCCAAATATCATGCGGATCAGTAGCGTCGGTGGTAGTGCTATCAACCATAAATAATACCCGGTCGGCTTGGGTTATTTCTTGCCAAGCGCGTTCAATGCCAATTTGTTCTACCGCGTCGGTGGCTTCTCGTAAACCTGCAGTGTCAATGATATGCAGCGGCATACCATCGATATGAATATGTTCGCGCAGTACATCGCGGGTGGTGCCAGCAATGTCGGTGACAATGGCGGCTTCACGCCCGGCTAAAGCGTTTAATAAGCTAGATTTACCGGCGTTTGGTCGACCGGCGATAACTACTTTCATGCCTTCGCGCAAGATACTGCCTTGGGCTGCTTGTTTTTTTACGGTAGCTAAGTAATCGATAATGTCGGCAAGATCAGAGGCAACTTTGCCATCAGATAAAAAATCTATTTCTTCATCTGGGAAGTCGATAGCGGCTTCTACGTACATTCGTAGGTAAATAACCTTTTCTACTAGTTCATGAATACGCTTTGAAAACTCGCCTTGTAACGATTGCATCGCGCAGCGTGCTGCTTGTTCACTGCTGGCATCGATTAAATCGGCAATGGCTTCTGCTTGGGCTAGGTCGAGTTTATCGTTTAAAAACGCGCGTTCAGAAAATTCACCCGGCCGAGCAATGCGCACATTGGGCAGTGCTAGCACTTGTTTTAATAGCATATCAAGTAGTACCGGCCCGCCATGGCCTTGTAGCTCTAATACATCTTCACCAGTAAATGAATTTGGCCCTGGGAAGAACAAGGCGATGCCCTGGTCGAGTATCTGTTGTGTTGCATCATAAAACGGCAGATAGTCGGCGTAGCGCGGTTTGGGCAGCTTACGCAGTATGGCTTCGGCTACCGCTTTAGTGTCAGGGCCAGAAATACGAATAATACCTACACCGGCGCGGCCCGGTGCGGTGGCTAAAGCTGCGATGGTGTCGGTGGTAAACATGCGTTGCCTCTTAATAGAAAAAGCCTGTCGCGATAGGCAAACAGGCTTGTTGTTCAACGGCAAGGCAATCATCATTTTTCTGCTACATGATGACACCTAACCGCGTTAGCTGATTAAGCTTTTTTAGTGTGTAAGCCTTTCTTTTCCATACCTCGGTAGATGTATAACATCTGAGCTAAAGAAATTAAGTTACTCACAAACCAGTACAGTACTAAGCCACTTGGGAACCATAAGAAGAATACTGAGAATGCCACTGGCATAAACATCATAATCTTCTGTTGCATAGGATCTGTTACTTGCATTGGCGTTAAGCGCTGCATTAAGAACATGCTGATACCAAACAGTATCGGCAATACGTAATACGGGTCTTGTGCCGATAAGTCGTTAATCCATAGCATAAATGGTGCATGACGCAACTCTACGCTTTCAACGAATACCCAATATAACGCTAAGAAAATAGGCATTTGCACAATCATTGGCAAGCAGCCACCCATAGGGTTAACTTTTTCTTTGCGATAAAGCTCCATCATCGCTGGGCCCATCTTTTGACGGTCGTCTTTGTAGCGCGCTTGCAGCTCTTCAATTTTTGGCTTCAAATTACGCATTTTCGCCATAGACTCGTATTGCACCTTGGTTAGAGGGTACATACCGCCTTTAACAATTAGCGTAATACAAATGATGGCCAGGCCCCAGTTCACGACAAAGCCTTGAATGGTGGTCAGTAACCAAAATAATGGTTGAGAAATAAACCACAAAAAGCCGTAATCGACAGTTAAGTCTAGGCCGTTAGCA
The DNA here is from genome assembly GCF_036983985.1 of Rheinheimera metallidurans. Lineage (NCBI taxonomy): Bacteria > Pseudomonadati > Pseudomonadota > Gammaproteobacteria > Chromatiales > Chromatiaceae > Rheinheimera > Rheinheimera metallidurans. Next base: position 95,103 of record NZ_JALAHQ010000006.1, read on the forward strand.
ATGGTTGCTAATTTGTCTTGATCTTTAGGGCCAGCATAAAAGGTGCTGGTTAAGGTGATTTCACTACCCGGCTGAATATTTACCGCAGGGCCTTTGGCACCGATAACCGCTTTGCCGTTAAATATTTTCGAGTATAACTGGTTTTCAGCTGCTGTTTCTGGCACCCATGCGGCAACAAAATAATGTTCCAACATGGCAACCCAACCACCTTGTGTGGCTTCTAGCAGGTTTTTATCCTTAACATCGTCAAAAGAGTATTTGGTATAACGCTCTGATGAAGTGCCATAAGCGGTACCACGATAGATCGGCATCATCATGCTGCTTTTTGCGCCGCTTTCTATCGTTTGTACTAAATGTTGATAAGGCTGTACGGTTTTTACTTCCGCACTTTGGTTTGTAATTAAATAATCTACCCGGACATCATAATGGCCTGCGGTAAAAGTGAAGCGTTTTTCAATATGCAAACCGTTATAGTCAAAGGTGAGTGGCACGATTAACTGTTCAGCGCCATCGGCTAAATGATAACTGCTTTGTACTGAATTATAGACTGGGCGAGCATTGCGGCCATCATCAGGCCCGTCGCGACCAATTAAACCGCTTTGTGCGACGTATTCAAAATCGTCTTTGCGGCGCATTAGCGGGTATGCATCACCTTGGCCTTTATTTAATTCAAAAGCAGGCAACTCTAAAGCTACGATGTCACCACCACGGCTATCAATATTAAGCTGTAGTACGTCGGTGTTAACGCTAATCGTTTTTGCCGTTGCTACTACTGCCGCGGTTTCTGATTGTTCGGTATCAGCAGTGGTTAACTGTAAATCGGCAGCGCTGCTACCGGTGTTCTGGCTACTTTCTGTTACTGCTGTGACAGGCTTGGGTGCAGCGTCAATATTCCACTGCTGCCAGAGTAAAAAACTGACCAGTGCCAGACCAATAACTAATATACTACGTTGTGATTCCATGGCTTAGCTTTTCTCATTGTGCTTTTCAGGAACAGGATCATCACCGCCAGCATGTAAGGGGTGACATTTTAATATGCGTTTCGTAGCTAACCAACCGCCCTTTAGTACGCCAAAGCGTTCTATTGCTGTTATAGCATAGTGTGAGCAGGTCGGATGAAATCGGCAGCTTGGCCCAAATAGAGGGCTAATCAGTTTCTGGTAACCGCGTAGCAGCAGCAAAGCTAGGCTAATAGCGAAGCGGTGTACTGACGAGCGATTTTGCGCCATAACTTTTCCAGTTGCTTCTGTAACTCATCATTAGCAGTATTGCTAATATCACCTTTCACCATCAGTACTAAATCGACACCAGGCAATTCATGTTGATGCAAACGAAAGCTGTTACGCACGCAGCGCTTTATGCGGTTGCGTTGCACGGCTAATTTAACACGTTTCTTCGCGATAGTAAGGCCTAATCGAGCATGAGGTAAATTATTGGTTTTAGCTAAGATGGTAAACAGGGGAGAAGAAACCCGAAAAGGGAGTTGGAAGACGTTATCAAACTGACTGGGAGTTAACAGTCGTAACTCCCTGCCGAATTTCAAGCTGACCACGCAGCGCTTAACAGCTAATTAAGCTGATAAACGCTGACGGCCTTTAGCACGACGACGTGCTAATACTGCACGACCGTTTTTAGTAGCCATACGTGCACGGAAACCGTGGTTGCGCTTGCGTTTTAATACGCTTGGTTGAAAAGTTCTTTTACTCATAGTTTCACCCGTTTGGTCGAAATATTTACTAAAGGTCTCTGTGTTTTAGTAAAGGTACCAAAACGCAGCTAACAAAAATGAGCGCGAATTCTAAGTAGTTTAGGGGTCAAAGTCAATCTGATCCTACGTTTTATTCGCTACTGATCTTTACTGATCCTAGTTTAGCTAAAGTTTTCCACAGGTTGGCTATTTGCCGATGAATAAAGTGTGGGTTAATTTAGATTTTGCTTAAATTTAACGCTGAAAAAGTAGCGCTAATTAGAAAATGAATGATATTAATTTAGTGTTTAAATTCAGTATTTTATATTGTTTTTCTTTGGCAAAGTCTTAATTTTAAAAAGTCAATATTGATGTTGTGGATAAGATAGTACCATAATGTCTGCTTCGTTAACTTACGCCAGCCTTTTTAATCATAATAACTAAGGCTTCAGGAGATATGGTGTATCAGTCCGTTTGGCTAAATTGCCTGCAAGCACTACAAGCCGAATTGCCCGCCCAGCATTTCAGTATGTGGATCAGACCGCTACAAGCTGACAGTTCAGACTCTGGGCTGACGTTGTATGCACCTAATCGTTTTGTGCTGGATTGGGTACGTGAAAAATATTTGAACCGAATAATGGAGCTGATCCATGATTACTGTGGTGATGATGCACCACGGTTGAAATTTGATGTTGGCTCTAATCAGGCCAATAGAGCGCGCACTAGTGCACCGCCTGCGTTTGTACCTACCTCTGCACCGCCCGTTGCGTCGGTTGCTAAAGAAATTCCTGAGCCAGCACCTAAAATGATTACTAGCAACGTGCGTGCTATGTATACCTTTACTAACTTTGTTGAAGGTAAATCAAACCAGCTTGCCCGTGCTGCAGCAAGTCAGGTCGCCGATAATCCGGGCACAGCTTATAATCCACTATTTATTTATGGCGGCACCGGCTTAGGTAAAACGCATTTATTACATGCGGTAGGTAATGGTATTTTAGCGAAAAAGCCGGATGCCAAAGTTATCTATATGCATTCAGAGCGCTTTGTGCAAGATATGGTTAAAGCTTTACAAAACAACGCTATAGAAGAATTTAAACGTTACTATCGGTCGGTTGATGCCTTGCTTATCGATGACATTCAGTTTTTTGCTAACAAAGAGCGTTCACAAGAAGAATTTTTTCACACCTTTAACGCCTTGCTTGAAGGTAACCAACAAATAATTCTTACCAGCGATCGTTACCCCAAAGAAATTGACGGTGTTGAAGACCGCTTAAAATCTCGCTTCGGCTGGGGCTTAACGATTGCCATTGAGCCGCCAGAGCTAGAAACGCGAGTGGCTATTTTGATGCGTAAAGCGCATGAGAACCAAATTCGCTTACCGGAAGAAGTCGCCTTTTTTATTGCCAAACGCTTACGCTCTAACGTACGTGAACTTGAAGGTGCGCTCAACCGAGTTATTGCTAATGCTAATTTTACCGGCCGGCCTATTACAATCGATTTTGTTCGTGAAGCCTTACGTGATTTACTTGCGCTGCAAGACAAGCTAGTTACGATTGAAAATATTCAAAAAACAGTGGCCGAGTATTACAAAATACGCGTTGCTGATTTGCTGTCAAAACGTCGTTCGCGTTCAGTCGCGCGGCCAAGACAGATGGCGATGGCTTTATCAAAAGAGCTAACCAACCATAGTTTGCCTGAAATTGGTGATGCTTTTGGTGGGCGTGATCATACAACAGTGTTGCACGCATGCCGTAAAATCGAGTCGCTTAAAGAAGAAACACACGAAATAAAAGAAGATTTTCAGAATTTAATCCGTACCTTGTCATCGTAAAGGGACTTGTTCATGCAATTTACCATTAACAGAGACGCCTTACTTAAACCGTTGCAAATGGTGTCCGGCGCAATTGAACGTCGTCATACATTACCTATTTTATCTAACGTGCTACTTGAAGTAACCGAAGACACATTATCGTTAACCGGTACTGATTTAGAGGTTGAGCTAGTCGCGACTACAGATGCGCTAACAATACAAAGCCCAGGCAGAGTTACGGTGCCTGCCAAAAAGCTGTTAGATATTTGTCGTAGCTTGCCGGAAAGCGCTGATATAAAGGTGCTATTGCAAGGTGATAATTGTATTTTGAGTTGTGGCAAAACTAAGTTTACTTTGTCGACACTCAGCGCGTCTGAATATCCAAATTTAGAAAGCTGGCAGGGTGAAGTTGACTTGCAGTTGACCCGAACGCAACTGCGTAAATTGTTAGACGATACGGCTTTTTCTATGGCCAATCAAGACGTGCGTTATTACCTAAACGGTTTATTGTTTGAAGTCGATAATGGTGCGGTTAAAGCTGTAGCTACCGATGGCCATCGTTTGGCGTTAAGTGGTCTTGAGTTGCCAGATTTAGTTGCCCAGCAAAAGCAGATTATTATTCCACGCAAAGGCGTGTTAGAAATTATGCGCTTGTTGGCGAACGATGGCGAGCTTATTACGTTAAGCTTAGGCCAAAACCATATTCGTTTAACCGACGCTAACTATGTTTTTAGCAGTAAATTAATTGATGGTCGTTTCCCTGATTATCGTCGGGTTTTGCCACGTAATAGCACTAAGTTAGTTACCGCGCATCGTAGCGTGCTTAAAGACGCCTGTACTCGCGCTTCTATTTTGTCGAACGAAAAATACCGCGGAGTACGCTTTACGTTGTGTAGCGGCGAGTTGCAAATTGTGGCAAACAACCCCGAACATGAGCAAGCAGAAGAAATTATTGAAGTTGAATACCAAGGCGATAAGTTAGAAATTGGTTTTAACGTGGGTTATCTACTTGATGTACTGAATACGCTAACCACCGATCTGGTGTTGCTACATTTAAATGACGCGAACTCTAGCGCGTTAGTCGAAGGTGTAGGTAATGTTGGCGCATCTTACGTCGTTATGCCAATGCGCTTATAACACCTATGTCACTGCTGTCTCTTAGCGCTAGCCAGTTTCGTAATTTGACGGCAGTATCGTTGCAAGCGCATCGCCAGTTTAATTTAATTATTGGCATGAATGGCAGCGGTAAAACCAGTTTATTAGAAGCTATTTACTATTTGGCGCACGGTAGGTCATTTCGTACCAGCCGCACGCAGCGCCTGATACAGCATGATGAGAATAGTTTTGTATTGCATGCTAAAGTGTCAGAGCAACAGCAAACGCATAGTTTAGGTTTGCAGCGTGACAAGCAAGGCGATTTGCTACTAAGACTGAATGGCGCCAATGTAAACAGGCTTGCTGAATTTGCGCAGTTATTACCAGTACAACTAATTACACCCGATAGTTTTAGATTGTTTTTTGGCGGACCAAAAGAGCGGCGACAGTTTTTCGATATGGGTTTGTTCCACGTGGAACAAAGTTTTTTTGATAGTTGGTTGCGGTTTAATAAAGTATTAAAGCAACGTAATGCGTTGCTAAAAACTAGCCGGCAATACGGCAGCCAATTTGAATTTTGGGATCAACAGTTTGCCGAGTTAGCTTTTGAGCTACAGCAGTTGCGGGCTAAGTATGTTAACCAGTTAGAAGCTGCATTTCGTACTTTAACTGCTGACGCCGAGCAACCACTAATGGCTGAATTAAACTTTCAATTGCAACAAGGTTGGCCAGAACGCGTAGCAACTGCTGCGGATTTACAACAGTTGTTGCAGCAAAGTTTTACGCAAGATTACCGAATGGGCTTTACCCAATATGGCCCTCAAAAGGCCGATTTAAAAATAAAGAAAGACCAATGGGCTGCAGAAGAAGTGTTATCCCGTGGTCAGTTAAAAGTGTTATTATTTGCGCTTAAAATTGCGCAAAATAATGTGATACGGGACAGCGGCAGGAAGCAGCCGTTGTTACTGATTGATGATTTAGCGTCGGAATTAGACCAGCAGTCTACCCGACAGATATTTAGTTATTTACGCGATATAAACTCTCAGGTTTTTATTACTGCAATTAACGCTGAACAGGTTTCACCATTTATCGACGCCGGGCAACTGGCGATGTTTCACGTGGAACATGGGCAGCTAACAGCACGGACAGATAACGATGGCCGAACAACATAATTACGATTCCTCGAGTATTAAAGTATTAAAAGGACTGGATGCAGTTCGTAAAAGACCGGGTATGTACATCGGTGACACTGATGATGGTACAGGCTTGCACCACATGGTGTTTGAAGTGGTTGACAACGCTATCGATGAAACGTTAGCTGGCCACTGTACTGACATTTGGGTAACCATTCATAGTGATGGTTCGGTGTCAGTGCGCGATAACGGCCGCGGTATCCCAACCGATATGCACGAAGAGGGTGTATCGGCGGCTGAAGTTATTATGACAGTACTGCACGCAGGCGGTAAGTTTGACGACAATTCATACAAAGTGTCAGGTGGTTTGCACGGCGTAGGTGTGTCTGTTGTTAACGCGCTGTCTGATAAGCTTGAACTGACTATTCGCCGCAGTGGCAAAGTGCACCAGCAGATTTACCATTTAGGCGTGCCGCAGATGCCGCTTACTGTCATCGGAGAAACCGAAGACAAGGGTACATCATTGCGTTTCTGGCCAAGCCCAACCGTGTTTAGTGATATTAATTATCACTTTGAAATTTTGGCTAAACGCTTACGTGAGCTATCATTTTTAAACTCTGGCGTTAGTATTATTCTTAACGACGAGCGTAACGATAGAAAAGACCATTTTAAATACGAAGGTGGTATTGAAGCCTTTGTGCAGTATTTAAATCGCAGTAAAACCAGCGTGCATCCAAAAGCGTTTTATTTTACCGACCAGCGTGAAGATGGTATTTCGGTTGAAGTTGCGATGCAATGGAACGATAGCTACAGCGAAAACGTGTTCTGCTTTACCAATAATATTCCACAGCGTGACGGTGGTACTCACTTAGCCGGTTTCCGTGGTGCGTTAACTCGCGTATTAAACACCTATATTGAACAAGAAGGTTACGCCAAAAAAATGAAAGTGCAGGCGTCAGGTGACGATGCGCGTGAAGGCCTAACTGCGGTAGTAAGTGTTAAAGTTCCTGATCCTAAGTTCAGTTCACAAACTAAAGATAAACTAGTTTCGTCAGAAGTGAGATCAGCAGTTGAAAGCGTGATGGCAGAGAAGCTTAATGAATATCTGCTAGAAAACCCAGGTGATGCAAAAATAATTGTAGGTAAAATTGTTGATGCGGCGCGCGCGCGTGATGCTGCACGTAAAGCACGGGAAATGACTCGCCGTAAAGGTGCGCTTGATATTGCCGGTTTACCTGGCAAGCTAGCGGACTGTCAAGAAAAAGACCCTGCATTGTCTGAACTCTATATAGTGGAAGGTGACTCAGCGGGCGGCTCTGCAAAGCAGGGGCGTAACCGCAAGAACCAAGCGATACTGCCGTTAAAAGGTAAAATTCTTAACGTTGAAAAAGCCCGTTTTGACAAAATGCTGTCATCACAAGAAGTGGGTACGTTAATTACCGCTTTAGGTTGTGGTATCGGCCGCGAAGAATATAACCCAGACAAAACACGGTATCACAGCATTATTTTGATGACGGATGCTGACGTTGACGGTTCACACATTCGTACCTTGCTACTCACGTTCTTTTATCGCCAAATGCCGGAGTTAATTGAGCGCGGCTATATCTATATTGCTCAACCACCACTGTATAAAGTGAAAAAAGGCAAACAAGAGCAATATATTAAAGACGAAGCGGCATTAACTGAATATTTAACCACTCTGGCGTTAGATGAAGCGTCATTGCATGTAAACCCAGATGCACCAGGCATTGGCGGTGAAGCATTAGAAAAGTTAGTGCGTCAATACCACAGAGTGTCAGCAACCATTACTCGCTTAACGCGTAAAATACCGTTTAATTTGTTAAACGAGTTAATTTACGTGCCTGCTTTAGATGTGGTTCAAGCTAAAGGTGCCGCCTATAGTGAGCAGTGGGCTAAAACACTGGTTGACCGCTTAGAAGCAAAAGAAGGTGATGGCTCAAGTTATCGCTATGACATTCACGAAGACCGTGAGCGTCAGTTATTCTTGCCTAAAGTAATCATTCGTCAGCATGGTATAGACAACGAATACTTATTACATCATGACTTCGTTACGTCGCGTGATTATTTAAGCATTGCCGAGTTAGGTGATGAAATTCGTGACTTAATGGAAGCAGATAGCTTTGTGCGCCGCGGTGAAAAAACCAAGCCAGTTGAAACCTTCCTTGAAGCGTTAGAGTGGTTGATGAGTGAATCTAAGCGTGGTCTTTATATTCAGCGCTACAAAGGTTTGGGTGAAATGAACCCTGAGCAACTATGGGAAACCACGATGGATCCGAATACCCGCCGTATGCTGCAGGTTACCATTGAGGATGCCATTGGTGCTGACCAGCTATTTGCAACGCTGATGGGCGACCACGTAGAGCCACGCCGCGCCTTTATTGAAGAGAACGCGTTGTACGTCGCCAACTTAGACGTATAGTAATAATCAGATAAAACTACAGGGGCTTCGGCCCCTCAGTCATTTTAGCGAGTTAGAAGCGAATGCATAAATACGATACTAAAACCTTTCAGGGCCTTATTTTAGCCCTGCAAGATTACTGGGCACGTCAAGGTTGTGTCATTGTGCAGCCGCTCGATTTAGAAGTGGGTGCGGGTACGTTTCATCCCATGACTTTTTTGCGCTCGTTAGGGCCGGAGCCAACCAACGTGGCTTATGTACAGCCTTGTCGACGACCAACCGATGGCCGCTATGGCGAAAATCCTAACCGATTACAGCACTATTACCAGTTTCAAGTAATCCTGAAACCTTCTCCCGATAATATGCAGGAATTGTACTTAGGTTCATTACGTGAATTGGGCATAGATACGCTGGTACATGATATTCGTTTTGTCGAAGATAACTGGGAATCACCAACGCTTGGCGCTTGGGGCTTAGGTTGGGAAGTATGGCTAAACGGTATGGAAGTGACGCAGTTTACTTATTTCCAGCAAGTCGGCGGCTTAGAGTGTCGGCCAGTAACGGGTGAGATTACCTACGGTTTAGAGCGCCTAGCTATGTATATTCAGAGCGTAGACTCAATTTATGATTTGGTCTGGGCTGACGGTCCGTTGGGCCGTGTTAGTTATGGCGATGTGTTTCATCAAAACGAAGTTGAGCAATCAACCTATAATTTTGAGCACGCTGATGTCAGCGCATTATTCGCCTCTTTTGATCAGTGTGAAAAAGAAAGCCAATATTTAATTGAGCAAGGCTTGCCGTTACCGGCTTATGAAAAAGTAATGAAGGCCTCGCATGCGTTTAACCTATTAGATGCACGGCATGCTATTTCGGTAACCGAGCGCCAGCGGTATATTCTACGGGTAAGGGCGCTATCAAAAGCTTGTGCTGAAGCCTATTATGCCTCGCGTGAAAAGCTCGGCTTTCCTTTATGTCGTAAGCAGGAGGCATAATGTCTGCACCAGATTTTTTTGTTGAAATTGGTACTGAAGAGTTACCACCAAAAGCGCTTAGAACCTTAGCCACCGCCTTTGCGGATAGCCTGCAAGCTGAACTAGAAAAGTTAGAGCTTAGCCATGCTGATGTACACTGGTACGCGGCACCACGGCGTTTAGCGGTGCGTATTAATGCATTAGCACCGCAGCAAGCAGATAAAGTAGTTGAGAAGCGCGGACCCGCACTTAGTGCCGCATTTGATGCCAATGGCAATGCAACTAAAGCGGCGCAAGGCTGGGCAGCCGGTTGCGGCATTAAGGTTGATCAAGCTGAAAAGTTAGAAACCGATAAAGGTGCGTGGTTACTGCATAAAGCCTTAGTTAAAGGTGCCAGCGTTGTTAGCTTGTTACCTGAGGTTGTGGCTCAAGCATTAGCCAAGCTGCCCATCGCTAAGCCAATGCGCTGGGGTAGTTCAGACGCTGAGTTTATTCGCCCTGTACAAACTGTTGTTATGCTTTATGGCAATGATGTGGTGCCTGCCACTATTTTAGGTCGTGCTAGTGGTAACCAAACACATGGTCATCGCTTTCATGCGCCAGCTAAGTTAACTATTAATAACGCTGATCATTATTTAACTGCATTACGTCAAGCTTACGTCGTTGCCGATTTTGCCGAACGTAAAGCCTTTATTGCTGAAGGCGTAGAAAAGGCAGCAGCTGAGCACAAGGGTAAAGTTCAAGTAGATGACGCATTGCTTGAAGAAGTTACCGCGCTAGTAGAGTGGCCAGTGGTGCTAGTGGGTAGTTTTGATGAAAGCTTTCTGCAGGTACCAGCAGAGCCACTAATTTCAACAATGAAAGATAACCAAAAGTATTTTCCATTGTTAGATGAGAACGGCAAGTTAATGAATAAATTTATATTTGTGACTAATATTGCCAGTAAAGACCCGCAGCAAATTATTTCTGGTAATGAAAAAGTGGTGCGACCGCGCTTAGGCGACGCCCAGTTTTTCTTTAATACCGACCGTAAGAAAACGTTGGAGCAACGTTTAGACAGTCTAAAAACGGTTTTATTTCAGCAGCAGCTGGGTACACTGGCGGAAAAGTCAGAGCGGATCAGCAAAGTTGCTGGTTTTATCGCAGAAAAAATTGGTGCGGATAAGCACTCTGCAGTACGTGCAGGTTTGTTATCTAAAGCAGATTTAATGACCAATATGGTGGGTGAGTTTCCAGAAGTGCAGGGCATTATGGGAATGCATTACGCCCGGCTAGATGGTGAGCACGAAGCGGTAGCTTTGGCATTAAATGAGCAGTATATGCCACGCTTTGCGGGCGACCAACTACCAAGTCGGTTAGAAGGTGCAGCTGTTGCTATAGCCGATAAGCTAGATACATTAGTGGGTATTTTTGGTATTGGCCAAGCACCGAAAGGTGATAAAGATCCGTTTGCGTTGCGTCGTGCAGCAATAGGTGCACTGCGGATCATGGTAGAGAAACAGTTACCTTTGGATTTACTTGATATTATAGCCTTTAGCCAGCAAACGTTTGCCGATAAGCTCAGTAATGTTAACGTTGCCGCTGACGTGCTTGATTTTATGCTAGGCCGTTTCCGTGCTTGGTACGAAGCTGAAGGCTATAGCGTCGATGTAATTCAAGCGGTACTGGCGCGTCGACCAACTGATCCGTCTGATTTTGACCGTCGAGTAAAAGCGGTAGCGCAGTTTCGTAAGCTAGATTCTGCACCTGCTTTAGCTGCAGCGAATAAACGTGTAGCAAATATTCTCGCGAAAGTAGAGGGCGATATTGCAATAGCAGTAAATCCTAGCTTATTACACGAAGTTGCGGAGCAAGCACTGTACACCGCGATAGTTGCCGAACAAGCTTACCAAGTTAGCCAACATAGCTATACTGAAGGTCTAATGCACCTAGCATCGATGCGTGATGTTATTGATACCTTCTTCGACCAAGTAATGGTTAATGCTGATGATGTAGCTGTACGTACAAACCGCTTAGCGTTATTAAAACAGTTACGAGAGCTATTTTTACAAGTGGCAGATATTTCAGTATTGCAGTAGTAATAGCGGCCCAATAACAAAAAGCCAGCATGATAGCTGGCTTTTTTATTAACCTGCAACTTGGTTTCGGCCAGCATTTTTTGCGCTATATAGCATTTTATCGGCTAACTTAAGTGCTTCGTCGTACTGTTCGGCACTCTCGCAAATGGCGACACCGAAGCTCGCAGTAACTTGATAATGCTTATCTTGTTTTAGCATTTTCTCTTGGCTAACTTGTTGGCGAATTTTCTCGGCAACATTAAGTGCATCGGTATGATTGGTGTGGGGTAAAATTAATAAAAACTCTTCTCCGCCTATTCGACAGGCAAAATCTTGTTGTCGAATATTGCGTTTAAATAACATCGAGATCGCTTTTAGCACATCGTCACCGACATTATGACCATAACGATCGTTCAACCGTTTAAAATGATCTATATCACACATAATTAGCGCCAGCGGAACAAACAGCTCCGGTTGTTCGGCTAAATTAGGCATTAAGCTAGAGTCGATAAAGCGCCTATTTGCTAGCAGGGTAAGAGCATCGGTATTAGCTTGCAGCTCTTTGCTTTCTTGCAACTTGTCCATTGCTTGATGGCTACGCTCACGATAAAAATCGTTTATCCAACAAACAATGATGACGATAACCAGTGAGGCAATAAAGCGGCTGGCTTCCGCATCTTTATACTGCGCAGGAATTAAGTCGGGAATGTATAACATGACAGCAAGCGAAGTTAATAATAAAAAGTTAAAAATCAATGCCTTACGAACGCCAAGTAGACCGAATAATATAGCGGGAAAGGGAAAAACCCAATATAAAGCAGTATTGTTATAGCCACCTTGAAACACTAAGCTTAAAACAAAAAAACCGACTAAAATTGCTTCAACTGCACAGGCTCGGTCAAGGTTGTCGCTAATTTGAAACACGATGATGTTAACTAGAAACAATAAGCCAGTGCCAAATAAAATAACCGGTAATAGTATCTCTTCGGCATGGATATTTTTAATGCCGTAGATAAACATCACAAGACTTGTTATATAACTGACGAAGGCCAAAATATAGTGGCGCCGACGCGCGTCTATTTTATCAACCTGCTTCTTGTCATGTTTAATTAACTGCGTTTGCAATGGAAACTCCAAACCGATAAGCGCACTGTAGATGCTAGCATAAGTATAACAACCTGCTTGTTGAGCAGCTGTCAGACGTGTTGGTTATGTTATTTACTGCTCTAATAGTCTATATAACAACTGCTTTACCGCTTCTGGTTCAAAGGGTTTATCACACATCGCATTAACGCCACTTTGCGCAATATTAGCAAGGTGCGTATCGTTTGCTTCGCTGGTTACCATTAGTATTGGGATATGTGATAAGGCGCTATGTTCACGGATAAATTCAGTTAGTTCTCGGCCGTTAACTTCAGGCATATTGTAATCAGTAACAACTAAGTCAAACATCTGCTGTTGTAGATGTTTGATCGCCTGTTTACCGTCTTCTGCTTCGGTAATATGCTGCATGCCTAGATTATTGAGTACGCGACGAATATGATTTCGGGCTAGGCGGCTGTCATCTACCACTAACACCCTTATATCGTGTACATCAAACAAGGTTAATTCCAATTCTGCAGGGTTAAGTAAATCTATTGCTGTATTAAGGGCTTTACCCAGTTGCATCGCGTTAAACGGTTTAGGTAGTATCGCAATAGCGCCTGATTGCTTAAAGGTTTCTAGCTGTGCTTTACGGCTCTCACTTGATACCAGCATAAACGGGATATCAGCTGTATTGCGATTAGCTTTAAGCTGATGCAGCAGTTGTTCTGCGGTGCCGTCGACAAAGTGTAAAGCGCAGGCAATGGCATCAGGTTTATGTTGAGCAATAAGCTTTAGTGCTGTGTTTATACAGTCTGCTTCTGCTACCTGAGTAACGTTTTCTTCAAGCAGTTTTTTACGAATAATTTTACGTTGTACCTCTGAAGGTTCAATCAGCAAAATATGTAAATCGGCAGGTGATAGTTGCATAACGGCTCCGCAACAAAATGAACACTAAATAACACCACAGTAATGGCGGTGGAACTGCAAATAAATCGTCACTATTAAACTTATATATTCTAGATAATACTTGAGCCAAACAGTTTGCAAACCGCTTTTACAAACTCGACTTCATCGACGCTCCAGTGCTTTATCGTGTTTGTTTGTTCGCAACAAATGATGCCGGCAATACCACTGCGCTGCTTTATCGGTACGTCAAGTAATGAGCGAATATTCATTGGTCGTAAAAAATGCTCACATAACTCGGACGTTGCTGGATGATGAAAAGCATCAGCTGCGAGGACCACATCGTTACTATCTAACGCGGAAAAATAGTTTGGAAAGCTCCAACGGTCGATCATCAAGGCCTCTTCAGTAATGCCATGTTGTTGATCTAATAGCATTTGACAGCTCATTAGATCACTATCGACAAACAGCCATAGGCCGGCACGTTGAATTTGCAGTGTGTCTAAACAACCCTGCAACAAGGCTTGAGTAACAGTTGCCTTAGTTGAACTGGAGTGGTTGGCTTTTTCTTTTAGTTGTGTCAGCGATTCAGCAAAACGGTTATCCATAACGTCTTACACTCTAATACGGTTGCCAGTGCCTAGTATTAAAATGCCGTTTTTATCTACAGATTGCAAGTAGCTAAAGATACCTAAACATTCATTTAGTAAGACAAAGGAAATCAAGTACAGATTGAAATAAGTTGTTACAATTTCTTGATACCTTAGGGTTTCGTTGTGTAACCTTAAGGTGATATTGTGCTACCTCTAGGTATCAATGCAAGGACGAAAAAGATGAATCAATGGCAACCAGAGCAACAAATAACGGCATTAAAATACGGGGCTTACTTCTCATTACTTGGCTGTGGTATGTTTGCTGCTATTTTAGCGAAAAATATATTTAGAAGCCTGCAGTGGCAAGGCGAAAACGTTATGGCCGCAATAAGTGTGCTATGTGCCTTGAGCTGTATTTTTATTGCTATTCGTTGGGCGAAAAAATGCAAAGGTGGTGGCGGTTGGCGCGCTCTCTTTGGCTCGTACACCGAAGAGTTTGCCAGTGAGATAAACCGTAAGGCAAATAGCAATAGCTTCGTCAGCTTGGTGCTCATGTTATTCCCAGCTCATATATTGGGTGATCCACCGGTAGTGAAGCATCTAGGTGGTAGCGCTGAAATTTGGTTAAACTTGAGTAATTTTGCGTTGTTTATGCTAGTTATTGCCGGCTTTGTATGGGGTTTAACCATTTTGTTTAATCTGTGTGAAGAGGCCGAAGCTTAATGGGCGAGCTAACAAACGTTATTGCTGTGCTGCGAGCCGAGCGTCAGCTGTCGCAGCAAGAGTTAGCTGATGCTATAGGTGTATCACGTAAAACTATTAGTACCGTTGAAACAGGGCGCTTTAATCCGTCAGTAATTATTGCGCTAAAACTGGCGCAATACTTTAACGTATCGGTAGAACAAATTTTTATGCTAAACAAGGATGTAAGTTTTTGAAAAAAATATTAATTATTGCGCTAATCGCCTTCGGTGGCTGGCAATACTATCAAAAACAAAATACCGTACAGCCTGTGCTTGAGCCAATAGTGCAAGTTGTGCCGGATTACAGGGTACCTTTGCAAAAAGCCCGTGAAGCAGCAGCTAAAATTCAGTTTCAGTGTGATGGTCGTCAGCATTGTCGCCAGATGACATCGCGTGCTGAAGCAGAGTTTTTTCTACGTAATTGCCCCAACACAAAAATGGATGGTGATAACGATGGTGTGCCTTGTGAGAATGACTCTAGATGGTAAAAACTGCGAATAACAGCGCTTAGCCGCTAACCTTTTTAACGACATATCGATACGGTAACTCCGCGGTGTCGCTAGCGAGTAACTGGTGATCCATAAAACGACAAAATGCGGGTATATCACGAGTAGTGGCGGGGTCATCGGCGATGATTAGTAAGGTTTCACCAACCTGCATTTGGCGAATTTGTAGGCGTATCATCATTACCGGTTCTGGGCAGCGCATACCTAAGGCATCTAAAGTTTTATCTGCGTTGCTAAAAAACTGCTGCATTATTACTCCGATAATTAAATTTTAAAACCTAACCGGTTCCAACCAAACAATTAAGAAAAAATAAAGGCCGTAAAAACGGCCTTTATTCTATGCGATTGTGAGTAAGGCTGCCAGTTTATGGCCGCTCAAACACGGTAGCGATACCTTGGCCTAAGCCAATACACATAGTGGCTAAACCAAACTTACCGCCTTTGTCTTCCATTACGTTAATTAGCGTAGTGGCAATGCGTGAACCAGAACACCCTAGCGGATGACCAAGTGCTATAGCGCCACCGTTTAAGTTTACTTTTTGCTCTGCTACTTCTAACAGACCTAAGTCTTTCATTACTGGTAATGCTTGTGCAGCAAAGGCTTCGTTTAGCTCGGCATAATCAATATCTTTAATGGTCAAACCGGCCATTTTTAAGGCTTTTTTCGTTGCGGGTACCGGGCCGTAGCCCATAATTGAAGGGTCACAACCGGCTACGCCCATACCACGCACGTAAGCGCGAATAGGTAAACCTAAGGCTTTGGCTTTTTCTTCGCTCATTACTAACATGCCAGAGGCACCATCAGACAGCGCTGATGATGTACCAGCAGTTACCGTACCGTTTACTGGGTCAAACACTGGGCGTAGTTTGCTTAACGTTTCTACCGTAGTTTCTGGGCGAATAACTTCATCGTAATCCATCAGCTTTAGTACGCCATCGGCGTCGTGGCCTTCGGTAGGAATAATTTCATTTTTAAAGCGGCCTTCAACACTAGCCTCTTGTGCTAAGCGATGCGAGCGTGCGCCAAATTCATCTTGCTGCTGACGAGTAATACCATGCATTTTGCCGAGTAGTTCGGCGGTTAAACCCATCATGCCGGCAGCTTTAGCAACAGACACGGATAACGCCGGATCAAAATCAACACCGTGATTCATGGGTACATGGCCCATATGCTCTACGCCGCCAATTAGGTATACATCGCCCATGCCAGTTTGAATAGCGCGTACTGCGTCGTGCAGAGCTTGCATAGAAGAGCCGCACAAGCGGTTTATCGTTACGGCAGGCACTGAGTGTGGAATACCAGCCAGTAGCGCAGCATTACGAGCAATATTAAAACCTTGCTCTAGGGTTTGTTGCACACAACCCCAAATAACATCGTCAATATCGGCCGGGTCTAGTGCTGGGTTACGTGCCACTAATGACGCCATAATATGTGCCGAAAGTTGCTCAGCACGCACATTACGATACATGCCATTTTTAGAGCGCCCCATAGGGGTGCGGATACAATCTACTATAACTGCGTTTTTCATTATTCTGCTCCTGCGCTTAAACCGGGAAGAAACGCTGGCCAGCGGCGGCCATGGCGCGGGTTTTGTCGGTTACCTGATAAATTTCGCCTAAGTGACTATAGGTATCGGCCAGTGCGACAAAGTTTGCTAAACCCATAGTGTCGGCGTAGCGCAGCGGGCCTCCACGAAACGGCGGAAAGCCTAAGCCGTAAACTAAGCCCATATCCGCTTCAGCAGCAGTGGCAATAATACCTTCTTCTAAGCAGCGAATAGTTTCGTTAATCATTGGCACCATTACGCGGGCAATAATTTCATCTGAGGTAAACTCTTGTTTTGCGCTACTAAGGTTGGCTAGTAAGCTAGTTGCCGCTTCGTCGATATCTTTCTTCGGCTTACCTTTGGCATCTTTGCTATACGCATAAAAGCCGAGGCCATTTTTCTGGCCATAACGGTCAGCTTTAAACATGGCGGCTACTGGATCATTGTCAAGTTTAGCCATGCGGGTTGGGAAGCCCTCGGCCATTACGTCTGTACAATGGTAGGCGGTGTCTAAGCCGACTACGTCTAGCAAATAAGCTGGGCCCATTGGCCAACCAAACTGCTTTTCCATTACTTTATCAACTTGGGCAAAGTCGGCGCCATCTAACACTAACTTGCTAAAGCCAGCAAAGTAGGGGAATAACACGCGGTTGACAAAGAAACCCGGGCAGTCGTTAACCACAATAGGCGATTTACCCATTTTAGCCGCATAGGCGACTACAGCAGCAACCGTTTCTTCGCTGGTGTCTTTACCACGAATAACTTCGACTAATGGCATGCGATGTACAGGATTAAAAAAGTGCATGCCACAGAAGTTTTCTGGCCGGCTTAAATTAGCTGCTAGCAAATCTATAGAAATAGTTGAGGTGTTAGAGGTTAAAATTGCATCGTCGGCAATAATGCCTTCTACTTCTTTTAATACCGCGCCCTTAACTTTCGGGTTTTCTACTACCGCTTCAACCACAATATCTACCGTTTTTAACGGTTCATTGCTTAGGGTTGGTGTAATAGATGAAATAACTTTAGCCATACCTACAGCGTCAAGTTTGTTGCGCTCAACCTGCTTGGCTAGTAGTTTCGTAGCTTCGCCCATACCTAATGCTAAGGCTTTATCAGCAATATCTTTCATTACTACTGGCACGCCTTTTAAGGCCGATTGGTAAGCGATGCCGCCGCCCATAATGCCAGCGCCAATTACGGCAGCTTTATTAATAGCTTTAGTTGCAGTTTTTGCAGCTTTTTTTGCTTTGCCTTTAATCAGTTGATCATTTAAAAACAAACCAATTTGCGCGGTAGCAGCATCGGTTTTTGCCAGTTTAGCAAAGCTAGCGTTTTCTAACGCCATAGCGCCGGCGCGATCTAGCCTTGCTGCTGCTTCTATCGTAGTTACTGCCATCATTGGCGCCGGATAATGTTTACCTGCATTGGCAAACACTATACCTTTAGCGGTAGAGAAGCTCATAATCGCTTCAGTTTTATTTAGTTTTAACGGCTGTAGTTTAAAGGCGCGCTTTTTGCGCCAATCTAGCTTGCCTGCAATTGCGTCTTCCAACATGCTAAGTGCAGCGGCTTCTAGTTTTTCTGGTGCAACTACGGCGTCAATTAAACCAAATTTTTGTGCTTGCTCCGCGCTGTGGTCTTTACCTGTGGTGATCCACTCCATTGCGTTATCGGCGCCAATAATGCGCGGCAAGCGCACAGTGCCACCGAAGCCCGGCATTAAGCCTAATTTAACTTCGGGTAAACCAATACGGGTGGTCGTATCTGCCACGCGATAATCAGATGTAAGTGACCACTCACACCCGCCACCAAGCGCGAAACCCTTAATAGCAACTACTGTTGGCACCGGCAAGTCTTCAGCTAGATCGAATACATCAGAGGCTTCTTTAATCCACGGCACTAACTCTGCTTCTGGGCGTAAAAATGTGCTTAAAAACTCGGTAATATCAGCGCCAACAATAAAATTGTCTTTTTCACTACAAAAAATAACGCCTTGTAATGCTTTGTCGACGTGCAGTTGCGCCAAAGCTGTCTTACAATCAGATAGAGTTTGCTGGTCAAATTTATTAACTGAACCTTTTGCGTTAAAAGCAAAACGGGCAATACCAGGTTTCAGGTAAGCAACACTGATGTTGTCACTCTGGTAAATCATAACGGTGCTCCTTGGTCGCGTAAGTTAGGGTTGGTCGCAACTGGTACGATGAGATTATCTGAATCAGTGTGTCGCGGTTTGGTAAAAAATTCAACCGTTATTTAAACACTTGTTTGAATATGACCGCAACGGCCAGCGATAACTATAGGTGTATTTCTTTCGGATTAGAATTTTTGTTGGGGGTTTATCGTCGTGAAACGTATCGTTTTTATGCTGACTAGCCTGCTTTTGACGCCACTATCTATGGCGTCAGTGTCTTCAGAGGCAGCGTTACGTAATGAGTTTTTACAAGCCGAGCGCCAAATTGGCAGCTTAACTTATGAGCAGGCACAAAAGGTATTAAATAAATTTGCCAACTATCCGCTGCTTCCTTATTTGGAGCAGCGCCGTTTACAACAGTTTTTAACCGCCGATGAGCGAATAGGCGAGTTTTTACAGAAAAATAAAGCTACGCCGGTCGATTGGCCACTGCGTAAACCCTGGTTGCTTGATTTAGCTAAACGGCAAAAAGGCGCAATGTTTTTGTCGCACTATGCCGGTTCAAAAGACGCTGAATTAGAATGTTTGGCGCTACGTTTTAAGTTGTCAGCAAAAGATGCTGATCATGCCGTGTTGTGGCCACAGATTGCTAAGTTATGGGTTGTGGGTAAATCTCAACCTAGCGCGTGTGACCCCTTATTTTCTGCATGGCGCAAAGCTGGGCAGCAAAAAAACGAGCTGGTATGGCAGCGCATAAGTTTAGCAGCTGAAGGTGGTGATGCGGGTTTAATACCTTATTTAAAAACCCAACTGCCAGCTGAGCAGCAATATCTTGCGGATATGTATCAACAAACTCGGCGTAACCCCGCAGTGATTGCGAATAATAAATTTTTCCCGTTAAAAACCATACAAGAGCGTGATATTGCAGCTTATGGTATGAAGCGGCTTATTTGGCGCCACCCAGACCAAGCATTAAAGGTGTGGCAGAAATTTGTTAATGACCCTTATTTTAGTGCCGGGCAGCGTTTAGATGTGCAGCGGCAGTTTGCCATTGCACTAGCTAGCAAAGGGGATGACCGTGCCGCAACGTGGTTTAAAGAGCTGCCAGCTGAATTAATTGATAATACCTTGGCACATTGGCAAGTCAGCCATGCCTTGTCGCAGTTAGATTGGCCAGAGGTACAGAAGATAATAGAGGCCTTACCCAAAGAGGTTGCTAAAGATACCAGTTGGCAATATTGGCTGGCGCGCTCGTATGAGCAGCAAGGCCAAGTAGATAAAGCCAAACCGCTGTTTGAAGCGCTAGCATTACAGCGACACTTTTATGGTTTTATGGCGGCAGCTAAAATGGGCTTACCACCTAGCTTAGCGCACACACCTGTGGTGGTGTCAGAACAAGAGTTGGCAGGTTTACAACAGCACTCTGCGGTAAAGCGAGCGCAAGAATGGTTGGCTTTAGGCCGGCTAACTGAAGCAAGGCGAGAGTGGAACTACTTACAGTCTAGTTCAGATGAGCAGCAAAAGCTGGTATCTGCCAAGTTAGCGCATCAGCTACAATGGTATGAAAGAGCAATATTTTCTCTGGCCGACGTGGGTTATTGGGATGATGTAGAGTTGCGGTTTCCGTTAGCGTTTCAAACTGAAATTAATCAATCAGCAGCCAAGGCAGAAATAGATTCGGGTTGGGCAATGGCAATAGCGCGTCGTGAAAGCTCTTTTATGGCTGATGCTGCATCACCTGTAGGCGCTAGAGGCTTAATGCAGCTGATGCCAGCTACTGCGCGAGAAATAGCAAAAAAACCGGTGCAGCTAGCGCAGCTAAATAACCCAGCAACTAATATTGATTACGGCACCGACTATCTAAATTACCTAATGAAACGTAACGATGGCAATTTGCTGATGGCAACAGCAGCCTACAACGCAGGCTATAGTCGAGTAAAGCAGTGGGTGCCCAAAGATTATGCGGTACCGGCCGATGTCTGGGTTGAAACCATTCCGTATCGTGAAACCCGAGATTACGTTAAAGCGGTGATGGCGTATTATCAAATATATAATATCAGGCTAAATTCGCCTATTGATGTATTCAAACCGCTAACCACAATGCAAATTGGGCTGGTAGTGGAATAATGTTATGATATCCTGCATGTTTTTCAGTCAACAGGTCAGACACTTATGACAGCTTCTTATCAAAGCCTGTATCAGGCTCATATTGCCGAATTGCAAACGCGAACGCGTAGCCTGTTACAACGAGAAAACCTAGATGCGCTAGTGATCCACTCTGGGCAAGCACAGCGCAAGTTCCTTGATGATATGGATTACCCGTTTAAAGCTAATCCGCTATTTAAAGCTTGGCTGCCGGTAATAGATAATCCGCATTGTTGGTTAATTGTTGATGGCGTAAACAAGCCTAAACTTATATTTTATCGACCCAAAGACTTTTGGCATAAAGTACCTGACGAACCTAACGATTTTTGGGCTGAACATTTTGATATTCAGTTATTAGATAAAGCCAACAAGGTTGAAACTTTACTGCCTTACGATAAAGCTGGAATGGCTTATTTGGGCGAGTATTTAGAAGTTGCTCGAGCGCTAGGTTTTAACGAAATTAATCCAGAGCCGGTATTAAGTTATATTCATTTTTATCGAGCTTATAAAACGCCTTACGAACAGGCGTGCTTGCGTATAGCTAATAAAATGGCGGTTGCTGGGCATAACGCGGCTAAAGCAGCATTTTATGCTGGCGGCAGTGAGTTTGATATTCAGTTAGCTTACTTGGCCGCCGCGCGTCAAACAGAAAACGAAATGCCTTATGGCAATATTGTTGCTCTTAACCAAAATTGCGCGATTTTGCATTACACCGCGTTAGAACGCAAAGTGCCTAAGCAACGGCATTCATTTTTGATTGATGCCGGTGCCGAGTTTCATGGTTATGCGGCAGATATTACCCGTACTTACAGTTTTAACCCACAAGATGAATTTGGCAGTTTAATTAGCGCAGTGAATGACGCTGAGTTACAACTGGTTGATGGTTTAAAACCAGGGTTAAAATATGGTGAGCTACATGTGCAGTGCCATCAAAAAATCGCCACTATACTGCAGCAGTTTGATTTCGTTAAACTATCAGCCGACGCCATAATAGAACGCCAAATTAGCCGGGCGTTTTTCCCTCACGGGCTTGGTCATCACTTAGGCTTGCAGGTACATGATGTTGGCGGCTTTATGGCTGACGAGCGCGGCACACACGTTGCGCCGCCAGAAGGCCATCCATATCTGCGATGCACACGCAGCATTGAAGCTAATATGGTGTTTACCATTGAGCCTGGTCTCTATTTTATCGACAGCCTATTAGCTGACTTAGCAGCAACAGAATTTAGCCAATATATTAACTGGCATAAAGTTGACGCATTTCGGCAGTTTGGTGGTATTCGTATTGAAGATAATATTATTGTGCACCAAGACCGAAACGAAAATATGACCCGTGATTTACAGCTGGCTTAACAGGCCGTAAGGACAGCATTAAGGTATGCAATACCGCTCGATAATCCGGATCTTAGGTTTGCTGATCGCCATCTTTAGTATCAGCATGGTGCCTCCGGCATTTGTTGCATACTGGTATAAGGATGGTGCCGGCGTACCTTTTTTGCTGTCGTTTGTACTTTGTGTGTTTATCGGCTTTTTAATTTGGTATCCCAATCGCCAACATAAAGCCGAGTTAAAAGTACGAGATGGTTTTTTAATTGTCGCCTTATTTTGGATCGTGCTAGGCGCCGCTGGGGCGATGCCGTTCTTATTAGCCAGCAACCTGCAACTGAGTTTAGCCAGCGCGATGTTTGAAGCGTTTTCTGGTTTAACCACTACCGGTGCCACCGTTTTAACCGGTATCGAGTTTTTACCCAAAGCTATTTTATATTATCGCGCGCAACTGCAATGGCTCGGTGGTATGGGTATTATTGTACTGGCGGTAGCAATATTGCCAATGTTAGGTGTGGGCGGCATGCAGCTGTATCGGGCGGAAACGCCAGGGCCGGTAAAAGACAACAAGATGACACCGCGCATTGCCGATACCGCTAAACACCTGTGGTATATCTATTTAGCGCTAACATTAAGCTGTACACTGGCGTTTTTTCTTGCTGGTATGAACTGGTTTGACGCTATTTGCCATGCGTTTGCTACTATCGCTATCGGTGGTTTTTCTACTTATGATGCCAGTGTTGGTCATTTTCAAAGCCCTTTAATTAACGGCATTTGTGTCGTGTTTTTGCTGCTAAGCGCGGTTAACTTTCCGCTACACTTTGCTGCGATACGAGGTAAAAGCGTTAGCACCTATTTTCGTGATCCAGAATTTAAAGCCTTTTTAGCTATCCAAGCTACAATTATATTTATTTGCTTTGCAACCTTACTATCTACCAATGTGTATAGCAGTGCGGGCGAAGCGTTCGATCAAGCTGCTTTTCAGGCGGTGTCTATTGGCACAACCGCAGGGTTTACTACGGCTAACTTTTCCGCGTGGCCACTATTCTTACCAATTTTACTGATGTTTTCTAGTTTTATTGGCGGCTGCGCTGGGTCCACCGGTGGTGGCTTAAAAGTAGTCCGAGTATTGTTATTGTTTTTACAGGGCAAACGCGAGTTAAATCGACTGATTCATCCGCGGGCGGTATATGCAATAAAGTTAGGCCGACGGCAGGTTGCTGATCGTATTGTTGAGGCGGTGTGGGGATTTTTCGCTGCTTATGCTTTAGTGTTTTTAGTTATTATGTTGTTATTGTTGCTTACTGGGTTAGATAACATTACTGCTTTTACGGCAACGGCGGCCTGTTTAAATAACTTAGGCCCAGGTCTGGGTGAGGTTGCAGCCAACTTTGGTAGTATTCCCGACGCTAGCAAATGGTTACTCGTTGCTGCCATGGTATTTGGTCGGCTGGAAGTATTTACCTTGTTGGTGCTATTTACGCCAGCATTTTGGAAAGATTAAGTCGTCGTTTGACAAAATTATATTAGCAGTCTAATTTTAGTGAAATGCTAAATTTGGATTAAATTATGAGAAATTTATTGTTTATTTTGTTTGTTTTTTGTTGCTTTAATGCGTGATCAATGAATAAGTGTCTTGATAAAGACATTTCTCCTAATGTAGAAAATACAATTAATATTGTGCTAAATAATATAGATAATGAAATTTTCATATTGGAATATTTATCAGATATTCCTGAGTTAGAGCAGAAAAAAGTATTCATAAATCTCAACTCTAAAAACAGATCAAAATTATGGCTTGCTCATTTAAATAGAGAAATGAATACGGCGGTTCTTAATAAATTTCAGTATGAAACCTTTTCAGAGGTTATTTCTTTTGCAAGGGATCATCTTAATTTTGACGACACGGCTCCAGATCACGCAATTGAAAAAATAACGTATCTGTATAATAAGATAAATAAATATTTTACCCGAGCGGATGCAGCTAAGTATTTTGCAAGTTTCAGTTCTTCATCTACTGATGGAGTTGCAGAAAAACAAGGAGCTGGTTGTGCGTGTAATAAAGCCGTAGATTTTTGCTATATTTATGGTCCTTGCAGTTCAGGTAATTGTGCTACTTCTTCCTTGGGTTGTGGCCTGCTTTGGTTAGGTAGTTGCAACGGTCTTTGCTCGCATATGATGGAACCATAGAAATGAAGATATATATTATAGCTATAATATTAACGACAGTTTCTATATTACTTGGTGCGATAGGTAGCTTAGTGCAAGCCCCTGTTGTATTTTTAATTTATTTTGTATTTATATATTTTAATAATAAACCTTTTATAAAGAATTTTTTTATAGGTGTAATGCCTTTTTTTATAATCGTATTCTTTGCTATGTACCTCCAAAATCACTATGCGGGGCTGGTTATTTTGTTTTCATCTGTCTTGGGGGCTACTGCGGGCTATTTATGTGCCAAGTTATCGCAATATAAGGCCATATTATTTGTAGTTACTTCTGTGGGTGGTGCATTATTAATCACCATTTCAAACAATACTTGGGTGAGTAATTATAGTATGGCCGGTGGCGTCTCAGAGAGAAATATTTCTTTGGGGGATGTTATTCATATAAATGATCCTGAAGAGTACACGCCTAAATTTAGTAATGGATATAGCATTGTTCAGTTATGGACTATTGATTGCGGCTCCTGCAGGACGTCATTTCCTTTCTGGGAACAGGTAAAAACTTGCGCTGAAAAATCTGATGATATTGACTTTAGAAGCTTGCATTTACCCAGTAACCATCTGGGCGAGAAGTATTTTGCAGAGGCAGAGTCTATTCTTAAAAATTACCGTTTGAATTCGGCAAGTAATATTTATTTAAATAAAGACGATAGCGTAAATTTAAAAGTATTAGGTCTGCATGGTGTTTCTTCATATCTCATTATGAAAAAGGACGATATTATATTTTCTCAGCATACTATAAACATTAAAGGTAGTTTAATAAGTTCAAAAAAGACTATTGCGGATTTTTTTAGAAACATTGATCTTACTTTTTCGATATGCCTTAATGGCCATTAGTTTAAATAAAAATCGCACTAACTTGAAATAGCTTTTCTACTTCAACAATGTGCTTTTTGTCGACCATAAATAAAATAACATGATCGTTGGTTTCTATAATCATGCTATTGCTGGCTATTAACACCTCATCACCACGCACTATGGCGCCAATAGCTGTACCCGGTGGTAGTTTAAGCGCGCCAATGGCTTTGCCTACTACCTTACTGGTGCTGCTATCACCATGCGCTATAGCTTCAATCGCTTCTGCTGCGCCGCGTCTTAGTGAATGCACGTTTACAATGTCGCCACGGCGAATGTGAGTAAGCAACGCCGAAATGGTCGCTTGCTGTGGTGATATGGCAATATCTATTTCGCCGCCTTGCAATAAATCAACATAGGCACTGCGTTTAATTAGCACCATGGTTTTTTGCGCCCCCATACGTTTAGCTAACATGGCAGACATAATGTTGGCTTCGTCATCGTTAGTAACCGCAATGAAAACATCAACTTGCTCGATACTTTCTTCTTCTAACAATTCAGGATCTGAGGCATCGCCAACATAAACTACGGTGTTATCTAGCGCGCTAGACAAAAATTCGGCGCGTTCTTTACCGCGTTCAATTAGCTTAACGTTGTGGGTTTTCTCTAACGCACGAGCTAAACCAAAGCCAACGTTACCGCCGCCGGCAATCATAATGCGCCGGTAACTGCGCTCTAATTTTTGTAGTTCACTCATTACCGCGCGAATGTGCTTGGTTGCTGCGACAAAAAATACTTCATCGTCAGCTTCAATGATGGTGGTACCAATGGGCCGAATAGCATGGCCGCGTCGGTAAATAGTCGCAACCCGGGTTTCTATATTTGGCATGTGCTGTTTTAATGCCGACAACGCATGGCCGACCAATAAGCCGCCATAATAGGCTTTTACCGCGACTAAGCTAACTTTGCCGCCGGCAAATTCTACTACCTGCAGTGCGCCTGGGTAATCAATAAGACGACGAATATAATTAGTAACTAAAGCTTCTGGGGCAATAAAGTGATCTACTGGCATATCGTCTTTATGAAACAATTGCTCACGGTACTTTAGATATTGATTGGTACGAATGCGGGCAATTTTAAGCGGCGTATTGAAGATACTATAAGCAACCTGGCAAGCAACGATATTAACCTCGTCGCTGTTGGTTACGGCCACAATCATATCGGCATCTTCTGCGCCGGCCTTTCTCAACACATCAGGGTGAGAGCTATGGCCGTGCACCACCTGTAAATCAAAACGATCTTGCAGGGCGCGCAGTTTGTCTGCGTCAATATCAACCACAGTAATGTCGTTTTGTTCTCCTACCAAGTTTTCCGCCAACGTGGCGCCAACTTGGCCTGCACCTAAGATAATAATCTTCATGCTTGCTCGCTATAGTTAACCACAGTGTCTTAATTTGCTGCTTTTAGCAGCCTAGCATAGAAGAAGCCGTCCATATCTTGCTCGCCAGGCAACAACTGCCAACCGTGCGGCTGCTCAGGGCTTTGCTGAGGCAATAGATCTAGCGTTGCATCGTTATTCTGTTGCAGAAACTGCGTTATTTGCGCGCTGTTTTCTTGTGGTAACACGCTGCAGGTGGCGTACAGTAGAATGCCACCTGGTGCTAATAACACCCAGCATTGTTGTAGTATACGCTGTTGCAGCTCAGCAAGTGCCGCGATGTCGGCTTTTTTCCTTAACCAACGAATATCGGGATGGCGTCTTATCACACCGCTAGCCGAGCAAGGCACATCTAATAAAATACGGTCAAATAGCTGGCCTTGCCACCAGCTATCTGGCGCACTTGCATCGGCAGCTATCACTTTGGCAGTTAAACCCAAGCGGGCTAAATTTTCATGCACGCGCAGTAAGCGTTTGGGTTCTTTATCTAAAGCAGTTACTTCTGCCTGAGGTGCCAGTTCAAGAATATTACAGGTTTTACCGCCCGGTGCGCAGCAAGCATCTAAAATGCGCTGGCCGTCGCTAACTTGCAGTAAGCTGGCCGCGTATTGTGCTGCGCCATCTTGCACTGAAAACCAACCCTCGGCATAGCCGGGTAAAGTAGTAACATCTTGCGCTTGTGTTAGCTTAATCGCGGCAGGTAAATCGGCAACCGGCCGGCTGTACTCGATGCCAGTGCGAGTGAGTGCTGCGGCATAATCGGTTGGGTTAATTTTGTTTATGTTAACCCTAAGCCATAATGGTGCTTTTTGCTGGTTTGCTTCTAATATCTGTTGCCATTGCTGCGGGTAGGCTAGCTGTAATTCTGTAATAAACCAACCTGGGTGGTTAAACTGTACTGCAAGCGGTGCGTTATCAAAGTCAAACACGGCAGGCTGTCGCTGCACATTACGCAATACGCCGTTAATAAGTTTAGTTAGCGACTGGCCTTTTAATTCACGTGCGGCATCAACAGTCTCGCTAATTGCCGCATGGTCAGGAATACGCATAAACTTTAATTGATATATACCAACATAAAGTAAAAATTGCAGCGGCCTTAGCTGTTTAATTAGCGGTTTACTCATCAGCTGATTGCAAACTGCCTCTAACTGCGGCAAGTAACGCATTACGCCAAAGCATATTTCTTGTAACAGGGCTTTATCTAACGCGTTATCTAACAATGCTTGCGCTTTGGGTAAAACGTCTGACAACGACATGCCTTGATCGACAACATCAAAACAACTTTTCGCTGCTATGGCGCGAATATTACGGCTCATATTTTATCGCCAATGATGCTGCCTAGACTAAACCAGTCGGCGCGACCATTTAAGAAATCTGCAGCTGGCATAGCTTTTTTACCTGGCGGCTGTAATTGCGTAATAATTAGTGCACCAGTGGCACAAGCAATACAAATGCCGTGCTTATCGGCGGCTAACACTGTGCCAGGTCCTGCGCTGTGTGCGGTGTCTGCTACCTTAGCTTGCCATACTTTCACGCTGCCTTGCGCCAGGTTAATGTAACTAACCGGCCAAGGGTTAAAGGCGCGAATTTCACGTGCCAAAGCCTGAGCGTCTTTATTAAAACTTAGCTCTGCTTCGTCTTTGTGCAGCTTTTCGGCGTAGGTTGCTAAGCTATCATCTTGTGGCTGTGCGTGTTGTTGTAATGCGGGTAAATTATTTACTGCAGTTAACAAGGCTTGCGGGCCAAGTTGCGCTAATTTGTCATACAAGCTTGCACTGGTGTCGCTGGCTTCAATATTGCAACTAATTACACTTAACATGGCGCCGGTATCTAAGCCGGCGTCCATTTGCATAATAGTAATGCCAGTAATGTTATCGCCGGCCCAGATTGCGCGTTGAATAGGTGCAGCGCCACGCCAGCGCGGAAGCAGCGAGCCGTGCACGTTAATACAACCTAGCTTGGGTATGTCTAGTGCAGCTTGCGGTAATATTAAGCCGTAGGCGACAACAATCATTAAATCTGCATTTAGTGCCGCTAATTCAGCCTGCGCAGCGGCCTTTTTTAACGATTTGGGCTGATACACCGCTACGTTATGCGCTAATGCTAACTGTTTAACGGCGCTAGGTTGCAGCTGTTGGCCGCGACCAGCTGGGCGATCTGGCTGCGTATAAACGGCAACAACTTGATGATTAGAATCTAACAACGCGTGTAAATGGCGCGCCGCAAAGTCCGGCGTGCCGGCAAAAATAATTCGCAAAGATTGACTCACAGTACTTCCTGATTACAGCGCGTGACGCTGCGCCATTTTGGCTTCTTTTTCTAATTTTTTCCGAATACGGTCACGTTTTAATGGTGACAGGTAATCAATAAATAATTTACCAACTAAATGGTCTAGTTCGTGCTGTAAGCAAATAGCTAATAAACCATCAGCATTAAGCTCAAACTCTTCGCCATTTTTATCTAAGGCTTTAACCGTTACTTCAGCAGCGCGGTCTACTAATGCGTAGTTTTGTGGCACCGACAAGCAGCCTTCCTCATAGCTAGTTTCACCGCTACGAGTTGAAATTACCGGGTTAATAAATACCATAGGTTCGTTACGGTCTTCAGAAATATCAATAACCACTATGCGTTGATGCACGTTAACTTGGGTTGCGGCTAAGCCAATACCGTTTTCGGCGTACATGGTATCGAGCATGTCCGCCACTAATTGCTTAACCTCAGCCGTCACTTTATCAACCGGAGCGGCTATCGTACGGAGTCGTTCGTCTGGATAATGTAAAACATGTAAAACTGCCATAATACCTACAAAAATATGCTTTGTTTCAGGGGTTGTGATATGTTTTAATTTTAGCCATTAATATGCTGTATGAACAGCTTAGTGTACAATAATTACAATAAGATATAGCTCAAGGATGCAGGCATGCTGAAAAAATTTGCAATTTTGGTCACTCTTATCATTATGAGTGGCTTTTTTAATGTATTGGCGGACGTGCTAAAAATTCGCAATGATGCTCCTGCGAGCTATGTCGTTAAAAAAGGCGATACGTTATGGGATATTTCAGCCCTATATTTAAATGAGCCTTGGTTATGGCCACAATTGTGGCAAATGAACCCGCAAATTGATAATCCACATTTAATTTACCCTGGCGACACACTTACGTTAACTTACGATGCGCAAGGCAGACCGCGTTTGATGGTTAACGAAAATGCAAAACGCTTATCGCCCGGTATTCGCAAAACGATGAAGGGTGGCGAGGCTGTAAGTACATTGCCATTAAGCATGATTCGTCATTACTTAACTTTTGAGCAGGCGCTTAGCGAAGAGAAAATTGCTGCGTTGCCTTATGTTTTAGGCTCAAATGCTAACGTAAAAAATTCAGTTGGTGACCACACTATTTATACTAAAGGTGTTTTGGAACCGGGTGCATCATACGGCGTTTATCGCAAAGGTAAGCCTTATATCGACTTAGAAACGGGTGACTTATTAGGTTACGAAACTACGCTAGTTGCAACCGCTCGGGCATTTCGTGCGGGTCGTGATGCTACCGACAGCACGCCAATCGAGGCGGCATCGCTAAAAGTATTAAGCGTTAAACGCGAGATTAAGCAGGGTGATAGAGTTATGCC
Source organism: Rheinheimera metallidurans (assembly GCF_036983985.1). Taxonomy (NCBI): domain Bacteria; kingdom Pseudomonadati; phylum Pseudomonadota; class Gammaproteobacteria; order Chromatiales; family Chromatiaceae; genus Rheinheimera; species Rheinheimera metallidurans. The sequence goes on from NZ_JALAHQ010000006.1 coordinate 125,340, forward strand.
TGCATTAGATGGTCAAGCATTGCCCGCGTTTTTTGTGATGCAAAAGCCAGAGTTTGAAATTAACGGTACTATTATAGACACAACGTCAAATCTGCGAGAATTTTCTAAATGGGACATTGTGGTATTAAACCGCGGTAGCTTAAATGAGCTAAAGCCAGGTCATATGCTGGGCATTTATCGTAACTCGCCAACGGTTATTGATGGCAAAAATGGCCCTGTTTATGTTGAAGATGCCACTAAATTACAAAAAATGTTCAAAAATTTTGGCGATGATACTATCGCGTTACCACGAGAAAAAGTCGGCGAGCTAATGGTGTTTAAAGTATCTGAGAATGTTAGCTTTGGTATTGTTACTAAAACTCAACAGCCAATTCGTGTAGGCGATACTATAGCAAACCTGTAACCTGCTTTATGGAGCCAGTTTTTATGGATGATATCCGAAACTGGCTCGCTTTAGCCTCTGTGCATGGCCTAGATGGCTTGAAGTTCCAGCGTCTTAGCGAGCAAATTTCTGTGGCTGAGTTGGTAAAACAACCCGCCAGCATTTTACGCAATATCGGCTTTACTGAGCGCCAAGCCCATATTTTGGCATACGAAGCGCAAGATAAAGCTGACTATGCACTGTCGTGGCTTAATCAAGCCTGTAATCACCATATACTTACATTTGCCGATCCACTTTACCCTGCATTACTTAAACAAACTAAACAGCCGCCGTTATTGTTGTTTGTTAAGGGCAACCCGCATGTATTAGCACAACAGCAGTTAGCGATGGTAGGTAGTAGGCAGCCAACTCCGACCGGTCGTAAGGTAGCCTTTAATTTTGCTAGTGAACTAAGCCAACAAGGTTATGTTATTACCAGTGGTATGGCGCGAGGTATTGATAGCGAAAGCCACAAGGGCGCACTCAGTGTTGGAGGTTTAACTATTGCAGTATTGGGGCATGGTTTAGAGCAAGTCTACCCAGCGAGTAACAAAGCGTTAGCTGAAGCCATAGTGGAACAGGGAGCGTTAGTGTCTGAATATTTTCCGGATGTACAAGCCAGAGCAGAACTATTTCCACAGCGTAACCGTATAGTGGTAGGCCTAAGTATTGGCACTATAGTGGTTGAGGCGGGGCTTAAAAGTGGCACGCTAATTAGTGCTAATTTAGCCGCAGAATATAGTCGGGATGTGTTTGCTGTACCTGGACCCATTTACAGCCCGCAATCTGCGGGTTGCCATAGTTTAATCCAACAAGGCGCTAAATTAGTAACCTCAGTGGCCGATATAATAGAGGAGTGGAGTTTTTTTAATCAAAGCAACATAACTAATGTTACTGAACCAGAAAAAAGTACTGAATTAGACTTGTTTGCCCGTCAGTTGTTGGCTAACGTAGCAGATGAAGTTACCGCAGTTGACTTAATTGCAGAGCGCAGCGGTTTAGCTGTTGCTGATACAGCTATAGCGTTGTTGCAACTGGAGTTAGCAGGTGAAGTAGCAGCAGTTCCTGGTGGCTACATAAGAGTGAGGAGTGGCTAAGTATGTTTGATATCCTCGTTTATCTGTTTGAAAACTATATTCATAATGAATCTGATATTTACGTTAATCATGCCGATCTGACCAAAGAGTTAAGCCGTGCAGGTTTTCATGACGATGATATTTTTAAAGCATTAAAATGGCTTGATAACTTGTCTGCATTGCAGGAGAGCCATGTTAAACCCTATTTGTCGCACGGTATTTCCAATGCTACCCGCATTTATAGTGCGCCTGAGTTGGCGAAAATGGATGTTGAATGTCGGGGTTTTTTGCTGTTTTTAGAGCAAATTAATGTATTGGGTGCGTTAACTCGAGAAATGGTAATAGACCGAGTGATGGACTTAGATAGTAATAGCATAAGTTTAGAGGACTTAAAGTGGGTGGTATTAATGGTGCTATTTAATGTGCCAGGTAATGAATCTGCTTATGCCCAGATGGAAGATTTAATTTTTGAAGAACCAGAAGGGCCGCTGCATTAAGCGGCCTTATTTTATGACCGACGACTCCGCTCTATTTGCTTTACCACAACAGCAGCAGCTTTGCCCATTATGCCACCAAGTTTTAGCAATGAAGTCGGGCAAAAATGGGCCGTTTTTGGGCTGTAGTGGCTATCCGGCTTGCCATTATATTAAGGCCTTGCATCCGCATGAAACAACGATTGTAAAGGTGTTAGAAACCGAAGCTTGCCCACAATGCAGCTCGGCGTTAGCGGTAAAGAATGGCCGCTATGGTATGTTTATTGGCTGCACTAATTACCCTGATTGTCACTTTGTGGTTAATGAGCAGCATGAACAGCCCGAAGTTGACAGGCTTGCTTGCCCTAAATGCAAACAAGGGCAGTTGATTGAGCGTACCAGTAAATTTGGTAAACAATTTTGGGGTTGCAATAATTACCCTAAGTGTAAATTCTTACTCAATGATTCACCGATAGCTGGCGCTTGTTGTCATTGTGGTTTTACGTTACTGATTGAGAAGAAGCAGGGTGTGTACTGCGCGGATAAGGGTTGCGGTGTAAAACAACCAGCAGCCGAAGCTGCCGGTATTGATGGCTAGCTTATCCTATTAACCATTTGCTGTAGTTCAGGAAATATAGCTTCAGGTAATAAATTAATTAACTGTGTAAATCTTGCTTTTAATTCTGCATTGTTCGGTGCAGATAAATTAATGTGGCCCATTTTTCTGCCCGGCCTTTTGCTTTTGCCATACCAATGTAAATGTAGCCCCGGTATTGTTAAAATACTCTCTGGTACAGCATCTTCACCCAAAATGTTAACCATTAGGCTAGGCCTTATTAGTGCTGTGCTGCCTAAGGGTAAGTTACATACTGCACGTAGATGCTGTTCAAATTGGCAAATATCGGCGCCTTGCTGCGTCCAATGCCCCGAGTTATGTACCCGAGGTGCTATTTCATTGACTAGTAATTTGCCGTTTAAATCAAAAAACTCTATTGATAGCACGCCAACATAGTCTAGTTTATTTGCTAGGGCAGTAAACATCTGGCAGGCCTGTTGCTGCAATTGCTCATTTCCTGCGACGGCTAACGACACGCTAAGCACACCATTGACATGATGGTTTTCGGTTAATGGGTACACTTTTATATCGCCATTAGCGCGGCGTACGCCAATTAAAGATACTTCGCGTTGAAACGGAATAAATTGCTCAGCAACAATGCTCTGCTGCGGATCTGCAGCTAAAAAGGCGCTGATTTTCTGCCATAAAGCGGCGGTATCTTCAGCCTGCTTTAGCCGCCATTGCCCTTTACCATCGTAGCCAGCTAGGGCGCTTTTAAACACTAACGGCAGGCCAAGCTTACTAATAGCCTGATTAAAGTCAGCTTCGCTGTTCACTATATGATAAGCCGCAGAGCCCACGTTAGCGCTATCTAGTAATTGTTTTTCCAGCCTGCGATCGCCTCCGGCTTTAATCGCGGTTTCGCCGGGGAAAAATTTGCCACTTTTTTGGCACTGTTCAAGTATTGCTAGCGGAATATGCTCAAACTCTGCGGTAATTATATCGGCGGCAGCAATAGCATTAGCAAGGCCGGTACCCAAGTTTTGCTGGGTTAACGGGTGCACTAGGCTATCGGTATTGACATCATAAGCACTAATGCTGATGTTAAGCGGAGCACCGGCTAAAGACATCATTCGCGCTAATTGCCCAGCGCCTAACACTAATACATTCATAATTGTACCTGTGACGGGTCAGGCTGGCTTAATACCAAATCGGTTTGCGCTTGGCGAAAGGCATCTATCTTTTTCATTAGTTCGGCATCATGCGTAGCAAGAATTTGTGCTGCTAATAAGCCTGCGTTTGCCGCACCGGCGTCACCAATCGCCATGGTGCCTACTGCTACACCTTTTGGCATTTGCACAATAGACAATAAAGAATCCATACCTTTTAATGCTTTAGACTGCACTGGCACACCTAGCACTGGTAAGCTAGTAAAGGCTGCTGCCATGCCAGGTAAATGCGCTGCGCCACCTGCACCGGCAATAATTACTTTTAAGCCACGGTTTGCCGCAGAACTAGAATAATCTGCTAATAATTGTGGTGTGCGATGTGCGGAAACAACTTTGGTTTCATAAGCAATACCAAACTTATCCAGCATATCAGCAGCGTGTTTCATAGTAGGCCAGTCTGAGGTCGAACCCATGATGATGCCAACTTGCATGATTGTTTCCTTCTGAACGTGATGAACTAAGCGCGCGAAGACGCTATTATAGCGATTTGCGCTGATGAAGAAAATTTTAACTGTGTTTTTTGTTAAATTTGTTGGAATGGGTATAGCCAATGTTAGAATTAGAGCGTGTATTACAAGCATTAAAAGACGGTGGTGTCATCGCATATCCAACCGAAGCAGTGTATGGCTTGGGTTGTGATCCAGACAACGAAACCGCAGTAATGGCATTGTTAGCTATTAAGCAGCGCACGGTAGATAAAGGGCTTATTTTAGTCGCTGCAAACTATTCACAGTTATTACCCTACGTTGATGATAAAGCCATTCCACCAGAAAAACGCTACCAAATTTTTTCGAGTTGGCCTGGCCACATCAGCTGGATATTGCCAGCCAGTAAAGCGGCACCCAAATGGATTACTGGCCAGTTTAATTCTATCGCCGTGAGGGTAAGCGCGCATCCTGTAGTGCATGCATTATGTGCTGACTACGGTAAGCCTTTGGTATCTACTAGTGCTAATTTATCTGGCTGTCCTGCTATAACTAAGCGTGATGAACTTGAGTTGCATTTAGGTAACAAATTGTCGGCAATTATGCCAGGTTCGCTAGGCGGTGCCACGCAGCCTAGTCAAATTCGTCATGCTGTAACCGGCGACATTATAAGGAGTTAAGGTGACACACAGTCAACCACACCAACATTTAAACGCAGTACAGCAGTTTTTGCAGCAGCTGCAAGATAATATCTGTAAAGCGTTAGAGCAGGCCGACGGCGGTGCGTGTTTTGTTGAAGATGCCTGGCAAAGACCGGAAGGCGGCGGCGGTAAAAGTAGGGTACTTACTGGCGGTAAAGTATTTGAGCAAGCCGGCGTTAATTACTCGCATGTGTTTGGTGCCAATATGCCAGCATCCGCTACCGCACATCGTCCTGAATTAGCGGGTCGTAGTTTTAATGCTTGCGGTGTGTCACTAGTGATCCACCCTAATAACCCGTATTTGCCAACAACGCATGCTAATGTGCGTTTTTTTATCGCCGAAAAAGACGGCGAGACGCCGGTATGGTGGTTTGGTGGTGGTTTTGACTTAACGCCCTTTTATCCATTTGAAGAAGACGTTGTACACTGGCATAAAACGGCTAAAGCGGCGGTTGAGCCTTTTGGTGAACAGTATTACCCTGACTATAAAAAATGGTGTGATGATTACTTTTACTTAAAACATCGTGATGAAACGCGTGGTGTTGGCGGCTTATTTTTTGACGATTTAAATGCACCAGGCTTTGAGCAAAGTTTTGCTTTAATGCGGGCAGTAGGTGAAGCCTTCGTGCCAGCGTATTTACCTATCGTCGAAAAACGTCAAGCAACCCGCTTTGGTGATAAAGAGCGACAATTCCAGCTATATCGTCGCGGCCGCTATGTTGAATTTAACTTGGTATATGACCGAGGCACGTTGTTTGGTTTACAAAGTGGCGGTCGTACCGAATCAATCTTAATGTCTTTGCCGCCGTTAGTGCGCTGGCAATATGGTTTTGCACCTGAGGTTGGCAGCCCAGAAGCGTTATTATATGAGCGCTATTTAAAACCGCAAGATTGGTTAGGTGTTAATCGTTAGCAGTTAATCATATGGCTTGCCAGTTGGCCTATCGACTGGCGAATGCCTTCACGCAGCATTTTATGTTCAACTACTTCATTTAACGCGTTATCCATACAAAACATCCACTGATCACGTAATTGCTCATTTACAGTAAAGGGTAAATGCCGAGCACGTAGCCGAGGGTGGCCGTATTTTTCTTCAAATAACGCCGGGCCACCTAACCAACCAGATAAAAACTCGAAAAATTTCTGCCGAATGTTATCGAGCGGTAGTGGGTGAATAGCATAGAGTTCTTTAGCTTCTGGCGCGCTTGCCATGATGTCGTAAAAGCGGTTAGCTAAGCGTCGTACCGTATCTTCGCCACCCATCAATATATAAGGGGTTTGCTCAGGGCTAGGATGTTGCTTGCTATTTACCGTGGTTTTATTAAAAATCATCTGTACTAACTTCTTAATGGACATTTGCTGTGGACCGTTATGCTGTATTCGGAAATCCGATTGGGCAATCTAAATCACCCTTTATTCATACTCAATTTGCTGAGCAATGCCAGCAGCAACTGAGCTACGAGGCCATTCTAGCACCAGTCGATGCTTTTGCCGACAGCTGGCAAACGTTTGTCGCGCAAGGTGGGTGTGGCGCCAATGTTACTGCGCCATTTAAACAACAGGCGTATCAGTTGGCCGATAGTGTTTCTGAACGGGCAAAACTAGCAGGTGCGGTAAACACCTTTTATTTTGACGAGAGTGGAAAACTACATGGTGATAATACCGACGGCATAGGTTTGGTTAACGATTTACAACGTTTAGGCATTAACTTAAATGCTTGTCGAATATTACTGCTAGGTGCGGGTGGCGCCAGTAGGGGCGTAGTTGGTCCGTTACTCGATGCGGGCGTTAGCCAAGTAGTACTAGCTAATCGCACGCCAGAAAAAGCGCACAGTATCGCTGCAAGTTTTGATAGTCGAGTGTTGGCTTGTGGTTTTGCGCAGATCCCTCATCAGCCATATCCATTAGTTATAAATGCTACCTCCTCTGGTTTAAGTCATCAGCGGCCTGATATCGCCGGTGAGCATCTACAACATACAGAGTTAGCTTACGATATGAGTTATGCAGCTCAACCTACCGCTTTTATGAGTTGGAGTAAGCAGCAGGGCGCAAAGCAACAAGTTGATGGTTTGGGTATGTTGGTCGCGCAAGCTGCTGAGGCGTTTTATATTTGGCGCGGAAAAAAGCCGGATATTGCGCCAGTACTAACACGATTAAAGCAGCAGCTAGCTATATGAATCAGCAGCTGATCTTTAATAATGATTTTCATCTAGTGCCAGCGCGCAGCGCGGTATGTTTCAGTTGCTTAGTTGCAGGCTTTAAAGTGCAGTGCTTTATTGCCATTCCGGCCAAACAAGATGGTGCCGAGTTCTTGCAAGAGGTTATAACCAATGCGTTTAGCTGGGAAGATTGCGTCGAGCAAGCGATTGCTGACGACGCAGTTAATGAAACCGCAGAGCTTTGGATTTAAGCGTCGGCTAAATACTCATCCTTTAATACGACATAGTTAGCGGCAGACTCACTAAGAAAAGCTTTTTCGCCATCATTAAGCGGCCGAGCTTGCTTAGCTGGGCTGCCCACATACAAATAGCCACTTTGTAGTGTTTTACCTGGTGGTACTAAACTACCCGCACCAATAATAACGTCGTCTTCTACTATTACGTCATCCATAACAATAGCGCCCATACCAATCAGAATGCGATTACCTAGCGTGCAGCCATGTAGCATTACCTTATGCCCCACAGTAACATCTTCACCTATTATAAGCGGTGAACCATTAGGCTTACCTTTACTCGGGCGCGATAAATGCAGCACACAACCGTCTTGAATATTAGTACGTGCGCCAATGCGCATAATGTTTACATCGCCACGCGCGGCGACTAGCGGCCAAATGCTAACATCATCCGCTAACACTATATTGCCCACTATTACCGCAGACTCATCTACATAAACTGCTCTACCAAGAGTTGGTAAAATACCTTTATAGGCTCTTATCGTCATAATTCCCTCCAATGCCGAGATATTATGCAATAAATGCTGCTAAAAAGCGCTGATCGTTGAAACTTTATGCGAACGATTCATAAAGTGTAATATTTCTGAAATAACCGCTTGCACGACAATTAAAACCCCCTATAATGCGCGCCATGCCACGGGGTAGAGCGCTAGCGCACTCTCCGAGGGGTTTTAGAAATAGAGTCAAAAATC
>NZ_JALAHQ010000007.1:0-56490 GCF_036983985.1 Rheinheimera metallidurans
TTGGAGCGAGTAACGAGGTTCGAACTCGTGACCTCGACCTTGGCAAGGTCGCGCTCTACCAGCTGAGCTATACTCGCGTTGTTATGACCATGTGCCCTAACACGAATCGCATTCTACTGTTTTAATTCAGCCAGTCAATAATAAATTCTTGTTTTGCGTCTGACTGATTAAAATTTGACTGAGTTGTGTTAATAAGCAGCAAAAATAAGGTTTAATGCACCAAATCGCGCCATGCTGCTTTTAAATAACTCAACATCGACCACACAGTTAATACTGTCGCAATATAAAGCAATAGCATCCCAGCCGGTGTAAACCAACTTACTAACCAATGCTCTGGGCGCCAAATAAGGCCAATTAATGCCAACATTTGCGCAATGGTTTTATATTTGCCTAAATTTGATACCGCTACATTAGCGCGCTTGCCAATTTCGGCCATCCATTCACGTAACGCTGATATCACAATTTCACGGCTAATCATAATAATAGCCGGTACCGTTACCCACAGCGATTTACTATCTACAGCAATAATAACCAAGGCTACCGATACCATTACTTTATCCGCTACTGGGTCGAGAAACGCACCAAACGGAGTTGACTGTTGAAGTTTGCGTGCCAAATAACCATCTAAGGCATCGGTAATGGCCGCTAACCAAAATGCAAATGCAGCCCAAAACCGCGCGTTCTCGTGGCCAGAATAAAAACACAGGATAAAAACCGGGATCAGAAATAATCGAAACAGGGTTAACAGATTGGGAATATTCCACATCTTTTTATTCTCTACAGCATCTATGCCGCTATGCTACTTGTTATGACAGGCTTGGTAAATCTTTTCCGCCTGCCCTTTTGATATACCTGGTACTGAACTCAGCTCAGTAATAGAGGCACGCATTACGCCCTGTAAACCGCCAAGATACTGTAACAGCGCTTGGCGTCGTTTTTCACCGATGCCTTTAACCGACTCTAACGGGCTTTTAATTAACGCTTTACCTCGTTTATTACGATGTCCGGTAATAGCAAAACGATGGGCTTCATCACGAATTTGTTGAATAAGATGTAAGGCTGGTGCATCTTCTGGCAAGTTAATACTACGGCCAGTTTGCGCCAGAATTAACGTTTCAAGACCAGGCTTTCTACTTGTGCCTTTAGCCACACCTATTAGTAATGGCATTTTACTGTGCGGCCACTGGCTAAATTGTTCTATCGCAATATTAAGCTGACCTTGGCCACCATCAATAAAAATAATATCAGGTATTTTATCCGTGTCTTGCAACTTACTGTAACGCTTATCTAGCGCAAACTGCATCGCAGCGTAATCATCTCCACCTGTAATGCCGGTAACGTTGTAGCGGCGATACTCGGCTTTGTATGGTCCCTGCCCGTCAAACACCACACAAGATGCAATTGTAGCCTGGCCCATAGTATGGCTAATATCAAAGCATTCCATACGATTTATTGGTTCTGTTAACTGCAATAATTGTTGCAATTGCTGGTACCTTAATACCATTTTTTGCGCCAGTGACTTTTTATTCTCGCATGATAACTGTGCATTTTTTTGCGCCAAATTCAAATATTGCGCTTTTTCACCACGTTGGGCATAAGTAATTTTCACTTTTCGCCCAGCAACCTCGCTAATAGCTAAGGCAACCGCATCCAACTCAGGTAACGCTTGGGCTAGAACTATTTCACGCGGCATTTGCTGCGCGCCGTAGCCATCCAGATAAAACTGCAATAAAAATGCGCTTAAAATTTCGGTTTCTTCGGTATCAGCCGGTACCTTAGGAAAATAGGCCTTACTGCCTAGCACTTTTTGCTCACGGACAAATAATACATGTACAGCCGCCACGCCGTGCGAGTATGCAAAGCCAATAATGTCCATTTCATCGTGTTTACCACTAACGCTTTGCTGTTCTTGAATTTTCCGTAAGGCGATAATTTTATCGCGCAATTGCCCCGCCTGCTCAAACGCCAATTGCTCACTCGCTTTTGTCATCTGTTGCACCAGATCATCAAGTACTTGTTGATCCTTACCCTGCAAAAACAAACTGGCTAGTTTAACTTGCTGCTGATATTCCTCATCGGAAATTTTACCAACGCAAGGCGCCGAGCATAACTTTAATTGATACTGCAAACAGGGCCGAGTTCTCGCACGATAAAAACCGTCTTCGCATTGGCGAATAGGAAATATTTTTTGTAGGGTTTTTAAACTTTGCCACACCGCACCCGCATTAGGATAAGGGCCAAAATACTGACCGTCTATTTTACGCGGCCCGCGATGTGAGCTAATTCTTGGATGTTTATGCGCACTAATTAAAATATACGGGTACGACTTATCATCACGCAATAATACGTTATAGCGTGGTAAGAACTGCTTAATCAGGTTATTTTCTAGAATTAACGCTTCAGTTTCACTATTGGTTAATGTGTATTCTACCTGAGCTATCTGGTTTACTAACGAGCGGGTTTTTATGCTGTCGACATTAGCGCGAAAGTAACTGCTTAACCTAGCACGAAGATCTTTAGCTTTACCGACATAAATAACCTGATCGGCGGTGTTTATCATGCGATAAACACCTGGCTGACGTGGTACCGATTTTAAAAAACTTTTTGCATCAAACATTAGGCTTTAGCGATATCTATCATACCGTGGCGCAGCGCCAAGTGGGTTAGTTCCACATCACCACTAATAGCCAGCTTCTCAAACATACGATAACGATACGAGTTAACAGTTTTGGCACTAACGCTGAGCTGTTCAGCAATATCAGTGACTTTTTGTCCTTGCGTAATCATCATCATAATTTGCAATTCACGATCAGATAAATCATCAAATGGATTTTGACTTTGATTATTAACCTTACTCAAGGCCATTTTTTGCGCAACTTCATCCGATATATGCCGCACACCGCTATATACTTTACGGATCGCAGACACCATTTCACGCGGTGGTGAGTTTTTAGAAATAAAGCCGGCCGCACCGAGCTGCATTACCTTTGTTGGTACAGGTTCTTCGCAAGACACTGACAAGGCCAATATTTTTATATCTGGACAATACTGTAAAATACGTTTTGTTGCTGTCATACCGCCCATACCGGGCATATTCATATCCATCAACACGACATCGGGTTCGTGTTGACGACAAAATTGTAAAGCTTCTTCACCAGAGCCAGCTTCGCCTATCACCTTGATACCGCGCTCATCCATTAGTATGCGACTGATCCCAGTACGTACAAGCTCGTGATCATCAACTAACAAAATGTTAATCAATTTCGTCTCTCCGCTTCACTGGATATTATAATTATTTATTTAGCATCACTGAGCATAAAACCCGCAGCTAATACGCCGATACGCTATTTTTATTACCGGTTAGAGCTTAGTGTGCCAGAAAGACAAATATTATTAAACAACTGAATTTTATTATGAGGTTAATATTTTGTAGATTTAAGCAGATGAAATGAGAGTGTAAGTGGCGGAGGAGGAGAGATTCGAACTCTCGATGGGCTACTAACCCACGCCGGTTTTCAAGACCGGTGCATTCAACCACTCTGCCACCCCTCCGCGTTACAGGGCGCATATTAAAAACTGTCTGCAACTTTGTAAAGTGCTTTTTTATGTTTTTTGCCTGTTTGCTTAGTTAATCAACAACTAAGCCATTATTTAGACAATGAAACTAACAGATGTGTCTGTTAACTAAATAATAGGCTTTATTTTGGATACAAAAAAACCACTTAAAAAAGTGGCTTTAATGGCGGAGGAGGAGAGATTCGAACTCTCGATGGGCTACTAACCCACGCCGGTTTTCAAGACCGGTGCATTCAACCACTCTGCCACCCCTCCGACGCCGCGTATAATAGTCAGTTCATCAATTAAAAGAAAGTACTAAGTAAAAATAAATATGCTTAATCTTAAATTGTACTGTTAAGAGCTGGTCTGGATGAAACTAACTGCGTATAATATCGGTCAAATGCGTCACTAAAACTTTGTATTAGGAGAAAATTTTATGTCATACAGAGAAACCTCTACGTTAGGTACTGCCGGACGCAGTATTGAAATTAATAAAGTATTGCGTAACACCTACTTTTTACTGGCTATCACTTTGGTACTAAGCACAGTTACCGCAGGCATCGCAATGGCGATGAATATGTCACAAACGATGTCGCTAGTTTTTTTTGTTGCTGCTTTTATTATGCTGTTTGTTGTTAATAAAAAAGCCGATTCAGCCAGTGGGATTTTTTGGGTGTTTGCTTTTACCGGTGCAATGGGCGCGTCAATTGGCCCAATGCTTAACTATTATGCAGGTATGGCGAACGGTCCAACATTAATTATGCAAGCGCTAGGTGGTACTGCGTTAATCTTCTTTAGCCTGTCAGCTTATGCGCTAACTACACGTAAAGACTTCTCTTTTATGGGTGGTTTTTTAATGGTTGGCTTAATTGTGATGTTAGTTGCCGCCATAGCGAATATTTTCTTTGCAATTCCAGCGTTAAGCTTAGCCATTAGTGCTGGCATTATCTTACTAATGTCAGGCTTTATTTTATTCGACACTAGCCGCATTATCTCTGGCGGCGAAACCAACTATATTCGCGCTACGGTAAGCTTATACTTAAATGTGTTCAACATTTTTGTCAGCTTACTGCGTTTATTAGGCGTATTTGGTGGTGATGATTAAACTAAAGCTGCGCCGCAACACTATGCCTGTTTAAACTAATTAGTTAAAATGCCCCGCCTGTCGGGGCATTTTTATTTAAGGGCTACTATGACTCGCTTTGGTTTATTACTTACGTCCAATGGTTTTGCCAACCAGAGCTTAGCCAGTGCGCTGCTATTTGCGCAAACGGCTATAGCTAACCAACATAGTATCGAACATATTTTTCTGTATCAGGATGCGGTATGTTGCGCTGCCAGCCATATTGATTTACCCACTGACGAACCCGACTTAAGTAGCGAATTAGCGCTATTTTGCCAGAGACACAGTATCCCGTTATTATTTTGTATTACCGCAGCTGAAAAACGCGGCGTAGTTGGCCCGTCGCTGCCAGCCCGCAACGGTTATATTGCAGCGGGTTTAGCCGAGTTTGCTATGCGCCAAGCCAATATTGATAAGTTGGTACAGTTCTAATGCGTAATATTTTAGTACTTCAGCGCCATAGCCCTTTTAGCTCTAGCAACGGGCGTGAGGCGCTAGACATGGCTCTAGCACTGGCGGCAGTTGAGTACAGTGTTAGCCTATTGTTTTGTGCCGATGCGGTATTTCAACTATTACCCATAGTAGAGCACGCCGACTTTAAGCTAAAAATATACCCACGTAGTTTTAAGTTATTTAATTTATATGACATTGAGCAGGTGTATGTGTGTCAGCAATCATTAAGCGAACGCGGTATTAGCCTAAGCCAGCTTAGTATTTCGGTAACTGCGCTAAATAAAGATGAAATACAACACGTGCTTAGTTCACAGCATCAAATTATAAGTAGTTAAATGAAACTGATCAGTTTAATTTCCCCCACCCTAACGCCTGAACTTAACCGGGTTTGTCAGGCCAGCGATGCCATTTTACTGCGACAAGATGCGGTATATTTGTGCTTACGTAACGATATTACTTGGCCAACCAACCAGCTATTTGTCTTAGAGCACGATATAAACGTACGGCAACTTAAACCAACAACACCTTTTACAATAATAGATAATGAACGCTGGGTAGATTTATGTGCCAGCGCAGAGCAAAATTTGCTATGGCAGAATTAAAAGTTAACGGTAGCCTATTCGCGCTTGATAAGCATGGTTATCTGGCCGATCTATCGGTATGGAATGAACCTGTGGCACTGGCTTTTGCGGAGCAGGAAAATATTCAGTTAACGCCGGCACATTGGGAAGTGGTACATTTTGTCCGCGCGTTTTATTTAGAGTTTAATACCTCGCCGGCAATGCGCATTTTAGTGAAAGCGATGGCGCAGCAATTAGGCGCAGATAAAGGTAATAGTAAATATTTGTTTATGCTGTTTCCACAAGGGCCGGCCAAACAAGCGACGCGCATTGCCGGTTTGCCTAAACCCGCTAAATGCTTATGAGCCGGCAAAGGCGTCTTTAAGAATACTGATTATTGATTCAAGTGTAACAATAGCAAACACGGCAACAATGCCAATAATTATGGCTAAGTAGATCCCCCGCATTAACGCTTTGTTTTTTTGTTTAGCTGTTTTACCACGTTTTGCCATCTGTGCTTGTCCTTGCTAGGCGTAGCTTGGTGCCCATTAAACACCAAAGCCTGCCTGTAATTGGGCTTATCCTATTTTTTCTACGCCACCCATATAACTACGTAATACTTGTGGTACTTCTATGCTGCCATCTGCTTGCTGATAATTTTCTAAAACCGCCACTAACGTACGGCCAACAGCCAACGCAGAACCATTTAGTGTATGAATAAGCTCGGGCTTTTTCATATCATTACTTTTATAACGTGCTTGCATCCGACGCGCCTGAAAATCACCCATATTGCTGCAAGACGAAATTTCACGATAGGTGTTTTGTGCCGGTAGCCATACTTCTAAATCATAGGTTTTGCTTGAGCCAAAGCCCATATCGCCAGTACACAGCAACATTACGCGATACGGTAAGCCTAAGAGTTGTAATACTTTCTCTGCGTGGCCAGTTAGCTCTTCAAGCGCTTGCATTGACTGCTCTGGATGCACCATCTGCACTAGCTCTACTTTATCAAACTGATGCTGACGAATTAAACCACGAGTATCGCGACCGTAAGAGCCCGCTTCACTTCTAAAACACGGTGTGTGGGCAGTATATTTTACCGGCAACTGGCTAGCGTCAAAAATAGTGTCTCGCGCTAAGTTTGTTACTGGCACTTCAGCGGTAGGAATAAGCGCCATACCCTGGCCTTCTTCTGTCGCAGGTTTGGTATGAAATAAATCGGCGCCAAACTTAGGTAGCTGGCCGGTGCCATATAGGCTGGCATGGTTAACTAAATAAGGCACATACAGCTCGGTGTAACCATGTTCATTGGTGTGTAAATCGAGCATAAACTGAGTTAATGCGCGGTGTAGCTTGGCTATTTGGCCACGCATTACCACAAAACGTGAACCGGCAATTTTAACCGCACTTTCAAAGTCGATACCGTTATCTAACGCTTCACCTAATGCAACGTGGTCTTTAATGTCAAAATCAAACTGACGCGCAGTACCAAAACGACGTACTTCTAGGTTTTCAGTTTCATCTTTGCCTACAGGAACAGCCGCATCCGGTAAATTAGGTACTGACAGCGCAATGTGCTCTACATCGGCTAATACTGCATCTAACTTTAGCTTGGCTGCATCAAGTTGTGCGCCTAAGCCATCAACTTCAGCTAATAGCGGCGTAATATCTTCGCCGCGCCCTTTTGCCTGGCCAATCACTTTTGATTTAGTATTGCGTAAATTTTGCAGCTCTTGGGTTTCTACCTGTAGCTGGCGACGCTGCTCTTCTAATTCAGTTAAGCGCGCAACATCTAATACAAAGCCGCGCTGTGCTAAACGGGCTGCAGTTTCTGGTAATTCATTACGTAAAAATTTAGGATCTAACATAGTATTTATTTCATTGAACCAAGTTTAAGCCCGAACCAGGCAAGCGTTATACATAACAACACATTTAACAATACGTTGGCGATTGCTTTTAGCCAGTCGCCTTGCTGTAACAGCAAAACAGTATCCAGCGAAAAAGTTGAAAAAGTAGTAAATGCACCAATAAAACCTATCGTCAGCAAGGCACGCCATGGCGATGCTGACAGTGTTTCACTAAGGATGAGTGCATACAACAGCCCTAGCGTAAAAGAGCCCAGAATATTAACCAGCAATGTGCCAAAAGGGAATGCTCTACCTAGAATATTCAGCGTTAATTCGTTACAAAAGTGTCGTAAACAAGCGCCTAGCGCACCGCCCATTGCGATAGCTAAATAGGTTGGCATTATTTCTTCCTATTAGTGGTGCTGTCTTGATCTAACTGTTTTAAATAGCGTAACTTTTCGGCCAGTTGTTTTTCCATGCCACGCTCTACCGGCTGATAAAACTGCTGCCCGCCTATTTCTGGCGGAAGGTAACACTCTCCAGCAGCATAGCCTCCGGGTTCATTATGCGCGTAACGGTAGCCTTCACCCATACCTAATTGTTTCATTAATTGCGTGGGGGCATTGCGTAAATGCAAAGGTACCTCAAATGCGGGTTGTTCAGCAACCAGCTGTTTCATCTGGTTAAACGCCATATACACAGCGTTACTTTTGGGCGCTAGTGCAAGATAAACTGCCGCTTGCGCTATAGCACGCTCACCTTCAGCTGGCCCTACTCGCTCAAAGGTATCCCACGCATTTAGCGCCAAGGTTAAGGCTCTTGGGTCGGCATTGCCAATATCTTCGCTAGCAATGGCTAATAAGCGTCGGGCGACATATAACGGATCACCACCACCGGCTAAAATTCGACAATACCAATACAAAGCCGCATCGGGATCAGAGCCGCGCACCGATTTATGAAACGCTGAAATCAAGTCGTAAAACATATCGCCCTGATTATCAAACCCCGGTAGTTGCTTGGGCACCAAGTGCTTTAGCGTTGCATAACTAATGGTTTTACTCGTGCCCTCTAGCTCAGTCATTTCAGCGGCTTGCTCAAGCAAATTAAGCATTTTTCGGGCATCACCATCAGCTAGCTGAAATAACAAATGCTGCGCGTCGGCAGTAACGTGAATAGTCTCATTACCTAAACCTCGCTCTGTATCAGTAAGTGCTTGCTGTAATACCTGTTGTAGATCGGCTTCTGTTAACGCTTTAAGCACGCAAACACGGGCGCGCGACAAAATGGCATTATTAAGGGCAAAAGACGGATTCTCTGTCGTCGCACCAATAAAAATAATGGTGCCATCTTCAATAAAGGGTAAAAAGGCGTCTTGTTGGCTTTTATTAAAACGATGCACTTCATCAACAAATAGTAGTGTGCGCTGCTGATATTGTTGCTGGCGCTGTTTTGCCTGAGTAATAGCCTCGCGTATTTCTTTAATACCCGAGGTTACCGCTGACATATTTGTTAATGCAGCATCAGCCTGTTTAGCAATCAGCTCAGCCAGTGTGGTTTTGCCAGTACCTGGCGGCCCCCATAAAATAAGCGAAAATACTCGCCCTGCTTCGATAGCTTTTCTAAGCGCCGTGCCCTCGCCAATTAAATGTTGCTGACCAGCATATTCATCTAAGGTTCGCGGCCGCATTCTTGCGGCTAAAGGGCGAAAATCGTCGGCAAAATCAAGCGATAACGAATTAACCATAGTTAGCGCTGGCGTTGATCATCAATATCAGTATGCTCTGGTGGAGTAAAGTTAAACATACTGGCATCTAGCGCAACGTTAAGCTGCACCAAGGTAAAGTTAAATTCGCTAAGCTGTTGGTTCATATCCAATACTTGCATCTTCGATAAGGCATTGCCGGAAAAACTTAAGGTTAGCTGTTTTACTGCACTATCCACATCTTTAGAGCGGATAATAAATAACTCGCCTTGCTGCGTTACCTCATACTGTTGCCATAACTCGGGTTTAGTTGATGTTAACAACACGAAAGGTGTACGATTTACTTCATTCTCGGCATCAAAAATAGTCAGTTGTTCTAGCGGCTCGTTATAAAACCACAGCGTTGTACCATCACCAATAAATAAATTTGGCTCTGGTTCGGTCGTTTCAAAGCGAAACATGGCCGGCTGCTTAATCATCAACTGACCCTTACCTTGCTGCAACAGCTGCTTTTGCGCATCAAACACCTGCTGTTCAAAGCTAGCCGAGAAGGTTTTAATGGTTGCTAGTTTGCGCTGCAATACCTGTTCGGTGGTTTGTGCCATAACAGAAACCGACGTCATGATTGAACCTGATAACAACACAACAGCAAATATACTACGTAGCATTTAATATCCTTTTGATGGCGACGGCGCCATAACTTCACGGTTACCATTGTGGCCAGGGCCGGTAACAATGCCACTGAATTCCATTTGTTCGACTAAACGCGCGGCACGGTTATAGCCAATACGGAACTTACGCTGCACACCTGATACCGACGCACGGCGTGTTTCTATAACAAAAGCGACAGCTTGATCATAAAGCGGATCAGCTTCCGCATCGTCACCTTCGAGTGTTTCGCCCGGTAGTAAGTTCTCTTCTGTGGTTTCGCCACTTAAAATTTCGGGAATATAATTTGGTCGGCCACGTTTTTTCCAGTCAGCTACCACTGCGTGTACTTCATGGTCATCAACAAAGGCACCATGCACACGCGTAGGCACACCAGAACCCGGCGGCAAGTACAACATGTCGCCCATACCTAACAGGCTTTCTGCACCTTGCTGATCAAGAATAGTGCGTGAGTCAATTTTTGATGACACTTGAAACGCAATTCGCGTTGGAATATTGGCTTTAATTAAACCGGTAATAACATCAACCGATGGCCGCTGGGTGGCTAAAATAAGGTGAATACCAGCAGCACGGGCTTTTTGCGCAATGCGGGCAATCAGCTCTTCTACTTTTTTACCCACAATCATCATCATGTCAGCAAATTCGTCGATAACCACAACGATAGACGGCAGCTTTTCTAACAATGGGGCTTCGCTACGCATATCGTCTGATGCACGCCACAATGGATCTTTTAACGGCGTACCATCTGCTATCGCGTCTTTAACTTTAGCGTTATAGCCTTTTAAGTTACGCACACCTAAAGCTGACATCAACTTATAGCGCCGTTCCATTTCGCCAACACACCAACGCAAGCCATTTGCCGCATCTTTCATATCGGTAACCACTTCCGTAAGTAAGTGCGGTATACCTTCATAGATAGAGAGCTCAAGCATTTTGGGGTCAATCATTAAAAACCGTACATCATCGGGAGTAGATTTATATAACAAGCTACAAATCATTACGTTAACACCAACCGATTTACCCGAGCCGGTGGTGCCCGCTACCAATAAATGCGGCATTTTGGCTAAGTCGGCAACCACTGAAATACCGGCAATATCTTTACCTAGCACCATAGTTAACGATGATTTAGAGTTTTCAAAAACTTCATCGCCAATAACCTCGGATAATCGGACAATTTCACGATGCTGGTTTGGTAGCTCAATGCCAATAAAGGATTTACCCGGAATAACTTCAACCACCCGCACACTAATTGCCGACAACGAACGGGCCAAATCTTTCGACAAGCCAGTAATTTTGCTCACTTTAACACCAGGTGCCAAATCAATTTCAAACCGAGTTACCACCGGGCCTGGATGCACGCCAACTACCTTAGCTTCTACGTTAAAATCAAGCAGCTTGGCTTCAACCAGTCGTGATACACGCTCTAAGTCGGCGGGGTCTATTGGGTTTATGGCTTTATCTGGCCTATCTAACAATGCCAGCGAAGGTAACTCTTCTAGCTGATGTTGTACTTCTTCCACATCATCTTCGTCTTCAATTGAGGCGATAGAAACGGAATCAAACTGGGTTTCTTGCGGTAAATCTATTTGTTGTAACGTATCAGCCCAACCCATCGACTCGGGCTCGTCGATAGCACTAAACGATAAGTGCTCATCTGCTAAGGTATCGACACTATAAAATGCTTTAGCTTCTGTTTTTTCGTTCAGCGGTCTAATTGGTAATGGCTCAACAGCGGGTTTTGCCAATTGCGGTGTTTTAATCGGCTTTTTCGGCACAGCAACTACCGGTTCTTCAAATTCGATATCGTCAATTTCTGCTGAAAACGGGTCGTAGTCGTCTTTGCTGTTATCACGAAACCGCTGAGGTACTGATCGTAAAAACTGTATACCGTTAAAACACATAGCCCCTAGTGCATCAGCCACCGTTAACCAAGATATGCCAGTCATTAAAGTCAACCCTGTGGTAAAACCGCAAAGTAGTAATAAACTAGTACCAATAAAATTAAAATAGGGCAGTAAGTTATTACTGACCACATCACCGATAACACCACCTGAAGAAAAGTAAAAAACATCGTTGAAATTCATACTGCTAATTGCTGTTGCTGTTAACAACGTTAACACTAAGCCTATAACGCGTAAGCCTAAAATTAAGTAGTCTAAACTCATTAAATGATGAAAGCGTTTAAATAACAAATAACCACTGAACGCCACTAAAAATGGAATCAAGTAAGCTATCCAGCCAAAACTAAATAACAATAAATCGGCTAACCAAGCCCCTATTGGCCCGGCATAATTATGCACACTGGTTTGATAACCTGTTTGTGACCAACTCGGATCTGCAGGGTCAAAAGATAATAGTGCCAGCAACATAAAGAGCGCTAAGCCAGTAAATACAATTAATCCGACTTCCAGCAATCGCTGCACACCATTTAATGGAAAATAAACTCTGTTTTGCAAATGAATGCCCCTACCTATTTATCATCGTTTTATAATTACGCGCACCAGGGTTTAGTACTGCCCGCTAAGATAACAGAGACACTATAAAAGTGCATCAGTGAAGCAGACCTGAACCAGTTATTAGCTGCTAACTGCGATAAAAGTGCTCTGCTTAACTTCTTCCATTACCACGTAAGTTCTGCTTTCGCGCACACTGGGTAATCTAAGTAAGGTTTCGCCTAATAATTCGCGATAAGCGGCCATATTAGCTACTCGAGTTTTTAATAAAAAATCAAAACTACCCGATACCAAGTGGCATTCTTGAATTTCTTCAAGCTTTTGTACGGCTTTACTAAACTCATCAAAATCTTCAGGCGAGGTTTTACTTAGCGTTATTTCGACAAACACCAACAACGCTGCCCCCACTTTATGTGGGTCAACCTGAGCGGTGTAGCCTAAAATAACACCTTCGGCTTCAAGTTTGCGCACCCGTTCAAGACACGGTGTAGGGCTAAGCCCTACCCTTCTTGCTAATTCTACGTTGGCTAAGCGGCCATCACGCTGTAATTCCGCAAGAATTTTTCTATCTATTCTATCTAACTTCTTGATACTTTTATTTAAAGAGTACATATCAGCCAAAAAAATTGCATTTCAAATTAAAACAGAATTTTGCACTGGCTCAGAGTAGTAAAACAAGCATTAATTCTATAAAATTATCAGTATACTGCGCACATATTTTACATCAGCCAACTTTTACCGCAAATAAGGGCATAAAACTATGATCATTGGCGTACCAAAAGAAATTAAAAATCACGAGTACCGCGTTGGTATGACACCAGCAAGCGTACGTGAACTAGTAAACCATAAACACAGCGTACTAGTAGAAACTAACGCCGGTATGGGTATTGGTTTTACTGACGAAGATTACTCCGCTGCTGGTGCAACTGTATTAGCTACAGCGGCAGAAGTATTTGCTAAAGCTGAGATGATTGTAAAAGTAAAAGAGCCTTTAGCCAACGAGCGCGCGATGATCCGCGAAGGCCAAATTTTATTTACCTATTTACACCTAGCACCCGATTTAGCGCAAACAGAAGATTTAATTAAGTCTAAAGCAATTTGTATTGCTTATGAAACCGTAACCGATAATAAAGGTGGCTTACCATTATTAGCACCGATGTCTGAAGTTGCTGGCCGTATGTCAATTCAAGCCGGTGCTCGTGCTTTAGAAAAATCATCTGGTGGTTGCGGCATGTTGTTAGGCGGCGTGCCTGGCGTTAAACCTGCCAAAGTTGTCGTTATTGGCGGCGGCATGGTGGGTACTAACGCAGCACAAATGGCGTTGGGTTTAGGTGCCGATGTTACCGTTATTGACCGTAGCGTTGACGTACTGCGCCGTATTAATGCGCAGTTTAACGGTGCAGTTAAAGCCATTTACTCAACCGTTGATGCGCTTGAGCAAGAAGTACTGGCAGCAGACTTAGTTATTGGCGGCGTGTTAGTGCCAGGTGCAGCAGCACCTAAATTAGTTACCGCTGATCATATTAAGCGTATGAAGCCAGGTTCAGCCGTTGTTGACGTAGCTATTGACCAAGGTGGCTGTATTGCCACGTCAAAAGCCACTACCCACGCTGACCCAACATATATTGTCGATGGCGTAGTGCACTACTGTGTTGCTAACATGCCAGGCGCAGTGCCTCGCACCTCTACCTTTGCTTTGAACAACGCCACCTTACCGTTTATCGTGCGTATAGCGAATAAAGGTTACAAGCAGGCATTATTAGAAGACAGCCACTTAATGAACGGCTTAAACGTAATACACGGCAAGGTAACAAATCAAAGTGTGGCTGATGCGTTAGGTTTTGCTTTCGTTGAGCCAAAAACAGCATTAAATGCTTAGTGCTCAATAATTAAACGATTTAAAATTAAGGCCGGTATACCGGCCTTTTTTATTATTTTAATTTTTTATTGCCTGACAAAGGTTTATTTGCATTTTGCTATATACATTCCGTTTAGACCTGTTATAGTACTCACCGGCCTGTAAAGCAGACCTATGTAACAAAATGTTTATGAAAACTTCGCTACACAGCTTCATTGTAAGTCATGTCCTGAAGATTCACGCACGTTTGGCCGCATAAGTAAGGTAACAGTCAGGCTAAAAGCGCAATTAAGCGTCAATTAGTTTTATTAAAAATTTTTAGGAGTCAAACATGGCTAAAGTAACTGGTGTAGTTAAGTGGTTTAACGCTGATAAAGGTTTCGGATTCATTACTCAAGATAACGGCGGCGCTGACGCATTCGTTCACTTCCGTGCAATCCAAACTGAAGGTTATAAAACCTTAAACGAAGGCCAACGCGTAGCTTTCGAAATTGAACAAGGCCAAAAAGGCCCACAAGCTGCTAACGTTACAGTTCTGTAATTTAAGCACTTGCTAAAAAAAGGACACCTAGGTGTCCTTTTTTATTGCCTGCTGTTTGCTGGCAATGGTTAATAAGGTATTATTTTTCTTCCCGTACAAAGACGATATCAGCAAAGCCCATTCGCGCAAACTCTTGTTGACGATAGTTTTTCACCGCCGCGCCCCGCTTAGCTGTCATGGTAACTTGTTGTTCCATTGCTAAAAAACTCGTTAAGTCTATTCCTTCTGCAGCTGCAACCGCTTCGTATAGATCACGATGCTTGTCATAGCTAAAATTAATAACCTTACGTTGCTTCTTATAGGTATAACTAACTTGTCTTGCCACCAGCATCTCCAGATATAATTGTGCTGCGCTCTAACTGACACAGCTTGCAAGATAACACTAACAACACCGAGCCTATCGCTAGGGCTAGGATGTTTTCACTTCGATTCCAAATCAGAATATTTACCAGTAAGCCTGCTGGTATCAGCATATTATTCATCACAGCTAATACACCACTACTCACCAACGTGGCACCTTTATTCCACCAAAAATAACCACCACCCGACGCTACTAACCCTAGCCACAATAATACCAGCCATTGTACGTTTGTTTGCGGATACTGCGCGCTACCCAACAGATACCATACCGGTAACACTACCACTAACGCACCAAGATAAAACCAAGCAAAGACGTTATGCTGCGCCAGTTGCGGCGGGTATTTGGCTAACAGTAACTTATAGCCAACTTGGCCTATCGCAAAACACAGGTTTGCCCCCTGCACTACGGCAAAGCCTAACCAATAATCTTGGCTTAAGTGTTGGTATCTCATTATTGCTGCAGCAACAACGGCTAAACCCGCCGCCAGTAAAAAACGATATTGAAACCGACGCTGCGCGATGTCGTACAGTAGCGTGATATAAACCGGGGTAAAAATAGTGAAAATTAATACTTCGGGGACAGTTAATAATAAAAATGACTGATAATAAAACAAGTACATTAAGCCTAACTGTACCGCACCCAACGCCATTAATTTTAATACCAAAGCCATTGGCTGCGGTCTAATAAAGGGTAAAAGCACGAGAAAGGCTAATAACACCCGCAGCAACACGGCAAAATATGCATCTACTTGCCCAGCTAAATACACACCAATTAAGCTAAAAGAAAACGCCCACAATAGCGTTACCGCTATTAAATAGCTCACGGCTTATTTTGCTTAAGCTGTTGCTGCTTAACCAGCGGCGCAGCATACAGCTTACTAAGCAAGGCAATTGCGTCTTTAGGCACACTTTGCATACGTTGTTGCCACTGCTCTATCACTTTTTCATCTATGCTGTTGTGCTGCTGACCTGCAGCTAAATAATTAATTGGAAACAAACGGTATTGCTGCCAAATTTGCTGATCAATTAACTGCGCGAGCAGATCAGGCTCTGCCGGTATATGCTGTAATGGTTTGGTAAAGGCAACATTTACTCGGCCTTTATAGCCAACTATACCTTTAATTATGCTATCGATATCCTCAAACTCGCCCTTTTGATAGCTACCTTGAGTTTGTTTTTGCCACAACTCATTTATTTTACTCACATCGCAAGGATCGTACTCGTAAGACAAACACACCGGCACAATATTTAAGCTTTGCATATAACTAGAAAAATCTTCACCGCGCTTTTTGCCTTCCATATAAAACATTTTCAAAATAGCCGGATCCGTTACATCATTACCGTCTTTGGCACGCCCTTCTTTTTGCGCAATCCAAATAGACTGCTGCTGCTCTAATGAATGTTTAATGTAGCCAGATAACTGCGTAAAGTTTTTTAACATTTCGCGCGGGCCTTTGGCACCACGTTTTACAATAAAACTCTTATTCAGTTTCATTAACTCTGAAGAACACGCTTTGCGCAATAAGTTATCACCAATAGCAATACGCACGGTGTCGAAGCCATGCTGGTGCAAACACCAGTTAACTAAAGCAGGGTCCATCGCAATATCACGATGGTTTGATATAAAAAGATACGCTTTACCCGGCGTTAAATACTCAATACCCGATACTGTAACGTTATTAGTGGTGCTAGCAATCATTTGATCCATAAAGCCAGCAACCTGCTGCTGCACAGCTAATACCGTATTTAACTTAGCTAAGCGCCGCTTTAAACGAAATTTAATTAATGGCGACAACAACCAGCCAAAAGGTCCAGACATATGGGGAAAACGGTAATGTAAAATAGCCTGAATAAACTCATCATCGGCAATAAGCCGTGCTATTGCCGGCGCAACTTCATCATCGTTATATGGCCGTATATCGGCATAAATATCTTGTTCTGACACTAATATCACTACATTAGTAAAAATACAGGTTGCCTATTTTACTGAGTTAATGAAAATTCACCAGTGTCAGACGCATTTAAGCGCACATTGCCGCTATAGCCGCCAAGACAATAAATCTAGTGTGCTAGAGGTGCTGCACAAATAAACCACCGCAATATTACTCGAGCCACATTCTAGATGGTTATAACTATTAGTATTTATAACTGCTGAAAATTAACGCAGTCAGTTAATCCAGCATTGCTTTCTAGCTGGGAATCTTTATTATACGCCCTACGTCGGTGCGTAGCGCAGCTTGGTAGCGCACTTCGCTGGGGGTGAAGGGGTCGGAGGTTCGAATCCTCTCGTACCGACCATTAAATTTAAGAAGAAAGCCGTTTTATACTTAGTGTAAAGCGGCTTTTTTGTACCCGTAATTCGTGAAAAATTGCGCAATCGCAAGAGTAGCTACAATTACAATTGTTAAATGTTAAGTCAGCGTTCATAATACCAGCATGCAATGAGCCAGTAGCACTGGGTTTTATTATGTCTACGCCCATTTCTGTATTGTCTTGTCATTCAGTTTTCCACTTCGCAGCAATTTTTTAATCACTAACACATCAAGTTACAACTTCTTTAAGCAGTAGGAGTTTATATGTCATATCGTCTTTCTTATTTAAGTATTGCATTATTATGTGCGTCAGGCAGCGCTCTGGCCCAGCAAACCGATGCCCGTGCTATCGCTATGGGCGGCACTGGCGTTGCAGGTGCGAGTTACCATCAGGCTAGCTTTTATAACCCAGCCCTACTTACTCACTTTAACGACAGTGATGATTTTACCTTAGTGCTACCGGCCATAAGTGCGAGCGTTGCTGATAATGATGAGTTAATTGATGGTATTGATAACTTACAAGATGCACTTGATAGATTAGACATTAACCCTACTGCAGCTAACTCAGCATTAGCCAAACAGGCGTTAACGGCACTAGATAACAATAGCGCTAACATGAAAGTTACCCTTGCTATGGCAGCAGCTATCCCTAATAACACCTTACCTGTGGCGATATTTGCTCGTGGCCACCTTGATGCCAACGTGCTTACTACTATAGATGCCAGCGATATTGACCGATTAAATAATAACAATACTGATTTACTCTCATCAGGCAGTGTTATTGCTGTTGGTGTAGTAGAAGCAGGTATTACTATAGCGCATGCCTTTACACTTGATAGTGTTAAGTTAAGTGTGGGTGCTAGCCCTAAGTTTCAGCAAATCGAAACCTTTTTTTATAATAGTAGTGTGGCTGATTTTGACGAAGACGATTTTGATGCCGACCAATATCGCAACAAGAAAACCCAAACGAACATTGATCTTGGTGTTACCGCTGCTTGGGAAAATGGCGTGGTATTAGGTGTTAGCGCCAAAAACCTGTTAAGCAAAAAAGTACCAACCATTCAGGTTAAAGGTATCGAATATACTTACGATATGAAACCACAATATACTGTTGCAGCTAATTACCATAACAGCTGGTTTAGCGCCAACATTGACGCTGAGTTAAATAGCCACACTGGTTTTGGTTTACAAGATGAAGTGCAGTGGTTAGCCGCGGGCGTAGAATTTAATGCGTTAAACTGGGCACAACTGCGTTTAGGTTATCGCAATGATCTAAAAAATTATCAGCAAAACCAGCTGACGGCAGGTTTAGGTTTGTCTCCGTTTGATACGCTACATATTGACTTAGCGGCAGTGTACGCTGATAAAAATGATGCTGGTGCTGCACTTAGTTTAGCTTTTACGTTTTAAACTACACTTGCCCCAAGCTGCTAAGCTTGGGGCATTTCCTACCCTTTTACGCTAAACAGCATTTGCTTATTCACAACTATTTTGTTTGCATTCAACGTCAATTCGTTGCTGTTAGATAGCAATGGGTTTCACCATGATATAAGTTATAATATATACCGTTTAATTATAACGCCGACAACTTACCATGCTTACTCACCCTGCAATTAAAGATGGTCGCTTCTGGCTGTTCTGTACTTTAGCCATACTGTGCTTATTCCCTATTGTTAGTTCCCCTATCGCATTAATTTTAGGCTTTTTATTAGCTGCATTTAGTTTGTTGCCCAAATCGATAGATTTAGCAGCAATGACCCGCATGTTATTATCTATTTCTATTGTTGGTTTAGGCTTTGGTATTCATTTACAACAAGCTATTGAAATTAGTAAGCAAAGCTTACCGTTAATAGTAGGTTCAATAGTATTTACCCTAGTGCTAGGCGTAATACTGACTAAATTCCTAAAGCTAGATCAAAAAACGGGTTATTTAATTGGTGCAGGTACAGCGATATGTGGCGGTAGCGCTATTGCCGCAGTATCACCGGCAATTAAAGCTAATGCAGAGCAAATGGCAATAGCTTTAGCTTGTGTATTTACCCTTAACTCTATCGCGTTATTTGTGTTTCCAGTTATAGGCCACTTTTTAGAGTTGTCGCAATATGATTTTGGTTTGTGGAGCGCAATTGCGATTCACGATACATCGTCAGTAGTTGGTGCTGCGTCAACTTACGGTGATGAAGCGCTAGAAGTAGCCACGACCACTAAGCTGGCACGTGCATTATGGATAGTGCCTGTTGCGTTAGTGTCATCCATCGCGTTTGGTGGCAATAGTAAATCTATTCGCATTCCCGGTTTTATTTTGGCTTACATTGCTGCAATATTAATCAGTTATTTTTTACCGCAGTTTAGTGAATTCTATGATGTGGTATTTGCACTATCTAAGCGCACATTAGTGCTGTGCTTATTTTTTATCGGTGCCGGCATTACCATTCAAAAAATGCGCGCTGCTGGCGCTAAACCGATGATATTAGCCATACTATTATGGATTGCTATTGCCGTGTGTTCATTAGCTTATATTAGGTTTGTGGTGTAATTAGCACAATAACGATACGTTATTAACCTTTAGCTTAGCGATAACTGTCCACGCCCTCGCATAACTGCTTAATTCCTAGCAAGGTGCGTGGCGTGGTGCGATATAAGTAATCGGCATTAACCGTTAAATATTGCGATTTTTTAACCGCGGGTAGCGTGTTAAAACGCTGCCAGTAGCTAAAATCAGCCACCACATTATCGCGTTGTGCTTGAATAATGACCTGTGGCTGAGCGGCAATAATCTGTTCGATGCCTACCTGTGGATAATCACCTTTGGCGGAAGCGAAGCTATTTTGCGCAGCACAGATATGCAGCATTTGCTGTGGCCAAGCGTTATTAGCAACTGTGCTTAACGGTGCTGTACTCATCGCAAAAAATACCGTTACTGGTTTTTTATGCTGAAACTTAGCGCGAAGCTCAGCTAATTGCTGGCTAAACTGGCTAGCAACATCGTTTGCTTGCGGCGTATTTTCGGTAACCTCACCTAAAAACCGCAACTCGGTTGCAATATCATCTAGCGTTAACGGATCAGAAAATACTACTTTAATACCAAACTGCTGCAATCTTGCTATATCTGCTTGCGGGTTACCGGTTTTCCAAGCAATCACTAAATCTGGTCGTAGGGCTAATACGGCTTCTAAATTGATGCTGGCATAATTAGCCACGCTAGGTAAGGTGCTGGCCGCTATAGGGTAATCACTGTAGTCGCTTACGCCAACAAGTTGCTCACCCGCTCCTATGGCGTATAACATCTCGGTAATGTGTGGCGCTAAAGCAATAATACGTTGCGGTTTAGCCTGTGCTGCTATGCTATGCAGTGCAAGGAATAGCACCACTATGCTTGAAAACACTAAACGATTACTCACCAATCGACTCCGCGTTGGGCTTTAATGCCATGATCGAAAGCGTGCTTAACATTTTGCACTTCACTTACGGTATCAGCTAATTCAATAATACGTCGATGGCAGGCGCGGCCAGTAATAACCACATGCTGTGTCGCTGGGCGATTAAGCAGAGCTTGCTCTATACGTTCTAGTGGTAAGTAGTGATAACTTAGCATGTAGGTTAGCTCGTCTAGCAATACCATATCAATGTTTGGATCGACCAAAAACTGCTCGGCTTGTAGCCAAGTTTGCTCTGCTGCGGCCATATCGGCAGCTTTATCTTGGGTATCCCAAGTAAAACCGGTGGCCATTACCGCAAATTGTACGCCATGTTGCGCCAGCAAGTTGCGCTCGCCACAGTCCCAATTTCCTTTAATAAATTGCACTACTGCGGCAGACAAACCATGGCCTACAGCACGAGCTACAGTACCAAATCCCGAGGTTGATTTACCCTTACCGTTTCCGGTTATTACCAACAACAAACCTTTGTCGTCACTTGCGGCAGCAATAGCGCTATCTACTTGCGCTTTTAAGCGTTGTTGCCGTTCTTGATGGCGTTGCTGTTTGACATTATCTGTGGTCATAACCTTTCGCTATAGCCGTTGCCGGCGCATGATCAGAAGAAAAAAAACACTTCCCGCAAGCGATGTAATAACGCCCAGCGGGATCTCTTGTTGCGGTAGTACAGTACGCGCTAAATTGTCTACCCAAACCATAAATAGTGCACCCACTAACACCGAACCCAATAATAAGCGCACCGAGGTTACACCGAAATAATGTCGTACAATGTGCGGCACCATTAAACCAACAAAGGCAATACCACCACACTGCGACACAATGCACGCTGTTAATAGCGCCGTTGCTAATAACAGTACTAAACGTAAAGTTTGGGTATTTACCCCAAGCGTGCGTGCGCTTTCATCACTAAGCAGTAGTGCATCTAGTTGACGCCGTAGCGCCAGCGCTAATACTAGCACTAGCAATACGACCGGACTTAGTAACAGCACACTAAACCAGTCAGTTCGGCTTAAACTGCCCATTAACCAAAACATAATACGGTTAGCAGCAAATGGTTCGGCAAAATACAGTACAAAG
Organism: Rheinheimera metallidurans; assembly: GCF_036983985.1. Classification (NCBI taxonomy): domain Bacteria; kingdom Pseudomonadati; phylum Pseudomonadota; class Gammaproteobacteria; order Chromatiales; family Chromatiaceae; genus Rheinheimera; species Rheinheimera metallidurans. Next base: position 21,951 of record NZ_JALAHQ010000007.1, read on the forward strand.
CTACTGACAGCGCTTAGCATAAAAGAAACCGCCACACCGGCCAGTAAAGTGTACTCTACCTTGCGCCAGTGTTGCCCTGCACAGACCGCAAATACCAAGACAACCGCAAACAATGCGCCAACAAATGCACCTAGCGCCATACTAATTATATGAGCGGGTAATACGACACTAACTAATGTAGCACCCAAACCGGCGCCCGCCATTAAACCAAATAGATAAGGATCGGCGAGCGGGTTGCGTGTAGCGTTTTGTAAAATAGCGCCTGATATAGCCAGCCCCGCCCCAACCAACACCGCGCAGAGCAAACGTGGTAAGCGTATTTGTAAAATAATGGTCTGCGCCAGTGACGAAGGTCCAGCTTGGCCCGCTAACACAGTTAACGTATCAAGCAAGGTAATACTAACGCTACCTATGCTTAAGCTGATAAGCATGCTCAATACCAGTAGCGCCGTCGACAACCACATGGCGAGTTTATAATGTCGCTTTAACATAAAGTTCCAGTTTGGCTTGGTAAAAAGGTAACTTGCTGCTTGCGTAACAAAACATGAGTTGTTACCTCACAGGCTAAGCCAAATACCGGTTGCAACAGTTCAGTAGTTAATACCTGCTCTGGCGTACCAAACGCATATTGCTGCCCCTGATGCAGTAATAAAATTTTATCGCAATACATGGCGGCAAGGTTTAAATCGTGTAGACAGGCTAATGCGGGGATACCTAGTGCACGAACCAATTCTAATACTTGATGCTGATATTGTACGTCTAAATGGTTAGTCGGTTCATCAAGCAGTAGTAATGCAGGGCGCTGTACCAGGGCTCGAGCGATATATAATCGCTGCAATTCGCCGCCAGATAGGGTATCGATAAGTTGTGACGCTTTGTCGGCTAGACCAACTCTATTCAGAGCCTGGCTAACTTGATGTTGGTCTTGACTATGATTTACTTCAAACCAGCTTTTGTGCGGTAACAACCCCATAGTCGCCACTTGCTCTACGGTAAGGGCAAACAAAGGTATTGGGTTTTGGCTAACTACGGCTAATGTACGCGCCAGCTCGGCCGTTTTATACTGCGCTAACGCACGCTGCTTTAACATTATTTGGCCACTATTTGCCGTTAATGAGCGCTGCACCACTCGTAACAAACTACTTTTACCGGCGCCATTAGGGCCAATAACACCAATAAACTCGTTATTATGTAATGCAAAGCTAATATCGTTTAATACGGTTTTTTCGCCAAGCTTTAGACAAACGGCAGACAATTTTAGCAAAACCCACTCCTAACATGGGTACAATGCAGGCTTGCACCTACTCCCCTTTTACGTGGGCTTCTGCCACACCAAAGCAACGCTTAGTGTAACAGAAAACCGCTTAGCTGATACTACCACGCAGCCAGATTAATTGGCCCGAACCGGTAACGCAACATTACACAGTTCAATATAGCCAGCTGGCTTTTTATACCAATCACCGCCCCGATTACGCTGGCTTTCGCTGGTCTTAGCAAAGGTTTTGCTATCTGTGCGCAGCACTTCCAATTTACGCTGCTGCGTGGTCGGCAACTGTGCCGCTAATTTAACGCTATCGATAAGCGTATACTCACTAGGCTGTTGATAAAACCCAAGCGGGCCTGTGCCACGGGGTAAACTACTGAGTAACTCCATGCCCTGAAGCACTCTACCTACCAGAGTAATATTTTGATCTAAATGCCTTGGCGCATGACCAGTAACCACATATAACGATGTACCGTCGCCACTATTGTCCTCATTGCCTCGTGACACACCAACAGCACCATAGCAGTGCGCTAGCCAGGTGGTTTTAGTTTCTGGGTTACGTGCTGCCGCAAAACCATAACTATGGCCAACGAGTGGCGCATAGCCATCACTATCTGGCAGTGCGGTAAAGGCAAAAGTATCGCTGTAACTAGCGGTATATTCAGCGGGTAAATTATGTTTGGCTTTAATCAGCGGTTTCGCTTTTGCGCTATCCGCGTTGGGATCGGCCCACTGCACTACGTAGTTATCATGCGAGCGCACTACGGCTAAGCCATCATAATACCCTTCACTGGCTAAGGCTTTAATATTAGCCACATGATTAGGCGCAAACTGGGGTGCCAGCTCAATAACGACCGTGCCAACGGCTAGGTTTAAGTAAAGCACATTAGTGTTATCAACTACGCGCCAGTCATTAGCAGGTGATGCTGCGAGTATCTCTGTCATAGTTTTAGCCACTAGCATGGGGCTGTTGGCTATCAGCAGTAACAAGGGAAAAGTAAAACGACGAGCTGTACGCATAGTTAACTCCGGAATTAGTAATATTATTTACTTTATCATAAGCTGTAGCATTAATAAGTACACGCTGACTGCACTGTACTAAAGCCCTATTGCAGCATGTTTACTGGTGTGCCAAATTAGTCACTACTACAATGAATTTGGGAGTTTTTATGCGTGTTGTTAAATTATCTGCCCTTACGTTGCTATCTCTTTTTGCTACAACGCTAAATGCAACACCCGCCCTTAGCGATTTAAAGCTTGAGCAAAGCATTACCTTATCGGGTTTATCTAGCGGAGCCTACATGGCCGGACAATACCATGTCGCCTTTGCCGAGCAGGTAGATGGTGTCGCAATGTTAGCTGGCGGCCCAGTATATTGCGCACAAAACAGTTTAGGTTTAGCTTTAGAGCACTGCTTTAACAAAGACACCAGCGCGCCAGATATACTGGCAATAAAGCAATATATCGCCGCGCAGCGCTCAGCCGGAAAATTGGCACCATTAATTACGCTCAAAGATGACAAAATATGGATATTTCATGGTGCTAAAGATGCTACGGTACAACCCAAGCTAGCAACCCTATTGTATGAACAGTATAAACAGTGGGTTACTCCCGAAAACATTGTACTAATTAATGACAAGCCATTTGCTCATACGTTTCCTACCGATCGCCCTAACTTAGGTAGCTGCGAGCGTTCAGAAGCCCCCCACCTAGCCAGTTGCGGTTATGATGCTTCGGGCTCACTACTACAACATTTACTTGGCAAGGTAAAAGCCAAAACAACAAGCACAACTGGAACGTTACTAGAGATTAATCAGCACCAATTAGCCGCTGCCGCTAAAGATACGCTGGCCGAAATAGGTTATTTATATGTACCAGTAAGTTGTGCCGCAGGGGAGCCTTGTAAGCTGCATGTTAGTTTTCATGGCTGTAAGCAGAATGCTAATAGCGTAGGCGATGCTTTTGTTACTGGTACCGACTTGAATAACTATGCTGATACTAATAATTTAGTGATATTTTACCCGCAGACGGTTGCCAGTAGCATTAATCCGTTTAACCCTAATGCCTGTTGGGATTGGTGGGGCTATACCGGTGCCGATTATGCAACAAAAACCGGACCGCAGCTGCAAGCTGTGCATCAATTAGTACAAGCATTACTACCTTAAACTTTAATCCTAACGTAGCTAAGTCGCTCGGCCTAGCTACGCTTCAATATGTAAACTAGTTAGCTGGCATTACCATACCCTTGGGTAACATTTGCCCCACGCCACCAAGACGCTGTGCCATTTGCATAATGCGATCATGATGTTTATCTAGCGCCGTTTTATCATCATTGGTTAAACAGCTACTTAATGTTTTGTAATACTGCTGGCCTTGAGTTACGGTTTTTTCTGTGTTTTTTCGTTGTGCTTCCGGCAAAAACACCATCGCTTGACGCGATATCTCCAGCATCGGCTGCACACTATCTAAAATAGGCCAAGTCACTTTTGCGCTTAACTCAACAAATTGCACGGGGGTAAAGCCATGCTGTTTAGCTAGTTGTTCAATTTGTGCTTGATATTTGCTGTCTTTTTCCTGAGAACTTAGTTCAGCATAATGCTGCGACCAGTTGCAATGTTGCTTTAATTGAAACTGCTTATTTTGTGGCCGCTGCTCTAATTGCTGTAATTTAGGTAACATGGCTTCTAATTGGTTAAGATTTTCATCTGTTAATAGTGTGTTGGCTTGTGCTGATAGAGCAAACGCCATTAATACTGATACCGCTACTAAATTACGCATATTTATACTATTTCCAGGTTAGGTTTTAACTATGTAAACAGGCTGCAGCTTAATCGCGCCTGAAGCTATTTAATCCGTAAATCATATTACTAACTTCAATATTAAAATAGTAAGCATACATACAGTTAAATTGAGCCCAGCGCAGCTTCGCGTTACACTCGGCGCCTTTGTCTTAGTAGTGAGAGAGTTATGGCATTAAAAGCCACCGTATTTAAAGTACAACTGCAGATTGCTGATATGGATCGCCATTATTATCACAACCATAGCCTAATGCTGGCGCAGCACCCATCAGAGAATGATGAACGCATGATGGTCCGCTTGTTAGCCTTTGTACTAAATGCCAGTGACACCCTCGCCTTCACTAAAGGTTTAAGCACTGAGGATAACGAGCCTGAGTTATGGGATAAAAGCCTGAGTGGTGAAATTAACTTATGGGTCGAATTTGGTCAAAGTGATGAAAAATGGCTACGTAAAGCGGCCGGTCGCGCCAAGCTAGTGACTTTATATTGTTATGGTGGACGCAGTGTGCCGGTGTGGTGGAAAAACAGCCAGCAAGCACTTGAACGCTACAGTAACTTACAAATTATTGAAATACCTGAAGATGCCGTTAAAGCGATGGCAAAATTAGTTAATCGCAATATGGATCTGCAATACAACATTAGCGAAGGTCAAATATGGTTATCTGATGCTGAGCAAAGTGTAATGATTGAACCTGTGCTACTAAAAGCAGCACAGGTTTAGCGGCTAACCTAAACGCGGATCACTCTGTTTTACACCGGCTTGCTGCGCATTGTTAACAACACATTGTAGCAACGCCGGATAATCGTCCAGCTCTACTAACTCACGAAATAACACCCAATCAACTAGGCTATAAAGCGCCATAGTGACATAGTTCCAGTTAGCAAACTCACCATTAGCCGCCTGCTGCTCTAGCACATATAGCGAGGTAGCCACTCGCTCTTTTTGTAAATTAAAAAACAATATATCGTCACTGGTATCAAAGCCGCTGCGGCTGCATTGCAACAGCACAACTAAGGAGTCATTTACCGCATTAATTACCGTGAGTTGGTTTTCTTGATACCAACTTAGCGTCGACAGTGCCAATTTACCCGCTATATACCGTTGTATAACCGCCGAGTCAAAGATGGTCTGGCTGTCATCAACTAACATAGGTATACGTAAAGTTGGATTAATTGCCGCCAAGGTTTCACGATCATCAGGCGAAAATATATTCAAATTAATAAATTCATGTGCGGTAGTGGCCAGCAATAACCTAATACGTCGCGCATAGGGTGATGTTTGTGAACCATAGAGTTTCATAGCGACACCTTGTTAATCGTTAATCTATTTTTTATCAGCGTAAAACACAAAGCAACATTGCCAAGCTATGCAGTTTTATTGCATAATAATTACGCTTCATTTTTGCTTTATAGCTTTGGCCCACGTTTTTACGTGGGTTTTTTATTTGGCCAAGGGCTAATACGTTTAACCTTTGTCGTCATGGCCAATGCGGCTAGCTACGGCGCCAGTTTGTTGCTGATATTTAGCATCTAAGCGTTTGTTATACGGCCGATCTGCAGGGCCGGTCATTAATTCAAAGTTAAGTGCACCAATTTTCATTTTTGGCTGTAGCGCTAACGGCAATTTACCGCTGTTGTAAAATTCCAGCACAATATTACCCGACCAACCCGGATCAATGCGATGTGCGGTTACGTGTACCATTAAACCTAAACGTGCTAACGATGAGCGGCCATCTAACCAGCCAACAATATCAGCAGGTAAGGTTATCGACTCCTGCGTCATGGCTAATGCTAGTTCGCCCGGATGCAAAATAAACTTTTCACCATCGACAATATAAATTTCATCACTCATTACACTGTTTAACGCTTTATCTACTTCGGCTCTTGGCCCACTTAAGTCGATATAAGGTGCGGCATGAGCTTGAAATACACGAAATTTATTACCTAAGCGAATATCTACGCTAACGCCACTAATCATGTCGGCATCAGGTAATGGCTCAATTTTAATTTTACCTTCGGCTAAATAGCGTTCTATATCGCGATCACACAATCTCATTTTAATCGTCCGTTATTATAATTTCTGGCTGGCTTGCAGCCTGTTTAGCATTATGCCAATGTAAAGCCAGCATTAGCTGCCGGCCTATTGTACGGTAAATATCGGCCACTGGCTGCGGCATTAATACCGCCGGAATTCCAGCGTCAGCCTGTTCGCGTATATGTTTTTGTAATGGCAGCTGGCCAAGTACAGACACTTGATAACGTTCTGCCAGCAGCAAACCACCGTCGGTTCCAAAAATATCATCTTTACTACCACATTGCTGACATAGATAAAAACTCATGTTTTCCACAAGGCCCAAAATAGGGATATTGACCTGACGAAACATACTGATCGCTTTTTCTGCATCGGACAACGCAATATCTTGCGGCGTGGTAACAACCAGCGCGCCACTTACGGGCAGCTTTTGCGCCATAGTTAGCTGAATATCACCAGTACCGGGTGGCATATCAACAACAAGATAATCAAGCTCAGGCCATACTGTTTCATTAAGGAGTTGCATTAAGGCTTGGCTAGCCATTGGTCCACGCCAAACTGAGGCCTGCTGTGGGTCAACTAAAAAGCCAATTGATTGCAGATATACGCCATGGGCAAATTTAGGCTGCATTAGCTTGTTATCAGCTGAGCTAATTTTTTCGCCGCTTAACCCTAGCATCGTCGGAATAGAGGGGCCGTATATGTCGGCGTCTAACAGCCCCACCTTTGCGCCTTCTAGGCTAAGCGCAACGGCCAAATTTACCGCAGTAGTCGACTTGCCTACGCCGCCCTTACCAGATGCCACCAAAATAATTTGTTTAATTTGCTTAAAAATAGCGGTAGTTGCATTGCGGTAGTCTAGTGCCAATTCATAACTAAAACCGGCACTGTGCAAGGCTTGTTGCAAGGGCTGAGCAAGTGATAACAACGGCAATTTAAGCGTAATTTGCAGGTTATTTTTGTTTAAGTTCACCGCATCGAGCAACAACGATAACGGGGCGCCGCTGTCAGGCAATTGCCAATGCTGCAAAAACTGCTGCACGGCATCGGGCACAACATCGGTTTTAGTAGATTTAAACCAGTTAAACATCGGTAAGTTCCAATTTCAGGCATTAACACGTTTTTTTACCACAACCGCCTGATGGCGGGTGCGGATCGATGCCAGCTAGTGTATCATTTAACTATATTTTTTCAGTTATTTATGCAAAAGAGCACAGCTTAATGTCAACACGCAAAATTCTTGTTACTAGCGCTTTACCCTATGCCAATGGCCCGATTCATTTAGGTCATTTACTGGAATACATTCAAACGGATATTTGGGCGCGGTTTCAAAAGGCCCGCGGCCATGAATGTTATTATGTTTGCGCTGACGATGCTCATGGCACCCCAATTATGCTAAAGGCACAAGAGTTGGGTATTACGCCAGAACAAATGATTGCGCAAACCAATATTGAGCATCAAGCCGATTTTTCCGGTTTTGCTATTCACTTTGACAATTATCACTCTACGCATAGCGACGAAAACCGTGCTTTTGCTAACCAAATTTATAATAAGCTAAACGAAAACGGCTACATTAAACGCAAAACCATTAGCCAGTTATTTGATCCAGAAAAACAGATGTTTTTACCGGATCGCTTTGTTAAAGGTGACTGCCCTAAATGTGGTGCGCTAGATCAAAACGGCGATAGCTGCGATGTGTGCGGTGCGACTTACAGCCCAACGGAAGTGAAAAATGCTCGCTCTGTGGTATCAGGCGCAACACCAATATTAAAAGACTCAGAACACTACTTCTTTGACTTACCCGCGTTTAGCCAGATGTTACAAGATTGGACTCGCAGCGGTAGCTTACAAGAAGAAATGGCTAATAAGCTGCAAGAATGGTTTAAAGATGGCTTACAAATGTGGGATATCAGCCGAGACGCACCCTACTTCGGCTTTGAAATACCTAATGCACCAGGTAAATTTTTCTATGTATGGTTAGATGCGCCTATTGGCTATTTGGCTAGCTTTAAAAACTTATGCGATAAAACCGGTGTCGATTTTGATAGCTTCTGGCATTTAGATTCAACCGCTGAAATTTACCATTTTATCGGTAAAGACATTATTTATTTTCATAGCCTGTTTTGGCCAGCCATGTTGCATGGCGCCGGTATGCGTAAACCTAATGCCATTTTTGCTCACGGTTTCGTTACGGTTAATGGCGCTAAAATGTCAAAATCGCGCGGTACCTTTATTAAAGCGCGTACCTATTTAGATTATTTAAACCCAGAATATCTACGCTACTATTTTGCGTCAAAATTAAGCAGCAGCATTACTGATCTCGATTTAAATTTGGATGACTTTAGCCAAAAAGTGAATGCTGATTTAGTCGGTAAAGTGGTTAATATTGCTAGCCGCTGCGCTAGCTTTATTAGCAAGCGTTACGACGGTAAGTTATCTGCTACAGTAGCAGAACCTCAGTTATTAGCTGAATTTGTTGCTGCCGGCGACAGTATTGCCGACAGCTTTGAACACCGTGAGTTTGCGCGCGCTATTCGTGACATTATGACGCTAGCCGATAAAGCTAACCAATATATTGATGCCAAGGCACCTTGGGTGTTGGTTAAAGATGACAGTAAGCAACAAGAAGCTCACGACGTATGCTCAATGGGTATTAACCTGTTTCGTGTACTAATGCACTATTTAAAACCGGTGTTGCCATTAATGGCGGCCGAAACTGAAGCGTTTTTAAATACTGAGCTAAGCTGGAATAACTATCAGCAAGCATTAACTAACCATGCCATTAGCCCATTTAAAGCATTAATGCAGCGGGTAGATCCTGTTAAAGTAGCCGCCATGGTCGAAGCATCAAAAGATAATTTGCAGCCGCAAGTGGCCGCTAAAGCAGAGGCAAGCAAAACGGTTAAAGTCGAGCAACAAAGCCTGAATGCCAGCACCGAACGTGAACCTATCGCTGAAACAATTAACATAGACGATTTTGCTAAAATTGATTTACGCGTAGCAAAAATTGTTAAAGCCAGTGCGGTTGAAGGTGCAGATAAGCTAGTACAGCTGCAGCTTGATATTGGTAATGGCGAAATACGCCAAGTATTTGCCGGTATTAAATCAGCTTATAGCCCTGAACAGCTGGAAGGCCGCTTAACCGTAATGGTAGCGAATTTAGCGCCACGCAAAATGCGCTTTGGTTTATCTGAAGGCATGGTATTAGCCGCAGGCCCAGGCGGTAGCGACTTGTTTATTCTATCACCTGATGACGGCGCAACCCCAGGTATGCGTGTAAAATAAACTTTCAGACAGCCCAGCTGCCTGCTTATTAAGGTTTAAGGATGACCAGTAAAAGCCCTTATCGTAGTTTTAGTGCTTTATTTCTGACTACCCTATTAATGCTGGTGGCCCAAGGGTCATTATCTACTTACTTAGGTTTGTCGTTAGCTCAACAAAACGTCGATTCAGTTTGGATCGGCGCCATGATGTCCTGCTACTACTTTGGGCTAGTACTAGGCTCTAAACTCGGCCATAAAGTGATCGCGCGCGTTGGCCATATTCGTGCGTTTGTTGCCAGTGCCGCCATTGTCAGTGCTTGTGCAACCAGCCATGTGCTAACACAGCAATTAGAAATATGGCTGGTAATGCGCGTGATTGTTGGCATGGGCATGATGTGCCAGTACATGGTATTAGAAAGCTGGTTAAACGAGCAATCCGAAAGCTCGCAGCGCGGTACGGTGTTTGCAGCTTATATGATCACCTCTTACCTTGGCATGATTGGCGGGCAAATCATGTTAAGTCAATTCCCGGCTCTGGGCATTGCGCCATTATTAATTATCAGTATGTGTTACTCGCTTTGTATTGTGCCTATCGCACTAACAACGCGCATTCATCCTGCACCATTACAACCGGCGCCACTGAAAATTTTAGCCTTTTGGAAATTGGTACCGCAGTCACTTACAGCGGTTACTGTAGCCGGCATGATGGCCGGTTCATTTTATGGTTTAGCACCGGCTTATGCGGCAAGTAAGGGCATGACAACAGAGCAAGTAACCCTATTTATGTCAACGACTATTTTGGCTGGCTTATTGGCTCAGTGGCCTATGGGGAAAATCTCGGATCGCATTCCACGTGGGCGTATTTTACGTTTTAACGCCGCGGCGCTTACTATTCTAACTCTGTTTATTGCGCTGCTACCGTTATCCGGTATTGGGCTAATAGTTGCGACCTTTTTCTATGGCATACTCGCCTTTACGCTATATCCCATTGCTTCGGCGTTCGCTAATCAAAATGTCGAGCAAAATGATCGTGTCGCACTATCGGCCACCATTTTATTAACCTTTGGTTTAGGTGCTAGCTTGGGCCCGCTATTAGCCTCCACATTAATGCAGCTAATTGGCCCAGCCATGCTATATGCCTTTATTAGCTGCTGCGCATTTTCATTGTTTTTACGTTTATTACGCGTTAACTATACGCAAAAACAAGCAAAACGCATGATGGAAGAACAGCAAAATGCCCAGTTTAAAATGGGCTCGGGTGACTTAGTTTCATCGCCACTGGCAGCCGCATTAGATCCCCGTGTTGACCAAGATGTAGTAACAGCGCAGATGCGTGACGATGACTTTATAGCGACACGGCAACAAGTACCGGCAGGATATGACGAAGATATCGATTTTCAAGCGATTGAAGATGATTATGACTCGCTAACGAATACTTACCGCACGGCAAAAACTCCAGCGGACAGTTAATGCAGCAGCACCCTATTAATTAGGGTGCATCACCACTTTATTCCATAAATTTTGGTTTTTCATATAAGAAAAATATTCTTCGGGATGCCAGCATTTGGGTAATAATGCCATATTTTTCCGCTCTTCGAAGTTAGATACCAACTTACTTAAAATTTCTAACAAGCGCTCTTCACTGATCCGCTCTAATTTTTTACGTGCTTGCGGATAATAAAGGTTATTTTCCACACTAACCGTACAGCCTTGGGCTGATACGTTGTAAGTTAAATTACGGGTAACCATTCTGCAGATTGGTTTACGCGGATCTGCAGGGTATAAACCAGTAACTATGGCATATTCATAACGGTCTAAATCTTGGCGATCTGAATCTTTAGGAATATAGGTAATACCAAATCCTTGTGGAAACACACCAGTAATACTAATTAACGCATCAACCGCGACTTTACTATACACACCCTTTTCTACGCCCATTTCTAGCACCAGCGTTACCTTGGGCAAGGTTTCGTATGAAAAGCTACTTTTTGTTGATAGCACGACTGAGGTATAAATTTGCGGAATTTTAAGCACGTTGCCAATACCATGCTCTGGCTTAATGGCACTTTTTAACAACGACAGTACAAAGCTCTGGCGCTCAGCCTCTAATTTAATAAAGGTATCGCGCTCGCTTCTTGAGTTTCCGCTGTATTTACCCAGGCCAATGCCATAAGAAACATAATTAACACTTTCGCGATAACTAATTTGCAGTAATGCTAAGCGCTCGTCATTTTCCAGCACGCGAAACTCATCTGCGTTACCATCATTACCAGTCAAAATAAGCAAGGCGTCGGGGTGACAACTACCAATATCTTGCAGCAATGCGGCCATTAACAAGGGTATTTGCACATCATCACGAAACGGGTGATAGTCGTCTTTTGCAAATTGCTTGCCTTTACTTGCTAAGTAACGCTGTTGCACATAGGCATTTTTTAGATCGCCATCTGCGAGCAGCTTATCAAGTAAGCGTAAAGATAGAATGGCTTTATATAGATGCTTACTTTTCTGATTACTTATTGCAACCTGTTTGCCTTCGGCTGGCGATAGTAACTGAATAGTGCCCAATAACTTTGCACTAAGCACCTTGGTATCTTCTTCACTTTCGCCTTGGCTTAGCGCTAAAATATCATCGCAAACCAGTTTTAATGCAGAATAACGTTGACTGGCTTCTTCATCACGTGCTTGCTGGAACGTATTTTTTTCAGTTTGTGCTTGTTGCAAATTACGCTCAACCAATGCGGCATCACGCTTACTTACTTGCTGCTGGCGGTTTTCAAATAAATAAACCTGTTGCTCTAGTTCTATTTTTTCCGCTTTTTGCTCTTCGCTCTGCTGAAAATACTGTTGAGCCTGCTGGTATAAAGAATTTGCCACAGGGTTAGTGTCATAAATACGACTTATTAATACCGATACAGACTTGCTGTAATTAGACTTACCAATGGTACCGAGTGTCATTCTTACAAAATATCCTAATGATTAACTAGCTTGTGTTAGCCTACTACTATTCGCGAACCTGCGCAGTTATTTTTTATTTTAAATCATAGCGTTAAAACAAGCTTACCGAGGGTGCCATTACTGGCCATTAATTGATGCGCTTGCTCTGCTTGTTGCCAATTAAACTGCTGCTGTAACACCGGCTTCAGCTGTCGTTGAGCTAAGGCCTGGCCATAGCTTTGATAAAAGGCTTGAGTTAATTGTGTTTTATATTGGTTACTACGATTGCGTAAAGTAGAGCATATTACCTGACCGCGCCGCTTAAATAGCGCGGATAAATCAAGCTGCGGCACGTCTTTGCCACCCATCATGGCATACAACACAATTTTACCATCCATCGCCAGCAGCGGTATTTCACGGCTAACATAAGCGCCAGCTACTGAATCGAGTATTAGATTAACACCGTCTGGCCAGATTGCCGATAGTGCTTGTTCAAAGGCAACACTATTATAATTTAATAATACATCTGCACCTAAGGTTTTACACAATGCAAGCTTGGCATCGCTACTGGCAGTGACCGCAACCTTAGCACCAATAGTTTTCGCTAATTGAATAGCTGCAGTACCTACGCCACTGGCACCGGCATGAATAAGCACCCGCTGCCCTGCTTGCAAGTTACCAATCTTACACATCAGTTGATAAGCGGTTAAAAATACTTCTGCAGTTGCTGCAGCTTCGGCCATAGTGTAACCAGCAGGTACAGGCATAGCATGGCCGGCGTGTAACAATGCATACTCGGCATAACCGCCACCCGGTACTAAACCAAATACCGCTTTACCAAGCCAGCTTTTATGCTGTGCGCCAGCAGCAACTACCACACCGGCTACTTCAAGGCCCAAGACATCGCTCTCACCCTCTGGTGGCGGATAAAACCCACGGCGCTGCATTAAGTCGGCTCGATTAACACCAGCAGCAGCTACTTTTATTAATAGCTGCTCGGCCGAAGGTACTGGTACGGGTATAGGCTTTATAACTAAAGTGCTATCTTTACCCGTATTAGTAACCAGCACGGCTTGCATCGTTGCGGGAATAGATGCCAAGGGATACTCCTTATATTTAACTAACATGACACAATGACTTGTTGAATAAAAATTCTACTTTAGCTTTGCTCAGCGCTTCACTTTAACTACAATGCGGCCTTTAGTTTAGCACAGTGTATAAATACCGATGAATAAGCCTTCAGCCACATTAGCACGATTAACCTTACTCGAAACCCGAGAAAAATCACTAAAACGATTACACCCGTGGATTTTTTCTAAAGCCATAAAAACAGTTAGTGATAACCTGTCTAGCGGCCAAACTGTTGAGGTGTTTAGTAGTAAAGGCGAATGGTTAGGTTATGCAGCTTATTCTGCACATTCGCAAATACGTGCTCGTGTTTGGAGCTTTAACCAAAACGACATCATTGACGCCAGTTTTTTTCAACGCCGAATTGCTCGCGCATGGCAGTTACGGACTGAAGTATTTAATTTAAATGACACTACAGGTTTAAGAGTTGTTGCAGCAGAGTCTGATGGTTTACCTGGTGTTACCATTGATAAATATGACAACATATTAGTTTGTCAGCTGTTGTCTGCCGGTGCCGATGCGTGGCGTGACGCTATTGTCGCCGCTTTAATCGCATTATTTCCTGAGCATAGTATTTATGAACGCTCAGATGTTGATGTGCGTAAAAAAGAAGGCTTAAAGCCAGTTACAGGCTGGCTGCACTTGCCTAGAACATCGGGCGAAGTGGTTATTAAAGAACATGGCATGTCGTTATTAGTTGATGTAATGCAAGGCCATAAAACCGGATTTTATCTTGACCAACGCGCCAGCCGAGCGGCCGCAAAACGCTACGCAAAAAATAAAACGGTGCTAAACTGTTTTAGCTATACTGGCACCTTTGGCGTTGCTGCACTGCAAGGTGGTGCCTCATCAGTTACTAACGTTGACTTATCAGAGCTGGCATTGAATACCGCGCTAAAAAATGCGGAACTTAATCAGTTAGATCTCTCTAAGATAGATAACGTTAAATTTGATGTGTTTAAACTACTGCGCCAATACCGAGAGCAAGGTAAACAGTTTGATATGGTTATTCTTGATCCGCCAAAGTTTGTCGACAGTAAGGCTCAGCTAATGTCAGCCTGTCGCGGTTATAAAGACATTAATATGGTAGCAATGCAAATTGTGAAACCCGGCGGCTTATTGTTAACGTTTTCATGCTCAGGTTTGATGGAAGACGGCTTATTTCAAAAAATAGTTGCCGACGCAGCCATTGATGCCAAAAGAGATTGTTTATTTATAGAAAAACTTAGCCAAGACAGTGATCACCCTATTGCCAGCTTTTATCCAGAAGGCAGTTATCTAAAAGGTTTGGTCTGCAAAATATACTAGGCGCCATGCACTGTAGTACATTGGCATAACAGGAGACACAAATGAAATTAATCGCACTTAGCTTATTGTTAAGCTCTCAGGTTGCCGTTGCAGCAAACTGGCAACTGGATAACGAAAAATCCAGTCTGTATTTTGTTTCAGTAAAAAATGACGTTGTTGCCGAAACTCATCAATTTAATCAGTTAAGCGGTAGTTGGGACGGTAAAACCGTGTCTATTACCGTACCGGTAATGAGTATGCAAACCAATATTCCTATTCGTAATGAGCGGATATGGCAGTATGTGCTACAAGCTGAGCAATATGCCAATATTAAGGTAAGTGTGCCGTTAAGTGACGATAGTGTTGCGGCGCTAAGCGTAAATAACTCAACAGTCTTAGATTTGCCGCTAACCATTACCATTGCAAAAGAGCAAGCTATGATTAATAGCAAAGTACGCATTACCAAGTTAAGCGATAATACATTACAAGCAAGCTCTGAAAGCCCATTGATGCTAAATACCAACAGTTTTAACTTAACAGCAGGTGTAGCAAAACTACAAGAGCTGGCGGGGTTAAAACGCATTGATCCTCTGGTACCGGTGAGCTTTAATGTGCGGTTTTCACCACAATAAACAACCAATAAAAAAGCAGCCTAGGCTGCTTTTTTTACTATAACCGACTGTTAACTCAATTCCAAAAAAGCTAAACCCAGCTGATAAATATCCTCACTCTCTTGACTGCACCGCATTACCTTAGCGCTGGCATCCAGAGGTGGAACACTGGCATTAGCAGAATCTAGCCGTAATCTAATTAATGTGCCCATTTCTAGCGGTTCATCAACTTCAACTGACATACCTGACGCACTTAAATCACGGCAGATCCCGTCAACGACACGGCCTGTTTCTGGATCATTAATCATCAGTTTTACATCGGCATTCACCATCATGCGAAAATAATGCCGGTTGTCTCCTCTTGTCAGCATAATACCTCCCCTAGCTAGAACAGCTCTAAGTTATAGAACTTTCTGCAGGTGCTGTAAAGAGGTGTTAGCAACATGCATTGCTTTTGTTAAGTTTTCACTTCGTTAACGGCATGTAATATACGTTTAACCGAAATAGGATACGGCGTACCTAGCTGCTGTGCGTGCAGCGATACCTTTAACTCTTGCAGCATCCAATAAATATCTTGTACAAGCTCTGGTAATAACGAGCTACCCGCAAACTTGCCGAGTAAGTTTTGATAGGCATCGGCGGCTTTTTGATATTCGTGCATTAATAACCGATCACGTTGTGGGTCAGTTGGTAATTTCTCTAGTCGTTTTTGCATCGCTTGCAAATAACGCAGTAAATCATCTAACCGTGTTGCGCCATGGCGACTAACAAAGCCTTTAAAAATAAGCTCATTTAACTGTTGTTTAATATCACCTTGTGATTGCACATGGGCTAAATCTACTTTGCCTTTTAAGCGTTTTTGTATGTCGTGGCATAGCGTCAAAATTTGCTCTACTTTAAGCGCAATCGATAATACGCTCTCACCTAGTTCAGCACGCACCCGTTCGCGTAACAACGTGAACTCATCACTATTTTGCGGTATCGCTGTTTTAGCTATTAGTGCATCAACACCAGCGGCAATGCAGTCATCAATAAGCTCTAATACCCGACCAAACGGATTAAAATACAAACCAAGTTTAGCTTTGTTGGGTAACGACTCTTGTAGGTATTTTACTGGCGATGGAATATTTAGCAGCAATAAACGCCTAAGCCCCTGCTTGGTGGTTTGTAGTGCTTGTTGCGGGTTGTCTAATAACTTTATGGCTACCGAGTCACGCTCATCTACTAGCGCCGGAAAGGCTTTAATTTCATAGCCGGCCTGCAGTTTTATATATTCTTTGGGTAACTGACCAAAGCTCCACTGTGTCAGTTTATTTTGTTCAATACCTTGCTCAGCGACCTGACTTAAACTTTGTTGCACCTCGCCTTGCAAGCCTTGCTTTAATAAACCCAGCGAGCGACCTTGCTGCACTGTCGTACCTTTTTCATCGACTACTTTAAAATTCATTTTTAAATGCAGTGGCACACTTTGTAAATCCCACGCTTCGTGCGGTATATCTATGCCCGACATGCGTTTTAAGCGATAGCTGATGCTTTCAAGTAATTTGCCATCAGCTGGCTGAATACTTTGCATTAAAGCATCAGCATAGTTGGGTGCGGGCACAAAGTTGCGCCGGTAGTGTTTTGGTAACGATTTAATTAGCGCGACTAATAAATCGTGCCGTAACGCGGGTATTAACCAGTCAAACCCGGTTTCTTCAAGTTGGTTTAATAATGCCAGAGGAATAATAAGGCTAACACCGTCATCTATTTCGCCTGGGGCAAAATGATATTCTAGTGGTAAGGTTAAATTACCTTGGCGCCACATTTCAGGAAACTTATCCGCAGTAATATCGCTCGCATCACGATTTAATAAGCTGTTCGGATCAAAGTTTAGATAGTTGGCATCTTCAGCGCGCTTTTTCTTCCACCACTTGGCAAAATCAATGCGATTGTTGGCCCACTCTGGCACCCGCTCAGCGTAAAAGGCCGCTAGCGTATCTTCGTCTACCAGAATATCGCGACGTCGTGATTTCTCTTCTAGCGCCGTTACATCATCAATTAAGCGCTGGTTGTGCTGTAAAAAGGCATCGTTGCTAGCCAATTCTTGGTTAACTAAGGCTTCACGAACAAAAATACCATGGCACACTGCGGCATCTATTTTGCTATATAACACGGCGCGTTTAGCAACAATAACTAAGCCATACAAGCTAACTTGTTCATAGGCGATAACGGCGCCACGTTTTTTCTCCCAGTGCGGTTCGCTATAGTTACGATTAACCAAATGTTGCGCCAGCGGCTCTATCCACTCAGGTTCAATTTTGGCAAGGGTTCGGGCATAGAGTTTACTGGTTTCTACCCATTCGGCCGCCGCAACCCATTTGGGCTTACGCTTAAATAAATGGCTACCCGGAAAGACAAAAAAGCGGGTTTGCCGTGGGCCTAAATAATCAGCTTCACTGTCTTTAAAACCAACCTGTCCCAGCAAACCGCTAAGTACCGCTTGATGAATGGGTATATAACTGGCCGCTTGGCTATTAAGCGTGTAGCCTTGCTCTTGCATTAGCTGCGTAAGTTGTGCGGTTAAATCTTGCCATTCGCGTACCCGCAAATAATTTAAAAACTCTTGACGACACAAACGACGAAACTGGTTATTACTTAGTTCTTCTTGCTGCTGTTGTAAGTACTGCCATAACTTTAACCAGCTAGCAAAGTCAGAGTCGGGATCAGCAAAACGTTGATGACATTGATCGGCTTTTTGTTGCTTATCAAGTGGTCGTTCACGCGGATCTTGAATGGATAGCGCTGCAGCAAGCACCAGCAATTCTTGTAACGCGCTATTATCGGCGCCAGCGAGCACCATTCGCGCTAACCGTGGGTCTATCGGTAACCGCGCCAGCTTTTTACCTAATTCAGTTAGCTGCAAGCCTTGTTTACTGCTTTGCAGTGCTATAGCACCAAGCTCTTCCAGTAATTTGACGCCGTCATTAATAAAGCGGCTATCGGGTCGTTGTAAAAACGGAAACGCAGCAATATCGCCCAGCCCTAACGCCAGCATTTGCATAATAACCGAGGCTAGGTTAGTGCGCAGAATTTCCGGATCGGTAAACTCTGGTCTAGCGTTAAAATCATCTTCACTATATAAACGAATACAAATACCGGCGGCAACGCGGCCACAACGCCCTTTTCGTTGGTTAGCACTGGCTTGGCTAATGGCTTCTATTGGCAGCTGCTGTACTTTAGAGCGGTAGCTATAACGCGACAAACGCGCGGTGCCAGGGTCAATAACATAGCGAATACCTGGCACTGTTAACGAGGTTTCGGCTACGTTAGTGGCCAGCACAATGCGCCGACCACTGTGGCTTTGAAAAATGCGATTTTGCTCTGCGGCACTTAAACGAGCATAAAGCGGTAACACTTCGGTATGCGGCAGCTTTAATTTATCTAACGCATCGGCGGTATCGCGAATTTCTCGCTCACCGTTAAGAAATATAAGAATATCACCAGGAGGCTCACGGTACAGCTCATCGACAGCATCAAAGATGCCTTGCAGCTGATCGGCGTCTTTCTCCTCTTGCTCTGATATTGGCCGATAACGGGTATCAACCGGATAAGTACGTCCAGATACTTCAATAATAGGCGCATCAAAAAAATGCTTAGAAAAGCGCTGAGGGTCAATAGTGGCTGAGGTAATAATCAGCTTTAGATCAGGGCGCTTGGGTAACAGTTGTTTGAAATAACCAAGTAAAAAATCGATATTAAGACTACGTTCGTGCGCTTCGTCAATAATAATGGTGTCGTATTGGTTTAAAAAACGGTCTTGCTGAATTTCAGCCAGTAAAATACCGTCGGTCATTAGCTTAATATAAGTGTTATCACTGGTATGATCGCCAAAGCGTATTTTATAACCAACCTTATCACCCACCTGACATTCTAGCTCTTGGGCAATACGATCGCACACCGTGCGCGCAGCTAAACGACGTGGTTGGGTATGGCCAATCATACCGCTTATACCTCGGCCTAGCTCAAGGCAAATTTTGGGTATTTGCGTGGTTTTACCTGAGCCGGTTTCACCAGCAATAATCACTATCTGATTTGCGGCAATTGCAGCTTTAATCTCATCTTTCTTTTCTGAAACCGGCAACTGCAAGGCATAGTTAATTTTTGGCAGCGACTCACGCCTAGCAACAACCAAGGCTTCTGAGCGGCCTATATCCTTGGCAATACGTGCCAGCTGTTGAGTTTTTACTGTATCCGCTAGGCTTTGGCAATTATGTAAACGACGACGCAAACGAAACTGATCTTTTAATAAGCAGCCAGTAACACGAGATAGTAATTCAGGAATAGTGATAACAGGTTCAGACAAAACAACGCCCTCGTTAATAGAGGGCGTCATGCTACCAAGAGCGGTAGGTAAAAATCCAGCGTTAACGCATGGCGAGCAGCGTAACTAACTTACTTTTCGATAATGTGACCGTAATTCTTTATCTATCGCGGCTAACACATCGCTACGGGTAATAATACCCAGTAAATAACCATCATCGTCGATTACTGGATAGAGCTTAGGTTTTGCTTTAAGCATAATTTGTGCAACATCGATAATGCATTCATAAGCTTTTACTGTTAACACCGCGCTATTCATAACATCTGTAACCCTTGACGCTTGTTGGTCATGGTAAGTTGACATTAGCATGCGCTGCAAACAGTCTTGCTCAGAAATAAAACCAATAATTTTAAGCTGACTATCAACCACCGGTCCGCCGGTTTGCCGAGCACGTAACAAACGATCAACGGCCATCTCAACCGGCATATCGGCAGTAAAGGTAACCGGATACCGGTTCATATAATCAGCCACTTTTAGCGCGTCCATAGATCCCTCCGCATTACATAAATAAACAAGGTATAGATAGCTTATTAATAACTATTTAACCTGACCTTAAGGTTAGCGGAGTTTACTGTCGTTAACCGAATTAATTTTTACTTGCAAAAATTTCACTGATAACCGGACCACCTTCAGTTTTCATTGCGCGGTACATACCTTCGCTATTAAACGCCCAGCTTAATTTACCTTTATTGTCCACGACAATAACGCCACCATCGCCACCAATCTGTTTTAATTCAGCAATGACTTCCTGTGCCGCTACGGCTGCTGTTTTTTGCTGATACTTGGCTCTGGCGCATATTTCATAGGCCACTTGGTAACGAATAAAATACTCACCATGGCCGGTAGCTGATACTGCACAACTGCTATTATCGGCAAAGTTACCTGCACCTATTACCGGTGCATCACCAATTCTGCCATAACGTTTTGCTGTCATACCACCAGTAGAGGTAGCCGCTGCTAAGTTACCTTGCCGGTCGATAGCTACCGCGCCTACTGTGCCCATTTTCCAAGCTGGGTCAAACGGTATAGAGGCTTGATGCGGTTGTGGCGTCATGGCCTGTTTGGCGCGCTTTAATGACTCATAACGAAAATCAGTATCAAAATAACTATTTTCTACCAACTCAAGTTTTTGCTCTTGCGCAAACTGCTCAGCGCCCTTGCCTGCTAACATCACATGCTCTGAATGCTGCATTACCGCTTTCGCTAGCAATATCGGGTTTTTCACATTGGTAACACCGGCTACAGCGCCTGCGTTGCGATCTCGGCCATCCATAATAGAGGCGTCCAGTTCGTGAGTTTCATCAAAAGTATATACGGCACCCTTGCCAGCGTTAAACAACGGCGAGTCTTCAAGCACTAATACAGCCGCGGTTACCGCATCAACGCTAGAACCGCCTTTTGCCAGCACCTCATAACCTTGGTTAATCGCATGGCTTAACATGGCATGATACGCCTGCTCTTGCTGCTCGGTCATATTGGCGCGGTTAATGGTTCCTGCACCCCCATGGATCACTATACCAATAGGTGTAGTTGATGCTACAGCGACAGTTGACAGGCTCAGTAACCCTGCGGTAAGTAAAGCTTTCATTGTTTTATTCCTTGTCGTTATCTTACCTAGTTGTACGTTATTTCAGAATAAATCACAACAATCGACTGATCGAAAAAGTGAAACGCCACGTGATATACGTGGCGTTTTTCGACAACGAGCTATGCATTAGTTAGACACAATGCACACGTTGCTCTGGCAGCCCCATACTAAGAATATAAGGTAGCCCAGCTTGCTGCGCTGCAACAAAGTCTTGCTTTGAGCCTATACCCTGCCAGTTAATTTGAATTAGGCTTTGCGCTACCGCACCACCTAATGCACCACCTGGGCCCAGTAAAATAATATGCTCTGGCGCAAACTCTTTTACGGCGGTTTGTAACGCTAATGAAAAATCATACGTCTGACAGACTTGATGCTGCAAGGTGTAGTGCTGCAGTGCGCTTAAGCTAGAGCCCAGCGCAGGCCAAATGTGGCCTTTACCATCAATTAACGGTAACTTTGGCTGGCTAAATTGCTGCGCTGGCCATAAGTTTAATGCCTTATCTGACGCACTTTGCATTAAACGGGTATGAAAACCAGCATGCCCTGGCAATAATAGCGGGAAACGATCATCACAAGGTGGTAATGCCGCGATTGCTGATTTAACTGCTGTTTCAGTGCCAGCTAACACGGCATAGCCGCCGTAAACAATCGACATATACAGCTCGTCTTGATGCTGAGCTAATTGCTGCTGCACCAAGGCAATTCGTTGCGGGTCGGGCTGCCAGTTCTCATCAATTACCGGATAAATAAACTGGGCACCGGCACCACCTGCTGTTAGCTGTGCCATATCAATAACTAATTGCATGCCGGTATCGGGCGCCAGCACGCCAGCACAGCCCAGTGCGGTGTACCACCCCATAGAGTTACCGGTAACGGCCACAACATCAAATTGTTCGCTATTAATACTTTGGTAATCACTAACGCCAGCGGCAAAAATTAAGCCGGCCGCATTCTCGGCTTTTAAATGCTGACTACGGTTAAATACGGGCAGTTGATCCAGCTCAGAAATGGTTGTTAAGTTTCGTTCTTGTCTAACGCTGTCAAACTGCTGTAACAGGGCTTTATCGGTTAGATGCTGCGTAATATAACCCAGCTCAGGTTTGTTATAAGTGCCTCGCCCTGGGCAAACCACTAGTGCAGTTTTTTTCATGGTTTTGCCTCCTGCTTGCTGGCAGTTAATAACTGTAGCGCCTGTTCAATAATTTGTTGCTTAGACGGCAACACTGCGTAGGCTGCGCTACCTAAAGGAATAAAACTGTCTTGGGCGCACAAGCGGCTTATATGAAAATACGTAGGTTTAGCTTCATGTAATGCGGTAAATAGCTCTTCACTTAACGACCCACGGCGGCGACACTCATCAACAATTAATACCTTACGACAATTACCTAATGCTTTAATTATCAAGTCAGTATGTAATGGTACCAAGGTGCGCAAATCAAGTACGCGTAACTTATAACCTTGCTCTGTTAACTCTTTTTCCGCCTGTCGGCTAAGAAAATATCCATTGCCGTAGCTAATAATGGCTAACTCTTCACCATCGCCAAAGCAGGCTGGTTCACCCAGTTGTGGCAACGGCGTATCGGGTGTTGGGTAATCGGACAACCACAGGCCATCACCAGCACTGTGTAAATCACGAGTCATATAAAGCGCTATTGGCTCAAGAAAAATAACCAAGCGTTTTTGCTCATGGGCTAACTGCACGGCTTGGCGCATGAGCAAAGCAGCATCGGTGCCATTAGACGGACAAAACAGGATGACACCTGGAATATCACGAAACACGGCAAAGGAGTTATCATTATGAAAGTGCCCACCAAAGCCCCGCTGATAGGCTAAGCCAGCAATACGAATGACCATGGCATTATGATATTTGCCATTAGAGAAAAACGGCAAAGTTGCCGCCTCACCCCGTATTTGGTCTTCCGCATTATGCACATAAGCTAAAAACTGAATTTCCGGTATGGCAATAAAACCTTGTTGGGCTAGGCCAATGGCCATTCCCAAAATACTTTGCTCATCTAGCAAGGTATTTATAACGCGGTTACTGCCAAACTCGTGGACTAAATGCTGGGTTACGCCGTAAACGCCGCCCTTTTTCGCTACGTCTTCACCAAACACTACGGTATTATTATACTGCGCTAACACATCATGTAATGCCCAGTTTAACAGTTTAGCCAGATGCTGTTTTTTACCCATGTTGTGCTGATCAAAAGCAAACAACTTCTGCCGTGCGTCAGTGGTTAGCAATGCTGGTTGGGCTAAATATGGCCGCTCTGGTGCAATAGACGCCATCACCTGCTCTGCAGTAACCAGCTTAGGCTTAGCACTTGCCGTGGCGGCTACTCGTGCAATTTGTTGTTGTAGTGCGTTAAGTTGCTGTAGTAATTGCTCTGCATTTACTTCACCCGTTGCAAGTAAAGCTGCAGTGCAAGTAAGTAAAGGGTCTTGCGCTAATTCGGCTTCTATTTGTGCTTTAGTGCGATACGCTACTTCAGTATCAGCACCGGCATGACCAAATAAGCGTACCGTAGATAAATGCAATATTGCTGGCTTACGTTTCGTGCGCACGTAATCTGCTGCGCACTTAGCAATAGCGTAAGTTTGGGCAATATCACGACTGTCGGCAGCAAAATACTTTATTGCCGGTCTATCCGCCAAATTTTGTTCTATCCAGCCGTTGGGGGTTGGGGTTGAGATACCCAGGCCGTTATCTTCACAAACAAAGAGTATTGGCATAGGTACTTGCTGATACGCGACCCAACTGGTTGAGTTAATTGCACCCTGCGCTGTGGAGTGGTTGGCCGATGCATCACCAAAGCTACACACGGCGATGGCATCATGCGGCCATTGGCCTTTAAGAGCTAAACGCTTGCTTAGATCGATAGCAAAGGCAGTGCCTACAGCTTTAGGTAACTGTGAGGCAATGGTACTGGTTTGTGGTGGAATATTTAACGCTAAGCTGCCTAATACTTTATGTCGCCCGCCTGATATGGGGTCATCACTGCTGGCGCAAAACGATAACATCATGTCATACAGCGGTGTGCTACCGGGGTGTTGTTTACTGCGTTCAATAAAAAACGCGCCACTGCGATAGTGTAAAAACGCCGGATCAGTCACTCTTAGCGCCGCGGCAATAGCGGCGTTACTTTCATGTCCGGCACTACCAATGGTATAAAAACTCTGACCTTTGGCTTGTAGTAAACGAGACTGTAAATCCAGTAACCGGCTACACAGCTGGCTATGCCATAACTGATACAAGGTACTGTATTCAATCTCGTAACTTGAGCTATATTGCGGAAACTTACCGTCGCTTAAACGTTGCCGAAACTCATTAACCCAGGGATGCACTGCCTCTGACATAACGCGAACTCCACTATACGTATTAGACTAAGCTATTAACCGCCAAATGCCTGTAAACCGGTTTGTGCACGGCCTAAAATTAGCGCGTGAATATCATGCGTGCCTTCATAGGTATTAACCGCTTCTAAATTCATCACGTGGCGAATCACATGAAATTCATCAGCAATACCATTACCACCATGCATATCACGGGCAATGCGCGCAATATCTAAAGCTTTGCCGCAAGAATTACGTTTTATTAGCGATATTGTTTCTGGTGGTAGCATATTTTGGTCCATCAAACGCCCAGCCTGCAAACAGGCCAATAAACCAATGCTAATATCGGTTTGCATATCAGCCAGTTTTTTCTGTACTAATTGCGTAGCTGCAAGCGGTTTACCAAACTGATGACGGTCTAACGTATACTGACGCGCAGCGTGCCAGCAAAACTCCGCAGCACCCAGTGCGCCCCAAGCAATGCCATAACGAGCCTTGTTTAAGCAACCAAATGGGCCTTTTAAACCGCTGACATTTGGCAATAACGCCTCTTCAGTTACTTCAACGTTATCCATCACAATTTCACCGGTAATAGATGCACGTAGTGAAAACTTACCTTCAATTTTTGGTGCCGACAGCCCTTTCATACCCTTATCAAGTATAAAACCACGAATATCGCCATCTAGCTTGGCCCAAACCACAAATACGTCAGCAATCGGTGAATTTGTGATCCACATTTTGCTGCCATTTAATATATAACCACCGGCAACTTTCTTTGCCGTAGTGCGCATACCGGCAGGATCTGAACCCGCATCAGGTTCAGTTAAGCCAAAACAACCTACCCACTCTCCGGTAGCTAACTTAGGCAAATATTTCATCCGCTGTGCTTCACTACCGTATTCATAAATTGGATGCATAACCAGTGATGATTGCACGCTCATCGCGCTGCGATAACCGCTGTCAACGCGCTCTACTTCACGCGCCACTAAGCCATAACAAACGTAGTTTACGTTTGAGCAGCCATATTTTTCTGGCAAGGTGGCACCGAGTAAGCCAAGTTCACCCAGTTCACTCATAATTTCACGGTGAAAATGCTCTTCACGGTTAGCCATCAACACGCGCGGCATCAGTTTATCCTGACAATATTGATGCGCGCTATCGCGGATCATTCGTTCTTCTTCAGTAAGCATGCTCGAAAACGCAAATGGGTCCTGCCAATCAAAATGTGCACGTGTCATAGCAAATTCCTTAATAAAACCAGTAAAGTAATTTTTATTATTACCACATTAGCCTGCTTTAATGTACAGTTAAAATATAATAATCCTGTATCAGGTATAGTTTTTAACTATGGACATACGCCAACTCGGTTACTTTGTTGCAGTGTATGAGCAAGGCAGCATCAGCGCAGCAGCGCGGCATTGCTGTGTCGCGCAACCCTCTTTGTCTGCGGCACTGCGTCAATTAGAACAAGAATTAGAGGTAACCCTATTTGTACGTCTATCTAAAGGAGTAACTCCAACGGAAGATGGCGAAAAATTATATGGCCATGCGGGGCGCTTATTAGGGCAATTACAATCACTTAAAGCATCCTTTGTACAACCGGTTGCACGGGTTAAATTTCGGCTGGGGTTAATACGAGCTTTAGGTGTTGAGCGAATGAGCCAGCTACTGCGTGAATTCAGTAACGCGGTACCAGGGTTAGAGCTACATTTGGTTGAACCTACAGATAGCTGTGATGCGCGCATTATTACGCCGCAGTTATTAAAAGCCGGTGAAGCATTTCAACCGATTTGGCACGACAGCTATTTATTAGCCATTCCTTTAGGCTCGGCGCTAAGCTTACAGCAAGAAATACAACTCGACGACTTTGAGCAACTACCACTAATTAAGCGCACACCCTGCGATGCGTGGAACACCATATACCCTGAGCTAATTCGCCGCGGTATAAAGCCCGATTTACGCGCCGATATTCAAACTATTGAGTATGCACTTGGCTTGGTTTCAGCCGGTGTAGGTTGCGCTTTAGTGCCTAACCTTGATTCTTTATTGCAACGACAAGACCTTATATTAAGACCCGTAAACTTGCCGAAGTTAAAACGTGAACTTGGCCTTGCCTATAATAAAAATCATACGTCAGCACCACTTAGTGTATTGCTGCAACTGTGTCAGGCCACGGCATAGCTATATAATAATTTACATTTTACTGCTGGCTTATGGCAAAAACCGTGAGAGTACAATCAGTTGCTGCTACACTGGCTACAACACTGTTATTAATATTATATCTCTGACATTTTTAGACGATGATCAAAATACTATGACCGAACTTGCCAGCTTTTATTTTCATGATTACGAAACTTGGGGTGCTGATCCTAAGCGTGACCGCCCCGCACAGTTCGCAGGTATCCGTACCGATTTAGATTTAAATATTATTAGTGAGCCTGACGTATGGTACTGCCAATTAGCGAATGACTATTTACCTCACCCACAAGCGGCATTAATTACCGGCCTAACACCGCAACTTTGCAATAAAAAAGGTTTAATTGAAACCGAGTTTATGCAACGTATTTTAAGCCGCTTTAGCACACCTAATACCTGCGTGGTGGGTTATAACAATTTACGTTTTGATGATGAAGTAACGCGCCACAGCTTATTTCGCAACTTTTATGAGCCTTATGGCCGAGAATGGCAGCAAGGTAACAGCCGCTGGGATCTTATCGATACGGTTCGCGCCTGTTATGCATTGCGGCCAGAGGGTATTGTGTGGCCGCAGCGTGAAGATGGCAGCCCTAGTTTTAAACTGGAAGAGCTCACTCGCGCCAATGGCTTAGCGCACGAAAAAGCGCACGATGCGCTATCCGACGTTTACGCTACTATCGCCATAGCAAAACTGATTAAAGATAAACAACCCAAGCTATTTCACTACCTATTTAACTTACGTAAAAAGCAAAACGCAGCTGAGTTAATTGATGTTGCTAGCATGGTGCCACTGGTGCATGTTTCGTCTAAGTTTCCGGCCAGTTCTGGTTGTGTTAGCTGGATAGCACCGTTAGCGTTTCATCCAACTAATAAAAACGCCATAATTTGTTATAATTTGCAGGCCGATCCAACACCGTTACTTAATGATGATGTTGCCACCTTGCAACAAAAACTTTATACCAAAACTGCTGACTTAGCCCAAGGCGAACAGCGTTTAGGCCTAAAGCTTATTCATTTAAATAAATGCCCCGTGCTGGCACCCGCAAAAACATTAAGCGAGCAACGCGCAACAGAATTAGGTATTAATCGCGCGCAGTGTTTAGACCATTTAGACTGGCTGCGTCAGCACCCTGTTATTCAAAACAAAGTGATAGAGCTGTATCAGCAGTTAGACGAATACCCTGCCGAGTCTAACCCAGATTATCAGCTGTACAGCGGCTTTATTAGCAACGCCGATAAGCAAAAAATGCAGCAATTACATGAGTTGCCACCAGAGCACCTAGGTAGCTCTGCACCCACTTTCGCTGATGATCGCTTAAATAACCTACTGTTTTTGTATCGTGCTCGCAACTACCCGGCCAGCTTAACCGACAGCGAGCAACAAAAGTGGCAGCGCTATCGTACCGATAAGCTAATGCACGGCTTAGATAAGCCTAACTTAACCTTTGAAGAATTCGGTTTATTGTTAGAGAACCTCGCGCATGAACATGCCAGCGACGAGAAAAAAACAGCAATATTAAAAGCATTATATTTATATGCTGAGAATTTATAACTAAAAAAACACCGGCTTACACCGGTGTCTGTTTTTACTCTTTGTCGGCTAATTTTCTTAAATTATCGTGAATTTTAAATAACACGATAAGTAACTCACACCAAATTCTGACACCAATACTACCAAACACTAAAATACCTAAACCAGACCAAAAACTACCATATGCGGTAAACATGGCCCCTAATCCACTAATTACAACACCAATTAGCATCAGCCAATAAACAAAAGTAATAATTTTTGGTGTTAACATTGAATCGAAAAATAATACATCTCTCATGAGTTTTCCCTTATTGTTATTATTCCACAGGTTAACCTGTCTATAGCACGATATGGCACTAGCAAATTTTCAGCAACTCCGATGAGTCTAGTATTCTTAATTATTTCACAATCTTTGCTTTTTCATTACTTATCACTATAATCCAGCACTACTTGTCGGAGTGCCTAGCTATTTATAGCAGGCTGAGACCGTGAAAACGGGATCCGTTGAACCTGATCAGGCTAATACCTGCGAAGGGAAACAAGGGAAACGCATTATATTACGTAACATCTATCTGTATTGATAAGTTATGTTTATTCTATTGCGCCGCCCACTCCGGACAAGCAACCTCAATTTGCTAACCGGAGCTTGCTATGTCTACTGTACCAACCAATAGTCGTGATTTACGCGCCCACGCTCGGGCTTATATTAATGCGTTACAAGGTGAAACCTTTCCCGGTTCTAGCCGAAGGTATTTGCATTGTTCTATTAGTAACGTACAAGTACCTGTACGTGATATTCACCTTAGCCCTACCAAACAAGCCGACGGCAGCGAATTAATTAACCCTGCACTTTCGGTTTACGACACGTCAGGGCCTTATGGCGACCCGGCACAACAGCTGGACGTACTAAAGGGCTTACCTAAACTACGTTTACCATGGATTAAAGCACGGCAAGACGTAGCCATTTCAAATGTACCCAGCTTTGTTGATATTGCCCTAAACGAGCAAATAACCGAGTTTGAACACCAACCTTTACAAGCCAAAGCCGGCAGTACCGTAACCCAACTGCATTACGCACGCGCCGGTATTATCACTCCTGAAATGCACTACATTGCGTTGCGTGAAAACATGGGCACACAAAGCGATAACGTGCGTACCCACCAAGGTGAAAACTTTGGCGCCAGTACGCCAAAGCAAATTACTGCCGAGTTTGTCCGCAAAGAGGTTGCCGCTGGTCGCGCTATTATTCCACTAAACATTAATCATCCTGAGGCAGAGCCGATGATTATTGGCCGTAACTTTAAAGTAAAAGTAAACGCTAATATTGGTAATTCGTCGGTTAGCTCAAGTATTGAAGAAGAAGTAGAAAAGCTTATTTGGGCAACACGTTGGGGTGCAGACACCGTAATGGACTTATCTACCGGTAGGCGCATTCATCAAACTCGTGATTGGATACTACGCAACAGCCCAGTACCTATTGGCACCGTACCTATTTATCAAGCCCTAGAAAAAGTTAAGGGTGATGTTAGCAAATTAAGCTGGCAGGTATTTTATGACACTCTGGTTGAGCAAGCGGAGCAAGGTGTTGATTACTTTACTATTCATGCTGGCGTGTTAAAAGATCATGTGCCCTTAGCAGCAAAACGCGTAACCGGAATAGTGTCGCGTGGTGGCGCTATTATGGCGCAGTGGTGCCGACTATTTAATCAAGAAAGTTTTTTATATCAACACTTTGAAGAAATTTGTCAGCTGTGTGCTCGCTACGATATTTCACTTTCATTAGGCGACGGTTTACGCCCCGGCAGTATTGCCGATGCCAACGATGCGGCACAGTTTGCTGAACTGCGTACTTTAGGCGAGCTAACAAAAATTGCATGGCGCTATGATGTGCAAGTGATGATAGAAGGCCCTGGCCATGTACCTATGCAGCTTATTCAAGAGAATATGACCGAGCAGCTAAAACACTGCCATGAAGCACCGTTTTATACGCTTGGGCCATTAACCACCGATATTGCTCCGGGTTATGATCATATTACCTCAGGCATTGGTGCGGCGATGATCGGCTGGTTTGGTTGTGCCATGTTATGTTACGTCACGCCGAAAGAGCATTTAGGACTGCCGAACAAAGAAGATGTCAAACAAGGCCTTATCGCTTATAAAATTGCGGCCCATGCCGCAGACTTAGCCAAAGGGCATCCGGGTGCACAACTACGTGACAACGCATTGTCTAAAGCCCGTTACGAGTTTCGCTGGAAAGATCAATACAATTTATCTTTAGATCCGTTCACAGCTAAAGCCTACCACGATGAAACGCTAGGCCATGAAGGCGCTGACGATGAGCAATTTTGTTCAATGTGTGGGCCAAAGTTCTGCTCTATGCGCTTAAACCAGCAAATTCAACAGCAAGAGGCACAAACTGATGCCACAGCAAACTAACCCTTTAACTAAACCGATAGTCTGGACTGTCGCTAGCTCAGATAGCGGCGGTGGCGCCGGCATTCAGGCCGATTTACATAGTTTTAAAGCATTAGAGTGCCATGGCTGTAGCGTTATTGCTGCTATTACGGCGCAAAATAGCGTAGGCATTACGGCTTATGAATGTGTCAGCCCTGCGTTATTTCTAGCGCAGTTAAACTGCTTGCTAGAGGATATGCCACCGCAGGTAATTAAAATTGGTTTAATCCCAAACAGTAATTTTTTAGCACAGTTGTCACTCTGGTTAACCCAACACAAATCGGCCTACCAATTTAAAGTGGTAGCCGATCCTGTATTTAGCAGTAGTACGGGCGCCTGCTTTATCGAACAAGGTTTGTTGACTATTTGGCGGCAACAGCTATTACCTCTAATTGACCTAATTACACCTAATTTACCCGAATTAGCCTTGCTTAGCGATTTACCCAAACAAAGTATAGCCCAGCAAGTTACCCAGCTGTTTACTTGGGGCACCACAGCGGTGCTAGTGACAGGTGGTCATGATACTAGTACCCTTGATGTGATTGATAGGCTGTATGTCAACAAGTCAGAATTAACCACGCAACCAATACTCAGTCTATATAATTCACGCTTAAATACGGTTCACACTCATGGTACAGGTTGTGTATTAGCCAGTAGTATTGCAGCAGCATTAGCGCAAGACTATCCATTAACAGATGCAGTTATCCTAGGTAATGCTAGTGTGCAACATGCATTAAGCGCGGCTTATGCAACGGGAAAAGGTGCGGGTTGCGTACAACTTAACTCTTGGCCGGTTAAGGTAGAGAGCTTTCCCCGTTTAAATGTACGCGATAATTTAACCTCAACAGCACCTTTTGCCGCAATGCAGCGCCCTATCGGTCTTTATCCAGTGGTTGATAATAGCGATTGGCTACAAGATTTAGCACCTTATGGCGCCGATACCCTACAGCTACGCATTAAAGCTGGCAGTAACATGGAAATAGAACAGCAAATAACAACGGCGGTTGCACTAAGCCGAAAACATAACCTGCAGCTATTTATTAACGATTACTGGCAACTTGCAATCAAGCATAACGCTTATGGTGTGCACCTTGGCCAAGAGGATTTGCAAACTGCAGATCTTGAGGCAATAAGAACTGCAGGTTTACGCTTAGGTGTATCGACACACAGTTACTTAGAACTGCTAACGGCGATTGAACTGCAGCCCTCATACATTGCACTTGGCCATATTTTCGCTACCGATACAAAAAAAATGCCGTCTAAGCCCCAAGGGTTAGTGAAGTTGGCGCGCTATGCCAGTTTGTGTCAGCACATACCAACAGTAGCAATAGGTGGCATTAACGAGGGAAAGTTGTTGGCGGTGTTAAGTACCGGTGTTGATGGAGTCGCTGTTGTGTCAGCAATTACCGCTCAACCACAGCCAGCACAAGCCTTTATTCAGCTAAAACGCCTTATCGAACAGCATGCTAGTGAGAATTACAATGCAAATTACGCTTAACACGACCGAACTAACGGTAGCTGAAAGTATAACAGTACAGCAGCTGCTCAATGCACAAGATATCTCTGAAGTAGGCTTAGCCATAGCGATTAATAATACAGTATTAGCTAAACGCTTATGGCCGGCGCACCAGCTGCAGCAAAATGATGCGCTACAGCTATTTCAACTAGTTACCGGAGGTTAACCATGTTATGTATTGCCGATAAAACTTTCGACAGCCGCTTGTTACTTGGTAGCGGTAAGTTTTCTAGTAGCCAATTAATGCAACAAGCCGTTGCAGCAAGTGGTTGCCAACTCGTTACCTTAGCAATGAAACGACTTAACCTCGCGCTTAAACACGATGATTTACTCACGCCACTACGCGAGTTAGGGGTACAGCTATTACCTAATACCTCTGGTGCAAAAAATGCAAAAGAAGCCATATTGGCCGCCCAGCTGGCTCGCGATGCCTTAGACACTAACTGGTTAAAACTAGAAATACACCCAGATCCACGCTATTTGATGCCAGACCCGATTGAAACCCTAATTGCCGCTAAAGAATTAGTGAAACAAGGTTTTATTGTTCTACCCTACTGCAGTGCTGATCCTGTGTTATGTAAACATCTGGAAGACGCAGGCTGCGCCGCAGTTATGCCACTAGGTGCCGCTATTGGCTCAAACCAAGGTTTACAAACTCGTGCCATGCTAGAAATTATTATTCAGCAAGCCGCTATACCGGTCATCATTGATGCCGGCATTGGCGCACCATCTCATGCCGCAAATGCATTGGAACTTGGCGCGTCAGCCGTTCTGGTGAATACAGCAATAGCCTGCAGTAATGACCCTGTCGCTATGGCCAACGCGTTTCGACTGGCCTGCATGGCTGGTTCTGCCGCCTACCAAGCGGGCATCGCCACCCCATATCAACATGCAATGGCAACGAGCCCATTAACTGCCTTTTTGGATCAACTATGAGCTTTTACCATAAATGGCAAACAATAGACTGGCAAAGTTTACAACTGCAAAGCCGAGTATTTAGTGCCGCAGATATACAAGCGGTTATAAGCAAACAACGTTTAACTCTTGTTGATTTACAAGCGCTGCTATCGCCCGCAGCCGCTGCGTTTTTACCGCAACTGGCAAGCAAAGCGCAACAAGTTACTCGTCAGCGCTTTGGCGCAACAGTGCAACTATATGCACCACTGTATTTATCCAACCTCTGTGCTAACGAATGCACTTATTGTGGTTTTTCGCTTAGCCAAAAAGTAAAAAGACGTACGCTCAATCTTGCTGAAATAGAACAAGAATGCCAAGCCATTAAGGCTATGGGTATTGAGCAGGTACTTATTGTTACCGGCGAGCATGAAAACAAGGTAGGTATCGCGTATTTCCGCAATGTTTTACCGCTAATTCGGCGCTACTTCAGTACAGTACAACTTGAGGTTCAACCTTTAAGTACTGACGAATACACTGAATTAAAATATTTAGGCGTAGACGCTGTCATGGTATATCAAGAAACCTATAACCAAAGCGCATACCAAAGCCATCATTTAAGAGGCAACAAAACTGACATTGCATGGCGATTAAACACACCCGATCGGATTGGTAATGCTGGTATAGATAAAATAGGTATAGGTATTTTATTAGGCTTGTCCGACTGGCGAACCGATGCAATATTGTTAGCTCAACATTTACAATACTTACAACACCAATACTGGCAAAGTCGTTATAGCTTATCTGTGCCCAGAATACGCCCTTGTAGTGGTGGTATTGAAACGCCTTTAGCCATCAGTGACAAAGAGTTAGTACAACTTATCTGCGCGTTTCGCTTGTTCTCACCCGAGTTAGAAATAAGCCTATCAACTCGTGAATCTGCGGTATTCCGTCAGCACGTTATTCCGTTAGCAATTACCAGCATTAGTGCCGGCTCAAAAACCCAGCCAGGTGGTTATAGTGTTGCACCAGATAGCCTTGAACAATTTAGTATCGATGATGACCGAACGGTGGTTCAGGTAGCTGAGGCGTTGAAAAACCAAGGAATACAACCGGTTTACAAAGATTGGGAACACTATCTTGGTAGATAAGGCCCCTGGGCTATACTCTAGGTGTAGTAACACCTATTAACGATAACATATAGTTATTAGATCCGCGTAAGCGGGTTTTTTATTGGCTATTATTTCGCATTATTTAGCCAATTTCCAGACGTAAAAAAGCCCGACTCATACGAGACGGGCTTTCTTGAATTGGGAGCCTGGCGGTGAACTACTCTCGCATGGCGAAT
>NZ_JALAHQ010000008.1:0-45268 GCF_036983985.1 Rheinheimera metallidurans
CCGATGTATTTCATTTTTGTGAAATCCATCATAAGTGCCCACACAGATGATTGATTGCGAATTGTTAAAGAGCGTGCGTCAGAAAATATCTCGATGACGCGAAGCTTGCGCTTCAGTGACACTTACGTTTGCAGCTTTCGCTTGCTTCCGTCTGTGTGGTGCGCATTATAGAGATCGTTTTAAATCGATCAAGATCTATTTTCAATAAAGATGATCGACTGCCTGTTTTTTAAACATTTAGGTATTAAACCGGCACTTTACGGTTATTTAATAAACATTCCTAGTCTTTATTACGATTTTATGTCGGCTAATTAATAGAACTGAGAACAGGTTTATACTTACGATTGCGTTTTAACTCTAATTGATAGAGAAAATTACCTAATTGGTTAAGAAGGGGCAAAGCAATTTCTTCAACCTGATAATTATCATCGTTTAGCACCTCGTTGTCATTTGCATAAACCACGGCACTTAGAAAAAACTCTATCTGATTTTTTACATCAACTATATAGGCTCCATCGATAACGTGGCCGTACGCCCATCCAGTCTTATTAAAAATCTTTATATGATCAGGCACATTTTGATTAACGCCACCAAACATTAAAAATTTTGAGTAGTTAGGCGGGAACGCTATGGCGTCATATTTTGGTTCGACACTAGAAGGCGGTAACATTGACATATAACGAAGGACGAAATCACGTTGTTGCTTACTAATATTGAAACGTTGATGAACGGGATAAAGCTCTGGAAATACGATGCGTTTAATAATGCCGTCGAAATCGGTTAGGCTTAAACGATTTTTATCGCTAAAGTCCATCGGTCGGTGAACCATTTTACCCGCAGCTATATATGCCTTACCTATAACCGGCTTATCACTATTAAGATACTGCTTCGTGGATGTACGCGCAGGTAGTTGAAACAGCACTTTGTTATTATCGTCAACAAACCGAATTGGATTATATGATCTATTCTGTTCTGGCGTAAAAGGCAGACTAAGCCGATGCGTAATTAAGGTGTTAGGTAAACCTTTAGCGGCCAGTGCATTGTTTATATAGTCTTGCCCCAACAGTTCATACAGCCGATTACTTGCATCATTATCACTAACGAGCAAAATTTTCTTAATATAGTGAGCGATGTTTGGCACGCCCTTAGAATTACTAAGGTCGGAGTCCTGAATAGTTTGCTCAGCCGATGCGCTATCAGTAAGCATAGTAGTAGTTGCCGAAATTCCAGATGCTTTATGTTGCTCAAGCCACTCTAAAGCGAGCAGCGATATAGGCAGTTTTACTGTGCTTGCAGGGTAAAAGTAATTTTGCTCATTCAGCCCTAGCTGATAGGTCGTTAATGTAGGCTGGTTATCATGATCGCGATCAACCTGAGTATAGATAATTTGTAATTTATATTTTTTTTGCTGTTGAACAACGTGATTTAAAATTGGGTAAGTTAATGCGGTATCTTTAAGCAAAGGCAGTAAGGGGTAAAATGTATCGTCGGCTAGGCAGAGATTAGCAAAAAGCGGGCTTAGCATTAATGCGCAAACAATTCGCCTGATCATGGTTAAGTTACTTTAAAGCTTGGCAATAACTCAATCATACGGTTTGTAATAAGTAAAAACAAACGGGCATAAAAAAACCGGACCTAAGTCCGGCTTTTAGTTAAACTATTGCTTATTCAGCAGCAGTTTCTTGAGTTGGTAACGCGTCCACATCTGCACGGTCAACTAACTCAATGTAAGCCATAGGTGCGTTATCACCGGCACGGAAGCCACACTTTAAAATACGAGTGTAACCACCTGGACGCGCGTTGTAACGCGGGCCCAGCACGTTGAATAACAAACCAACAACTTCTTTATCACGAGTACGGGCAAAAGCTAAACGGCGATTTGCAACGCTGTCATTTTTTGCCAATGTGATCAATGGCTCGATCACACGACGTAACTCTTTTGCTTTTGGCAAAGTCGTTTTGATGATTTCGTGCTTCACCAACGAACTTGCCATGTTGCGGAACATTGCCGTACGGTGGCTACTGTTCATGTTTAACTGACGACCACTCTTGCGATGGCGCATGATCTATTCCTTCTCACTAAACCAGAAACTGGTATCTGATTAGTCTTTGTTTACCAGGCTTGCTGGCGGCCAATTCTCTAAGCGCATGCCTAGTGATAAACCGCGTGATGCCAGCACGTCCTTGATTTCGGTAAGCGACTTTTTACCTAAGTTAGGAGTTTTAAGTAACTCCACTTCGGTACGCTGAACCAGATCACCAATGTACTGAATCTGCTCTGCCTTTAAGCAGTTAGCAGAACGAACTGTTAATTCCAAATCATCGACCGGACGTAACAGAATCGGATCAAACTCCGGTTTCTCTTCGCGTTTTTCCGGTTCGCTCTTGTCGCGCAACTCGACGAAGAATTCTAGCTGTTCGGCTAAAATTGTTGCTGCACGGCGAATGGCTTCCTCTGGCTCAACTGTGCCGTTGGTCTCCATATCGATGATCAGTTTGTCCAAGTCGGTACGCTGTTCAACACGCGCTGCTTCAACCGAATAGGCTATACGCTCTACCGGGCTAAAAGAGGCATCAAGTAACAGACGACCAATAGGACGCTCGTCATCATCTGAGGACAAACGCGCTGATGCAGGCACATAGCCGCGGCCACGTTCAACTTTAAGGCGCATACTGAATTCAGTTTCACCTGTAAGGTTGCAAATAACGTGCTCTGGGTTAACAATAACCACACCGTCGCCATGCTGGATGTCACCAGCTGTTACAGGGCCAGCACCTTTCTTCGTCAAAGTCAGAGTGACTTCATCTTTGTCTTCCAGGCGAACGGCAAGGCCTTTAAGGTTCAACAGAATATCGATGATATCCTCTTGGACACCTTCTTTGGCGCTGTACTCATGGAGAACGCCGTCTATTTCTACTTCAGTCACTGCACAACCTGGCATTGACGAAAGTAAAATACGACGCAACGCGTTGCCCAAGGTATGCCCGAAACCGCGCTCAAGTGGTTCCAAAGTAACTTTGGCACGAGTTGGGTTGATTTTTTCGATACCAACTAATCTCGGCTTAAGGAATTCGGTGACAGAACCCTGCATTGTATCCTCTCTTAACAATTAGCCTTACTTAGAGTAAAGCTCGACGATTAACTGTTCGTTGATGTCCGCAGACAGGTCTGAACGCTCTGGCAGACGTTTAAATACGCCTTCTAGCTTCGTTGTGTCTACTTCGATCCAAGTTGGTTTCTCACGTTGGCCAGCGATTTCTAGCGCAGCACCGATACGGGCTTGCTTCTTCGCTTTTTCACGTACAGAAATAACTTGTTCAGGTAATACAGCATGTGATGGCACGTTAACAACGCGACCATTTAACATGACCGCTTTGTGGCTTACCAGCTGACGTGCTTCAGCACGTGTGCTAGCCAGACCCATGCGGTATACAACGTTGTCTAAACGAGTTTCTAACAACGTTAATAGGTTTTCACCTGTATTACCTTTCAAACGAGCAGCTTCCTTGTAATAATTACGGAACTGCTTTTCTAATACGCCATACATACGACGTACTTTTTGTTTCTCGCGTAACTGTAAACCGTAGTCTGATAAACGACCGCGACGAGCGCCGTGCTGACCAGGTGCAGTGGTTAAGTTACACTTTGAATCAATTGCTCTTACGCCGCTCTTCAGGAACAGATCTGTACCTTCGCGACGACTTAGTTTGAGCTTAGGACCCAAATATCTTGCCATCTTCTTTCTCCAATAATCCGTGAAGCGCTGTAATTACACGCGACGTTTTTTAGGTGGACGACATCCGTTATGTGGGATAGGCGTCACGTCGGTGATATTTGTGATTTTATAACCAGCGCCATTCAGTGCACGAATCGCTGATTCGCGGCCTGGACCTGGACCATTCACAAACACTTCAAGGTTCTTTACACCATATTCTAACGCGGCAGTACCTGCGCGCTCTGCAGCAACCTGAGCAGCGAATGGGGTAGATTTACGTGAACCACGGAAACCTGAACCACCAGCTGTTGCCCAGCATAATGCATTACCTTGACGATCAGTAATCGTCACGATGGTGTTGTTAAAAGAAGCATGGATATGAGCCATACCGTCAGAAATTTGCTTTTTTACCTTTTTACGGGCACGAACTGGTGCTTTAGCCATGTTGAATCACCTTATTTCTTAATCGCTTTACGTGGGCCCTTGCGGGTACGCGCATTAGTTTTAGTGCGCTGACCACGAACCGGCAGACTACGACGGTGGCGTAGGCCACGGTAGCAACCAAGGTCCATTAAACGCTTAATGTTTAATGTGATTTCACGACGCAAGTCACCTTCAACGGTATACTTTGCAACTTCGTCACGAAGAGTATCTAACTGTGCATCAGTTAATGAGGCAATTTTAGTACTTTCTTCAATGCCCACTGCAGCTAAAATAGCTTTAGAGCGGGTCTTACCGATACCATAAACGTACGTCAAAGAGATGATCGCATGTTTATTATCGGGGATGTTAATGCCAGCGATACGGGCCACTAACGTTCTCCTTTAATAGAGTTTAAAATGTCAATTTGAAAAGCCCGTAAGGATACTCAAATTGCGCTTATATTGCAAACAATAACGGGGCTAAACTAAAAAGCTCAGCCCGCGGTATTATTTTTCTGCTATTAGCCTTGGCGCTGTTTATGCTTTGGCTCACTGCAAATCACGCGAACTACGTTGTTACGCTTGACTACTTTGCAGTTACGGCAGATCTTCTTAACGGAAGCTCGTACTTTCATAACTTAACTCCGCAAACTATCTTAACGGCTATAACCTTTAAGATTTGCCTTTTTAAGCACAGAATCATATTGATGTGACATCAAGTGAGTCTGTACCTGTGCCATAAAGTCCATAATAACAACAACGATAATCAGTAGTGATGTACCACCGAAATAGAACTGTACGTCCCACGCTACCATCATGAACTCAGGAACTAAACAGATAAAGGTAATATACAAAGCACCTGCTAAGGTTAACCGAGTCATTACTTTATCAATGTATTTTGATGTCTGTTCGCCAGGACGGATCCCAGGGATAAAAGCACCAGATTTCTTCAAGTTATCCGCTGTATCACGAGGGTTAAACACCAACGCAGTATAGAAGAAACAGAAGAAAATAATGGCGGCGGAGTATAACATCATATACAACGGTTGTCCCGGAGATAATGTTAATGCTAATTCCTGAAGGAAATTAGCCACCATGCCTTCACCTGAGCCAAACCAACTGGCTATTGTACCAGGGAACAGAATAACGCTAGAAGCAAAAATTGGTGGTATTACGCCGGCCATATTTACTTTTAACGGTAAATGGCTGCTCTGTGCAGCAAATACCTGACGGCCCTGCTGACGTTTAGCATAATTGACCACAATCCGACGCTGGCCGCGTTCAAAGAACACCACAAACCAGGTAATCGCGATTACGATCACACCTATTGCTACTAACAATAAAAAGTGCAAATCGCCTTGACGTGCCTGCTCTATCGTCTGACCGATAGCCGACGGGAAGCCGGCAACAATACCGGTAAAAATTAACAACGAAATACCATTACCGATGCCACGTTCTGTAATTTGTTCACCTAACCACATTAAAAACATGGTGCCAGTAACCAAGCTGATTACTGCGGTGAAGTAAAATGCAAAACCTGGGTTTATTACTAAACCTTGCATCATATTAGGCAGACCAGTGGCAATACCAATAGCCTGTAACGTTGCTAACCCTAACGTACCGTAGCGGGTCATCTGATTAATTTTGCGCTTTCCAGCTTCGCCTTCTTTTTTCAACTCAACCATTGCAGGATGAACTACCGTTAATAGTTGAATAATAATAGAGGCAGAGATGTAGGGCATAATACCCAGTGCAAAGACAGATGCACGCTCAAGTGCGCCACCGCTGAACATGTTAAACATTTCAACGATGGTGCCCTTTTGTTGCTCGAATAACTGAGCCAGCACGGCGGCGTCAATTCCAGGAATTGGCACAAATGAGCCTAATCGAAATACGATTATGGCCAGAAGTACAAATAGCAGACGGGCTTTCAGCTCGCTGAAACCGCCTTTTGCACTTCTTGAGTCAGAACCTGGTTTAGCCATCGCGTACTTTCCTTATTCTTCGACTTTACCGCCAGCGGCTTCGATAGCTGCACGCGCGCCTTTAGTTGCTCCTAAACCTTTTACGGTTACTGGACGAGTAATCTCGCCAGACAGAACAACTTTAGCGAACTTAACAGTACGAGAGATAATGTTAGCTTCCATTAGGCTTGCTAAATCAACTACATCACCTTTAACCGCTGCAAGTTCATGCAGGCGTATCTCGGCAGAAACCAAAGATTTCTGAGACGTGAAACCGAACTTAGGTAGACGCTGTTTCAATGGCATTTGACCGCCTTCGAAACCAGGACGTACTTTACCACCTGAACGTGATTTCAAACCTTTGTGACCACGACCAGCAGTTTTGCCTAAGCCAGAACCGATACCACGGCCTACACGGCGTTTTTCTTTCTTGGCACCTGGTGCTGGAGCAATAGTATTTAATAGCATCTGTTACTCCTCCACTTTAACCATGTAGAACACTGCGTTTACCATACCGCGAACTGAAGGTGTATCCTCAAGTTCAACAGTATGACCAATGCGGCGTAAACCTAACCCTATTAAGGTAGCACGGTGCTTCGGTAAACGACCGATACCAGACTTCAGTTGGGTTACTTTAATTGTTTTCTTAGCCATGGCAGATTACCCCAGAATGTCGTCAACGCGTAGACCGCGTTTAGCTGCTATTTGTGAAGGCGACTTAACAGCTGCCAGCGCATTAATAGTAGCGCGAACTACGTTGATTGGGTTAGTTGAGCCGTAACACTTAGAAAGAATGTGATGTACGCCAGCAACTTCAAGTACGGCGCGCATTGCACCACCGGCGATTAAGCCTGTACCTTCAGCAGCAGGTTGCATGTAAACATTCGAACCAGAGTGCACACCCTTAACTGGGTGATGCAAAGTGCTACCATTTAACTCTACTTGGGTCATGTTGCGACGTGCTTTTTCCATTGCTTTTTGAATAGCAGCTGGAACTTCACGTGCTTTACCATAACCAAAACCAACGCGACCATTACCGTCACCAACCACGGTTAAAGCGGTGAATGAAAATATCCGGCCACCTTTAACAACTTTCGACACGCGGTTTACTGCAACAAGCTTTTCTTGTAAATCAGATTGTTGTTTAGTTTCTTCGTTAGCCATGAGCTACTCCTAGAACTGAAGACCGGCTTCACGCGCCGCGTCAGCTAAAGCCTGTACGCGACCATGATACTGGAAGCCACTGCGGTCAAAAGCACAAGCAGTAACGCCTTTGGCTACTGCGCGTTCGGCGATCGCTTTACCTACAGCCTTAGCAGCGTCTACGTTACCAGAATACTTAAGTGAATCTTTAATTGAAGCTTCTAAAGTAGAAGCTGCAGCGATCACTTCAGCATTTGGTGCGATAAGCTGGGCGTAGATGTGACGTGGTGTACGATGTACAACCAAGCGATTCGCACCTTGTTCGATAATATTTCTGCGGGTGCGTTTGGCACGGCGCAGACGAGCAAGTTTCTTATCCATCGTCCTACCCTACTTTTTCTTCGCTTCTTTACGACGCACGTTTTCGTTTGCATAGCGCACACCTTTGCCTTTGTAAGGCTCTGGTTTACGGTATGCCCGGATGTTAGCGGCGACCTGACCAACTAATTGCTTGTCAGCACCTTTTACCATTATTTCTGTCTGGCTTGGTGTTTCAATTGTGATACCGTTAGGGATCTCAAAAGCGACTGGGTGAGAAAAACCCAGACTCAGATTTAACACTTTGCCTTCTGCTTTTGCACGGTAACCAACACCGACTAATTCCAGTTTCTGCGAGAAACCTTCGTTAACGCCTGTTACCAGGTTGTTGATTAAAGAACGGGCAGTACCCGCTTGTGCATTAGCGTCAGTGAAACCTTCGCGAGGTACAGTGCGTAACACATTACCTTCTACGACAATCTCAACAGCTGGGTTAACATCTAATGTTAACTCGCCATTTTTACCCTTAAACGACACTACCTGACCATTTTGCGTTAATGTAACGCCGGTTGGAATAGTGACTGGGGCTTTAGCTATACGAGACATAGATTACTACCTCCGTTACGCTACGTAGCCGATAATTTCGCCACCGATACCAACCTTGCGCGCAGCGCGGTCAGTCATTAGTCCTTTAGATGTTGACACGATGGCCACACCTAAACCGCCCATTACTTTTGGTAATTCGCCACGCTTCTTGTAGATGCGTAAACTTGGACGACTAACGCGATCGATAGTTTCAATTACAGATTTGCCCTGGAAGTACTTTAAAGTCACTTCCAGCTCTGGCTTAACATCACCAGAAACAGCGAAATCAGCGATGTAACCTTCGTCTTTTAATACTTTCGCAATAGATACCTTCATTTTTGAAGATGGCATCTTAACCGCAACTTTATTGGCTGACTGGCCGTTGCGGATGCGAGTAAACATATCCGCTACTGGATCTTGCATACTCATAGATCGTTACTCCCGTGATTCTTACCAGCTAGCCTTACGAAGGCCAGGAATTTCACCGCGCATCGCCGCTTCACGTACCTTGATCCGGCTCATGCCGAATTTACGAAGGAAACCGTGTGGACGACCAGTTACACGACAACGATTACGTTGGCGTGAGGGGCTTGAATCACGCGGCAATGTCTGTAACGCAAGAACGGCTGACCAACGGTCTTCATCAGAAGTCATTGGATTAGCAATCGCATCTCTGAGTTCATGACGCTTTGCAGCGAATTTGGCTACCAGTTGTGCACGCTTTACTTCACGTGCTTTCATTGATTGTTTTGCCATGACCCTACACCTTATTTCTTAAATGGGAAGTTAAACGCGGCAAGTAAAGCACGTCCTTCGTCATCGGTACGAGCGGTAGTTGTAATAGTGATATCTAAACCACGTACTGCATCAACTTTATCGTAATCGATTTCTGGGAAAATGATTTGCTCACGAACGCCCATACTGTAGTTACCGCGGCCATCGAATGACTTAGGATTTACACCACGGAAATCACGGATACGTGGAATAGCAATAGAGACTAAACGCTCTAAAAATTCCCACATACGTGCGCCACGCAGGGTCACTTTTGCGCCAATAGGGTAGCCTTCACGGATTTTGAAACCGGCTACTGATTTACGCGCCTTGGTCACTAATGGCTTTTGGCCAGATATAGCTGTTAAATCAGCTACAGCGTGTTCAAGGATCTTTTTATCAGCAACTGCTTCACCCACACCCATGTTGAGTGTGATTTTTACAATCCGAGGGACTTGCATGACGCTGGTGTAGCCAAACTGTTTAAACAGTTCTGGGACTACGGTGTCTTTATAAATTTCATGCAGTTTCGCCATCGTATTACTCCAATAGCAATTAAATTACTTCGTTATTCGACTTAAAGAAACGGACTTTTTTGCCGTCTTCAAGGCGGAAACCTACACGATCTGCTTTACCCGTTTTAGAGTTGAAGATCGCTACGTTTGAAACATGAATTGAGGCTTCTTTCTCAACGATACCGCCTGGCTGATTCAGAGCCGGTACAGGCTTCTGATGTTTTTTAACCAGGTTAACGCCGGAAACATAAACACGACCGTCAGCTACTAACACTTTAGTAACCTTACCGCGTTTACCCTTGTCCTTACCAGTAAGAACAATAACCTCGTCATCACGACGGATTTTACTAGCCATGGTGACTCCTTACAGTACTTCTGGTGCTAGAGACACGATCTTCATAAACTTGTCGCCACGAAGTTCACGTGTAACAGGTCCAAAAATACGAGTGCCGATCGGTTCCAGCTTGCTGTTTAACAACACTGCTGCATTGCGATCAAAACGGATTAATGACCCGTCTTGACGGCGTACGCCTTTGCGTGTACGCACCACCACTGCATTTAGTACATCACCTTTTTTTACTTTACCGCGAGGAATTGCTTCCTTAACAGTAACTTTGATGACGTCACCAATTGCAGCATAACGGCGATGTGAACCACCTAAGACCTTAATACACATTACGCTGCGCGCGCCGCTGTTGTCTGCGACTTCCAGCATAGATTGCATCTGGATCATCTTAGTGCTCCGCTATTCTACTATATAACCCTAACGGGTTACGCTGCTTACGAAAAA
Organism: Rheinheimera metallidurans; assembly: GCF_036983985.1. Classification (NCBI taxonomy): domain Bacteria; kingdom Pseudomonadati; phylum Pseudomonadota; class Gammaproteobacteria; order Chromatiales; family Chromatiaceae; genus Rheinheimera; species Rheinheimera metallidurans. Next base: position 10,225 of record NZ_JALAHQ010000008.1, read on the forward strand.
AACTACCCCTGATAAGAGGGCGCGTGATTATAACAGCACTCTTACAAAAAAGGTAGCGCAAAATAAAAACGGCTCCTGATGGAGCCGCTTTATATATCTTAATTACTTAAGATGCTTTTACGACTACTTCAACCAGTGTCCAAGACTTAGTCTTAGACAGCGGACGGCATTCACGAATAGTGACTACGTCGCCTTCTTTACACTGATTAGTTTCGTCATGTACGTGCAACTTGGTAGTACGCTTAATGAATTTCCCGTAAATTGGGTGTTTCACTGAACGTTCGATAGCAACAGTAATAGACTTGTCCATTTTGTCACTGATTACTTTACCTTGCAGCATACGAGTATTAGTTTCGCTCATTACGCACCTGCCTTCTCGGTTAAGATAGTCTTAACGCGCGCGATATCACGACGCACCTGCTTAAATAAATGCGTTTGAGCTAACTGACCGGTAGCTAATTGCATGCGCATATTAAACTGCTCACGTAATAGACCAAGTAATTCAGTGTTCAACTCTTCAACACTTTTCGCTTTTAATTCGCTGGCTTTCATCACATTACCGTCCGCGTTACGAAGGTTGTCTTAAATGGAAGCTTAGCAGCAGCTAATGAAAACGCATGACGTGCTAACTCTTCAGACACACCGTCCATTTCGTATAGTACTTTGCCAGGTTTAATCTGACATACCCAATACTCAACAGAACCTTTACCACTACCCATACGCACTTCTAACGGCTTTGACGTCATTGGTTTGTCTGGGAACACACGGATCCAGATTTTACCAACACGCTTAACAGCTCGTGTCATTGCCCGACGTGCAGCTTCGATTTGACGTGAAGTCATTTGACCACGTTCTACAGATTTCAGTGCGTAAGTACCGAAAGATACTTTGTCGCCAACCAAGGCTAAACCACGGTTACGACCTTTGTGCACTTTGCGAAATTTTGTACGTTTTGGTTGTAACATCGCTCAATACCCCTACTTAGCCTTACGTGCCGGTTTTTTCGGCGCTTTAGGCTGGTTATTAGTGTTGGCGTTGTTAGCGTTGTTGTTCAATGGCAGAGCGCCTAAGATCTCGCCTTTGAAAATCCACACTTTTACACCAATGATACCGTAAGTAGTCAATGCTTCAGAGGTATTGTAGTCGATGTCAGCACGCAGTGTGTGCAAAGGCACACGGCCTTCACGGTACCACTCTGAACGAGCGATTTCTGCGCCACCTAAACGGCCGCTAACTTCAACTTTGATACCCTTGGCACCGATACGCATGGCGTTTTGTACCGCACGCTTCATAGCGCGACGGAACATTACGCGACGCTCTAACTGGCTACTGATAGAATCAGCAACAAGTTTAGCATCCAGCTCAGGCTTACGAATTTCAGAGATGTTAATCTGAGCAGGTACGCCAGCGATGGCTGCTACTTGCTTGCGGATTTTTTCAACATCTTCACCTTTTTTACCGATAATCACGCCTGGACGAGCGGTGTGAATAGTCACACGGATGCTTTTCGCAGGGCGTTCAATATCGATCCGGCTTACTGACGCGGCTTTCAGTTCTTTTGTCAGATACTGACGAACTTTAAAGTCACCGTTTAAGAAATCCGGGAAGTCTTTCGTATTCGCGAACCAGGTTGAGCTCCACGGCTTAGTGATACCTAGGCGAATACCATTAGGATGTACTTTCTGTCCCATTTCTATCTCCTAGTTATCAGCTACAACCACAGTGATGTGGCTAGTACGCTTGACGATACGGTCAGCACGACCTTTAGCACGTGGCTTGATACGTTTCATAGACGGACCTTCATCAATGAAGATTGTCTTAACTTTTAACGTATCAATATCCGCACCTTCATTGTGCTCCGCGTTAGCAATGGCTGATAAAAGAACCTTTTTTACTAACTCAGCAGCTTTTTTCGGGCTGTAAGTTAATACATTCAACGCCTTATCTACCGCTAATCCACGCACCTGGTCAGCAACCAGACGAGTTTTTTGAGCAGAAGAACGGGCAAATTTGTGTTTAGCTAATGCTTGCATCATTTACCCCTTTTTAGCGTTTCTTGGCCTTTTTGTCGGCTGCATGACCACGGTAAGTACGAGTAGGTGCAAATTCACCTAACTTGTGACCAACCATCTCTTCCGAGACGAACACAGGTACATGTTGACGACCATTATGGACAGCGATGGTCAAACCGATCATATCAGGTATGATCATTGAACGACGGCTCCAAGTCTTTATAGGCTTCTTGTCACCGCTTTCCAACGCTTTCTCTACCTTCTTCAGCAAGTGAAGGTCAATAAATGGACCTTTCTTGAGAGAACGTGGCATGGCAATTCCTCACAAATTATTTATCACGACGACGTACGATAAGTTTATCAGTACGCTTGTTTGAACGAGTTTTGTAACCCTTCGTTGGTACGCCCCATGGTGTAACTGGGTGACGACCACCAGAAGTTTTACCTTCACCACCACCGTGTGGGTGATCAACCGGGTTCATTACTACACCACGTACGGTTGGGCGAATGCCACGCCAGCGCATTGCACCAGCTTTACCGTATTGACGTAACATATGTTCCGCGTTGCCGATCTCACCGATAGTAGCGCGACAATCTGCTAATACTTTACGTACTTCGCCACTGCGTAAACGCAGCGTCACGTACTCACCGTCACGAGCCAGAATTTGTACGAAGCCGCCAGCAGAACGTGCTAACTGACCACCTTTACCTGGTTTCATTTCGATGTTGTGTACTACCTGACCTACTGGGATATTACGTAGTGGTAAGGTGTTACCGGTTTTGATTGGTGATTCCATACCTGAAACCACTGTATCACCCGCTTTCAAGCCTTTAGGGGCCAGAATGTAACGACGCTCACCGTCTGCGTATAACACCAGTGCGATGTTAGCGGTACGGTTTGGATCGTATTCCAAACGTTCAACTTTGGCTGGAATGCCATCTTTGTTACGTTTGAAGTCAACTAAACGGTAATGCTGCTTATGACCACCACCGATATGACGGGTAGTGATACGACCGTTGTTATTACGACCACCAGATTTTGAATTTTTCTCTAACAAAGGAGCATAAGGCTTGCCTTTGTACAGGTCTGGGTTAACCACTTTTAATACGTGGCGACGACCTGGTGACGTAGGTTTACACTTTACAAGTGCCATTTCCTAACTCCTCTTCTTACTCAGCGCCGCCAACGAAATCGATTTCGCTGCCTTCTTTAAGAGTCACGTAAGCTTTTTTCCAATCGCTACGCTTGCCCGTACGCGCACCAGTGCGCTTGGTCTTACCCTTAACGTTAACAGTACGCACACCAACTACTTCAGTTTCAAACAGTTTTTCAACTGCTGCTTTAACGTCAGCTTTAGTTGCAGTAGTGGCTATTTTGAAAACGACTGTATTGTGTTTTTCTGCAGACACGGTGCTCTTTTCAGAAACGTGTGGTGCCAGAATAACTTTCAGTAAACGTTCTTCGCGAATCATGCTAATAGCTCCTCAAGTTGCTTAACTGCAGCTGCAGTCATTACTACTTTGTCGAAGGCGATTAAGCTGACCGGGTCAATACCGTGTACGTCACGTACGTCAACCTTGTACAGGTTACGTGCAGATAAAAACAAGTTCTCATCTACTTCGTTAGTCACGATTAACACGTCTTTTAAGTCCATTGATTTTAACTTTGCAGTTAATTCTTTGGTCTTAGGCGTATCAACAGTGAAATTTTCCACTATGATTAAACGCTCTTGACGTACTAATTCAGACAGGATGCTTTGGATCGCACCACGATACATCTTACGGTTTACTTTCTGGCTGTGATCTTGTGGCTTAGCCGCAAATGTAACACCGCCTCCGCGCCAAATTGGGCTACGGATTGTACCGGCACGCGCGCGGCCAGTACCTTTTTGACGCCATGGCTTCTTGCCGCCACCGCGTACTTCAGAACGTGTTAACTGAGCACGAGTACCTTGACGGGCACCAGCTGCATAAGCAACAACGACCTGATGTACCAAAGCTTCATTAAACTCACGTCCAAAGGTAGCTTCGGAAACTTCAAGAACGCCTTGAGCGTCTCGTAATGCTAATTCCATCACTTATCTCCTCAGACGTTAGCTTTTAACAGCTGGTTTAACGATAACGTCGCCACCGATAGCGCCAGGTACTGCACCTTTAACTAACAGCAAGTTACGCTCTGCGTCTACACGAACCACTTCAAGTGACTGTACAGTTACCCGTTCAGCACCCATGTGACCAGCCATTTTTTTACCTTTGAATACTTTACCTGGTGATTGGTTTTGACCAATAGAACCTGGTACACGGTGTGACAAAGAGTTACCGTGAGTAGCATCCTGAGTACGGAAATTCCAGCGCTTTACAGTGCCTGCGAATCCCTTACCTTTTGATGTGCCAGCGACATCAACTTTTTTCGTTTCTGCGAAAATTTCAACCGTAATTTCGCTGCCAACAATTATGTCAGCACCTTCGTTGTCTTGTAGGCGGAATTCCCACAGACCACGACCAGCGTCCACACCAACTTTTGCAAACAGACCTGAGTCTGGTTTGTTCAGGCGGCTTGCCTTTACAGAACCAGCAGTCACTTGCAGTGCGCTGTAACCGTCAGTTTCTGCTGTTTTAACAGCAGTTACGCGGTTTGGTGTCGCTTCGATTACGGTTACTGGAATTGAAACGCCGTCTTCAGTGAAGATGCGAGTCATTCCCACTTTACGACCGACTAGACCGATAGCCATTTCCTAAACCTCTCTATAAACCTGTCTGATTAGCCCAGGCTGATTTGAACGTCAACGCCAGCAGGCAAATCTAAACGCATCAGCGCATCAACAGTTTTTTCTGTTGGCTCAACGATGTCGATTAGACGCTTGTGGGTACGGATTTCGTACTGATCACGTGCATCTTTATTTACGTGAGGAGAAATCAATACAGTGAAACGTTCCTGGCGGGTAGGAAGTGGAATAGGACCACGAACCTGTGCGCCCGTACGCTTAGCTGTGTCAACGATTTCCATAGTTGACTGATCGATCAAACGGTGATCGAACGCTTTCAGACGGATGCGAATCCTTTGATTACTCATGTATCAAAGCCTCAAAGAGCAAAAAGAGCAAATATAAACACAAACAACCAGACCCTATAAGGGTGATGTTTATGCACCTAAGTTACGTTTGCTCCCCAATCGGGAGCACTGTAAGCGTTAAACAACTCTAAAGTTTATCTAACGAGCCAGTCCGAATTACATTGACTGGCCGCGCATTATACTTAAATCAAAATATAACGCAAGCATTGGCTATAAAACGCACTACAAAATATCGTTTAACTCAAAGCCAATACCAAACCGTGTTACTGAGCGGTTGTAATCAATTAGGCTTTCACCGTAACCGTTAAATAGCTCAGCATAGAAGCGAATATGGTTATTCAGCGGGCGTGAATACGACAAACGTACAGCACCTTTATTATCACTTTGTAGATTGTTCCGCACCATCATGCGCCAGGTTGCTGTGTCTTGCTTGTATGCGGCAGATAGCTCGAACCAGCCCATATATTTGGTAATATCTGGGTTGTCGTCGCCCTTCGGATCATCAATGCCGTGTTTTACCGGCTCTTTAAAACGGTAATAGGGTTCAAAATTAATAAACACATTACCAATAGACGTTACCCAACTTAGTTTAAGCCGGTTCCAGCTGCGCGATAATTCACCAGAACGGCCATTTGACTGATGCGATAAGCTTAAGCTGATAATACGACTAGCCGCTTCTTCAACATTAGCGTAATGCGGAAACACCAGCATTAGCTCAGGTTCGTAGTTTGTTTCACGAAACGGTGATGACACATCGCTGTTATAAGCTTGCCAATAGGCTTGTTGCGTAAAAGCAAAGAACAAATAACCTTGCCCGTTATAAACCTGTGACCAAATAGGCGTTTTTAAACTTAGTTGAAATTTGGCTTCGACATTATCTGCGGGGGCCGCGACACCATCACGAACAATTAAGTCCGCAATGCCACCAACATAGGTAAAAGGCATAAGGTAATTATTATGATGTGGCATTAACGTAAAGGGCGAATAACTGTCCCATTGCTCGGCTTTTAATCTTTTATCTAAAGCATCTGCAGCTGAAGCACTAAATACGCATAACATTAAACAACCGAGCAGATACTTCATAGCATTCCTAATAGTTAAAATTGGTCAATCGTTAATGTATCTAAGGGCGCTGAATCATGGCTTAACAATGCAAATAGCCCTTCGGCTTTCGGCAATATCCGCGTAAAGAAATAAGCAGCAGTTTGCTGCTTAGCACTTATAAACGCTTCAGTATGCAGCTCACTATTCAGAGCGGACAGGCTTTTATACCACATATAACCATAAAGCACATTTGACACTAGCGCTAAAAAGTCGCACGCATTTGCACTTTGTGCGCGCGTATTTCGCACCAACAAAGTCGCAGCAGTAGCTTCAAGCTTGGTTATATAATCGGCTAAAACTAAACACTGGGCGATCGGTTTAGCTAAGACTTCAGCTTTAATCTCAGCTAGCAATGCTAATAACACCACGCCTTGATCGTGCGCTACTTTACGTAACATAAAATCAGCGGCTTGGATGCCATTTGTACCCTCATAAATTTGTGCAATACGCGCATCGCGTACTAATTGTTCCATACCCCACTCTTTGATATAGCCATGGCCACCAAATATTTGTTGTGCCGTAACGCAAGCCTCGAAACCTTGATCGGTCATAAAAGCTTTGGCAATCGGGGTTAGCAAATTAGCTCGGTCTGCGGCAACAGGGCAATTATCGTATTTAGCTTTATCTAGTAACGACGCAACCCAGGTAGCAAAAGTACGGCCTGCTTCATTCATGGCCTTAATATTTAATAACATCCGCCTTACGTCAGCATGGCCAATAATAGCCTCGGCTTTATTACCGTCTTTCTCTGTAATACGCCCCTGCAAGCGCTCTTTGGCATAGCCTAATGCATTTTGATAAGCTCGCTCTGCCGCACCTAGGCCTTGACTGCCCATGGATAAACGTTCGTAGTTCATCATGGTAAACATACAAGCTAAGCCACGATGCGGTTCACCAATTAAATAGCCTTTAGCATCATCGAAATTAAGCACACAGGTTGCTGAGCCGTTAATGCCCATTTTGTGCTCCAGTGAGCCAACGGTAATATTATTACGCTCTGCAGGTTCACCAGCCGCATCAGGTAAGAATTTCGGCACTAAAAATAGTGAAATACCGCGACTACCCGCTGGTGCATCCGGTAGTTTCGCTAACACCAAATGGACAATATTGCTTGTAAGCTCGTGATCACCCGCGGTAATGAAGATTTTGCTACCATTAATTAAGTAACTGCCATCGCTGTCACGTTTAGCGGTGGTGCGCATAATGCCAAGATCAGAGCCGGCGTGCGACTCGGTTAAGCACATAGTGCCAGACCATTCGCCACTGTACATTTTGGGTAAGTATAACGCTTTAGTTTGTTCGTCTGCATGTTGCAGCAGGGCAACACAGGCACCAGCAGTTAGCCCTTGATAAAGTGAAAAGGCAATATCAGCACTGCACAGCATTTCATCTACCATCATTGATAGCGCTTTTGGCATGCCCATACCACCATACTGTGGGTCACCACTTAGCGCTGTCCAACCGCCTTCGCTTAGGCTTTGGTAAATTTTATGATAGTGCTCCGGTAATTTAACTTTACCATCGACCAGTTTAGCGCCTTGTTGATCAGCAATAGCCGAGAATGGTGCAATTTGCTGTTCGCAAATTTTTGCTGCTTCTTCAATTATGGCTTTAGTAGTATCAATGTCGACGGTATCGCTTAATGCAGCTTGCTGGCTCCAATACTGGTCTAATTGCCATACGTTAAATAAGTTAAAATAGATGTCGGTAATCGGGGCTTGGTATTGGCTCATTGCGCTTGTCTCATCTGCTGGACGGATGAGTTTAATATGGCACAGCTTAGGTTTTCAAACAAGCGTTTGAATAATGAAGTAGGCGTAACGTTATTAACCTGCGTTAGAGCGTAGCACAAATAAAAAAGGCCCCTAAGGGCCTTTTCAAGTATCAATAATACTCTAGCTATTACGCTACGATTTTAGATACTACGCCTGCACCTACTGTGCGGCCGCCTTCACGGATGGCGAAGCGTAAACCTTCTGTCATCGCGATTGGGCAAATCAGCTCAACAACAAACTTCAAGTTGTCGCCTGGCATTACCATTTCTACGCCTTCTGGCAATTCTACTGAACCCGTTACGTCTGTAGTACGGAAGTAGAACTGTGGACGGTAGCCTTTGAAGAATGGAGTGTGACGTCCGCCTTCTTCTTTTGACAATACGTACACTTCGCCTTCAAACTTAGTGTGTGGCTTGATTGAACCTGGTTTCGCTAATACTTGACCACGTTCTACGTCTTCACGCTTGGTACCACGTAATAACGCACCAATGTTCTCGCCTGCACGACCTTCGTCTAACAGTTTACGGAACATCTCAACACCAGTACACGTTGTAGTTACCGTGTCTTTGATACCTACGATTTCTACCGTCTCGCCTACTTTAACTATACCTTGCTCTACGCGGCCTGTTACTACAGTTCCACGACCAGCAATTGAGAATACGTCTTCGATTGGCATGATGAATGGCTTGTCAATCGCACGTACTGGATCAGGAATATAGGTATCTAACGCGTGACCTAATTCTACGATTTTTGCTTCCCATACTGGGTCGCCTTCCAATGCTCTTAACGCTGAACCACGGATAACCGGTAAGTCATCACCTGGGAAGTCGTAGTCTGAAAGAAGCTCGCGCACTTCCATTTCTACTAATTCTAATAATTCTTCGTCATCTACCATGTCACATTTGTTCATGAACACGATGATGTAAGGTACGCCTACTTGACGTGATAACAGGATATGCTCACGTGTTTGTGGCATTGGACCGTCTGTTGACGCTACTACTAAAATTGCACCGTCCATCTGAGCAGCACCAGTGATCATGTTTTTAACATAGTCGGCGTGGCCTGGGCAGTCTACGTGAGCGTAGTGACGTGCTGGTGTATCATATTCAACGTGTGAAGTGTTGATAGTGATACCACGTGCTTTTTCTTCTGGCGCTTTGTCGATTTGATCGAATGCGAACGCCGTACCGCCGTATGTTTTTGCTAATACGTTGGTAATTGCTGCAGTTAAAGTAGTTTTACCATGGTCAACGTGACCGATAGTGCCTACGTTTACGTGCGGTTTAATACGTTCAAATTTAGCCTTAGCCATGAATAGACCCTTCTTTTATTTAAAAGCGACCTGTCTAACAGGTCAAACTAAGTTATTAATATGCTTTGCGCGCAGCGATTATTGCTTCTGTTACGTTGCTAGGAGCTTCTGCATAATTCAATGGTTCCATTGAATATGAAGCGCGACCCTGACTTAACGAACGCATGTTGGTTGCATAACCAAACATTTCAGATAGCGGCACGTGCGCATCAACGATTTTTATACCACCAGGTGCATCTTCCATACCAATAATGATACCGCGACGACGGTTTAAGTCACCAACAATATCACCCATGAAATCTTCAGGTGTTACCACCTCGACCTTCATGATAGGTTCAAGAATAACTGGCTTGGCTTGCAGTGCACCTTTTTTGAAGCCCATAGAAGCAGCAATTTTAAACGCCATTTCGTTTGAGTCAACATCGTGGTACGAACCGTCAAACACCGTAACTTTTACATCAATTAGCGGGTAGCCAGCAAGAACACCGTTTTTCATCTGTTCTTGAACGCCTTTATCGATAGCTGGAATATATTCTTTTGGAATAACACCACCCACCACAGCATTCACGAACTCGTAACCAGCACCTTCTTCCTGCGGCTCAATTTTCAACCAACAGTGTCCGAACTGACCACGACCACCAGACTGACGAACAAACTTACCTTCAACTTCTGTTTTCCCACGCAAGGTTTCGCGGTATGAAACCTGTGGTTTACCCACGTTAGCTTCTACTTTGAATTCACGCTTCATACGGTCAACAAGAATATCTAGGTGCAGTTCACCCATACCAGAAATAATAGTCTGGCCTGATTCTTCGTCAGTATGTACACGGAAAGAGGGATCTTCTGCAGCTAGTTTACCTAGCGCCATACCCATCTTTTCCTGATCTAGTTTCGTTTTCGGTTCCACTGCAACTGAAATTACCGGCTCTGGAAATTCCATGCGTTCAAGAGTAATAATGTGCTCAGGTGAACACAAGGTATCACCTGTAGTTACGTCTTTAAAACCAATACCGGCAGCGATGTCACCTGCACAAACTTCTTTGATTTCTTCGCGAGCATTGGCGTGCATCTGAACGATACGGCCAATACGCTCTTTCTTCATTTTTACCGGGTTATAAACAGTATCACCTGAACGGATAATGCCTGAGTAAACACGGAAAAATGTAAGCGTACCCACGAAGGGATCGGTAGCAATTTTGAAAGCCAAAGCTGAGAACGGGTCTTCGTCATTTGAGTGACGCTCACCGGGTGTCTCGTCTTCGTTAATACCAGTAATAGGCTTAACTTCAGTTGGTGATGGCAAGTAATAAATTACGTTGTCCAACATTGCCTGAACACCTTTATTTTTAAAAGATGAGCCGCATTGCACTACTACTATTTCATTACGCAGAGTTAGGGCACGCAGGGCTTGACGTATCTCTTCTTCAGAGAACGGCTTGCCGTCTAAATAGCGTTCCATTAGCTCTTCGCTAGCTTCCGCAGCAGCTTCAATCATGTTCTGGCGCCACTCGTTACACTCATCAACCATGTCGGCTGGAATGTCTTCATAAGTGAACGTCATACCTTGATCTTCGCTATTCCAATTAATAGCCTTCATTTTAACGAGGTCAACAACCCCTCTGAAGTTATCTTCAGCACCTATTGGTAACTGAACTGGAACCATAGTGCTGTTTAATCTTGCTCGCGCCTGTTTAACCACGCGCAGAAAATTTGCACCGGTGCGATCCATTTTATTCACAAAGATCATCCGCGGAACTTCATACTTGTTAGCTTGACGCCATACAGTTTCCGTTTGCGGCTGCACACCTGATGAGCCGCAGAGTACGACCACTGCAGCATCAAGGACACGTAACGAACGCTCTACTTCAACAGTAAAGTCAACGTGACCCGGGGTATCAATCAAGTTAATGCGGTGCGGTTCAAACTGTTGCTCCATACCTGACCAGAAGGCTGTAGTAGCAGCAGACGTGATAGTAATACCACGCTCCTGCTCCTGTTCCATCCAGTCCATGGTCGCAGCACCATTATGAACTTCACCGATTTTGTGAGAGCGGCCCGTGTAAAACAATACGCGCTCTGACGTAGTGGTTTTACCCGCATCTACGTGCGCACAAATGCCAATGTTACGGTAGCGTTCTATTGGGGTTGTACGTGCCACAATTAATCCTCTTTAAGCAATGCTTACCAGCGGAAATGCGCGAACGCTTTGTTCGCTTCAGCCATACGGTGCACGTCTTCACGTTTCTTAACCGCAGAACCTTTATTATCAACGGCGTCTAACATTTCACCAGCTAAACGCTGAGCCATTGATTTTTCACCACGTTTACGGGCAGCTTCAACTAACCAACGCATTGCTAGAGCATTACGACGAACAGGGCGAACTTCACATGGTACTTGGTAGGTAGAACCACCAACACGACGTGATTTAACTTCCACTGTAGGGCGAATGTTATCCAGTGCAACTTCAAAAATGTCTAAATGTTCTTTCTTAGACTTTGTCGCTGCCAATTCTAATGCGCCGTATACAATTGATTCGGCTGTAGATTTTTTACCGTCGACCATAACGACGTTTACAAACTTGGCAAGTAATTCACTTCCGAATTTAGGATCTGGAAGAATTTTACGTTGACCTATGACGCGTCTTCTTGGCATTCGTAACTCCGATTGCTTCAGGTGATTCCAAAACTTTTAATACATTAAAGAAAAAAAGTTGTTTAGTTTGGCCTTACTAACGGAGTACCGTTATTTCTTAGGCCGTTTTGCGCCGTACTTAGAACGGGCTTGTTTACGATCTTTAACGCCAGCACAGTCTAATGTGCCGCGTACGGTGTGGTAACGCACACCTGGCAGGTCTTTTACCCGGCCACCGCGAATAAGCACAACACTGTGCTCTTGCAGGTTATGGCCTTCACCACCAATGTAAGAAGAAACTTCGAATCCGTTAGTTAAACGAACACGGCATACTTTACGTAATGCTGAGTTAGGCTTCTTAGGTGTAGTGGTGTATACACGGGTACAAACACCACGCTTCTGTGGGCAAGCTTCAAGAGCCGGAACGGCGCTCTTGGCTACCTTCTGGCTGCGCGGCTTACGCACTAGCTGGTTGATTGTTGCCATTAAATACTCCTGGTTAATAAATACCCAATAAACGTGAAAATTCCGCACCCCAAATTTAGGGTCGCGGAATTCTAATGGTCAAGCTTTGACCTGTCAAGTTACAAAGCCAATTGCTGCTAAATTAAGCAACAATCAGCCTCATTTCTTGCTTACTCGTCTTTACCAGATGAATTCATATTCAGAGCATCAGACAATGCCTGCTCTGCCATTTCTGAACTCATTGCTGGTTCGACGTGTTCTACACTATTGCCACGCTGACGCTGACGCATACGGTTTTGATGGAATGCAAAACCAGTACCGGCAGGAATCAAACGGCCAACAATAACGTTTTCTTTCAGACCACGCAGTTCGTCTTTCTTACCTGCAACCGCAGCTTCGGTTAGAACACGTGTGGTCTCTTGGAACGAGGCGGCCGAAATAAACGAATCGGTCGACAGCGACGCTTTAGTAATACCCAGTAATGAACGCTCGTACTGAGCTGGCATTTTGCCTGCAGCTTCTAGCTCGCGGTTAGCAATGTTAACGCGCGCTACTTCTGCCTGTTCACCTTCCAAGAATTCACTATCACCTGGGTGTGTAATTAAGCACTTACGCAGCATTTGACGAATAATCGTTTCAATGTGCTTATCATTAATTTTTACACCCTGTAAACGGTAAACATCTTGTACTTCGTTGACAATATAGCTGGCAACATGGTGGATACCACGTAAACGTAAGATATCGTGCGCTGACTCTGGGCCTTCAGAAATAATTTCACCTTTTTCAATGCGTTCGCCTTCGAACACGTTTACTTGGCGCCATTTCTGGATCATTTCTTCATGCACATCACCCTGCTCAGGCGTGATTAACAAGCGACGTTTACCTTTGGTTTCTTTACCGAAACTAATAACACCCGAAATTTCTGCCAAAATAGCAGGATCTTTCGGTTTACGGGCTTCAAATAAGTCCGCTACGCGCGGTAAACCACCGGTGATATCACGTGTTTTCGAGCTTTCCTGAGGAATACGCGCTAACACTTCACCCGCTTTTACCGTTGCGCCATCAGTAACTTCAATACTAGTGAAGCTTGGTAAACGAATTTCCTGTAAGGCGCCATCGTCCATAGTGAGAATAAGTTTTGGTTCTTTAGCATTAGCTTTAGCCAAATCTTTTACTACAGTACGGGTTAAGCCTGTTAGGTCATCCTGCTGTACTTCGGTGTTAGTGTCATCAATATCGCTATGGTTAACTTTAGCGCCACGCTCAACAATAATTGGGTGTGAATGCGGTTCCCAGTTTGCAACAATTTGACCGGCAGTAATTTTTGCGTTGTCGTCGGTCGTTAATACTGAACCGTATGGCAGTTTATAACGCTCTTTTTCACGACCTAACTCATCAAATACCGTTACTTCAGCTGAACGTGAGGTAATAACAATTTTGTTATCTGCATTACGGACAAACTTAGCATTTTGCAGTTTTAAGGTACCGGCTGTTTTAACCTGTACGCTGTTCTCTGCTGATGCTCGCGATGCGGCACCACCAATGTGGAACGTACGCATTGTTAGCTGTGTACCTGGCTCACCGATTGATTGAGCGGCAATAACACCCACTGCTTCACCGGCGTTGATTAAGTGGCCACGTGCTAGGTCACGACCATAACACTTAGCACATACACCAAAGTCAGTTTGACAGGTAATTACTGAACGTACGTGTACTTCGTCAATAGAGTTTTGCTCTAAGGCGTCACACAACTGTTCGTCTAACATGGTACCGTCGGCTACCAGTATTTCGCCTGTTGTTGGTGATACTAAATCGCCAATAACTACTCGGCCAAGTACGCGCTCACGTAAGCCCTCTACCACGTCACCACCTTCAATTAGCGGTTTCATGATAATGCCACGATCTGAGCCACAGTCTCTCTCGGTAACCACTAAATCTTGCGCAACGTCAACTAAACGACGCGTTAAGTAACCTGAGTTAGCGGTTTTAAGTGCGGTATCGGCAAGACCTTTACGCGCACCGTGCGTAGAAATAAAGTACTGCAATACACTTAAGCCTTCACGGAAGTTAGCCGTGATTGGTGTTTCGATAATAGAACCATCTGGTTTCGCCATCAGACCACGCATTGCTGCTAGCTGACGGATCTGCGCTGGTGAACCACGAGCGCCAGAGTCGGCCATCATATATACAGAGTTAAACGACTGTTGCTGTACGGTATTGCCGTCGCGGTCTACCACGTCTTCTTTAGACAGGTTTTCCATCATCGATTTTGATAATACTTCGTTAGCTGTAGACCAAATATCGATAACTTTGTTGTACTTCTCACCCGCTGTAACTAGACCTTGTTGGAACTGGTCTTGAATTTCAGCAACTTCAGCTTCAGCCGCATTAATAATATCGACCTTAGAATCAGGGATAACCATATCGTTAATACCAACCGATACGCCTGACAGCATCGCATAATGGAAGCCGGTATACATAATTTGGTCAGCAAGAATAACCGTTTGTTTCAAGCCGATACGGCGATATGCACCGTTTAACAACTTAGAAATCTGCTTTTTACCCATGGCCTGATTAATACTGTCAAAGGCTAAGCCTTCTGGCAGAATTGAATATAAAATTGCACGGCCAACAGTGGTATCACGTACTGCAGTGTTTTCACTGCGAGTACCATCTTCAGCTATTTCAACTTCAGTGATACGCACTTTTACTTTAGCATGCAGGCTAGCACAGTCGGCACGGAAGGCTTTTTCAGCTTCTTTCGCGCTCTTAAACATCATGCCCTCGCCTTTAGCATTAATTGCTTCACGCGTCATGTAGTACAAACCAAGTACAACGTCTTGTGAAGGAACAATGATTGGCTCACCGTTAGCCGGTGATAACACGTTGTTGGTTGACATCATCAAGGCACGAGCTTCTAGCTGTGCTTCAATAGTCAAAGGTACGTGAACCGCCATTTGGTCACCGTCGAAGTCGGCGTTATAGGCCGCACACACTAATGGGTGCAACTGAATCGCTTTACCTTCGATAAGTACCGGTTCAAACGCTTGAATACCCAAACGGTGCAGTGTTGGTGCACGGTTTAACAGTACGGGGTGTTCACGAATTACTTCGTCTAACACATCCCATACTGGGCCTTCTTCGCGCTCAACCATTTTCTTAGCGGCTTTAATTGTCGTGGCTAAACCACGCGCTTCTAACTTGCCGTAGATAAACGGTTTAAACAGTTCCAGTGCCATTTTCTTTGGCAGACCACACTGGTGTAAACGTAACGTTGGACCAACGGTAATTACCGAACGGCCTGAATAGTCAACGCGTTTACCCAATAAGTTCTGACGGAAACGACCCTGCTTACCTTTGATCATGTCAGCTAACGATTTTAACGGACGTTTGTTAGAGCCAGTAATGGCACGGCCACGACGACCGTTATCTAACAATGCATCAACCGCTTCTTGTAACATACGCTTTTCGTTACGAACGATAATGTCAGGCGCAGATAAGTCTAGTAAACGCTTTAAGCGGTTATTACGGTTAATAACACGACGGTATAAATCGTTTAAGTCAGACGTAGCAAAACGGCCGCCATCTAGCGGTACTAATGGACGTAAATCTGGTGGTAATACCGGAAGTACCGTCATAATCATCCACTCTGGCTTATTACCAGAGGTGTGGAAGGCTTCCATTAGCTTTAAACGCTTGCTGATCTTTTTACGCTTGGTTTCCGAATTTATAGTCGGTAACTCTTCACGCATTTGCTTAATTTCAACCGGTAAGTCTAAGCCTTTTAAGATATCTAGTACTGCTTCAGCACCCATCTTAGCTTCAAACTCATCGCCGTGCTCTTCTAACACGTCTAGATATTCTTCTTCAGTTAGCATCTGACGACGCTCTAAAGAAGTCATACCCGGTTCGGTTACAACATAGCTTTCGAAATATAATACGCGCTCAATATCACGTAATGTCATATCAAGTAACAAACCAATACGGCTTGGTAGCGATTTTAAGAACCAAATATGCGCGGTTGGGCTAGCCAGTTCAATATGACCCATACGCTCACGACGTACCTTGGTTAACGTAACTTCAACGCCACATTTTTCGCAAATAACACCGCGGTGCTTTAAGCGCTTATATTTGCCACACAAACATTCGTAATCTTTTACCGGGCCAAAGATCCGGGCACAGAACAAACCGTCACGTTCTGGTTTGAAAGTACGATAGTTGATGGTTTCTGGCTTTTTTACTTCACCGAATGACCATGAACGGATCATATCTGGCGAAGATAAACCGATACGAATAACATCAAACTCTTCGGTTTTAGTTTGTTGTTTCAGAAACTTTAATAAGTCTTTCACCTTAGCTCTCCTGTAAGAGGTAAACCGGAATAGGGCAGTAAACCGCCCCCCAACTCAAGGTCGGTTTATTCCTCTTCCAATTCGATGTTAATGCCGAGCGAACGGATTTCTTTCATCAGTACGTTGAAAGACTCTGGCATGCCAGGTTCCATTCTGTGGTCACCGTCTACGATGTTCTTATACATCTTAGTACGGCCGTTAACGTCATCTGACTTAACGGTAAGCATTTCTTGCAACGTATATGCTGCGCCGTATGCTTCCAGTGCCCACACTTCCATCTCACCGAAGCGCTGACCACCAAACTGAGCTTTACCACCTAGCGGCTGTTGCGTTACTAAGCTGTAAGAACCGGTAGAACGCGCGTGCATCTTGTCGTCTACTAAGTGGTTTAGTTTCAGCATATACATGTAGCCAACGGTAACTTGACGCTCAAAAGCGTTACCCGTACGACCATCATATAACGTGATTTGGCCACTTGATGGTAAACCGCCAAGCTCAAGTAATTCCTTGATTTCGCTTTCTTTAGCACCGTCAAATACCGGAGTAGCTACGGGTAAACCTTTACGTAAGTTTTCAGCCAAACGACGCACTTCGTCATCAGTAAAGCTGGCAATATCTACGTTCTGGCGTGATTCACCTAAAGCATACACTTTAGTTAAGAATTCACGGATCTCAGCTACTTCTTTGTACTCTTTGATCATGGCGTCAATTTTGTCACCAATACCGCGAGCCGCTAAGCCTAAGTGCGTTTCTAAGATCTGACCAATGTTCATCCGCGATGGAACACCTAGTGGGTTCAACACGATTTCAACCGGCTTGCCGTGCTCGTCATAAGGCATGTCTTCTACCGGAACGATAGTTGAAACCACACCTTTGTTACCATGACGACCAGCCATCTTGTCACCAGGCTGAATGCGACGTTTTACTGCTAAGTAAACTTTAACAATTTTTAACACGCCAGGAGCCAAATCATCACCTTGGGTGATTTTACGGCGCTTAGCTTCAAACTTCTTGTCGTACTCGATACGAATTTCTTCGTATTGGGTAGCAAGTTGCTCTAAATCATTTTGTTTATTTTCATCGCTTAAGCTTTGGTTAAACAGAGCGTCGCCTTTCATCGTATCAAGCTTGGCACGGTCAACACCGCTTTGCTCCAGCAAGTTACGCGCGCGGTCAAAAATACCGGCTTCTAAGATACGGAATTCTTCATTCAGGTCTTTCTTAGCCTGTTTGACTTCCATTTCTTCGATTTCACGAGCACGCTTGTCTTTTTCTACGCCATCACGAGTAAATACTTGTACGTCGATAATAGTACCGGTAACTGAGTTAGGTACACGTAATGACGTATCTTTAACGTCTGACGCCTTTTCACCGAAGATAGCACGTAGTAGTTTTTCTTCTGGCGTTAACTGGCTTTCACCTTTAGGGGTTACTTTACCTACCAGAATGTCGCCACCTTTCACTTCAGCACCAATATAAACGATACCAGATTCATCTAGCTTGCTTAGTGCAGACTCACCTACGTTTGGAATATCAGCAGTGATTTCTTCGGAGCCAAGTTTAGTATCGCGAGCGATACAGCTTAGTTCTTGAATATGAATAGTGGTTAAACGATCTTCTTGTACTAAGCGCTCAGATAATAAAATCGAGTCTTCGAAGTTGTAACCGTTCCACGGCATAAAGGCGACTCGTAGGTTTTGACCTAACGCTAATTCACCTAAGTCGGTAGACGGGCCGTCAGCTAAAACATCACCGCGTTCAATCGGCTCACCGTGGTTTACACACGGACGCTGGTTGATACAAGTATTTTGGTTAGAACGGGTGTATTTGGTTAACGTATAGATATCGATACCCGCTTCGCCGGCAACCATTTCTTCTTCGTTAACTTTAATAACAATACGGCTAGCGTCGACATAATCGATAACACCACCACGTTTTGCTACTACTGTTACACCTGAGTCTTTTGCTACAACGCGCTCAATACCTGTACCTACTAACGGCTTATCAGCGCGCAGTGTTGGTACAGCTTGACGTTGCATGTTCGAGCCCATTAACGCACGGTTAGCATCATCGTGTTCTAAGAACGGAATAAGCGCCGCAGCAACCGATACGATTTGCTGAGGAGCAACGTCCATGTACTGCACTTGATCGGCAGGCATTAACATAAACTCGTTCTTATGACGACAAGGTACTAGCTCTTCTGATAAACGGTTTTCAGCGTTTAATTCAGCGTTGGCCTGAGCAATAACAAAATTACCTTCTTCAATAGCTGACAGGAAGTCGACTTCGTCAGTTACTATGCCGTTTTCAATCCGGCGATAAGGTGTTTCTAAGAAACCATATTCGTTAGTTTGTGCAAACATAGATAACGAGTTAATTAACCCGATGTTTGGACCTTCAGGCGTTTCAATTGGACACACACGACCATAGTGGGTTGGGTGTACGTCACGAACTTCGAAACCGGCACGCTCACGCGTTAAACCACCTGGGCCTAAAGCAGAAATACGACGCTTGTGCGTCACTTCTGACAACGGATTATTCTGGTCCATAAACTGCGACAGCTGGCTTGAGCCAAAGAACTCTTTAACTGCTGCAGAAATTGGCTTAGCGTTAATTAAGTCTTGTGGCATTACCGCATCTAAGTCACCTAGTGACAGGCGCTCTTTAACCGCACGCTCAACGCGCACTAAGCCAACACGGAATTGGTTTTCTGCCATTTCGCCAACACTACGAATACGGCGGTTACCTAAGTGGTCGATATCGTCCACTTCACCTTTACCGTTACGAATGTCAATTAACACTTTCATTACCGCCAAGATGTCTTCTTTGCTCAGTACGCCGACACCGACGTTCTCCTCAAAGTTAACACGACGGTTGAACTTCATCCGGCCAACCGTTGACAAGTCATAACGGTCTTCAGAGAAGAACAGGTTTTCAAATAAGGTATCTGCGGCATCACGCGTTGGTGGTTCACCAGGGCGCATCATGCGATAAATTTCTACCAGCGCTTCCATACGGTTGCTGCTTGGGTCAATACGAATAGTTTCAGAGACATAAGCACCCTGATCTAAATCGTTGATATAGAGCGTTTCAAACGTCTCGTAACCGGCTTTTGCCAGTTTTGCTAACAGCTCCAATGTGAGCTCTGCGTTCGCCTCGGCAATAATCTCTCCGGTTGAACGGTCAGCATAATTTTTTGCCAGCACACGGCCTACCACGTATTCGTGTGGTACTTCCATCATGGTCATGCCGGTTTTTTCCAGCTGACGCACGTGGCGTGCAGTAATACGACGGCCTTGTTCTACGATAATTTCGCCATCGTTGTCTTTAATGTCAAAGGCGGCTGTCTCACCGCGTAAACGGTTTGCGACTACTTCCATCAACAGTTTGCCATCTTTGATCTCAAACTGAGTATTTTCAAAGAAGGTGCTTAAAATTTCTTCGGTGCTAAGCTCTAGTGCGCGTAACAAAATAGTCGCTGGTAATTTACGGCGACGGTCAATACGCACAAACAAGTTATCTTTCGCATCAAACTCAAAGTCTAACCAAGAACCACGGTAAGGAATAACGCGAGCGTTATACAATACTTTGCCAGATGAGTGCGTTTTACCACGGTCGTGGTCAAAGAACACGCCTGGGCTACGGTGTAATTGAGACACGATAACGCGCTCAGTACCGTTAATAACAAAGGTACCGTTGTCAGTCATTAATGGGATTTCGCCCATATAAACTTCTTGCTCACGAATATCTTTGATTGTACCTGGTGCTTCTTTATCAAATAAAACCATGCGCAGTTTTACCCGCAATGGCGCTGAGTATGTAACCCCGCGAATTTGACATTCTTTTACGTCAAATACGGGCTCCCCGATGCGGTAGCTAACGTACTGCAATTCCGCACTGCCTGAGTAGCTTTTAATAGGGAATACAGAGCGGAATGCGGCTTCTAAACCGTAACCGCCTTCCGGATCAGGCTCGATAAATTTGCTGAACGATTCAAGTTGAATCGACAACAGGTATGGCACATCCAATACTTCTGGACGTTTGCCGAAGTCCTTACGGATACGTTTCTTTTCAGAATAAGAGTAAGTCATGGGGTTCCTCAGCTTGCTGATTCTTTTCCCAACAACCCATTACAGGTCGCATTTTGATACCAGCCATAGTATCAACAGGGGTGGGGAAATCATTGTCCCACAGCGCAAAAAGGCCGGTGATTAATTCATCACCAGCCCAGCCTGAGTTTCAGGCAAATAACCCGGTATAAGCCGGATTATTTAACTTCAACAGATGCACCAGCAGCTTCAAGTTCTGCTTTAAGAGCGTCTGCGTCTGCTTTAGAAACGCCTTCTTTGATTGGAGCCGGAGCTGATTCAACCAAGTCTTTCGCTTCTTTCAGGCCTAAACCGGTAGCGCCACGTACTGCTTTGATAACAGCAACTTTGTTAGCACCGATGCCAGCCAGTATTACGTTAAATTCAGTTTGCTCTTCAACAGCAGCAGCTGGACCTGCAGCAACAGCTACAGCAGCAGATGCAGAAACACCGAATTTTTCTTCCATTGCAGATACTAATTCAACTACGTCCATTACAGACATTGCAGCGATTGCATCTAAGATTTGATCTTTAGTCACTGACATTGCTCAGATTCCTAAATTAGGGGACGTATCCCGATTAAACTCTATTTCAAACCAGCGTATAATTACGCGGCTTGCTCTTGTTTTTGGTCGCGAACTGCGGCAATTGTACGTACAAGTTTGCCGGCTGCTGCCTCTTTCATCGTGCTCATTAAACGTGCAATAGCTTCGTCGTATGTTGGTAACGAGGCTAAAATTTCAACGTTTACTGTGGCGCCATTAAAAGCTGCACCTTTCAGCTCGAAGCTTTTGTTCTCTTTGGCGAAATCTTTGAAGATACGCGCTGCAGCACCTGGGTGCTCTTTAGAGAACGCAATTAGCGTCGGGCCTACGAATACATCTTTTAGACACTCAAACTCGGTACCTTCTACTGCACGGCGTACTAATGTATTACGGACAACTTTCATCCATACACCAGCTTCACGCGCTTGCTTACGCAATGCTGTGATTTTGCCTACAGTGACACCGCGAGCGTCTGCGACTACCGCAGATAAAGCACCTTTGGCAGCTTCCTGGACTTCAGCAACAAGTGCTTTTTTGTCTTCAAGCTTAATAGCCATGGGCCTTTAACTCCTGGTTCATCCGGGCATAATTGCCCGTTTGCCTACACATCGCTCTATGTTGCCATAAAGCGCGCGATTTACGGTGAGACCAGAAGGAACATAATTCTTTCTGGGGTCTACACCGTCTGCGTAGGTTTGTTGTTTTAAGTTGTTCATTTCAAAAGAAAATCACAACACCTACGGTCTTGGACGGAAGCCATCACTTTCGAAAAAGTATGGCTTCTACCCTAAATTTTGAGCGCGAGATTATAAAATAATCAACGCGCCCTGTAAAGCTATATAGCTTAAACCGTTGCTTCTAAAGAAGCTTGGCTCAGCGTAAGGCCAGCGCCATGAGTTGAAGAAATAGTTACTTTCTTAATGAAAATACCTTTTGCAACTGATGGTTTAGCACGCTTTAATGCTACTAATAACGCTTCTAAGTTTTCTTTTAACTTATCAGTGTCGAAATCGATTTTACCGATAGTTGAATGGATAATACCATTCTTATCATTGCGGTAACGGATTTGACCAGCTTTAGCATTTTTAACCGCTTCAGCTACGTTAGCAGTAACAGTGCCAGTTTTAGGGTTAGGCATTAAGCCGCGTGGGCCTAAAATTTGACCTAACATACCAACAACGCGCATCGCATCTGGAGATGCAATAACTACGTCAAAATCCATTACGCCTTTTTTAACTTGTTCAGCTAAATCGTCCATACCAACAATGTCAGCACCGGCGGCTTTAGCAGCTTCAGCGTTTGCACCCTGAGTAAATACAGCAACACGTACAGTACGGCCGGTACCATGTGGTAACACAGTCGCGCCGCGAACGTTTTGGTCTGATTTACGTGCATCGATGCCTAAGTTTACAGCAACATCAATACTTTCTACGAATTTGCCAGCTGTTAATTCTTTTAACAGAGCAACAGCTTCGTTGATGTCATATTCGCGAGTAGAATCCACTTTAGAACGGATTAACTTAGCGCGTTTAGTTAATTTAGCCATCGATTAGCCCTCCACCACTAAGCCCATTGAACGAGCAGTACCTTCAATAGTACGTACTGCACCAGCATGATCAGATGCAGTTAAATCTGGTTGTTTCATCTTAACGATATCATCAACCTGAGCTGCAGTAACCTTGCCTACTTTCTGGGTGTTAGGACGGCCCGAACCGCTCTTCAAACCAGCCGCTTTCAATAATAAGAAAGATGCAGGTGGAGTGCGAGTTTCGAACGTGAAAGAACGATCGCTATATACAGTAATTACTACTGGGATCGGCATACCTTTTTCAAGGCTTTCTGTGCGAGCGTTGAAGCCTTTACAGAATTCCATGATGTTTACACCGTGTTGACCCAATGCTGGACCTACTGGCGGCGACGGGTTTGCCATACCGGCTTTAACCTGCAGTTTAATAAGTGCAGTGACTTTCTTTGCCATGTTTCACCTCTGTTTCTGGGTCTTTGCCTTGTAAATACGAGGATATTTACTCAAGCGGCTTCCCAATGTTAAAAAGGGCGCAGATTATATTTTAATCAGCGCCCGGTTACAATCTTTATATTAAGCTTTCTCTACCTGAGCAAACTCTAAGTCTACTGGCGTCGAGCGACCAAAAATAAGTACTGATACTTTTACGCGGCTTTTTTCGTAGTCAACTTCTTCAACTACACCGTTAAAGTCAGCAAATGGGCCTTCAGTAACACGCACAACTTCACCGGCTTCAAATAACGTTTTTGGCTTCGGCTTATCTACGTTATCTTGTAAGCGGTTTAAGATAGTCATCGCTTCTTTTTCAGAGATTGGTGCTGGACGATCTGATGTACCACCAATAAAGCCAAGTACACGTGGCACGCTTTTAACTAAGTGCCAAGCCTCTTCACACATTTCCATCTGAACTAATACGTAGCCAGGAAAAAATTTGCGTTCTGATTTGCGTTTTTGACCGGCGCGCATTTCGATAACTTCTTCAGTAGGTACCAAAACTTCACCAAACTTATCTTCCATCTGGTGAATTTTAATATGCTCACGTAAAGAAGTAGCGACCCGCTGTTCAAAGCCAGAGAACGCTTGCACCACATACCAACGCATCTTTGCTACCATGGTTTAGATCCCCAATCCTGTTAAAAATGACACAACGCGCAATAAGATGGCATCTAAACCCCAAAGAATTACACCCATAATAAGGGTAGCCACCAGAACCACAAGTGTTGTATGCATAGTTTCTTGGCGGGTTGGCCACACTACTTTGCGTATTTCTGTGCGTGATTCTTTAGCAAAATTTATGAACGTTTTGCCTTTATGTGTCTGAGCAGCTACTGCACCAGCAATAACAACTAATACTACGATGGCTATAGCACGTTCTAATGCGGACATTGGATACATATAATTGCCTACCACTGCCACTGATAAAATTACAAAGACCAGCAACCACTTAATTACATCAAATCCGCTTTTCTGAGTTTCACTTGCTGCGTTCATGCTTTGACTCACTTCACCTTGACTTGCTTATAGCAACACACTACCGACAAAGCTTATGCTATGCCGAAAATATTGGCAGGGGCAGAGGGATTCGAACCCCCAACCATCGGTTTTGGAGACCGCTGTTCTACCAATTGGAACTATGCCCCTACGAGGTTGTAAACCTGACATTTAGCCGAGTTTTCAAATAGCCGCTCATTATACTGCCTTAGCGTGCTAACACAAGCGCACCTTGCGCTAATGCGATATTTTTAGCGCGGTTTTTATGGTATTTTTCTTTTTTTAGCAATAAAAAAGGCCCCTAAGGGCCTTTTCAAGTATCAATAATACTCTAGCTATTACGCTACGATTTTAGATACTACGCCTGCACCTACTGTGCGGCCGCCTTCACGGATGGCGAAGCGTAAACCTTCTGTCATCGCGATTGGGCAAATCAGCTCAACAACAAACTTCAAGTTGTCGCCTGGCATTACCATTTCTACGCCTTCTGGCAATTCTACTGAACCCGTTACGTCTGTAGTACGGAAGTAGAACTGTGGACGGTAGCCTTTGAAGAATGGAGTGTGACGTCCGCCTTCTTCTTTTGACAATACGTACACTTCGCCTTCAAACTTAGTGTGTGGCTTGATTGAACCTGGTTTCGCTAATACTTGACCACGTTCTACGTCTTCACGCTTGGTACCACGTAATAACGCACCAATGTTCTCGCCTGCACGACCTTCGTCTAACAGTTTACGGAACATCTCAACACCAGTACACGTTGTAGTTACCGTGTCTTTGATACCTACGATTTCTACCGTCTCGCCTACTTTAACTATACCTTGCTCTACGCGGCCTGTTACTACAGTTCCACGACCAGCAATTGAGAATACGTCTTCGATTGGCATGATGAATGGCTTGTCAATCGCACGTACTGGATCAGGAATATAGGTATCTAACGCGTGACCTAATTCTACGATTTTTGCTTCCCATACTGGGTCGCCTTCCAATGCTCTTAACGCTGAACCACGGATAACCGGTAAGTCATCACCTGGGAAGTCGTAGTCTGAAAGAAGCTCGCGCACTTCCATTTCTACTAATTCTAATAATTCTTCGTCATCTACCATGTCACATTTGTTCATGAACACGATGATGTAAGGTACGCCTACTTGACGTGATAACAGGATATGCTCACGTGTTTGTGGCATTGGACCGTCTGTTGACGCTACTACTAAAATTGCACCGTCCATCTGAGCAGCACCAGTGATCATGTTTTTAACATAGTCGGCGTGGCCTGGGCAGTCTACGTGAGCGTAGTGACGTGCTGGTGTATCATATTCAACGTGTGAAGTGTTGATAGTGATACCACGTGCTTTTTCTTCTGGCGCTTTGTCGATTTGATCGAATGCGAACGCCGTACCGCCGTATGTTTTTGCTAATACGTTGGTAATTGCTGCAGTTAAAGTAGTTTTACCATGGTCAACGTGACCGATAGTGCCTACGTTTACGTGCGGTTTAATACGTTCAAATTTAGCCTTAGCCATGAGTAAACCCTTTTAACAAAACGGCGGTTATTTAAAATTAATTTAGTTTGTTTAGCAACAGAGATGTCAAGATGGTGCTGATACCCAGAATCGAACTGGGGACCTCATCCTTACCAAGGATGCGCTCTACCGCCTGAGCTATATCAGCAACTTTTTGATTGGAGCGGGCAGCGGGAATCGAACCCGCGTCTTCAGCTTGGAAGGCTGAGGTAATAGCCATTATACGATGCCCGCGGCCTACTCGTAGCTATTTGCCTGACGAAAATGGTGGAGGGGGAAGGATTCGAACCTTCGAAGGCATTGCCAGCAGATTTACAGTCTGATCCCTTTGGCCACTCGGGAACCCCTCCAAACACACTAATGGTGCCGCTTATCCGAGTCGAACGGATGACCTACTGATTACAAGTCAGTTGCTCTACCAACTGAGCTAAAGCGGCACTACGTCAGTGGGTGCGAATTCTAGTGTAATGCCCCAAGTCGTGCAACATAAAAAACCAAAAAAACATGATATTCTTGGCCAAGCGCTCACAAAGTACACAAAAGCCTAGTTACATATCGATATAGCGCGCTAAACCGTGAAAAATTAGTAAAGGTTCAACGCTCACCGGATATTCTGCCAAGTAAGGTTTTATAAACTTACTATCGCCACCCGTTAGTAATAACTTACTACAAGGTGCTTCCTGCCACGCCAAACGAATTGCACCTAAAACTGCGGCTAAACAGCCATTTTGTAAGCAAGTTACCGTATCTACGCCAGCTTCAAGCCGGCCATTAAAGGTTTCACTATTAAATACTTTTGCGGTATTACTTACCACCGCTTGCTGCTGCATTTTCAAGCCAGGCAATATCCAGCCGCCACTATGCTGGGCGTTAGCATCGAGCCAATCAAGAGTCACCGCGGTGCCCGCGTCAACAATAAGAATCGATTGGCCAGGAAAAAGTGATTGGCCACCTAGCATGCCGAGCCAACGGTCAACACCTAAGGTTTGCGGCTGTTGATAAACATTACGCACACCATAAGCATAAGCATCTGAATAAACTTGGCGCCAAGGCAAGTGTGCTAAGCCAAGCGTTTGTTTAAGGGTAATTAACTTCTCTTGCGAAGTAACACTAGCAAAATATACCGCTTTTATCGGTAGCTTAGCGAGGTTTTCAGGTGCTAATTGAGGTAGAGGCGTTACCTTACCGTTTTTAACTAAGGCCGCTTTTTCTCGGGTATTGCCTATATCCAACAATAAATACATACTAGCCTCCTAACCTCAAGCTAAGCTCGCCGCCATAATAATTCTTGATGCCCATATCGGTCTTAATTAATAGCGCGCCTTGATTATCTACGCCAAGACACATTCCTTCTACTTCTTCGTTACCACTTAATTTCACCACTCGTTGCTGATACTGATTATGCGTATTAAATTCTTCAACATAATTATCAAAACCACTGTGACTAAAATCCGTTAATATCGCAACGAGCTGTTGCTGTAGTTGAGCAACTAAACTATTACGATCAATATGTTGTACTGTCACTGTATTTAAATCAATATATTGCTGGTCAATCTTCTCTGCAGCTTGCTTAGGTAACCGAATATTCAAACCAATACCAATAATCACATTGCATCCAGCATGAGCTTGCCCAGCCAACTCGACTAAAATACCTGCGAGTTTCTTGCCATCGACATAGACGTCATTAGGCCATTTTACCTTAGCATCTAGCTGATATTGCCGCTTTAACAATCGGACTACGGCTAAGGCAATCACTAAACTTAAGCCCATTGCACTTTGTATACCTTGCTCTAAGCGCCAATACATCGAAAAGTATAAGCTTGCACCAAATGGCGAATACCAATTTCGACCTCGTCGGCCGCGGCCTGCGGTTTGTGCTTCAGCAACTAACGTATAGCCAAGTGTATCAATCACACCTTCCGTAACTCTTTGCATTAATTGGTTATTGGTTGAGTCGGTAATGTTGTGCACTACAATTTCAGGCGCACCATTTAAACGCAACTGATTAATTTTTGCTGCATCAAGCAGCTGCAACGGTTCAGCTAAGCGATAACCACGCCCTTTTACTTTATAAATGTCGAGCCCTAATAGCTGCAACTGTTTGACATGATTAGCAATAGCAGTGCGGCTGACACCTAAGGTATCGGCAAGCGTTTGACCAGACTGAAACTCTGCACTAGATAATGCAATCAGCAATTGACGTTGGGTAGCTAAACTAGCTTTAGTCATCTGTGTGCCCATCTGCAGCTAGCATTCTTACCTCAGGCTCTAGAGCAATTTGGTATACCGCATAAACCTGCTGTTGTAATTTGCTTACCAAAGCGGTTAATTGCTCGGCGGTACCGCTGCCATGGTTCACCAACACTAAAGGCTGCAATTTGTAACAGCCGACATCACCAATATTTTTTCCTTTAAAACCTTGTTGCTCAATTAACCACGCAGCAGGCACTTTGACGAATTGGTCGTCAACGATAAAGCCTGGAATAGTGGGAAAAATGAGCCTTAAGCTAGCATAATGGTCAGTTGTTATAATTGGGTTTTTAAAAAAACTACCACAGTTGGCCAAAATTGCAGGATCTGGCAGTTTACTACTTCTAACTGCAATAACTTGTTGGTAAATAGTGTCTAAACTTGCGTCAACCGGCAAGTGATCTAAGCCTTTGTAGCTAAGCTGCCGGCTAGGTTGCTTACTTAAGCACAAACCAACGGCGACAATAATACCTTTGCCTGCCAAAGCATGCTTAAACACACTGTCCCGATAGCCAAATTGACAACGGCCAGCGGTAATACGTTTTACTTCTCGGCTTTGCCAATCGTAGAAATCAACATAAACACAACTATCCGCTAGCTCAACACCATAGGCACCGATGTTTTGAACCGGTGCCGCGCCCACTGAACCGGGAATAAGAGCAAGATTCTCGATACCCCATAGTTGCTGTTCCACCGTCCAGCTCACCAACTGATGCCAGTTATGCCCAGCCTCGACATGCAACAATACATGTTGATCATCTAGCTTGTTAATAGTCTTAGCATCAGCAATATAACGATACACTGGAGCCGTAATATCCTGCATAAAAATAGTATTGCTACCCTCACCTAGTATCACAGGAGAAAGAGCCATATTAAATGCCTGCAACTCAGCCACAGAATTAAATTCAGTAATAGAAGTCAGCTTAACATCAAAGCGAAAAGTAGAATATGGAGCAGCGGATAAGTTAGTAAGGGTACGCATAATCAGGCCGGTTAGCACGAATAGCATTATTGTAATGGCGCAACAAGATTATCGCAAAACAAAACCTAGCTTGAATAAGGGCTAGGCGCTTACCGTCGAGATATAGCTCCTGCTACTCCAGTTTCACCATCATTAATTTGAACGATTCTTTGGGCTTGTTCAGCTAGAGCACTGTCATGCGTAACATATACCAAAGTCGCACCAAAGCTCTGAAGCTTAAATAATAAATCAA
This sequence comes from Rheinheimera metallidurans, assembly GCF_036983985.1. NCBI lineage: Bacteria > Pseudomonadati > Pseudomonadota > Gammaproteobacteria > Chromatiales > Chromatiaceae > Rheinheimera > Rheinheimera metallidurans. Next base: position 39,585 of record NZ_JALAHQ010000008.1, read on the forward strand.
TAATTTCTACCGCTGTTTTACTATCAAGATTGCCGGTTGGTTCATCAGCCAAAATCAACAGTGGCTGCATCACTAGGGCACGAGCAATTGCGACTCGTTGCTGCTGCCCTCCAGAAAGCTGGCTTGGCCGATGAGTTAGTCGATGGGACATCCCAACTTGCTCTAGCAAAAAATGTACCCAATCTACCTGTTCGGCAACCGGTTTTTTACTACCATAGCGCAGCGGCAACATCACGTTATCCTGTACGCTCATACTCTCAATTAGCTGAAATGACTGAAAAACAAAGCCAATATACCGATTTCTGATCCGACAAGCCTCATCAAAGCTTAGTTGCTTCACATCAATGCCGTTGAGTAAATAGCGCCCTGAGTCAAAGGATTCTAGCAGCCCCATCACCGCCAGTAAGGTTGATTTACCACCACCAGAAGCCCCTGTAATCGCCAAAGATTCATTGCTATGAATTTCAAGATCCACTGATTTTAAAGCACTGGTCTGTATTTCACCCGCTCTATAGGTTTTACAAAGCTGGCTCATGCTGATCAGCGCCGAATCAGTCAAGATTGAGGTTCCAGCATAATTCGTGAATTCTGAAACATACCTGATGTAAGCTCCGTTAGTAATAATTTATCATTTGGCACAATACCACTAATCACCTCAATTTGATTACCACTAACAGCTCCAAATTTTACATCTCTCTTATAAATGCTCTGGCCGTCTGCTGCCTGTATAAAAACGCTTTGTAGTTCATCGGCCTGAACATAAAATGGCCGCTGAACAAACACCGAGTCGGGTTGTTCTGATAACAGAATACTCGCTCGAACCGCTAGTTCAGCTCTAGCCTCACTAGGCAGTTTCTGAGGTAAAACAACATCAACCGTAATGCGGTCATTAACCACCCTAGGGTCGATACGATTAACCACACCTTGCAACGAACCAGACTGTAAATGAAGCGTCACAACCAAGCCATGCTGTAAACTATTGGCGTACATGGCTGGTACATAAAGTTCTGTATACAAACTGTTACTACCTGCAAACTGAATAATAGGGCTACCCGCAACCAATGTTTGGCCTGGCATTAGGTTTTCTGCTAACTGCGTCACCACCCCGGCCTCAGCGGCCCGTATCTGTAAGCGCTGTTGTAACAACACCAGCTCTTCTAGCTCGTGCGCCATTTGTTTATTCTTTACCAGAATTGCAGTTAGCTTAGCCTGCTGCAACCGTTTAAGTGATTGCAGCCGCGCCTGTTCTGCTTTCAAAATTAACTCGTTCTGCAAAGTAATTTTTGTCAACTTCTCAAATTGCAATCGACTAACAATGCCACTTTCTAGCAATGGCGCGTTCGTTGCCATATCCATCTGGCTTGTTTCTGCCTGATGTTGCGCATGAAGCAAAGCAATTTCTGCGGCACTGTAATCTATTTCAGACTGCGCTTGCTGTGCTTTATACTCAGCCTCAGCCTGCGCATACGCTGCTTGCGCTTTTTTAATATTTTGCTCTAGTGTATGGCTGGTTATGCTCGCAAGTAGCTGTCCGGGTTGCAACACCGAGCCCGGCCTAACCGTCAAAGATGTCAGAACACCCTCTGCTGGTACAACCAACCAGAAAGAATCTAAAGGTTTAAATTGCCCAGAGACCTGCAGTTTCTTTTGAAAGGTGCCATGCAAAACTTCAGCAAACAGTAATTCATCTGTTTTTAAGCGGGGAGGTTGCATCCACCACCAAACTAGCAGAACCGCGGTTAAAAGCAGTAAAGCAACAACCGATTTCAATCGTAGCTTGGAGTTACTACTAATTTGAATATCCATTTTATGCTGGTGCTGGTTAAAACGAGACGGCTCAGTTGTCATAAAGCACTGACACTGATCAGTTGGAACGGTAGTTCAGGTGTTACACTCAGCCATTCTTGAATCGCTTGCCGCCAGATTTGGCAAGGCATACAATCTTTATCAACAGGCAGATAGATAACTGCAGTTAACGTCGGCTCTGTCTGCAACAACTGGCGTAGCGCTGGCAGCATCACTGAAGGATCATCAGATCTTAGCTCCGGAACTTGCTGATACCCCTCCACCTCTCCCTCTTGCTGGCGTCTGACAATTAGCAAAGGTAAAGATGGTGTCTGATCTCCCAAGCAACTTTTAGCATAGCTACTGCAAAAATCTACGGAAGTGATCTGCTGCTCTGCTGCCTCAACTGGCTGGATCAGATTAAGAAACAACAACAGAACAGCTAATCCTGATAAATTAATCCCCAACATAATAAATACTCACAGCCATATTAGTAGCCTGCTTAAGCAGTGTCTGTATTTGGCTATTCCAGTTTAAGCAAGTCGAACAAAAAGGTGCGTCGAGCGTATAAAGTGCCAGCGACGCCCCACTTTTCTGTGATAACTCTAGTGCTTTATTAAAACAACCATTTGCTTCATGTTGCTTAGCATCACACCGCAAAATAATATCTTTCTCTGTATTGAATACTATCAGCTCCGGAAATTCACCTTGTAATTGATAGTCGGCTTTAGCCTGATGATAATCTTGAGTAGATAAGTAGTCAGTTTTTGCTATCACTATTGACGGGAATAGCATAAATGTAATGAGTAACATAACAAGTTTCATCGAATTCTCTCAGTTTTTATTTGACTCTTAAAGATGCTGCCTGAGCAGCATCTTGCTAAATGAATATATACTGACATCTTAGTGCTAAGTACGATTTCACTGTTCCATTATACAGCAGCTTCCATTATGGAGCAGCTTCCATCAGCACCACACTTTACGCAAAAGCCGTTACCATTACAGTGCGTACAAACAGATCCTTTACATACAGAGACCCATGTACTAGCTATCGCAGGAAGTGACAATGCAGCTCCAAATATTAACAGAAGCGCAACCGAAGAGTTACGTAAAAAAAATTTCATACCAATATCCTTTTTGAATTAATATTTTTCCCTGTCGACAGGTGTGATAGTGTAAACATTAAAAACAAAACAGATCAATATGAACAACTTAATTAACATTTACTTTGAAATGTTACACTCTGTTAGCTTGTGGCGTAGATATTCATTTCATTTATTACTACTACCTCTTATGCTGGCAATTACACTAGTACTGCTACTGTTTGGCTTCGCACTCCAGCAGCAGGCCATGGCACCACTACCCATGGCCGTTAGCGCAGATGCTTCTAAGCTATGGTCCTTGGGGCTGCAAGACAATAATTCTCAAACAACAGCCTTTGATCCAGCCCAGATCCGTCAGCTAACTGAGGTAATACCACCTGATATTCAACTAGCGAAACTGGCTTTCAACATGGTGGATATTAATGATTCGGTACAGGGATCTCAGTCGCTATCTGCACTTTTTGTCGACACTAACCTAGCCGAGTTCTGGCCTAATGCAGGCTTTATTCAGCAACTTGAAGCAGATAAGGTGTTACTTAGTCACCGGTTAGCAAAACAATGGCTGGCCAAAAATGGCACTTTGCCTGAATTACTAGAAATTGACGGTCTGTACTTTCAGGTTGGTGGGCTGGCACCAGTCCAATGGCCAGGTATTGCGCATTGGCAGGCAGATCTTTGGTTCACAGCATCCGCACGTACCGCCCTGTTACAGCAACGATTAAAACAACAATACCAGAGCCTCCTGTCAACATCAGCAGATTTATCAATTCTCCTGCCAAGCCTGCTGGACATTACCCCCCAATTTTATTTGCTCGCAAAACAAGTGACAACATCAACGGATAGCCAGCAAAAACTAGCTAAGGCGTTACAACAAATTAACTGGTCAGATAACCGTAAAGCAGAGATTGGTCAGCTTAGTGTCAAAATAACCCAACGTCCGTTACATGCGATGTTATTACCAGGAGTACAGTTTCTTCCGGGCCAATATCAAAAAATACGAAATGTTTCTTATCTGTTGTTAGCGCAAGCCACACTACTTTTTGTGCTGTCAGCATTACAACTAACCATCTTACTGCTATCAAGGCATTTACAAAGACAGCAAGAATGGCGGATAAGATTTATGCTAGGTTTACCACCTATCCAAAACTGGTATGCACTGATCGCTGAGTTGCTACCCGTCACGGCGCTAACTATTCTGTTTTACCCAATCACTTTTGTTACCTTAAGCGGGCTGTTCAATCACCATCAACTCTTTAGTGCTGCCTTTAAACCAGATCAAATGCAGTTTGGATTACAAAGTAGCCTGCTAATGCTGCTGGGGCTGCTTGTTGCATTCGGTTGTCTGGTTATCCTACTTCGCATTTTGACGCACTATTTATCTACTTTTTCAAACGTAAATATTTTTCAAGTAACCACTCAACTACAAAAAGCCGGTTCAGTGATCATGCTGATTGGGGCCTGCTTTGCCTTATCAATTTGCCTACTGAATTGGCAAACATTACAACAGTTAATACAAAACAACAGCATCAGTTCGCAGCAACAAACAATGTCCATCCTATCGCTACAAAAAGCACCAATGCGTTACTACAGTGCGCTTGCTGCCGACTTGCGCACCCGTGGCTTGCAAGTTTCAGCAATAACTTCAGCTCCCTTGCAACCCATCAGTGAGTTTTATCAATTCACCTTATCTGGCTCTGCTCAGGATGCTATTGAGTTTGGCGTCGTAAAAGCTGATCAGGCCGCTCCATCAATACTCGATCTTGAACTGATTGCAGGCCGTTGGTTCCATGAGTTTGCTTTTAATGAGTGCGTGATCAGTCAGCAAGGCATGCGATTACTCGACAATAGCCCCGCTGAAGTGCTGCAACGGCAATTACTGAATGATTTGCCCGTTGTAGGTAATTGCGAAATTGTCGGTATTGTTAGTGATGTCCACTACGGATATTTGGGCGAGCAAATACCAGCCATCGTTTATAAGCCTTTAAGCGGTGTTAGTAGCCAGCTCTATCTAATCAGCCAAGCCGAAAAGAGTAGTATCACCGCGTTATTTAATCAATTTAATAGCCACCCTCAAGCAGGAATTGCTGAACAATGGCAACTTGATGAACTGATCCTGCTGCAATCGGAACAAGAATGGAGTTTTTTCCGGCTTACCTTAGTACTGATGCTCTGTGCTACTTTGCTCTTTCTGGCCGGTTTATATATTGAACAAGCATTATTACAGAAGCGGCTAGGGAAGGAAGCTGCAATTCGTGTGGCGCTAGGTGGGAATACATATTCTATACTGAGATTTTTACTCAAAGAGCCAGTTCAAACTATCTTTATCGGAACTCTGATATTAAGCCTGCTACTTGGCATCACACTACTGTTTATTCCCCTATTCAAAATCTCAATCAGCCTCATAATCGGTAATCTGATCCTGATTTTACTTTGTCTAGTTACCGTTATTCCATTATTACGAAGATTACGTAAAAACCAAATAAAACGTTTATTACAGGATTAAGCATAGAGCAAACAGGTTGCTTCAGATGAAAACAGAATATCCGATTCAAGCTCGAATATATCTTTATACTACAGCGGTGTCAGATAGGCTTACGTTTAATAGATAGTTACTAAAACCCGCGCTCTTCTTGACGATGACTACCGATAGGTTGCATTGCTCAGCCATAGCCAGAATGCAAATTCCAAACAGCAAACAGCAAACAGCAAAAAAGCCCGACTCTTACGAGACGGGCTTTCTTGAATTGGGAGCCTGGCGGTGAACTACTCTCGCATGGCGAATGCCACACTACCATC
>NZ_JALAHQ010000009.1:0-5601 GCF_036983985.1 Rheinheimera metallidurans
GCACGCTCTTTAACAATTCGCAATCAATCATCTGTGTGGGCACTTATGATGGATTTCACAAAAATGAAATACATCGGTTGAGTGACTTACATAGAAATATGTTTTAAGTCAGTAAGACTGAGCGCCACTTCGGTGGCAGAAAGAACTTTAATAGAAGAGTTTGATCATGGCTCAGATTGAACGCTGGCGGCAGGCCTAACACATGCAAGTCGAGCGGGGTTTTCGGACCTAGCGGCGGACGGGTGAGTAATGTATAGGGAGCTGCCCGATAGAGGGGGATACCAGTTGGAAACGGCTGTTAATACCGCATAATGTCTACGGACCAAAGTGTGGGACCTTCGGGCCACATGCTATCGGATGCACCTATATGGGATTAGCTAGTTGGTGGGGTAATGGCTCACCAAGGCGACGATCCCTAGCTGGTTTGAGAGGATGATCAGCCACACTGGGACTGAGACACGGCCCAGACTCCTACGGGAGGCAGCAGTGGGGAATATTGGACAATGGGCGCAAGCCTGATCCAGCCATGCCGCGTGTGTGAAGAAGGCCTTAGGGTTGTAAAGCACTTTCAGCGAGGAGGAAGGGATAGGCGTTAATAGCGGCTATTTTTGACGTTACTCGCAGAAGAAGCACCGGCTAACTCCGTGCCAGCAGCCGCGGTAATACGGAGGGTGCAAGCGTTAATCGGAATTACTGGGCGTAAAGCGCACGTAGGCGGTTCGTTAAGTTGGATGTGAAAGCCCCGGGCTCAACCTGGGAATTGCATTCAAAACTGGCAGACTAGAGTATGTGAGAGGGGGGTAGAATTCCAAGTGTAGCGGTGAAATGCGTAGAGATTTGGAGGAATACCAGTGGCGAAGGCGGCCCCCTGGCACAATACTGACGCTGAGGTGCGAAAGCGTGGGGATCAAACAGGATTAGATACCCTGGTAGTCCACGCCGTAAACGATGTCTACTAGCTGTTCGTGGTCTTGTACCGTGAGTAGCGCAGCTAACGCACTAAGTAGACCGCCTGGGGAGTACGGTCGCAAGATTAAAACTCAAATGAATTGACGGGGGCCCGCACAAGCGGTGGAGCATGTGGTTTAATTCGACGCAACGCGAAGAACCTTACCTACTCTTGACATCTACAGAATTTTGCAGAGATGCGAAAGTGCCTTCGGGAACTGTAAGACAGGTGCTGCATGGCTGTCGTCAGCTCGTGTTGTGAAATGTTGGGTTAAGTCCCGCAACGAGCGCAACCCTTATCCTTAGTTGCCAGCACGTAATGGTGGGAACTCTAGGGAGACTGCCGGTGATAAACCGGAGGAAGGTGGGGACGACGTCAAGTCATCATGGCCCTTACGAGTAGGGCTACACACGTGCTACAATGGTATGTACAGAGGGAGGCAAGCTGGCGACAGTGAGCGGATCTCTTAAAGCATATCGTAGTCCGGATCGCAGTCTGCAACTCGACTGCGTGAAGTAGGAATCGCTAGTAATCGTGGATCAGAATGCCACGGTGAATACGTTCCCGGGCCTTGTACACACCGCCCGTCACACCATGGGAGTGGGTTGCAAAAGAAGTAGGTAGCTTAACCTTCGGGAGGGCGCTTACCACTTTGTGATTCATGACTGGGGTGAAGTCGTAACAAGGTAACCGTAGGGGAACCTGCGGTTGGATCACCTCCTTACCTAAAGTGAAGAAGTTGTAAGTGTTCACACAGATGATTGATTGTAGAGATAGAGCAAATAAAGTTTATTGCGAAGTTTATGAGAATAAATAACGCAGGATGTTTTATTTAGCGCAAGGCGCACGCCGAACGAAGGAAGGAGTTTACTAATGTAAATGACTGACTGAGAGAGAAGTGAAACGCAGCGATAGATAAAACAGACCAGTTAAACGGGTCTGTAGCTCAGGTGGTTAGAGCGCACCCCTGATAAGGGTGAGGTCGGTAGTTCGAGTCTACTCAGACCCACCAAATTCACTTTATGCTTCGTTGCAGCGAACCTCACATACCTAAGTATGCTTCGGTTGACTGCGCCTTGCCTAAACTGAATTACACCAATTTATTGGTATACTTATTGGGGCCATAGCTCAGCTGGGAGAGCGCCTGCCTTGCACGCAGGAGGTCAGCGGTTCGATCCCGCTTGGCTCCACCATTCTTTATTTACTCTAAAAAATTCAAATCAAAGCGTTCTAAACAGAATGATTTGATTTGAGTTTAATCTCAAATGCTCTTTAACAATTTGGCAAGCTGATAGTAGTAAAAAACAAGGTGCAAAATATTGCACAGGATGTTTTTACTGTTGCTAGGCGCACAACGAACGCGTGAAGGAGTTAACTTCGGTTAATGACTGAGCAAGTGAGGAAGTGCAACAACGCAGCGGGAAAAACAGACCAGCAAGACGTTGTGAACCTTAAACACACTGTATAATTTCAAGACATCTTGGGGTTGTATGGTTAAGTGAATAAGCGTACACGGTGGATGCCTTGGCAGTCAGAGGCGATGAAGGACGTACTAACCTGCGAAAAGCTGTGGGAAGCCGGTAAGAGGCGTTAGACCCGCAGATATCCGAATGGGGAAACCCAGTGCATTTATGCACTATCGTTACATGAATACATAGTGTAACGAGGCAAACCGGGAGAACTGAAACATCTAAGTACCCCGAGGAAAAGAAATCAACCGAGATTCCGTTAGTAGCGGCGAGCGAACGCGGAGTAGCCCTTAAGCTACATTGGTGTTAGTGGAATACTCTGGAAAGAGTAGCGATACAGGGTGATAGCCCCGTACACGACAACACCTTTATAGTGAAAACGAGTAGGACGGGACACGAGACATCCTGTTTGAACATGGGGGGACCATCCTCCAAGGCTAAATACTCCTGACTGACCGATAGTGAACCAGTACCGTGAGGGAAAGGCGAAAAGAACCCCTGTAAGGGGAGTGAAATAGAACCTGAAACCGTGTACGTACAAGCAGTGGGAGCACCTTCGTGGTGTGACTGCGTACCTTTTGTATAATGGGTCAGCGACTTACATTCTGTAGCAAGGTTAACCGAATAGGGGAGCCGTAGGGAAACCGAGTCTTAACTGGGCGAATAGTTGCAGGGTGTAGACCCGAAACCGGGCGATCTATCCATGAGCAGGTTGAAGGTTGGGTAACACTAACTGGAGGACCGAACCCACTAATGTTGAAAAATTAGGGGATGACTTGTGGATCGGAGTGAAAGGCTAATCAAGCTCGGAGATATCTGGTTCTCCTCGAAAGCTATTTAGGTAGCGCCTCGAGCGAATACCATTGGGGGTAGAGCACTGTTTGGGCTAGGGGGTCATCCCGACTTACCAACCCCATGCAAACTCCGAATACCAATGAGTACTACTCGGGAGACACACGGCGGGTGCTAACGTCCGTCGTGGAAAGGGAAACAACCCAGACCGCCAGCTAAGGTCCCAAAGTAATGATTAAGTGGAAAACGATGTGGGAAGGCATAGACAGCTAGGAGGTTGGCTTAGAAGCAGCCATTCTTTAAAGAAAGCGTAATAGCTCACTAGTCGAGTCGGCCTGCGCGGAAGATGTAACGGGGCTAAATCATTCACCGAAGCTGCGGACTTGTGCTTGCACAAGTGGTAGAGGAGCGTTCTGTAAGCCGTTGAAGGTAGACCGGGAGGTTTGCTGGAGGTATCAGAAGTGCGAATGCTGACATGAGTAACGATAAGGGGAGTGAAAAACTTCCCCGCCGAAAGACCAAGGGTTCCTATCCCATGCTAATCAGGGTAGGGTGAGTCGACTCCTAAGGCGAGGCTGAAAAGCGTAGTCGATGGGAAACGGGTTAATATTCCCGTACCGACCAATACTGCGATGGGGTGACGGAGAAAGCTAGGCAAGCGCGGCGTTGGTAGTCCGCGTGAAAGTAAGTAGGCTGAGAGACTAGGCAAATCCGGTTTCTTAAGGCTGAGATACGAGACGAGTGTCTAAGGACACGAAGTTGTTGACGCTATGCTTCCAGGAAAAACCTCTAAGCTTCAGGTATTGGTGATCGTACCCGAAACCGACACAGGTGGTCAGGTAGAGCATACCAAGGCGCTTGAGAGAACTCTGCTGAAGGAACTAGGCAAAATAGTACCGTAACTTCGGGAGAAGGTACGCTCTTTGCTGTTAAGGACTTGCTCCGTAAGCAGCGAAGAGTCGCAGTGACCAGCTGGCTGCAACTGTTTATTAAAAACACAGCACTCTGCAAACTCGTAAGAGGACGTATAGGGTGTGACACCTGCCCGGTGCCGGAAGGTTAATTGATGGGGTTAGCGCAAGCGAAGCTCTTGATCGAAGCCCCGGTAAACGGCGGCCGTAACTATAACGGTCCTAAGGTAGCGAAATTCCTTGTCGGGTAAGTTCCGACCTGCACGAATGGTGTAATGATGGCCAGGCTGTCTCCAGCAGAGACTCAGTGAAATTGAAATCGCGGTGAAGATGCCGTGTACCCGCGGCTAGACGGAAAGACCCCGTGAACCTTTACTATAGCTTGGCACTGAACATTGGCCCTACATGTGTAGGATAGGTGGGAGGCTTTGAAGTTTGAACGCTAGTTCAGATGGAGCCGTCCTTGAAATACCACCCTTGTATGTCTGATGTTCTAACGTAGGCCCCTTATCGGGGTCGCGGACAGTGTCTGGTGGGTAGTTTGACTGGGGCGGTCTCCTCCTAAAGCGTAACGGAGGAGCACGAAGGTTGGCTAAGTACGGTCGGACATCGTACGGTTAGTGTAATGGTAGAAGCCAGCTTAACTGCGAGACAGACACGTCGAGCAGGTACGAAAGTAGGTCATAGTGATCCGGTGGTTCTGTATGGAAGGGCCATCGCTCAACGGATAAAAGGTACTCCGGGGATAACAGGCTGATACCGCCCAAGAGTTCATATCGACGGCGGTGTTTGGCACCTCGATGTCGGCTCATCACATCCTGGGGCTGAAGTCGGTCCCAAGGGTATGGCTGTTCGCCATTTAAAGTGGTACGCGAGCTGGGTTTAGAACGTCGTGAGACAGTTCGGTCCCTATCTGCCGTGGGCGTTGGATGATTGAGTGGAGTTGCTCCTAGTACGAGAGGACCGGAGTGAACGAACCGCTGGTGTTCGGGTTGTCATGCCAATGGCATTGCCCGGTAGCTACGTTCGGAACGGATAAGCGCTGAAAGCATCTAAGCGCGAAGCCGGCCACAAGATGAGTCATCCCTCAGGCTTTAAGCCTGCTAAAGGGTCGTTGAAGACCACAACGTTGATAGGTGAGGTGTGGAAGCGCAGTGATGTGTTAAGCTAACTCATACTAATTGCCCGTGTGGCTTAACCATACAACGCCCAAGGTGTTTTAAGAAAGAATACGTGTGTAACTACTAATCAGATTGCCGAATATCGGAACACAGTTTTTATCAAATTCTTCCATGGATTTGACCCTAACGGGCCGCACTACAGTGCGTTAAAACGTGTTCCCTACAAGTTTTTGCCTGGTGGCAATAGCGCTGTGGACCCACCTGATCCCATTCCGAACTCAGAAGTGAAACGCAGCTGCGACGATGGTAGTGTGGCATTCGCCATGCGAGAGTAGTTCACCGCCAGGCTCCCAATTCAA